>NZ_JAMZEL010000014.1:0-183072 GCF_024158025.1 Runella salmonicolor
GCCAAAATCAAAGCGTTCAGAAGTCAGTTCAGAGGGGTAAGAAACGTAGAATTCTTCCTGTATCGGCTAACTCAGATATATGCTTAATCTAAGTTACTCCACAACTTTTGGTTTTGATCCAAATTGTGCTGGTTCCAGCGTTTTTCGAAGTTGAAATATCCAAAATAAAAAAAGCCTCGCAATTGCGAGGCTTTTCAGTTGGCGGACAAGGACTCGAACCCTGAATAAAAGAACCAAAATCTTCTGTGTTACCATTACACCATCCACCAATTCCGTTTTGGTGGTGCAAAAGTAGCCCTTTATCGGTTACGTGTCAAGTCGTTTTTGAAAAAAAACTGATAAAAAAAATAAGCCTGCGTCTTTAGAATTGATAATCAGGGAGTTTATGAGAAATAAAAATGCAAACTTTTTTATCCACATTTTAAACTCCTGCCGTGGTAACGTCAGCCGCTATCTTCTTAACCAAGCCCTGTAAGACTTTTCCAGGACCGCACTCTATGAATTCAACGGCCCCGTCGGCCACCATGGCCCGCACCGATTGGGTCCAGCGTACGGGCGCGGTGAGTTGCGAAATCAGATTTTCTTTGATGGTTTCTACTTCAGTAGCGGCCTGCGCGTTTACGTTTTGATAAATGGGGCAACGCGGGGCTGAAAAGGCAGTAGCTTCAATGGCCGCCGCCAATTCTTCGCGAGCGGGCTCCATCAACGGCGAGTGAAACGCCCCACCCACAGGGAGCGGCAATACGCGCTTAGCACCTGCTTCTTTCAATTTTTCACCTGCGAGGCGCACACCTTCATGCGTCCCCGAAATTACTACCTGACCAGGGCAGTTAAAATTGGCTGCTACAACCACTTCTCCTTCAACCGAGGCACAAATTTCTTCAATCTTAGCATCATCCAAACCCAACACTGCCGCCATCGTCGACGGAGTGATGATACAAGCTCGTTGCATGGCGTCGGCTCGTTTGGCGACCAACCGCAAGGCATCCTCAAAAGATAAAGCTCCCGCCACTACTAACGCCGAAAACTCTCCCAATGAATGGCCCGCCACCATGTCGGGCTTGAAATCTTCAATGGTAGAAGCCAGAATAACGGAATGTAAAAATATAGCAGGCTGGGTCACATTGGTTTGTTTGAGTTCTTCGTCGGTTCCTTCAAACATTACTTTTGTAATCTCAAAACCTAAAATTTCGTTTGCTTTATCAAACATCGCACGGGCTTGGGCATTATTTTCGTACAAATCTTTGCCCATTCCGATGAACTGAGAGCCTTGGCCGGGGAAAACGTATGCTTTCATTAAGGTTATTATTGAGTGAATTATGAATTAATGACTGCAAACTTAATCACTCCCTCCCTAACTCACTCTATCACAAACAATTTTTTCTCTTCGGGCGTGGGGATACGGCAAGACTCGCTCTTGCCAAAAAGTCGGTAGCGATTTTTGGCAATGATGTCGTAGAAGAAATCACGGATGAAACGAGGAACGACGCGAAACAGATACAGCCAAGACCAGCCTTTCAAGTAACGCGCTATCTCCAGTGCCGCATCCGATTTTTCGTATAACTTCCCGTCTCTTAGCAGAAGCACGGTGTCAAAATCAGTCAGTTGGCGCTGATTATCGGCTAAGAGTCGTTGACCGAAATCGGATTGTAACGAGGCAAACCGAAACCTTCGTGCGGCATCACGGTCGATGACGAAGTTGATACTCGCGTTGCAGAAATTACAAACACCGTCAAAAAGAATTACATCGGGCATATCGAGCCTATTTTAGTATACATCAATTACTCATAACACACCCGAAAACCTACCGTATTTTTTTTGGACGCAGGTGCTAATCCGTAACGAAACGTAAGCGGTTTGGGTTCGTCGCCAAACGAGCGGCCTCTCACCACTCGACCGCTTCCTTGCGGTGGGCCAGCAGGTGCAGTACTTGGGCTGTTGGCATAATAATTTTTATCGTACCAGTCGGCGCACCATTCGGCGGCATTTCCACCCATGTCAAACAGTCCTAGCTTGTTCGCTTTTTTGGTGTTGACGGGCTTTGTTCCCGCTCCATCGGTATTTCCAGCATACCACCCCAACTCTTCGGTAGCAACCGCATCTTTAGCCGCACCACCGCAGGCTGCGTATTCCCATTCGGCTTCGGTCAAAAGACGAACTCTTTTTTTTAGCTGTCCTGAAAGCCATTCGCAATACGCCATGGCATCGTCCCACGAAACCCCAACAATAGGATGCTCATCCTGCCAACCCCAATTGGGCGGTGCGGGCATGACTTTTCCAGTAGTTTTGGCAAATGTACGGTACTGAGCAACCGTCACCTCATGCTTTGCCACGTAAAAATCAGCGAGGGTTACGGAATGTACGGGACGCTCATCAATGGCTCCTTTGTCGTCCCCCATTGAAAATGTACCACCTTTTACGAGTACAAAATCAGGTAATTCCGCGAGGCTTACGTTTTTTTCGGGTACAGGGGTTGAATTTGTATTTTTTCGGGGAAATGAGGTGGGATTGGGCGTAACGGAAGCGTTAGTTTTCTGAGCCAACGCTTTGATGGCTTTCTGGAGTTGGCTTTTACAGTAAGGTTCTTCGTTTCGAATGCGCAACGCACGTTCATAATTTTCTTTAGCGCATTGATAATCCAGTTTCTTAAAACACGCATCTGCCCGTTTTTTGTAGTCATCAAAAGTTACTTTTTGAGCAACCGCTGCGACCGAAAAAAGGATACAACCAAAAACAAACAGTAGGCGAATCATATCGTGACAATTACAGAGGTAAATTTAACGCTAAACTGACCATTTAACGTTGAATGCGTTGTTGTTCAAGTTGTTGGAGCCGCAGTTCAAGGCTTTGCTTTTCCTGAACCAACTGACCGTACTTATCCGTGAGTTGTTTCCATTCATCGTCTTGTATCAACCTAGCATTGCCCAAATCGGTCAAATAAGCCTCGTAACTTTTCAGTACAGACCTAAAAAGTGGTTTGTCATATCGCTGCTGAAGTTTAGTGATAAATCCGAAAACAGTCTGTAACTGCTTGGCAGAAAACGGTTTTGTTTTGGTCAGCACTTCGATATAATCATCCAAGCGGTCAGTTTCGACCAAAAAACCCTTGATTTCTGTTTCGGTTGATTGATTCCGTTGCAGGGCTAATTCAGGGATTTTACGCAGATTAAGATAGATTGAAATACCCAGCAAGACCACAACGCCCGCATAACAGGCCCAGAAGTACATAATGCGAGAACGGCGTATTTCAGTGTTAAGGGCTTTCATATTTTAGGAATTCGAATCTGGAGGACAAAATTAAACACGCACACACGATGCCATATTCGCGCTTATTTAATGGGCACAACGGGCGGTGGTGGCGGCTGTGATTGCATGGTTGCAATCTGGAGTTTCAAAAATTGATTATCTTGCGTCAAACGTTCAATTTGGTCTTTATACGCCTGTTTTTTAGCGACTATGTCTTTTTGATTGGCAACGGCTTCTTCATTGACCAGTATCAGAAATTTATAGTTGCGAACTACGCGTCTGAAAACGGTATCCAGCACCGTAGCCTCTGCGGGACGTTTTTGCATTGCAGTAAGTTGTTCTTGAAGATTACTTTTTGTTTGTGCCAAGGCACTCAAATCGGTGCCTTTGATGGTCATCCTGAACGAACGATAAAGGGTATCCAACAACTGTACATCCGTCAAAAACCGCGCCTCCGTTTGGGAAGAGAGCGCCGCTTTGCCTGCCGAGCGTGGGTTTAGAAAACGGTAACTGATGGCCGTCAGCAACCCAAAAAGCAGCAAACTAACCAAAATATATTTTAGAAAAGGGCTCATGCTTCGGTGACCGATTTAACCTTTGTAATTAACACTTAATGAAGGCTCATGCCATTTCTTTACACGCAGACACTTTTTTAACCTTTCTCATTTTACGAGCGGTATTGCTCCCGTCCGCGATACCCGCCGTCGCTATCGCCTTTGTAGACGTATTCAAGGCCGCTTAATTCATTAAAAATGGCGTTGAGATTGTCCAGAAAATCTTTGATGAGCGCAAAAGCAGGAACGACGTCGTTGTGGTTGTACTGAATTTTTACCAACAAATTGAGTTTTGCCTCAAACGAAGCCTGCGTTACGCCAAAACGTTGTCCAAAATAATTGTACATGTATTCTTTGTTACGTTGGGGCAAACAACGCAGTGTGCCCATAAAAACCCGGGCAAATCGCGCGAAATATTCCACAAAATACGCAGGCGATGATTCATTGAGTATCAAACGGTAATGGTCGTACGAGTCGGCTATGTGCAGGATGACTTTTTGGGCCAATATCCCCACATTTTTTGACCAATCGTCCTGCGCTTTCAAATACACATTCTGCACGGTGGTCTCGGCGTTTTTGTCAATCTGCCCAATCAAGGCATCAAAATGGTCATAGTACCACATCAACGTTGGATGGGCACTGATATTCATGCACGGTGGCACGTATTCCCACTCCGATAGCAGGTTGAATTGCTGATTTACTTTTTTGAGTTTTCCAACCACCAAATGATGAATACCAGAGGTATTGTGCTTGATATGCTCGGCGGTAGCCACGGCCAATCGGAGCGAGGGCATCCAATAAGGCAAACGCAGCGGCGATTCCTTGGGGTCAGGTTCGCCAAACGGCACTACGTTGGTGGGGTCAACAATGAGCAACACATAAAACTCCGTGCTGCGCTCATTGAGCAATTCGTTTTGAATACTTGACAGCGAGCAGGTCAATGAGGGTTGACTGGCATAAGCGGGGAATTCAATGCGAACGCCGCCCGGCGTAACAGCCCGACAAAACGGCAGCGTCAGTTCATTGCCGTTTTGGCTCAGTTGACACACTTTTCCGTCGTTGGAAGGCAGAAGGCCGTAAGTATGGGCGTTTAAGTGCGTACGGGCCACATCGCACATTGCGTCGATTGCGGCCAAATCACTGCCCAACAGGTGGTCTTTGGTGATTTTCATCCCGTCCACCCAGTTGATCGGTAAATGCTTTGAAGTTGGAGTTGCCATACGCAGGTTTAATCGGTATAACTACGCGCAATAATCGGTGTGCTCGTGGTTATGTTATTTTGAATAAAGGTTTTTTCAGGGTCAAGGTACGTTTTAAATAACCCCCAAAACGAGGAGGTATAAAAAACCCACCCCACGGCCCGGCCCGTTTGAATATCTTCAAACAAGATAGGGTTATTGGGGTCGACTTTGGTATTGTACAAATTCATCATATAATGCAGCCATTCGCCCAAAGTACGATCTTGGGGCGCTTCAAATTCGTGGCCTTCCCACGTGGGATCATTGGGTTTCTTGCTGATTCTGACCTTGACCCGCATCGTATTTCGCAGTTCAATCCCAGGTACACGCGTTGTGATGGGATAATACCATTTTCGATAAACACTCGGCGGTATAGCCGTCCAGAAATCATATGATTTAATAAACACATAAGGCAACAAATACCGCAAAGCGCCCAGCGAAAGATACGGAATGAGCATCCCCGTTTGTTTGGAAATGAGGGAATATGAAAGGATGAACCCCCCCATCCCAAAAAACATGAGTGAGACGCACAACCAAAATCCGGGGGCAAACTCTTTACGTACTAGCCACGTCGAAAAGTTTTTGTAGGCCGTTAGTAAAAAGACAACACCCAAAATCAAAGCGCCCGTTTCAAACACAATAAAACCCAACGACAGCGACGCTATTTGACTAACAATTCCTCCCAATGCCGCAAACAGAGCAAAGACAATGAGCACGTGCATCAACAATTTTTGGGAGAAAATCGCCGATGATTTTAAATAGGCAACAATCCCTAAATTGGCAATTCCAAAGACAATATTTCCGATTAAAAGCGTAAGTATTGTTGACGACATTCCTACAATTGATTAATTACTGAATTTGAAATTAGTCTCCATTCTTCACTAAAAATACTCATAAAACCGTCGTAAAACCTAATAATGCCGCCTGACTTCCCTTATTTAACTGAAATCCATCACCAGATTTTTGGGGTAGCAATTCCAACCACCAATCCAATTCAATCGGCACTAACAATCCAGCCAGAAAATCGACCATTTTTCGTTGTCTACCATTTGGAACATACCCTTCCATTTGGTTGGCTGAGAGTGGGCCGATGGAAATTTTCAAACAAAGGAAATGGTCGGTCAACGAAGGAGTGGCAATGACCGTATCCACGCCCAAAGCGGCCTCTCCCAGTGGCACAAAAGGGGCATCAACTGGTAGTGCCTGAACAAGTGACTCGTAGTCCAGTTCCACCGAATCACCCAACAATTGCTCAAAACAATCGCGCATCCACACCAAATTCCCCGCGGCTTTGTGGGCAATGGTCGTTATTTGGAACAACGAAGCTTGCTGATTATCTGTCAAGGACAAGTGGGCACTTTCCGGCCAAAAAACGGCTAAAAACTCCTTCAAAAAACCTTTATCCTGCCCCGCCAACGCTTGTTTTTCAAACTGCTCAATGCGCACCCGTTGATGGGTGATGGCGTTGTCGAACGGCAGAAAAAACTGCCGGGCATCGTCTTCTTGTCGTTCTTCTTCATTCCGAATCTCCTCCCATTGCTCATCGGTTTTATTGCGGCCAGTGGGGCGGTGAAAAAGGCGCTCAGGCAAGGTGTCGTACAGACCATCGCGGGGGGTATTGACCCGGTACCACGATGTTCCGGTGAGTTCGTTGAATACTTCCTCTATTTCTGAAACATCCCGTTCGTAAAAATACGCCGATGAGCGCTCGGGATAAATAACAATTTCTTCTTTCCGACAAAACCCGCTCGCAATCAATTCGTCCACCACGGCCTCTACCCGAAGCCGCCTGACGGGCAATTGATCCAACGCTGATTTGAGTTCTTCGGGTGACATGGGTGATTTTAGTGGCTTGGTTGCTTAAAAGGAAGGTGGAGGTAAGAATTTGAAAGTATGAAGTCAGAAATCGACCTGCACTTACGTCACTGTTCCGTTGACCAACATCCGAATGGGCAAAACGCCCGACGACTGTTCTTCCAACAAATGTTTGATGCGTAAACTATACTCCGACCATTGCTCAGGCGGAAGAGGTTTAGCAGGATTAGGCGTAAGATTGATGTCCAAAGTTCGCTGTAGCCCCTGATACTGAGACGCTCCCATGCTGAAACCCTTGCTGATTTCCACCCGCTTTAATTTATCGCCCAGTTCGGCAAAACACACCGCTTTGTAATCTTCCATCGTCACGGCGCGCCCCCGGGTGAGGATTGCTTTTTTGAAAACGGGTAAATTATCGTCTCCCTGCAACGGGCGCTGCCCGCCTTTGGTGGTGGTGAGGAGCATGGTTATGTCGTCCGTAAAAGCAATATTTGCGCGGTCTCGCGTGAGTTTTGTGCCAAATGCGAGGTTGTTGGCGGCATCTGCTTTCGTGGTCCAATAGCGCACGCTGAGTCGCCCGTTTTTTTCGGTGGTTTTAGCGCTGATAAACCAGTTTTGAAAATTATCTTTTTTAATAATGTTGCTGATGCGTTCTAGCCGCTTCCTAATTTCTTCCACGTCGTTTTCGATTTCACCGCGCCCCAAGGCCATAAACATGGCTCCTTCGTCCCGCAGTAAATCCACTAAATACGACAAAATTTCGGAAGCATCGCGCTCATCAAAACGCGCCACTCCACCCTGTCGGAGCAAATATTGATTACCTGTTTCTCGATTGAACTGCTGCACGTTGACGAGTTTGACCCCCGTAGGAGTCTCAACCTCAATCATATCCAGAAAAAAATCAGTTTCGTCGGTACGAATGGGAAATACATT
The DNA here is from genome assembly GCF_024158025.1 of Runella salmonicolor. Taxonomy (NCBI): domain Bacteria; kingdom Pseudomonadati; phylum Bacteroidota; class Cytophagia; order Cytophagales; family Spirosomataceae; genus Runella; species Runella salmonicolor. The sequence continues at coordinate 7,787 of NZ_JAMZEL010000014.1, forward strand.
AAACAACGCCCGCAATTCCTGAAAATTAGTAACTGCCCGACGGTTGACCACGGGAAAAGCGTTTACATCGAGGTACATACGTGACAAAATTTCTGGCGATAACGCACCGGGAAATTTGATTTTTATCCAAAACAATTCTTGCACAAAATACCGCTGAAGCTCATCAGGGCGCAGGAAAGAGGCGATGGCTTCGGGATATTTTTTCTTTTGACTTTGCATTGGAATTTCTTGGCCCGTTAGTCGATTGCGGCTGCTAACGCTTAGTACCTGCCCGTCGTATTGACGTTGTACCGTCCGCTCAATCCGGGCCGAAGCGCCCAGTTCATTGGCCAGACCCTCAAAAGGTTTTTTGTTTACCAACCCCTGCACTACCTGAAGTTCTTCGGTGTCGGTAAACATCCGTACGTCCAATAAACGGCTCAGATGGGTTACGCGTGAGGGGTCATTGCGCCAATCAAAAAAGAGCGCCAGGTCCTCAAGGGCTTCCAATTCTTCGTTTAAAGATAGGCCAATCCAGACTTCATCCAACGGCAACGCTTGGTCCATAAAAAACTCACGCGGTGCGCCTCCCATACCCATCTCTCGGATGCGGCTTTGCATGATGACGGTATTCAATCGGAGATTATGCAGCGTATACTGCCCCACCGACGAGAAAAAAAACTCTTTTCCTGCCAAAGCGCAGCTGAAGGTATGTTCTGGCAACACATCGAAAGTAGGGTCAAGGATGCCGGCTTTCATCATGGCATGGGCGGGTTGTGGCCCCGTAAGTACCTCTGGCGTAAGCAAGTGGGCCAAGCGCTGCACTACCCGGCTCCGCGAATTATCTAACTCGTGATGAACATTTTCGAGCCCCGTGGCAAAAGCGCCTAATAGCATCCCGACGAGCGGATCAAAGCTCTCGATGGCCAAATCGCTTTCGTCATAATGCCACAAACGCGCAATTTCCCGAATCATTTCGCTTCGGATTTGTTCGCGGGTTTTGTATCGTTGGGGTTCGTTGTACATAGTTAGGGGTTATGGGTGAGCCGTTTACCTCAAGAGTACCTTACTAATCGAAACTTCATGTCTTTCAAGCGTTCTTGTGTCTGCACCAACGTACTTGAAATGACAATCTGAATATAACGACAAATGCGGGGGCTTCCACCTTCTACTTTTTCTTCTACATCCGTAATTTCAATATCAACTTTAATAATCGTAATTCGCGGTTCAAATTTTTTGAGGTATTCTTCCACCGACCGTTTGATTTGGTCTTTGCTGGGCGTATCTCTCAATTGCCGAAAATCATAGCCATGAATGTTGCATCCGTAATTATGGTCAAAATGAAACTCCTTGGGTTTGGAAGCCAAGTAAAGCGATATATTTTGGGCAATGGAATCTTCCACCGAAATTTTTTCGGTGAATTGGCGCTTCATCAGTGCCCCAAACGAGGGCGGAACGGGGTAATATTCGTCGGCCATGCTTATTCGTTAATTGATTTCAACCATTGCCGCCTTTAATGTCGCTTTCGGTCCACCTTTTAGGTCAAGATTGACTTTTGCTTCCACCAATGCGTTGGCGGCAGATTTGATATTGATATCTTCGCTCAACGACTCAATCGTTGTGCTTTTACCGACCACTCGGGCACTACTGCTGTTGGATGACATTTGTACGCTTCCTGTATCAGCACCCATGGTAAGGTTATCTTTTGTCTGAACCAAGGCATATCCTTTACTCTCCACATCAATGGCTTTTGAGGCTTTTATATTAATTTCTTCGGCATTCATATTAATGGTACCAGCACTGATATTGACCGTTCCCTGGCTTTTGATGTTAATATGCGAGCCTCCATCGAGCGATAGTTCAATTTGATTTTTATTGGCTTTATTGAATATCTTAATCTTTTCTTTGCCTTCGGTATCATCAATGATAATATGATTCCCGCCTCGCGTAATAATCCCCTTGATGTGGTTATCTTCTTTAAACAATACATCACCGGGCATTCGAGGGCCTCCGTCATTGGCGTATAAACTGCCACTTACATAAGGTAAATCAGGATTGCCAAACTCAAAGTCCACCATCACCATATCGCTCACCTCGGGGATAAAATACCCTTTTGAGAGACCAGTCATCATGCTTGCAACCCGAATAAAAGGCGTTGTTTCACCTTCAGGCTGCCATCCAAATTGCACTTTTATCCGTCCCAATTTCAAGGGATCTTTGGTGTCTCTTACCTGCGCGATGTGTGGCCGAGCTACGGGCGTCACAATACGATAATCAACGGGCGGAAACGTACTATCTTGCGGAACAGCCTCAAAATTAGCCTGATATACGCCACGTGCATCGACAAAATGATTAAGTCTCGTCACCACAAATGTGCCGTAATCAATGGTATCCGTACGTATTCCATCTATAAACACTGGCTCGGTGATGGTCACTAAGCCGCCTATTTTCATCTCCATTTCGGGGCTGCGCCCCGTAAACACCGCCAATTTGTTGGCCTGCTCACTTCTCTTGAGTTTAACAGCTGTTTTAAGGCTGGTTTCACTGGCATGGTCCGTGAAATTAATATTCATCAAATCATCCGCAAAAACTTCTTTGGAGCGGTCAAATGTCATTTGAGAGAAAGAGCTGAGCCCTTCTACCTGCTCACTTGTCGAGTCTGCTCTAAATAAATCAAACGCTTCATAATTAAAATAAGATGCCTTAAAATTGAGGGGTGTTACCCGCAATCCGTATTCCATATCAAACAGATTGGTGCCGTGGGTCAAGGCTACCGTGGGGGAGGTTTCTCGAATACTTTTACCAAAAATCAACGATCTGCCGTCATAAAACATCCATTCGCCAAACTCTTCGGCCAAGCGTTGCAAAAAATGAAAGTTATCTTCTTCGTATTGCGTCACGTAAGGAATGGGCGTACTGTTGGTAGGGGCCAAACTTGTAGCGAACGGAAAAGGAGAAAGAACCTGCGTAACAATATCCATCAGCGATTTGTCAGTAAAACTCCGCGTTGTGACCCCAGCAGCCAATTGGATGGTTGGGCTTAACCCCGAAATCAGGTAGGTACTCGATTGACTTTGTCCCTTAACCAACCGAATCGATGTGACGATTCCCGAAAAAATCTGTGTTTGTTCAGTTACACCTAACCGCCCCTGACGCAGGGTGATGGCGGCCGTTTTCCCCACAAATTTTTCTGCCAGTTCTTTCAATTTTATGAATCGATTGGCGAGCATATCAGGCGACACGCTGATTTCGAAATCGTGGTGACTTTCAAACCGTTGACCAATCCGCAGGTGATTGACGCGCCGAATGGTTTCACCGTTGATGGTGATTTCAGTGCTGGCAGTAAAAGTATTGGTGAGAGCCATGATGTAACGTGTAACTTGCTAAAAATAAAAAGTATCAATCTATCAAAAAAGCAGTTGTGCCACATTAGCGAGGGTTTATTTCGCAGAATGCGGCACAACCAAAGGCTTAGAGGCTACTCTCTTTTCAATTTCAATTTTTGCCCATTGACGTCCAAATCCCGTGAGCAGATGGTAAAAGTTTGGGTTCCTGTGCCCGCTCCTGCCAGATTGAAGGTTTCGCTAAAGTTGACCACCGAGGCATCGTTAAACTTGATGGTGCGTAGTTCTTCGCCTTTTTGGTTCACAAATTTGATTTCACCGTCGATGTCGTCTTTGTGCTGGAGGGTCATCAACTCAATGATTTTCGCATTTGCGTTACGGGTTTCGATGGTTACGTCGATGTTGCCACCAAATACTTCTGAAGTAGTTTCGTTGGTATGGGGGTTTACGTGCTGATGAAACGAGTATGAACAATGCAATACTTCGAATTCAGTGCCGTCGATTTTGATGGTTGCCTTGTGTGCCATTTTAGTAGAATGTTTTAAATTGAACTGTTAAAAGTGAAAAGAGTGATTAAAAAGCGATTGTCATCTGTATAATCTCTGAAAAAGAACGATTCCAATGATGGAGATTACCAGTATTATTTTCTGTATGAGTCCGATGATTCGGTGCTTGTTTTCGGCAATAAAAGCCGCCGTTGGGTGATTTTGGTTATTGATTCCTTGTTGTGCTTTCAGAAAAGTTTCAATCAAAAAAGCAAATAGCATGATGGACAAGAAATAAAACAAGACACACATCACCACCAACACAATCCTGATAATCAAAGTCTTAGAGCGCTCATCAATGGGTTTGTTAGTATCCAGCCCTTCAAAACTGCCATGCACATAATAATAATACAGGCTTCCAAAAATCAAGGGTAAAACAATCAGAGCTACGAATGAGAGGAAAGCACCTGTCCCATAAAACCGATAATCAAGCAGTCGCTCATTCATGCGTAGTTAAACAGTTTTAAAATTTTGAATCAGGAGTTGTAACGCCCTTTTATTGATGGCCCAAGAGTCAAAATCCTGCACTTTTGCCAATCCAAACATTTCTACGTAAAACCAATTATCGGAGTTATGTGCCAAATAAAAGGTAAGATTGTATTGTATCCCATTGCCTCCTGACCAGTACGTAAAATTGATGCTGTCGGCTACGGTATTGAATCCTTCAAAGACGGCGGCCTCCTGAAAACGGATGGTGTTAAAATCAAATCCTTTGTCAAAATAGGGTCTCAAATATTCCCAAAGCACCGCTTCTGAGGTTGGGTACTGTTTCATGCTCACGGCATTGATGGTCAAGGCTCCCGATACTTGATTTTTGAAGGTTTTGGTAAAACAGGCCCTCATTTCGTCCATGGTATCGTTGTGATGATGCACTTCATGCCATGACATAGGCACATAGGTAGCAAAATCGACAGGGTAGCGTCTAGTAACCAGCTTGAGCCTTTCAGCCAGTTGATATTCAGGCTTATACAATGGTTTAAACGTCGAAAGGATATAATAGAACAAATCGGCGTTTTGGTAATAATAATTTTGATTACAAGCCAAGTTAAGGGTCACCACAAACGCACCGTGTTCCATCCATACTTTATAGCCCGTTCGGCGCGTAATCCACGTTTGCCCATCCGAAAAGCGTTTTGAAAGCAGTATATCGGGCTTTTCGGTATCATTATCAATGAGTCGTTGCTGCATTATTTCTTCCTGACTGAGCGTAGCCAAGTAGGCGTAATAATCATTCAGCGAAATTTCGTGTTGGATAGCTCCCGCTTGAATTATTATTTCAAACGTTTGATTTTCAGTACGGTCTCTAAAATATCCTAAATCTACGAATGGAACTGCAGGTACGGGTGGATTAGGATTTGATTTGAACAGGAACAGAAAATCAGGTATGGCAACGGTACACTTCAGCAGGTTGAAACGATGCTCATCGTTGTTCCATTCCTGAAATCTAACACCACGAATGGCTGCTGCATTTAGCTCCGTTGGAAAATATAAATCCATTTTTTGTATGTCAATTTTAGCCACCAATCAATACGGTAGGGCAACCTATAATAATTGTTCCTGGCGTTAAGGGGACACCTACTCCTGGCGTACCGCCACCACCGCCGCCACCACCCGACGGGGCAGCTTTTTTGCCAATACTGAGATCCAGTCCCAGTTTTGCGCCAATCACGGCTTCAATGTCAATCATTCCTGTTAAGTGAAACCGGTCGTCGGCAGCATCATGGTAAGCACCCGCATTGGCCGCTACTCCTACTGAGCCTACCGAACCTCCCACGGTTGTTCCTACGTTGAAGGTATAGTCGGTAAACGGAATATTGTACACGCTAGTACCATCTACTTGGCCCTCAGCTACACTAAGCTGTGCACTTCCCCCCAAAGCCACCCCAGTTCTTCGTCCGTCGGTTCCTAGAAGCACATCTCCTCCTCCTTGTGCGTTAAAGAGACCACCTTGACCTCCTATTTTATTTCCCTCTGCATCGGTAGCACTTCCCTGAACGGTAACGACTGAACCTTGGGCACTTGCTCCCACCGACCCTGTTCCAATGTGACCTTCAGCGGTACCAGTTAGTCCGTCTGCCGAGCCTGCAAGGGTTGTTCCACCAACGGTGGTTTTGCCTTCTACGTGCTCTACTGAGCCTTTGGCAATTCCTTGCGCACCGTCTTCATTACTATATCCTGATACTTGCCCCCACAAAAACCCAGCATCGCCATCGCCCACCACCGCCCCTTTCTTTTCGAAACTTCCTGGTACAGAAGGGCCCGTGGCCGCTGGCAGTCCTTTTCCTGACATTCCAGCAACGCCGCATCCTGTGGGGTCGCCTTGGCGGGCGGCAAATGCACCGTCAATTTTTACGGTGGTAGAGGCTTTCATAATGTTACCCATGATGTGCGGCTTAGGGCCGTCAAATCCGGGGCAAATTAAGGGGTCACCCATGCGAGCAGCCATTGCTCCACCAATCCAGACAGTTGCTGAACCCATTGCTATAAAGCCACCGTGACCGGCAGTATCAAGCATTCGTGCGGCGGGCTGTCCCATTTGCGTAAGTATATTTGTTTTTGATTTGAGGATGATTCAGAGGTTTTAGCGATTACGTTAAAACCTCTGAACCGCTCTTTATTACGGTTTCAATTCCGAATCCCAATCCCCTTTGGTACCTGTCATGTTGATGGCAAATACTTTGGCGGGAAAGAAAGGCTTCAAATCCATGTTCACAATCACGTGCGTAGGCTTCTGCGGATGGCGCTTTACTTCCAGATTGCGATAATCTTCGATGATTTTGCCCGGTCCACGAATCTCCGCCAGAAACTTCGATATCTGCTTTTTGATGTCTTCCAACATCTTATTGTCGATGTTCTCAAAAGTACGACGATTCAGAAAATCTTGCATGATTTTGCCAATCCAGTCAAACACACGTACCACACTGTACGTTTGTAAGCCCACGTTGTCGCCGTCGAAGAGGGTTTTGGCCGACTGCGGCACCACGCGCCCCCACTCATAAATCAGCGGAATCAGACCTCTGTTTTCCAATTGCGCCACTTCGTTTTTACGCATTGTGAAGCGCGTTCCACTCGCCATTTTGAGTTTTCCATTGGCCAATCCCGCCGACGGTTGGGCAATGTTGCCCCCCCAAAGCAAGCCCGCCAAGGCCATTGAAGGAGGAATAAACAAATGGTCTTCTTCGCCGATTTCGGTATTGGCTTCGCGGCCCACTACCCAGTTGCAAGGCATCATCACGTGCGCTTTGTGCGGGTCTGAGCCAGTCAGCTTATCGCGGTCAAACATGGCCTCTACGTCTTCGGCGCTATCGAGGTGACGATAATCCGTAATCATCATTACTTTGTTTTGGTGCGCCAGTTCGGCCCATTTATCGACGATGATATTTTTCTTCAACCAACCCGGCAACACAATCAGAGAATAGTTGTTGGTCAGGTCAAAACGGTCATAATTATCGCGTAATTCCTTGGCTACCTGCTCAAAAATACCCGTCGGGTTGCTGAATCCGTCGGTATCGGTAGTGTGCTCCAATCCAGCGTCAAAGAGTACCAGATTTTTCACTTTTTCTTCGGCAGTATTCTCAAAAAACAAAGCCAGCGAGCGGTAAGAGCGTTCCAACTCTTCGGTCTGGGTCAGACAATTGCGTAGGTTGGCTTTTAATGTTTCGCTAGCCGAAGTGGCTTTTTGCTCCGCTTCGGCAATCATATCGGCCACGTTGTCGTGGGCCGTAAGTAAGTCGGCCACCGCCTGAAGGCGTTTTTTGAGTTTTTTGCGGTCGGCTTTATTTTCTTCCTCTTCCAAAAACATGCTTTTCCGCGCCTTTTTGGTGGGGTCCATGTTTTCGGTTCCGTCAACGATGGTTTTAATGAATTCAAAACCGCCGTATTTGGTCAGCTGCTGTACTGTCTGGGTTAAAGGACGCGGCGCTGATTTCTCTTTGACGAGTTCTTTTGATTGAGGTATTTGTTCTTCCTGTGCCATGGAGGATAGTTTTTTCGATAGTGGATTATTTGGTTAGGTTCTTTAACTGGAAAACCCAATTGCTTAGAGATATTACAATTTTATTCTCCGTCAACGTCGTCCAATTCGGCAATCATCGCGTTGAGGGCTTCCACGAATGCCGCTTTGCCCACAGGGTCTGCCAACAGTTTTTGAAATACTTTATTGGTCATCAGGCGTTTAATCAACGTTTGATAATCATCCTCCTTGCCTTTTAGCTCCTGCAAATAGCCGCTCTGCTCAATCATTCCTTTGACGGTGAAGGCCGACATACTCGTAAAATTGAGGGTTTCGTTCACTTCCTGGCCATCTTCAGTCGTGTGACTTACGTCTACTTGGGGTTGGAAATGGTCAAAGGCATCTTGGAGTTTTTGGATACCTTCTACGGGAGCTTGGCTCATAGAATCAGCCGTAAACTTGCTGATAATGGCCGTTTTGTTATCGTGGAGGAGCTTGATTGCTTCGCTGGTACCTTCGTCGATTACGACGCCGCCCAACTGGGGTTTTTCGATTGCCATGGTTAAGGTTTATTAGTAGGTTATGCTTTAGTAACATTACAAAGGTAAATACTGATTCTCAAGGATTTTATCGTGAAACTACGTGTTTTAAAAATCGGGTAGTTCTACGTAATATACGGTTTCTACGTTCTTGGAATAGGTCGATAAAACCACCATCTGCCACTGACCGAGATTCCATCTCCGCTCTGAAAATACAAGGTATTTTGTTGAACCCGGCGCGACCCGTTGACATTGCACTCAAACACATCAATCACGCCGTCGGCCCAAACTGCCTCCACAATTGCCGAATGGTGCGGGCGCGTTTGATAAGCCCCGTCAGACTCCGAATAGCGATAGTTTCGCATCTGGATAATATCGCCGGGGGCCAGATTGGCTAGGGTTGTAGGCGTTCCCCACACGTAATCGGCATTGGCAGTGACGCCGCTTGCCCCCATGATACTGTTGGAAGTACGCGCTCCCGACTCCCGAAGTGTTGTTTCGACCATGGTCCAACACTCCCCGTTCCCAATTTGTATTCCTACCCGAGTAGTTATCCAAGCAACGATTGTTTGATTTACTGGCATGACTGTGTCGTTAAGTGTGTTTTTTCATTTATTGTAATACTGAACAAAGTTACCAGCTCACTTTCAAGGATTTTATAGTGGAACTACCTGATTTTCAGAATGCGTAATTTTACGTAACATCTTAGAAGCACCTTAATTCCCTGAATTTAACGCACCATAAATCGTCCATTCCATTCACTTATTGTTAAACTTCGTTCTATAGTTCTCATTGTGTGAGCATTAGCGTCAGCTATTGATACGCCCGTAATTCTTCCTCTCGAATTGAGATTGACATTCACTCCATAACTTCCCATATCTGCTCGGCCATCAAATGGCAATGCTACAACGGGGCCAGTGTTAGGCCCCCAGTCGGTTCGATAAGTATGCAATAAAATAACATTGTCATCTGAATCGGCTAATAAAACTTCAGCAAATGGAAAACGGTCCCCCGACAATCGGCCTTGAATGTAAATACTGCTTAATCTGTCACCAACCATATTTCGGGTGATTGTAAAATTATGAGATACGTCAATATCACCTGCAAAGACATCCACCAATGGATTTGAACCATGATAAATTTGAGACATTGTTATGGTATCACCTCGAATAGAAAAAGAAGAACTGCCCGAAGAAAACTCCCGAGAGGTAACAGTTGGCCTTAACCATTCTCTCCATTCGTAATCCCTCTCCCGACACTGGACAATATCCCGTTGCCTAAATACTTCTCCTGTAGTTCCAATCACATCACACAAAAACCCTGTCAGGCCTGAAACTACTACTGGCGAAAACCCTCTTCCTTCACTTCGATCACTATGAACTATATCGCCGATATAATGCGCGGGCAAGAGTGTAAAGCTAAGAGTAGATTTTATTCTGGAACTTGCATTTAAATCATTGCTAAACCCTCTATTATCCCCTTCAAATCCTCCAATACCACTTTCTCCCCATCCTAAAAAATGGCCAAACTCACCAAACGGAGCAAAAGAACGCGCGATAATTCGATAAACAGGAGGCATTTTATACGTAAATCAGTTATAATGGATATTGATATTATTCTTAACACTTATGTCATTATCTCCACTAAAGATTTTCTTCATATCCCCCATCCGCTCTCCAATGCTGCCTTACGTCTATGGTTCCTTCCCAGTTGTTTATTAGGGCGGCCTGCAATCCTACGGTCAAGTCTTTCATGACGACTTTTGCCCCATTACCTAGTATGATGGACTTATACATTTCGTCTATGAATTCGGGGATACCTGTTACACCATAAATTGTCTGCGCGGTCTTTATGGTACTATATATCTGCTTATATTTCGTCAACCTAGTCACAGGAATGTCTAGATTTAAGCTCCATCCGCCTTTTCCCAATTTTGTCCCTTCCAGATTGGCGATAACTCCAAGGTTAAAAACGACCACAAGACCACCTCCACCTGAACCTCCCAAACCTGGTCCAAATGAATAGGCTCGGCTTGTAAAAGTAAAACTGCGAGCTGAGTTATTCACATTCCATACCCTTGCCCACGTAGATGAGGTTCCTGCCACGCCAAGATGCCCTCCTGCTTCTATAAAATACCCAATCCAAGTTCTGTCCAAATTTAATCCAGGTGCCATATTGTTTATTAGTTTAGTTGTTTATGGTGGTTTACAATGAGTCTTCTTTCACCCACTCAAACTCGCCGTTTTCGCCCAACTTCAGCATGACCACGCTTCCCTTGCTGAGTTCCCCCGAAACAATCATCCGCGACAGAGGTCGACGAATGCGGTTGCGAATCACGCCCCGAATCGGCCTTGCCCCGTATTTGGGCGTAAAGCCCTCCAATGCCAACGCCTTGCGCGCTTCTTCTTCAATTTTCAGCGTTATTCCCTGTTTTTCCAGCAATACCACCAACGGCTTGAGCTGGATATTGAAAATGTTGATTACGGCATTCTCTGTAATCGGACTGAACGGAATGATTTCGGTCAAGCGCCCCAAAAACTCGGGGCGGAAGTGCTTGGTCATCAAATCCAACACGTCGTTGGAGGCAGGAATTTTGCCCTTCCCAAACTGCTCCACAATCCAATCCGCACCAATGTTGGACGTAAACAAAATGATGGCATTGCTAAAATCACCCTCCCGACCCAAGCGGTCGTGCAGCGTACCTTCGTCCAGAATCTGTAAAAACAGGTCAAAAACCGATGGGTGGGCTTTTTCGATTTCGTCAAACAACACAATCGCAAAAGGTTGTTGTTTGATTTTGGTCACCAACAATCCGCCCTCTTCGTAGCCCACGTAGCCCGGAGGCGCACCGTACAGCACTGCCGCCGAATGCTCTTCCTTAAACTCCGACATATCGAAACGAATCAGGGCTTTTTCGTCGTTGAATAGAAAATCGGCCATCGTTTTGGCCAACTCCGTTTTGCCCGTTCCCGTGGGGCCTGAGAAGAAAAATGACCCAATCGGCTGTCCCGGACGACTCAGCCCCGAGCGGTTTTCCAGAATGGCATCCGAAATCACTTTGATGGCGTGGTCTTGTCCCACCACCCGTTTTTTGAGGTGTTCGTCCAATTGCAGCAGTTTTTCCCGCTCTTTGGATTGCAGTTTTCCCAGCGGAATTCCCGTTTTGTGCGCCACTACAGCCGCCACATCGTGTTTTTCCACCGTCTCTTTTTTCTGACCACCCAAAGTTTCTAGTTTTATCAGCAGCTCCGTCAGGTAATCCGCCACGGCTTCGGGCAATTCCATTTGGGCAAGTTCCGTTTCTTCTTCCAACTGCCCCAACAAAATCGGGCTGAGTCGGTGCTGCAACTGGCGTTCAAACCAGCGCAGCTCTTGGGTATATAAAATCGGGTCGCCGCTCCCATGTGACTCGCGCAGGCTGGAAAGCTCGGTGCGCAAAAAGTCAATCTCGCGCTGCGTGGTTTCGGACATGAGTTTCATGGCCGCCATCGTGCGGTCGATGAGGTCAATGGCGGCATCGGGCAGGCGGCGGTCTTTGATGTAGCGCCGGGCCAGCCGAACGGTCTCGTTGATGGTTCCTTCGCCCACTTTGATTTGGTGATGGTCCTCAAAAAGCGAAACGACTTTGCCCACCATGCGGCCCGCGGTGGTTTCGTCGGGCTCATCGACTTTGACGAGTTCGAAACGACGGCTGAAGGCTTCGTCGGGTTCCATGAATTTTCGAAACTCGTCGAGCGTGGTGGCGCCAATGACGGTCAACTCCCCGCGTGCCAGTTCGGGTTTGAGCAAATTGACCAGTCCCATGGCTCCGCTTTGGGGGTCCATCAGCACGTGGATTTCGTCAATGAAGAGCAAAGCCCGTTCGTGCTGTTTGACTTCGGCAATGATATTTTTGAGACGGTCTTCGATTTCGCCTTTGTAAGAGGCCCCCGCAATGAGCGCGCCCATGTCGAGCTGAAAGAGTGCGGCTTTTTGGAGATGTCCCGGCACCTGCTCCGCCACAATCAACTGCGCTAATCCTTCGACCAAGGCGGTTTTGCCAACGCCCGGCTCGCCCACGATGATAACGTTGGGCTTTGTACGTCGGCCCAGGATTTCGACCATCATGCGGGTTTCTTTGTCGCGCCCGATGATGGGGTCGAGTTTTCCTTCGCGGGCAATGGCCGTTTTGTCAACGCAGTATTTCAACAATGCCTGCGCGGAGGCGTTGCCACCAACAGAGGTGGGGGTGCCTTTGGCGGGAGAAGAGCCATTTTGTGGGGTAATAGCGCTTTGAACACCCGCCGAAGCCATGGCTTTTCCCAAAATCTCGGTTTCGGTGAGCGGAAAGGATTTCAGTTGGTCTTTTTGAAAGCCCACTCCGGGACGCGCAATCGCGGCCAAAACGGCCAGAGGCGTCACCTCCTCCTCGCCCAATTTCATCCGGATAACATCTGAAACTTCAAACACCGCCTGCACCTGGGCGTCTCCCCGGATAGAATCCCCGAGCCGAGCCGACTTAGGGTATTTTTCAACCCGAATATCAGCCCAATCACGCAGATAATGAATATCTACGTCCCAGATGGCCAAGACGCTGGACAAACCTACATCATTGTGCAACAATCCTTTCAATAAATGCCCTGGCGAAAACGTAGCGTGCTGATTTTCTTTGGCTACCGACTGGGCAATCTGAACGGCTTGTTTGAGGTCATTACTGAAAGTTAGTGTCGAGAGCATAGAGTAGAGATTGGGGATGCTACAATCAAACTTATACAAAGAGCCAATGAATAGCAAGAAGTATTGAGTAAACGGTAAAGGCTAGTGAGAGAGTGGAGATTTTTACTTTATCGTCGTCTTGTTTGGTATCGAGTTCGCCATCCAGCGGTTAGCATCCTGCTAAATGCTGGCGTGTTTCGAATCCCTTCCAAGGCCTCCGCAGAAGCCGCTAATTCAGACCTTTTGGAGCTCCAATAGCTGACCAAATTTGGGTTGACGGCGCCGTAACAAATCATGTACATGTAAACATCGCACAAACCTTCGTTGCTACCTGCACTACGAGAGTGGTCTCCAGAAGTACTTTCGGAAATCAACCTATCTCTGACACTCGTCTCAAAACGACGATAGTTAATTTCTCCTTGATGGGTCATTACATGCCCAATTTCATGAATAAGGGTAGGAGAAAATCCGTTATCATAAAAACTCCACAAAGCACCATACGTAATAATTATCCCTCTGGAATCATCCAAAGCGGCAGTGTCGGCATAATCTCTACTAGGATTTACCCCTCCTGTAAAACGCATACTATTGTTTAGACCAGCATAATCATTGAGAATGATTCCCAAAGGTTTTCGTTGTACAAACAATTCCAAATGAGAAGGAGGAATCTCTTCCAAAGTTGCCTCTAAAAGTCTAAAATGTTGATTAGTACCGCGATACACATTAATTCTTATGCCTTCATGGACGGTAATTATTCCATCTTGAAGCATATAGGGCATTCTTTGTACAGGAAAGTCACGTCTTCCAATACGTACACTTTCCCATGAGCTTGTTCCGTCTGGCCCTACAAGTAAATCTCTCAACGCGGCTCTTTCGTGGCCATATCCTGCACCTACCCTAACATCTATTTCATCGGGTTCTGTCGTGTATTCAATCATAGTTCAAATCCTTTTATTCGACTCCAGTTGCTTCGCTGTATGCCAAGAGGTCTCCTGTTGATGATGTCAAACTTCAATCGGCTTTATTACTTTTTGAAAAGTGGTGTAGCCTACAGTCCGAAACTTACTTAACATTAAAGAATTACCGATTCTGAAACATTATTTTATTTGAAGGTTCCTCTTTTACTTCCATCAAGTCGCTGATGAGCCAGCCCGTATTGCCTTTTTCGCGGGTAAAATCCTCTAATTTCATCACCCAACCTTTGATACCCGTCAAAAAAACCGTGACCCGTTCGCATTCATTAAACTTAATAAGGCGACTATCGACGGCAAAAATAAAAGCACTCAGCGCGTCGAATCGAAAGGTAGAATCGGTGTAACTCCGCAACGGAACACCCGCGTGCAGTTCATTCGACAAACTCAGGAAATTGGTTTCGTGGGCATTGGGGACAACCCCGCGCGGTTCAATTTTCTGCGCCAATTGCTCCATAAAAGGGTCTGAAGCTCCCTGCAACACCCATTGATGCCGGTCGTTGGAGACCTTCCGGCGAAACAATAAATCGGCGAGGCTCTGGGTTCCGAAATAGTCTACATTGCACGAGGTAATGCAATAGATTTTCTCGTCAAACTTATTCAAAAACAGAGAATTACGCTCATCACAAACCAGCTGTAGAAACCGAATGAGTTTTTCACGCTCGGGTCCTTTCTTCCATTTGGTATCTTCAGAATTGACAAGTTGCTCCAGATAGGCCAATCGAAAGCGCGCAGTCTTGAGGGAGTCGGGGGCTTTTTGACCGTTTGGAAGGCGTGCTGCGTTGAACCGGTCAAAAAAATCATCCAGCTGCTTTACTTCTTGAACAGTAGATTCGGGAGTTTTTATCCGTTTTACGGCCGTTTGCGCCCACGCCGAACACGCGGTTGCTGCCAGTAAAATAAAAACAAAAAAACAACGCATGAGCAGTAACGTATAAAGTACAAACTCCCTTACTCCTGTAACATTGTCGGCAAATCCCTCCTTTAATTGATGGGCTTTCCGGGCGTTTTGGTTTCGGTCACTTTGATGTTTCCGAACTTAATAATCCAGCGATTTTGCTTATAAAAATCCTCATCCATCAGATTTTGCAGCGACACATCCACGTCTTTGGTGGTTTTATCCTGATACATGATGTTTCCTTTTTCGTCTTTCCCCCTAAATTCCTGAGAAAAAGTGGCCGTGGTATAATAGCCCCCGTCGGCACCTTTGCGGTAATCGCCCACGTAAGTCGCATCATAAAAAGTAATCTCTACCTGCGGATATTGCAGGGCCTTCAATCTCCTAAAATAATCTCCGACGCTACGCGAAATCACGGATGAACCTTTTTTACCCGACGAAACCTGCACCACGGAGCCCGGTTGAAACAATTTTATGGCCTCTTTGATGGCTTTGTCCCGATTTTCATCCGACTGTTTTTTATCCGAAATGATTTGGATATACTCCTGCAAACGCAAAATTTGCTGTTCGGTACGTTTCTTAAACTCTCCGTCCAATTCTTCCCGTGTCGGCTCTTTGATTTCTCCCTCATAGGCAGGGACCGACCCATTGTTCACGTTTCGATTGGGCAGTGGTTGCTGAGCACGGGCCAGCCCACCGACCAACAGCCACCCCAATAGCATCCTAATAAAATATTTGCATTTCATTGGTTATCATTTAGTTGCAATGCCCAACAACTCGGGATTGATGATTGCTTCCGCCTCGCCTACCGATTCGTAGGTTCTAAAATTCCGCACATTGATTTTGAGTTTCAGGCCTGCTGTTCCCAGTTCGTAGGTGCCTTCCATCAAAAACTCTTCGTTGGGAACCGCCTTCAGAGGGTCCCATTCTTCGGCATTAATCCATTTAATCTTTTTGAGTGCCAACGACGCCGTCAACTCATTTTCTATCTTATAAGTATATATTTCTTCACTTTTACCATCCTTTTTCATAAAATGCTCGGCCACCAGACGTTTGGTGGTGGGCGGCAGTTTACTTTTCAGATTCTCAACCAATCCATTCAAGGTGGATGACAATGACATCAACTCATTTTTCTCATTGGCTTCCTTTTTCTCCCATTCTTCAGCCGTCGGAAAAACGGCGATTGTTGTGGGAATTTTCACCTTTTCTACGCCTTTTACAGACAGTTGCCGACTGTCCCATTTACCGTTTGACTGGCGGTATCGGTCAAAGACAATTTTAATTTGAAGTAGATTTTCCTGCGTTACCGTAACCCCCAAAAAATCCTTGCTTTTGGACTTTCCGGTAAACGTTTTTGAGACGTAAACATCAACGTAAGGGATGCCCTTTTCTGAAAACAAAATAGGAGAAAACCGCGCATCATCCGACTGAAAATCAACCTGATAACTATCATACCATAAAAATAAATTATTAAGGTAACTCTCTGCTTCGTAAGCCTCAGGAAATTTGCCCGCCAGAATTAGCTCACTCGGAACGATGTCATTGCCGATGCTTACTTTATCGCCTTTTTTGAAACAAAGCCTAACTAACTCTTTTTGAAAATTACTCTTGGTTTCAATGTCTTCGTCGGCTGACCCCATCGAACGGAGATTAAAGTAAAAATTGTTTTCTAAAAACTCCCCAATCTTTACAATCAGGTTATGAGACTCCTCCGCGCTCGGAATAGACACCTTTGGCTTTGTAGGCACCAAAACAGGCACTTCCACGTCCATTTTATCCAACAATTTGCCTTGAGGATTTTCCAAACGCAGAGTAAACTTGGCCAGAGTCCCTTTTAATAATTTGGGTGAAACGCTCAGCTTGGCCTCGTCCCCTACCGTTTTATTGGATTCTAACGGGGCAACTTTCTTGGAGGCGGGCACCAATAAACCTACGTTAGTTGGCGCTTGTACTACCTTGACAATCAAATCCTTGGAAGGCTCATCTGACTCATTCACGACGGCATATTTCAGCGTCGGTTGTGAAAGCCGAGTAATAAACCCTTCACGGGTGCCTTCCCATTGGGTCATGGTTTTGTCGAAATGAACCAATGGCGTCACGGGTTCTTGAACCGGCACGGCTATTTTTTCGCTAAAAGTGTACGTGCCACTTCCTTCTTGTACGGTTACCCCCACGGTAGCAGCGGCGGCGACAAAACTAGATGGGATAAAAAACTCACAAGGAATTGTCGCGGTTTCGCCCGCCAAAATCGTGGTTAATCCGTTGATAATAGGCGATATAGGCTGCTCATTTAAAGTGAGCGTGATACGCGGTTTGACCAACGTTCCTCGGCCTTCATTTTTGAGCAAAAGTTTAACAGCCTTGACACGGCGACCTTTTTCTAGCACCAATTTAGCATCATTTCCAGCAAACAATCCGACCAGTTTTATCAGCGGTGTTGGCGGGCTGAGCGTACTGAAACTGATGGGTAGCTCATCCCAAACCGTGCCCGATTCGCTTTCCAAACTCAATGTCAAGGCCGCTTTACCGTCGGTGAGCAATTGATTGGTTCTAATCGTTATTTGCACCAATCGACTGCCGCCTCCCCGCACATCCCCCACCGCCACCAAGGGCTCAAATTCAACGCCTTTGACGGGTGTAGCGGCCGCAATTCTTATCTTTCCGTTATCAAATCGTCCTTCTCCTTCGTTCCGAACGGGGATTTTGAAGGTCAAACTTCCGCCCCCTTCCACTGATTCAGCGCTTTTCTCCAGTTTTTCTTTTTCAAACAACGGTTTTGGTTGCGGAATGGTCGCCAATTGGTGGTTTGACATCCATGAGGGGTCCAATTTTTGAAGAAATTCCAATGCTCGGTCCGTAGGCTCATCACGGTACGATTTTTCCAAAAGCTGCTTGGCTTCTTCTTTTTTTCCCTGCATAAAATAAATAATCCCCAACTCCCGATTAGGAAAATAAGCCGCCACGCCGTTGCGCGTGGCTATGCTTTTTTTATCGACTCCCGAACCTTGCAAAGCCGCCTTTAAATATTCAATGGCTTCGGGCCAATTTTTGGATTGGCTCAGGCTTTCTCCTTTTTTGTAATACGTCACGTAGCTTTGCCCTTTTGCCTCAGAAACGGCAAAAATCAGCAGCAGCCCAAAAAGAAGTTTCCGTAATTTCATGTCAAAAAATATCTTCTACCAGATGGATTACCAAATCCACCGAAAAAGCGCTTTGGGTCGTTTGATTGGTCACTCCTGCCGTCGTTTGCGGATATTTCATTTGCTGAAAGCCCGCGTGAATTTTGAAACGGTCAAAAAAGAGGGTCGCTCCCGCGCTGAATCCCTTGGCTTTGCTGCTTGACCCATCTTCGTTTAGCTGGGTTTGAATGCGGTAGCCCCCCATCACCCGAAACTCGACTTTTTCGGCATTCACCAGCAAAAACTCTAAACCGCTGCGTAATTGATAATGGTTTTCGTTGCTAATGACGGGCGGACGCGGCGTCTGAATAACCAACGGCAACCCCCGATTCGGGTCCAAACTATTGTATTGATTGTACTCATAAAAAGTCTGGGAAATGGCTTGGTTTTTATAGGGCAACCATTCGGCGTCGGCGGCAAGCATCAGCAATGGAAAAAAGGGAACGCGGTACGAAAGACCCATCCCGACCGTAAAGGGCATTTTATATTTTTGTTCGTAACTGCGCAATTCGGTCGCATCCAGCGACGCATCGGTGACGGTACCGCTGTAAGTGAAATTATTACGGAGATTGAAAGGAGTCGTTACGCGGAGACCTACGCGCAGCGGAACGTTTGCTTCATAAAAATCGGCCAAAAACCCCGTTACAAAATTTAGTCCGCTGATGTCATACGTTCCTTCTCCCGTCCGATTTACGTTCAAAGTGCGCTCCCCTGAGCTATAATTCAGTTTATTCCCCATTCCAAACCAGTAGTTGGCAGTCACACCGATTCCAACATACCGGCTAAGTTGATACGCCGCGCTCAGCGACGCGTTGCTGATAGTCAAGTTGTTTTTGATGCTTTCGGTGGCCGAAGCCACCGTGCGGTCAATGGTATATTTATTGGCATCCGTCACACTTTGGTAAGCTACACCGAGTACTATATTACGGTCCAAATCGCCAATCCGATAATGCCTTTCTCCCTTTAGACGGGACGCCGAAAACGGCATTACGGCCCCGATAAACGTCGGGCCAAAATTGGACGTGGTAGAAAATCGGGTTGCATCAATGGGGACTTGAAGCGTGGTATTTCTGCCCGAACACAACAAATGCGGACCAATGCCCTCGGCCAATTCATCATCATAATTGAGCATGGCAATGCCAGCCGGGTTCCAATACATCGCAGTAGCATCGTCAGCTACACCGATGAACGCTCCTCCCATTGCCATTGCCCGACTTCCAGGTCCAGTAGCGTTTAGATTCAGATTTTGGGCCATACCCACATACGACAAAAACAACAACAGCCCCGAACAGAGTTGTTTTTTACCGATGCGTCGTGTTACTGTAAAGCCCATTTTTTTGTACAGAGTAGCGTTGTATTCAATCAATTACTTGGGGATTAAGGTATATTCATTCACGGTATTGCCCGTTTTATCACTAACATATAACCGATTGATTTTCAGCTCAGTGTCTGATATTTTATCAATAAAAAACTGAATCCCTTCTTTGGCACAATCTACGCCTTCGCTGCAAGTAGGCTCAGGACTCAGTTCAAACAGTACTAGACGGACATTTTGGTCAACGCGCCATTTTCCCGTAAAATCAAAACGGTCGCCCCCCTGCCCGATGTCGGTAAATTGTAAGGCATTTTGATTACTCAAATCGAGCAGAAATCCGTCGTAATTAAACAGATTGCCAGCTTGTCCTCGCTCATAAACTTTGGTTCGTCCGCCGCCACCCTGCGGAATATGAACCGCTTGCTTCATAATCCAGGCGCGGTCCATTTGGGTGCTGACGTCCTTTTTTTTGCACCCCAAAACACCAATCAGCAGCGCAAAAATCAATCCTTGTATCTTCATGGTTTGCATCATTCTTTCCTGATTTTAAAGGTGTACCGAGTTTCGGTCCGAACTACTTCCACTACATAAAATCCCGAAGGAAGGCTACTTATATCCCAATCGTGTTGTAAGTTACGGAAAGTAACCTTTTTTACAACGCTTCCTTTTAAGTCAAACATTCGCACTTCCGTTGTGACATTTGTGGGCAAATTATCCCGAAGCTGAATCGTCAGTTTATGGGCCACTGGGTTAGGAAAAACCGTCACTGCGGGGCGCCCAAGACTGTCTTCTTCTATCGCCACTACGCGTTTGAGGGAAATTCTGGCGCTTTGCACACCGCTCAACGTACCCACCCCGCAAGCACCCGTCACTCCCTGAAAAGTGAAGGTCGTTTCATTTTCAATCCGAAAACTCAAGGTGGTATCGCCAGCATTACGGACCGTTCGGCTGCCGCCGCTGAAATTAAGCGTGAAAGGGCCGCTTCCCTGCACCCGAACCCGAACGTTGAGATTATCGCCCGCTTTTCTGAACACCACCGAAGTATCGCCACGCGGACTAATCATCTGAGCAGAAGCACGTTGCAATACCGTTAGCGCGCCACTTTGCGCCTTTACTGCATCAGATACTTCCACCTGCAATCGATAATCAGCCCCCGCAGGAGTAGCATCAGGTATTCGCACCGACAAAGGGCTCGCGGCCCCGCTACCTAAACTACCACCGATTTTTTGTCCAGTGCTATTGGACAAAAAAACGTTAAAAGTAGCTACGCCATTACTGGGTTGTTTTACAAAACTGACGCTGACGTTTGCACCGGGACACACTACTCCAGGGTTGGCGGATACAGTTGTTATGCCCGTTACGGGCTGATTAGAAACCGTAATCATTAGCTCATTTTTTGCCTCACAACCGTTGGCCTTTACCGTAACTACGTAGTTTCCACTCATACCAACGGTCGCATTGGCGATGGTTGGATTTTGCAGATTAGACATAAATCCATTAGGCCCCGTCCACGCATAGGTATATCCCGTTCCGGACGGTGCTTTCAATTGAATGGTTTCCCCCGATACGTAGCTGGTACGATTGGTCGCATCAACGGCGTTGGGGATTTGATTGATTGAGAGTTGAATACTGTCTTTGGCGGTTCCGCAGGAGCTCGTCCCCGTGACGATGTAATACCCCGGAATCGTGGAAGTCAACATCGGAGACTGGGAAGAATTTGTATAACCCGCGGGGCCTTTCCAACTGTACATCGTAAATCCAGCAGACGACGTAAGGGTTACGGGTGCGCCGCTGCAAACAGACAAAGATTTGAGGCCGTTGGCGGTAGCGGCAATGACCGGCGTGGAAGTGACCGTAAATACATCACTGTTTTCCAGACTGTTGGCAACTGGCATACTGCTTTTTACCCGAATTCGGTAGCGCCCATTGGGTAGCCCCGTAGGTAAAACAATGGAAATGGGACTGGCCGTAACACTAGGAAAATTGGTTAAAACTACGGAGGTGCCTGCCTCGTTAAGAATATCAGCGGTAAATACATTGCCCGCGGTAAAAGTGCCCGTTGTGGTAAAACTTATTCGCAAAGTATCTTTTACGCACAAAGAACTGCGATTTAGGCTCGGTTTTGAAATGGTTACTGACAGTGGTGGATTGCCGTTGGCGTCCAATACCTGAGCGTAAATATCAGCTGTACAAGTACTATTCCTGTTTCGTTCATCACGCCATAAAAAAAACAGCGCATTGCTGTTCAGCACCGAAAGCCGCCCCCCCGTTTTGCTACCAGAGGCGTTGCTCACGATTTTACCGTTGTCGCCCCACTCCCTAACGCCTTCACTTGAGTTGTTATCAAACCTGATAACTTGTCCGTAAAGTTCTCCATTGTCTCGGTTTTCGCCCACAAATAAGTATTTCTCAGGGCTATCGGCAATTTTAATTCCTTCAAAAGTGGGGTCTCCGCCGTGATTTCGTAAGGTAATGGGGGTTTCAGCACTGGTTGCGGTGTTTCCCATATAACGACGCACGATTTGACGGTTATTCCGGGTGTTGATAAAAGCCACGTTTAAACTAAACTGTCCGCTGTTCCCAACCATTTTCGAGCCTCCAATTTGATCACCTACACCGATGTCACTGGTTCCCATCGAGGCACCCGACGCTGGGTTAAAACGATGCGCTTTAATTGTTTTTCCTGCCCCTGAGCCAGACACTGAATAGACACAAATGGGGTTGCTGTCATCAAAGCTTGGCTGAACACCCATATTTTGGGGGTCAGGCAAACTGCCAAGGTACTGGGCATTTCCGCCCCATTCTTTAGAAATGGTTGTACCGTTTAGGGCGTACTTATATTTCCTGACCGCTATGGTAGTGTTTCTGTCGATAAACGAAACAAAGAGCCGTTCTCCCTGTGCGTATACCCGAGGGGTGGTTTGGTCGCCGGCGTCTCCTTCCACGAAGTATGCAGTGGGAGCGGTTCGGTTGGAGGCATCTAATATGGCAATTCGTAGATCCGTCAGGTTTGTAAGAATGCCCCCTCCGCCCCGATTTAGGTCCAAAGGGTTGTTTTTTTGCGCCCACGTTATCGCTACTTTGCTGCCTCCATCTCGGATAAAATGGGCATCAAACGAAACGCCCGGCGCCGTCGTGCCATAATTATACCCTAGATTCAACCCACGATTTTCGTTGCCGTTGTTCGGAATTTTGGTGGTTCCGTCGTTAAAGGACATGATTTGGTACTGCAAATACGTGGTCAAACCTCCCTGAATTACGAGGGTAGTATTGACGTTATAAATCACAAAAACATCATCGGAGCCAGCGGCTTTCAGCAATTTCATCCCCGAAAAACCTTCTTTCGTACAGTCACCGAAAGTATAGCGAAACAATTCCTTTTTGGCAAACGCAACGGTCCCATCCGCTCGGTAGCGTTGCGCAAACATGATGGACGCATTGCCAATGCTTTCAGCCCAAGTTACCAACACACTGCCGTCGTCTCCTGCTACTGCACCGTACGCAAATGTGTGCATGGCCCCCGCACTGACGCGGGTGTTTTGGCCCAGGTTGCTATTCCACTGCGCCCAACCGCCGATTGCGACTCCCATCAAAAAAAGCAAAAGCCATCCTCTGATTATCTTTGTCATATTTATTGTATCAATAACTCATCTGCTGCCGTTTTCTCAAAACCCAAAATCACGATTTTTTCTACTTTAGGGATTATCTTCCCGGTGTTTTTTTTGCGCTGGCTGCCGTATCTTTTTTACTCTTCCCAAAGGCCGTTTCGTTCGGAGTAACACCCCCAAACGGCACCGCCGCTGAATCTAACGCCGCTGCCTTTTTAAGGGCTTTTATCTTGGCGGATAAATGAGGTGGCACTTTTACCACTGGAAAAGCGGTCAAAGGTTCCGATTGGGATTCACTCGCAATGGACGTATCCACGGAGATAAGTGTATCAGTTTCCTGCACAACCACGGGCACGACCGTTTCTGAGACCGTTGGTTTTGGTTTATTTTTATTAAAAAAAAAGATGCTAAATGAAACAATACTTATCAAAACCAAGCCCCCTAAATACCAAAGTCCTCGGTTGCTTTTGGGCGTTTCGGGCGGTGTAGAAGAAACTGGGGCGACGGTATCGGGCGCTGCCGACTTAAATTTCATGGTATTATCGGCATTCTGGGCCATGGCCTGCATGGGTTCAATCCACTCTTTTGCGGCATCAGCAAGTTCGTTGTTGGCTACCTGAATTAAATACCCAGAATAATTATCTCGCGTGTTGCCGTCACAAAGATTAAGAATCAGTTGAAGTTTGCGGGGATTGGTTTCTTCACTTCCCAAAATTTGAGAAAGTGCGTCATCGTTTACATTTTCTAGAACCCCGTCAGTACACTGAAAAAAGTAATCTCCCGGCAGGACATCAGTCAACGAATGGATTTCGATTTTGGTGTCTCGGTGTGACCCTTGAATAGCCCGCATGATTACGTTCCGCTCGGGGTGATTTTGGGCTTGCTCGGCAGAAATCAATCCTGATTTTAGTAGAAAATTGACTTTGGAATGGTCCTCACTTTTATAAATAATCGTCCCGTTTCTGATTTGATAAATACGGCTGTCGCCAATGTGCCCGACGTGGACGGCATCTTCCCCGAAAGCCACTAGCGTAAAAGTTGTCGCCATTCCTTTCAGCAGGTGCTGGACCGCCAGCATCTCATCAAACTTTTGCTGAACATGCCCAAGCGCTTCACCGATCACCTCCTCCGAGAAGTCGGAATCTGTATGGGTATTGAGATAATCTGAAAAACCTGACACGGCGATGTGACTGGCCAATTCTCCCTTTTGGGCACCTCCTACCCCATCACAAACAATAAAAAAGCGGTTTTGAGGCGTGGCCATGCCAACTTCAGGATACACCGAATCCTCGTTGTTTTCGCGCTGTCCCTGAAACGTAAAGCCCAAAGGCGGGTAGATACTATACGGCATCGTATAACCAGCTAAATAAGTAAAATGAATAGATTAAGCGCCTAATTATTACCAAATGATGGTTTGAGAATAGTCCGTCCCCTGCACGTTTCGGGCGGCATCTCTGGCATTGCTTGCCGCTTTGGTCGTCTGTAAAACCACTTTGGTTCGTCCCATCTGAATGGTATCGTTGTCTTCCAGATAAATCAAATCTTCGGGTTCCAATTTTATCTTACGCATCGGGTCTTTGGCCCCCATCACAAATGTTCCGTTTCGACTTCCTGCTTCGGCAATCAGGTACTGAAACTGACCAAATTTATCACGGGTTACTTCAATGACCGCGTGCCGCCGACTCATCATCACGTCGTTTGTATCAATCAGTATGTCTGCCGTTGGCAATGAGCTTTTGCGCCCAACCACGTTGGGCCCAATGCGTAAAGGATGCGTTTGAGCAGCGGCGTTTTCGTCGTGAACCACCAAAAATCCGACGGTCCCCGTTTGTTGAAAAATATCATTTTGCGCTTTGTTGTCGTCGGCAGAGGGTTGGGCAAATAAAGGATTGCTCCCTCCCGCCGACTTTGTAACGTGCTGAAAACCCGTGGGAGGCGACAGCGGCGGCATAAATTCGTTGGTTGGTGGCGCGGGAGGCACTCCCGCTTCTTGCGTCACGACAAAAATGCACTTTTCGGGTCTTTGTTGTACACAGTTAAGCTTGGCCGGGCTGCCGGGCAAGAGCTTGACGGGCGATTGTCCTTTTTTGGTGTGCTGACACTCCTTGCAACGAAAAACGTACTCAAACATAAGGAACCTATCAATAGATAAAACCTAATTTTCTCAAGGGAGAGACCCACTTTTAGGTGTTTGTAAATAAATCATCCAGCGAATCTAAGTGATAACTTTCGGGAGGGTTCAACAACCCAGCGGCGGGTTCTAGTTGTCCCGCAGAGTGGTCGTGGTGCGGCAATGGTGAATGTTCCAAGTTTGCCACTTCCACATGACCTTCATGCCCCAGAAGGGTATCTTCGGGCAGTTCATTTTCTACGTAGGGTTTTACCAAAGATACATAATCCTCTTTACTTTCGGGCGTCATGCCCGTCCATTCTTCGGCAGTATAGGTGTTATACCACTGCCCATGCCATTCAAAAATCCCTCCCGGCCCCACTTGCGCCCGGGCGGTATCAAACGCTTCTTTAAAAGGCACATCCTGTTTTACTTCTGCTACTTCCAGTATGGGCGCAGCCTGTCCCGTCGGCTCCGCAGCAGGTGGGGTAAGAGGCGGCACGACATACGCTGTTTCCGACGGTTTTTCAGTTACCGCTGCATTGACAATCTCCGTCGTAATTCCACTCGTATCCATCACCTCGGCTACTTCGGTAGGTTCCTGATTCATTGCCCACCATGACACAAAGGCAATATTGCCCACCATGACAATGCCCGCCCCCGCCATTTCGGTCGGTGTCATTTTATCGGGGCTGAATATTCTGGGTAACTCACGGGCAGGCGAAGCCCCCGCCTGAGGCTGTGGTTGCGGCTTGGGTTGTTGTGGTTGGGCCTCTTCTTTCTTGTGAAAACCCAACATTCCAGTTTCATCCAACATAACTGTAATTTTATTAAACTGTGAATAAATCGTCCGTTGACACATCGGTATCTGGCACCACAGGCGTGTCGTGTGTGCCGTAACCTGACGTATAATTTAGGTGTGTTTCTACCGCATCCTCATGGCCCGGAATGTCAATAATCGGAGCCTTTTCGTAGGCTTCACTTTGGGCCATAATGGGCTGACCGTCTAAGCCAATCGGTACGGCGGTTTCGAGCGTATTATTACCATCGGTGTCCAGCAAAGCCAGATCAGGTTTGCCATTTTTGTCGGTATCAACGAGGGCAATCTCTGCTTGTATATCGGTATCTTTATTGACCAATGCGGTTTCGGCGTATCCGTCTCCATCGGTGTCCAAATCCACCACTTCCGACGCCTCGTTAAGACTCGACAATGAGTTGGCCACGGTCGAGGTGGGCGCGCCCGGGGTTGGATGCATGGGCACTTGCCACGGATTTTCCAAGGTTTCAGCTTTATCTTCCAATACCTGCCCTTCGTCAGATACCGGGATGGCGGTTTCGAGTTTTCCGTCGTTGTTTTTGTCCACGTACATAAAGCCTGATATACCTTCTCCCGGCTCATCTTTGATGACCACATCGGCCAGACCGTCGTGGTTATGATCTGCCATAGTGGTTTCTTCAATACCGTCGTTGTCGGTATCCAATTTAACAATATCTGGCTGCAATTCTACCGCTGGCGCTTCGTTTTCTACTTCCACTGGATTGATAATCGGCTCAATACGCGTCGTAAAATCCGCCTGCAATTCCTGAGGCATGGCATTCCATTCTTCGATGGAGTACGTGCTGTACCATTGGCCTTTGTATTCAAAAAGTCCACCCGGCCCTACTTGATCACGCGCCTCAATAAATGCATCCTTAAATGCGGAATCATCGCTTATTTCGGCAATTTTAATCTCATCTGGCACCACTGGCAGAGGCTGTGGTTCTGGCTCTGGTTGAGGAGCTGGCTTAGGCTTGGGCGCTCCTCCCGAAGGCTTGGGAGCGGGGGGCGGCGGCGGAAGTGATGGGGGCTCAACCACCGCCACTGGAGGTTCTATAAATTCTTCTTTGGGTAACTCGGGTACAATCGAATCGATGGGAGGCTGCACGGCGGGTTTCACTGGCACGGGCGTATCGTCTCCTTCAAAAACGGTCCATGAAATAAATCCTATACTCCCTACCGCTACCGCACCAATCGCCAACGCTCCCGCCACTTTAGAATAATCTTTGGGAGCTTTTGGCTTTGCCGCCGGGGCGGGTGGCGTAGCAGCAGGCGGCGGTGTAGACGCTTGTGGAGGCAAATTAGGGGGCGAGAGCGGCGGCGTTTTTTGAGCAGGCTCATTAGGCCCACCAAAAAACTGGGTGTGTTCATTAAGGCTCATCTATTTTCAGCGTTTAAAGGTTCAAGATTTTACCCAAATCGCTTTGCACTGTACACACAGGCGTTGCTTTTTGTGGTATTCGTAAGGAAAGCCGTATAACGAGCGGCTACATTTGGGGCACACGTACTGAATCTTAAAGTCGTTTTCGATATCGGTGACTAAATTCTGCGTTTTGGCCGATTTGTTTTTAGACATCAATTCACGAGCGGCCAAACCTACCGCACTGCCTACTGCCGTACCCACGCCTGGTACAGGCACAAAAAGAGTCCCCAACAGGGCAGGCGCAATGATGACACAAGCCGTAATAAATGTATCCATGCTGTTATTGCCCCGGGCCTGTTGAAGCAATAATTGATACCTATCCCAGACATCCTGCAACTTGCCAAATTCTAGGGAGTAATCATTGGGGTCGTCGCGGGTGGTGCGGGCAGCGTCGAGTATTTGTTGGAGGCTCAGGCGCTGGTCGGCCACCAAAATAATGTCGTTGTGGTTGATACTTTTACGTTTGATGCGAAAACCGTTGACAAACGTACCGTTGGTAGAGCCTAAATCTTCGAGAACAACCGTATTTTGAGCAGGGTTAATCACGGCCCGGGCGTGCTGGCCCGATACTCCCCTTGAGTTGAGTACCACCTGCCCCGGCAGCGGTTGTTGTCCTCGTCCGATTAGGATTACCTGCATTGGAGTTGTTTCGTTATGCGTTGTATTTCAGCGTCTTGCTTACTGAGGGCTAATTTACGAAACAAATGAATATGCGCCCTAATCCTTTTTATCGAACGGTAAAAGATTCTTTGGCCCTACTCTGTTATCTTTAACAAAAAAAGCTATCTGTACTTATGAGGACCATTTTTTGGCTATGGGCTATCCTTTTTATTCCTTTTTTGGCACCCGCGCAGCAAATTACATTTGATGAATACCGACGCCGGGCCGACGCCTGCCTTGAGCGGGAAGACTATGCCTGTGCCGTACAAAACTACGAACGGGCACTCCGAATCAGGGAAAATGATGCTCACTGCACTGAGGGATTGTCTAAAGCCACCCAAGCCCTAAAGAAACCCAAACTACCAAAAGCTAAACCATCAAAACCAGTTGCTAACAATCCAAAACCCTCCACGACCGCTCCTCCCGCAATTCGTGCTTTTTTGCTGGTAACAACTGATTTACCCGTCCACGTATACGTCAATGGAGGTACACGCCAATTCGTTTCACCCAACGATATTGCCAAAAAACTACCCTTGGATGCGGGGGCCAATCTTGTCGTAGTCAAACCGACCGATGGTGGCTCCGATGGGTTTGAAAAAACCGTCACCGTTCGGGAGTCGGGGAATCAGCTTTTGAAAATCAACTTATTGGAAGAACGACTAGCCGCCGAAAAACAATCCAAGCCTAACGTGTTACAGCCCCCCACCAACGCCCTCGTAAATACGTCGCCTAAAAAAGAAGAAAATCCACCTAAAAATTATGCTCCAACGCCCAAAACCGATGCACTTTCGGAAGAATTGAGTCGCTTGATGGTCGCGGTAAAAGGGGGGACGTTTCAAATGGGAAGCAAGGATGAAAAACCAATTCATACCGTCGTTCTCAACGATTTTTACATCAGTAAATACGAAGTTACCCAGCGGCAATGGCGCAACATCATGGGAACACTGCCAAAGAAATTGACCAATAACGGCTGCAATGATTGTCCGATTGAACAAGTATCCTGGAATGAGGTGCAGGAATTCATCAAAAAGCTGAATCTACGCACTGGCCAAAACTTTCGTCTACCGACTGAAGCCGAATGGGAATACGCCGCACGGGGCGGGACGCAAAAAAGCAAAAATACAGTGGAGTTGAAAGATGCTGGCTGGTACCGT
This sequence comes from Runella salmonicolor, assembly GCF_024158025.1. Classification (NCBI taxonomy): domain Bacteria; kingdom Pseudomonadati; phylum Bacteroidota; class Cytophagia; order Cytophagales; family Spirosomataceae; genus Runella; species Runella salmonicolor. The sequence continues at coordinate 36,976 of NZ_JAMZEL010000014.1, forward strand.
TCAAACAGTGGAAAGAAAACACACCCCGTCGGGCAGAAATTGCCGAATGAATTGGGGCTTTACGATATGCTAGGAAACGTATGGGAATGGTGTCAGGATTGGTACGACCCCAATTTTTACGCCAAAAGCCCCGTCAATAATCCAGTAAACGTGGCAGAAGAAAAATACCGGGTTATTCGGGGTGGCTCACTAGATTCAGGGGCCGACGCTACCACGCTCACCACCCGCGACGGGTACAAACCCGCAAGCGATAATGGCTACGTGGGTTTTCGGTTAGTACACAACTGAGACCTAACTTATTTCTCACCGTTGGATAAAAATAGTTAGGCTTTTCAGTCAAAATCGGTGTATTTTGGCTATTCAAAATCGAAATTCGGATGTTTTGCGCCTTATGACTTACGAGCAATTTAAACAACGTTATCGCTACGACCCTGCCAATGACATTCTTGGCGAGGGGGCTTTCGGCAAGGTTTTTCGCGCCATTGACACCGAAAACGGCTCTACCGTGGCCATCAAAGTGGCCCCTGTCAATATGTCGAACGAAAGTCATTCGCTCAAACATGAGTTTGAGACCGTGGGCAAGGTAGACCCGCACCTCAACATTGCCATGTATGATGAATGTTATCGTTTTTCGGTGGAGTGGGCGGGCTTACATGATTTTGCCGTTTTGGAATATTATCCGTTGGGAAGTTTGGACAAAATCATCAAAAACCACTCCCTTACCGATACCGAAAAGCACGATTTAGCCGTCGGCATTTTGGAAGGGCTTCGTCATCTGCACACCACGGGGGCGCAGGGAGTGGTTCACCGCGACCTCAAACCGCGAAACGTCTTGATTCAAAAATGGCGCGGCAAATACGTTCCCAAAATCACCGATTTTGGCCTGAGTAAGTTTTCAGACTCGATTTCCAACAGCGTGATTTCACAGAGCTTCAAAGGCGGAACGCTCAATTATGCTTCACCTGAACAAATCAAAGGCGAACAGATTCGTCGAAATACCGATTTATGGTCATTTGGGGTCATTTTGCACGAAATCATGACGGGCGAAGTGCCCTATAAAATTGATGACAGTTCGGAAAGTACACTTCGGCAAGTCTACGAACGGATGAACAGTCAATCTCTGCCCGAGTCGTTTAAAAACGTCAGAGAACCTTACGCCTCCATCATCAAGAAGTGTCTGATGGTCAATCCCAACCAACGCTACCGAGCCGCCGAAGAAATTCTTTTAGAAATTCGTCAGACACCGAATTCACCCGTCCCTCCAGCATCAACCCCAATTCCATCCGTTGCGCCAATTGTACAAGCAAAAGCAGACCAAACTGAGATTTTTGAAGACAGCCCTTTTGCGGGTTTGGGGAAAGCCACTGATTCTTTTGGTGCTTCGGCCGACGTCCAACCGTTGAAAGAAGCCTCAGCTCCCCAACAAAAGGACCCAAAAGAGAGCGACGGGTACGTTCGTTCAACCCCAAAACCAAAGAAAACTTCCAACAATACGCCCTTGATTATCTTAGTGGGGGTGGGCGCATTGGTGCTCATTACCGCTTCGGTGATTTATTTCGGCGGAGATAAAAAAGATGACGTTGCGCTTCAACCCACGGATTCAACGACAACCGCCGCGCCCAAAGCCGTGGTAGACACGGCAGCGCTTGCACAGCAGATGGATTCACTCTTCAATATTCCCGATTATCAGAAATATGCGCAAATCTCCCTCCAAGACTCCACTCTGAAGCAACGCGCCCTTACCAAGTTGTTGAACAAAGCGCTGGAAGCCGACAAATTTGGGTTGGAATACGCCGAAGACCGCGATTATATGAGTTCGGTCTGCAAGGCAATCCTGCTCATTGACCCCAAAGAGCCTAAAGCGTTGAGCCGTTTGGAAAAAATCGCTAAGTATTAACCCTTTTCCTGTTTCAATTTTGATAACTGAATTACTCAAAAAACACCAAGCTTCGTTTGCACCCGTTGTCCCGTTTGATTGGGCTAAAAACGACTTTTTGCACTTAGATTTTACCCAACAAAATACTGAATTAGAACAGGTTGAATTACAAAACAGCCAACTTTTTTCAGACTATGTTTTTGGAAAACTACGCGCCGCCCATGCTTCGGTTGGGGTAGGCGGCTACAACGAACACCGAACCATTTATCGTCGCAGTGCGCATTTTCAACAAACAGAAGAGCCGCGCTGTATTCACCTTGGCGTTGATATTTGGGCGGCGGCTGGCACGCCTGTTTTTTCACCGTTGGCAGGACGCGTCCACAGTTTTGCCAACAATGCTAATTTTGGTGATTATGGCCCAACCATTATTCTGGAACACCACCTCGAAAATCAGCTTTTTTATTCTCTTTACGGGCATTTAAGCGCAGAATCATTGGAAGGATTGTACGAAGGCAAGCCCATCGAAAAAGGGCAACTCATTGCAACATTTGGCCAATTCCCCATCAACGGCGACTGGCCGCCGCACCTGCATTTTCAACTCATAACCGACCTACTTGGCCTGAAAGGAGACTTTCCTGGCGTGTGCACCTTACGAGAACGAGAGCGTTTTTTACAACTTTGCCCTGACCCCAACCTGATTTTGGGCATACCGGGGCTTTTTCAGTAGTAACATTTAGCCCTTGCCAGCAAAAGAGTTACCTTTGCCCTAATTCAGCGCATTTGTTATGTTGAATGACCGTAATTAATCAGCGTAAACAATAAAAGTAAGTATAACATGGGAACTCGCCGTTTGCGAATGGGTCAATACAATCGACTTCAAGTCGTGAAACGCCTAGAATTTGGAATCTATTTGGACGGATATGAAGACGAAATTTTGGTTCCGACCCGATACGTCCCCGAAGGCGTTGAAATCGGTGACTATCTCGACGTTTTTGTGTACCGCGATTCAGAAGACCGCGTCATTGCCACTACCCTTGAGCCTTACGGAACCGTAGGTGAATTTGCCTACCTGACGGTCAATGCCGTGACGGCGGCAGGGGTATTTATGGATTGGGGCTTACCCAAAGATTTGTTTGTTCCGTTCAAACAACAACGCGACAATATGCTCGTGGGTAAGTCGTTTCTGGTGTTTATCCATTTAGACACCCAAACCGACCGCATTGTGGCATCGGCCAAAATTGACCGTTTTTTGGATGAAGATATTTCAGAACTGAAGGAAGGAATGGAAGTAGAACTTCTGCCTTTTGAATACACCGATTTGGGCATCAAAGCCCTTATCAACCAGCGGCATTTGGGCGTTTTGTACCACGGCGAAGTGTTTAAAGAGATTGACCTGGGAAAACCCACGAAAGGCTACATCAAAAAAATCAGAGAAGACCAAAAAATAGATGTGGCGCTTGTTGAGCAATCCTACAACCGCATTGCCGACAGTAAAACCGTTCTTTTTGAAAAATTGGAAGCCGCCGAAGGACATTTTCTGCCATTTACCGATAAATCTGACCCCACGCTGATTCATAAAACGTTTGGTATGTCCAAAAAAGACTTCAAAAAAGCCATCGGGGGGCTGTTAAAAGAAGGAAAAATCAAGTTGGAAGAAGACGGTATTCACAAAGTTTGAATTCTTGAATTTACTCCATAAAAAAAGCGCGATCAAAAATCGCGCTTTTTCTGGACTAAGGTCTATTGTTTACCCCAATAGATATCTTTGTTTCGGATAGAAATGTCTGTTGTTAATAGGCAGTACTACAGGCAAAGACTCCTTGGGAGCTAAAAAGGTTGGAAAGCCTTTGAAAAATATTTTTCAGGCCCGCATATCTTCCATTAATTTCTGTAAAACTGCTACCACTTTTTCGGTCTGCTCGCGGCTCGGTGTCGTGTCCCAATTGCCAACAATTCCGTTACCACCCAAATAAATACCATCTTTTCGAGAAATAATGCTCGCGCCTTTGGTGTTGAGTTTATACGTCACCTCGGGCTGCGGAATCAGGCACGAAAGCTGCCCCGAAACGGGTGTCAGGTGCTCATCGTTAAAAATCGCTTTGGCTCCCAAACCCATACAATTGACCACGCATTTTTCGGAAAGAGCGTCAATATCTTCTATTTTCTTGATTTCTTGGATTTTAACCTTTCCACCAAACAACAAAAAGTCGGTCATGTGTTTGTGCAAATAGGTCGGAATATTAATCATCACGTTGGAGCGCCTTGATACGTAATCGGCCTTAAACGGATGTTCTTTTTTGCCCAACATGATTCGTTCAGGCACCAATCCCGACAAATCGGCAAATATTTCTGAATTTGGACGCTCAGCGGGAGGCTCGTTGAATACGTTGTACTCATCCACCCACGAGATAATATCGTTTAAGCCCAACTGAAACTGAAACGCCCTGAAAGACAAACGGGTGGCTTTTTCCCACCACGCCTTAAATTCGGGCGTCGCCTTTTGCGGGTCACATACCCTCGACGACGGCGACCATGTTCCGGTAGCCAAACTACTGGTGACGTTAGGGGCTAGGTCTTTGGCGTAGATAGTTACTTCAATGCCTTTTTCTTGCAATAGTCGCGCGGTGGTGAGACCGATGGTGCCCGCACCGATCACGGCGACCTGTTTAACGCCCGTTTTCAAGACTTCTTCGCGCGCCAACATACCCGAACCCCACGACAACGACCAACCGCTCCCCCCGTGACCATAATTATGGACGAGGGTTTTGCTACCCAACTGCTCTGATTCGAGCCGTGGGCCAATGGTTCGAAAAGGCCGGAGCCCCACGGTTTCCCGGACGATACGGTCCATTGAAAGACGTAATTTAGGGATACGATAATGTCCCATGTTGATTTGGAAATGCTTATCGGCATATCCTTTTGCGGTAGTAGCGCAAGAAGCAACCGTACTACCCACAGCCGCCCAACTGCCCGCAATAGCGGCCTGTTGGATAAATCCACGACGATTCATAAAGAAGGATTAGAGTGTTGAATGAGAATGGCATTGCCGTGCGGCCTTCGGCAATACATTTATAACTTTTATCAAATCTACTCCCAAAAAGGAATACAACAAAATATAATTTTGACTATTTTACATTTCAAAATACTATATTTTTATATGTCACTATTCAACAATACAAAACCTTTAAATTATGCAAAAACTATTCACTTTCATTGGGCTTGTTGTTTTTTCATTTTTTGTCTCAACAACCACCCACGCCCAAGCCGTTGAGTTTTTTGGCACACCTACTTCAGCCATTTCGTCGGGGGCGGTTGTACCAGAAGGCAAAAAAATGTTTTGGTCAAGCGGCATTGTCGCAGATGTAGCCGATAGCAGTGCCCAAGTGGGCACTTATGCACGTTTTGGCAACACCAAAACCCAGGCATTAAGTATTTTGAAAAAATTACAAGCGGCGTTGGCGAAGCAAAAATTATCCTTCAAAGACGTATTGTACCTACGAGTATACGTTGCCCCCGACATGTTTCAAAACAACAAATTTGATTTTCAGGGCTGGTTTGATGCCTACGCGCAATACTTCGGCACCAAGGAAAACCCAGTAAAGCCCTGCCGCTCTACCATTGGTATTGCAACGCTGGTTCAGCCAGACAAATTCATTGAGATTGAATTGGTTGCGGTCTATTGAGTGATTACCCATGACCAATTCATCACACCTCATAATGTGACCTAACTATTTTATTTCAGTCTAAATTTCGAATCAGAGTATGTATAAAATAGCTTAATCAATTAAAACCTAAACCTCAAGATGGATATTAAACTTGACTCAATCAAAGAGCAGCTCATTTTGGCCATTACTCAATACGGTGGCAAAATTTTGTTGGCGATTGTGGTTTTTATCGTTGGTCGCTTCATTATTGGGCGTGTCATGAGCTTCATCGGTCAACGAATGAATATCAGTCACATTGACCGCGACGTACAACCATTTCTCAAATCACTGGTGGGAGTGGTACTTACGGTTATGCTTCTCATAAGCTGTGCGGGAATTTTGGGTGTACAAACGACTTCATTCGTCGCAGTTTTGGGAGCGGCGGGTTTGGCCGTTGGTTTGGCATTGCAGGGCAGTCTGGCCAATTTTGCGGGCGGTGTTTTGCTCCTGCTCTTTAAACCGTTTCGCGTTGGTGATTTGATAAATGCCCAGGGCTTTACGGGTAATGTAGAAGCGATTCGCATCTTTGATACAGTGCTAGTCACGGTTGATAATAAAACGGTTACGCTTCCTAACGGCCCGTTATCAACGGGTCCGATTACCAATATTTCCACGAAGGGAGACATCAGGGTCGATATGGTATTTGCCGCCGGCAGTCAAAACGGAGTTGATAAAATCCGCGCCAGCATTGAAAAAGTAATTGCAACCTGCCCGTATGCCAACGCGACAACCCACGATGTATTGGTGACTAAGCTCACCGAAAATGCCATCTTTTTCGACGTAAGGGTATGGACAAAAGCTACTACCTATTGGGAAACGTATTATTTTGTCCATGAACATATCAGTAAACAGTTTGGCCTCGACAAAGTAGCCGCTCCGATTCAACAATACACCGTTAACCAAGCCTAAATTAAACAAAGAGAGCCACAGTAACAGTGGCTCTCTTTGTTTAATGATTGTTTACTTCCCTCCTTCTATTTTAATTTTCTTTAGGTCTTCTTTTTGGTCGTCCCGAAGCGTTGGGTATTTGATTCCCAACTGCTCCAAGTAGGTTTTGTATTTCGTGGGGTCGTAGTAGTATTTTGAAAGTTCGGGCTTGAATTTCTCCATAATGGTACGGTTCAGATATACGGCGGGAACTTCTTTAGGCGAAATCAAAGGCTCGTATTTCATCTCTTTCGTTTGCTCGTTTTTATAGTAATCCCAAGCCTCTTTGATGATTTCAGGTTTCAACAACATATCAATCAAGGTCATGGCTTCTGCTTTTGCTCCATAAACTACGCCTTTGTGCGCAATGGGGGTCGCCATTGAAATTGCGTTTGACCAGTGGTGTCCGGGCAATCCCGGAATGTTGGAAGGATACCGTAAAACGATGGTGGGCAATGACCAAGAAATATCGGCAATATCGTCAGAGCCGCCTCCCATTGACATCCCTTGCCCGCCCATCATGCGCGTAGGAGAATCGGCAGGTAGGCCTATTGTGTCTACTTTTGTGGACAAACCCGTAATTTTAGGGGCTTGAAGTTCTTTTTGGGAAGCCATTGCCAACATGTGGTCTTCTTCAGACCACATCGGCAAACCTACTTTTTTGATGTTTTCGTACATTGCTTCGGCAATGGGCTTACTAAAATGTCCCGGCCAAGCGGACCCCAAAATTTCGTAGCTAAACTTTGTATCAGTCATCAAAGCTGCACCTTCGGCGATTTTGACGCCAATGTCAAACAGTTTTTTGATTTTGGGGTACGAGCGTTCGCGGAAATAATACCATACGGCTGCTTTGGAAGGGACGACGTTGGGCTGGTCTCCACCGTCAGGAATCACATAATGCGAGCGTTGTGTCAATTCCAAATGCTCACGGCGAAAGTTCCAACCGATATTCATCAATTCTACCGCATCTAATGCACTCCGACCCCGCCACGGTGCCCCTGCCGCGTGGGCGGCGGCTCCTTCAAAATTAAATCGTACCGATACTAATCCATTGTTGCCCGCATCGCCGTACGAAACCCCCAGATTGTTGGCTACGTGCGTAAAAATACAGGCATCCACATCTTTGAAATAGCCATCTCGAACATAAAATGCCTTGGCCCCTACCAACTCCTCAGCCACACCCGGCCAAAGCACCAACGTACCGGGGATTTTCTCACGTTCCATGATTTCTTTTACCGCCAACGCCGAAATGATGTTTAACGCTTGCCCTGAGTTATGGCCTTCACCATGGCCTGGCGCCCCAACTACGATGGGGTCCTGATAGGCTACTCCAGGTTTTTGGGAAGCCTTCGGAATACAATCTACGTCTGAGCCGATGGCGATGACGGGCTTTCCACTCCCCCATTTGGCCAACCAAGCCGTAGGCATATTGGAGATGCCACGCTCAATCGTAAATCCATTTTTTTCTAGCAATTCGGTTAAATACCGATATGTTTCAACCTCTTGGAAGCCCAATTCTGAAAAGCTGAACAACATATCGTTGATTTGCTGTCCCATCACGGCACGTTTTTCAACGCCGGCCACCGCTTCTTGTTTGAGCTTTTCGAGACGGACTTGCTCAGGGGAGAGTTTGGGGGCTTTTTTAGACTGAGTCCAGCCCATTGTACTAATAGCCACTGCCAATAGCGCGGTGTAGAGTGTTTTTTGCATAGTTTGGGTTAAGAAAAAGTGTAATTTACCCAAAAATAGAAAAAAACGCTAAGAGTCAGTTTACCTCCCGAAAAGTAAATTTAACGCGTCGTTTTCAAATCAATACCCCCATCATTTTTTCGCTATCTTTGAGACATCTCCCGTATTTCTCCAGCTTATTGCACCTTGAAACTTTCCAGCGTAATTTTCAATTTGCTGTTCATTCACAGGTTTACCGTCAATTAGGTAGATAATTTTAGCATTTTTAGGGAAACTGATCAAGAATGGCGCATTATAATCAAAACCTTATACAACTACCACCATCGCCTCTTTGCCTTCTCCCTTCGCTGATTCGGGCAAAAATTAACATATCTTTTACTCCATCAATTATTGCCTTTTTCTGAACTCCTTTGAAGAAAATTTCTTTTGAGTACATGTCTTTTACAACCGTACTAAGCAGCTACGCATTTTTGACGTAGCTACCCAGCCACTTAATATAATTGCGGTGTTTTTTGAATACTTTCTGGACATTTTCGTCCTTAAAATACCCCTCCAACTCAATAAAAAACCAGAAGTTAAAATCTTCGCTGCCTTTGTACGGACGGCTTTCGATTTTGGTAAGGTTGATATTCAACCGTTTGAAATCTTGCAAAAAACCAGCCAATATCCCCGGCTTGTCGGTATCTGGCAAACGAGCGATGATGGTGGTTTTATCGTTTTCGCTGGGCTGATTGACAAAATCTTTGGCCAAAATAAAAAAACGAGTGCGGTTGTTACCGTTGTCTTCAATGTTATCAAACAAGACTGGCAAACTGAACAAACGGGCGGCAATGACTGAGCAAATAGCCGCACTTTCGGGGTCTTCAGCTGCTAATTTGGCCGCCTTAGAAGTGGACTCTACCTGAATTTCTTCGGGTTGGGTTTGCTCAAAATATTTATTCAAGAATCCCCGGCATTGCCGAAAAGCAATGTCTTTGGAGTAAATACGCTTGATTTTAGAGGGATTTTCGCACTCCGTTGCCAACGCAAAATGGACAGGGATTTTCAGCTCAGCCGCAATGTTGACACTGGTTTCGTTGAGTAAGTCAACGGTCTCATATACAATGCCTTCTTGATTATTTTCAATCGGAATCACGCCAAATTTTGCCCGTCCGGTGTCTACCGCTTCAAACACAGACTTGATGGTTGGCAGGGTCATGTATTCGCTCATGGCGCCAAAACGGCTTTCGGCGGCTTGGTGCGTAAAACTGCCCTCAGGGCCCAAATAAGCAATGCGCTCGGGAAGTTCGATGTTTCGGGCAGCCGCAAATATTTCTAAGTAAATGGCCTCAATTGCGTCTGAGGTAAGGGGGCCTGTGTTGTGCTTTTTTACCCGGTCTAATATCGCTTTTTCGCGTTCGGGACGGTAGATAACCGTTTTGGTGGCCCGTTTCAATTCGCCCACTTTATGGACCCACTCCATACGACGGTTCAAGAGTGCAAGCAGTTGGTCGTCCAACGAATCTATTTCGTGGCGTATTTCTTCTAAAGTCATGGTTTAGGAGTCAAAATTGGCGGGAATAAGCCTAACAAATGCGCCTATTCCCGCCAAATCAATAGAAAATTACACAAAACTTGTTTTAATACTAATCAGCATCTTCTTTGGGTGGCGGTGGAATGGTCAGCCCCGCAAAAAGGTTGTCCATTTTGGCCGCGTATTCGGCCGTATCGTCCAAATAAAAATGGACTTCGGGGACAATACGCAACTGATGGCGTACCCGCTGCCCCAATAACTGACGTATCTGCTTGCTGCGTTCTTGTATTTGCTCTAAAATAAGTCCTTTATTTTTTACGGCTAAAAAGCTCAAATAAACGCGTGCCACGCTCAAATCAGGCGACATTCTAACGATGGTGACGGTGATAAACGCGTTGTCGAACCAGGTTCGACCTTCTTTTTGAAAAATATCGCTCAGATCTTTCTGTATTTGCCGAGCGACTTTTTGTTGTCTTTTGGATTCCATATTCAATTTACCGGTTACGATTGGCCGCTTACAATATACGCTTGCATGATTCTCCTTCTCCCGCCAATCTTTTGAGATGGCCACAAAGGTACGAAATTCTATTTATCTAACGACGCCTCTGTGTCGGCTCAGGCTTAAGTTTACCAGTAAAATAAACCCGTTACATATTTCGTCGATACTGACCGCCAACTTTATACAGCGCGCCCGAAATCTGCCCGAGCGTGCACACTTTTGTGGCTTCCATGAGGCTTTCAAACAAATTTTCTCCTCGAAGCGCCCTTTTCTGCAATTGACCCAAAGCAACTGTTGCCCTTTCACTATTTTGTTCCTGAAAAGATTTTCGTGCCAAAACCGCGTATTGTTTTTCATCGTCGGTTGAGCGAATCACTTCGGCGGGAAGCACCGTGGGGGAGCCTTTTTCGTCCAAAAAAGTATTTACTCCAATGATGGGCAAGGCACCCGTATGCTTTTGCATTTCATAATACATAGACTCTTCCTGAATTTTGCTCCGCTGATACATCCGCTCCATAGCACCCAAAACCCCACCCCGCTCATTGATACTCAAAAATTCTTGGTAGACTGCCTCTTCCACCAAATCGGTCAGTTCTTCGGTAATGAAAGAGCCTTGCAATGGATTTTCGTTTTTGGTCAATCCAAATTCACGGTTGATAATCAACTGAATCGCCACGGCACGCCGCACGCTTTCTTCGGTGGGGGTGGTAATGGCTTCGTCGTAGGCATTGGTATGCAACGAGTTGCAGTTGTCATAAATAGCCAACAACGCCTGTAACGTAGTCCGAATATCATTGAAAGCGATTTCTTGCGCGTGCAAGCTTCGGCCAGAAGTTTGGATATGGTACTTTAGTTTTTGGCTGCGCTCGTTGGCTTTGTACTTCAATTTCATGGCTTTTGCCCAAATCCGCCGCGCCACTCTGCCCAATACTGTGTATTCGGGGTCCATGCCATTGGAGAAGAAAAAGGACAAGTTGGGTGCAAAATCATCAATGTGCATTCCGCGACTGAGGTAGTATTCCACAAACGTAAAGCCGTTGGATAACGTAAATGCTAATTGCGAAATGGGATTGGCCCCGGCCTCGGCAATATGGTAGCCCGAAATGGAAACCGAATAAAAATTACGCACCTGATTATCAATAAAATACTGCTGAATATCGCCCATGAGTTTGAGCGCAAATTCGGTCGAAAATATGCACGTATTCTGCGCTTGGTCTTCTTTCAAAATATCCGCCTGTACCGTTCCTCGCACCTGACGAAGCGTTTGGGCTTTGATTTTTTGATACAGTTCGGGCTCCAACAATTGATCGCCTGTTATTCCTAAAAGCATTAATCCTAGGCCATTGTGGCCTTCTGGAATCTCGCCCTGGTACCCGATTTCAGTCTTAATTTTGGCTATTCTTCCTTCACGCTCCTCCCGACTCCACGCTGATAAAATGTACTTTTCACATTGCTGGTCGATGGCGGCATTGAGAAAGAAACCCAACACAATCGGAGCAGGGCCGTTGATGGTCATCGAAACCGACGTGGAAGGATCGCAAAGGTCAAAACCACTGTATAGTTTTTTGGCATCGTCGAGGGTGCAGACGCTCACGCCCGAATTACCGACTTTGCCGTAAATATCAGGCCGCAAGTCGGGGTCTTCGCCGTAGAGCGTCACCGAATCAAACGCCGTTGACAGCCGCTTGGCGGGCATGGCTTTGGATAAATAATGAAAGCGACGGTTGGTGCGCTCGGGGCCGCCCTCTCCTGCAAACATACGGGTGGGGTCTTCGCCTTCTCGCTTGAGCGGAAAAACACCAGCCGTATAAGGAAATTCACCCGGAACATTTTCGGTCAGTTGCCACCGCAAAATATCCCCCCAATCGTTGTATTTAGGGAGGGCGATTTTCGGAATTTTAAGGTGTGATAAGGTTTCCGTCCATAAATCTTGCTCAATAATTCTATCTCTGACTTGAAACTGATATTTCTCAGCGCGGTATTTTTGGATTGTATCGGGCCATTTTTTGAGTAATTGGTTACAATCGTACTGCAAACGGGCTTCAAGCTCAGTATAAACCGCTTTTAGCGCCTCAATCGTCTCTGCATTATTCCCCTTTGCCAGCGTTTTTATCGTGCCGTCGAGTTGGTATAATTGTCGGGCAATGGTTGTCTGTTCATTTACAAATTGGTCATAAGCGCGGGCGTTTTCTACAATTTCGGCCAAATACCGTACCCGATCGGGTGGAATAATACCTTTGGCAGCGAGTGTTTTAGCGTGCTGAACCTGCTCCTTCAAGTGAGCAAACAATTTACCATTTACCCAGCTGGATGTGCTGCCTTCACCATTTTCAGCCTTCCGTTTATCCTTTTGGGCCAACAATTCCATCAACTTCCCGTAAAGAGCATTCATGCCCGCATCATTGAACTGGCTGGCCATTGTGCCAAAAATCGGCAGGGCATCGTCGGGTGTATCCCAGAGGTTATGATTACGGCGGTATTGTTTTCGTACGTCGCGAAGGGCATCCAACGACCCTCGTTTGTCGAATTTATTGATGGCAATCACGTCGGCAAAATCGAGCATATCAATTTTTTCGAGCTGGGTCGCCGCGCCGTATTCCGCCGTCATGACGTAAAGCGACACATCAGAATGCTCCGTAATCTCGGTATCTGATTGGCCAATGCCCGAGGTTTCGACAATAATCAGGTCAAAATCCGCTTCTTTACAGACATCAATGGCGTCTTGGACGTATTTACTTAAGGCCAAATTGGACTGCCGCGTGGCCAAGGAGCGCATATACACTCGCCCATGCGCAAGTTCAGGATGTAGCGCATTCATTCGGATGCGGTCGCCCAAAAGCGCGCCGCCCGTTTTGCGCTTAGAAGGGTCTACCGAAATGATTGCCAGCGTTTTATGGTCAAAATCCATCAAAAACCGCCGCACCAATTCATCCACCAAAGAAGATTTTCCCGCCCCACCCGTACCAGTAATGCCTACAACGAGGGGTTGAAACAAGCGGTGGGCGGCACGCTCAACGCTCAACTTTGCATAAACGCTGGGGGCATTTTCGGCAATAGAGATTCGTCGGGCAATGGCCTGCACATTTGTTTGAGACTGGGTAGGAGTCCACTCATTCTCCTGTTCCTCAGGAAAATCTATTTCATGGTCCAACGCAAAATCGCACTGCCTAATCAAATCATTAATCATTCCCTGCAAGCCCATGGCTCGCCCGTCGTCTGGAGAATACAGCCTCGCAATTCCGTAGGCATGAAGCTCCTCCATTTCGGCGGGATGGATGGTTCCACCGCCGCCGCCAAATATTTTTATGTGTCCAGCATTTTGGGCTTGGAGGAGGTCGTACATGTATTTGAAGTACTCGACGTGACCGCCCTGATAGCTGGTAATCGCAATTCCCTGCACGTCTTCCTGAATTGCACAATCCACAATTTCTTGCACCGAGCGATTATGGCCAAGATGAATCACCTCCACCCCCGACGCCTGCATGATACGGCGCATGATGTTGATGGCAGCGTCGTGACCGTCAAAAAGACTAGCAGCCGTCACAATTCTGACGTGATTTTTGGGTTGGTAAGGTGTTGTTAGGTTACTTTCCATGTCCTTTCGCAATAAATCTTGCGGCTAAGATACTGAAAGTATTGGCAACCAAAATCAACGGTTTGTCAGTTGCTGAATCTTTCCTGTTTGATAGTTCAGCAAATACAATTCTCCCGCTTCATCCTCCCCAAAAGAAGACAATGAGCCCGTCAATTGAGTAATCAATTTGTTGGATGCCTGCCGCGAAGTTTCGTTGTATTGCAAAGCCCAAATCTTGCCGCTCACGAAATCGCCGTAGATGTATTGGCCTTTTAAATCTACCAATTTCGCCCCGCGATACACGTACCCACCCGTGATGGACCTCCCTTCAGAGGTTCCGTAGTCAAAGATAGGCTCTACCAATCCCGTACGGTTGCAGTTGGCGGCTGGGCTATAACATTCTTTGCCTTCGGCAATACGCCACCCATAATTTCCACCCCGTTCCAAAATATCAATTTCTTCTCTAGCATTCTGGCCTACATCGGCAATCCAAAAACGTCCATTTTCACGGTCGGCGGTCACTTTCCAAGGGTTACGCAATCCGTAGGCATAAATTTCAGGGCGAGCATTGTCCGTATTTTTGAAAGGATTATCGGCCGGGATGGCGTAATTTAAGCCATTTTCTTTCTTATTAACGTCAATTCGCAGCATCTTTCCCAGCAAAGAGCCCAAATTTTGGGCATAATTTTGAGGGTCGCCACCCGAACCACCATCGCCCGTGGCGATGTACAGAAATCCATCTTTTCCAAACAACACCGACCCGCCGTTGTGATTAGAATAGGGCTGATTATAGGTCAGCAAAATTTCTTCACTGCTAGCATCGGCAGTTGTTTTATTGGATTGAAAACGTGCAATCACCGATTGCAGCTGACCGTTTTCCCGTCGGGTATAATTCACAAACAATTGTCCGTTGTTCTTGAAATCGGGATGAAAAGCAAGGCCCAGCAATCCAGTTTCGCCCCCCGAAGTTACGCGCCCGCTGATGTCTAGAAATATTTCCGTTTGCGCGGTACTGGCTTCATTTTTAAAAACTTTTACCACCCCTCGTTGTTCTACCACAAACAACCGATTGCTCCCATCGCCAGCGTGTACGAGTTCAACGGGGCTACTGAACGTAAGGGCAGGAAAGGCATTTGTTAGGGTAGGCACTACCTCCAAGTCATCGTCGGTCGTGATGGTTTCAGGGCTTTTTTCGTTGCAAGAAAACCCTAAAGCCAGCAACCCAAAACCCATTGCGAATAGCGTTACAGTGCGGTTCAATTTCATCTTCGTTAGTCTGTTTAGTGTGGTGATTTAGTTGAAGCAATAAAATAGCGTAAACCTATGTTTAAGAAAGGTTGCCGCTAGTAAAACGAAATTTTTAGGCATTTTCACATTTCCAAACTGACAATTACCTACTTTGTTCAACTTGAATGACTAAATTGATTGAACTATGACCGATGTACTCATTATTGGCGGTGGACTGGCGGGGCTGGTGAGTAGCATTGAGTTAGCACAACGGGGCTATGTGGTGGTTGTGGTCGAACGAAAAACGTACCCTTTTCACCGAGTTTGCGGCGAATACGTATCCAATGAAGTCCGTCCTTATTTGGAGAAATTAGGCTTAAAACTCGACGAATTGGGCGTAAAAGAAATTCAGCGTTTTCAATTTACATCGCCATCGGGACGGGCGTTAGAAACTGAATTGGATTTGGGAGGCTTCGGCATCAGTCGCTATGCTCTTGATTTTGCATTGTTTGAATTAGCCAAGAAAAAGGGGGTAGAATTTATCCTAGGAGAAACCGTCGAAAATGTAGAATGTACCGACGACGAATTTAAAGCCACCACCGTCAATCACCTTCATTTATCGGCACGAACCGTGCTCGGCAGTTTTGGCAAAAACTCCCGTATGGACAAGGCGCTTGATCGTGACTTTACCCATAAAAAATCGCCTTATTTAGGAGTAAAATACCACATCCGCACCGAATTCCCCCAAGATTTGATTGCACTGCATAATTTTCAAGATGGCTATTGTGGCATTTCGGCCATTGAAGAAGACCGCTATTGCCTTTGCTACCTCACCACGCGCAACAATATTCGTAAACACGGCTCTATCGCCGACATGGAGCGCGAAGTTTTATGGAAAAACCCTCATTTAAAGCGCCTGTTCAACGAATCTGAATTTATCTTCGAGCGCCCCGAAGTCATCAATGAATTTTCGTTTGAACCCAAACAGATAGTCGAAAACCACATTTTGATGGTCGGAGATGCCGCGGGGCTCATCACGCCACTCTGTGGAAATGGTATGGCCATGGCCATCCACGGCGGCAAAATCGCGGCAGAGTTGACGGCTCAATTCCTAAACGGTAACCTCACCCGTAAGGAACTAGAAAAACAATACAAAAAGGCGTGGAAGCGGGAATTTGCGACGCGATTATGGGTGGGGCGAAACGTACAAAGGCTTTTTGGTGACGCGTGGCTATCAGAGGTTGCTCTGTCTTTTTTTGGTTTTGGCAAGCCCCTTTTACGATTTGTCATTAAAAATACCCACGGTAAACCCATTGAGTAAAGAATAAACAGGGCCTAATTTTATTTATAATTTGAATTCTATTCCTTAAATGAGGTAAATTTGTGATTTATTATTCTTTAATCACAAAAGCGTATAAGAATGTTTCTAAAGCACTTAAGTTGGCTTACGTTATTTAGTGTTCCTCTGTTAGCCCAGGAAAAGCTTGAAAATTACACCCAGAAAATCTCTGGAAGCAACGTTACGTACGATCTGGTCGCCATCAAAGGTGGCGAATTTACCATGGGTAGTCCTGCCAAAGAAAAAGGACGCAAAGAAGACGAAGGCCCGCAACACACCGTAAAGATTGAGCCTTTTTGGATGGGTAAGTACGAAATTCAGTGGGATTTGTACGATTTATTTACCACTAAAAACATTGAAATTGAAATGGCCAAGCGCCACCCAGACCCCGAAAACAGCCTTGCCAAGACCGACGGAAGTACCCGCCCCAGCGCGGCTTATGTAGATATGTCGTTTGGAATGGGGCGTTCGGGCTATCCAGCCATCAACATGACCCAATACGCCGCTATCTATTTTTGTAAGTGGTTGTATGAAAAAACGGGGGTGTTTTATCGCTTGCCTACCGAAGCCGAGTGGGAGTACGCCTGCCGAGCAGGTACAAATACGGCCTATTCATTTGGCGACGACCCGAAATTGTTGGACGAATACGGCTGGTTTAAAGGCAACAGCAACAACGGTTACAAAAAAATCGGCACCAAAAAACCAAACCCTTGGGGCCTTCATGACATGCACGGGAACGTCATGGAATGGACACTAGACCAGTATTTTAAGGATTATTACACCAAAAAATCTAAAGGAGAAGTAAACGAAGCGTTTGCAAAAGTAACGGAGTTGTATCCAACCTCGGTACGTGGTGGTTCATGGGACGACGACGCTAGCGTATGCCGAAGCGCCAACCGAATCCCCTCCTCACCCGACTGGAAAATCATTGACCCACAAAGCCCAAAAAGTGAGTGGTGGATGACGAGCGCCTCTTTTGTAGGTTTCCGAATTGTAAGACCCCTAAAAACGCCTTCCAAAGAAGAAATTGCGGCATACTATAATCCTCCGTTGATTGAAGATTATTAATCGTCCATTTTCAATTATACATTCCTGAATCTATCAATTAATAGTAATCCACAGTTCAAAATCCATAATCTAAAACCTACATTCTAATGGAAACTAATAGAAGAGAGTTTCTTAAGACCTCCAGCCTTTTTACGGGGGGAGCGTTATTGAGCAGTTTGCCTTTTTCATCGTATGGCTACCATAACTCTGCCGACGACACCATCAAAATCGCGCTTATTGGCTGCGGTGGTCGTGGGTCGGGAGCGGCCGCGCAAGCCTTGAGTACAACTCAAAACGTAAAATTGGTTGCGATGGCCGATGCCTTCTCTGACCGGTTGGATGATGCCTACAACGCCCTTACCAAACGTAAATACAAAGACGCCGCAGGTGCAGAAATTGATGTAAAATCAAAAGTTGATGTTCCTCAAGATCGCAAATTCGTAGGTTTTGACGCTTATAAGCAAGCTATCGCTCTGGCAGATGTAGTGATTTTGGCAACGCCTCCGGGTTTTCGTCCAATGCACTTTGAAGAAGCGGTAAGACAAAACAAGCATATTTTTATGGAGAAACCCGTGGCAACCGATGGCCCCGGAATCCGGAAAGTACTTGCCGCCGCCGAAGAAGCCAAACGTAAAAAACTCAACGTTGTAGTGGGTCTGCAACGCCATTATCAGCGCAATTATCGCGAAGCCATGAACCGTATCCATGACGGAAAAATCGGTGACATCGTGGGTGGTAGCGTGTATTGGGTGTCGGGAGGTGTATGGAACCACCCCCGCAAAGCTGGCCAGACTGAAATGGAGTATCAAATGCGTAACTGGTACTATTTCAACTGGTTGTGCGGTGACCATATCACTGAGCAACACGTTCACAACATCGACGTAGCCAACTGGGCAAAGCAGGGTTATCCCGTGTCGGCTCAAGGAACAGGTGGACGTCAGATTCGTGCGGGCAAAGAGTTTGGCGAAATTTTTGACCACCACATTGTTGACTTTACCTACGCCGACGGAACGCTTATCAACAGCCAGTGCCGTCACTATGAAGGAACGTACAGCAAAGTAGACGAGCAGTTTTTAGGAACTAAAGGCCGTATCGACAGCTTTAACGGCAACAATACCGTTCTTAAATCTTACAAAGGCAACAAGGTGATTTACGGACACGAGGGAAAAGGAGACCGTAACCCTTACCAAGTAGAGCACGACGAACTGTTTGCGGCCATTGCCAAAGGCGAATACAAATTTGCCGATGCCGAAAACGGTGCCAAAAGTACTCTGACTTCCATCATGGGCCGTATGGCGACGTATTCGGGCAAATTGGTTAAGTGGGAAGATGCACTGAATTCAAACATTAGCCTATTCCCCGAAAAATTAGCTTGGGATGCCCTTCCTAAGTTGCTTCCAGGACCTGATGGTTTCTATCCTGTGGCTGTACCAGGCAAGAGCATTGTTGTTTAGTTTTTTAATTTTTTAGGTATAAAAAAACAGTTCATAGTCAGACTATGAACTGTTTTTTTATATGGTAGTTACGCTTAAATTATTCTCCTTTCAACACTTTTAGTATTCTGTTGGGATATTCTGGATGGTGCACTTGAAGCAGATACAATCCTCTATTTAATCCCCCAGAATTGATGCCAATGGTAGCTCGTTGGCCTTCCCAAAGTACGTCATTGAGCGGGATTCTTTGTCCCGAAAGGTTGAGCAACGAAAACGAGGTAGTAGCTGGCTCATAGTCAAGCGGTAATGTCATTTTAAATGAATCTTTGAAAGGGTTCGGGTAAGGTGCCCACAGAACTTCTTCTCCCCCAAAACTACCACCGCCGCCGCCATTGGTTATTTCAAACTGAATTTTAGATTGGGCGACCACCTGACCGCTTTTGAGTGCTTTGGCCGACAAGGTGTAAGTTCCGCCAATCGAGCCAAAACCTCCATTGTCATCAAACAGACCATAAGGAGACGTAACATCGGTAAACGTAACCTCCATTGGACCAGTCATTTCAAATTGTATCCGGTCGATGGGAACATTGGCCTCCGCAAAAATATTGATAAAAGACGGAATCTGACTTAGCGCCATTTGGTCTTTATCACGGAGCGTTTGGACAAATCGCCGTGAGGATGAACCACCTGCTTTGTACAGACTAAATACCACGGTAGGCGGTGAGGTATCGATTACTTTTAAGTTGAAATAAGCTTCAACTGCCGCCCCCTGACCATCGATGGCCCGCACCATGATGGTAAATGAACCCGCTACGGTCGGAGTGCCGCTTATTTTACCGCCCACATAAGTAAGTCCCGCGGGCAATCCCCTCACCACAATTCCTGACAGAAATCCGTCGGGCTCGTAGAAAGTACTCACTGGAACGGTAAATGTATAGGGTTCGCCGAGTTTGATGGTTTGGTCTTCAATAGCGGCTACAACCGTTGGCGGGATATTGCCATTGGCCAAACGAATGGTGAGCAAGAATGGAGTCTCAACAAACGCTCCCTGAGGGTCATACCCCCGCGCTGTTATTTTATACTCTCCTCCTACTGTTGGAATTCCGAAAATAACCCCTTTATTGTTACTCAAACCGGCTGGTAAATTTAGTGCTTCTACGATTATGGCACCACCTTCAGGATCTTTAAAAGCCGTGGTTGGAATTGCAAAGCTAAAATTCTGTCCAATCACCGTCGATTGTTTCGGAATGGCTTCCGCTACAATTGGCGGTAAGTTGTCAGACGTTTCTTTAACCGTCAGTCGAAAACTAGTTTCTACCCAACTTGCTCCGTTATCAGTTCCCCTTAACACTATCTGGTATACGCCAGCAGTGGTTGGTTTTCCGGTGAGTTTTCCCGCATTAAGGGTCACACCATTTGGGGTGTTTTTGGCCGTGATACTCACAATCGTCCCATCTGCATCCTTAAATAAGCCAGTAGGAAGGGTGTACTCGTACAATTGTTGCAGTACCGCCGCCTGATCGGGGATGGTCGTTGTTACAGTTGGTTTTTGATTCTCAACGGTGATTTTTAACACAAACTGGACTTTAACAGAGGCGTTTTCGTTGTCAAAAACTTCAACCGTGATGGTCGAGTTGGCGGCCAACGTAGGCGTACCGCTTATTTTCCACCCGTCGGCTTTCAATCCGCTTGGCAAACCTTTGATTTCAATACGGTCTATTTTTCCGTCTTTATCCTCAAATGCCGTCGTTGGAATGGTGTAACTAAATTCTTTGCCAACCGTTGCGAGTTGCTCTCCGAGCGGCGTCACTACGACTGGAGCCCTATTGATGCGTTTGTCAATTACAACCAGATTAAAGCTCACTTTCCCAATCCCCGTCGCTCCTGCTATGATGGTAGAATTATACGCTTCCAGTACCATTTCATAATTACCCACTTTTAACGTAGTACCGTCATTATCACCGTACAATCCATAAGGTGCCGTCGTTTCGGTTTGCGTTTTGTTGATTGCTCCCGACAGTTTCATCACTACTGCTCTTGCAGAGGCATCTGGTACCGCAAAAAAGTTGATTGGAAAATTGTACTCACTCACATTGAGGGTATCATTGTTTTTGAGCGTACGAATCAAGCTACGCGTTTGAAAGTCTCCCGCTTTGTACAAATCAAGGCGGGTAGTCTTTTGCGGCATCACCGTTAATTTGAACGTTGTGGTCGTGGAGGCATCGTACATATCCGTTGCTTTGACTTTCACCTCAAACGTACCCAAAACCGTCGTATTTCCTTTAATCGTAAACTTATCCAAGTACAAGCCCGTAGGTAAACCGCTTACTTCGTAAAACTCAATGGTTCCGTCGGGGTCTTGGAATGCATCCTGAGGAATAACGTAAGAGGCATCAAAACCTGAGACGAGGTTATAATTCTGTAATGGATTCTTGACGATTGGCGGCTGGTTGTTTTCAGGCTCACCCAAAAGGTCTTCAATCAATTTAACATCTACGGGACCACTTGCTTTTTTCTCATCCCAACGGCTGTTGTATCCAGGGTGATAATACCCACCTGTTCTGACCAATTCAGAAAGTTTTACGACCATCTGTTGAGCCGGAACAATTTTGGTCAGGGGTTTATTTAACCAATTGGCCACAAAAGATTTTATTCCTTGTGAATAAAAATTAACATCATCAAGGTTGGACGCCACAATATTGACCAACTTACACCCCCGCTCAAAGTGCTGATTAAGCATCACTTGCAAACCGTACGTAGAAAGATTTGGCTCATGAAATGCCTCATTCATAATCCATTTTCCTTCGCCCATATTGCTTCTCAACACGTCGGCACTGAAATAATGGGAATAATACTGCGAGTCATTTATCTTGGTTCCGTCGGTAGAGCGCGCCAAGTCCTTAAATGCTAAAGTACCTCTACGCATACTCAGCCCATCGTGAACCGAGCCAAAATCGTTGACAACCTTATAGGAATTATCAACACTTTTGACCGTTCTGCTCACGCCATCCAAGAAGTTTTTCAAAACAGTATGCCGGTACACATACCAATCACTCCACCGTTTGTTTTCGGCGTGAGGATAATCGGTCGTAACTGGCTGAATATCATTGATACTAATGTAATCTGAACGCCAAGTAGCGTTGATGGTCTTTATATCTTTGTATTTCTGTTTGAGCCATTCACGGTATCCCGTAATCATGCTAGGAGCGTAGTCAAACATCGACAAGTACGAGGTTCCGCCAAAGCCTCCCGCACTTGTATTGCCTTCATAATGATACCCTGCTTCTTGGGTAGGGGTGGTAGTAGCCGCCACGCAAATAATGTTTCCTTCTCTTTGTAGATACGCGTAGCGCTCAGAAACTTCTTTGACAAAACTTAAGGCTTTTTGTACGGAAGGCTCATGGGCCATGCTGAACATCTCTGGAAAAGGATTTCCCTTTTGATCCTTAGCAGTCTCACTATCAGACCAATACCCCACGTGCCGATTACAGCATCGTGCCAAATGAATGCGGATAAATACTTTAAGTCCTAATTCTTTACTTAGTTTTATTTGGTTATCGTACTGAGCCCAATTGGCCGCGCTTGTGGGTGTCTTGTACACTACATCCCAGCGAACCGTAACCATTGATGAATTTGTACCCAGTTTAGCCGCTTCACGAATCACGTCCAAGCCAAACTGACTTCCTTCGGTTGTGTTTAGGAGAGCAATACATAAATACCTTTGATTGGCATCATCAGCAACGAGTGGGTTAGGTTGAGAATAATTAGGAGAAGTAGTTGGGCGAGGTCCGGCATAGGCTCCCAAGGTAACAACCCACACCAGTGCACACAGTAAGAGCGCTAAACGTTTAATCATTGTAAATATTTTTAGTGTAATGGGGCAATGACTCATTTAGGGACAAAAACCATGCAAAACATTAATTACACGCCTCAAAATTACTATCCCCAAATGGACATCAACCCTAACTTGCTGATAATCTGTGCCGTTAAGTATTTTTAAAAACCTTTAAGGATAAGTTTGAAAACGATTGGAATAAAAGTAAAAATAGCTAAAAAATTCACCCGGCACAGTTTTTGACTACGCCGTATCTTTCAAAAAAAATTACTTTGCCAAAATAACTAAACCACAGGCTTTATTTGAATTATAACTGTTTTGGAAGTAGGTGTCATACTCCTATCGGCGAAACTGTCAATGGGAACCAGTGTATTTGCTTCGGGAAAATAAGTTGCAACACATCTTTCAGGAATTGAATACGGTACAATGATGAATTGGGGTGCTGTTCGCTCCACACCACCAAAATAGTTAAATAAATCCACTTTTGTGCCTGCTTTCCACCCTCTTTTAAGAATATCTTGTTCATTCATCAACACCACTCTACGCTCGTTATATATACCACGATAACGGTCGTCAAGGCCATAAATCGTGGTATTAAATTGGTCATGGCTTCTGATGGTCATCATCAAATATTCGTCATCTGCCAATTGTAAAGGTACATACTGATTGACCGAGAATACAGCTCTTCCACTGTTTGTTTTAAAATCACCCTCACGGGCACCGTTTGGCAAATAAAACCCACCGGGCTTGCGTACCCGCTCATTATAATTTTCAAACCCCGGAATAGTACGCTCTATGTCCGCTCTTATATTGTCATAATGGGATATGTATTTATCCCAATCAATTATGGATTTATATCCCAAAACAGCATTTGCCAGCCTACGTACTATATCAGGCTCGCTCAACAAAAATTCGGAAATCGGCTTCAACTTTCCCTTGGATTGGTGTACCACACCCATTGAATTTTCAACACTCACAAACTGTGCTTCTCCTTGCTGAATGTCCATGTCGGTACGGCCCAGGCACGGCAAAATCAGGGCTTCTTCCCCCGTTACCAAATGGCTTCGATTCAATTTGGTCGAAACATGTGCCGTCAGGCTACAATTTCTCAATGCCTGCGCGGTGTAGACAGTATCTGGAGTAGCCGAAAGAAAATTTCCGCCCATGGCAAAGAAAACCGAGGCTTTGCGTTCGTGCATGGCTTTGATGGCCTCCACGGTATTGTAGCCATGTTCGCGGGGTGGCTGAAACCCAAACTGTTTCTCCAAACTGTCCAGAAATGCCTTGGGCGGCATTTCCCAAATTCCCATGGTTCGGTCTCCCTGCACGTTGCTGTGCCCACGTACTGGGCAGGTGCCAGCCCCAGGCTTTCCAATCGAGCCTTTGAGCAATAGCAGATTCACCACCTCCCGAATATTATCAACCGCATTTTTATGCTGTGTCAGGCCCATGGCCCAGCAGGCAACAATTTTTTCTGAGTGTATGATCAACTCCGCCGCTTCTCGCAACTGGCTCAGGCTCAGCCCACAATCATCGGCAAGATGTTGGAGCGTATATTTTTCTAAATCGACGAGCAAGTCCTGAACTCCAGTCGTTTTTTCTTCAATAAATTTCCAATCAAATACTCCCCCGTTTTTCTGTTCTTCTTCGTGCATCAATTTCAATAGGGCTTTGAAAAGCGGCACATCGCCATTGATGCGTACCTGTAAAAACACATCAGAGAGGTCGGTTTTGGCCCCCAATAATCCCCCCGCCGTTTGAGGGTTACTGAACGCTACCAGCCCCGTTTCGTGCAGCGGATTAACCGACAGTATTTTGGCACCGTTGCGCTTGGCTTTTTCGAGCGCACTTAGCATCCGGGGGTGATTCGTGCCCGGATTCTGTCCCGCAATGATAATCAAATCAGCCAGATACAAATCTTCTAGCTTCACCGAACCTTTGCCAATGCCAACGGTTTCTATCAGGGCCACTCCGCTCGACTCATGGCACATGTTGGAGCAATCGGGTAAGTTGTTAGTTCCGTATTCACGCACAAAAAGTTGGTACAAAAACGCCGCTTCGTTGCTCGTGCGGCCCGATGTATAAAATATCGCTTCGTTGGGGGATTGTAGTTCATTAAGGTGTCTGGCAATCAACGCAAAGGCATCTTCCCAAGCAATCGGCTCATAGTATTCGGCTCCTTTGCGTTTGTGCATGGGTTGCGCAATACGCCCCTGCTGGCTTAGTTCATAATCGCTCCACGTGCCCAATTCAGCAATGGAATGATTGGCAAAAAAATCGGGCAAAAGCCGTTTGGTGGTAGCTTCTTCAGCCACAGCTTTAGCGCCATTTTCGCAGTATTCCGCAAACGACGAGCGTTCGTCGTCGGGGTCAGGCCACGCACAACTCGGGCAGTCAAATCCGCCTTTTTGGTTTAGATTCAGCAACGCTTTTACCCCTCTTCCTACGTCCATCGCCCCAAAAACGTGTTTCATGGAACTGACAACGGCGGGCATTCCAACGGCAACGTCTTTGGGTTCACTGGTTTTTAGGCCCGTCAATGTTTCGGGGGTCAGTTCGGGGGTTAAGGTCGTTTTCTTTTTCATGTTTTTACCAAAAAATAAATGGTGATAAGAACTATGTCCTATCACCATCATTAACCTATTCTTTATCTGAATGTTTTTAGCGTAGCTCTACCTAAAAAAGCAACATTTTCAAATTGCTACTCTTATCCTACAGAACCTTCGAGGCTAATTTCGAGCAATTTCTGGGCTTCTACCGCAAATTCCATCGGAAGCTGATTCAAAACTTCTTTGGCGTATCCATTAACAATCAATGCCACAGCCTGCTCGGTCGGAATACCACGTTGGTTACAGTAAAACAGCTGATCTTCTCCAATTTTGGAGGTGGTTGCTTCGTGCTCTACCGTTGAGGTCGTATTGTTTACCTCGATGTAGGGGAAAGTATGCGCTCCACACGTATCGCCGAGCAACAACGAATCGCACTGCGAGAAATTACGGGCGTTTTCGGCACGCTTAAACACCTGAACCAATCCACGGTAAGAGTTTTGACTTTTACCCGCCGAGATACCTTTCGATACAATTCGGCTTTTGGTGTTTTTGCCGATGTGAATCATTTTGGTTCCCGTATCTGCTTGCTGCATATTATTGGTCAAAGCCACCGAATAAAACTCGCCGATGGAGTTGTCACCTTTCAAGATAACAGAAGGGTATTTCCAAGTAATGGCTGAGCCAGTCTCTACTTGTGTCCACGAGATTTTCGAGTGAGCCCCTTCGCAAATACCACGTTTCGTAACGAAGTTATAAATTCCGCCACGACCTTCTTTATCGCCCGGGTACCAGTTTTGTACGGTGCTGTATTTTACTTCGGCGCGCTCGTGGGCAATGATTTCGACCACTGCAGCGTGCAGTTGGTGCTCGTCGCGCATGGGAGCAGTACATCCTTCTAAGTAGCTTACGTAAGAGCCTTCATCCGCTACGATAAGCGTCCTTTCAAATTGCCCGGTTCCAGAAGCGTTGATTCGGAAATAGGTCGAAAGTTCCATCGGACAACGAACGCCCTTAGGGATATAACAAAACGAGCCATCCGAGAAAACGGCGGCATTAAGTGCTGAAAAGTAGTTGTCTTTGGCCGGAACAACCGAGCCAAGGTACTTACGAACCAACTCAGGATGGTCCTGAATGGCTTCGCTCATAGAGCAGAAAATGATGCCTTGTTTCTTGAGTTCCACCTTAAAAGTAGTGGCTACGGAAATCGAGTCAATAACGGCATCTACGGCCACACCCGACAAACGTTTTTGCTCGTTCAGCGAAATTCCAAGACGTTCAAAAGTACGTCTCAATTCAGGGTCAATTTCATCCAACGAACCTATCTCCTTTTTCTGCTTGGGGGCAGAATAATATTTAATCGCTTGATAATCAACGGGCGTATAATGAACGTTGGGCCACGTTGGTTCGGTCATGCTTTGCCAAATCTTAAATGCTTTTAAACGATACTCCGTCATCCATTCTGGCTCTTGTTTCTTGGCCGAAATCCACCGTACGGTATCTTCCGTCAGGCCAGGCGCGGCTTCATCAGCTTCTATGTCAGTTACGAAGCCATACTTATATTCGGAGTTGGTAATTTCTTCCAGGATATCTACCTCTTTGCTCATCGCGTATGTGTGCAGTTAATTCAATTATTTCAACAACAAATGCGTACTTTCTGTTCTAATCGGGGTACAAATATCTTAAAAAAATTCTAAATAAAGATAAGCATGAGGCCAGAACTCCGCTGGATGTGCGGTGTATGCGGCATAAATGTTGAGTTATACCTTTTTCAAAAATTCTGTTTTTAAGACCATTACCGTTTTCTCGACTTTCCCTTCAATTTCAGATTCACTGTCGGTCAGGCGGATTTTACGGACAATTGTCCCTCTTTTAATGACGCTCGAAGAGCCTTTTACTTTTAAATCTTTGATTACTGAAACCGAATCACCTTCATTCAATAAATTCCCGTTACTGTCTTTGACTTCCATGTTTTTGCCTTAATGTTTATCATTTTGACCGCAAAGGTAGCTTTATTTTAAACACGTTTTTTATGATTGTTCTCAGGCCTTGGCTGTACTTTGTCCCTTTATTTCAGCTCAATTTTTCTCTTTTTTTAAGTAAAATTTCAGCTTCTTATCTACGCTGTAATTCAGTCAACTAGGCCGTTGCTCTGCCGTTTATCACGAAAATATACGACCCTCAAAACTATTTTTTCACAACCCATTTTCCAACCTTCTCTCAAACCTCCGCGTCACTTTGATGAATTCGCGTCCTTGAATTCACCATTATTCATCTTAAAAAAAAGTAAACAGCAATGAAATCAATGCAAGTAAAAGGGTTGGCCATCGGAATGTGGCAACAAGTGGTAAACCACTCAAAATCAACGGGTAGAAAAGCGATTTGGGGGATTGGAGCCGTACTGACGCTGGGAATGGCAAGCTGCGACACAACCGACGACAACGTAGGACCTAATTTTATTCACACCAGCGATTTTAACAAAGGCAACGAGAACTGGGAAGCGGGCCTCACCGACTTCAGCACCCAACAAGACTCCATCATGGAGTTCAGTTCAAAAATCACGGCTTTGCCTACCGACTCCCTCAAAAAGGGATTTATGCTGACGAGCCACAACCGCAGCGACGACGCGTTTATGTACCTGAAACGAAAGCTCACTGGCTTGGCTCCCAACCAAACGTACGACATCACTTTTGAAGTGGAACTAGCGTCAAAATACCCCGAAAACGGCGTGGGCGTGGGTGGCTCACCAGGCGGTGCGGTTTACTTGAAAGCGGGGGCTTCGGGAATTGAACCCCAAAAAGTAAAAGACAGCACCAATGCCCAACACTGGACCCTGAACTGGGACAAAGGCAATCAAAGCAGTGGCGGCAAAAACGCCATCGTGCTAGGAACCGTTGGTATTGAAGGAGAAACGTATAAGTACCAAATCATCAAACGGACCAACCAATCAAAGGCTTTTTCGGCCAAAACCAACGACAAGGGCGAATTGTGGCTCCTGGTGGGTACGGATTCAGGATTTGAGGGAATTACCACTTTATACTACACCAAAGTGAAAGCGGTATTGCTGAAAGCAACCCTCTAGCAGCGTAATTGTAGGAAGTCTTTTTTAACGATAAACCCGTCAACGCCTCTCGCATTGACGGGTTTATCGTTTTTGTCCAAAAAGATTCAGGAAGCTGGAACATTATACAAAGCCAAAATTGAACTTTGAGCAATAGTTGACTTAACTACTAAACCTCCAACTATGAAATTCCCGGCGCTCCTGATATGTACGTGGCTTGTTGGCCAATCTACTTTGTTGGCCCAATCTTCCTTTCCTACCCTTGGCAAAGTCGTGCGGATAGACCCGCAATTGGATGCCTTGATTGCGTCCGACGCTAAAATAGAGGTCTTGGCTTCGGGATTTGTGTGGGCCGAGGGCCCAGTATGGATTAAGGAGGGCGGTTATCTATTGTTTTCGGATGTACCACAAAATACGGTCTTTAAATGGAGTGCCAAAGACGGGCTTACCCCATTTCTAAAACCTTCGGGTTTTACGGGGGCCAGCACTTACGGCGACGAACCTGGCAGCAACGGACTCACGCTCAACCGACAGGGGCACTTGGTATTGGCCGAACACGGCGACCGGCGGATTTCGGTCATGCCACTCACGGGAGTCGGTAAACGTACCATTGTCGACAATTATCAGGGCAAGCGCTTCAATAGCCCCAACGACGTGGTGCAACATTCGGGTGGTGCGTATTATTTTACCGACCCTCCGTATGGTTTACCTAAGAAGCACGAAGACCCCACCCGCGAAATCGACTGGTTTGGGGTATATAGGGCGGCTGCCGACGGCAAAGTGACGCTGCTAACCAAAGACATGACGCGCCCGAACGGGCTGGCGTTTTCGCCCGACGAAAAAATCCTGTATGTAGCGCAATCAGACCCAGGCAAAGCAGTTATTATGGCATTTCCAATGCTGTCTGATGGCACTGTCGGCCCCGGAAAGGTATTTTATGACGCCACGCCGATGGTCAAACAAGGATTGCCCGGCTTACCAGACGGCCTAAAAGTTGATGCCAATGGCAATGTGTGGAGCACTGGGCCGGGCGGTGTTTTAATTCTCTCTCCGTCAGGAAAACTATTGGGCAGAATTGACACTGGAGAAGCAACGGCCAATTGCGGCTGGGGCGATGATGGCTCAACGCTGTACATCACCGCCGACATGTACTTATGTCGAATTAGGACCAAAACCAAAGGAGCAGGATGGTAAAACTGTTTCCAAAAATATACTTCTGAAAGAAGGGGGACGGGTTCCTCCTTTTTTTATTGAATTACGTTACTTTATGCTTGAAAATTGATTAAAACCCGCGAACTTTGTATTAGTGATTCATCAACTTAGTGTCGTTGAAGGCAGGCCTAAAAGAAGTACGCATTACCATTAATCATCAGCTAAAGTAAATGTCAGAGAATAGAAAGTTTTTCGTGTATGGATTGTTTGTGTTGGTAGGAATTATTTATCTGATACGCCTGCTGTACCTTCAAGTACTTGATAATACGTACGAAACCGCCAGTAACTCCATCCGGGCCATTCCTGATGTACCGATGCGGGGCCAGGTTTATGACCGTTATGGCAACCTGATTGTTTATAACACCTTGGTTTACGACCTGTACGTCACCCCCAACAAACTCAAAGTAGCAGACACCCTTGCACTGTGCAATGCTCTCAGCATTACCCGGGCTGACTTTGACAGCCTGATGAAAGCAGCCAAGGTGTATTCTCGTAAAAAACCTTCGCTTTTTCTGCGGCAATTATCCAAAGAGGACTTTGCCCATATTCAGGATGTGCTGGTTGATTATCCCGGCTTTGAGTACGTCAAAAGCTCCGTCAGGACTTACTCCGCTCCTACCCTCGCCCATGCGTTGGGTTACGTAAGTGAAGTCTCCCAAAAGCAATTGGACGCTCAAGAGTATCCGTATTATAGGCAAGGAGATTTGATGGGCCAAAGTGGCTTGGAGAAATTCTATGAAGAATACCTGCGCGGACAGCGAGGAGTTAGATACGTGATGCAAGACGTCAATGGAGTAGCCAAAGGGCCGTGGAAAGGCGGCGAATTGGACACCATCGCGCAAGCTGGGCAGAATTTATACACCAGTATCGACCTCGAAATCCAGCAATACGTGGATAGCCTGATGCAGGGAAAAGCGGGGGCCGTGGTGGCGATTGAGCCTTCCAGCGGGGAGGTATTGGCCATCACTTCCGCGCCTAGCTACGACCCCGCGCTGTTTGCCACGCGCGATTTTTCTAAAAACTACGCAAAATTGGCGCTCAACCCCTACCGTCCGCTGCTCAACCGCGCCGTGATGGGCAGCTACCGACCGGGTTCTACCTTCAAAACGGTACAGGCGTTGGTGGCCATGCAGGAAGGGGCCATTTCGCCAGGCAGTATATTTTCCCACGCAGGCGCCCCCATGAAATGCCACGGTCACGGCGGACTATCAGGCGTACACAGTGCCATTCAGTGGTCGTGTAATCCTTATTTTTACCACGTATTCAGGAGAATGATTTACGCCAATACTGAAAAAAATACGTTCAAAGCCTCCGCTATGGGATTGCGAAAATGGCATGACTACACGGAAAAATTTGGTTTTGGTCAAAAACTCGGCATTGACCTACCCAGCGAAGCCCTCGGTAAATTACCCAACGTTGAATTTTATGATAAATGGTATGGTGTAAACGGCTGGAAGTTTTCAAATATATATTCGCTCAGCATCGGCGAGGGTGAATTGTTGATTACCCCGCTCAAGCTGGCCAATCTGGCCGCCACCATCGCCAATCGTGGCTGGTACATTGCCCCTCACTTGGTAAAAGGAATCGGCAAAAACGACAATCCTCTTCCTGAGTTTAAGCAGCGACACGAAACGGGCGTTGACCGCCGCTATTTTGAGCCTGTGGTGGATGGAATGGAAATGGCCGTTGTAAGGGGAACCGTTTCTCGGGGTGCTATTATTCCCGACATCGTCATGTGCGGAAAAACGGGAACATCTCAAAACAAAAAAGGAAAAGACCACTCTATTTTTATCGCTTTTGCGCCCAAAGATAACCCCAAAATCGCCATTGCGGTCTTTGTAGAAAATGCTGGTTTTGGAGGATTTGCTGCGGCGCCCGTGGCTTCGTTGGTGATTGAAAAATACATCAAACGACACGTAGACCGTAAAGCCTATGAGCAAGAATGGATGAACAAGAATTTTCTACAAAACGTGATTATTCCCAAGTCGCAACTTCCGAAGCCTAAAGAGCAAAAGCCCGCGCCCACTAAGCCCGAAGCAACCATCGTAAACCGCGAAAAGGCGGCATTCAATAAATTAACGGAAGCTCCCTAATTCTTAATAGAAACGCTTTAGACATCCGCTTACCTTTTCGGCAACGGAAATCGCAAAGCACAATTAAGAACTAGAAAAGTATTACCCTAAGAAAATGGCTCGTAACGAACACATTACCCAAAATATAGATTGGCTGACCGTATTGATTTATGCCGCGTGCGTCACGATGGGCCTTTTCAACGTCTACGCTGCGGTGTACAACCCAGAAGAGCAGACCAAATTATTTGACCTTTCCAACAATGCCGGTCGGCAGTTGATGTTTATCGGCTCGGCGGGGTTCCTTATCATCGCTATTCTGGTGATTGACCATAAATTTTGGGAAGCCTTTGCCCCCATTATTTATGGATTTTGTATCTTTCTGCTAC
The DNA here is from genome assembly GCF_024158025.1 of Runella salmonicolor. Lineage (NCBI taxonomy): Bacteria > Pseudomonadati > Bacteroidota > Cytophagia > Cytophagales > Spirosomataceae > Runella > Runella salmonicolor. The sequence goes on from NZ_JAMZEL010000014.1 coordinate 68,916, forward strand.
TGGCGGTTCTGGTCATTGGGAGTGATATAAACGGCTCTAAATCTTGGATTAAAATCGGCTCTTTTTCACTCCAACCCGCCGAATTTGCCAAATTAGGCACCGCCTTGATGATCAGCAAGTTTGTGACACAGCCCAGTGTCAACCTCACTAAATTTCGAGATTTACTCTTGACCGCCGGCATCATACTTCTGCCCATGCTACTTATCATTCTTTCCAAAGAAACGGGCTGTGCGCTGGTGTTTGCCTCTTTTATGGTGGTCTTGTACCGAGAAGGAATCCCTGGCATTTACCCCTCCATCTTGCTGATTGCCATTACGTTATTCATCCTTTCGCTGTTCTTTTCTCCTTTGTATATTTCGTTGGGATTGGTGGTATTAGCAATTATTATTTTTCGCTTTGTTCTCCCCCGATACGACCGAAACCGGAAAACAATCATCAACTTATCGGTGATTTTCGGGGCAATGATGCTATTTTCGGCCAGTGTCGATTTTCTCATCAAAAACGTACTTCAACCTCACCACCGCAAGCGGATTGAGGTATTGATTGACCCCAAAGCCGACCCGATGGGCAAAGGCTGGAACGTAATCCAGTCAAAAATAGCCATTGGTTCTGGTCGTTTGTGGGGAAAAGGGTTTCTGGACGGTACCCAAACCAAGTTCAACTTCGTACCTGAGCAGCACACCGATTTTATTTTTTGTACCATCGGCGAAGAGCACGGCTTCGTAGGAAGTGCCGCCGTGGTGTTGCTCATTCTGGGGCTGATGTGCCGCCTGATTTTTCTGGCCGAACGCCAACGAACGCGTTTTGCCCGGGCGTATGGGTATTGCGTAGCGGGGATTCTGTTTTTTCACTTTTTGGTCAACATTGGGATGACCATCGGTTTGATGGTCGTCATCGGGATTCCCCTGCCCTTCTTCAGCTACGGCGGGTCTTCAATGTGGGCCTTTACGATTTTGCTGTTTATTTTCCTTAAATTGGACGCCCAACGACCGTTTACGCTGTCGCGAACATGATAAAAAAAGGACAGTACTGATTATGGCCTTCATCTCCAAAAAAAAGATTCCTTTCCGAATCAATGCCGATTTACGCAAGTATTTGGAGAGTTATAACCGCGAAGTGGCTTTGCCGATAGATTATCGTTACTTATTGCGATACGACAACGCCATTCCGTTGTATGACAAACGTGGAAATGACACCCTCTGGGAGACGGTCTTCTACGCCCATAGCGAGATTGACGAAATCTATTACGCCCTCAAAACCATCTACGCCGACCTCAAAGCCGACGGCGACTTGTCGGTCATGAAGCACTTGTATGTGGACCGGGTGGATGTGTGCTCTTACGGCAATTCAAAGCCTTTTCGGATTCGAATCGTGAATAAAGTCAATGATAACTTTGACTATTTTTACGTTAAAAACGCCGATTCATCGCGCATTTATGGGCTTGAATTAGAGCACATTCTATCCCCAAACCGCATCAGCTACCTAACCAGCGACGAGACGTTGATTGAAGAGCACATTGCCGGAATTCCGGGGGATATGTTTATCAAAAATTACCTGTACGAGCCCAATCTCAACACTGTTCGGTTTTGCAAAGAATTCGTAAAATTTAACGAGCGCTGCTTTGTGCGTTTGCTTGGCGATATGCACTCCAGCAATTTTGTGGTCGATATTACCCCCGATTTTGAAGAAATTTATTACCGCATTCGCTCGATTGATTTTGACCAGCAATCCTACGAAGGAAAAAAGGCCGTTTATCTGCCCCAATATTTCAAGCAAAACAATGCCATCATTGAAGTAGGCATGAAATACCTAACTTCGGAGAGTGTGGAACAATACCAGAAGGAAGAACGCTCGTTGATTTCAGGGCGCATTCGGGTAGAACGAACGCGGATTCAGGATTTGATGAATGTGATGATGGCCGATACTATTTCATCTGACCAAAACTTAGAGCAATTGAAGCGTGAACTTGCTCAACACTACCGAAATACGAGTTTTTTAAAATGCCGTAGCATGGGCGAGGTCGTCATGCGGAGCCTCGAATTGGTATCGGTACACTGACATTTTGGAAGGCTCTCTGGGCTTTACAAAAGGTCTCGGTTTTGAGAAACCGAGACCACTAATTTTTCAAACTGAGACCACTTCAAAGCGGCTTAAAATTACTTTTGTCCAAAGACTTTTTGCAACAAATCATTCACCCGCGCTACGGGGTCTTTCCGAATTTTGCGCTCTTCTTGTGCCACTAACACAAACAATCCATCAATCGCTTTTTGGGTAGCATATTGCTTCAAATCTGGATTTACTTTTTGGACCAACGGCAGCTTGTTATAGGTATTGATTAGGTCAGCGTAGTATTTGGTGGCCTTGTTGAGTTGTAATGTGCTGTCTACCACGGGGAAAAACTGCTTATACAACTCTTCATTCGTCGTACGACGTAGGTATTGAGTGGCAGCGGTAGAATCTCCTCGTAAGATACCCACGGCATCCTGAATGGTCATCGACGTAATGGCTTTTACGAATACAGGTTTGGATTTTTTGGCGGCATCTTCGGCGGCCCGGTTGAGCGACAATACAAAACGGTCTACTTCGTTGCCAAGGCCCAGCTGACGCAACCGCGCTTCTACGCGCTGAATATCGGGCGGAAACGCAATTTTAATGAGGCTATTTTTAAAGTATCCGTCTACGGCCGAGGCCTGCGCCGAGCCGTTGGAAATACCGACTTTCAAAGCTTCTTTTAACCCTTGCACAATTTCGTCGTTGCTCAAATCACCCACCGACGGCGAATTAATCACCTGACCCGCTTTTTCCAGAAACCCGCCCAGACCTTTTTTCTTCGTTTCCTCCTGCGCTAGGGCGTTGACCGAAACGAACAGCGTAAATACGTAAATGAAAGATGTTTTCATGATGTGATATACAATTGGTTGAATAAACATGCTTAAAGCTTCTTTTTTGCTATCTAGCATTAGACTAACTTCTTTAAGTTAAGTAATGGTATGGAGAAATGACAAAAATTATTTCAATCCTGTTCCTATTTTTACAATCATTACAACCCTAAAAGGGTCAATTGCGTCTTATACAGAACGTTAAAAAAACGCTATTGACTGAGTTACTATGAAAAAACTTCTTCTATTTCTCTTACTTACAGGCTGCTTTTGTTGCAACAAAAATCCCGATAATGAACTCGTAGGAACGTGGAAATTAATTTCCTACTGCAAACCCACTGGCAGTACCAACTGCACGCCAATAACGGTTCCGAACGACAAAGGTGTTTTTGTCACATTCTCCAACGATAAACAATTCAACGAATATTTTCAAAACACTAAACCCATTGAATATGCCTTTTTGGGGTGTGGCGGCGGTAGCTACGAAATCGAAGATAAAAACGTCAGAATCAGGGCCGTCTGTATGTCTTCGAGCAACGGACGATTGATTGAATTGGTCTCCCTTTCTTCCAAAAGACTCGTTTTGAATCCCTACGGAACGGGAGAATATATCTTTGAAAAACAATAATTTATTTCTCCCAATTGCCATTGACCATGCGCCAAATCCCCAAGGGGTTTCCGTCTTTGAGTTCATCGGGCAATAAGGGCATCGGGAAGTTTTGGAAGGCCAACGGCCGTACAAATCGCTTCATGGCGTGCGGACCAACGGAGCCAAAACGCCCATCGGTACTCGCCGGAAAAGGCCCTCCGTGCTGCATGGCCGCCCCCACTTCTACCCCCGTTGGAACACCGTTTAAAATAAGTCGCCCGCAAATGAGACTGACGGAAAACAATAAATCAGCGGCCTGCGCTAAATCCTTTTCGGTACCGATAACTGTACACGTCAACTGCCCTTCCAAATGACCAATCACTTCCTGCATTTCAGCGGCGTCTTTGCACTTGATGACAAGCGAAAAAGGCCCAAACACCTCCTGATGAAGGGCAGTAATGGCCACAAACTGCGCCGCCGTCACGGAAGCTACGCTTGGAATCCCTTCTTCTTCCCCGTATTTCTGCGAAGTTTCAGCCTCTACAACAACCTTCTCCTGCCCCAATACTTCCGCTCTCTTTGTTCTGAAGGCTTTGGCAATGCCCGAATGCAGCATAGGGGCAGGCAGAATGGAACGAATCTCGGCCGCCAATACGCTGATAAATGTATCTAACCCCTGACTTTCCACTCCAATAAGAAGCCCCGGCTTGGTGCAGAACTGTCCCATTCCTCCTGTGATGGAGCCAGCGTACATTTTGGCGTATTTTTCGGCTTCTTTTTCAAGGGCATCAGGCAATAAAAAGACAGGATTGGTACTGCCCATCTCGGCAAAAACAGGAATGGGCACGGGTCGTTGCGCAGCCAAGTCAAACAGGGCCTTACCGCCCGCAAAAGAACCAGTAAAGCCCACCGCCGCCGTTTTGGGATGTAAAACCAATGCTTTCCCAATTTCAAAACTGGCACCGTGAATGTGCTCAAAAAGCCCCTCGGGCATCCCTGTTTTAGCAATGGCTTTTTTGATGGCTTCGGCCACCATTTCCGAGGTTTCGGGATGAGCGGGGTGGGCTTTTACCACCACTGAACACCCTGCACTCCATGCAGCGGCAGGGTCAACACCCGCCGTAGAATAGGCAAACGGAAAATTGCTTGCCCCAAATACCACCACGGGCCCAATGGGAACCAGCATGTTCCGAATATCAGGCTTGGGCAGTGGCAAACGCTCAGGCAGCGCCGTATCAATCGTAGCTTCAACCCATGAGCCCTCGGCCACCACGTCGGCAATGTTGCGAAGTTGGAAGCAGGTTCGCCCACGCTCACCCGTCAGTCGGGCGGCGGGAAGGTGGGTTTCGCGCATGGCCACTTCAATCAGCGGTTCGCCCAAGGCTTCAATTTCGTCGGCAACGGCGCGGATAAAGCCCGCTTTTTGTTTGGCCGTTGTGCGGCGATATATCAAAAATGCGGCGTACGCCCGCTGCATTGCCTCCTCAATTTCGGTCAAGGTAGCATCCTGAAATAGTTTAATCATTTCAAAAAATTTAGGTTTCAACGAGCAAGGTTTTTAGCCCTCCCCATTCTTTTTCATTGAGTTGCCCCACCAAATACAAATCAATTTCGATTTGGCCAACGCGAAATGCTTTCAGATGATTCAGGTTTGTTTCCAGTAATTGCTTCACGGATTTAAAATTTTCTACCTGAGCACGCTCCTCGTCGCCGTACCATTCCTCTACTGCAAGGAGAGGTGCCCAAAAATTGTCTGTCGGAATCTCTTCGGCTTTCACGGAGGGAGGACAGCCTAAAAAAAACTCTAAGTCACTGACTGTCAACCCATCTTTCACATTGACGTTAAATTTAATCCATTCTATTGGCTCATCTGACTCGCTGGGATAGAATAAATTTTTCAGCAAACTGGTGACTTCTGAAATGAATCCCGTCTCAATGCCGGATTCAATTGAAACGGGGTTTTGAAGATTATCTTGTTGATTGTTTTCCATTTTAAAATTATCTCTAAATTTGAGTCAAACTTAAAAACTTTTCAAGACAATGCTAGAGCAATTAATGGGTCTTATCCAAGATCAATCACAAGATGCCATTGTTAAAAACCCTGCAATCCCCAACGAACACAATACAGATGCTATGCAAGCGATATTGGGTGCGGTAACGGGCGGTTTACAAAACCAAGCACAATCGGGGAACATCAGTGGTTTGATGGGCCTTCTCTCGGGCAACAGCGGTACTGGCAGTAATTTAATGAACAATCCGATTGTTTCGGGTATTGCCCAAAATGCCATTGGAAGTTTAATGGAAAAATTCGGACTCTCAAACAACGCGGCGGCCAACGTGATTGCTCAAGTTTTACCAGGGGTACTTACTTCAATGATTTCCAAAACCAGCAATCCCAACGACGATAGCATGGATTTTGGTAGTATCATGGGTTCACTTTTAGGCGGCCAACAAGCACAGCAGACGCAACAGCAGGGAGGATTTGACTTTAATCAAATCGGGTATGCTTTGGCCGATGGCAAATTGGACATGAATGATGTGATGCGCATCGGAGGTAGCTTCTTGGGCGGCGGTGCTGGCAACAACAATGCAGGCGGTGGCTTAGGCGGCTTACTGGGTGGCCTTTTCGGAAAATAATTGTATTTGTAGGCTTATAACAAAAAAGGATGGTCTTCTGACTATCCTTTTTTGTTATGAGCCTCAATAAATTCCCAAACTTGGGTAAAAGAAGCAACCACTCCGCCTTTTTAACCCAAAACCATCTCTTCAACTGATTGATATTTACGTATGCCGCGTTATTGCCTCGCCCTCGACCTCAAAGACGACCCCACCCTCATTGCCGAATATGAAAAATACCACGAAAAAATTCGCCCCGAAATCGCGGAAAGCATCACAAGCGCGGGTATTACCCAAATGGAGATTTACCGTATCGGCAACCGACTTTTTATGATTATGGAAACCACCGACGATTTTTCATTTGAAGAAAAAGCCGCCGCCGATGCCGCCAATCCCAAAGTACAAGAATGGGAAAACCTGATGTGGCACTACCAACAAGCCCTTCCCATGGCCAAAGAAGGCGAAAAATGGATGATAATGAAGAATATTTTCAAATTAACGTAAGGACAGGCGCGAGGCCTGCCCTTACGTTTTATTAATTATTGCCTCTAAAAAAAGCCCCGTTTTCCGTGGCCAAAAAAGCCTCAAACGGTATCTCTTCTTGTTTGATAAAGCCTTGCTGAGGCAATGTTCCCGCCGCCACCATTTCTACCACTGCCGCAATAGAAGCCGCCGTAGTCCAAGAAATAGCCCTCCAATGTTGCCCGTCAATAAGACGTGGGTGGAAGGCTCGGTAAAATTCTTCACGGGCCAGCCCGTCAGTTTGCCATCCCTCTACCACGGCGTACACATACACAACATCCTCTTTCACAGGAGGTTTGGCCGAAGTCAGTATTTCTTCAATTTGCTGACGATTGTTTTTCAAAATCAATTCATACAACAAAAACCGCATCAGCTTAGCGTGTCCAGGGTAGCGAATGGTCTTATAATTTAGGGTATCGACTTTTCCGAGATAGGTTTCGCACATGGTACCCAGCCCCCCTGAAGTACTAAATGCCTCAAATTCTTGCCCTTCGATGTTGATTACTTCGATACCATCCAACGACGACACCATTTTGCGTTCGCCGTTGTGAATTACTTCGGCATCGTTAATGTATTCATTGATGACCCCCGCTGGCGACCACGTGAAAGAATACCCCAAAAGCCCATTAGGGTAACAGGGCAACGCCCCCACACGGAGCTCAATGTCACGAAGTTTATCGAATCGTTTGGCTAAATCAGCCCCCACAATTCCGATGAGGCCTGGCGCTAATCCGCACTGAGGGGCCATTACCCCCCGGTGTGTTTGGGCCATTTGGCGAATAGCAGCCGTGGTGGGCACATCTTCGGTCAAATCAAAATAATGAATCCCTAGTTTATAGGCGGCATTGGCAATGGGCAAATTGAGATTATAAGGCATACACGATACCACCGCATCGAAATCAGCCAGTGTAGTTTCGATAAATGCTTCGTCGGTTACGTCCCCTTCGATAATTTCAAAAGGAAGCGATTTTGTAGGTCGGCGTTTGTCCAAACCTTTTACGCTGAATTGTTTGTTGAGCAAGGTAGCCACCAATGAGCCAACCTTACCCAAACCAATGATTAATACATTTTGCATACTTTGTTGATTTTTGGATGAAATGGAATAATGACGTTGAAAACAACGAAAATGTGTTGGTTGCCCGCAGGAAATCCATGAAATACGAATGAGTAGCCCTGTCAGTCGGGCACGATAAGTCAGAAAATTAGGGAACAAAGGAGCAGGCACTACGAAGGTAGGCCAAACGAGCGAGGGATTTTTTGAGTTCAGGATTCATAGCAAAGCAAATGTAAAAATCCTTTGTTGTTTGGGCAAGTTGTTGTTAAAAAAACAAAAAACACCTATCTCGACATTTTGTGTTGTCCATCAAAACCCAATCATAAACAGCTCAAAAACAGCGCATTTCCACTTAAAATACCACGAAATAGATGTAACCGTCAGGCCATTAAATTTAAAAGCTTTCAATGATTTTCGTTAATTTGCAAACTATGAATACCAAACGCTGGACATACCGACAAACCCTAACGCCAAATCAACAAGCCCAAGCGGATACCCTCGCTGCTTCTATCAACGTAAATCCATTTTTGGGGCGTTTGCTGGTGCAAAGAGGCATTACAACGTTTGAGGCCGCCAAAGCTTTTTTTCGCCCCTCCATCGAACACCTCCACGATCCGTTTCTGATGAAAGACATGGACAAAGCCGTGTCGAGGCTGCTCCGAGCGTTTGAAAATCAGGAAAAAATCATCATTTACGGCGATTATGACGTCGATGGTGCTACGTCGGTGGCGGTGTTTTATGGATTTCTTAAAAAATATTATCCTTCCATCGAATACTATATTCCTGACCGGTACATCGAAGGCTACGGTGTTTCGTCTCAGGGAATTGACTATGCCGAAGCCAATGGTTTTTCGCTCATTGTAACGCTCGACTGCGGCATCAAATCGGCCGATAAAGTAGCCGATGCCAAAAGTCGCGGCATTGATTTTATCATCTGCGACCACCACCGCCCAGACACCAACCTGCCGCCCGCTGTGGCCATTCTGGACCCAAAACAGGAAGATTGTGGGTATCCTTACAAAGAATTGACGGGCTGCGGCGTAGGCTTTAAACTTTTGCAGGCACTTTGTCAGCAGGGATTTGCCGACGAGGATGAACTCATGGACCAGCTCGATTTATTGGTGGTAAGTATTGCCGCCGACATCGTGCACATCACGGGAGAAAATCGCGTTTTGGCCGCTTATGGCCTCAAAAAACTCAATGAGCGAAAACGCGTTGGCCTCAATGCACTGATTGAGATTGCGGGTTTCAAAAACGACCTCGACGTCACCAACGTTGTCTTTGGGCTTGCACCCCGCATCAATGCCGCTGGCCGAATTGCCCACGCCAAAGAGGCCGTTCGATTATTGCTTTGCAACGACAAAGACGAAGCCGAGGCTTTTGCGCAGGAAATCAATAAACACAACAGCGACCGCCGCACGTTTGATACGAGCATCACCGACGAAGCCCTCAACATGATTCGCGAGGACGCTTGGATGGTGGGTGCCAACAGCACCGTTTTGTACAAAGAAGATTGGCACAAAGGCGTGGTGGGCATTGTGGCGAGCCGATGTATTGAGCATTTTCACCGACCCACCATCATCCTGACCAACTCACACGGCAAAGCGGCGGGCTCGGCGCGCTCAGTGCCCGGGTTTGACGTCTACGAAGCCATTGAGGCCTGTTCCGATTTATTGGAACAATTTGGCGGGCATACTTTTGCGGCGGGCCTTTCCTTGGCGGTCGACAACGTACCCGCCTTCCGGATGCGGTTTGATGAGATTGTTAAAAATCGGATTTCTCCCGAACAACTTACCCCGCTCGTTGATATCGACATGGATTTGGAATTGAACGCCATCAACGCCAAATTTTACAATATTCTCAAACAAATGGCCCCTTTCGGGCCCGAAAACATGACGCCCGTATTTGCGAGCCACGACGTGCGCTTGAGCGGCACGCCAACCATTATGAAGGAGAAACACCTCAAAATAGAAGTCTTTCAACCTTCTCCACAGGGAGCCGTGAAATTTACCGCCATTGGGTTTGGCATGGCCGATATGTATCCCAAACTCATTACTGGGAAGCCTTTTTCCATCGCCTATACCATCGAAGAAAATACGTTTCGGGATAAAACGACGTTACAGTTGTATCTAAAAGACATCCGATTTGAGTAATAACACTCGTTCTACGCGTCTGTCGCTATGTTCTAGGCAGTTTTAAATAGCTTCTCTGCGAAGCCACGCCCTGCACACCTGTGACGCCAAAACAGTAGTATAGAATAGCTTATGATTCTAAGAACCGAAAATTTAATAAAAAAATACGGCTCACGCCTCGTCAACGACAACGTGAGCTACCAAGTGGGACAGGGAGAAATTGTGGGGTTATTGGGCCCCAACGGTGCTGGCAAAACCACCTCATTTTACATGGCCACGGGCTTGGTAAAACCAAACAGCGGCCACGTTTACATCGACGATAAAGACATTACCGACCTTCCTATGTACAAACGGGCCCGGCTCGGAATCGGGTACTTGGCGCAGGAGGCATCGGTCTTCAGGACCCTGACCGTGGAAGAAAACATCATTGCTGTGCTGGAAATGACCTCCCTCACCAAGGCCGAACAAAAAGCCAAATGTGAAGAGCTATTGGATGAATTTAACCTGCACCACGTACGTAAAAACAAGGGAATGGTGCTATCGGGCGGCGAACGTCGACGCACCGAAATTGCCCGTTGTTTGGCCGTTGACCCCAAATTTATTCTGTTGGATGAGCCTTTTGCGGGGGTTGACCCCATCGCGGTAGAAGATATTCAAACCATTGTGGCCAAATTGAAATTCAGAAACATCGGCATTTTAATTACCGACCACAATGTATCCGAAACGCTGTCAATCACCGACCGGGCGTATTTATTGTTCGAAGGGAAAATCTTGAAACAGGGAACCCCCGAAGAACTCGCGGCCGACCCGCAGGTAAGACGGTTGTATTTAGGGCAAAGTTTTGAACTGAAGCGAAAAATTTAATAGAAGGTTGATTTTTGCCTAAATTTCGGCCCACAATGGTTCAATTTTCAACAAAGCGGTCATTTTTAAGCGCCACTTAGCTGGTATTGCAACCATCTATCCATTAATTTTCTTTCGTTCTCCCGCGCTGTTTACTTTTGCCCATCATCCAACTTCTTAACCAACAACATTATGGAACAACAAACAACTACCGCTCGTACCGCGCTCAAATTTGGAGTTATTTCGGGGGTTGCCAGCATCGTTTTTATCACAATTCTCTACGTTTCGGGACAAGCCGCCAACAGCGCTCTGGCATGGCTCGGGGCCATTATTACGATTGCGGCAATGGTGCTAGGAATGAAAGAATACCGAACGCTAAACGGTGGTTTTATGACCTACGGCCAAGGCCTTGGCATCGGCACACTGATGTCGGCCGTTGGGGGCTTTATTTCTTCTGTTTATTCTTATATTTATAATGAATTCATTGACAACACGTTACGTCAACAAATCCTCGATAAGGTCCGTGAAGATTTGGAAAACCGGGGCATGGACGATGCACAGGTAGAACAGGCATTGGCCATGAGCGAAAAATTTTCAAGCCCGGGTATTACTTTTGCGCTAAGTATTTTTGGGGCTATTTTAATCGGCTTTATTATTTCCTTGATTGTATCCGCCATTATGAAAAAAGACAAGCCTTTTGAATTAGAATAGTAAACTGTTCTCTATTTTTTCGTCAAACTTCCAGTGTCCCGTACGCTTATGCTCGCTATTTTTCGTAAAGAAATCAACTCCTTTTTCAGTTCATTGACTGCTTATATTGTCATGGCGGTTTTTCTGACCGCCGTCGGTTTGTTGATGTGGGTTTTTCCCGACACCAACATTCTCAATTATGGCTACGCTGATTTGGGGACCTTTTTCAACCTCACTCCTTTTGTTTTGTTGTTTCTAATTCCCGCCATCACCATGCGGGCTTTGGCCGAAGAAGTACGAAACGGAACCATCGAATTGCTGTTGACCAAACCCCTCAGTACTTGGGGGTTAATCTTGGGCAAATTCTGGGCCAGTTGGGCACTTGCCCTTGTGACATTGCTCCCGACACTACTGTATTATTACAGCATTTATCAACTTGGCAACCCCGTAGGCAACGTAGACTCGGCCCAAATTTTCGGCTCTTACATCGGCCTTGCCCTCTTGAGTGCCGTATTTGTGGCGGTGGGTTTGTGGACTTCTTCACTGAGCGACAACCAAATTGTGGCTTTTGTACTCGGTGTTTTCATTTCGTTTTTGCTCTATAACGGCATCGGCGCCGTGGCTAAATTGGACTTTTGGGGTTCGTTGGCATATCCTTTATCGTGGATTTCGCTCGATGAACAATACGCTGATTTGGGGCGCGGATTGATTGACTCCCGAAATGTTATTTATCTTTTCAGCGTAACACTGTTATTTTTGTGGTTGACCCAAAGCAGAGTGGCAGCACGACGGAAATAACCTTAACATAAAGATTAATCTAAGGGTTAAAAGCTACGAGGATGAGGAAATAAACACCTCATCTTCAGCTTTTAACCCTTCACTTTTAGCTTTAAACCTTCACCTTTTATGTGGCAAATTTGGATTGATACTGGAGGTACCTTTACCGACTGTTTGGCCTTGCACGAATCGGGCGTTTTAAAACGCACAAAAGTACTGAGTAGCAGTTTTTTGAGAGGGCAGATTCTCGAAAAAACAGGACCTAAAACGTACAAGACCGCTACCCAATGGGCGTTTGAAAGTGCCTTATTGACCGGTTATGATTTCCGAATTGTGGGGGGAGATGCGTTTATCAAAATCATTAATTTTAGCGGCGATGTGATTGAATTGGAAGAGGAGATTGACCTGACAGCTACCATTTTTCCCGTCGATTTTGAAGTTACTACCCACGAAGAAGCCCCCGTTCTTGCCACAAGAATAGTTACCGAAACTCCTTTAAATCAGCCTTTTCCTTCTCTATCGATGCGACTTGGCACCACCAAAGGCACCAATGCACTACTCGAACGCAAAGGCGCAAAAGTGACGCTTTACGTGACTAAAGGCTTTAGAGATGCTGTACGAATCGGCACCCAACAACGCCCCAATTTATTCCAATTGGCCATTCCTGAACCGACGTTGCTTTATGACGAAGTGATTGAAATACCCGAACGTTTGGACGCCAAAGGGGAAATAATCGCTCCTTTTGATAATTCTAACGTTCCTTTGCCCCGCTCCGCTCATCATTCGGTGGCTATTTCGTTTCTACACAGCTATCTGAATCCTGCCCATGAGCAGCAACTGGGGGCCGTCCTAAATGCCCAAAAATATCCCTCCATGAGCAGTTCTTCGGAATTATATGCGGGCATTAATTACCTTAAACGGACCCAAACGGCGCTGGTAAATGCCTATTTGCAGCCTATTTTATCCGAATACCTCACCAATATAAAATACGCGCTGGGACAGCAAACCATACGTGTGATGACGAGCGCGGGAGGCTTAGTGAGTGCGGCTACTTTTCGGGCAAAAGACAGCTTACTCAGTGGCCCAGCGGGAGGCATGGTAGGGGCCGCCGCCATTGCCCAACAACTTGGTTTTGAGCGCTGTCTGACCTTCGACATGGGAGGAACAAGCACCGACACCGCCCGTTTTGACGGTAAATTAGACTTAGAATTTGTCACCAAAATTGAAGGCATTGAGCTCCATAACCCCACGCTCGCCATCGAAACCGTCGCCGCAGGTGGCGGCTCTATTTGCTCTTTTGATGGGCAAAAACTCCGCGTGGGGCCCGAGAGTGCCGGCGCAAATCCTGGCCCCGCCTGCTACGGAGCAGGCGGCCCGTTGACCATCACCGACGTTAATTTATTATTAGGAAAATTGGACACTTCCCGTTTTGGGATTCCCGTTCGAATAGACAAATCTCGCGAGGCATTAAAGGCGATTCTGCAACGCATTTTTACCCAAATCAACCAACAACTTTCGGAAGACGAATTACTGCGTGGGTTTGAGCAAATTGCCAACGAAAAAATGGCCGAAGCCATTCGGCGCATTTCGGTCGCTAAGGGCTTTGACCCCAAAGACTATCCGCTGCTCACTTTTGGCGGCGCGGGTGGTTTGCACGGTTGTCAACTGGCCGAAATCCTGAACATTTCAACGGTCATTTTACCCTACGATGGAGGCTTGTTGAGTGCCTACGGCATGGGGCAGGCGCGGGTAGAACGGATTGTCAGTCAGCAAATTCTCAAACCGTTGGATGAACTAACCCCACAGCTCGACGAGCGCATTGCTCAACTTTCTCAAAAAGCCGAAGAAATTCTTCAAAATGAAGGCATCAATGCAGTTGAGGTAAGCGCGGTGTTGCTTTATTTACGTTTTAAAGGGCAAGAAAATGCGTTGGAAATCAGCTATCAAACCCACGAAAATCTCCCGCACCAATTCCGCGAAAAATACCAACAGTTGTTTGGGTATTGTCCCACCACGCTTCCCATCGAAGTGGAAAGCATAAAAATAATTGCTGGAGAAAAAGGCAAAAAAAACCAAGCACCAATCGCATATCAAGCTGATAATGAAGCCAACCCAATCAAACACGCACGCTACCCAGTGTATGATTGGGAACAGCTTTCAGCAAACGATTTTTTCAATGGCCCTGCCGTGTTGCTCAATCCAACGTCAACCTCTTTCATTCCCGAAGGGTGGCAAGCAGTGGTGACGTCTACGCGAGATATTGTCGTTAAAAGTACGGCCCAAAACCAAAAGAACGTCACCAAAACCGATGTCAACCAAGCCATTGAGCTAGAGCTTTTTACCAATCGTTTTATGGCGATTGCCGAAGAAATGGGGGCCCAATTGCAGCGTACCGCTTTTTCGGTCAACGTGAAGGAACGACTTGATTTCTCCTGCGCTTTGTTGGACGCCAATGCCGAATTGCTCGTCAATGCGCCCCATATTCCCGTACATTTGGGCAGTTTGGGCGTGTGCGCGCGGTTGGTTCGCGAAAAAATCACCATCGGCCCAGGCGACGTAATCATCACCAACCACCCCAAATACGGCGGCTCGCACTTGCCCGACGTGACGATTCTCGCGGGTGTATTTACGCCCGACCAACGCCTCATTGGCTACGTCATCAACCGCGCGCACCACGCTGAAATCGGCGGTCGAACGCCCGGCTCTATGCCCCCCGATGCCACCACGCTCGACGAAGAAGGGGTAGTGATTTTACCGACGTATTTGGTCAAAAACGGCGAAATGCAATGGGAAAGCATTGAGCGTCTTTTTACCCAACCTTCCTACCCTACCCGCGCCCTGACCGAAAACATTGCCGACATCAACGCCGCCCTTGCTTCGCTACGTTCTGGCGAAACAGCCCTTCAAAGTCTTGTGGCGCAACACGGGTTAGAAAAGGTACATTTCTATATGAAGTTACTGAAAAACAGTGCTTTTGACGCCTTACAAAAAGCCCTGATTCCCTACCAAAATAAATCATTTGTCGCTACCGAATCATTGGACGACGGGCATCTCATTCAGGTCAAGATTACGCCCCGCTTAGCAGGTGGAGCCCAGTTTGATTTCACGGGCACCTCACCCTGTCACCCCCACAATCTCAACGCCAATATTTCCATTATTTACAGCGCCATTTTATACGTTTTACGGCTGTTGGTCAACAAAAATATTCCTTTGAATGAAGGATTGATGCAAGGCGTCGAAGTTATTTTACCCGAAAACAGCTTTTTGCACCCTCATTTCAGCGACGACCCCACACAATGCCCCGCCGTGGTAGGAGGCAATACGGAAGTCAGTCAGCGATTGGTAGATACGCTGCTAAAAGCCTTTGAATTAGCGGCTTGCAGTCAGGGAACAATGAATAATTTCTTGTTTGGCAACGGACAATTCGGCTATTACGAGACCATTTGCGGCGGTACGGGCGCAAGCGCTGGCGCCAACGGGCGCTCGGCCGTGCATCAGCACATGACCAATACGCGCATCACCGATGCCGAAGAACTAGAACGTCGGTACCCTGTGCGGCTCAATCAATTCGCCATTCGTGAAGGCTCGGGTGGCAGCGGAAAATGGCACGGCGGAGAGGGCGTTGTCCGCAAAATTACCATTTTAGAGCCGCTGCGTGTCACGCTCATTACCCAGCACCGCCAAGTGCCGCCGTATGGTTTGGCAGGTGGACAAAACGGGCAAACGGGGCGGCAAATCCTGACCCGAAAAAATGGAACAACCGAAACATTATCAGGAGTTTGCAGCGTAGAAGCTGAGGCGGGTGATTCACTGAGTATTGAAACTCCCGGCGGCGGCGGTTACGGAAACCTCATTTAAAGTACTATGTTTTTCGGAAAAAGTACTAAATTTACACAGTAATAAAAATCCCTAACGTGTCTCTTAACCAAGATAATATTCGCCTCGTTTTTGGGCTCAAATTAAAGCAGCTTCGTCTTGACAAATCTCTCTCTCTCAGCGATTTGTCACAACTTACTGGACTATCCATTTCTTACATCAACGAAATTGAAAAAGGGAAAAAATATCCCAAGTCCGACAAAATCATGGCCCTCTCGCGGGCATTGGACGTAGAATACGACTCGCTGGTTTCTATCAAGTTGAGTAAAAAACTGGAGCCCATTTCGGAATTATTGCAATCCAATATTCTCACTGAGCTCCCGCTTGACCTTTTCGGAATCGACCCCGCCGATTTATTGGAAATGCTTTCCGACGCGCCCACCAAATTGAGCGCGTTTATCGGGACACTCATCGAAATCGCGCGCAACTACAATATGTCGGTGGAGCAATTTTACTTTTCGGCGCTGCGGACCTACCAAGAAATGTACGACAACTATTTCGAGGATTTGGAGCAGGAAGCTGAGCAGTTTTTGAAGTTTCATGCCGTTCCCGAAGAGTTGATTCTGGACGACAAATACTTAGCCGACTTGTTGGTCAAAAATTATCCGTACGAAATTCAGTTCATTGACGAAAAAAAATATCCCGAACTCATCGGAATTCGCTCCATGTTGGTGTCCCGCGGGGATAAGTTACGGTTGCTCATCAGTCCCCAACTAGATGCTAATCAACGGGCGTTTATTTACGGGCGTGAGTTGGGGTATCAATTCATGAAGCTCAAAAACCGACTGAATACCACGCACTTAGTGGAAGCCGAATCGTTTGAACAACTGCTCAACAACTACAAAGCCTCTTATTTTTCCAGTGCCATCATCATCAAAGGGGAAGTGTTGGCCAAGAAACTATCCACCTTTTTTGAGCAGCCGCATTTTGACGGTGAGGCATTGGTCAATATGATCAATTACTTCCACAGTACGCCCGAATCGTTTTGTTATCGCCTGAGCAATATTCTCCCTAAATACTTCGGAATCAGCCAGTTATTTTTTCTTCGTTTCAATAATTTTGCGGGACAAAACCGCTTTGATTTGACCAAAGAAATGCACATTGCGCGCAAGCACAATCCACACACGGTGCGCGATGAGCACTACTGCCGTCGTTGGATTTCGCTGACCATTTTGCAGGAGTTGGCCGAGTTGCAATCGCGCGGAGAGTACGAGCAGATACTGTGCCGAACACAGGTTTCGCACTACATGGACACGCAAGACCAGTATTTTGTGGTGTCGTTTGCCAAGCCAATGTCGCCCACACCCAACCTCAACGTGAGCGTTTCGATGGGGATTCGGTTGGACGAAAACGTGCTCTCCAAAATTAAATTTTTGAGCACCGGCGAAATCACCAAACGCGAAGTGAACGAGACCTGCGAGCGCTGCCCTTCATTTGACTGCAAAGAGCGCATGGCTGCGCCCACCGTACTCCAACGCAAACGCAAAAACGAAGCCATCCAAAAAGCCATGAAAATGCTAAGCAGCGAGGCGTAGGAGGAGCTGTTTTTTGCGCAAAGCTGTTTGTTTTTGGTGTGTATGCGCAGGTAGATGGGTCTGTACGGATGTTATAGGCAATTAAACGAAAGCCCATGTGGGAAGAACTAAAAGTATATAAGCAGCTAGATAAAGCAGAAATTAATCCGACATTTAAAAAGTTCGGTGCGACACTAATGTCCTTAACAAACGGCTTCAAACTCGACCAGACAGCTTCAATTATTAAACTTTCCCGAGAAGTTAATCAACTTGAGCAAGCTATTTTTATAGAAAAAGATAAGGGGACATACAATTTGAAAGTCAGGACTTCAATTAAGCCTGTTGACTTTTACCGAAAGCACAAATATACTATGCTTAACATCGTTCCTTTGGGTGACATATTGAATAATCATAGAAGGACTTCTTTTCCATTGACTCAAGAATGGAATGACTTAGCAATTTATTTGGCGACAAGAATCAAAACAGAAATAGAAAAATATTTTGGAACTTATGGCTCCTACTACAAGATAATTGCAAAGCGTAAAGAGATAGAACCAAAGGATTTTGGGCTAGATAAAAAGTACGAACTTTTAATTTATGCAGCAATAAGGACAAAAAACAAGGAATTGCTAAATCAATATCTTGACAAAAAAATGAGCAGACCTTTTATGGGGATTACTCAAAGTGAATATCTAAAGCCAGACAGCAATGAAATTGACGAAAGTGTTTTTTTGCAAAGTGTAAAATCTTTTGCCTTGACAGGAGACTTTATAAGCATTGAAAAAGAAATAGCAAAAGCATATGGACAAAATTAACTGCCAATAATAACTAAGGTTTCGTGGTGGCTGTAAGCCAAGCCATGAAATCCCGAAAGCTTTCAGGATGGTGTATTGACAGTTTCGGGCTCCGAAAGCCGCTTCTTCACCAAGTGCCATGACGTTTCTATGTAAGATTTTTCCAAGCTTTGGACTAACAAAAAACTACGGATGGGCTAGGCCACCATCAATCATTTCCAATTTGCGGTCGGCCATTTCGGCGAGGTGTTCGTTGTGGGTCACGATGACAAAGGTTTGTCCCAATTCGTTTCGCAGTCGAAAAAACAATTGATGCAGGTCTTCGGCGTTTCGAGAGTCAAGGTTACCGCTGGGCTCATCGGCAAAAATAATGGCGGGATTGTTGATTAAGGCCCGGGCTACGGCCACGCGCTGTTGCTCGCCCCCCGACAATTGTGAGGGCAAATTGCCCAAACGGTCTTTCAGACCCAGCATTTCCAATAATTCACCAGCCCTTTTTTTCACTTCCGTTTCGTCACTTTTGGCATCGATAAAGGCGGGCATACACACGTTTTCTAGGGCCGTAAATTCGGGCAGCAAATGGTGAAACTGAAACACAAAGCCAATGGTATGGTTGCGAAAAGCGGCTAAGTCTTTCTCTTTGAGGGCAAAAACGTCGGTATCGTTGATAAAAACCTGCCCCGCATCAGGACGGTCGAGGGTTCCCAAAATGTGCAGAAGGGTGCTTTTTCCCGCCCCCGAGGCGCCCACTATCGTAACCAATTCTCCTTTATTAATCTCTAAATCAATGCCTTTCAAAACGGAAAGATTTCCGTATTTACGAACAATTTGGCGGGCTTTCAGCATTCTTAACGCGTTAAAATTGAATTGACAAAGATTGAAAAACTTCGCAACTTAGGCAACAGCGATTTATGGTTAAACACATTTTAGTAGCTGTTGGTGATAGATAGCCCGAATGAAAAAGAAAGGCCGTTTATTTACATTCCTCTCCAAATCTTTATCCCTGATATTGATGTTTCATTTTTATAGGTTAGCTTCGTAACCTATTTTTCAACGATTATATGGCTAAAGTCAAAACCGCTTATTTTTGTCAAAGTTGTGGTCATCAGTCACCCAAATGGCTGGGACGCTGCCCTTCCTGCGGCGAATGGAACACCTTGGTAGAAGAAGTTCTCGAAAAAGAAGATAAAAAAGGGCCCATCGGACAATGGAAATCGGTGAGTTTGGCCTCCAAACCCAAAGCCATTGTCGAAATCAAATACGAAGAGGAACCCCGAATCGTAACGATAGACGGCGAACTGAACCGCGTTTTGGGAGGTGGCATTGTGTTGGGTTCGTTGGTACTCATCGGCGGCGAGCCGGGCATCGGAAAATCGACGCTGATGCTGCAAATTGCGCTTACGCTTACCCAACGCGTGCTGTACGTGTCGGGCGAAGAAAGTGAGCAGCAAATCAAGATGCGCGCCGAGCGGCTTACGTCCAAAAACCACAATTGCTTTATTCTGACGGAAACGTCGACCGATAATATTTTCCGTCAAATCGAAGAATTTGAGCCGGATGTTCTCATCATTGACTCTATCCAAACCATGCAATCGTCGCTCATCGAATCGGGCGCGGGCAGCGTGTCGCAGGTGCGTCAGTGCGCTTCCGAACTGATGAAATACGCCAAAGAAAGCGGTGTGCCGGTGTTTATGATTGGGCACATCACCAAAGACGGCAGCTTGGCAGGCCCCAAAACCCTCGAACACATGGTGGATACAGTGCTTCAGTTTGAAGGCGACCGCCACACCACCTACCGCATTTTGCGCACCACCAAAAACCGATTCGGAAGCACCTCAGAATTAGGAATTTACGAAATGCTCGGCACGGGCCTGCGCCAAGTGACCAATCCGTCGGAGATATTGATTTCACAGCGCGAAGAGCAATTGAGCGGCATCACCATTGGCTCCATGCTTGAAGGCAACCGACCGCTCATGATTGAAATACAGTCGCTGGTGAGTGTGGCCAACTACGGCACGCCGCAGCGCAGCAGTACGGGCTTTGACAACAAACGCCTTCAGATGCTGTTGGCGGTATTGGAAAAACGCGGCGGCTTTCGGTTGGGCACCCAAGATGTGTTTCTCAACGTAGCGGGCGGTCTGCGCGTAGAAGACCCTGCCATTGACTTGGCCGTGGTGACGTCGATTGCGTCGTCTTTTGAAGATTCTTTTGTGCCGCCTTCGGTCTGTTTTGCGGGAGAAGTGGGCTTGGGCGGTGAGGTTCGGGCCGTGAGCCGCATCGAAGGCCGCATTGCCGAAGCAGAAAAACTGGGTTTTAAGAAAATCTTTATTTCCAAGTACAACACCAAAGGACTGATTTTCAAGAGCTACGACATTAAGATTATACCCGTCGCGAAGTTGGATGAAGTGTTTGGTGAACTATTAAGGTAATTTTTTCAGCAAACTTTTCGTACTTCCATTCCCAGCAACGCGCCCAATTTTTCGATTTTTGAACTGATATGCCCAATCCCGATGGCGCAATGATGCGCAGGGCCGTGGCTATTCCAATCGTTAACAAATTTACGGGCACCGATAGAAAACTTATATCGGCTGTTGGTGTTGCCAATCTCTAAAATCGGCCCCGCAACCGATTCTGCCTCGGCCACCAATAGCATTAGCCCGCCGCCTCTTTTTTCTACAACCGACAATAGGGTAACGGGACCATTTTTTACGCTCATTTCGACCGAAACCCCTTTGCCTACTTTGCCATGGTAGACTTTCAAGGGGCGCACTTTGGTTTTACCTTCGGCAATGGCAATGTGCCCCGGGCCATCGTGGCCCATCAGCACCGCATCGTCCGCAAAATCCATGGCGTAATATTCTGTAAATGAACCGCCAACGCCAAAACTGTCCATGATTTTCATGGCTTGGGCGTTTTTGATTTCGTATTCACCCGCCACGGGTACGCCATTGGCGGTCAGTAGAGAATTCCCCAAAATAATGGACGCAATCGCTTCTTCATTCTCCGGATTGCCCGTTCCTTTGTAATAATATGCCATCGAGCCCAGCTTGTGTTTCTCCACCAAGCGCTCCAGCGCTACCGATGTAACGGCCGCTTTTTCAAGCTCCTCAGGCGGACAATCTAACTGAATATCAAAGGTTTCCTGAAATAACTGAAGGCGTTCGGCTGTTTCAGCAACGCTTACTTCTTTTCGTAATTCAGCCAATTCTTCCACTTCCAACAACTCAATATGGCCACCGAAATGGGCGTAATGTTGGGTCAAATCTGAATAAATATCCAACATTCCGCTGTAATAATGCCCCATGCAGCCCAACCGATTGTAAGCCATAATATTGGCCACTTTGGCCGCCTCTACCCACTCTCCGACTTCTCGCCAAGTTTCAGCGTCGTGGTGCAACATCCCCGTAATTTGGTGGAACCTAATCCCCACCCGATTGAAGACATTGGCGATTTCGGGTACGGGGCAGGCCGAACAGTACGCCAGCCATTCGCCCGTCATTTTGGTGCGGTCGGTCATGGCATTGAATGATGTATAATCAATGGCCGCTTCGGGCGATAAGTTAAGGATGATGACAGGAACTTTGGCGCGCTGCACGACGGGCAAAACCGTTGAAGACAGCGCGTAGGTAGTTACGTACAAAAAGATAATATCGACATCTTCGGTCTTAAACTGTTTTCCTGCTTCAAATGCCTTATCGGGCGAGTCCACCAATCCGACGTTGAGAATGTTTGCGTGAACGGTGGCCAATTTTGCCTCTACTACCCCCAGATAACCTTCTAAGCGCTCTTTTAATCCTTCAAACTGCGGCCAATAAGTATCTAGCCCGATGCCAAACAGTCCAATTTTTAAGGTTGTATTCAATTTCATCATACGTTAGAATTCATTCCAAACGGTAGTACACTCACAATATAAATATCACTTTGTACAACAACAGACTGGCCCATTTTCAAACCAAATCAGTACTAAAGGATATTTATGGTAATATTCCACAAATAAATAGTATTTTCGACCATCCACAAATGACCGTTTTGATTATTGTTTTATATTTTTTGATATGAAATTATTTAGAAAATACTTTACCCTTGACCCCGGCACAAACGAACAAAATCAGGGAATAAACATCCTCAATGTAGGGCATAATATTCACCCTGCCAATCATCCTTACCCCGACATCCAACACCCTGACGACTACTATTTTGAGTGGGATAAAGGTAGAAGCCTGAAAGAGTACCAAATCATTTATATTTCCAAAGGAGAAGGCTATTTTGAGGCCAACGGCCTCCCTCCGCAAGTCATTGAAGAAGGAACCATCATTTTGCTGTATCCGGGGGTTTGGCACCGCTATCGTCCCAAAGAGAAAACGGGATGGGAAGAATATTGGGTGGGGTTTTCGGGCACGTATGCCCATTATTTATTGGAACAGGAATGTTTTAATCCCCAAAATCCAATCATTAAAGTAGGTTTTAACGCTGAATTCTTGGAGACTTTTTCGAAGCTCATTGAGGTGATTGAAGCTCGTGGCGACTCCTTCCAAAAACTATCTTCTTTTCAGCTCATTCACCTCTTGGGAATCGTGTACGCATCGGTGTTGTTGTCGAACCAAAAGATGTCGAGAAAAGAAGAAATCATTGATAAAATACGGGACGAAATCCACAAAAATTGGAACAAAGATATTGACTTTGAAGCACTTGCTAGAAAATTTAACCTAAGCTATATCTGGTTCCGAAAAACCTTCAAAGAAGTGTTAGGCACCTCACCTAACCAATACCACCTTACCCTTAAATTGCGCAAAGCGGAGCAACTCATTCAGGAAAGCAACCTGACATTGGCCGAAATTGCGTATCAATCTGGCTTTGAATCAGAGTTTTATTTTTCAAGAATTTTCAAAAAGAAGATGAATTACAACGCTTCGGAACTTCGTAAGAAGAAGTAATCAAGCTCACCACCGCATCCTGAAGCCTACGCCATGAATTCCTTCAATCTTGATATTGGGGTCGTCGCAAAGGTATTTACGCAAACGCGACATAAACACGTCGAGGCTACGTCCCATAAAATAATCATCGTCGCCCCAAATGGCTTTGAGCAAGTCTTCGCGTTTGATAACCTGATTGGGGCGTTCAGCCAAATAGCGTAGAACTTCGGCTTCACGAAAGGTCAAATCTTGCGTTTTACCGTCGATTTGAAGGTATAATTTTTCAAAATCAAACGCATAATTACCAACGTTGGTTACTCCTGGCGTTTGCGTTGTAGATTCAGATGATTGATTTTTTTGACTTCGGCGGAGAAAAACTGCTATTTTGAGTACCAACTCTTCCATGCTGAAAGGCTTGGTGAGGTAATCGTCTGCCCCGAGACGGAGGCCGTGGAGTTTGTCTTCTTGCAACGAGCGCGCCGTCAAAAAGAGAATGGGAACGTGCATGTCTTGTTGACGAATTTTCTGCGCCAACGTAAATCCATCAAGGTGCGGCAACATCACATCCAACACGCATAAATCAAAAGGTTGCTGTTTCTGAAAAGTTTCTAACGCTTGCAAACCATCCGTACAATGGACGATGTCATAATGATGAAGTTCGAGGTTATCTTTGGTCACAAAACCCAAATTTGGGTCATCTTCAACATATAAAATACGCGGCATTTTCAGGGGTTCTGTTATTGGTGAAATCGTATCAGTAAAGTAGAATTACTGCTCATCGAGAATTTATGGCGGAAAGTACAGATGCTTACATCGACTTTTTTAATGGAATCAAAATCTTAAACTCGCTTCCCTTATTCACTTCACTCTTGAGTTGGATTCTCCATTGGTGCGCTTTTGCAATCTGCTGTACATAGCTCAGGCCAATGCCAAACCCTTTTACGTTGTGGACATTTCCAGTCGGAATCCGGTAAAACTTTTTGAAGACCTTATCTTTGTATTCAGGGGCAATTCCTATGCCATTGTCTTTGACCGACACCACCAGTGAGCCATTTTCGTTGAATGTCTCCAACAAAATTACGGGGTTTTGGGGCGTATATTTAAAAGCGTTGTCAATTAAATTGCTGATGGCATTCGTAAAATGCATCCGGTCGGCGTGAATATAAGGCTCCACAGCGTTCAGATGAAGGGTCAGGTCTTTCTCGTACTTATGAGATACTGAAGTGATGACTTGATGGGCGTCGAGCCATTCAATGGTAAGTGGCAGCTTATTTTTTGCCGCCTTGGCCATATTCAGGACGGTTTCCACTTGGGTTTGGAGGCGTAGCGCCTCTTCTTTGATAATCGCAGTGTATTTTTTGAGGCGTTCGGGCTGGTCCTTGATGGCGGGGGTGTTGAGCACGTCGGCTGCGATACGTATCGTAGCAATGGGCGTTTGCAACTCGTGCGTCATGTTGTTGATAAAATCGCGCTGTATTTCGGTGAGTTGTTTTTGCCGTAAAATGACAAACAGGGCATATCCAAAAAAACTAACTGCAATCAACACCAGCAACGAAGACCAAATCCAGCCTCTAAGGTCGTTGATGACCGCACTATTTTGATTGGGAAAACGTACGCCAAAATAATAAGGATATTTGTTGGATTTGAGCCAATTGGCGGTTTGAGTTGGGGTTTTGTTGTCATTACGAGTGCTCAAGGCTACGCCATAAAACATTTTATTGCTGGCGCAATCATAAATTCCTACTTCAAAATCAGTAATGATGTTATGCCTAACGAAGCTCGTTTTGAGGTAATGTTCCAGAATACCCGGATCAACCATGGAGTTGGTATTAACCAAAAAATAATTGGAAGAAAGTTGCTCTACGGGGTTGTTGTGCAGCATCACGGCGTTGAGCTGCGCAAGCTGCTCGGCCACTTCCTGCAAAGACACATGTACCTGCTGATTGAACTGGCGCTCTCCCATGTCGAGGGCTTTTCTTACCCAATATATCTGAGTCACAATGACCCCAATGATGGACAATGTGGATAAAATTACCAGAAGGCGTATCGTTTTTCTTGACATAAATACAGGCGTAGGCTTTAATTAAAAATGCCTGTTGGCAATATTAACCAAAAAATACATACGAATTTAGGACGTAGGCGGATTCTTACCAATGGATTAACAAACCATTAACAAAAGTTGAGTTTTCATTAACACAGGCACAAGCCCCAACCTTCTACTTTTGAAAAGTCAATTGATAAAAAAATAATTAATCACTTAAAGACTTATTATTATGAAAAAAGTAACACTTCCTTTTTTATTCTTTTTTGTTGCCACATCGCTCGTCTTTGCAGGTGCGGCAGTAGCAGCGTTTGGTTGGACAGAAACCGCCCACAATTTTGGACAAATCACACAGGGTAAGCCAGTTACGGCCGAATTTGCGTTCACTAACAAAGGTGCCGTTCCCCTGATCATCCACAAGGCATACGGCTCATGCGGGTGTACGGGGGTAGATTATCCCAAACAGCCAATTATGCCAGGAGCATCGGGCACCATCAAAGCAACATTTAACGCCGCCGCCGTTGGGACATTTAACAAAACAGTCACGGTAGAATCCAACGCCGAGGGTGGATTGGTAACGCTAAACATCCAGGGAGAAGTCACTAAATAGTGCTATCGGTTGGAGGTAAAAAAAGTACAACACAGTCATGAAACAAACAGGCGCACCCCGAAAGTGCGCCTGTCATTGTTATGAAACCACAACTCCTTATTCTACATAGTCAAGCTCTTTATGAAACGTTTCTTCCATGAGAAAAAGGGAAAGATACGCAATCGCAAAACAGAGCAACGCTACCAGTCCACCTGCCGAAATAGCCCCCATGCTTGGTTTGAGGTACTGATACAAGGGGAGCGTCAGTAGCGTAGTAGCCCGCACAAAATTAGCGACGGTCGAGGTAGCCGTAGCGCGCAAATTGGTCCCGAAACTTTCGGCCGTTACCGTTAAAAACATGGCGATATAACCAATCGAAAAGCCCAAATACGCACACACAATATAAAAAGCCGCCGCGTCGGTGATACCGCCGTAAAGATAAATAATCACCCCCAGCAAAGTCATAGTGGTCATGATACCAATTGCCATGCGACGCGATTTGAGCCACTGACTCAACACCCCACTGAACATATCTCCCACGACCATTCCGACAAAAACGTACATCACACACCGCCCAGTCACTATCTCTTCCGTGATACCCAACGCCTTTGCAAATTCATTGCTAAACGTGGCCAAAATTCCGATGACAAAATACGTAGGCACACCAACCCCGATGCAACGCATGTATTTCCAAAAACGGTCACTATCTGTAAAAAACGCCGACATACTACCCAGGCGCAAACTTTGGGTTTTGGCCTGCTCAAACATCCCTGATTCATACACGCGTATCCGCAACAGCAGCAGAGCCAACCCCAAACCACCACCCGCAAAATACGTAGTGCGCCAGTCAAACCATGAGTTGGTCAGAAAAGCCACCACCGCGCCCAAAAGTCCCACACTCGCCACAATCGAAGACCCATAACCGCGTAGCTTTTGGGGCAAAATCTCAGAAACCAACGTCAAGCCTGCCCCCAATTCCCCCGCTAGCCCTACCCCAGCCATAAAACGCAGAAAACCGTACAGCATAGGCGTTTGCACAAAACCACACAGGATATTGGCCAAAGAATACATAATAATAGAGCCAAATAAGACCGACAGCCGACCACGTTTATCGGCCAAAATTCCCCATAAAATTCCCCCTATTAGCAATCCCGCCTGCTGCCAGTTGTAAATGGCAGCTCCTACGCTCGACACTTCTTCTGGGCTAAGTCCGAGGCTTTTGAGGCTCGGTACCCGTACGATATTAAACACAATCAAATCATATACATCGACAAAATAGCCCAGCGCAGCCACAATAACGGGCAAACTCACTAAACGGCTTAAAGAGGTGGATTCGGTACTGCTGTTTTTCATAAAATTTTTAGCGGAAAGGGTCATCAGGAACGCAATTACGGAAAAAGGCGTTTTTGTGTAAAGCGATGAGGGGTAGATTTTATACTTTAAGGCGTAAATCACCAGAAAATTCTCCCAAACGCATTTTTACGTTAATTTTCTTCCAAAATGATGGAAACAATTGTCATCGGTTTGCTTTTTTTAGGAGCGTTGGGGTACGTCGGCAACCGCCTACGAAAAGAACTAAGCCCCAAAAAATCGGGTTGCGGCAAAGGCTGCGGATGTGATAAATAAGGGTAAAGTTGAAGTGGCAAAGGGTAAAGTTGAGGCTTTTTTTGCAAGTTTGTGCTACGAAATTAGAACCGACAATCCTACCAATGACATCAATCGCCGTTATAGGTGGTGGCAGTTGGGCCACTGCTATTATCAAAATCCTGTCCGAAAACAACGTATCTATCCGTTGGTGGCTGCGCGACCGTGGCGCCGTTGACCACATCCGGAAGCACCATTACAATCCCGATTATCTCCGCGACGTGCGTCTAAGTCCCCGTAAAGTAAAGACTTTTTCTAAAATTACCGACGCCCTCAACGGTGCCGAATACGTCATTTTGGCCATTCCTGCCGCTTTTGTTCAAGAGCCACTCCAAGGATTAACCGCCCAACATTTTGCGGGCAAACGGGTTGTTTCGGCCATTAAAGGCATGATTCCCGAAAAAAACTGCCTGGTTACGGATTGGGTAGAGGAGCGTTTTGAAGTACCGCTGAGTCAAATTTCCGTCATTGCGGGCCCGTGTCACGCCGAAGAAGTGGCGCTCGAAAAGCAATCTTACCTCACCATCGCCTCCACCGACGAAGCCTGCGCTTCGCATTTTGCCCAATTGATGAATTGTCGGTTTGTCACCGCCAACCCTTTGGTGGATTTGTACGGGGTTGAGTACGCCGCAGTGATGAAAAACATCGTGGCGTTGGCCTGTGGCATCAGTCACGGATTGGGCTACGGAGATAACTTTCAGGCGGTTTTGGTTTCCAATGCCATGCAGGAAATCCGCCGTTTTGTCAATGCCGTAGACCCGCGCGAGCGTGACTTGAGCGCCTCGGCCTACTTGGGCGATTTGCTCGTAACGGCCTATTCGCAGTTTAGCCGCAACCGTACTTTTGGCAACATGATTGGGCGCGGGTACAGTGTTCAATCGGCCCAAATGGAAATGAAAATGATTGCCGAAGGCTACTACGCCGTCAACAGTATTTTTGAAATGAACAATAAATACGGCGTTGAAATGCCCATCACAGAAGCCACCTACAGGATTCTCTACGAGCGTCAGCCGCCAGCCACTGAAATTGGATTGCTGAAAATGAAACTTCGGTAGCTACTAAGAAGCCACTATGAGATTTGACAAATTCATTCCGACAGCGCAACTTAGCCCCTACATTAAATACTTTGTAGTGGCCGAAAATGCGCAGGAAAGCCAATACAAGGTTTTTCCTGCGTCGGGTCTTGTCATTGGATTTCAGTACCGTGGACAGCTTTCAGCAGTTATTAATAACGTAGAATTGAATTTGGAAACATCGGGCATAACGGGTATTTCTGACCACTATAAACTCTTCAAAAACTCCGCCAACATCGGGACCCTATTGGTTTACTTTACCGAAATCGGCTTTACGCACTTTACGGCAAGCCCCGCCCACGAACTATTTAATCAAAGCATTTCACTCGACGATATTTTTGACAAGAACAAAGTCCGTGAAGCGGAGGAAAAACTGTCATCTGCCACGACGGATGCCGAGCGTATTCAGGTTATTGAACAATTCTTTCTTTCGCACCTCAAAGGCATTCAAAACGACCGACTTATCGTTGAGGCGGTCAAACTCATTTATCAGTCAAAAGGAGCCATTAAAATCAAGGAGTTAAACGAAAAGCTGTTTATCAGCCAAAGCCCTTTTGAGAAACGTTTCAGAAAATTAGTGGGCACTTCCCCTAAAAAATTTGCGTCGATTGTTCGATTCAATACGGTATTAAATGATTTGAATGGCCCGAAATCGCTTACTGACATTTGCTACGAAAACAACTTTTTTGACCAAGCCCATTTTATCAAGGATTTTAAACAATACACGGGCGACACTCCCGAACAGTTTAAGCTGTTCTTATAAAAAACGATTTTTTACAATGACAGCGCCTTCGTTTTGAGGACTTTTGCATTGTACAAATCATCGTTTAACGACCAAAAAATCAAAACCAATGTTTACTGTAGACCAAATTAAAGCCGCCCATTCAAAAGTAAAATCGGGTGCCGATTTTCCCAACTATATTCAAGAGCTGATTCAATTGGGTGTAACGTCCTACGAAACCTACGTGTCAGACGGGCACACTGAGTATTTTGGGAAAGATGCCTACCAAACTTCAACTACCCCAACCTATGATACCCTGTCTATTGCCGAAATAAGCAATGCCGAACAATTCAAAATTGACCTAAAAGCGCATCAGCAAGGCCAAACCGACTATCCTACTTTTTGCAAAGACTGCGCAAAATCGGGCATCGAAAAATGGGCAGTGGCGATGGACAAAATGACTTGCACCTACTATGACAAGGCCGAAAATGAACTGTTGACGGAAATAATACCACAATAAAACAGCCGTAGAAAACCCAAAATTCAGGCAGTTGTGAGGCAAGTAAGTGAGTAAAAAATTCGGGCCGCCCTTCGTGAAGGGCGGCCCGAATTGTACAGAATCTCACTGTTTATTTCTCAATCAACACATTCGACTCCTGATTTTTATCGAAAGTATTCGCCGTCGTTAAATCGGCGTTGGCCGATGCGCCGTAGCTAACAAATACCCCATAGCCACCGCTGCCGCTGATGGTCGTATTTTTGATGGTCATGGTGGCTCGGTTACCGTAGATGGCCACGTTTGCCCGCTTGCCTGACACAATAGCTACGCTGCCCGCATTTTTAACCTCTACTTGTTCAAGCAAATTTTTTGGGTCAGCCGAGTAACAAATCAGGCCGCGCCAATAGGCCGCCGTGTTGTTGGCACCGTTGAAAACTATTTTCGCCGCCGCCGTTCCTTTGGCCAAAATATACCCGTCTGTATTGATTCTGATGACGGCGTCGCGGTTCATTTCCAGAATAACGCCCGGATTTAATTTCCAACCAGTACTAACCGTAAATTCACCCGTCAAGCGGTAAGGAGTTTTGTCGGCAAAACCCGCCCAAGTGATTTCTTCTTTTCCTTTGATACCCGAGGCGGTCACTTCTACCACATCGCGGCCATTTCCACCTTTAAACGTCGAAGCGGCATCCAATTTTGCCACGTTTTCGGCGGTAAGCATAATCCCCGCTTCGGTGTTGTTCGAAAAAGCATTTTGCGAAAATTCGCGTAAAATAGACCCGTCGTAGGCATAGATTCCGTAGCCATCGTTTTGAGAAAACACGGTATTTTTAAGGGCAATCTGCGCCTTGCTTCCTCCCGACATAAACAAGGCAGATTTTATGGTGCTGAAGACGGTACGGCTACCTGCGTGCATTATTTCCACGTATTCCATGAGATTGGCGTTGCTACCCGAATAAAGCGAAATGCCCACCCAATACCCCTTGGTTTTCTGTACGCCCACAAATTTGATTTTGCGGTTGGCTTCGCCCTTGGCAATGATAAGTCCGCCGTTGTCGTTGATGTTCATCCGCACATCCCGCTCAAATGCAATCACTACGCCTGGAGCGATGGTCAGTTCGTTGTTGACGTCAATGGATTTGGTTACGATGTAGTCTGGCAAATCGGGATTGGCTACGCGGTCGGTGAGGTTAGTTTTGACGGTGATATTTGCGGTGATGGCCAAAGGCTCGGCCACCGATGCGGTTACCAACACTTTGTCGGTGCTTTTGCCATTGGCACTACTGACGGTCAATTCAAGCTCGTATTCGCCTACTTCATCAGGCGTAAACGTAGGCTTAAACGACGACGCGTTTGAGAGGGTTACGGTACTTTTGGCGGGCTTCCGCAACAGCTTCCACTCTACCGTGAGCGGCTTACCCTGCGCTTCGCTTGACTCAGAGGCATCCAAGCTGACCTGTTGCCCTACTTGTACGGATTGGTCTGCGCCCGCTTTTGCCGTAACCGTAAACGTTGGATCCACAATTTCTTCCTTCTTACACCCCGTCATTATCAACATGAGCATCATCAAAGGCACAAATAGAGAGGCGATAGGAGTATTTTTGGCAAAAGGCATTGCCTGAACCCGCAGGTTCTGAAGTACATTTTTTTGTTTCATGGCTTAAATTACTGTTTGAATTTTTGAACGCTCAAAAGTAATTGGCCTAGCCCTCAAGCAAAGGGGCATTTGTGCTGAAACGGTAAAAGTGGGTGCTGAAGTGATAAAAAAAGCCGCGTTTTAACAAATATCGTCGGTGAGGTTATAACTCCACCGACGATAACAATGCTAAAAATTAAAACGAACGCCGATGCTGGCCTGCGGGTGAAGATAAAAAATGTCAGGAATCAATTCAATGTAAAGTCCGCCTTCCAAAAACAGGGATAAGGGACTGTTTGGTACAAAATATTCAGTTCCTGCCAAACCTGCGCCTCCGAGCGAAATATTGTTGGTAAACACTTTGACACCGGGCACATTGCTAGGGTCAAAATAATAGCGACGTGAGTTGATTTGGCCGCCGAAGCCGTAATAAACGTGCAGTTTTTCGGCTTTGAACAACCCCTTGTGCCACAGGTACGCCGCCCGCACCGAGAATCCCGCATTTTGGTAGGTACCTTTGCGGTACTTGCGGTCGCGGCCATAAAACAGGCCATACGTTCCTGCCGAAATATCCAAGGCTTTGTTGTCGCCAAAATATTTACGGACATTCAGCCCAGAAGGCTCCACCAATTGAAATCCAACCGCCCAATTATTGTACTGCGCCATTGAGGGTAAAATGCCCAAGGCGGTAAGCAACAAAGTGAATAAAAGCTTCTTTTTCATCTACTGTAGTGTTAATTTTAATAATGACAATCGGCGGCCTCAAAACCCTTATCGGTTATGCCATGATGGCAAATGCTTTCAGCGTTTCTAACAGCGTTTTGTTTTCCTCCGCTGTGCCGACCGTAATCCGTAGGCATCCATCACACAGAATCACTTTTGAACGGTCGCGCACGATGATTTTTTGGTCAATCAAGTACTGCATCACGGCCGAAGCATCGTCAAATTCGACGAGCAAAAAGTTGGAATCTGAGGGATATATCTTTTTAACTAACGGCAACGCGGCCAAATTCGTGCGCAAATGCTCCCGCTCCGCCAAAATATCATTGACCAATTGGTTTTTGGTTTCGACGTAGTCCAGCGCTTCAAATAATAGCTGTTGCGTAGCACCGCTGAGGTTGTAAGGAGGTTTGATTTTGTTTAATACCTTAATAATTTCTTCGGAGGCAAAACACATTCCCAAACGCAGCGAAGCCAACCCCCACGCCTTAGAAAAAGTCTGTAACACTATCAGATTGGGATAATTATCCAATTCCTGCGTAAACGACGGTTCACTCGCAAAATCAATATACGCTTCATCGACGACCACCAATCCCTGAAAATTGTTCAGAATTTCTAAAATTGCTTCGCGCTGTACCAGATTTCCACTGGGGTTATTGGGCGAGCATATCCACACAATTTTGGTTTTGGGGGTCAACGCCGCCAACACTTTAGGGGTATCAATCTGAAAATCAGACGTCAATGGCACCTTGATAACGGGCACGTCGTTGATGTCGGCGCTTACTTGATACATGCCATATGTAGGCGGCATGAGCAGCATATTGTCTTCACGGGGCGTGCAAGTGGCCCGCACCAACAGGTCAATGGGTTCGTCGGAGCCATTGCCCAGAAAAATTTGGGTGGGTCGTACGCCTTTGATGGGTGCCAATTTTTGTTTAATAGCCCACTGGTACGGGTCGGGATAGCGGTTCCAGTGCTGCCCGTTTACCGACTGA
The DNA here is from genome assembly GCF_024158025.1 of Runella salmonicolor. Lineage (NCBI taxonomy): Bacteria > Pseudomonadati > Bacteroidota > Cytophagia > Cytophagales > Spirosomataceae > Runella > Runella salmonicolor. The sequence continues at coordinate 102,033 of NZ_JAMZEL010000014.1, forward strand.
TAGGGATTTTCGTTGGCATCCAAAAAGATACCTTCTTTGCCCGTATATTCATCCCGTGCCGACGAGTACGGCACCAAGTTGAGGATGTGCGGACGGAGGATTTTTGTTAAGTCAAAAGTCATTGTGGTAGGTATTGGGCGAATTCTTTTAAAAGTTTGGGGCTTGATTTGACAACCCATATTTTGAAGGCTGTAAAAGCAGTCTCTGGTTTCAATTTAGCAACTATTAGTTCGTAAAAATCTCTTTTTTCTTGTGGATTATCGTCTGATTTTAAATATCCCGTAGCATAATACACAAAGTTGTTCATCTCTTTGGTAAGGGCATCAATGATATTTTCAGCTTCAATTTTTTTCAAAACAGTTTTACCATCGTACACTTCTTCCAAAAGTGCCACTGTATTAAGAACTATTTGGGTTTGAATCTGAGCTTTAAAATCTGGGGAATCAGACTTGAGTGGATCAAAAATATGTTCAATTAAATCTACAATCCTGTTATCAGGATTGATGCAGTTCAAAATATCATCGTATTGGGGCTTAGCTAACTTTGTATTGTTACAATGGCCACAAACATAAAAAAGATTGTTCCAATCAAATTTCAATAATTTTAATTTGCCTCTTTTATGAGGCTTAAAATGCTCTACATTGATTGTTGTAGGTGCTTTTGTTTCACAGATATAGCACTTATTATGAAAGTCACTTCGAACTCTTATCAGAACTTCTCCGCACTTATAATCTCCACTTTTTTTCTTAGCTTCTTCTGCTAAACATAGTGGAGCTGGTTGCGATTTAACTACGTTTATCATTGGGCTAATTGTGCAAGTTCTAACTGTAGAATTTTGAGTTGTAATTCAGGAGAAAGCGATTTGGGTAATTCTTTAAAATATTTTTTTAGTTCATAAAACATTTCCTTTTCTTCCACTGAAAGTTTTGCCTCTTCCCCCTTCATTTTGTTGATTAAATCTTCATAATGAGCCACTTTTTCTTTGATTTCATTGGAATATTCATCAATACCAAAGTAACCCCTCACAATGTTAGTATAAGAATAAGCCGATAAGTCCTCAACTCTTTCCTGCTTTTCCAAATCATAAATCACCGCATTATCTACCGAACTAAGCACAAAAGGCGAGTGCGTAGTGACAATGAATTGAATTTTGGGAAAGAAAGAAGTTAAAAAAGGAAGAATTTTCTTTTGTAAATCTATGTGTAAATGAGTTTCAATTTCATCAATGAGGACGATTCCTTGGAGGTCGTAAGGTCTAATTGTATCAAACTTTTTATCCATTCTCATCATTAACTCTGAAACTATCGATAAGAATGCCGCATACCCATCAGAAAGTTGATTAAGATTAAATAACTCTTTCCCTTTTGTTACAATATTGTAATTAAAATTTCCTCTGTCAAATACTAGTTCAAGAGACTCATCATCAAAAGCTTTCCTGAGCGTACTTTCAAACTGTTTAAACCAATTCTCAACTTTTTCAACTTCCCACTTTTTCCCCGTATCTTTTGCATCCAATAAATCTAAGCGAAGATTAACTAATTGACGAACAAAATTTTCATTTGCATTTTCTTTAATGTCATATTGTTCTTTGAGTTCAATTTTTTGTGGGCCCAAAGATTCTCTCGGTTGAAAAGACCGTTTTGATGGAAAGTATTTGAGAATAAAATTACCAAATCGCCAACTCATTTGCTGAAAAGGTCCTTCACTATATAAATCAACATTTCCGAATAATTGAACAGGAACATACGTTTCTACAAACTTCTGATAACGTACTATTTTTGATTGCATATCTTGAGCACTAATAGCGTCACCCTTCCATTGGTAATGCCCATAGGATTCGTTATAGCCCTTTGCCATCCTCCCTTCCCGTTCCTTTATTGCATTTCTATAACCTTTATATTGCCGTACATTTTCTTCAACTTCTGTTTCCTGAGATTTATTATTTAAAATCCAATTCAAAAAAACATTAATCCCTTCCAGCACACTCGTCTTTCCACTCCCGTTTTTCCCAGTTAAAATCAAGTGCTTACGCTCGGTTTCGGACAATGGAATTTCGAGGTTCTCCAGATGGCGAACCTTATTGATGCGAAGTTTGGTCACAAATATTTCTTCCATGTTTGCGCTTTTTTCAAGTGTAATGCAATTTACAACGCACGTTTGCATTTGCAATGCAAACGAGACGAGGATGGTGTTTATGATGCTCGTATAATATTGGGCAGACGCAAACGGAACCGCGCGGCGTACCGTGCCGCTGCGGGCCTGCCCCTACGTTTGCCTTATTTCAAACTGCTCAATCGAAGGCTAACGGCACGCTTGTGGGCGTGGAGCGATTCGGCTTCGGCCATGGCTTCAACGGTCGGTCCGAGGGCTTTGAGGCCTTCGGGCGAGATGTGCTGAACGGTGATTTTTTTCACGAAACTATCCAACGACACCCCGCTGTACGCCCGGGCGTGGCCGTTGGTGGGCAGGGTATGATTTGTGCCCGACGCATAGTCGCCGCAGGATTCGGGGGTATAATTTCCTAGGAAAATAGAGCCCGCATTGATGATTTTTTCGCAGATTTCCTCGGCGTTGCTTACGCTCAAAATCAAGTGTTCGGCGGCGTATTCATTGAGCAAATCAATGGCTTCGGCTTCATCTTCGACCAAAATTGCCTTGCTGTTTTCAATCGCTTTTCGCGCCAACTCCTTACGGGGCAACGCTTCCAACTGCGTAGAAAGCGTAAGATTAACCGATGCTAAGAATTTCTTATCCGTCGACACCAGCAACACTTGGCTGTCTGCACCATGCTCCGCTTGCGACAATAAATCGGCCGCAACAAACGACGGAACCGCCGACCCATCGGCGTATACTGCCACTTCAGAAGGGCCCGCGGGCATATCAATAGCCACGCCTTCTTTGGCCAATAGCATTTTTGCGGCCGTTACGTATTGGTTTCCCGGCCCAAAAATCTTATAAACCTTGGGGACCGACTCCGTTCCGTAGGCCATTGCGGCAATGGCCTGCGCTCCGCCTATTCTGAAAATTTTGGTCACGCCCACCAACTGTGCCGCGTATAAAATGGCGGGGTGGTCGCTAGGAGTACAGAGAACAATCTCCTTACAACCAGCCAGTTGTGCAGGCACACCAAGCATCAGCACGGTACTAAAAAGCGGAGCCGAGCCTCCAGGAATGTACAAACCCACTTTCTCGATACCCACGCTGCGCCGCCAGCATGTAACGCCCGACATAGTTTCAACTTTCTGAACGGGCTGATACTGCGTTTCGTGAAATTTTCGAATATTAGCATACGCCTGTCGGATGGCGGCTTTGAGTTCTTCGGTAAGACTGGCCTCAGCTGCCGCCACTGTTGCGAGCGACATGGCAATCTCCGTAAGGTCAATTTTATCAAATTTGAGGGCCAAAGCGCGCAAGGCGGCATCGCCTTCTTTCTGAACCTGTTCTAGAATCGGCGCTACGGCTTTTTCGATATTGGCCATGCTTTGCGTCGGTCGAGCTAAAAGCGCAGGCCACTCACTGCGGTTGGGATAAGCGATAATTTGCATATAGTTCTGTAAGAAATGTCATGAAACAGTCATGGTTGGGCATTTATTGTCATGAAATAGTCTAATATAGCCATGAATTGGTCGTATATTGTTATAAAAAGTCAAAGCCAATTAGGTCATGAAACCTTGCCGATGGTTTTAATGTAATTATTAAGTTTTACAGATAATTGTTCACATTTTGATGCCAATATTTCTAATTGGTCATTAGAAATGAGCGCTTTGTTAGTTGCTTTAACAAGCCTCGTTTTTGTCTCTCTCAGTGATCCTCTAGCATAAAAACAGAATTGATATTTTCCTTAAAATGATAGCGACCATAGCCTTCCGAAATATTGGCGGCAACGGAATCCGCTGCTTTTACTAATTATTTACCCACTACATCATTTGCAAAATAGTTCCAGCCATCAACTATTACCCAGACCTTTTCCCCCAATTCCATGGAGAGTGGGTATACTTGCAAATCCTCTAATCTCATTTTAAAGTTTAGGTTTAATTTCAAACAATAATCGCTAAAACATCTACAATTCAAAATACGGCTACCACAGGGCCATTTTATTGCAAATAATGACCACTTCATTGCAAATGACAGCCATTTCATTGCAAATAATGACCACTTCGCTGCAAATAACGACCACTTCATTACAAATAATGACCATTTCATTACAAATGATGGCCATTTCATTGCAAATAACGACCACTTCATTGCAAATAATGACTACTTCACTGCAAATCAATGACCACTTCATTACAAATGATGGCCATTTCATTACAAATGATGGCCATTTCATTGCAAACGATGGCCACTTCATTGCAAACGATGGCCACTTCATTGCAAATAACGACCACTTCATTGCAAATAATGACTACGCTGTTATCGAATCATTTTTTCAATCGGAATGACTAAAATCCCTTCGGCACCAGCCTCGCGGATTTTTTCGATATTGGTCCAAAAATCATTTTCATTAATAACCGAATGAAGCGACACCCACCCTTCGGTCACCAGCGGCAACACGGTCGGTGCTTTCATGCCCGGAATGTATTGCATGATTTTGTCGACGGCCTCGGCAGGGCAATTCAGTAGAATATATTTGTGGTTTTGCGCCGCTTGTACCGCCTTAATTCTAAACATGATTTTGTCCAGCAACAGGGCTTTTTCATCGCTCAGATTGGGAGCAGCAATCAAAATTGCTTCCGAACGGTAAATGACCTCTACTTCTTTCAGGCCGTTACTCAACAGAGTACTTCCTGAGCTTACAATGTCGCACACGGCATCGGCAAGACCAATGCTTGGCGCAATTTCAACCGAACCGCTGATTTCGTGAATGTCGGCTTCTACGCCATTTTCTTTCAGGTAATTACCCAAAATGCGCGGATACGACGTGGCAATGCCCCGACCTTGAAGGTCTTCAACGCCGTTCCATTGTGTACCGCGCGGAATAGCCAACGACAAACGGCACTTCGAAAATCCTAATTTATGCACTACGGTCACCTGACGGCCCGTTTCGGTATATACATTTTCTCCAACAATGCCCAAATCGGCGACGCCGTCTTCGACGTAACCGGGAATATCATCGTCGCGCAGGAATAAAAATTCGGCGGGAAAATTGGCAGAAATAGACTTTAACTTTCCGGAAGAACTGCTATCGAACTGAATACCGCATTCTTTGAATAATTTGATAGAATCGTCGCTGAGACGTCCGGACTTTTGAATGGCAATACGTAACATTTTTGAATAACGAAAAGAATAGATGAGCAAATGATTGAGTGGGATTCACTATCTGTGCGCGTACGATTGCCTGAGCAAAAGTCATTCTAACACTAAATAGGGAGGCAAAGTTAATGAAAACGCATGACTTATATCCTGAAGTCCTACGCATGGAATGGTATCTACGCTCGCCCGCAGGCGTGGTGGTGGTGATGTCGAAAAAAAGCGTAGTTGCGTGTTTTCACGAAGAATTGTACAAATTGATGCTGCAAATGTATGGTAGGCGCGCAGGATTGTCAAGGATTTGTACAAAAAATAAGAATATTAGCCCAAAACAACGCCTAAATTGCCTTCTTGGGCCTTCCGAACCAAGTAACTTGCCACGGCTAAATCCTGTACAGCATTGCCTACGGACTTAAAAACCGTGATTTCATCCTCCGAAATACGTCCCCGTTTTGCTCCCAAAATAATCTCACCCAGCTCCACAAAATTTGAGGTATCTCTGAGCAATCCCTCTTTTATGGGCAAGACAATATCACCTGCTTCAGCAACGGCCGCCGTTCGTTGGTCTACCACTATGGTCGCCACCTGCATGGTCTGCCCGGGAATTTCGCGGGCTTCGGGTCGGTACGAACCTACGCCGTTGATGTGTACACCTTTCTTGAGGTGTAGATGTTTGAAAACAGGCACGTTGGACGTAGTAGCAGCGCATATAATATCCGCCTCCAACAACTGCTCTGGGGCGTGTGCTACTTCTATTTTCAATCCCGTTTTTGCCCGCAATTCTTTACAAAAAAGTTCTGTATTTTCAGCATTTCGCCCAAAAACAAGCACTTTTTGCAGCGCCCGTACGGCAGTAACCCCCTCAACCTGCGTACGTGCCTGCGCACCAGTACCAAAAACCGCCAACACAGTCGCGTCTTTGCGGGCCAATAAATCTGTCGCCAAGCCAGACGCCGCCCCTGTTCGTAAAGCGGTCAGGTATTCGGCATCTAGCAGCGCCATTGGCTGCCCGTTGGTGCCATCCATCACGAGCATCAGCCCGTGAATCAAAGGGAGATTTTGCGCTGGATTTTCCCTAAAAATGGTGACCATTTTCAGACCCAACGCTACGGCCGATGGCAGATACACGGGCATAAAGAGCGTTTGGGCGTTTTGTTGGGGCTGCGGCAGGTTTACCCTCAAAGGCACCACCGCCTCCCCCACCGATAGGCTGCGAAAAGCTTCTTTCATCAATTCTATGGCCTCGGTCATGGTTACTCCTTCTTCGACGGCCTGACGGGAAAAATAGCGCAATGTATGCAATGCAGTCTGTTCGTTTAAGATAAAAAATTTTGAATCGTGGTTTTGAGAAACCACAATCGTCGGGTTTGAGAACCCGACGACATATAGCACATGGCCCAACTATACACCTATTATCGTAAAAAGAACCCTTGGCCTAGTTCATCTTTTGGGTCAATCAAAAAAGTATTTTTACCGCAAATATGGGCATTCCCTTCCACTTCAGGGATAACCGCCGCGTGCGGGCCATAGGTGGCAACGGATTGAACGGAAGCGGTAAATCGACTCCCTACAATGCTCTCAATCACCATCGGTTGGTTGATGGCCAGCTCCCCACGGGCGTGTTGCAACGCCACGCGCCCGCTCACCCCCGTTCCAGTAGGGCTGCGATCCACTTCGCCATCGGCAAAAATGCACACGTTTCGGCTGTCAACACCTTCGGCATGACCTTTCCCGTAGAAAATAGTCCCGTATAAAAAGCTCAAATCTTTCTCAAAAGGATGCACAATGGAAAGTGAACCCATCACAGCCTTTTTGATGGCCATTCCTTTTTCAATCAACAAACGATAATCTCCAGTTGTCATTCCTATGCCCAGTGCGTCTGCGTCTACATACGCATAAAAAGCCCCGCCGTAGACCACATCAAATCGCACTTCGCCCAAACCTTCGACCCGCAAAGAGTGATCGCGGTACAAGACAAAAGAAGGTACATTTTGAAATTTTACCGACGTTATCTGGCCATTTTTCACGTTTGCATAGGCCGTAATCAAGCCCGCTGGCGAATCAATTCTGACCGTTGTAACTGGTTCTTTTGCCTCAATCAATCCTAATTCAACCGCCACTTTGGTCACCGCAATAATGCCGTGCCCACACATGGAACTATAGCCTTCATTGTGCAAAAAAATCACGCCAAAATCAGCATCTTTGGTTACGGGTTCGGTAACGATGCACCCGTACATATCCGCATGACCGCGCGGCTCCCACATCAAGGCTTTGCGCAAATGGTCAAGGTTTGTTTTTAAAAAAGCCCGTCGTTCCAGAATTGTATTCCCCCTGATTTCGGGTATTCCATCGGTGATAATTCGTAACGGTTCCCCTCCCGTGTGGGCGTCGATGGCGGTCAATTGAAGCCAATCTTGGGGCGGTTTCCAGGCATTAAGGGCCCGTAGGCGTTGATAAAAAGGAGTCATAAACTGAAAGAATACGGGGACAGTATTTTTGAAAGTGCATCGAAAATAGCTACATTTCGACCAATTTTCTAAAAAAGACACACGATGAAAATAGGATTCCTACAATTTTGCCTCGTAGCTACCCTTTTTATAAGTTTTCAAACAATGGCGCAATATGGTGGCTACGGCGGAGGGTACGGTGGCTACGGTGGCGGCTATGGCCGTGGATACGGTTCTCGCAGCATGAATCAGCTTCCCTCTACGCCCAAAAAACCACTGACGCCCGACCAAATTGCCGAAGAGCAAACCAAATGGTTGGACAAAAAAGTAAAGCTTACCGAAGATCAATCAATTTCTATCGAAACGCTCAATTTGGACCATGCCCTGAAATTAAGCGATTATCAGGAGGCCTTCATGAAAATCCACGCCAATTCACGCCCTTCTCCGCAAGAAATCCAACAAATCCGGGAAACGGTGGACAAATGGCAAACGGAAAAAGACGAAAAGTTCAAAGGCATTCTCACCCCCGAGCAATGGGCAATCTACGAAAAGAAGAAAAAAGGAATGCCGTACACCCAAACTTCCAAAAATTAATTTTTGGTCAGGAGTTGCGCAAGTAATCACAACTCCTGACCAAAAGTCATTAACTAGCTAAAACGCAAAGGATTAAAAGCCTGCACCTCCATAGATTCCGCCTTGCCCGTCACAATTTCAGCGACTAATTTACCCGTAGCTGGGCCCAAACTCACGCCCATCATACCATGCCCTGTGGCGAGCGTAACATTATCCAGTCCTTTTACCCGTCCGATGTAAGGCAATCCATCGGGCGAACAAGGCCGCAAGCCGCGCCATACCTTGTCTACTTCGGGTAGTTGTACTTCTAGTTCGGGATAATAATTCGTAATTCCCTGCACAATTCCCCGCACGCGGTTCATATTGACCGTCATGTCGGTTCCTGCCACTTCCAAAGTACCTGCAAAGCGTAAGTCCCCACCCATAGGAGTCGCAGTGGCGCGCGCTTCAAGCATGATGGCGGGTACGTGGATATTATTTTTCACATTTTTCAGCATAAAACTGTAGCCTTTCCCACCCTGTAAAGGCAACGAAATACCCAGCTTCTCCGTCAAAACGGGCGACCAAGCCCCCGCTGCAATGATTAATTCTTCGGTTTTATGACTCCCTTTGGCCGTTTGTATGGCCGTTATTTTTGTGCCTTTTTTCTCAAAACCAAGCACCTCTTCGTTCTCCCAAACCTGCACTCCCTGTTTTTTAAGAAAGACTAATAGATTCTTAATAAGCAAGTTGGGTGTTATGTGTGCATCACCTGGGTAGTAAACTGCGCCACGCACATCTACCCGAACTTCAGGCTCAAGCGCCTGCACCTGAGCGCCGTTCAGCATCTCCGCCACAATGCCCGCCTGATTGGCCAAATGCGCTTCTTCGGCCATTTCGTGCTCGGTATCGGCGTTTTTGTACAGCATCAATAATCCGCGCTCGTGCCACCCAAAATCTACGTCGCCAGAAGCAGCCAAATCTTGAAAGAGTTTTTTAGAAAGCAAACTTATATCCCGCAAAATAGGAATGGAACGTTGGACGTGTTGTTCGGTGGAATATTTATAAAAGAGTAATCCCCATTTCATCAAATCCCAGCTCAACCGTGGCTTTACATAAAACGGACTGGTGGATTTGAGCATCCAGCGCAAGCCTTTGGCAATCATGCCCGGCTGGGCCAACGGCACAATATGACTCGGGACAATCATGCCTGCATTGCCAAAAGAGCAACCGTCCAGAAACGCTCCTTGCTCAATGATGGTGACCGAATGGCCCGCTTTTTGAAGATAATACGCCGAAAAAAGGCCGCTTACCCCTCCCCCGATAATCGTTACTGAATTCATTGTTTAAAATTTACATTCTTCATGCCAAAGGTACGATGCCCCTGAGGAGTTTTCATAGCCAGAAATTGATGAATTTTGATGAAATATTAACTACCCTATTTTTAATCAGATATAAAGATTTGTTTTACATTTGTACACTTACTTCCTGTCGTGAATATTCAAAATTTCAGCCATATAGAATATTCTCTAAAACAGAATTAGCAATGTGAAGTCAATCAACATTTTAACCGCCAGCAGATGGGTTGCCCTTTTGCTGTTCTCACTGGTGCTGCGAGTATCAGTGGCGCAGGTGTATTATTTCAGGCATTACGATATTTTTTCGGGGTTGGGCCAATCGCAGGTTTCCGACATCGAGCAGGACCGCTTTGGGTACATTTGGCTTTCGACGCGCGGCGGCGGGCTTTCTCGCTTCGACGGGCTGCATTTTACCACCTACCGAAAAGAGGATAATCTGCCCGCAAACAATATTTTATCACTAGAAATTGACGCCAAAGGCCTGATGTACATCGGTACGCCTTTTGGTCTTTCCATCTACGACGGCAAAAATACCCGCCCCGTTTACTCCCCCAACCGCGAACCCTACACGGTTTCCTCCGTTATTGGTGACCAAAAAGGCAATGTTTACGCCATTTGTAATGCGAGTCAACTGGGAAAAATAGTCAACGACAGCCTTATTTTTTTGAAGAAAAGTGGCGCGGTTCGCCCCTCCTTTTACAGCGATATGTCGGGCACGCGCGATAAAAGATTGATGGTTTCGACCTACAGCGGAGAAATTTTTGAGGTAACTCCCAAAGGCCTTCAATCTCGGTTTCATACGCCCGACGGCATGGTCTTACGGTGTATTTTATTTGACACCAAAGACAGCCTTTGGCTGGGAACCGAAAAGGGAGTTTTTAGAACTTCTGCCCAGAACTCTGACATTAAAACCGCTGATTTGCAATTTATTAGCAAAGAACTCGCCCACGAAATGACCGAAACCTCCGACGGCAGTATCTGGATGGGGCTGACCACGGGAGCGATGCGTTACCAAAAAGGGAGCCTCTTAAAGTTTGGCGTCCAAAATGGTTTTACAAACTTCATGGTCAAAGGAATGTTGGAAGACCGTGAAGGAAATATCTGGTTTACCACCGACGGCGACGGCGTCTATAAATTCACCAACCCTGCCTTCACGGGTTTGAATGCTACGTCAGGTTTAAGCAGCAATACCATCTCCTGTTTTGCCCTTGCCCCCGACGGAAAATTATGGATTAGCTATTTTGATCATGGAATGGATATTTGGAATACCAAAACCAACAAAATACTGCCGCTCCCCAAGCCGCTTCTGGGCAAACGGGTCAATTGCTTAGCCGTTGATAATGAAGGAAATACCTGGGTTGGACTGGCGGGGGCGGGGGTTTATAAAATTTCAAAAACAGCCATAGAATATATCCCGCTTGATACATACTTATCTTCGCACGGAGTCTCGCTCTTTATGGAAGCAGGGAAGGGGAAAGAGATGTGGATTAGCACTTCAAACGGGTTAATTTTGCACGATGGAACCCAACTCCACCACTATACTTCTAAGCAGGGATTAAAAGGTCGATTTGTACGTAGAACACTACAACTCAATGATAATGAACTGATTGCTTCTGGCCCTGGGGGATTGAATATCCTAAAAAACGGTACTGTCTACGATTTTATGTACGACCGTGACCTCGCTTCTTTTCCCGCCTTGAGCATGGCCAAACGCCACGATGGTCTGCTAGCCTTGGGAAGCTTTGAGGACGGTATTGCGGTGTTTGACCCAAAAACGAGCAAAAAGGAGTATTATACCGTGAAAAACGGGCTTTGTTCCAATCTAATTTACAACACCATTTTTGACAAGCAAGGCCGGTTATGGGTAGGCACCGAGCGCGGCATTGATTTAATAACGATTGATAAAAACCTGAAAATCAGCAATATCAGACATTACAACGAAACTGACGGCTTTACCGCCCGCGAAACCAACGCCAATACGGCCTTTGTGGCCCCCAACGGGGAATTATGGATTGGAACCATCAAAGGGCTCTTTAGGCACCGCGAGAGCAACGTTAAGTCCCGCCCAGAAGCATTAAAAGTCCATTTTACGGATGTCAGAATTCCTTTTGACACAACCGACCTTGCCCACTACGCCCAAGGCCAAAGCAAGTGGAACCAAGTCTACGAGGGTTTATCATTGCCAAACACCAAAAATCAACTGAGAATCAGCTTCATAGCCATTAATCACACCCGTCCAGACCACGTTAGGTACCAGTACCAATTGGCAGGAGCGGATGAAGGCTGGCTCGGCCCGACCGACCAAACAGCCGTTGTATACTCCCATCTCACGCCAGGCTGCTATCACTTCAAAGTACGCGCTTCCTACGGCGACAATCATTGGGGAGATATTTCGACCTATACTTTTGAAATTATTCCACCTTTTTATCAACGTTGGTGGTTTATTTTGCTCATTGCCACCACTTTAGCATCACTCGGGATTTTATCACAAAAGCTTTATATTCAATACCGTACACGGCGGGTATTGGCGTATGAAAAGCTAAAACAGGAAGCCGAGGCCGCCGTAAGGGTACAAATAGCGCAGGATTTTCACGACGAATTAGGCAATCGTTTGGCCGCCATTAGAATGCAGTCCAACGTGCTCAAACTTCGCTACAATGGGCACGAAAGCGAGGAAAAACGCATTGTGGGAGAAATTGAAAAAAACGTTGTCAAGCTCTTTCGAGACACCAAAGATTTCATCTGGTCGATTGACCCCGAAAGCAACCAAATCAACGAGTTATCCCTGTATATCAAGGATTTAGGTGAAAATTTATTGCAAGATACCCCCATTCATTTTCATACCGATATTCGTTTTCCTAACGAGTACGAAAACGTGCATCTGCCACCGGGCCGAAGCATTCAGGTGATTATGATTTTCAAAGAAGCCTTAACCAACTGCGTCAAGCATGCTCAATGTCAAAACATCATTTTTCGGGCAACCATCGAAAATCAAATGATGTCTTTTGCCCTGATTGACGATGGCACGGGAATCATATTCCCCACCGAAGGCTATCATAAAGGACTGAATAACATGCGCTTACGCGCCGAACGAATCCATTGTCATTTATCCATTACGCCTACCCCTCCCAAAGGAACAATCGTTTTGCTGAGAGGGAGCATTCCAACCAAAACAGCCTCCCCCAAAAGTAGTTAGCTTTTGGGGTAAACCTATAAACGTATAATGATTAACGTTACAAAAATCACCGTTATTGAAGACAACGAAGCCGTCAAAGATGGCTTGGCGCTCATCATTGGAAGTCAGCAACGTTTTCACGTCGTGAACACGTACACGAACTGCATCGATGCCCTCAAAAACTTAAAAAAAGACGCTCCCGACCTCGTATTGATTGACCTTGAGCTTCCGGGGATGCACGGCATTGAAGGCATCAAACGCATTTTGCGCGAACGCCCCCACACCACGATTCTGGTCATCAGCGTACACGAAGATGGCAAACTGGTCTTTGAAGCGCTTTGTGCGGGTGCTTCGGGGTATCTGACCAAAGATACCGACCACATCCGTCTACTGAATGCCATTGATGAGGTATTGAGCGGTGGCGCGCCCATGAGCTCAAAGATTGCGTCGCTGGTGGTAAAGTCATTTCAACGCAACCTCAACACTCCTCTTTCCGACCGTGAAACAGACGTTTTGACCCTTCTTTCTAGGGGAAAAACGTATCATTCGATTGCCGATGAACTGTTTATTAGTGTCGAGACCGTTAAGACGCACATTCGGAATATTTACCAAAAACTACACGTAACCAACAAGACCGAAGCCCTCAAAAAGGCGGTAAAAGACAAACTTATCTAACCTACCTATTTTTGGGGGATAACCACTATCCGTCTGACGGTTTTGAACTGGGACGCACAGTCCGTCAGGCGGGTGGGCTCCGCCAAAATCAGCTGATAAACAATTCATTGGCGCAAAAACCCCTATTTTGGGGTGATGCGCCGCATTGATAAATAGCTTTACTTCATGGCTTCAAATAACCCTTACAAAGCCATGAAAATGAAATACTTAGTACTTTGCCTCGCTACTCTTTTTGTGTGCTTCAGTAGCCGAGCCATCGAGCAAAAAGAACAGGAGCAAATCCATGGGCTGCACTTGGCCAACGGTCGCCAATCCACACGGATTCCGTTTGAATTACACTCTAATCTCATCATTGTGCCCGTGCGCATCAATAAATCAGATACCCTCCGATTTGTGCTTGATACGGGCGTGGGCTCAACGATTTTGACCGATGCTTCCGTGGCGCAAAAACTGGGCATGAAATCGGTACGCAAAATGAAAATCGAAGGCATGGGCGACGGCAAATCCATTGCAGCCGATGTCACCGTGGGGAACACCCTCAAAATGGGCAAAATGCAGGGGTTCAAACATAACATCGTGGTGATGGACAGCGAAATCTTGCGGTTATCGGAGGTGGTAGGAACACCCATTCACGGCATTTTTGGGTACGAAATCTTCAACAAATTTGTGGTCACGATTGATTTTCATCGACAAGAACTCACGCTCACCACGCCTACTAAATACAAATATACCGCCAAGCAGGGCGACCGATTCCCGATTGTAATTGAAAAAACCAAACCCTATCTGGACGCCGTAACGGTCGTGGCCAATGACCGTGAACTGCCGATTCGGGTGGTGTTGGATACGGGTGCGGGGCACGCTTTAATGCTCAATACTTCGGTCAATAATATTCAATTGCCCCAAAAAGTGGTAAAATCGCAGCTAGGCGTTGGCTTGGCGGGGGTTATCAACGGCCACATCGGTCGGATTCCCAAGGTGCGTATCGGGCAGTTTGAACTAACGGATGTATTGACCACTTTTCCAGACAGCTCAGCCTTTGGCATGAAACTCACCGACCAGTCTCCCTACCGCGACGGAAACCTAGGCGGAGAATTGTTAAGTCGCTTCAAGGTGACGTTTAATTATGAAGCAGGATACATTGTGCTGAAACCCAACAAAAAACGCTTCAAAGAGCGCTTTGAACACGACATGAGCGGTATGGATGTACGAGCCAAAGGAAAAGGCTTTCGGCAATTTTTTGTTGAAAACGTAATCGAAGGCTCACCTGCCTTTCAGGCAGGGCTGCAAGAAGGGGACGAAGTGCTTTTAATCAACAGCCAATCGGTCGAAACCATGGGGCTACCTGATATTTACCGAATGTTTCAACGCCGCGAAGGCAAAGAAATGCACGTGGTGGTACGTCGCAACGGGCGGCTGGTATCGGCCAATTTTGCCTTGAAGCGGATTATTTAAACCTCAAATATCCATTCCCACAGAAGTAAATCGCCTTTATTTCTGTGGGTTTCTATTTATCTTTAGGCCCCTAAGCCAAAAGATAAATTCATGAAACGAATTCACACGATTGATGTTACCCGCGGTATTGTTATGATTATCATGGCATTAGATCACGTCAGAGATTTGATGCACACTACCGCGTTAACCCAAGACCCTACCAATTTACAAACCACTACCGCTGCCCTGTTTATGACCCGCTGGGTAACGCATCTTTGCG
Source organism: Runella salmonicolor (assembly GCF_024158025.1). NCBI lineage: Bacteria > Pseudomonadati > Bacteroidota > Cytophagia > Cytophagales > Spirosomataceae > Runella > Runella salmonicolor. The sequence goes on from NZ_JAMZEL010000014.1 coordinate 117,201, forward strand.
CGCCCAGTTTCGTTTTTTTGTCGGGAGTCTCGGCGTACTTAACTTTTAAAAGCCAACACAATCCCGCGCAAACCAAACGCTTCCTGCTGACCAGAGGACTCTGGCTGATGTTGTTGGAAATCACAGTCATCAATTTTGCCTTTTGGTTCGATATTCATTTCCGTACCATTATTCTACAAGTTATTTTTGCCATCGGGTTGGGTTTTGTGACGTTATCCTTTTTGTTAAAAGTACCTGCCAAAGTATTAGGAATCATCGGGTGGGGTATTATCGTATTGCATGGCCTTACCACTCTCATTCCTATTCCCCAAACTCAGGGTCTAGCCGTAGGCTGGTCATTTTTGTTTGTCACCAATGTATTTACGCTTTCTCCAAACTTCACATTGGGCACACTATATCCTTTCATTCCGTGGCTTGGCATCATGCTGGCGGGGTTTGGCTTCGGTAGCGTGTTTGAAAAAGCCGCGCCCATTCGCACAAACATACTTTGGCGTTCTGCTTTGTTGGCAATAAGTCTGTTTGTGATGATTCGACTCCTCAATTTTTACGGCAACCCTACGCAATGGGCAGCGCAAAAATCAAGTCTCTTTACCTTTCTGTCGTTTATTAACGTATCCAAATACCCACCTTCCTTGCTTTATACGTTGGTTATGCTCGGACTCATGTTTGGATTGTTGGCGCTGGGCGATATTCAACCCAACGCTTTTACCAAGGTTGTGGCTACTTATGGCAAAGTTCCGATGTTTTATTACTTGATTCACTGGTATTTGATTCACAGTGTCATGTTTGGGATGCTGTTTTTGCAGGGGTTCAGCTGGGAAGATATCCCCATTGGCACGTTTAGCTTTGGGCGACCGCCCAACTCTGGTATCGAATTAGGCGCGGTTTATGGCGTATGGGTAGCCGTGGTTTTATTTTTGTATCCATTGTGCCGTTGGTACGCAAACTACAAAGCCACACACCGAAACCTAAAATGGCTGTCTTATCTGTAAACACAAAACCCCTTCGGCTTTTTAGGTCCGAAGGGGTTGAGCATAGCAACGTACACTGCTCTTACTTTTTCAGTTTTTCGTATACCAACTGAATAATGCCGTCTTTCAATCCTAAGTCGGGTACCAGTATCCTATCTGCACCCGCCCATTTCATGACTGACGTATAAATATCCGCCGCCGGAATGATGACGTCGGCACGGTCGGCATTGAGTCGTAATTTATTGACGCGTTCTTCCTGACTAAAGGAGGCGATGTAGTCACGCATTCGTTTTAGTTCCGACAAAGAAGTCGAGTTGTCGGCAGTTTTGGAGACCAAGTTAAAAAGCTTGGAAATGTTACCGCCCGTTCCGACGGCCACGATGGGTTCGAGCGAATCTACATTATCCTCAATCCATTGTTCCATCTTTCCCCAAGCGCCTTTGCTTTCTTTGCCTTCCAACAAACGCACGGAGCCAATTTTAAACGATTTGGTGGCAATTTTTTGCCGATTAAAATAAATGTTCAGTTCCGTACTTCCTCCACCTACGTCGATGTGAAGGTACTGCCCATCTTCCAATGCCTGTACTACTACATTGTTGATGAGCTGCGCTTCACGGGTGCCGTCAATGATGTGAATCTGAATGCCCGTGCTTGCCGCAATCCGCTCTACGATGTCCTCGCCATTGGCAGATTCACGCATGGCCGAAGTGGCACAGGCCATATACCCCTCGACTTCGTGCAGTTCCAGCAACAGTTTGTAGCACTGCATCAGTTTGACCGTACGAGCTTCGCTCTCGGGGGTGATGCTGCCGAAATTAAAAACGTCATGTCCAAGACGTAGCGGAAAACGGACGTATTCCACTTTTTTGAAACTGGTATAACCACCATCGTGCAGAACGGATGAAATCTGTAGGCGCGCTGCGTTGGAGCCAATATCAATTGCCGCGATTTTCAATGAATTTTTGTCATTTAGTTTGTGCAAATGTAAAACCTAGCGGCGTACCTTTTAATAACCTAATTCGTTAATTTTTGAAATTTGTCATAATCCTCCTTAGTTTTGTCTGCATTATATAGAAGATTAAAAACCAGAAACCGGCAAAGTTGTAGTAACATTGTCAAGATTTTCAACAAAAATCATCACAAATACCCCCTATTTTATCCCATCTTAGAATGAAGATACTTGGAATTTCCGCATTTTACCACGATTCAGCTGCCGCTCTGATTGACAATGGCGAAATTGTCGCCGCCGCCCAGGAAGAGCGTTTTACCCGTAAAAAACACGATCCAAACTTCCCTTCCAATGCCATCAACTATTGTTTAGAGTACGGCGGAACTACCCTTAATGAACTGGATGCCATTGTTTTTTATGACAAGCCTTTGCTCAAGTTCGAACGTTTGCTGGAAACCTATTATACCTTTGCTCCCAAGGGTATCAAGTCGTTTATCACCGCCATTCCAGTGTGGATTAAAGAGAAAATGTTTCTCAAACGACTCATTAATGAGGAATTAGAGAAAATAGGGTACGACAAAAAGAACCCCGTTAAACTTCTTTTTCCCGAACATCACTTATCGCACGCCGCCAGCGCATTTTATCCTTCTCCTTACGAAAAAGCCGCGATTTTGACCATCGATGGCGTGGGTGAATGGGCTACCGCTTCGATTTGCTCGGGCGAAGGCAACAAAATTTCTATACTGAAAGAACTCCGTTTTCCTCACTCATTGGGGCTTTTATATTCGGCATTTACGTATTTTTTGGGCTTTAAAGTCAATTCTGGAGAATATAAACTGATGGGCCTTGCTCCCTACGGCAACCCTTCCTCACCCGAGGTTGACAAGTACGTAGAAACCATCAAAAAAGACCTTGTGGTCATTAAAGAAGACGGCTCTATCTGGTTGGACCAAAACTATTTTGATTACGCCACGGGCCTCAAAATGGTGCGCGAAGCCGACTGGGAACGCCTCTTCGGGATGAAAACCCGCAAGCCAGAAGACCCACTCGAAGCCCATCACTGCAACCTCGGATTGGCCATTCAGCGCGTTACTGAAGAAGTAGTGGTAAAAATGGCGCAGGAAGCCAAGCGTCTCACGGGAGCCGACTATTTATGTTTGGCCGGTGGGGTGGCGCTCAATTGTGTTTCCAACGGAAAACTCCAAAAATCAGGGGTATTCAAGGAGGTATTTATCCAACCTGCCGCGGGTGACGCGGGCGGAGCATTGGGCGCGGCATTGACTGCCTACTACATTTATTTCGACCAAAAACGCACCATCAACTACACGCAGGATGCGATGAGCGGCTCTTATTTAGGGCCAACATTCTCGGATTTGGACGTGGAGTTGGTCTCCAAAAAATACAAAGCCGCGTTCAAAAAATTTGACAACTTCGACGAATTGACCAAGGAAGTATCCCAAATTTTGGCCGACGGCAACGTGGTAGGTTGGGTACAGGGGCGGATGGAGTTCGGACCACGGGCCTTGGGAGCGCGCAGTATTTTGGGCGACCCCCGCAACGCAGAAATGCAGAAAAAACTCAACGTCAAAATCAAATATCGCGAGTCTTTCCGTCCGTTTGCGCCTTCGGTATTGGCCGAAAAAGTGGGTGAATATTTTGATTTTGACGGAATCTCACCGTATATGCTGTTGGTTCACCCGGTCAAAGAGTCGCGCCGCAAAAAACTGCCCGCCGAGTTTGATTCGTTTGATTTGCGCGACAAGCTCTATTATTTGCGTTCAGACTTACCGTCCATTACGCACATCGACTTTTCGGCCCGTATTCAGACGGTACACAAGCAGACCAATCCGCGTTATTATCAATTGATTCAGGATTTTGAAAAATTGACTGGTTACGGCGTGATTGTCAATACCAGCTTTAACGTACGCGGTGAACCCATCGTAAGTACCCCCAACGATGCCTATCGCTGCTTTATGCGCACCGAAATGGATTATTTGGTCGTAGGAAATTATCTGTTTGACAAACGTCAACAACCCGAATGGCAGGATACCGATAACTGGAAAGAGGAGTTTGTACTGGATTAAATTTCGGTCCATTTACCAACAAATACCAATGATTCAGGGACTTATTCCTACATTTTTAATATGATTTCAAAACTCATCACCTCACTCATCCGCCTTGCTGTTTTGAGTATTCCGGCGTTTCTTTTGTTTTTTCCCGACAAAATAAACATCAAGTTTGATTACCCTTACGCGGGCCTTATGGATAATTTTTACATCCGATTGGCTAAAGCAATGGTGCTATTTTTTGTACTAATAGAACTGTTGCGGATGTTTTATTACGGAATTATCAAGAATCCCAAGGGCAATAAAATTGTGGCAAACATCGCTACGCTTGGGATTATGGTGGTGTGGTTGGCGGGTATATTAGAAATCGCGTTTATGTTTGTTTCCCAAAGTCACGAAGGAGATTTGAGCAAGGCTTCGCAGATTTGGTTTGCCAAGTACTGGAAACCGATTACGGCCGAAGGCTACCGCGATTTTCCGAAAACGGGCGTTGAAAAAAAGAAAAAAGTATTGGTTTTGGGCGATTCTTTCGCGGCAGGACACGGTTTAGACAAAACGGAAGAGCGTTTTTCGGATCAATTGGAGCAAAAACTGGGCGCTGATAAATATGCAGTGTACAATTTGGGGGTGTCGGGTTCTGATACACGCGATGAATTTCAGCGTTTACAGAAATTTCCCGTCAAGCCCGATGTGTTGGTGTTAGAATATTTCCCGAACGACATCGAAAGAGCCGCCCGCGACGCCAAACTGACGTTGGCCGAGTTCAAGCCTTACGACGACATCAAGCTCCCGGGCATAGGGTCGTTGGTGATGCGGTTTTATCTACCCAATTACATTTATTGGCAATTCCCGCACATGCCGCCCGCGTCGATTACGGACTTTGTTCAAAAATCATACACCGACACCACGATTCTGAATCCTCACTTGCGTGATTTACAGAAAATCGTGGACTACGCCCGTGCGCACAAAGCACCGATGTACGTGGTGATGGTTCCGTTTTTACAAAATGTGGAGAAGAGCAATGGCTACACCAAACCCATCGAAGATTTCTTTACCAATCAGCAAATTCCAGTCGTTCGCCTGAGTGAACACCTGGGACCGATTCCACCCAAAGAGCGGATTGTGGGCAAGAATGATGGTCATGCCAGCGCCAAAGTAAATGCCGTTATTGCCGACAAGCTATTTGAACAAATGAAGGTTTCCATAAAATAAATCCCACAAATGTTCACTTTGTCTTAATGCGAAAATGTGTAAATTTGTGCTTAATTACATTCTATAACTGTTATAAACCATTCGTTTTGGTTGTTTTTTAGACCGAATACGTATATAAATAACTACAAACTTACCGAAGATGGATTTCTTAAAAGACTTATTTGCTTTCCTGAGTGAGCGGAAGAAGTGGTGGTTAGCTCCAATGATTATTCTTTTATTGCTTATCGGCGTCATCATCGTCATTGGCGGAGGCTCAGCCGTAGCACCGTTTATTTATACATTATTTTAAGTATTAAGGAGTCAGGAGCGAGAATTGAGCAGTTAACGAACTGTGATTCCCGCTTCTGACTCCTCACCCCTCACCCCTCAAAAAATGTCTGAAGCTGAAAAAAGTAAAGCCCAGTTAGTAATCGTTACCGGGCTGGTTATCTTTTCGTTTATTTTCAAATCTGCCGCTCTTTATTTGTTATATGCCGCTGGAATCGTGGGCGCTTTGAGTATTTTCGTTCCAGTTGTTGGCGATTTTATCGTCAAAATTTGGTTCAAAATAGCCGAAGGGCTGGGTTGGTTTAACTCCCGCGTCATCCTTTCGATTGTATTTTACGTGTTTTTGTGGCCCATCGCCATGCTGTATCGCCTTTCTACCAAGAACCCAATGGGCATCAAACGCCCAACTGGCAACAGCGTATATGTGGAGCGTAACCATACCTATGTCAAAAAAGACATGGAGAATATTTGGTAGAAAAGAGATAATGACTATCTCTTTTCCAAAAGCCACCAGATAGGCCGACGACGTTTCTGGATTTGAAAATTGGCGGTCAGGTACACCCGAATATGCTCAATGGCTTCGTCGATGTCGTCGGTCACTTTGAGCAAATCTAGGTCTTTGGGCGAGATAGTGCCTTGGTCAGCCATTTTTTGTAACATCGAAATCATCGGTGTATAGTATTCTTTGCCAATGACAACCATCGGGAAGTTGTGAATCACCCCCGTTTGAATGAGCGTGAGTGTTTCAAACAGTTCATCCATGGTGCCTACCCCACCCGGCATAATTACAAAGGCATAAGAGTACTTGACTAAGAGCACTTTACGAATAAAAAAATACTTTATTTTCACCCACTTTTCCATGTACGGGTTTTCTTTTTGTTCAAAAGGAAGCTGTATATTGCAACCAACCGAGCGTCCTCCGCTTTCAAATGCCCCTCGGTTGGCCGCCTCCATGATGCCCGGGCCACCGCCCGTCATGATTGTCAGTCCCAATTCCTGCGAAATCCGCCTCCCCAATACACGGGCCTGCTCATAATAAATACTTCCTTCTTTGAATCGTGCCGAGCCAAACACCGTTACACACGGCCCCACAAAATGCAACGCTCGAATTCCCTTAAAAAACTCCCACACTACCTCCAACAAAAACACAAACTCAGAACGTCGGCTCTTGGGGCCTTCTAAAAAATAATATCCTTTGCGTTGGTCAATAAAAGGGCTTTGGGGTTGCTTATCGGTCATTTTCGGTAGTGTTTACAGAATAGTTTAGTAATTTTACGGTTGAATATGATGAAGTAAGTATGATTCAAATACAATCTTTTGTTTTCTCCCCTTTTGAAGAGAATACCTACGTTCTTTATGACGAAACCAATGAGGCCGTCATTGTTGACCCCGGCTGCCTGATGCAATCAGAAAAAGAAACGTTAGCGCGTTTTATCGAACAAAAAGGCCTAAAAGTAACGATGCTCCTCCAAACACACGCGCATTTGGACCATGTATTTGGCAGTGCGTATGTAAAGCGCAAATATGGCGTAAAAATGTACATGCACAAAAACGAGCTTCCAATTTTGGCATCTGTTGAAAGTCGTTGTAATATATGGGGAATCCGAGGCTACGAACCCGTCGAAGCCGATGCTTTTTTGGACGAAGGAGATGTGGTAAAATTCGGCCATTCAACCCTTGACATTCTGTTTGTGCCCGGCCACGCGCCCGGGCATTTGGCGTTTGTCAACCACGACCAACGTTTCATCATTGGGGGCGATGTTTTGTTTAAAGGAAGTGTTGGGCGTACTGATTTTCCGCTCTGCGACCCTGCGGCTCTCTTGCGAAGCATCAAAACAAAATTTATGACCTTGGAAGATGATTATCAGGTATTTGCGGGACACATGGACCCTACCACCATCGGTCGCGAGCGCCGTACAAATCCCTTTCTTAACTGATTTTTCGGGCCTATCTATTTTACAAATTCCTATTTTATCACGGCTATCCATACCATCAATATGCGTCTTTTTACCATTCCAAACCTAATGACCTGCGGCAACCTTCTCTGTGGGTGTGTGGGGATTGTGTTTAGTTTTCGCGGAGATTTATTGCTTTCGGGGTATTTGATTCTGTTTGCGGGCGTACTTGACTTTTTGGATGGTTTTGTGGCACGGTTGCTGAATCAATCCTCCCCTATCGGCAAAGAACTTGATTCATTGGCCGATATGGTTACGTTTGGCGTGCTGCCTTCCATGATTATCTTTCAGTTATTGGAACGTACCACCACCTCCATCGACATCGGAGCCATGATGCTTTCGTTTAGTGCGTTTATTTTGGCGGTATTTTCGGGTCTACGATTGGCAAAATTCAACATTGATACCCGCCAATCGGATTCATTTATTGGGGTGCCAACGCCCGCCAATGCTATTTTGGTAGCGTCGTTGCCATTTATTCTGCGCAATCACCCCGAATACGAATCGTGGATTATCAATCAATCCGTTTTGGTAGGTTATACCCTCTTAATGTCGTATTTATTAATCTGTGAACTGCCGCTTTTGGCGTTCAAATTCAAGACATTTGGCTGGAAAGACAATCAAATCAAATATATTTTTATCCTTTTGGCGGTGATTTTGCTGTTTTTGCTGAAATTTGCAGCCATTCCGCTGATAGTAGCGCTGTATATCCTACTGTCAGTGTTTCAACGAATTTTTAGATTTCACTAACGAGGACTTTGCTTATTGACTAAAATCCTGCCGATTTGCCTCAATAAAGCTGCCTCTCAATCCATTTTAAATCACAAATTCCCTCATGAAATTCATCGCTGAAATCAACGTCATGCCGCAAAAAGAGATTTTGGACCCTCAAGGCAAAGCCGTCAAATTGGGTCTTCACAATTTGGGCATTGACGACGTGTCAGACGTACGCATTGGCAAACACATCACCATGGCCCTCGATGCCGACTCAGAAGCAGATGCGCAGCAACGCGTCGAAACTGCCTGCAGCAAATTATTGGCCAATATGATTATGGAAGATTATACATACACGCTGAAAGAAGGCTAAAAGGGACTGTCTGTTAAGGGGTTAAGCACTCCTGTCGTTTTTTAACTCTTAACCGAAAAACCTTTAACTTCCCACAAAAATGCCTTATTCCAAAATTACAGGTTTAGGTTATTACGTCCCTGAAAAGGTAGTAACCAATGATGATTTGACCCAATTGATGGATACTTCCGACCAATGGATTCAGGAACGCACCGGAATCCGTGAGCGGCGGTATTTTACCTACGGCAAAGAAACCAATTCGAGCATGGCCACCGCCGCGTCGCGGCAGGCCCTCGAACGGGCAGGCTTGCAACCAACCGACGTAGAGATGATTGTCTACGCCACCATTACGCCCGACTATTTTTTTCCGGGTTCAGCATTTTTGATGCAGCGAGAATTGGATTTAATCGGAATCCCCGTCATTGACATTCGGGAGCAATGTTCGGGCTTCGTCTATGCCCTTTCTATTGCCGACCAATTCATCAAAACGGGCATGTACAAAACCATCTTGGTGGTAGGGGCTGAAATCCAATCCACTTGGACCGACAAAAGCACCAAAGGCCGTAACGTAGCCGTTATTTTTGGCGATGGTGCGGGTGCGGCGGTTTTACAGGCCACCGAAGACCCCACGCACCGCATTCTCTCTACGCACCTCCATGCCGACGGGCGTTTTGCCGAAGACCTCTACGTCAAAGACCCCGGCAGTAGCCGTCCAACGCGCTCTGCTACCAAAGAGATGATTGACGAAGGTGGTTTTGAAGTAGTTATGAACGGCAATGCGGTGTTCAAACACGCCGTAGTTCGCTTTGCAGAAGCCATCAGAGAAGCATTGGATGCCAACGGCTACCAACCCGAAGATATTTCGCTGTTGGTGCCGCACCAGGCCAATATTCGCATCAGTGAATACGTGCGCGACCAAATGAAACTGCGGGAAGACCAAGTTATCAGCAACATTCATAAATACGGCAACACCACCGCCGCCTCTATTCCCATCGCACTCACCGAAGCATGGGAAGAAGGCCGCGTAAAAGACGGTGACCTTATTTGCCTTGCCGCTTTCGGTAGCGGTTTTACGTGGGCATCCGCATTGATAAAATGGTAGTAAACCGTCGGTCGGTCCATACTAGCCGACCGACGGTTATAAATTCTTCTGGTTTAAATGGTACAACCAAACGCGAAGTCCTTGACAGTTTGAAAGGTTTTCACCAACTTGTCGTGACTTAACGTCCTGTACCATGAAAGCATATTATATCCGCCTGCTCCAATACGAATATTGGGCCAATTCGCGCATTATCGAAGCGCTCGAAAAACTCGACAAACCTCCCGAAAGAGCGGTTCTGCTCACGAGTCATATCCTTAACGCCCAAATGGTGTGGTTTACCCGAATTGCCAACGACCATTTGGTGGTAGGGATTTGGGATTTATTGCCCGTTTCGTGGCTCAAAGAGACCTCCGACCACAGTTATCAAAAATGGGACAGCTACGTCAGAGACCTCGATGAAGCTGAATTTGGCAAAATTATTAAGTATCAAAACACCAAAGGAGAATACTTCGAAACGCCCCTCGGCGAGATTCTGACGCATTTGAGCCATCACGCTGCCTACCACCGAGGCCAGATTATCGACGCCCTAAAACCCGTACTCAGCCCACTGCCCGCAACAGATTATATTTTGTGGTTGAGGGAGTGAAATTATCCCACAAATGATAAAAAATACCTACATAATCTATTCATGGGAATGGTATGAAAAAGTCATTTTTACAATCCTTATTTGTCAGAACCGCTTTTTATATTCTTTTCTCGGGGATACTGGTATTCTCCTGTCTACCCGCAAGATACATTAAACCCGATAACAACGTACCGGGGGTTCGGTTTACCCGTTTGCCAACCGGAACATCCAATATTTCAGGCTTCTACTTTCTCAACGAGAAAAAGGGATTTCTTTGGACAATTTATGGTGAATATTACAAGACGACAGATGGCGCGCTAAGTTGGACAAAAATAAATCAAAAGGTTTTCGGCCTGGTTTTTCGTAATGAAAAAACAGGTTTTGGATTCTCTCAGTTACCCGATAAAATTGTAATGGTAAAAACAGAAGATGGTGGCGAAACATGGCAACCTAGCTATGAATTACCGCCCCATTCAAGTTGGTCAAATATTTCAATTGATGAACAGAAGAGAGTTTTATTTTTTATTAACAAAACCTCCGTCACAGCGCAAAATACAAAGCGTGAATCTTCTTTATTATATTCAGAAGATGATGGAATCAATTGGCGAACGGAGAAATATGACACCTTAAATGTTTCGACCATTGACTTTGCTGACAAAAATATCGGATTTGCGACCGGCTCATCCAATAATAATCGTATAATTTTAAAAACGCAAGACGGCGGAAAGTTATGGAAATCACTTGATTTATCTTCGCTGGGAATTTCCGGTGCCTATTCAATTCGATTTCATCAAGAAATAGGGGTGATTGACAATGCGTGGAAAACCAACGATAAAGGACAAACATGGCAAAAAATGGGCATATTAACTGCAGATGGGGATGTCCATTTTATTGATTCAAAGAACGGTTACGCATTTGGCTCTGGCAGAATATCTAAAATAAGTAAGAAATCTGATATGCTCCAAACCTACGCTTCGGTATCATATACAGGAGATGGAGGCGCTACTTGGAATACGAATGATAAAATTTCAATCATCCCGCCAATTACACAAGTCTTTTTTATAAATGATGCCTTAGCTTTCGGAATTGCTTTCAGTGAAGACTATTTTAAAGGTGAATTGATAAGAATAAATATAACAAACCAATAACCTCTAATGCCAACCCTCAACCGCCGCGACGTACTTAAAACCCTTGGTCTGACAGCCGGGGCTGCCGCCCTGACATCGACCGCACAAGCCAACGAAATACGGGAAATCACTTTTCCCGAAAACCCTGATTATATCTCACTCGCTCAGCCCATTACGGCCATTGTGTTGGGGGCAGGAAATCGCGGCAATGTGTATGGACGCTACGCAGTGGCCTACCCTGGCGACGTTAAAATGGTAGGCGTGGCCGAGCCGAATGAATTTCGGAATGAGCGCTTTGCCAAAACACACGGTATTGAATCCGCGCATCGCTTCAAAACGTGGGAGGATGTGTTTAAAGTACCCAAATTTGCCGATGCCGTCATCATTTCTACGCCCGACACACTTCACTATGGTCCAGCCATAAAAGCGCTGGAAATGGGCTATAATATATTGCTCGAAAAGCCCATTTCACCCTCCATGCAGGAGTGTCTAGATATTCTGGCGGCTACAAAGAAATCAAAAAGCATCATTGCGGTCTGTCACGTATTGCGCTATACGGCATATTTTCGTAAGTTGAAAGAGCTTTGCGCTTCGGGCACTTTGGGCGAAATGATCAGTATCAACCACTTAGAAGGCATTGAGCACGTTCACATGGCGCACTCATACGTGCGGGGCAATTGGCACGAATCAGAAAAGACAAATCCCATCATATTAGCAAAATCAAGTCATGATTTAGACATCATGCGCTGGATTGCCAACACGCCCGCCAAAACCGTGTCGGCCTACGGAAATCTTAAATGGTTTAAACTCGAAAACGCCCCCGAGGGGAGCACCGAGCGCTGCGTGGAAGGCTGCAAAGTGGAGCGAGAATGTCCATTTTCGGCCATTAAAGTCTATTACGAACAGAAAAAACGAATCCACGTACTTGACGTTCCCGAAGACCCAGCCCTGCAAGGTCCCGCCATTTTGGAACGGCTCAAAACCTCCAACTACGGCCGCTGTGTGTACCGTATGAACAACGACCAACCCGACCATTACACCAGTATTTTTCAGTTTGGCAACGGCATTTTAGCTACTTTCGGACTAGAAGCCTTTACCGCTTGGGAAGCCCGTAAGACCCGTGTAATGTTTAGCATGGGGGAAATTGAGGGCGATAATGATTTAATCAAAGTAACCGATTTTCGCACCAAAGAAGTCACCATTTGGAAAGCCAGCGCCCAGAAGGAATTCAACAACTCGGGTCACGGTGGCGGAGACCACGGGCTGATGCAAAATTTTGTGCAGGCCGTGGCACAGAATAATCGAGCGTTATTGACCTCAACCATCGACGCCTCCATTGAAAGTCACGTCATGGGTTTTATGGCCGAAGCCAGTCGCAAAAGCGGCAAGTCGATGGACATAAAGCTGGGCTAATTCCGAAAAAAAAAGGCGTCTGACGGTTTAGAACCGTCGGACGCCTAGCATTTTCAGTAAAAACCGTCAGAAGCCTATTGTTATAAACTCAGCATATCTTTAAATCGAATGGCCTGACGACGTGATATTTCGATTTTTTCGCCACTTCCGCGCAAAGTCACCAACAATCCCCCCGAAAACCAAGGTTCGATTTTGTCAATCCACTGCAAATTAATGATGTGTTTACGGTTGGCCCTGAAAAAAGAAATCGGATCCAAACGTTCTTCAAGGGCGTTCAATGACTTGAGAACGAGCGGCTTTTGATCGTCAAAATGCAGTCGAACATAATTGCCCATGGATTCAAAAAGACGAACTTTCCCAAGTTTGACAAACCAACATTTTTCACCGTCTTTGATGAAAACTTGATCATTTTCGCCCAACATTTTGCGCTCCGAAATTGAATCATGGTCGTGTTTACGGTCCAATTCTTCAAACACCCGATGAACAGCTTCGCTTAGTCTAGGCAGGTCAATGGGTTTGAGGATATAATCTAGCGCATTGTATTCGAAGGCTTTGAGGGCGTATTCGTCGTAAGCAGTGGTAAAAATAACTTCTGGGATGGTGTCATCTTCCAGCGCTTCCAAGAGTTCAAAACCGTTTTTGCCTGGCATCTGAATATCCAAAAACAATAGGTCAGGACGGAGTTCATTCACCATTTTGATGGCCTCATCGGCATTGGCCGCTTCACCAACGACTTCAATTTTGGGGAAATTTTCGAGCAAGCGGCGTAGCTCATTGCGGGCGAGCCTTTCATCGTCAATAATAAGGGCTTTCATTAGCTGATGTTTAGGGTGATTTAGATGTTAGGTGATGTTATGTTTTATGATTGGCTTTTGGCAATGGGTTTGGCTGCGGTATTCCGAAAGACGCCTTCGGTCTGAGTGGGCAAAATAACTTCCGCCCTAACGACATCTTCCGACTCCTGAAATATTCTAAACCTTGCTGACTCGTCCCCGTAAATTAATTGCAGACGACGCTCGGTATTGGCCAACCCAAACCCGCTGGCTTCTTTGTGTTTTTCCAAATCGTTGTCTTTTTTAACCAACGTTCCCGTATTGCGAATGTGAATATGCACATAATTTCCCTCCAAAAAAGAGGTTACCTGTACAAATCCGCCACTAACCGCTTTCTGAACTCCGTGTTTGATGGCGTTTTCGACCAGCGTCTGGAGCATCATCGGCGGCACTTGTAGATAGAGGGTTTTGGGGTCAATGTGAAAATCTGCCATTAGCCGGTCCTCATAACGGACCTTTTCAAGGGCTAAATAATCTTCGACGGTTTTTAATTCTTCGCGTAATTCAACCGTTTTTCGGCGGTCGGCCAGTAGCGAATTACGTAAAATATTGGATAATTGAGTAACGCTTTGCTGCGCTTTTGAAGGGTCTTCCGACACCAACGCCCGAATAGAATTGAGCGCATTGAACACAAAATGGGGATTTAATTGCGAACGCAGGATTTTCGCCTCTGTTTCTTTTACCGACGTTTTGAGCAAAATTTTCTCAATTTCGGTATCCCTCATGCTTTCTACGTAGTGGTAAATGGTGTAGCTCAACACCCACATAAACATACTTTTGCTCCACGAAAGCCAAAGCGAAAAAAATATATAAGGCTGACTTCTAACTACTTCCTTAAAAGTATGAATATCAATCGGGAAGTTCATGAGCGTCATAATGAGGCCCAAAAGTAACCCAGACAGTATCACTCGTGGGACCAACTTATACAAGGGTTGTGCAACCCAATTACGTTCACGAACCACCAAACGATAAAAATGGGTGAGTAAAATGCAGACCAGAATACTGGCAATTGCAAAGTAGAACATCTCCCACGTAAATTCGTCTTCGAGGCTATAAACCCAAAGTTCATAAAACATGAGTGCCGTCCAACTGCCTACTTGACAAGCCCAATATATTCTTTTTTTCGACATTCGAGCAAATTAGCTAATTTTGTACTGGATATTCAATTATATACTCACCGATGCAAGTTATCAAAAAATCCATCGAAGGGCTGTTGGAAATTATACCAACGGTTTATAAAGATGAAAGAGGGTCTTTTTTCGAGAATTACAATCGTCAGCTCTTCGAAGCCAATGGCCTACCCACCCATTTTGTTCAAGACAATCAATCATTTTCTAAAAAGGGAGTTGTTCGCGGTTTACATTTTCAACGTGCTCCTCATGCACAGGGAAAATTGGTACGGGTGATTATAGGGCGGGTACTGGATATCGCCGTCGACATTCGCCCCGATTCGCCAACTTTCGGGCAGTACGAAGCCGTCGAACTGGATGGAGAACGAAATAATATGTTCTACATTCCCGAAGGTTTTGCCCACGGGTTTGCCGCGCTGGAAGACTCCATTTTTAGTTATAAATGCACCAATCTTTACCATAAAGTTTCGGAAGGGGGCATCCTCTGGAATGATGCAGAACTCAACATTGATTGGCAGGTTTCTGACCCAATTGTATCCGAAAAAGATGTGCTTTTACCTTCCTTTAAAGCCCTTTTTGAGCAGATGCATCCATAGCAATTTATGTACCAATAAGACTATTCCATCCCAACAAATTCACCTATTTTATATCCCATTCAGATATTATATGCCATAATGAACCAATTATCAAGGTATTAGGATTTATTTTTTTTACCCTTCTACTTTGGCACAATTCGTGACCATTGAAACGATTAAAAGCTTGTTTACCCTTGTCACGAATTGAAAAATCTCATGCCTTTTTCATTCTTAAAACGAAAACGAACTGTTGCAGGATTTGCCCCCTCCTCTCCCTTTACGGTAGACGTTCACGCGCATATTTTACCCGGGTTGGACAACGGGCCAGAAAGCATCAAAGAGAGCATTTTGCTCCTCCAAGAAATGGCGGCCAATGGAGTTCGTAAAATAATTGCTACCCCACATATCATGGGGGACTATTATCGCAATACCCCCGCAACAATCGAGTCTTGCCTTGCCCGCATTCGTTCAGAACTTCAGCGCAAATGCATTTCCATTGAGCTGGAAGCCGCCGCCGAATACTACCTCGATATATCACTTATTTCATTGCTTGAAAACAATCAAACCTTACTCACTATCGCAGATAACTATCTACTCTTAGAAACGAATATTGTAGGAATGCCTTCATTTTTGGGCGAAGCCATCCGATTGGCCCGCCAACGAAACCTTGTCGTTGTGCTGGCGCATCCCGAGCGGTATCATTATCTACAACAAAATTTCAATCTCGTGATGGATTTGCACCGGCAAGGCGTTTTGTTTCAGGTAAATCTGGGCTCTTGGGCGAGCAGTCATCAAGGCACCCGTATGTTGGCCGAGCGTTTGGTTTTTGAAGGTTTAGTTTCATTTGTGGGCAGTAATGCACATAATCTCCGCGAGTGGAATCAGGCACATGAGGCGCTTCGCAGCGTTACCTTCGCTAAGTTGGTAGAAAAAGGATTGCTTAATCAACATCTGCTTTAGCATTTTTGCACCAAAGCAATTGAACGATTGTTGTACCTTTAGCAAAATTTCAAGAAGTCATGCTCAAAGGAACCAAAGTTTACAGTATTCTTAACAACAAATGTCCCCGGTGTCATCAAGGGTCATTTTTTGTCCACAACAATCCTTTCAATTTAAAGAAATTTGATAAGATGAACCCCCAATGCGAAGTATGCGGCGAATCGTTTGAGCGAGAGCCCGGCTTCTATTTCGGCGGCATGTACGGTAGCTACGCGCTTTATACGGCCTTGATTGCCGTGGTATTTGTGAGTTGCGTGGTGCTTCTAGGCATCAATATTTTCTACGTATTGGCCATTCTTATTCCCATCCTTATTATTTCCCAACCCGTCTTTTTTCGTTGGGGCAGGCTGTTATGGATCAATGTCTTTGTGAGCTACGACCCTGAAGCCGCCAAAGGAGAAAAGAAAATTACGCCGAAATGGTAAGCTCTGAAAGTTTATAAGGTAGAAACTCATCCACATTGTGGCCGTACTTGTGCAGCTCGCGAATAATGGTCGAGCTGATAGGAGCCAAATGCGGCGAAGTAATCAAAAACACCGTTTCTACGTCGCTGTACACGTGGCGGTTTACCTGAGAGATACTGTTTTCGTACTCAAAATCGGTCGTATTTCGTAATCCTCTCAACAAAAACCGCGCGCCCAACTGACGCGCCATGTTGGCCGTGAGGTCGTCGTAAGTGACGGTCTGAATTTGCGGGTATTTCTCAAAAGTCTCCTCAATCATTCGTTGCATTACCTCCACCGGAAAATAACGCTTTTTGGCCGTATTGTGCCCAATTCCGACGATGATTTCGTCAAAAAGATGCAAACCTCTCAGGACGATGTCTTCGTGGCCTTTGGTAAAAGGGTCAAACGAGCCGGGAAAAAGAGCGATGCGTTTCATGCGTAGAATGCGTTAGCGGTTTCAGGAAGCGAAGGGAATCGTGTATAGGCTATAATACCGGTGCTCGGGCACATCTTCAAAGGCTGCTCCTAACACCAAAGTTTCGGGGGTTTTGCCAAACGAAAGATGCGGTAAAAATTTCTGAAGCAGTTGATAATCTTCAGAATAAGGGGTTGTTTCACCATAAAAACGGCACTTCACCTCGGCGGGTTTGAGTTGGAGTGAATCCAGCACAAACATGATAAAATACGCCATGTCGGCCGCGGCTTTGTAGGCAAATTTATTGCACATCAGGAGCGAATCGTTCTTGACAATCACCAACGTCACGAAGTCATCTTCAAAGTGCAGATTCATCAAAACCGCTTCTTTATCCAGCACCGAAAGCGCCAACGCGCCTTCAATCAGGGCATTGGTCTGGTGAATAAAAGCGGGCAATTGCAACGTATACGTATTCAGCACCCACTCCCAAAGCTCTTTATTGACCGTAAACACGTTTCGGGCTTCGATGCGCTTTACTTCGCGGTGCAAAATCTGGTCGGTTTCAAACAAATCCCCTTGCACCAAATTCAGGTAGCTATTGACGTATTCTTTGCGAAAATAAGCTTCTGGCACCAACGTAAAATACGGCGTATTGAAGGAAACCGTCACGCTTTTCCAAAGATTACTACCCCAAAATGGGTGCAACGCCGACAGTTTTGCCAGCCAATTCGCCCATTTTTTTTCGCTCGGCAGCCCACCTATCAAATAGTCTTCCAGATACAACACACGCTTTTTTTTGCTATCAAGCACCAAAAAGCGCAATCGTTCGGCCCCCAACTCCATCAGCAATTCATACTCCGCGCATTTTGTGGGGTCGAAGCGTTCGTCTTTTATCTCCAACAAAGGAGCTATCACGTTTTGTGTATCAACCATCCCTCTTTCTATAATCCAGTGTTAATTGTAAAAAGTTAATCGTTTTGAGAATTAACCGGCTAATTCACGAATTCTTGGCTAAATGTATCAATTGTTTTGGAAATCGGCCAATTCCGCAGATTCATCGTTCAGAAAGCCCCTCAATTGATAAATATCCGACAGGCTTTCGCAATGCCTAAACAGCGTATGAACTTCGTGGGCGGGGTAAGCTTTGATTTCTTCGATACTCATCCAGCGCATTTCTTGAATAATCTGATTATCGGTGGTCATTTCGGGGTCGGTGCCCAGATGCAGGTCGCCACCTTTTCGTTTGACCTCAAAAAATAATTCTAGGGCATGGAGGGGTGGCTGCATAAACTCGTTGACAAACAGTAAGTCCCCGATTTCGATAAAGAGGCCCGTCTCTTCTTCAAACTCACGTTTGAGGGCCTCATGCGTTGATTCTCCAAACTGAATTCCCCCGCCGGGAGGACACCAAAAAACGTCGGTATCGCCAATGCCGCGATGGCTCAGCATCAAAATTTTATTGTTTTCAATGCAAATCCCGCATACTCTCAGCCGCAATCGATTGCCATACAACCGGGCTACTTCTTGTCTTGCTTTTTCCAATGGACAGATATTGGTTAACGTTATAAGTCAATCGGCAATAATTGACAGTACCCTGAAAATCAAGCTACTGCCTATTGACGACCAACCTTGAACTTTTTCAAGACTACAAAGATAGTGATTATGCGTAAGGATTGCCCGAAATGTAGCTCTCTAGCGATTCAATGCGTACTTTTTGGTCTTTAATAATACTGGTTACCACGTCGTTGATGGAGATGATACCGATGAGTTCACCCTCGTCGACCACGGGCAAGTGACGGATGTGTTTTTCCGACATGATGACCATGGCTTCTTCCAGTTTTTGCTCTGAAGTTACGGTAATGAGCTTAGAGGTCATTACTTCTTTGATCAACGTTTGATTGGACGCCCTCCCTTGCAGAATCCCTTTGCGGGCATAGTCACGCTCCGAGAAAATCCCCGCCAAACGTCCCTCTTCCAAAACCAACACCGCCCCGATATTTTTTTCGGCCATTTGTTTTAGCGCATCTAGCACGGTAGTTTCCGGCGTAACCGAATAGATAGCATTGCGGGACTTATCGCGTAATACGTTCTTAATTTTCATGTTTAATTGCTTTAATTTTGAAGAGTTAGGTGAAAAAGGTGATGAAAATACAATTTAATCCAAAAAAATGAAAACTTTCGACAAGGAATAATTTAGGAGGGTTGTGAAATTTGCGTTCCTGCCGTAGTTTTGGATACATGAAAGAAACACCGCCCCCAACCGTCTCGGATTTACTACTGAAAAGCTTTCCGCATGAGCCTACCGCAGGTCAACAGCATTTTTTTATAAAAATAGCCGAATTTCTGGAAGATGATAACCTGCGCGACTGTTTTTTGTTGAAAGGCTACGCCGGAACGGGAAAAACCACCCTCATCAGCACCGTCATCAAAGTGGTCAGTAAGTTTGGCTTCAAAACCGTGCTTTTAGCTCCTACGGGCCGCGCCGCCAAGGTGATGAGCAACTATTCCAAGAAAAAATCATTTACGATTCACAAAAAAATATACCGTCAGGTAGCCGATGCCTACACGGGCTCGCTGCATTTTGAGCGTCAGGCCAACAAACACCGCGACACGCTTTTTATCGTGGACGAAGCCTCGATGATTTCGGACGAGGCCGAATTTGGCTCGCGCGGGTTACTGTACGACTTGATTGAGTACGTTTTTGAGGGCATCGGCAACAAACTTCTCATCGTGGGCGACGTGGCCCAGCTGCCGCCCATCAACAAAGACCTCAGCCCCGCGCTCGACAAGGCGCTCCTCGAAAGCACCTACTACATGAGCGTGTATGAGCAAGAACTGACAGAAGTGACGCGTCAGGGGCAAAACTCGGGAATTTTGCAAAACGCCACCCGCCTCCGCGATGCTCTGCCGCTCGAAAAACTTTCCATTCAACTCCGCACGCGCGGCCTGCGCGATTTTTATAAGATGCCCGGCGACCGCCTCGAAGACGGCCTCCGCTACGCCTACGACAAACACGGCCGCGAAAACGTGACCATCATTACGCGCTCCAACCGCGAGGCTGTCCAACTCAATGAGTTTGTGCGCCGCCAAATCAACGGCTCCGAAGAAGAAATTGAAGCGGGCGATTTGCTGATGATTGTCCGGAACAATTATACCGTGCTCGACGAAGAGTCGCCGGCAGGCTTTTTGGCCAACGGCGATTTTGTGGAAGTAAAGCGCATCCGCAAAGAGGAAGAAATGCACGGCTTTCGATTTGCCACCGTTGAGCTTCAATTGCTGGATTATGAAGAGCAACCGCCGTTTGAAGCCAAGATTTTTCTGGACACGCTCCACTCCCCCGCCCCGTCGCTGAGTCAGGACGAAAACAAGCGTTTATACGAGGCCGTTTTGCAGGATTATATCTACCTAAAATCCAAAAAAGCCCGTACCGAAGCCATCCGGCAAGATGTATACCTGAACGCCTTACAGGTCAAATTTGCCTACGCCCTCACCTGCCACAAATCGCAGGGTGGGCAGTGGAAATCGGTGTTTGTGAACCAAGGGTATCTGCCCGAAGAGCAGGTAAATCGGGAGTTTGTGCGGTGGCTCTACACCGCCATGACCCGCGCCACCGACGAGGTATTTATGATGAATTTTCACGCGCAGTTTTTTGAGTGATGGAAAGAGTCAAAAGTGATAACAGGATATTTGAAAAGAAAAAAGCAAATAAACAACTGACAGTCAATACTTTAAAAACAACTTCATAGAAATTTGTTTTTAAAATATGTTACATTTACTTTGCAATATGCGGGGGTTAGTAGCCATACTTAAGGGCGCTACAAACTTCGCGTTACATTTGATAACAACCCTAATATTTCGTAAATTCGCTAAGTGAAAAAGAGCCAAAACACAGAACTTGATTTTATCATTGACAAGTTGACAAATTCAATTGAAAACACTTTCACAGGTGAGGTTTTCGAGACAGAAATTGTTAGGTTGACAAGCGCAGACAGTAAACAAATAAAAAAAGCAGATTGGCAGTTCGACTGGCACAAAGAATTGAAAGATCAAACCAAAGAAATTTATAAGTTGACAACGGTTAACAATCCAACTATTATTCAGGGACTTGTTAGCATCGAGGACAAACAAGACCACGTTTTTATGCACTTGATAGAGAGTGCAAAATTCAACAAAGGAAAAGGAAAAGTATATTTTGGTGTTCCGGGCAACCTTATTGCGTATGCTTGCAAAGTTTCAGTTGACAAAGGGTTTGAGGGGTTCCTCGCTTTTGACGCTAAATCGGCACTTATAAAACATTATCAACAATCACTTCATGCGACACATTTCCGAGGGTTAAGAATGTTTATTGAACCAAATGCAGCATTAAGACTTATCTCACAATATTTTAAAAACTAAAATGATGGGACTCATTAAAGAACCAAAGAACGTTGATTTATCGACAAAGTCAGAACCGTGGACTGAGCAAGAACTTATTGACTTTAGAAAAATCATGCAGGACATCAAAGACAGAAATGCAAAACGTAAAGAGCGTTCATTACGACTTAGCACTGACAAAAAACAACCAGCCTGATATTCACGAAATCGTGATGAATTTTCACGCACAGTTTTTTGAGTGCGAAACCATATAATATATTGTTTAATAGCGCACAAAATTTTTCACAACACACTAATTATCAACAATTTAAAAAATAAAAATTTTACAATTTGTTCTTTAAGTTTGAAGCGTTTACTTTGCAATAAGCGCATAAAATATGCGTCAATTAGGGAGTTTAGCGGCTACTTTATAGAAACGAACAATGGACATAGAGGTAACAAAAAGACTTGAACACATTTGCTTAAAAAGCAATTTTGGTTTAAAGGAATTCGGAAAAAAATTAGAAATAGCACTTTCACTTCCGACAATGGAGTATGATTTTGAAAACGAAACTGAATGGCTAACTGTTGAAGATGAAAAAATAAATTATAATATTTCGAGACCTTACGAGAAAGGAACTTTGCAAGAATGGGACGACACCACACTTGAAGGTTGCAACTTTGGAATTGTGCTAAGCATTCATAAAGACCATCCATCTGTTCTTGACAATGCGTGGGTTGATAAAACAGTAGCAACTGTTTGTTGACAAATTGCAACCACTTTCAATGCAACTGTCTATCATCATCGGACATTTATATTGGGTACAGACAAAAGCGAAAGAAAAAATATTGTATTTGACCCTTAGACTTTTATTCACTTTGCTTGGTCGACCAAAGCAGCCGCCAACATTGGATTGGCATTATGGCGGCTAATGAACATAGGCTTAACAGTTGCACTACTCTTTAACTTTTGTTGCTATATTCCGCTAACGTCCCCTGATTTCCCTTACAACGTAAAGCCCAAAACCCTTTCCTACCATATAGATTTCAAAAGACACATTTTTTAAGTCAAGTAAAAATGGCTAAATACGCACCTAAATAACCTAGCATATAATTTACTTTATCGGCTATTTACGAACCCAAAACAGAAAATGATGGAATTTAAAGCATTTTTTTGCGACCCCGTAGAAGCCGACATCATTGATCTTGGCGATATGGCACAAGACACAATCATGGATACTTTTGAAAAAGTTGATTGGAATGAGTATTTGCAAAAAAGCAGTAATGCCAAACTCGACGAAATATACTTTCACCCGACATTTGGCATCGAAAACAAGAAAAGTGGAAACGGAATTACTATTTCGGTCATTGGTGAGCCCGATAATTATGAATTTAAAGTTACGTATAAAAGCCCAAAAAAAGTAAAATCATTTTTAGGGCTCAACGACCAGATTTCCGACAATTACTCAACAGTCATTCAAGCAACCACCAAAAACGATGCGATTGACTGCTTAAACGCTTTATTAAGAAATGACATTGCCTACTTAGAAAGCAGGGTTGGCAGATAAGGTGATGAAGCCCAACAGACTGATTTCTAATACCTCAGATTCGTTATTCCCCTTCCTAAAACGATTTCTTGGATATGTACGAAAAAAGCATAGAAGCACTAAAAAGATATTCCGTTTTACTAGGGATATTTATTTCGGTATCGCTGCTTTTCATTGCGACGAGGGTTTATCCAGGAGGCTCGCTATTTGATAGAAATTCAGTGGGCTTTGATTGGTCAAAAAACTTTATCAGCAATTTGTTTGCTCCAAAAGCCATCAATGGTGCCGACAATCCTGCGCAAATCTGGGCTGACGGCGGAATGATTTTCCTTTCGGTGAGTTTTGCCCTATTCTTCATTAAATTTTCAAAGAAAATACCCGTAAGGAGTGCCGCCAACGTCATACAATATTTGGGAGCGGGAGGCATGTTTTTTACTTTTTTAATCGTGACCCCGTTACATGACAGTATGGTTACGCTTGCCAGCACCCTGTTTCTGTTAAGCCTATTTTACATTACCGTTTTTATTTTAAAGTCAAGGCTACACTTGTTTAAGTTCTCGTGCATTACCTGTCTGCTTATTTTTTACTATACTCTATACCTTTATGGTTCAGGTAGTTACGCCTATTTGCCCATTATGCAGAAAGTTACCTTTGGCAGTACAGTTATTTTGGTTTTGGGTTTGGAGTATTTTACGCAAAAGGAAGATTTTGAGCACCTTAAACCCAACCAATCTAAAAAGTAAAGGGCGCAACTACGCGCCCCTTTGATGTGCCCAAACTGACAATGTTTTTCACCTCATACGAGGCGACGCCTCGCAAATGGGTTTAGTTAAAAAACATTTCATCGACCAACAGGAGGGCAGGTTTTCCCTTTCCTCCGTGCCATTCGGGCATTTTCGACAATGGTTTAGCCACAATTTTCAGGTATGAAACGGTTTGCGGTTTGAACTTCCCTCCCACCGCTTGCAACAAGTGCGTCCGGTACTTGGTTGGAATGGATGGTTTGATTACCGCGATTTTCTTCAGTTGGTCGGGCGAATTTCCACCCCATACTTCAATGGATTCTGGCGGAAAAATCCCCGTTTCGGTTTCTTCCATGATGCGCAATTCTACCGACGAAAGCAGGATGGGCTTTTTAAATTCGGCCATCAACGCCAAATCATTGTTTCTTACCCCCGCCCAATTGTTGGCCCACGCGGGGCTATTGGCGTTAAACGTGCCTAATTTTTGGTCAAAAAAGGACTTCGCACCTTCTGCTTGGTGGACGCGGTTCAGCGGCAACAGCAAACGTACGCTATCAGGCACGTAGGTTCTTTTGAAAAAGTCAAACACCACTTCGTCGCTCCCAAACCAGCCTTCTTTGTAGGCCTTCGCCCGAATGTTAGTACTTGCCTTAATGACCGTTTGGTTCGTAAAAATGGCCGATTTCACGCTATCTGGCTCGGTTCCATCCGTCGTAAACCGAATCTGAACGCCTTTGACAGGGTGGGCCAACTGCACCAATACGGGTTCATTAAAAACGGTGGATTTATTTTTGACCTGCGGCGGGTTTAACTTAATCGGATTTTTGCCATCATCTTTAAAACCCTCAATGAACCGTATACGCGGATGGGATTTTTGCAACTGTCGAATCTCCTCAATCGTCAGTCCAGTATTCCATACCACGATGGTATTCAGGCTTTTAAAATTCGGAATAACGGCCTGCAAATCCTTCATCGTTACTTTTGTGCCCGAAATCGACAGGTTTTTGAGTTGTTTCAAAGACGTCAATTCTTTCAGGCCCTTACCCGTAATATCCGTAAAGTTCAGGTCTAGTTTTTGCAGATTTTCAAAGGCGGTGATTTGCGAAATATCCGCATCTTTGACGGGCATTTTGGCCAAATTCAAAAACACCACCTGTTCTTTTATTTCTTTTAACTCCTTGATTTTCTCCGAATTAAAGGCAGTTTTGTTAAAGAAATTAACCGCCAATGCCGGCGATTCACGCGCCAGTGGGGCAATGCTCCGAAACTCCGTTGTCAGCTTTTGAATGGTTTCTTCATCAGCCGCCGCAAAATCAAACTGTTCTTCTTCTCGCTCAACGGGTGACAAAAACGTACTGGCAATAAGCCTCAGCGAATCATTGAGGGGCAAATCAATCACTTTTTTTGTAAAATCAGCTTTGGCCTTTATCCACAACGAAAGCAGCGCAATTTCCTGCGGGTTCAGTTGCGACTTTCCTATCGGCGGCATGTGTTTTTTATCTTCCGACGGCAAATGAATGCGTTGCAGCAACAGGCTGATTTCGGGTTGGCCCGCCACAAACAATTTCCCCGTTTTTCCGCCTTTCAAGATGGACTTGGCATCGGTAAGCATCAGCTCTCCTTTGAGTTTGTCGGGATTATGGCAGCTGACGCATTTCTGTTCAAAAATGGGCTGAATTACGTCATTAAAGACAATGGCCTCCTCCAACGGAACAGGTGCAGATTTGAGTATCGGCCCCGTGATAAAATTGTCGCCGTGGGTCAAAACCGAGCCATAATGTCCCGCCAAAACCACGCACAAAGTAGTGACCAATGCCAAACCTTTGGCCACGGGAGCTTGGTACCACGCCATGGATCGACACCAATAACCGATGGCGGCCAGAAAAAAAACCGCGATTCCCGTCCATTTATGCCACGGCAAGGTCTCTCCTTCGTAGCCCGTTTCTTTGGACAAAAATATCCCCATGATGACCGTAAAGGCGGCCGACAAAGCCCCAATCAGCCAAAAATTGGTTAAAAAGGTGCGGTAAAAGGTATTGGCGGTATTGGCCGGGTTGAATCGAAAAAATTCCATCCCCAACGCCAAAAGCAAGAGCACAATCGGAAAATGAAGAAAAAGCGGGTGCATTCTTCCGACGGGTTGCAGCCAAACGGGCACCACCAATTTGCTTTCAAACAGCAACAAAAAAAGGATAAAAATCGTGGAAACGATTAAGGCCTGCTCGGCTATGTCTTTGAACTTTTTATTCATCTAATCCTAAAATCTACAAGTCGCCACGAGGGTATGCTTCGAAGCCGTTGTGGGTGAAAAAACACCAACAACCTAATTCTCAACTAATAATATCACGCACTACTTTTCCTGATACGTCGGTCAGCCGATAGCGACGGCCTAAGTGTTTAAAAATCAACTTCTCATGATTTAGGCCCAACAAATGCAAAACGGTAGCCTGAAAATCATGCACATGAACGGGGTTTCGACTGACGTTATAACCCACTTCGTCTGTATCGCCATAAACTATTCCGGGCTTGATGCCACCGCCCGCCATCCAAATGGTGAAGCAGCGCGGATGGTGGTCGCGACCGTAATTGTCGGCCGTCAGTTTTCCTTGGCTGTAACTCGTACGGCCAAATTCGCCTCCCCAAATGACCAATGTTTCATCTAACAAACCGCGTTGTTTCAAATCCGTCACCAACGCTGCCGACGCTTGGTCAACGTCTTTGGCCTGACTAGTGATTTCAAACGGAAGATTGCCGTGTTGGTCCCAGCCTTGGTGGTACAATTGCACAAATCGAACCCCGTTTTCGGAAAGTTTACGCGCCAAAAGGCAGTTAGCGGCGTAAGTACCCGGCACTAAGCAATCGGGACCGTATAATTTCACAATATCGTCGGGTTCTTTCGACAAATCCATCACCTCCGGCACGGCCGTTTGCATTCGATACGCCATTTCGTATTGCTTCACTTTGGCGGCAATTTCGGGGTCCCCAAATTCACTGTACGAAAGCTGATTCAGTTCGGATAAGTTGTCCAACATCTCGCGACGGGCAGCGCGGTCCATGCCTTCGGGGTCGCGCAGGTACAGTACGGGGTCTTCGCCTTTGCTAAACTGTACGCCCTGATGAATGGAATCCAAAAAACCGTTGGACCAAAGTTTGGAATAAACTCCTTGCCCATTGCCGATGCCACGTGAGAGCAAAACCGTAAAATCTGGCAAGTTTTTGTTTTCATTTCCTAACCCGTAACTCAGCCACGCGCCCATGCTAGGGCGATTGCCTTGTTGGGAGCCAGTTTGGAAAAAAGTGAGAGCGGGGTCGTGGTTGATGGCCTCGGTGTACATGGATTTTACGATACACAAATCATCCACGATTTTGGACGTATAAGGCATCAAATCGCTCACCCAAGCGCCCGATTGGCCGTATTGTTTAAAATCCACAAACGAAGCCGCCAACGGAAACGACGCCTGATTGGCCGTCATGCCCGTGAGTCGTTGCATACCACGCACCGACGGCGGCAGTTCCTGACCCACCATTTCGCAGAGTTTGGGTTTGTAATCAAAGGTTTCAAACTGCGAAGGAGCGCCGTTTTGGAACAAATAAATGACTCGTTTGGCCTTGGGGGCAAAATGAGGAATGCCCGGCACAAAACCAGCCTCGTCTACGTCGCCACCATTCAGTAAATTGGGTATCATCAACGACCCTAACGCCACGCTTCCCAATCCCAAACTCATCGTGGACAGGAAACGACGTCGGTTAAAGGTCAGACCGTGTTCTAAAAATTCTTTTTCCATAGCCCCTACCCGCTGCGGCGGGCCGCCCCCTTGGGGGAATTTAGTGTTTTTGATGTATCCACTAATAAACTCTATTTATTAGTAGTTAAAGTTCCTACTTACTTCGTACCTCTTAATTCTTATTTCTCACTTCTGCCTTCTCTCTCCAGGTTACTGACCTAGGACTTTGTAATCGCCTCTTCCAAGTTGTAAATCGTATTGACAATGCGCATCAACGCCGCCAATTGTGTCTTATCTAGTTGGGCAGGAATGGGGTATTCGCCCACGGCCAGCAACTTTTCGGCACTCGGCTTGGTGATTTTTTTCAGCTCTTTGTCGTAATAAGCCGCCAATATAGACACTTCTTTTTCACTGGGTTTACGGCTCACAATGAGTCGAAAAGCCTTTGTGATTTTATCTTGGGTAGAGCTTTTTTCTTGCAACAACTTCGCGGCCAATACCCGCGAGGCTTCCAGCACCGTCGGGTCGTTCATCATGACCAATGCCTGCAACGGAGTGTTGGTTTTCAGTCGTTTAACTTCACAAAGGTCGCGGTTGCTGGCGTCAAAAATACTCATCGCGGGCGGCGGAACCGTTCGCTTTATCAACGTATACATACCTCGACGATACAGGCTTTCTCCGTGGTCTTGGACGTACATAGAAAGCAATCCCCGGCCGGACGTAGCCCCTTCCCACAATCCAGCGGGTTGGTACGGTTTCACGCTTGGCCCACCAATTTTGGGCACCAACAAACCACTACTTGACAGAACCACATCACGCACAAATTCGGCGTGAATCCGGTAACGCGGTGCCCGGGCCAAGAAAATATTGTCAGGGTCGGTGGCCAGTTTTTCGGGCGTCACAACGGCCGACTGACGGTACGTAGCCGACATCACCATTTGTTTGACAAGGCGTTTGATATTCCAACCGTGTTCCATAAAATCGACCGCCAGCCAATCGAGCAGTTCGGGATGGCTAGGCAGTTCGCCCTGCATTCCAAAATCTCCCGACGTTTTGACGATTCCTTTGCCAAAAAACTCCTGCCATACCTGATTCACAAATACCCGCGCCGTGAGTGGGTTTTGCTTGTCAACCAACCACTTAGCCAAACCAAGTCGGTTTTTAGGGTAAGATTTATTGAACGGCAGAATAAAACTAGGGGTATTGGGTTGGACTTCATCGCCGGGTGCATCGTACGCCCCACGACGAAGAATGTGGGTTTTGCGCATCGTGTCCAAATCGCTCATCACCGATACAATCAGGCGGTTGGTATCGGGCTTGTTGATAAACGTCAGAATGTTTTTTACGTCGTCGTTGCTGATTTCCATCAACGGTTTTTTGGCGTAAGTTTCGGGTCCACCAATCACCGACTCGATTCCCACTTCTTTGACATTGTTAAAAAACGCAAAGAGTTGGTAGTATTCTTTTTGGGAAAAAGGGTCGTATTTATGGTCATGGCAATGGGCGCATTCGAGCGTCATGCCCAAGAATGCTTTGCCAAATAAATCATTCCGGTCGGTGACGTAGCCAATGCGGTATTCTTCGGGAATCACCCCACCCTCTTCCGTAATCTTATGGTTTCGGTTAAAGCCCGTCGCCAGCAATTGCTGTTTGTAAAGCGCCTCATTGTCGCGGTTGGGGAGCAAATCGCCCGCCAATTGCCAAGTCACAAATTGGTCGTACGGCATGTTGGTGTTCAGGGCATGAATCACCCAATCGCGCCACGGCCACTGCGTGCGGTAGCCATCATCTTGATAACCGTGTGAATCGGCATAGCGGGCCAAATCCAGCCAATAAACCGCCATTTTTTCGCCATAAGCAGGATTTTTCAGCAATTCATCCACTGCTTTTTCGTAGGCATTCGGGCTTTTATCGGCCAGAAAACTGTCCATCATTTTCAGCGTGGGCGGCAGCCCGACCAAATCAAGGCTAAGGCGCCTCAACAGACGTTCTTTGTCGGCTTCTTCGTTGGGGCTAAACCCTTTTTGCTCCTGTTTGTGCAGAATAAAATAATCAATCTCATTTTTGGGCCAATCTTCCTTTTTCACTTCAGGAAGTGCAGGTTTTTTGGGTGCCACAAACGCCCAATGTTTCTCGTATTTAGCCCCTTGTTTTATCCATTTTTCAATGAGCGCGATTTCGTGCGACGACAGCTTGAGATTAGACGCGGGCGGCGGCATCAGCTTGGCAGTATCTTTGGTCGTAATACGCAAGAAAACCTCCGAAAGTTGCGGTTCTCCCGCCACAATGGCGTGGGCAGATGGATGCTCTTTCAAGGCTTGGAAGGCGCTTTCGGGGTCGTCGAGTCGAAGGCCCGCCTGCCTTTTGTTGGCATCAGGCCCGTGACAGGTCAAACATTTGTCCGAGAGAATGGGACGAATGTCAAAATTATAGCTGACCCGGTCAGGAATATGCTCCTGCGTAGCCCGGGTCGTTGAGCTATTGGTACACGACAGCAAATACCCACCAATTACTGCCGAAATACCTATACCAAAGAAGAAAATCTTTCTCATTGTGAATCGTTAAGCCAATAAATCCATCACGGCTTTCCCTTTACCGTCGGGTGTTGTATAAAAGGGTCTTTTTTCGATTTCATACTGAGTATCAGGCGGAATCCCCAACGCATGATAAATGGTTTGATGGATACCGTCAATCTTCACGGGGTTTTCAATGGTCTTGCACGGACGCTCGTCGGCCGTTTTTCCGTATACAAACCCCTTCTTGATTCCTCCCCCAAACATCAGCATAGAACAGCCATCCGTAAAGTGGCGGTGCATTCCGTAAAACTTGATGTCGTCCAAAATCTCTGGTTGTTTGACCTGCTCTTGTACTTTGGCTTCGGGGCGGCCCTCTACCATCATATCGCGACTGAATTCACTGGCAAGGACAATCAAGGTGCGGTCAAGATGCCCCGATTTATCCAAATCCTTCACAAGTTGAGCAATAGGCCCGTCAATCTGCCTTTTCATTTCTACCAAGCGCGTATGGCCATTTTCGTGCGTATCCCAGCCAAAGAAAGGCTCATATTCGGTGGTCACGCTGATAAAACGAGCCCCTTGCTCGGTCAATCTTTTGGCCAACAAACAGCCTAAACCAAAGCGCCCAGTATTATAAATATCGTAGCTTTCTTGCGGTTCCGTGGTTAAATTAAACGCCTTGGCTTCGGGCGAATTGAGGAGCATATAGGCCTGTTCCATTGAGCGTTTCAGCGATTCTTTTTGGTAATCACTACCAAACTCACCCACGGGACTATTACTGATTAAATCATTGTACAGCTGATTTCGGCGCTCAAAGCGTTTGGCATCCATTCCAACGGGCGGACGCACACTTTCCAACCCCTGACTAGGGTCTGGAATGAAAAACGGCCCAAACTCATTCCCTAAAAATCCTGCCGTATGAAAGGCTTTCAGCTCTTCGGCTTCACCAACGGTAAACCGCTGACCGATGTCAATAAAAGCAGGAATAACGGGGTTTTTGGGGCCCAATTCTTTGGCAATCCACGCCCCCATGTGCGGCGCGGCCACCGTTTGAGGTGGCTCATAACACGTATGCCAGTGGTACTGATGACGTGAGTGTAATATATGGCCCATATCTGCCGCCACATACGACCGAATGAGCGTTCCCTTATCCATCACTTTACCGATAGATTGCAATCCTTCGGAGAAATTGATTCCGTCCAAAACGGTCGGAATGGGTTTAAATGTACTCAGGACCCGGTTGCCTTCCATTCCTTTTTCAAAAGCCGTATATCGCTTGGGGTCAAAGGTTTCGGTATGGGCCATTCCGCCTGCCATCCACAGCAAAATTACCGTATCGGCGGTTCCATTCGTCTGTCCTACGAGTTTACTTTTACAGCTAGACAACAGACTCGGCATCGGAGCACTGGCGGCCAAAGCGGCCAAGGTAGCCGCACTGGTTTTTTGAAGAAATTCTCTTCTATTCCATCTATTTTTCATGATAAACATTGCGGTTTATACAAAATTCTACAAAAGTTGCGCCCCTGCGGGGGCTTTTTAGATTCTTCACAATTGGTGGGATTTTCACCGCCAATCTCTTTCCTCCCATCAATAAATCAACTGAAACTCAGGGTGCAGTGTCATGGCCCAAACCAAATCCTGAATTCCTTCTTCGGTGGGTTTGGGGCCAATGATTTTTTGAGCCGCCACAATTTCTTTGGACAAAGGCTCTCGTCCCAGCGACTTTTTGTACAGTTCTTTCACCAACACATCGGAGGTCGGGTATTTGACTTTCCAAATTTTCGCGCCGTTTTTCAGGGCTTCATTAAATTGGGTGCCATTGGTCAATTCCAACGCCTGCAAAAGATTCGCCTGTGAGTTTCGACTTGTGGTCACCGTTTCTCGATTCGGCCGCCCCAAGGCCGTCAAGAATGGGTCTCTTTTTACCAAAGATGCCCGCGTGAAAGGAATCTCTTGTTTGATGGTTTCGGGTAATTGCTTAAAAACAAGCGCGGTATCTACATAAATTGGATTAAAAACCACACTTACGGCATCGGCAAACTGCTCCGCCGTTAATCGCCGGCGTACCATTCCTTGAAATACAAAGTCGGGGGCCGTCACCAAGCCTGCATCTTTGATGCCGATAGAAGGCAATTGATAGGTCTTGGAAGTCAGAATGGTATACATCAGTTTCTTAATATCGTAGCCATTCGCCGCAAAATCAGAAGCCAACCAATCCAGCAAATCCTGACTCCAAGGTAGATTATCCATGGCATCTACTGGCTCAACAATGCCCCGGCCCATGAGTTGCGCCCATACGCGGTTTACCAACGTACGATAAAGTCGTCCGTCTTTGGGCTGTACCAAAAACTCCGCCAGTTCTTTAAGTCGTTCTTCGGTCACGGGGGTCTCCTTGATTTGACCTAGTTCTTTAAACAACAACCCGCGCCCAGCCAGCTTACCCGTGGGCTTATCACAACGGTGGATTTCCAACGTAGTATCGGCAAAAACGTTGGCAAACGCGTAGGCGTCTTCCAGTTTCCAGTCGCTGATAAAGCTATCGTGGCAAGAGGCGCATTTCAGGTTGAGTCCCAGAAACACCTGTGCTACATTTTGGGCGGCTTGCATTTCATTGCGCTGACTGGCGTTGATGGTTCCGCGCCATTTAATTCCTTTGATAAATCCTGCCGATTCTTTCGTCGGGCTGATTAACTCTTTGACAAACAGATTGTACGGTTTATTGTTTTTGAGGGATGCATACAACCATTTTGTGATATTGAAACGACCACCCGTAATGTACCCTGTTCCAGAATAATCATTACGAAGAGCATCGTTCCAAAACGTCAGCCAATGCTGCGCGTAGTCTTCGTTGCGAGCCAGGAGGCTTTTGACCAATATTTCCCGTTTGTCGGGGCGATTATCTTCGATAAACACCTGAATATTTTCGGGAGAAGGCAACAAACCGATAACGTCCAAATAAACCCGGCGGATGTAGGTTCGGTCATCGACGACATTTTTCCAAGCAATTTTGTTTTTCTGAAAATACGCATTGACCAAACGGTCAACGGGTTGCGTAAATTGAGCGGTTGCTGGGGGCAGTTCAGGCATACGAGGGGCCATTTCTGCCACCCGATAAATGCTTTTTTCGGGGCCATCGGGCCACGGAGCGCCTTGTTTTATCCAAAACTCCAAGAGAGCCACTTCTTTTTCACTGAGTCGCTTGCCTTTGGTGGGCATTGCTTCTTTATGGCCTGTTGGAAGGGTGATTCTGCGTATGATTTCACTTTTGTCGGGATTTCCCGCGACGATAATCGGGCCGTCTTCGCCGCCTTTAAAGATAAATTCTTTTTTGTCTAGCCGTAATTCACCTTTTGTTTTGGTTGCACTGTGGCAACTGTAACAATTATGGGCCAAGATAGACCTCACTTCCACGTTCAATTCCACAATTTGTTCCTGCGTGAGGGGCTGATTAGTGTTGGCAAACGTAAAGTTTGCCCCTCCTTCGGTATTTTCTTTTTGGTCTTTGTTGAAAGGTAAAACGCCGGTCAGATAATCTTCTCCGTGCGTCAGTAAAGCGCCGTAGTGCCCAGCCAATGTGACCCCGCCTACGGTCATAAAAAGCATGGTTTTATAAAGCGAGGCGCGCCCCGTACGAAGGGTAAACAATGAACCCAAGGCAAAAACCATGGTGGCAATGCCCGACCATTGGTGAATGGTGACGGTATCGCCGCCGTATTCGTCTTGATTGGCTAAAAGTAAACCCAACGCTACGGCCAACACCGAGCTGACGGCCCCAATCCAAACCAAAGCGGTGATGCCAGCGCGCAATTCGACTGATTTGCGCCGCCAACCAACAATTTCAAGTATTAACGCTACG
The DNA here is from genome assembly GCF_024158025.1 of Runella salmonicolor. Classification (NCBI taxonomy): domain Bacteria; kingdom Pseudomonadati; phylum Bacteroidota; class Cytophagia; order Cytophagales; family Spirosomataceae; genus Runella; species Runella salmonicolor. Next base: position 151,029 of record NZ_JAMZEL010000014.1, read on the forward strand.
CAAAGCAAACTGATGGGGAAGTGGACGACCAAGGGGTGTAATCGGCCTAAAAACTGCCAAAGCCAGAAGATTTCTGTGGTTTCCTGCACGGTTTTTAACAAAAATAAGGGTGGTAAAATTTGGTTAAGAAAGTACCTGTCGTACAAAGCAAAATTGCTCTTTAGATTACGACAGGTACTTGAAAATGTACTACTTATAAAAGCGGACTCTTTATCAAATCCTACTTATAAAAGTCGTCCTGCTATTGGTAACCGGGATTTTGAGTGAGTTTGCTATTAATCAAAATTTGCGGTGCCGGAATTGGCAGGTAATACTCAAAATCACTGTACACATAGTCGAGCGCGTTGAAGGCAATTCCGCCTCTGGAAACGGTCGGATTCGTTTTTTCTTTGGCCGCGTAAGCATTCATAAACGCCGCCAATTCAGCGGGGGTTTTGGTGCGTTGCAAATCAAACCAACGGTGGTTCTCAAATGCAAGCTCAACGCGTCTTTCTTTGAGTACGGCCGTACGGTAAGTGTCTTTTGTCAATCCCGTCAATTCTGCCAGCCCTGCCCGCTTACGTACTTGGTTCAGATAGCCCAATGCCTCAGCATCTGGTCCGGTAGCTTCGTTGATGGCTTCGCCGAGCATCAACAACACATCAGCGTATCTAAGCACAGGCCAGTTATTGTCCGAGCGCCCCGTAATCGTGTGCGGATAGCGGTATTTATTGACAAAAGGAATCGGCACAACTGTACCGTTGAGGGTGTAGCTAGTTTGCAAAGAAATATCCTTGCGAAGGTCACCAGGTTCGTAAGCCGCAATCATGTCATTGGTGGGGATATTACGACCGCTTGGCGTAGTATTGGCAAATCCCGTTACAGCTCCCTGCGAAAGACGTGGCGCAAACAAATACACAAAGTTGCTTTGCTCACCCAAGTCGTTACCACCCTGGTACTGAACTTCAAACACAGATTCTACACCGTTCTTCTTGGTGGGGTCAAAATTATCCTTGTAGTTGGCATACAAAGAATAACCCAATGGCAACACCTGCTTCAGCGTAGAAACCGCTTCTGGATAACGCTTGAGGGTCAGATACACCTTACCCAACAAACTCAGCGCAGCCCCTTTCGTAACCCGTCCTCTTCCCGCAGCAGGATACGTAGTAGGCAGTAAGTTGACGGCATCTTTCAGGTCGGCTTCGATTTGCTTATACACCTCTGCCTGCGGAGATTTTACCAAATCAAAAGCTTCGTTGGGGTTTTTCAACGTTTTGGTGACCAACACAACATCCCCAAAATAACGAACCAAATTAAAGTAATGGTAAGCTCTGATGAATTTCAATTGACCACCGATGGCGCTCTTGGCGGCGGCATCAATGGTGCTAGTTTCGAGCTTTTCCAGTGCATAGTTGATATTGTACATGGCAGAATAATGATTATTCCACAACGCCGCTACTTCGCCATTGCCGGGGTTAACGGTCGAAAATTCAAACGCTTCCCAACCAGCTGCACCCCCACGGTCAAGGGGGTTGAAATCAAGCGTTGTGTTGTCGGACATAAATTCCTGTCCCAGATACGCCGTATTTGTGATTTGCTGCAACTGACCATACACGCCGTTGAGCGCCTGCTCAAACTGGGTTTGGTTTTGGTAGAAAATATCTGTACTAATCCGGGTCGGGTCAGTGGTCGTCAGGAAGTCATCGTTACACGAAAACTGAACCAAGCCAAGCGTTACAAGTATAAAAGAGGTTATTTTTTTCATTTCTGCGTAGAATTAAAAGTTAAACTTAGCACCAACCGCCAACGTTCTTGGAACAGGATATGACTCATCGTCGTTGTTCAATTCCGTGCCGCCTCTCACACCCGCATCAGGGTTGTTGCCAGGGTATTTCGTAAATAGGAACAAGTTGTTGGCCGTTACGAAAATACGGGCATCGCTCAGTACTGATTTGAATTTAGGAAGGTTATAACCGATGGTTACGGCCTTTAACCAAACGTAGCTACCATCGTATACGTAGCGCTCACTGCTCTCGCGTGACCACTTGAAGTAGTTGGTTCCACCTTGTGAATTTTTAGCATTTGGATTAGAACCTGGATTGGAAGGTGATCTCCAGCGGTCTTTCGCTTTGTCCAATACGTTAAACACGCCGTCCATGTTCATGGTCGATGCTTCGATGTTGCGATAGATGTCAAAATCGTGCGCTCCCACAAACAAAACGTTCAGGTCAAAGCGACGATAATCGGCCGCCACGGTCCATGCCCACGTAAATGCGGGGTTTGGATTTCCGATTTCAACCATGTCCTGTGTATCATACGACACCACGCCGTCGCCGTTGGTATCGGCAAATTTCATACCGCCCGGAATCACTCCGTCTTGCTTAGGCCACGCGTCGATTTCGGCTTGTGTATTGAAAATACCTAATTTTTGGTATCCGTAAATCATCCCAATAGGACGGCCCACTTTCTGTACGTTATAGCCTCCATAAAATCCACCATACCAAAGCATATCATTGGCTCCTTTGATGGCTAATATTTTGCTGCGGTTTACGGTAAGGTTGGCATTGGTGCGGAAATTTACTTTTCCGATGGTGGTTCTGAAGTCAGCACTTACTTCTACCCCACGGTTCTGCACTTTTCCGATGTTGTCCAAACTTGAAGTAAAACCTGACACCGCTGGGATAGAAATTGGCAGCAACATGTCGTTGGTAATTTTGCTGTAATATTCAAACGTGAAGGTCAGCTTGTTGTTGAAAGTAGCCACGTCCAAACCAATGTCCAACTGGTTTGACTTCTCCCATTTTAGGTTGGAGTTGGCAAAAGAACTAATCACTTTCCCTGCCGCAAATGCATTGCCAAGGATATAGTTGTTGGCTCCCACAAACGCCAAACTTGGGTAGTTACCGATGTTGTTGTTACCCGTTACCCCCCAGCTTGCTCTCAGTTTCACGTCTGTCAACCAAGAAGCTTTTGGCATAAATGACTCTTCCGTCAATCTCCAACCTACCGAAGCAGCGGGGAAATCTCCGTATTTGTTTTGAGCACCAAAACGTGAACTTCCCTCACGACGGAACGACGCCGAAAGTAGGTATTTATCTTTGTAAGAATAATTGGCGCGGGCAAAATACGCCAACAGTCCCCAACCATACTCGTACGAGTTGGAAGAGCGAATAGAAGCCGCTCCCAAATATGGCACCAAATCATCTGGGAATGTATTTCCTGAGCCATCCACGCCGTAGACAGTTTCTTTTTGAGAAGTTACTCCCAGCAAAAAGTCCATGGACTGATTGGCACCGATTTTGGGCGTGTAGGTCAAGAGTTGGTCAAAAGAGTAATTACGCAACTGCTCGTTTATATCCCGCGCTGTCGCGATTCTTGGTGGCGCACCCGCTGTACCAGAAGCCACCGATAAACCGATGGTTGACGGGACGTACTCTTTATATGCGTTGAAATTAATCTTGGCATTGACCGAAGTACGGAATTTCAGATTCTTCAAAATCGCAATTTCTGCAAAACCGTTGGCAAGAACATCTCCGATGTTTCTTCTTCTGATAACATTGTTAAGTACAAATACAGGGTTAGGAAAACCAAACGCTCCGTCAACCCCGCCAATGTAAGGACGCATCGTGCCGTCATCATTGTAAATCGGTTCACGCGGGTCCATCAACAACGCACCACCCACTAAGGCACTGCGACCGTCAGTATTGGCTACGTTTTGTTTGGTGTAGCTACCGTTTACGTTCATCCCAACGGTCAGGAACTTAGTAACCTCACCCCCGATATTGCTACGAATCGAAATCCGGTCGTAATTGGTCTTTATGATAGAGCCTTCCTCCTTAAAATACCCCACCGAAAGCATTGATTTAAGAGGCCCTTTTCCCGACGAAATCGTCAGGTTTACGTCCATATAGGGGGCATTATTGCGCATAATGGCTCCGAACCAGTCGGTCGAGTACTTGGTCTGCTCTGGATACCGGAAACCAATCGGTACCTCTTCCAGTTTTGGTTCTCTATTCTGGAAATAACGGATACCGTCTTCAAAAATCTCCTTTTTAAACTGGGCAAATTCAACCCCATTGAGCATTTTTACCCTTCTAGAATCAGGTACATTCTGAATACCATAATCAATGGAAAGATTCACGTTCACTTTGCCTTCTTTGGCGCTTTTGGTAGTAATCAACACTACCCCGTTAGAACCTCTCGCTCCGTAAATCGCGGTTGAGGCAGCATCTTTTAACACTGTGATGCTTTCGATGTCGTTGGGGTTTAAGTTTTGACCTACCGATGTACCCACGGCAAAGCCGTCAATTACGTAAAGAGGGTCACTACCCGCACCTAACGAACCTATTCCCCGTACCCGTACTTCAAATATTCCGCCTGGCGTACCGCTTTTCTGCTTAACCACCACCCCGGCAGCACGGCCCTGAAGCAACTGGTTCATGTTGTTGGCGGGCTGCTCACCAATATCTTTCATATTGATGACCGATACCGCCGAGGTAATATCCTGCTTCCGTTGCGAACCGTATCCCACAACGACCACTTCCTGCAAGGCTTTCAAGTCTTCTTCGAGCGTTACGTCAATGGTTTTTCGCCCTTGGCTATTAATGGTTTGGCTAATCAAACCCACGTACGAAAAAACCAGTGTCGGATTCGTTTTCGTCGTCGTAATTTTATACTCACCCTCCGAGTTGGTCGTAGCACCGTTGGTTGTTCCCTGCTCAAGAATAGTTGCCCCCGGGATTCCCAAACCGTTGGCGGTGGTTACCTTGCCCTGAATTTGCACCCCTTGTGCTACTCCCTTAAAGGCAAGCAGCATACAAAGAATAAATAGTCGAATTTGTCTCATAATAAAGGTTGTGTTAAGGGTTGTGTAAATTGTTTAATTAACTTTTGAAACTGATGAGGACGGAATAGTAAGTTACATAGATGAATAGGATTAAATGGTGTTTTTATAATGTGAGTTACTGAACTGCATAAATAAAATTTGAAACTTTTTAACTTTACTACAACCAGCTGATTTTAAAACACTTACTTATACACTTTTACTTTCTCTATACAATTCACAATTGAATTTATCCTGTACTAGCCTGCCTGAATGCTTTACTGTGGATAAGCGTACTTGCAATTGACAGTGCGCTGGTATAAGTGCTAAAACCCCTTCATTTATATAAACATATTGAGTTTATATTTAACAAATCTAATCCAAAGCAAAAGCATAGTATTTGCTCAAAATGGTCATTCTTTTGCACTTTTTGATATTTAAATGGTATTAAATAAAGCCCATTAGTCCTCAAAAAAAACCTTAAAACGAAGTCAAAACCAAGCAAAACACTTACAATTAAATTATTGAATATCAGACATTTAACTTAAAATTAAAAAACTTAGCAATCCCAAAAAAAAGAGGTCTCCGCTAGTGGGAGACCTCTTTTGGTCAATTATTAAATAACGACTATACTGTACTACTTAAAATAGGTCATTATACCATCGGCAATCAATTGGTGTCCTTTTTCGTTCGGATGGTTTACCTGCGACATATAGGAAGAAATAATTTCACCTGATTGTATTTTTTTTTGAAAAAAGGCATAACTGTCTACCAATCCCAGATTATGCTCTTTTGCTATCTCAATGATTTGTTTTCGGTGTTTTTCTAAGGCACTCTCTGCATCCAATAAATCAGTACGCTGGTCGGGAGAGGGCGTGAGCAGAATCACTTTTATATTTTTTTGAGTGGCTTTGTTTATCATCGATACCCACGCTTTTCGAGCCTCCTCCAGCCCCATGCCACGGTCATTTAGAGCGTAGTCAATAAAAATAACATCTGGCCGGTGCACCAGCACTTCTGTTTCAAATCTATTTTCGCCACCTTTTGAACTTTCGCCGCCAATCGAGGTATTAATCACGTTGATGACTGCGTAAGGATAGCGTACCTTCAATTGTTTCAATAACTGATTGGGATATGCTTCCAAGGTATTAACGACGGGTGTTTTGAAGTAGCCCGCTGGCACTGAATGACCGTGAAAAACCAGATTGACGGCCCTGTTTTTAGGCCATTCTTTGGTTAATTCAGTTTTGAGGTCGCTCAGATAAACCGACGGGTCGGCAATCTCATTTCTAGGAGTCCATTGCAGGGAAAACACGACGAGTAAAAGGAGGTATCGCTTCTTCATTGACGGTAAGGGTTTGGTCATTTTAAATGAAATACAAGTAAACAAGACGCCGTCAATACTTAATTTTTCAAAGATTATTTTATACAAAATACATCTTTGGTGGGTCGAGGTTAAATATCGACTTTCATGAGTATTCAATTTGGGTGGGCATTATACCAGTTCGTCAAAAAAAATCTTATCTTTTCGAAACCATAGACGCAACCAATCATTTTAAAATTCCGTAAACAATTGTCGGATGTTATTTTCTCGTGCGTTGAAAACTTTGCCGGAACTGCTTGAAGGCTGTCTGAAAAACGACCGCAAGTGTCAAGAATTGCTGTACAAGCAGTTCTACGGTTACGCTATGGGAGTTTGTATGCGTTATGTTCCAAACCGCGAAGAAGCCCTAGAAGTAGTAAACGACGGTTTTCTGAAAATATTCCAAAAAGTTCAGATGTACGACGCTGAAAAACCCTTTAAAATATGGCTGAGGCGTATCATGATAAATACCGCCTTGGACCATTATCGTCAAAATGTAAAATTCCAACACAACACAGATCTCAGTGTTGCAGAAAATACCGTTGCCGTTGCTGACAGCGACAACATCTACAGTACTTTGGCGCATGAAGATTTGATTGAACTCATTCAACAGCTTACTCCATCGTACCGTACAGTATTCAACTTATACGTCATTGACGGTTATTCACACGAAGAAATAGCCCAGCGTTTGGGCATAAGTGAGGGCACTTCCAAATCTAATTTGGCCCGTGCCCGCGAAAACTTAAGAGTTATGTTATCTAAAAAGAAAAGCAATGAGTATGCAAGAGTTCCCAGATGATTCGCTGGACGACCTCTTCAGAAAATCTGCTGAGGAGTTTGAGCCTGAATTTGAGCCCAAAGCTTGGGCTGCAATGCGCAAAAAATTAGACAGTACTGGCACTAACGGAACCCCGAAAAAACGTTCGCTTCTGCCTTTAGTGCTGTTGCTTTTGTTATTCTCCAGTGTTATCATTGGCGGTGTTCTTTTGTGGCCCAGAATCAACACACCGCTGTCCAGCAAATCTGCCGTTGCCCCGTCTACAACTCAACAAAGTTCAACCTTAAAGACTGAATCAAACAATCAACCCAAAGAAATAAAACCAGCCGAAGCGGCTTCTGAACATAATTTAAGTAATCCTGAGCCGAATGATTCTGAATCAAACCCAGAACCTGCGGCGAAAGATGCCCTTGAATCAGGGGCGGTTTTATCCGATAATTCAACCAAAAGGAAAGAGGGTATTTCTAGAAACGCCCAAGCAGCACAAACGGTTTTACGCGACAGTAAAATTGGTAATAGGACCACCGTAGATTCGCCGTCACTCCCCGCTAAATCTAATGAGCAAACGACTGGGAAAACGAACCCCAAAACCAAGGCAGATAATCGAAATAAATCAACCCGCCCTTCGCTTGCGCTTTCTGACAAACCGTTGTTGACTGGCAACGATTCAAAAATCAGTAAAAAATCGGCAAAAAATACCAGCAATACGTCCAAAGGCCACTTTACTGATTCATGGGTATCAAAAAATAACACGGCTAATAATACAAAAAAACAAGCAGGTATTGGGTCAGAACGCTCAACGGCCGCCTCCAACTCCATTTCAAAAGAGTCACCATCGGCCACGATTTCGCTTTCTAGCCCCAATGAAAATCAGGAAACGACAAGTCCAATGCTACGGGTCAGTACCCCAAATACGCTGAACATCCATCCGTGGCATCTGCTCAGTGTGGTGTATGCTTCCCCTATGGTTTCGTATATATCTCCCCCGCCGCCCCCTTTAGTAGCTAAACCTAAAAAAACCGAAGCAGAGCCGCTTTTCAGAAAAGGCCTAAGCCTGCGAATTTTGGTCGCCCCCGATTTGAGTTACATTGGGTTTGACCAAATGAAACGACCCGGAACCACATTGGGAGCCATGCTAGAATACCGTTTCAGCCAAAGAATAAGCATTCAAGCAGGGGCTTTACGTGCCATGAAACTCTACGATGCCACCGGAAGTCAGTACATTTGGCCCGAAGTCTGGAACTCCCAAAAAGCACGCCCCAGTGGCATCGAAGCCGCTTGTAAAGTGCTCGATATTCCGCTCAATGTGCGGTATGACATCACCCAATCAGCCAACAAACGCTGGTTTGTTTCGACGGGAATCACAAGCTACAAAATGCTAAACGAGAAATATATTTATACCTATCCCCCTCATTCCTACAATGTAAAATGGTACGATTGGGAAGGCTCTACGGGCAATTATTGGTTTGGAGTTTTGAATTTTTCGATGGGTTTCGAGCGTCAAATTGGCAAAAAAATCAGCCTGCAGGCCGAGCCTTATTTTAAATTACCTTTGGCCCAAGTGGGTTTAGGAAAAATAAAACTGAATACCGCAGGCCTATTTATTTCGGCGCGCTACCGTTTGGGGCGTTTCTAACTAACTCAAATTAGATTCATCAATTCATTGACCATCGCTTCCGCGCCTATGTAAAGCGGTGCCCGCTGATGTAGTGATTCTGGTTCGACTTCCAATATACGTTGAAAGCCGTTGGTCGCTTTGGCCCCCGCCTGCTCGGCAATCATGGCCAGCGGAAAACATTCGTACAAAAGCCGCAATTTCCCTTTGGGGTCTTTGGTAGTAGGCGGATACAGGTAAATGCCGCCTTTGAGTAGGTTTCGGTGAAAATCCCCCACCAATGAACCAATGTAGCGCGCCGAGTAACTGCGTTTGCGACATTCTATCAGGTATTCTCGCACAAAACTCTCGTAGCTGTTGTAGTTGCCCTCGTTGTACGAAAAAATCTTCCCGTCTTGCGGGCTGCGAATGTTGGCGTGAGAAAGAATAAATTCTCCCAACGAAAAATCATACGTAAAACCCGCTACACCGTTGCCCGTAGTGTATACCAGAATCGTAGAAGAACCATAGAGAATATACCCGGCTGCCACCTGCTTATCGCCGCCTTGCAGAAAATCCTCAATGGTAGGTTTTTCACCGAGTGGACTTACCCGCCGATAAATCGAGAAAATAGTACCAATAGATACATTGACGTCAATATTGGACGAGCCATCCAAGGGGTCGATGGCTACCACGTATTTGCTTTGATTGTTTCCCGTGTGAATAATATCGTCTTCTTCTTCTGAAATAATGCCGCAAACTTCTCCCCCGTTGATAAGCGCCCGGATGAATCGAATATTGGCCACCACATCGAGTTTCTGTTGCGCTTCGCCCTGCACATTATTGGTCCCGAACCCTCCCGTAATATCTATCAACCCTGCTCGGTTAATCTCCCGATTAATAATTTTTCCAGCAAGCGCGATGTCTCTCAAAAGTTGAGAAAGCTCCCCCGTTGCAAACGAAAAAGCATTTTGATTGTGCATGATATAACGGTCCAACGTTACACCTACGGGTACTGCAATGTGTTGGTCAGTTTTCGTTTCCATAATTTACCATCATTGAGATTGTTGTTGGGAGAGTTTCTACGCAAAACTACAAAATATTATATTTTCAAAGTCAAATTATTGAAAATATAATTTCGGGAATTATAAAAATTATACAATTTTTTATCTATCTACATTTCATCCAATTTTTTACCAAAAACATCAAATTTCAGGCCCCGACATACCGCTTAACGAGTCGTTCGACGGGAGGCAGGTAACTTCTCCCAAAAAGATTAACATGAACCAGCAATGGATAAAGATTATAGATGGGAATTCGGGCTTCAAAATGAGGCTCTAAAGGGAAGGACTCTTGGTAATTTTCGTAAAATTCATCATCAAACCCGCCAAATAGGTGCGTAAATGCCAATTCAGCTTCCCGAAATCCATAATAGGGAGCGGGGTCGATAAGGGAGACTCTCCCGTGCTCATTGATGAGAAAATTGCCCGACCATAAATCACCATGAACGAGCGCGGGCGCTTCGGCGGGAAGTAAATTTTTAAGCAATGGATAAAAGCGCTCTAAACGGCTGTACAAATCAGGCCCAATCAAGTTATTGTACAATGCTAACCCTGCCTGTGGGCGTAGGCGTTTTTCTATAAAAAAGTCAATACCATTTACATAAAAAGTATTATTCTGCTCTAAAGAGCCAAGGTAATTGTCGAAGTTTAATCCAAAAAAAGACTGGGTATGAGAATGTAGTTCTGCAAGCGACCGACCGAATGTCTGCCAAAAATCTGGGCGCTGTCCTCCATTTTCGACAAACTCCTGAATTAAATAGGCCCGGCCGCCGTTTTTGCCATAACCATACACTTCAGGAATGTGAATGGCATTTGTATTTCGCAAAAGGGCTAAACCACGCGCCTCTTTTTCGAACATATCTTCTTTTTCGGCATGGTTAAATTTGACAAAAAACGTACCTTCGGGCGTAAGAACACGGGCCGCCGTATTGATGCTCCCCCCCGCTACAAAACGGACGTCAATCACTTCGACTGACTTTCCGAAGGTTTCAAAAAGAATACTTTCAAAAAACTGATATTGATCGATTCCATCCCACATACCCAAGAATTAAGCACCCATTGATTGATTACTTACGCTATGAATCCAAACCTAGTAAAACTTTTTCAAATAGCCCAAAAACCCGAGCGGCGAATCGTAGGCCTGATGTCGGGCACTTCGATGGACGGGTTAGACATTGCAGTGTGCCGTTTTAGCGGAAGCGGCTCCCAAACCCATGTAACACTAGAACACTTCGATACCGTCATTTTCAGTGAAGATATTAAGGATGAAATACGAAAAGTATTTGCGAAAAAAGAAATAGACTTCCAGTTGCTCTGCCTACTCAATGCATGGATTGGAAAACTGCACGGCAAGATGATTTTGGATAGCCTGAAAAAGTTCAATCTCACTCCCAACGACATAGACATCATAGCCAGTCACGGACAAACCGTTTTTCACGCTCCGAAAATCCTCCATCGTATTGAAAAATATCCCAATGCGACCCTCCAAATCGGCGACGGCGACCACATTGCCGTTACGACGGGCATAACAACGCTGAGTGATTTTCGTCAAAAACACTGTGCCGCTGGCGGAGAAGGTGCCCCCTTGGCCGTATACGGCGATTATTTTATTTTCTCGCAAAAGGACGAAAATCGCATCATGCTCAACATGGGCGGGATTGCCAACTTTACTTATTTGCCCGGCAATCTGAACGCCCAAGAAGTGTTTGTGACCGATACTGGGCCCGGAAACACCCTCATTGATGCTTTTGCGCGCAAATTCTTCAACCTGCCCTACGACAAAGGCGGTAAAATTGCCGCAAGCGGAAAAGTACACGACGAACTGTTGAAATACCTCAAAAAAGATGCTTTTTTCGACGCCCCTTTCCCAAAGACCACTGGCCCCGAATCATTCAGCCTCGATTACGTGCGTTTGGCACAGCAACGCAGCGGTACAACATCGCTGGCCCCAGAAGACTTGATGGCTACTCTAACCCGATTTTCTGCCGAAACCATTGCGGAGGCCATCCTGAGAGTTTGTAGAAAAGACGAAAGTTATCGGCTTTTTTTAAGTGGTGGTGGAATGCACAACCCCGTACTGGTGGGAGCATTACGCGAATTATTACCAGATTATGAAATGGATGTCACGGATTCATTGGGAATTGCGGGAGATGCCAAAGAAGCCGTCTTGTTTGCCATTTTGGCCAACGAAGCACTCTGCGGTCAACCCACTGATTTTGGAAGCAGAGAAGGCGTACCTAGCGTATCGATGGGTAAAATTTCGTTTCCTTCATAAAAATCGAAAGAAAGAGCAAAAAAAAGGGAGGAAACTCACATTTCCTCCCCCCAAATTCTAACTTACCTCTCTGCCTCAAATCATTCGTTTCAGCTGAAATCTGGCAAATTGGATGGCGCCTTTTCTACGGACAAGCAGCGATATTTCTTTTCCTTCTCCTTTTTGAAGAAGTTTGTATACTTCACTGATAACCAGTTCGTCAGAAGACTTATTATTAATAAACAAGACTTCGTCGCCTTCTTGTAGCCCTGCTTCCCAAGCAGGTGAGCCCTCAATGACTTTGTCGATGTAAAATTTACGGAGGTCTGTGCCTTTGGCCCGCAATTCCATGCCGCTCATGTCATGCTCAAATGTTTCTTTTAGGCGGCGCTTGACGGGTTTGAGCACCATGTAGCGATCTGCATAGTTGAACGTAACCCGAAAACGGCGCAACAATTCACAGCCGATATTTCCTTGGCGTTCGTTGCGAGCCGCAAATTTTACCCCAAAAGCCAAACTGTCGGGAAAAGAAGCCAGTACGTTGTCCAATTCATATTTGCCAAAACGGACTTTATCTATTCGGCCCAGACTTCCGTTAATGACGCCGTTCAGTCCGCGTCCCAGTTGGGCACGAAGGACTTTCTCGGGAAGTTGGATTTTATTATCATACGATTTGTCAATCAACAGCGCATGACCCGCCCCCGTATCAATCACGACCCGAATCGGCAACTCGGTACCGTTGCCCACCAAAGCAATAACATCCGCGTAGGGCTTGGTATCTTCGATGATAATTGGGTAACGATCACCGTGGCGGCGGCGGTATTTGTAGCTTTCTGGATTCATCAACACGAGTTCACGATTGGTAAAATCAATCGTAACCACAAAATTATTGAACACTTCATAGCCAAAAATCCCGTCAATGGGTATCCCCACGTATTCTGAAAGTTGCAGTACGTCTTCTTCCAAAACCACGATGTTTTGGTAGGTAGCCATCATCTTTCCCATTTCAATGACATTCCCAATGGCCACCGACGCATTCAGCGATTCGCCCTCTCCTGCCCCCGTCAGTTGTACCCGACGGGTAAACCGTAGTTTTTGATTTTTAAGGGCATCGGGCTTGGTAATAATCAGCGAACTGACGCCCGTATCAAGAATAAAATGAAGGGTATCAGAATTGTTGATTTTGAGGGGAACAACAATGAGATTAGCGTGTAGTTCAAAGGGAATCCGGGTAAATTTGGCATTCCCAGTTAAAAAATATCCGAACTTATCTTCTTTCTTGGTGCTTTTTTGAGCGAAGATAAAAAAAGGTAAAAAGAAAAATAGAGCCAAGTGTAAATGACGTCGTGCCATAGCTGTACCCAAAAAAGCGTTTGGGTGTTGGTAAAGATAATCTTGTTTCTTAGAAAAACAAAAAATATACCCAAAAAAGTGCCGTTTTGAATTAATATATTCTTACTAATTTCGCAACACTTTCTTATCGGGTAAAAGCACTTTTTTAGATAATTTTGAATTTTACATCTAAACAGTAAAAAAGTGTTTATAAAGCCTAAGTATACGAAATAAAATTAACCCAATATTCATTCAAACTCCTCTATTCCAATGAGAAAAAAAATAGTAGCCGGCAACTGGAAAATGAACAAAACCCTCGAAGAGGCGCTGATTCTTACCTCTGAAGTGGTCAACATGGTTCGCGATGAAGTACGCGGCGACGTGGAAGTGATCCTGTGTACCCCTTACATCTACCTGCCGGTATTACAAAAATACGTTGAAGAAGTAGATCGTATCTCTTTGGGAGCCCAAAATTGCCACCAAAAAGCCTCTGGTGCCTATACAGGTGAAATCTCTGCCCCGATGCTTGCTGCCCTCGGCACGCCCTACGTGCTGGTTGGACACAGCGAGCGCCGTCAGTATTTTGGCGAAACGGATGAATTATTGGCCGAAAAAGTAAAAATCGCCTTAGCCAATGGCCTCAAACCTATTTTTTGCTGCGGAGAATTGCTGGAGCAACGCCAAAACGAAGATTTCATTGCCATCGTAAAAGCCCAAATCACCGCCGCCCTTTTTGACTTGTCGGCCGAAGATTTCGGTAAAGTAGTGATTGCTTATGAACCCGTTTGGGCGATTGGCACGGGCCTTACGGCTACGTCGCAGCAGGCACAAGATATGCACGCTGCATTGCGCGAGCACATTGCCAGCCAATACGGTGCCCAAGTAGCCGACGATACCACCATCCTGTACGGTGGAAGCTGCAACGAAAAAAATGCCGCCGAACTCTTTGCTTGCCCCGACGTAGACGGTGGCCTCATTGGCGGTGCCTCGCTCAAGTCACGCGAGTTTACCAACATCATCAAAGCACGGATGTAATTTTCTGGCAGTGTAGCTGCTTCAACAGTCTGACGGTTTAAAACCGTCGGACTGTTAAACTGTCGGCTGAAATACCACCTGCCAACCTGTATTCCTTCTCCCTAAAAATCGCCTCAAAACCATGAAAATCACTCGTTTCTCTTCTGCCTTAGCGTTAGGCTTTCTTCTATTATTCAACGCCTGCCAACGCCCTGCAACAAAACTGCAAACGGGTGGAATCATCGTAAAAGAGGGGTTTATTGATTGTTTTCAAGCGGGCCTTCAGGCCGCGGGAAAAGACGTTTGGTGCGAGGCTTCGGCGGTATTGAACGATGGAAATTATATTTCAATGGCCAACGACAAAGACATGCCAGGCACCGACGCATCCATTTTTTACTGGGCCTATGCCGAAACGGGGTTTTTTGGAAGCAAGCCCACGTATGTTACCCAAAACCTTTTCAAAACGGCCCAGAAATACGAAGACTTTGCCCTTACCCCCGACCGTAAAGTAGCCTTTTTGACAACTGCTTTCGACCGGGTAAAAGAAGGAAGTTCCGAATGGGACAGCTACAATGCGCTGCTTTATTGGCCCGTTAACGGCAACAGCCCGCAGACCATCCAACCCAAAGCAGTTCACTTGGCCACGGGCGAGAAGTTTTCGATGGGACTGCGGAATGCACTATCAAAAGCCTTGCGCTCGACTGAGTTTCCTGATGGAATGCCTTATTTCAAGGTAGAGGGCTTTGCGGCCACCAATAATAAACTCTTTTTCGGGATTCGTGAAGAGGGCAAAAAGTACGATGATTTTAAATACAAAGCCAAAGTGTTGACGGTATCGTATCGTTTTGAGAATGATTCATTGGTTGCAGGCACTGACTTCCAAACTTTGGCCGACATTGATATTGCAGCCTTAGAACCTTCCCTTCCCAAGCCGTTGGCCCTTTCGTGCATCGAATTTGACGCCAAACGAAATATCTTCTGGGTCCTGACTTCCATGGAAAGCGAAACCCAACTCAACAGTGCCTACCTCTGGTGGGCCACCGAAGCCGAATTGAAAAGTGGTAAACTTCACTTGGTCAAAGACCGCGCCACTGGCCAACCTTTAAAGTTTACCCATAAGGCCGAAGACCTCACGACCGTTGGTTCTAACCGCCTCTTCGTCATCCACGACGACGACCGCAACCGCACCAAAATCAGCGACCAAACCCGCCAACCTCATCAGGCAGCTTATACGATTGTTGAATTCTGAGTTTTTAATAGTAAGTCGCGACGAATACTTTTACATTTTTCAGTTTAAAATATTTCGGTTTTTCGGTTCAGAAACGCCCTATTTTATCTCAAATTCATCGGCATCCAAATGCGCAGGAAAACGCTCCCGAAACGCCCGTAGCGCTTCATAATCAAGCGTTTGCTCAATAATAATCTCATTGGCACTGCGTCGATTCAATAATTCTCCTTTGAAATCAATCACGGCCGAGTCTCCCGCATGATACAGGCCATTTCCATCCTCTCCTATCCGATTAACACCGATGGCGTAGCTTAGATTTTCGATGGCGCGGGCCTGCAAAAGCGTATTCCACACCTGACGCCGAACCGCTGGCCAATTGGCGACATAAACCAACAAATCGTATTCCATCTGCCGATTGCGCGCCCAGACTGGAAAGCGTAAATCATAGCAAATCAACGGGCACACCCGCCAACCTTTGATTTCTTTGATGATGCGGCGTTCCCCTGCCGCGTAGTGTTCGTGTTCTTTGCCCATCCGAAACAAATGACGTTTGTCGTAAGCATCAAATTCACCATCGGGCTGCATCCAAAGCAAGCGGTTATAGTAATTGCCGTTCTCCCTGACGACGTAACTTCCCGTAACCACCGCGCCCGTCTGCGCCGCCATTTGACGCATCCATTTGAAGGTGGTCAAATTCATGGGCTCGGCCACGGTTTCGGGCTTCATGGTAAAGCCCGTTGTAAACATTTCGGGCAAAACGATGAGGTCAGAGGGCTGCTCCAAAGCCGCAATTTTTTCTTCCAGCATGGCCAAATTAGCCGTTGGATTTTCCCAATGTAAAGAAGTTTGAATGAGCGCAACGCGTAAATCCATAACAATCTGGTTCCCTTTAGTTAGCATTACTTCAACTCATTTGATTTGATTTCACGCGTCCAAAGTGGCTGATTTTGAGCGTTAAAAACGGTCACTTTCAACACTCGCTCTTTGGCCGGGCCCGTGATTTCGAACAACCCAAAATTGCGCGTGTTACCCACCACTGTTCCTTCAACAAACGTGGTAGCACTTTTTTCGGCATCAATGGGTTTTCCAGCACCAGAAGTCAGGGGCGAAATGGTAAAATCGTACAACGGATAAGTACCAAAACGATCAAGTTTGTGCAAGGCTGTATGGTGGCGGTCGCCCGTCAGAAAAATAACGCCTGGGATTTTGGCATCAGCGATTTTTTGCAGAAAACGGGCCCTTTCTTCACTGTAAATGGCGTAGTTTTCATACACTGCTGCGGTATTAATGACTTGGCCACCCGTCACGATAAACTTAAAGGATGCTTTGCTGTTGGTCAAAGCATCAATCAGCCAGTTGATTTGGGCTTCTCCGAAATAAGTACGGTCGTCGGCGCGGTTGTTGGGGGCACGAAACCACCGGTCGTCGAGCATAAAAAACTGCGCATCGCTCCATTCAAAGGTTCCTGTGCAAGCACCTTCAAAAATGTAATTGGGATTTCCCCAAAACAACCGAAAAGCCTCTGAAGTAACGTTTTTATGCGCAAAACTACGGTCGGAGTCGTTGGGCCCATAATCGTGGTCATCCCAAATGGCGTAGTGGTGTACCGAGCCCAACAAAGGCTGCATCTCGGGCAACGAGCGCGTATGTGTATTGCGGTATAAAACCCCCGTACGGGTATTCCAATCAGGCTCACGGGTATAGACATTATCGCCACCCCACACCATAAAATCAGGCTTTTGGGAAGCAATACTTTTAAATATTTCATAGTCGCCGCCGTAAGAATTAGGGCGGTCGTAAGGCGCGTCGTTGACGTACGTACAACTGCCAAACGCAAATTTGAGCGCGGGCGGGTCGGTACGCCACTGCCACAAGGTCTGCGACTGAAAACTGAGCGGATACGTAATCGCTACTTTTTTGCCATCCACCCATACTTCATAATCATATTTTTTGCCGGGCTGCACTTGGTCAGCGATCAGACGCGCAATAAAGGCCGTATTTTTGGCGGTTAAGGTTTCATCGGTCGACCATTTTTGCGCACTATTTCCCTGTTCCCAATACACAAATTTCACCTTAGCGGGCTGCTTGGTTTGCACCCACAAAAGCACTTCACGCATATCAGAATAGCCCACCATCGGCCCCGATTGGATTTGTGCCAAAAGCGAAAACGAGACAAAACAAAGAAGGAAATGTACGAATAGCAGTTTTCTCATGGTTATGGTTATTTTTGACGCAAGTTAAAAAACAATCTATTGAGCCGTAACGAATTGGGGAACAGAAAAATAATAAACCGAAAAATATAAAATACAAAAGTGCTTTTACTCAATCATTTACAGACAAGTTTTTCTTAAAGCAGCCTTTGATTTAACGATTTTATAAAATTGCTACTCCATGAAAGACCTTTTTTCAGGCCACGCCACCGATTACGCCCGCTATCGCCCCGACTACCCTGAGGCGTTGTACCAGTGGGTTTTCCAACACGTCCACCATTTTGGGAAGGCGTGGGATTGTGCGACAGGCAACGGACAGGTGGCAACCGTTTTAGCAAAACACTTCCGCGAAGTCGAAGCGACAGACCTCAGCCAAGCCCAAATCAGTCAGGCGGTTTTGTTACCCAATATTCATTATCAAGTGAGCCCCGCCGAAACCACGCCCTTTGACGCAAATACGTTTGATTTAATTACCGTCGGACAAGCGCTGCATTGGTTTGATTTTGAGCTTTTCAACAAAGAAGTAAAACGAGTAGCCAAAAAAGGCGCAATTATCGCAGTTTGGGGCTATGAATTGCTCACTATTTCCCCCGAAATTGATGCCATTATTCTGGATTTTTACCAAAATACCATCGGCGATTATTGGGACGACGAGCGCCGCCACATTGAAAACCAATACGCTGACGTTCCTTTTCCGTACAACAATATCAAAAAGAGTGTTTTTCTACAAAACTACAACTGGTCGTTGACCCAAATCTGCCATTACCTCAACACTTGGTCGAGTGTGCGCAAGTTTGAAAAAGCCAACGGTTACAACCCCATTGAAGCCCTGCATGACCGCTTAATCGGTGTTTGGGGAAGCGCGTCGGCTCGTTTGGTTACATTTCCTGTTTTTGCGCAACTCGGTGAGGTTTGAAAAAGCAGAAGCATCAACTATCTTTGCGGCTTCATTTTCAACCAATCAACTTTTTTCTATCGCTGACCTCCGCCTTCTTATGCTTTAAGAGAATAATGATCAGCGAATTAGCCCAAATCATCATGCAATTAGTAAACGACCGTTACGAAATCCAAGGAATACCCGTTTTAGACATCGCGCAGCAATTCGGAACCCCGCTCTATGTATATGATGCCGACAAGATAGTCGATAAAATCAATCAGTTGCGTAACGCCTTTCCATCGGTCGATTTAAAGATAAAATTTGCCTGCAAAGCCTTGACCAATGTTTCCATCCTGAAATTGATGCGCCAAAACGGGGTGGAATTGGACGTAGTTTCGCCGCAGGAATTGGAGCTGGGACTGCACGCCGGCTACGAAGGCTCACAGATTACATTTACCCCAAGCGGGGTTTCTTTTGATGAAATCGAAACGGCCGTGGCCGTGGGTTCAATCATCAACCTCGACAACCTGATTGTCCTCGAAAAATTTGGGCAACGTTTTGGGGGCACGGTGCCGTGCATGATTCGCATCAAACCCAACGTGGCCGCGGGTGGAAACGCCAAAATCATGACCGCGCACGAAGGCTCCAAATTCGGCATTGACATTCGGCAACGCGAAGATATTCTGCGGATTGTGAACCAATACGGCATCAACGTCGTAGGGTTGCACCAGCATACGGGTTCTGACATCAAAGAAGCCAATGCCTTTGTCCGCGCCGCCGCCGTTATTTTTAACTTTGCCAAAGATTTTCCCAACCTCCAAATCATCGACTTAGGCGGAGGCTTTAAGGTGGCCTATAAAGAAGGAGACCCAACCACCGACATGCCCGCGCTAGGTGCTCAACTCAGTGAAGCCTTTTTAGCCCTTAGCGAGCAATTGTGCCGCAAGCTTCAGTTGTGGTTTGAGCCGGGCAAGTTTCTGGTCAGTGAATCTGGCATCCTGTTGGTGAATGCGAATGTGGTAAAATCAACCCCTAATCGCACTTTTGTGGGGGTTAATTCGGGCCTTAACCACCTGATTCGTCCGATGATGTACGATGCGTACCATCATATTGTCAACGTTTCAAACCCCGTTTCTGACCAGCTCAAAACCTACGATGTAGTAGGCTATATCTGCGAAACCGACACCTTTGCCACCGACCGACAGCTCACGGAAGTGCATGAAAATGACACCCTTGCGTTGCTCAACGCGGGTGCTTATGGATTTACGATGAGCAGCCAGTACAACAGCCGTTTTCGCCCCGCCGAGGTGTTGGTCTATCAGGGCAAGGCGCACATCATTCGCCAACGCGAAACGATGGAAGACATTCTGAAAAATCAAGTACTTTTGGAACTATAACCGCGCCAAAGGGCCAGCAAACGCAGAATATTGACGACGCTCGACCCAACATTTGACGCCATTTTTTACTAATTCATTAAAATCACACATTTACTCATTCAATATGGGACGCGCATTTGAATACCGAAAAGCCAGTAAATTAAAACGTTGGGGAATGATGGCCAAAGTCTTCACCCGAATCGGTAAAGACATCGTAATGGCCGTAAAAGCTGGCGGAGCTGACCCCCAAAACAACTCTCGTTTGCGGGCCATTATCCAAAACGCCAAAGCGGCAAACATGCCCAAAGAAAACGTTGAACGGGCCATCAAACGGGCAATTTCCAAAGATCAGGAAGATTACAAAGAAATTGTATACGAAGGAAAAGGCCCTCACGGAATCGCGATTTTGATCGAGGCTACCACCGACAATACCAACCGTACCGTAGCCAACGTCCGCAGTTATTTCAATAAATTGGGCGGAAGTTTGGGTACTTCGGGGATGTTGGATTATTTGTTTGACCGCAAATGTCATTTCAAAATTGCCAACGAAGGCATCGACTTGGAAGAGCTTGAGTTTGAACTCATTGACTTGGGCGGTGACGAGGTATTTTTGGACGATGAAACCAACGAAATCAACATTTACGGCGAATTCTCGGCTTTTGGAGCCATTCAGAAATTTTTGGAAGAAAAAGGCTACGAACTAAAAGGCGCAGAATTTACCCGAATCCCGACGGAATTAAAGGAACTTTCGGAAGAAGAAATGGCCGAAGTAGACAAGCTCATCGAGCGCCTCGAAGAAGACGACGACGTACAGAATGTGTACACCAATATGAAGTAATTTCAATGACATAAACGGGGTTTCGGCTCCGTTTATGTCATATTATCCGTCTATAATTCCTAAAAATCTTTTATCTATTTCAGAGCCTCTCTCGTTGACTGAATATAAGCGAGTACTCCGGCAAAATCATCGGCCTGGAATCCTTTAAAATTTCCTTGGTGCTTGAACCACGTAATTTGTCGCTTTGCGTAGCGGCGGGAGTTACGTTTGAGGAGTCGTACCATTTCTTCATAATCATATTGACCATCCAGAAAGTCAAACACTTCTTTATACCCAACGGTTTGTAGGGCATTATGCTCCCGATACGCCACCAACGAACGGGCTTCCTCAACCAAGCCTGCCGCTAGCATTTGCTCCATCCGGCGGTCAATGCGCTGGTATAGTTCTTCCCGCTCTCTTTCCAACACTATTTGCAAGATTCGGAAAGGACGTTGCGCAGGCTGGTGTTCTCTAAAAGAAGAAAACGGTTTTCCCGTCAATAAACAAACTTCCAACGCCCGCACCACCCGCTGCGTATTTTGAAGGTCATTGGATTCGCAATACACGGGGTCTAAGGCTCGAAGTTGGGTCTGCAAGGGCTCAAGACCTTCCGTCTCCAATCGATGCATCAGCTCAGCCCGCAATTCGGGTGGGGTTTCGGGCAAATTATCCAAACCTTCACAAACGGCCTTGATGTACAATCCCGAACCGCCCGTCACAATCGCAACATTCTGTTTTTCAAAAAGTTTATCCAACACGGCCAAGGCGTCTCGCTCAAAAGACCCCGCACTGTACAAAATATCAATGGAATGAGAGTTGATAAAATGATGCGTAATCCCCTGAAGTTCAGCATCTGATGGCTTGGCGGTACCGATGCTAAGCTCACGATAAAACTGTCGAGAATCGGCAGAAATTACATCGGTTTTCAGCGTTTGTGCCAATCGGACACAAAAGTCAGTTTTTCCAACGGCGGTAGGGCCCGCAATGACAACGAGAAGTTTTTGCAAAACACTGTTAAATAGTTATCCGTAAATACGGTGCCTCGAAGAAATACCTTGTTAAAAACGCTAGATTTTCTTAAAAGTACGTTCGATGGTTTCCCCAAAAAGCGTTTTTATCGAAAGCCGCAGCGTAGTATTATTGAGTTCAAGGATTTTAAAACGTTGCTCATTATTGATAATCAACTCCGTTTCATCCGTATTAAATGACCACGTTCCTTTTTCGTAGATTTGCGGGTCTTGTGAGTAGCATTTCGTTTCACCCTCGTTGACCTCATAAGTCTTGTCGGTACGATAAACGGTATGGTCATCGCGGCTGCAAACAAGCGATTGATTAAATACGTCTTTCCCGTCAATTTTAGACGATATCATCACCCACGTCTTCAGCGATTTTCCCGCCAAAAGTTCAGTTTTCGTAACGCCAGGGGCAGGAGTTGGGTCTTCTTCGTTACTTGTTTTAGAGCATTGCGTCAAACCAAACACAACGCTCAACATCAGTACCCAGGTATAAATCTTTTTCATAAGAATCAGGCCGAAATATTATTTTCAAAATAACGCTTTTATTTTCAATCAAGCAATGATTCTGCCAAAGTAACTGCACAAGGTAGTCAACATTCTATTGGTCATAAATTTTCCCTAACTTTCGCAAAATCCGACAATTATGGGCTTTTCTTCACTTATTTTTTTCATTATTACCTTAGTATTGGGCGGGAGTTTAGGGTTTGGCATCTTTTATGTGCTGACCCAAAAACAAAACGCTAACAAGCAATTGGTTCAATCTTCCACCATTCTCCTCGAACGCATCGAAAAAGTCTTCAAAGTGGTGATGGCAGAGGGTTATTTTACCGAAATCTTTGATTACAAAGATGACAAGACCTATTGGTACCTCTTCAAAAACTCCAAAAAAGCATTGGTAATTGCCAAAGCAAAGGTGTTGGTAGGTTTTGATTTTGCCAAAATGCGCTACCGTATCGACGAAAAAACCAACAAAATGGTCGTAGAATACTTTCCCGACCCAGAAGTTTTGTCGATTGATACCGACTACAAATTTTATGACATTGAAAATGGCCTTTGGAATCGCTTCAACCAAGAAGATTACACCAACCTGCTCGTGGACGCCAAACAAGCGATGAACGAAAAAGCCCTCACCAGCGACCTGCCGCGCATTGCCAACAACCAAGTCCAGTTTATGATGTATCAATTGGCGGCTTCAATGGGTTGGAACGTCGATATGCAACTCCCTCCTACTAACCAGCAGAAGCTCGAAGAGTTTAAAATTTACGAAGAAGTAAAAGCTGAAGTGAAGGAATTGGGAGAAGGAGAGGCGGGGAAAGAAATGTAGAACCGAGGAACTTAAAACCGAAAAATGTAGAACCGAGGAACTTAAAACCGAAAAATGTAGAACCCAAGAATGTAAAACCGAAAAACTTAAAAATATAGAACCAAGCAGTGATACCGTCAAAATTGGCTTAACATTCCTTTTGCGGTTTTACCCTTTATCCTTTTACAGTTTTACCCTTTATCCTTTTGCAGTTTTACATTTCTCGGTTTTACGGTTTAATATTTTTCGGTTCACCCCACAAAACTTCATCAATGCAA
This sequence comes from Runella salmonicolor, assembly GCF_024158025.1. Classification (NCBI taxonomy): domain Bacteria; kingdom Pseudomonadati; phylum Bacteroidota; class Cytophagia; order Cytophagales; family Spirosomataceae; genus Runella; species Runella salmonicolor. Next base: position 174,331 of record NZ_JAMZEL010000014.1, read on the forward strand.
TATCCTGAAAATCAACTCTTTCAAAACAGCTTCTTCGTTTACGCTTCCAACTTCTATGCCTTTGGAGGCGTTGTCGGCGCGGCGAATGGCCTTGATGACATTTACCACGTGTCCTAACGAATACTGACGGGCGGCCGAAAGATAATCTTTGACAAAAAAAGGATTGACGCCCAGCACCGATGCCAGATTTCCTTCCGATTTGTCGGGCGTTCCGTGAACGACCAGCACCTTGCTGAAAAAATTATAAAGAATAATCAATACCTGCGGCAAGGGATTGTCTTTGGTGTTGGCCGACAAGTAGTTAGCGATTCGGTTGGATTTCAGAATATCCCGTTGCGTAAGTGCTTTTTGGAGTTCAAAAACATTATATTCTTTGCTGATGCCGACGTATTTTTCAACTATCGCTGCCGTAATTTCTTCACTGGCAGTGAGATTGAGCAGGATTTTGTCAATCTCGCTTGTGATGCGTTTGAGGTCGTTGCCAATATTTTCGACCAACATTTGAATGGCTTTGATGCTGATTTTTGTCCCTAAACTTCGGGCGTACTCCCCTACCCAATCGGGCAGTTTGTTGTCGTACATTTTTTTGCTCTGAATCATCGCTCCGTGCCTTTCAAATACCTTGGGCAATGATTTGCGCATGTCGAAGTTTCCTTGAAAACACAGCACCAAAATCGTAGAGGCGGGTGGCCGCGAGGCGAAATCTTCCAAAAATGCCGTTTTTTCTTTTGAGTCAAAACCGCTGATTTGCTGTGCTTCTTTGACCAATACTAATTGCCGCTCGGCCATGAACGGAAACCGACGCGCGTAATTGAGAATGGTACCAATGTCGGTTTCTTTGCCAAACAACACAAACTGATTGAAACCTTTTTCGGCTTCGGGCACCGCTACTTTTTCGATAGCATCTGCCAATAGATCAATGTAATAGGGCTCATCACCGTGAATAAAATACAGCGGTTGTAGCTTTTTTTGACGAATATCTTTGAGGGCTTGCTCGGGCGTAAAAGTGGGCATTGTTTGGGAAAACCAAAAGGCAAAAAGTGTAAAAGCAAAAATGTATGGCGCAAAAATCGGGATTTGAGGCGCGGAAATCAACAATTACTTTATCTTCTTCCAAATTCTACGAGTCGATAACCCACCAATTGGTCGGCACGGGCGGCAGGCGGACGATGATACACGAAGATTTCGTAGTCATTGGCAGTGTTGGAAAAACTCCCCTCAAAAGAAGTTTCGTCAACGCGACCGTCGTTCAAAACCGCATAATAACAATAGTTGGCTACGCCCTGCTTGATATAAATACTGGCTTCGTAGGCGTTGCGCTCGGTGTTGTAGGTCATGCGGTTGGCATCTTCGCGCTGCCAAAGATTGAATGCGCCCCCTACATAGACCTGCGCATTGGGGTACGGCGGGCTTTGCAGCGTAAATACCACGTTGATATAATCGGCTTCGTTGGTGCTGTTGGCGGCATCCTGATTTAGCACAATGTATTGTCCGTTTAAATCCTGTGCCTGAAAACTCGCCCCACCGCCCAAACGCGAAGCATCAGGCCGTAGGTGCGCAATGGTCTGATCTGGAAGCTGTTGTACATCCCTCACACTCATCCCAGATGCCCTCGACAGACGTGTATCAAACCACCGAAACTCGTTTCCCGCCAACAGATTATTGGACAAATCAAAGGGGCGATATTCCAACCGTTGGTCAAAAATCCGCACGTTAGTAGGGCGCAGTTTGGTAACGACCTTGTCCCAACGGAAGTTTTGACGAATCACAATTTTCAAATCTTCGGCGGGCGACAAAATTTCGTAGCCTCGGTATTCCAAGTCAAAATCCACCTGTTGATGCGTGCGCTGCTCGGCAATGCCCGTCGACAGTCGTACCTGCGGAAACACATTCACGCGGGGTTGATACATCATAAATCGACGAGTGAGCACCAACTTGGCTGGACGAACATCTTCATAGACGGCGAGGACATAATTGCCCGACAATTTCAGTTTTGGCACCTCCAAAGTGTAATGAAAATAAGGAATTTTGGTATTGAACGACGCCTGATAATTGTTGATGGCGTAATCGTTATATTCATAAGTAAACTCAATATCGTTCAGATTAGAAGGCGTCCAATCGGCATTACAGTGAAAAATTTTGTACCGAAACGACCGAAACCGGGCCGTTAAGTCATCAAATTCGGCAATGAGCGGCGCGCCCGCGTCCAAACTGATGACAGGCGGGTAGGTAGTCCGGGCGGGGTCTTGCAGTTGGTTGGGCGATGGATAAATACCCACGGTTTTGATGTTGGTTTCGTACGTTTTGTCTTCGTACCGAATCGCGGGGAATTTTTGGGCTAAGAGTCCTGCCGAACCGCTTAACCCCATGAACAGCAAAAACAAACTCCGGAGGGTCATCATATAATCATCGTCATTTATGGCTTAAAACTAACGTATGTGAAGCACATTTTATGTTGGCAATTATTTATATTAGCAAAAAATGTAAAAACGACTTTTCATGCACCGCCGAAATTTCCTGCACACGCTTGCCGCCACTGCCGCCGTTTCCACTCCGACTTTTTCAAAAAATAAGCCAACCATCAAACCTCTCCGCCTCAAACCTGGCGATACCGTTGGGTTGGTTTGTCCCGCCGCTCCCGCCTACAGCAAACAAACCGTTCAGGTACTCATAGAATCCATGCAGGCGTTGGGCTTTAAGGTTAAATTGGGCAAGCGAATGTGGGAGCGCTACGGCTATTTGGGCGGCAAAGACGCCGACCGTGCTGCCGATTTAAATGATTTCTTTGCCGACTCTTCGGTACAGGGAATCGTGTGCGTTCACGGCGGATGGGGCTGCGCGCGACTTCTGCCGTTGTTGGATTATGATACCATTCGTAAAAACCCCAAAGTAATTATCGGATATTCCGACATAACCGCCTTGTTATTAGGAATTTACAGCCAAACAGGTTTGATTACATTTCACGGGCCAGAAGGTGCGGCAAGCTGGAATGAGTTTACGGTAGGTTATTTCCGAAAAGTACTGATGGACGCCGAAGCGGTGTTTTGCGAAAATCCGAAAATAGTGGGCGATAATCTCACACAGGTCGCCGACCGCATTTCTACTATTGGTTCGGGCAAAGCGTGGGGTAAACTATTGGGCGGAAACCTGACCGTCTTGAGTCATTTGCTTGGCTCGCCCTACGTACCCGACTGGAAAGGTTCACTCTTTTTTTGTGAAGACGTCGACGAAGCCCCTTATCGCATGGACCGCATGATAACTCAGGTAAAACTCTGCGGTATTTTGGACGAAATCAACGGGTTTATTTTCGGCAAATGCACTGAATGTGAACCCGGTAACGGCAGCTACGGCTCACTCACACTCGAAGACCTTTGGAACGACCACATCCGTCCTTTCAACAAACCCGCGTATTCGGGAGCGATGATTGGGCACATCCGTCAAAAATTCACCATTCCCGTAGGCATCGAAGCCGAAATGGACGCCGATACAGGCACGATTCGATTTTTGGAAAGCGCGGTGCTATAAGGGAAGTTGTCCATTAAAAATCGGTTAACCACAAACTTTTAGCAATATTTCTGCGTTTCAAGTAGGTCATTGCCTCCTTTCATGAAATCAATTTTCTATTCTATTCTCGCTTCGGCGGCACTTTTTATGGCCTCGTCAGGCTGTGATACCCCGCCCAAAGAAATCCCCGTTACCGTTCGTCGTTTGGAAAACGAGCTTTTTGCGGCCAAAAATCCTGACGAAATTGCGGGATTGTTCACCAAAAACCCTTACCTGAGAGCGTATTTTGGGCTAGACAAAAGCACCCCTGACTCCCTCATTATCAATCAATTGTATGCCAATATCACCAATCCTGATTTGCAGCAATTCAACAAAGACCTGCAAACACAATTTGGGGATTTAGCACCCATAAAAACACAACTGCAACAGGCGTTCGGTGAGATTCAAGCCAATTTTCCCGATTTTAAAGCTCCGCAAATAGTCACCACCGTGACGGGTTTTATGGGTAGTGATTTGTACGTTTCCGACAGTGTGATTGTCATCGGGCTAGATTATTTCGGCGGGCCAAAAGCCAAGTACCGACCCCAACTATTTGATTATCAACTTTGTCGCTATCAACAAGAATACATTGTGCCTGCCGTTTTGTTTTTCATTTCGGAGAAATACAACAAAGTACCCGAAAACGACCAAACGCTGCTGGCCGACATGATGTGGTACGGAAAAGGTTTCGAGTTTGTCAAGCACGTAGCCCCCGAAACGCCCGACAGCCTCATCATTGGCTATTCGCAGGAGCAGCTCGAAGATGTATACGCCTCACAAGAAGACATTTGGGCGTATTTTTTGGACCGAAAGCTGTTGTACCAAACCCGCGATGCCGAAAAAGACCGATTCATCAGTGAGCGTCCCGCCACGCCCGAAATAAGCCAATACTGCCCCGGAGGAATCGGCCGTTGGGTAGGTTGGCGCATCATCAATCGGTATTTGACCGAAAATCCATCCACCAAACTCCCTGATTTAATGGCCAATACCAATGTTAGGCAGTTGTTGGAGCAATCAAAATACAAGGGGCAAAAAGAAGAAGAGTAACTTTGGGGTCCCATTTGGACTCGGACCATGACACCTAAAACGGAAATATTAATCATTCGTCGCAGACTAATGGCACACGGATGCCCGCTGCGGCGGTCCGCACGGATCCCTTTGGGAACACGGATTTTCACGTATTAAATCCGTGTCATCCGTGTGCCGTTTAAGAGTCTAAAAAAAAGCAAAGTAAGCTCAGTCAATACATTAGCAGTTAAAGCATAAAATTAACCCACAAAATGGCAAAAGGAAGAGGAACGGGCGTAGAATTGTCGCCCGAAGATAAAAAACGCAAACTCAATAAAGAAGGTCTGTCGAAAGCCCTCAAGATATTTCGGTTTATTTTACCCTATAAAAATACGTTTTTGGTAGGAATCCTTTTCCTGCTTCTCTCGCTCACAACCAACCTTATTTTCCCCAAATTGATTGGCGAAATCGTGGCGGTGATTGAAGGAAAATCCTCCTATGAACTCAATCAGGTGGTTCTTTTTCTGATTGGTATTTTGGTGCTGCAATCGCTCTTTTCGTTTGGGCGTATTTATTTTTTCTCCATCGTGAGCGAGAAAGGCATGGCCGATATTCGGCGTACTTTATACGGCAAAATCGTATCGTTACCCATTCCTTTTTTTGAACAACGCCGCGTGGGCGAACTCATGAGCCGCATCACCTCCGATGTGCAGGCATTGCAGGATGTGCTATCATTTACCTTGGCCGAATTGTTTCGTTCATTGGCCACGGTGGTGGTGGGTATCGTAATTATCTGCTTTATTTCTTGGAAACTGACCATTTTTATGTTGGCTACGTTTCCCGTGGCTATCGTAGTCGCCATGATTTTTGGGCGCTACATCCGCAAACTCTCCAAGAAAGCCCAAGACGAACTGGCCAACGCCAACGTCGTGGTGGAAGAAACGCTCCAATCCGTGACAATCGTAAAAGCATTTACGAATGAATTTCTCGAAATCAACCGCTACGGCGACGCCCTTTCTCGCGTTATCACGGCCTCGTTAAAAGCGGCCCGTTTTCGCGGCGGATTCGTTTCATTCATCATTTTTGCGCTGTTTGGCGGCATCGTCGGGGTGGTTTGGTACGGTGCTACGCTGGTACAAAGCGGCGAAATGCCCTTTTCTGAATTGATGACCTTCATTTTCTACACCATGTTTATCGGGGGGTCTATTGGCGGTTTGGGCGATATGTACGCCCAGATTCAGAAAACCTTGGGCGCTTCGGAACGATTGCTGGAAATTTTGGACGAAAAATCAGAAGTGGATGTGCACCAACGGGTACAACCGATTACGGTAAACGGCAATATCGCTTTTGATAACGTACAATTTGCCTACCCTACCCGGCCCGATATGCAGGTATTGAAAGGCGTCTCGCTCAACGTACCTGCCGGTCAGAAAATCGCTTTGGTGGGTTACAGCGGCGCTGGCAAATCAACCATCGTGCAACTATTGATGCGTTATCATACCCCGCTGGGCGGAAAAATCTCGGTAGATGGGCAGGATATTCAGACCTTTGATATTACGGCTTACCGCCAAAATATCGCCGTGGTGCCTCAGGAAGTCATTTTGTTTGGCGGCACCATCCGCGAAAACATTGCTTATGGCAAGCCCAACGCCACCCACGAAGAGATTCGGGAAGCCGCCCGCAAAGCCAACGCCCTCGATTTTATTGAATCTTTTCCCGACCAATTGGAAACCATCGTGGGCGAACGCGGCATCAAACTTTCGGGTGGTCAACGTCAGCGGATTGCCATTGCAAGGGCCATTTTGAAAGACCCCAAAATCCTGATTCTCGACGAAGCCACCAGCTCGTTGGATGCCGAATCGGAGAAATTGGTACAAGATGCCCTCGACCGTTTGATGCAGAATCGCACCACCATCATCATCGCCCACCGACTAGCCACCGTCCGCAACGTAGATTGCATCTATGTCATTAAGGAAGGCACCATCTTTGAGTCTGGCACCCACGAAGAACTGGCCATGAACGAAAACGGCCTGTATGCGGGCCTGATTAAGTTACAATTTGAATTGGTCGACGGCGTTTAGTGGAAATACCCGACAATTGTCCTTTGGATTTTCGGGAGTATTTCTAATTTTACAACCGAAAATCTTTCCTTATTCATTTTCAAACCAAACCTTTCTTCTTTTATGATAAATCTGATTGTACGCCTCATTGTAAGCACTATTGTAGTGATAGCCGCCAGCCGCGTGCTCCAGGGCTTTTACGTTGACACCACCCAAACCGCCATTATTGTCGCCATTGTGATGGGACTACTCAATACGTTTATAAAACCGATATTGCTCTTTTTCTCATTGCCCATCACCATTCTAACCCTTGGTTTGTTTTATTTCGTCATCAACATCCTGATTGTTTATCTCTGCGATTATCTGGTAGACGGCTTCAGCGTTTCGAGCATTTTGGCCGCGTTATTGTTCAGCTTAGGATTGTCGTTGGCGCAAGCCATAGTTGGCATTTTTCTGGACTAAAAACGTACGTTTCAATATAAAAAGGGCCTGATTTTATCGAAAATCAGGCCCTTTTGGTTGAACTTGGTGCGGCAGGTTTCTCAAAACCGCCCGTGAGAGTGCTCACAACTTCGTTTCTGATGACGTAAATAATATTTATCTATGTTTAATTTTTGTAATAAAAAAATTGTCTCAATCGCTAGCTATTTTAGCGCTATTAATTCACAAGATATAACTGTTTTTTTAAATTTGATTGGTAAAACAATTCAGTTATGGAGTGGCATGAAATTAAGTGGTCGAATATATGGCAATTACTCAGAAAAAAATTACCCCGAAAGGGTTTTGGCTTTAGAGAAAATGATTGAGGTGTGTGAGCAGTATGATTATAATGATTTAAATGGCTTCCTGTTACATTCAAATAGAGGCAATAATAATGAGTCATCAGTTCAAATTTCAATTGGATTTTTTGAAGAAACAAATCATGTACTAATTTCAATTAATAAAAATAAATTATCTATCAGTAACAATCAATTTTTTAATTTACTTGATGAATTGAGTAAAATTTGTAATTTTAATTATGGAATGATATTTAAATCAAGAAATTTTGAAAATGCTATAATGTACGGTTCATACGGCAAGAATAATGATTTTTTTAATTTCAAAAAAATAGATTTATCTGAAAATGATTTTGTCAAACTAAAAGAAGGTTACTTTAGAAATTTACAAAAAACTAATTTTGTTACTGACATTCATTTAAAGCGAATCGCAGATTATTATGATTTAAAGAAAAGTATTGAAAAAAAAACATAATCTAGGCGATTTGCAGGCACTTAATAAAAAAATTTATATTTGGAAAATGAATACAGTTCAACTTAAAGAAGCTCAAAAATTATTAAAAGATTTCAATCTTATTATTGAATAGATTCATTTTTAAATAACCTATCTATTTGAAAAAAACACTACATTTTAGATATTGGATTTTTGTGGAAATTTATTTCACAAAAAATTAATAAGCAGGCTATTGTCGATAACACAAACAATGGCTAAACCGTCAAAGTCCTTCCAAATTAACCATGCAACAAAGCCATTTAAATACTTAAAATGAAGCTCATCCAACTTTTTAAAGGATACGATAATGTCTTGTATATTCATGCAGTCTCTCCCTCAAAATTTGGTTTGGTAGAATCTGAGCCTTATTATTCAATCAATTTAGATATTGAATTGGAGCAGAACTTAATATTATCATATATTAATAATGCACTGATAGGTAGCTTAAATGAGAAAATATTTGCTGAAGATGTTAATCCAAGAGAACGTGATAAATTACAGTCTCCTTTATGGGATATGGCAAAAGTATCAAGCTATTCTCAATTTTATAAAAAAATTGAAAAATGTTTGTTTCTTACCGAAGAAAATAAGCAATACGAAATAAGCCCAACTAAAAAAAAAGGAAATAGAAGTTTTTCAGCCTTATCTAAGAAATCAACAATAATTAAAGATTCCTATTTCGAAGAAAATCCTATTAAATATTTAAATGAGGCATTTAATTTATGCGAATGATTAAACAGGCTTCCCTTTAAAGGGTTAAGATATTAATTATCAGTACTTTGCATCAAAAAATAATCCCCGAATATGCGCGTATTTGGCATAATTCGGGGATTTTCGTATTTTAGTTGTGCTAACAAACCTA
>NZ_JAMZEL010000015.1:0-76421 GCF_024158025.1 Runella salmonicolor
AGCGTTTGCCCAGACAAGTTTTAAGTTGCGACTTGTCCCCAAAGTAATCGCTTGCGATAGTGCCATTGTCAGCGTAGAAATTCAGGCCCCCGACAGTGCATTTGTAATGGGAAATGCCAATTTAAGGATTTTCTATAAAAGTGCTCAGCTCGCAAACCCGTCTATTAAAAGTCGAAATAACTTTTCCTCAGGAGATTACTTTAGTATAACTTCATTGACGGATGTGGGGGCAGACACCTCTGTATTTACGCTGAATATTTTGTACAGAGGAGAGCAAGGGAGCGGAACTACCGTAGGGGCTTCTTGGATTTCAGTCGCTGACGTCAAATTTGCGTTGACTGGAACAAATACTTCTAAATGCTATGACTTGTTTTTTCTGCCAATCGGTGCGTCCCGTTCACTGCCCAATACCGTAATAACCCGTGCTTATGCCTCCCCAACGGTGGAGGAACCAGGTCGGACGCTGACTGAAGAAGTAAACGGGACATTTATCAACATTACGAATCAATGTTCGCTTCCAATAGTTGCGATTGCAAAAGCTCCCACCATCAATGCGGGTGAAATGGCGATTCTGACGCTCTCCTCAAAAAATGGAGTCTTTCCCGCTACGGGTACAATTACAGGGCAAGCACCCCTTCAATTAACCCGGGCAGAGCCAATCAAAATGGTATCAGGTAGAAATTCGGGGGGCGAGGGTTGGAGCATCTCAGGAGATACACAAAATTGCACTACCCCCAATGTGATTACCATTACACCCGAAACACCCGCTATTTGTCCGGGCGCATCCATCACCATGAGCGCGAGTGGTTGCACAGGCACGCTGACTTGGTTGGGCGGGCCGAGTCCACAAACTGGGGCTTCGGTCAGTTTTAGTCCTGCCGTTACCACCTCCTATTCGGCGAATTGCAGCACGGGCGGTTCGGAGACCTTTACCATTGTGGTGGCGACCAATACCGTTGCGGTAGGTTACGATGTAATCACAGGCAAAGAACGGTTCAAGGCCGTCACGACCCTTACCTCCACCAAGAAAGTAGGCCACGTCACTTTTACGCCCCGTGCCAACGTAGTCTATGAAGCAGGCAACGCCATCACCTTACTCCCCGGCTTCACAGCAGAAAAATCGAGTACTTTCCAAGCGGAGATAAAGACGTGTCCATAAGGCAATTAGAGATGGACTATAAAAAATCTGGCAGGTAGATTTGAACAGGAAAACGCCTCTCCCGTTGGGCATAGTTAATAACCACGACTTCTACGCCAATGTCTGTGTATCCAAAGACATTGGATTTTAGATTTAAACGAAAGGGCTGCAAAATTTTGCGGCCCTTTCCTGTTTAAAATCTTTATTTTTAGGGGCAATTAAACTTCATCCAATGAAACTAAACCTTTTACCCCTGTTTTGCCTTGTGGGAGTAATGGCCTTTGCCCAAACGCCCAGCATTCAGCAATCAATTTCGATGAAAAGCGTGGGCAGCCCGAAAACCTCACCCGATGGTCGTTGGGTGGCGTATACCGTCACAGAAACCAATTGGGAAGAGAATGCCTACGAGACCGAAATCTGGCTGGCCAACACCGCTACGGGCGAGAAATACCCGCTTACCAACTCCAAAAAATCAAACAGTAGCCCCGTCTGGTCGCCCGATGGCAAAACGCTGGCTTTTCTCTCCACCCGCGACGATAAAAGCCAAATTTACGTCATCAATCCGCAGGGTGGCGAGGCCAAAGCGCTCACCAAATTTGAAACGGGCGTATCGTATTTTGACTTTTCGCCCAACGGAAAATCCATTGTATTTGCCACCACCGTTCCCGATTCCAAAGCGTTTAAAGAACGGGTGGAAAAATACAGCGATTATGAAGTGGTGCAGCAGGATTACAAAATGACGCATCTCTACATCTTGCCCGTTTCGGACACCGCCACCAAGCTCCCCACGCCCAAAGCACTGACGAAAGGAACGGATTTTTCGGTGGGCGGTTTTTCTTTTTCTCCCGACGGCACAAAAATCGCGTTTGATGCCACCAAAAATCCTGACTTGATTAACAGCCATACGGCTGATATTTATGTACTTACGTTGGCCGACACCACTACCCGGAAGATTGTTTCCATGAAAGGCCCCGACAATAACCCCGTTTGGTCGCCCGATGGAAAGCAAATTGCATTCGTAACGGCCAACGAAGACGAATTCTTTTTTTATGCCAATCGTCTCATTGCAAGCGTGCCTGCCGAAGGAGGAACCCCGACCGTTTTGAGCCAAAGTTTTGACGAAAACGCTGGGCTGTTGAATTGGTCGAGCGAAGGGATTTGGTTTGGTGGCTTGCAGAAAACGAGTGCGCACTTGTTTTTACTCAATCCATCCACCAAGAAGTTTACCAAAATTACGCAACCTGACAACCTCATCGCCAACCAGTTCTCATTCACGAAAGACTTCAAACAAATCGCTTTTGTGATGGCTTCGCCCAATCAAATGGGAGAAATTGCGGTTTCGACCATTCCCGCTTTTTCGCCCAAAATCCTGACGCAAATGAGTGACCAACTCAAACCCTACAAAACGGCGAGCCGGGAAGTGATTAGCTGGAAATCGCGCGATGGCGCCACGATCGAAGGTGTATTAATCAAACCCGCCAATTATGACCCCACCAAGAAATATCCACTTTTGGTCGTAATCCACGGTGGCCCAACGGGCATTGATATGCCGAGCATTACGGCCGACCGCTACTACCCCATCGAACTTTTTGCGGCCAAAGGCGCACTGGTACTGCGTCCCAACTACCGTGGTTCGGCGGGCTATGGCAAAGCATTCAGGGCGTTAAATGTCCGCAATTTGGGCGTGGGCGATTACGACGATGTCATTTCGGGCGTGGATTTTCTGATTGGAAAAGGCATGGTCGACAAAGACAAAGTAGGTGCTATGGGCTGGAGTCAGGGTGGCTATATTTCGGCGTTCATCACCACCTTCAGCGACCGTTTTAAAGCAACGTCGGTCGGGGCAGGAATTTCCAATTGGGCCACCTATTACCAAAATACCGACATTACGCCTTTTACGCGGCAATACCTCAAAGGAACACCGTGGAATGACCCCGAGATTTATAAGAAAACATCCCCCATTTCGTACATCAAAACCGCAAAAACTCCGACACTCATTCAACACGGCGAACTGGACCGGCGCGTGCCCATTGCCAATGCCTACGAGCTGAGATTGGCGTTGGAAGACAACAACGTCCCCGTCAAAATGGTGGTTTATAAAGGCTTTGGCCACGGCATTACCAAACCAAAACAAATGCGGCAGGTCATGGAAGAAAACCTACAATGGTTTGGAAAATGGGTCTTTGGCGAAGAAACGAAGAATTAAACCTTAAAAACTGAGCTTTTACTCTTATTAATTTTACTACTCCTAACTTAATGAAAAAACTACTTTTATCCCTCTGTATATTCTCCCTGATTTCACTTTTTGCATCGGCCCAGCCCAAGCCCAACTTGGAATCTATTGTCCAAAAACACGTTAAAAACTACTACGCCGACCTGTATGATTTTATGGTTTTGCCGAGCAATGCGCACATCAAAGAGCAGATTCAGCCCAACTTGGATTGGCTGAAAAAAGCCTTTGAGAAACGCGGCTTCAGCACCGAAGCACTGCCAACGGGCGGGCACCCTGTTTTTTTTGCCGAGAAGAAACCCGCTACCCCAACCTCGGGACCGCTCAAAACATTGTTGTTTTACATGCACTTCGACGGACAACCCGTGGAGCCCGAAAAATGGCAACAGGAATCTCCCTACAAGCCCGTCCTGAAAAAACGGGGAGCCAACGGCCAATGGGAAAAGATAGACTGGAACAACCTACAAACGGGCTACGACCCCGAATGGCGCATCTTTGCCCGGGCTGTTTCGGACGATAAGGGGCCAATTTTGATGTTGCTGGCGGCCTTGGACATGATGCAAAAAGAAAGCATCAACTCCCCCTACCACATCAAAGTCATCTTGGACAGTGAGGAAGAAATCGGTGCGCCACACCTGGCCGAAGCTGTGAAGAAATACAAAGAAAAACTGGCCGCTGATTTTCTGATGGTGATGGATGGCGGACGGCACCTCTCCAACGAGCCTACGCTTACGTACGGCTGTCGTGGCATTGCCACCATTACGCTGACCACTTATGGGCCAAAAACACCACAACACAGCGGCCATTACGGAAATTATGCCCCTAACCCGGCGTTGCGCATGGCGCAGTTGCTGGCCTCCATGAAAGACGAAGACGGCCGCGTGACGATTCCGGGCTATTACGACGGCATCAGCATCGACGCCGACGCCCGCAAAATTCTGGCGGCAGTTCCCGACAGTCCCGAAAACATTAGGCAAAAACTAGGCTTTGCGGCGCCCGATAAGGTAGGGGCCAATTATCAGGAAGCCTTGCAGTATCCTTCTCTCAACATTCGGGGGCTGGTTTGTGCCAACATCGGCGAAAAAGCCAACACCATCGTACCAGAAGAGGCCATTGCCGAAATAGACCTGCGACTGGTTCCCGAAACCGACCCCGACCGCTTGGTTTCGTTGATAAAAAAACACATTGAAGGAAAAGGTTACGTTATTCTGAATCGTAAACCCACCGATGAAGAACGCCTCAAATACCCTAAAATCGTCACCCTTACCGAACGGGAATCCAGAATGCTGCCTTTCCGGACCGATTTCGGCATTTACCCCGACCGCTGGCTGACGGCCGCCATGATGCGCACCTTTGGCAAAGAGCCCATCAAAATACGCATGACGGGCGGCTCCGTGCCGATTGTGCCGTTTTTAAGAGAGTTGAATTTGCCCGCTATTCACGTGCCGATGGTCAACATGGACAACAATCAACACGCCGCCAATGAAAATTTGCGACTGGGTAATTATGTAGAAGGAATAAAAACGTGGATGGCGATTTTGACGCAGGAGCAAGTAAAATAAACAGGCGTCGGACGGTTTTGAACGGGGGCGCCCAGCCCGTCTGACGCTTATGAGCAATAAAAACCTGGATGGCGATTTTGACGCAGGAACAAGTAAAATAAACAAGCGTCTGACGCTTAGTCTCTGCCTAAGTGCAATGCCGCTTTGGCGCGGTCGTAGAAACCTGTGCTTTTGAAGGTAAAGGTTTTGTGAAGAATATAATTGCTGACAAAACTCAGTCCCATTCCTACCAGCGTAGAAGATGCCTCGGTGACGTTGACATCCTTGTATTTTTCGGGAATGATACCGTACGGAATTTTATAAATATAATCGTTGGGATCTGATGAGTGCAGAATTTTGAGCGTTAAAGCCGCAAAACCAACCGTAATTCCAAAAGAAATACAGGCTACAATACCAAATTTCACCATCTCACGGCGGGTTTTATTGGTATTGCGGGCATCAAAAGCAAACATTTTGGTGAGTACAAAGCCCACAACAAACGAGACGATGTAGCCCAACGATACTGACGTAAAAAAATCAACGTAGTTACGAAAAAAACTGCCTGCTACAAATTGTACCGCCGCGCCAGTGCCTGCAATCAAAAAATATACGATGAGGTCTTTAAAATTGAATAGTGTTGATTTCTTCTTCACAAGCATAAAATAAGGCCACTTTCATCAAACAAATGGCATGAAACAGCGGATATGAAGGCACAAAATAAACGCATTTCGGATACGGTCGCAAAAAACCTTCTCCTTTTTTATCTATCGGTCTTTGGTATATCTGTTTTTTTTGGAATAAAAATCATAAAAAGGAAAACAGTTTTCGACAATTCGGTGCAAAAGCACTCAAAGCCGAAAACTGTTTTTTAAGAATTTGCTAGACGTTTACTTTTTTCTAGGCGGTGTAGGAGTGACAGGGGCCACGGGTTGTCCTACCCTCGTGGGAGGCCGTACCGCCTTGGGTGTTTGAGTACCAACGCGCGGTGCAGGCTCGGCAGGCGGCGGCGGTGGTGATATCTTGCGGGGCACTCTTGCTCTCGCTGGCTCAACGGGCGGCGGCGGCGGCGGCGGATAGGCACGACTCATTTCTACAGCGTGAAAGTCTATTTCGCGTGAATACTTCTCGTTGAGTTCTTCCAATTCCCGCATTTGATTTTCCAGTTCTTCCACAGGTTTGCGAACCGTTTTTAGTTGGAGCCGCAACTCTCCCAATTGTTGATTCAACTGCTGCATCTGCGTTTCGCGCTGCTTGATTTGGTTTTCCAACTCGTCGATTTCCTTTTCAACTTCGGCCGCTGATTTTTTTACTTTTTGCCCTTCTTGGTACATCACCTTATTTCGTTTTTCGAGCACTTGGTTTCGTTCATCGGCGGCCTTGTTCTTTTTCCATTCCAACACCTCCATTTTTCGTTCCAACTCGCTGGTTTTGAATTCATGCTGCTCCATCTCCAACCGAAGGGCTTCCATTTTTTGGTGTTGAGGCTCCATCAATCGGTTGAGGCTGTCCATTCTGCGGTGATGATACTGCATTTTACGTTCATCAATGGTATCAGAAAAAGCAACCGCAATGGCGTCAACAATGGGTTGGGCATCGGCCAATGCCTGTTCAGATATTGCATCCAATTGGTCATCTGTAATGCTTATATTCTCAAAATCAATGTGAGAAAGTCCGTTTGCCAAGGCCGCCATTCCTTGATGAAGGCCCGTTTCGGCATCGGTAAGACGAGCTAAAATGGCTTTTTGCTCCGCATTTTTGATGCTTTCAAGCGTGATTTCTCCATTGTCAAGCTTGTCTTTTAATTTCTGCAATTCTACCACTTCCTCCGCGGTTAATGGGCGTTGTCTCCACGTCACTTTTGTGAGTTTTCCATTTTCATCCAATTCAATTTTTGCGTCTTTGGATGTATGGCTGATATTCTTGGTTTTGGGTGCCTTAGGCTTATCTTGCGGTTGAAACGCATACACCGACACCCCAAATACCAACAGCACGAGCAATACCAATGCATTGGGACTCATTCTCTGCTGCGGTTTTTCGGGAACCCCCAGCACCCTGCGCACACGTTGCAACATCACCCCTCTTTTGGAAGCAAAGGCCATGGCCAACGCGGGCGACTGACGAAACGCTTCCACTTCGGCCAACGCCCGGGCAAAGGCCACCTTGTCGCCACAAATCTGAATCGCTACGTCGTCGCAGCAATGCTCACGCTCAATGCGCACCCGCGACGACACCCACCACAACGCGGGATGGAAAAAATATACCACCTCAACCAACGATTGCAGGAGATTAACCAAATAGTCGTACCGCTTCACGTGAGCCAATTCATGCGCCAAAATCGCCTCAATTTGCTTGACACTCAATCCAGTCGCTAGCCCAACGGGAAGCAAAACGACGGGGCGAATAAAGCCAATGACCACGGGCGTACTCACCCGTACCGACTCAAACAAGTGCACGGTTGAACGAATGTTGAGCGCAGTAGCAATTCGCCGAAACATATCCTGAATGCCCGATTCGGTCAGTCGAATCCCTTCGGCCTTCAATTGTTGTACATACACCCAACTCCCAACCAAACGCAACAACAATACAGAGGCGCCAATGACCCAAAACAGCACGATGGTCTCCAGATGGCTCTGCAAAAACCACAAAGTCTGCTTGTACCAAGGTAAGGAAATCATCACTTGCGAGCCTTTTGTCATCAAGGGCTGCGCAAATTGGGTCACTTTAGGAAGAGACGCCTGCAATACACGAGGTTGATAATACAACGCAAACGTACCTGCTGAGGCCACTACCTGAATCAACAAAGCACCGATACCCGTCCAATAACGGCTATAACTCGCCTTTCGACGTAGCAAAAACAAGATTCCAGCGGCCACTAGAGCAATGGCAAACCCCTGCCAAACGGCGTGGAGGAGCATCCAACCAAAAGCTTCGATGACGGGTTCTGAGGATAATGAGAAAAGTTTCATGGCTGTTTTTCGATTTGGTCTAAGAGTTTACGAATTTCGTCGAGTTCGGCAGGAGTGGCTTTGTGATTGCCCAAGGCATGCATGACCAGTTTGCTGGCTGAGCCGCGAAAAGCCGTGTCGACAAAGCGTTCGAGTAAGGTCGATTGCGTTTCTTCTTCGCTAACATTGGCAGCGTACACGTGCGACCGTGCTTCTTCCAAACGCGTCAAAAGGCCTTTTTCGTGCATAATCTGCATCAGTTTAAGCGTAGTGGTGTAGCCCACATCTTTGTTTTGGGCGAGGCGCTCATTCACCTGCCGCACGGTGCAGGGCCCCTCTTGCCAAAGCACCTGCAAAATTTCGAGTTCAGAATCGGTTGGTTTCATGGTTTTGTCATGCGGTTAAGCATTTATTTAATCTACGAATAATTTCGTAACAAACATATACGAAGACTTTCGTAATACCAAATTTTTTATACGAAATATTTCGTAGATAAAACTTAGCCAGTTTCTTAAACTTGCCAAGTTTGGGTTTTGCGGCTTTTTTGCCCAATTTTACAGTCCTAAAATAGCTAACCGGTTATTCGTTCATCGTTAGCTTTTACGACTAAAAAAATGACCACCACGATTGTTCCCCAACTCCAAGCTACGCAACAAGCGGCGGCCCAAGTGCGCCGTTTGACGAGTGCGCAAAAAACGACTCTCCTGAATCGTTTGGCTGACATACTGATTGAAAACCAAGTCCATATCATGGCTGAAAACCAAAAAGATATGGAGCGTATGCCAGACGGAGACCCGAAAAAAGACCGTTTATTTCTCAACGAAAAACGTATACAGGGCTTGGCCGACAGCCTGCGCGACGTGGCGCAATTGCCCGACCCATCGGGACAGGTGTTGTTTGAGCGAGAAATTGAACAGGGACTCAAACTTAAAAAAATAGCCGTGCCGCTCGGCGTGGTCGGAGCGATTTTTGAATCGCGCCCCAACGTAACCGTAGACGTAGCCGCGCTGTGCCTGCGCTCGGGCAACGCCTGCGTGCTCAAAGGCGGCAAAGAAGCCGATTTCTCCAATCGTTGTTTGGTGGGGTTGATTCACCAAGCATTGCAAGAAAACGGCATAGACACCAACGCGGTGATGTTGCTACCAACCGACCGCCAATTTGTGATGGAACTGCTCACGGCTACGCGCTATGTTGATATTATCATTCCTCGTGGTTCAGAATCTTTGATTCAGTTTGTGCGTAAAAACTCACTGATTCCAACCATCGAAACGGGCGCGGGGGTATGCCATGGTTACGTAGAAGCTACGGCCGATTTGACCAAAGCCCGCGACATTGTAGTAAATGCGCGTGTATCACGTCCGTCGGTTTGTAATTCGATGGATTGCGTGATTGTTGACAAAGCCATTGCGACTACTTTTTTGCCGATGCTCAAAGAAGATTTTATCAAATGGAACGTAAAAGTATTTGCCGACGATGAATCTTATCCTTTATTTGAGCAAATGCAATATCCCATGCTCCAACACGCTCAACCGCAGGATTTTGGGCGAGAATTTCTGGATTACAAAATAGCGGTAAAAATCGTAGATGGTCTGGACGAAGCCCTCTCACACATTCAAAATTATTCGTCGCGCCACTCTGAAGCCATTGTTTCCCAAAACCAATCTTCCATTGAGCGTTTTCTCAATGAAGTAGATGCCGCCGCCGTGTATGCCAATGCCTCCACGCGCTTTACCGACGGTGGGGTGTTTGGACTCGGCGCCGAAATTGGCATTTCGACCCAAAAACTTCACGCACGAGGGCCCTTTGCCTTAGAAAAATTGGTAACGGAGAAATGGGTGGTTGTGGGTGATGGGCAGGTGCGCTGGTAGAATAACTTAACTTTGTATAAAACCTAACGTTAAACACTCAAGCCCACATGAAACACCTACTATTGGTGGTTTTCTTTTTTTGTATGTCTGAAACCATTTTTGCCCAAAACAACCTATCACAGCGCCTTTTCGACGCGCACGAGATGTTCAAAGAAAAAAGCGTCGCCGAGCGTCGGGCGTTTAAACATCGTCATTTGGTTCCCCTCATCGATAAGGCCAAAGCCAACCCCAATTTCAGCGTCACGGAGGCGGGGAAATCGTTTGAGGGCCGTTCAATCTTCCAATTAAAATACGGCAAGGGCGCACCTCCCGTTTTGCTGTGGTCGCAGATGCACGGCGACGAAGCCACCGCCACAATGGCATTGCTGGATATTTTCAATTTTCTGAGCGCAAGCGGCGATGGCTTTGACGATTTGCGCAAAAAGCTTCAGGAAAAAAGTACGCTCTATTTCGTTCCGATGCTCAACCCCGACGGCGTGGAGCGTTGGCAACGCCGCACCGCGCAAGAAATCGACATGAACCGCGACGCGTTGCGGTTGCAGTGCCCCGAGTCAAAATTGCTCAAACATCTTCAGCAGACCCTCAAACCTGCCGTGGGTTTCAACCTCCACGACCAAAGCCCGCGCTACAGCGTAGGTGAGTCGAAAGAAGTAGCCGCAATTTCGTTTTTGGCAACGGCCTACAACGAAGAGCGTACCATCAATTCTGTTCGTGAGCGCGCCATGCAGTTGATTGTGGGCATGAACCGTGAATTGCAAAAGTTTGTCCCCAACCAAGTAGCACGCTATTCGGATGAGTTTGAACCACGCGCCTTTGGCGACAACATCGCCAAGTGGGGCACCAGTTTGGTGTTGGTTGAATCAGGGGGATACAAAAATGACCCCGAAAAGCAGTATCTGCGCAAAATGAATTTTGTGGCCATTTTGACCGCGCTAGAATCCATTGCCGATGGCACTTATGCCCGCGAAAATCGAAACGATTACGAGAAAATCCCCCAAAACGCGCGTAACCACTACGACCTCATCATTCGTAATGCCAAAACTGAATTAAATGGTCAAACCTACACCGTTGATGTCGCCATTAACCGCAACGAGGTCAACAATGCCGACGCCACCGCGTTCAGTTACCGCAGCAGCATCGAAGATTTCGGCGATTTGTCGGTCTTCTACGGCATTGATGAACTCGACGCCCAAGGCGCTATGCTCGTTGACGCTAAAGGCAAGCCGCTTGTATTAAGATTGGGCGACCGAGGCAATTTTGAGCTTCGTTCCAACAAGAAAAGCTGGAAAGTCGAAAGCGGATTTTTGAAAAGTTTGTAGTTTTTTTAAAATGCAAAAAAATTGGTGCGGTGGGTTGCTTAAATCCACCGCATTTTGTTTATTCCTAAACCTTATACCATTAAAAATGAAAATACTAAAACTCATCCTGACGTACCTATTCGGTGCCTTCATGATTTTTGGGGGTGTAAATCACTTCCTAAAGCCCGAAATGTACCTTCCTTTTGTTCCGAGTTTTTTACCGGGCGAGGCCATCAACTATCTATCAGGAATAGCCGAAATCATCGTGGGCATCGGCGTTTTTATTCCAGCCTTTCGCCCACAGTCTACCCTCGGGATTCTCGTGCTGATGTTACTGTTTTTGCCATTGCACATCGTTGATGTATTCAAAGAAAATCCCGCCATCGGCAGTCATCAAATGGCGCTGATTCGCTTACCCCTGCAATTTGTGTTTATTTTATGGGCTTGGTTCATTCATAAAAAATAATCCTACGACATTGACCATGAAAAGACGAACGTTGCTTTCATCTCTCGCCTTGGCACCTTTAGCCATTCATGCTAAAAATACCACCCAACCAACGCTTCTAGACCGAGGCACTTTTGCCATTGATGCCAACCGGGTGCGTTTCTTCAACACCACCATTCGCGAGCGTTTTAGTATTCTATTTGTAGCCGACACGCACCTGTTCATTGATGATGCGCGAGGAGAACCTTACCGACAATACAGCGCCCGCATGGCCAAAGCCTACAACCAAACGAAGCATTTTCAGACGGGTGAACCAACAAATCCCGAAAAATGCTTTCAGGAAACACTGGCCATTGCCCAAAAAGAAGGGGTTTCGTTGGTGGCACTCATTGGCGACATCATGAGTTTTCCTTCCGAAGCCGCCGTTGATTGGGTAAGTCAACAATTAAAAACGGCCAATTTACCCTACGTCTATACCGCAGGAAACCACGATTGGCACTACGAAGGAATGTCGGGCTCGGCAAGGGAACTGCGCGATACGTGGACAAAAAAGCGCCTTTTTCCGCTCTATCAGGGCGAAAATCCACTGATGACCGTGCGCGAAGTTAAGGGCGTACGTTTTGTCGTTATCGACAATTCTATTTACGAAATCCTGCCCGAGCAGTTGGCGTTTTTCCGTAAAGAAGTTGCCACGGGAAAACCCTTAGTTTTGATGGTTCATATCCCCCTGTATGCGCCCGAAAGAGGCATGGGTTTCGGGTGTGGGCATCCCGAATGGAGTGCCAAAACAGACCGAAATTATGAGTTAGAGCGCCGTCAGCGGTGGCCAGAAGCGGGACACACCGAAGTGACCATGGCTTTTCATAAAGAAGCAATGAAAGCGCCCAACCTGCTAGGAGTATTTGCGGGACACACCCACAACCAATCACTAGATGTAGTCAACGGTTTACCCCAAATCGTCACCAATCCCAACGCGACGGGCGCTTACTTAAAGATAGAATTTGTGCCACAACCTGGATAGCTGCAATAGGATGTAGATATGACGATGGAAGTGGGGCATCAGCTTCCATTATTTACTGTGGGTGAGCACTCCGATTTTGTCCGTTGCTTTTGCTACAACTGGTATACATTGCAATTCGTAAAAGGGATTTATATAGCTTTGTCCAAAATTTCAGGAAGCGTAATGCATATTTTTCATTCCATCGCCGACCTCCGCTCATACTTGCGTTTACAACGCCAACAAGGCAAGACCGTAGGATTTGTACCCACCATGGGGGCATTGCACGAAGGACATTTGTCGCTCATCGAAGCCTCCAAGGCGCAAAATGACCTTAGCGTTTGCAGTATTTTTGTCAATCCGATTCAATTCAATAATCCCGACGACCTCGCCCGTTATCCCCGTACCCTCGACACCGACTGTGCGATGCTCGCTCCCGCAGGTTGTGATGCCGTTTTTGCGCCGTCGGCCGAAGAGATGTACGGAAAGGCCAAAGCGTCCGACGGTTCTAAACCGTCAGACGCTTATGCTAAACCTATTTTAAAATTTGATTTTGGGGCACTGGAGCACGTCATGGAAGGGCAATTTCGGCCTGGGCATTTCAACGGGGTCGGGATTGTGGTGTCTAAGTTGTTCAACATCGTTCAGCCCGACCGGACCTACTTTGGCCAAAAAGACTTACAACAAGTGGCCGTGGTTCGCCAGATGATGATTGACCTTGGTTTTCAGATTGAACTTCACTCCTGCCCCACCCTCCGCGAATCCGACGGACTGGCGATGTCGTCCCGCAATCGAAACCTCACGACGGAAGAGCGCGCCATTGCCCCGCATATTTTTAAAGGATTAAGCCTAGCCAAATCGTTGTTGCTTTCAGGCCGTACCCCTGCTGAAGTGAAACGAGAAATCAGCGCGCATTTTGAGCAACAACCCGCCTTTCGATTGGAGTATTTTGAGATTGTGGACGCCCATTCGCTTCAAACCATCGAGGCAATGGCCGATGCAGGACAAACGGCGCTTTGCATTGCCGCTCATTTGGGAAAAGTGCGTCTGATTGATAATGTGGTTTTTTAACGTGAACTTTGCCCCCCGATTAGCCGTTTTTCAGGTGATTAACCACATAGACATTTAGCTTATCACTCATTTTCAGCAAGAGAGCCGAGACACTGTTTTACAAACATTTTCTCAACGGTTTTACCACTGATTAATAACTTTTCTCAAGATGTTTGTCACATTATTCAAATCAAAAATCCACCGCGTTAAGGTCACTCAGGCAGAATTAAACTACGTTGGGAGCATTACGATTGACGAAGACCTGATGGATGCCGCAGGTATTCTGGAAAATGAACAAGTGCACGTAGTCAACAATAACAACGGCGAACGACTCATTACGTATGTCATTAAGGGTGAGCGCGGTACGGGCATTATTTGCCTCAACGGCGCAGCCGCCCGCAAAGCGCAGGTAGGTGATGTGGTCATCATTATTTCGTACGGCATGATGACTCAGGAAGAAGCAAAAACGTTTAAACCTAAAGTCGTTTTTCCCGACGAAAACAATAAAATAATTGGCAGTTAGCCATTTACCCATGAAAAATATCCTTAAATATTGTCTTTCGCTGGCCATTGCGGGTGGCTTGATGTGGTACGTTTTTAAAGACATGGATTTGGCCGCTATGTGGGCTAAATTCGAAAATGCCAATCATTGGTGGCTCATTCTGGTTACCCTCTTTACCATCATTGCCGCGTGGAGTCGGGCCTACCGCTGGAATATGTTGCTTGAGCCACTAGGTTTTAAACCCTCTTCATTTGACTCTACCGTGGCGGTATTTACGGGTTATTTTGCCAACCAACTCATTCCCCGCGCGGGAGAGGTGACGCGGTGTGGCACGCTCAATCGGTTAGAACGTGTGCCCGTCAACGTCAGCTTTGGTACGGTAGTAGCCGAGCGGGTATTTGATGTCATTAGCCTTCTAGCGCTCATTGGCTTGGCTTTCATACTGGAATTCAACCGATTGAGCGATTTTTTCATGAGCCTTTTCGGTGAAAAACTGGGAATGGGCTCGGGCAACGGCTCTGGGCGAATAGTCCTTTTGGGCGGCGTGGCCGTATTGGGAATAGGCATTGCGGTAGCGGCTTGGTGGTTTTATCGTAACAACGCCGAACGACTGCGTCAGAATTCTCTTTTTGCTAAAATCGAAGGATTTGTGCTGGGATTGGTGGAAGGACTCTTGAGCGTTCGTAAACTTCGTAA
Organism: Runella salmonicolor; assembly: GCF_024158025.1. NCBI lineage: Bacteria > Pseudomonadati > Bacteroidota > Cytophagia > Cytophagales > Spirosomataceae > Runella > Runella salmonicolor. The sequence continues at coordinate 14,711 of NZ_JAMZEL010000015.1, forward strand.
TCCGTGGGCGTTTGTTTTTCACACGGTTTTGATTTGGACGATGTACCTGCTCAGTTCTTACGTGTGCTTTTTTGTGCTCCCCGAATCGTCCCATCTTACCCTTTTGGCGGGATTGACCGTTCTGATTATGAGCGGATTGGGAATGTCAGCACCCGTACAGGGTGGGATTGGGCCGTACCATATTCTGGTCAGTAGCGCGCTGGTACTGTACGGATTATCCAAAGAAAATGGGCTGGCATTGGCCACCTACATCCACGGTACCCAAATGATTCTGATGTTGTTGTTAGGCGGTATTTCGTTCATTATCACCTTGGTCAAAAGCCCCAAAGCCGAAAGTCAAACTTCACTTTCACATTCTATTTCAAACAAAAATGTCTAATACTGCCGACAAAATTATGTCATGGGAAGCTGGCGCCGCAGCCGCTCGCGCATGGCAAGCAGAGGGTAAAAAAATTGTTTTCACCAATGGTTGCTTCGATATTGTCCACTTAGGGCATATCGACTATTTAGAAAAAGCCCGTAACCTCGGCCACAAAATGGTGCTGGGCCTAAACACCGACGCCTCGGTCAGCAAACTGAAAGGACCGCTGCGCCCCGTGGTCAATGAGTACGCCAGAGCGCGTTTGATGGCCGCGTTGGAGTTTGTGGATGCTGTCATTTTGTTCGGTGAGCCCACTCCTCTGGAGCTGATTCAGACAATTTGTCCTGATATTTTGGTAAAAGGCGATGATTATACTCCCCAAAATATCGTTGGCGCGGATTTTGTCGTTGAAAGAGGAGGAGAAGTATTAACCGTTCCGTTGGTTCAAGGTTATTCTACTTCTTTACTTATTGAGAAGATAAAAAAAGGCTATTAACCCTGATTTTAAGTAGATTTTGACGGTTTTATGTTCTTGTTGATAGATACAAAAATCCATTAATCAACCTAAAATCAATAAATCTAAGAAACAAAAATGGGAGGTTTAATTCTTATTGGTATCGTATTCATGGTCATTGGGATGTTTGTCCAGTGGCGTCTGAAAAGCAAATTTACGGAGTACTCGCAGGTGGGATTGATGAACGGAATGAGCGGGGCCGAAATCGCCGACCGCATGTTGCGCGACAACGGCATCTACGATGTGCGTATTACCCAGGTAGAAGGAATGCTCACCGACCACTACAACCCCGTTGATAAAACCGTCAACCTGAGTGCCGATGTGTATCATGGACGCAACGTTTCGGCGGCGGCCGTGGCAGCCCACGAATGCGGCCACGCAGTACAGCATAAAGTGGCTTACGCGCCGCTAAAAATGCGCTCGGCGTTGGTTCCGGTGGTGCAGGTATGCAGCAATATCCTTAACATGTTCAACATGGCGATGCTGTTTATCGGCGGGTTCATATTCTATAACCAAGGAATCGTGAGTACTACCCTCTTGACCGTTTTGGTTGTGGCCAACTTGGGGGTAACGCTCTTTGCTTTGATTACCCTGCCGGTAGAGTTTGACGCCAGCCGTCGGGCATTGGCGTGGGTAGAGCAGCGCGGCATCGTAAATCGCAACGAGCACGTCATGGCCAAAGACGCACTGTGGTGGGCCGCCATGACCTACGTAGTAGCGGCATTGGGCGCCCTGGCCAACCTGATGTATTACGCCAGTATGTTGCTTGGAAGAAGAAGCGACGACTAATGGAGATTACTTAAAAACACAATAAAAAAAGCGGCCCGAAAGCCGCTTTTTTTATTCTATGACCTGTACCCAGCCTTTACACTGGACCGTGGGGGTTACTTTTAATTGGTAGAAGTACGTGCCGTTCAAAACCCCTTTGCCCCAATCATCGGGATAATTAGCATTGCTGTACACTTGCTTTCCCCACCGGTTAAATACTTCCAGTTGAGCGTTGGGAATTCCAATGATGAACGTGTCGTTTTTGCCGTCACCGTTGGGGGTGATGACGTTAGGAATCTTATCTAAGTTCAATACCGACACCGTCTGTGTCACCGAGGTGGCACATCCATAGGCCGAAAACGCGCTAAGTGTCACCTGATAGGTGCCGTTTTGGGTATAGGTGGCAATCGCAGGGGTAGCGTTGGTGCTGCGCGTACCATTCCCCAAATCCCACTCAAATTTTGCATTGCCAGAGGTTCTATTAAAATACTGCAACGTAGTGGGTTGTCCGCAGGCGTAAACGGGCTCTATTTCAAAGCGCACATTTTGCGGCCCTTGCTCTACATTAACCGTGATGGTTCGCACGGGGGTGCATCCGTCGGGGTACGTACCCGTCACGGTGTAAGTAGTCGTTTGGGTAGGTTTCGCCACTGGGTTACGAATTGTAACATCCGATAAAGTCGGCGAAGGCAGCCAAGTATATTTAGTTGCTCCTCCCTGCGCAAGGAGTTGTACACTCTGTCCTGCACAGATAATGGTATCGGGCACGACCCTGAAATCCGTTTTGGTATCTTCAATCCTGACGGTTACGCTTTTTTGGGGTAAACAACCATCTGCGTAAACCCCCGTTACGGTGTAAGTGGTCGTTTGGGTCGGTTTAGCTACTATGCGTGTTCCGACAGAATCACTCAAGGTCAATGCGGGACTCCAACGATAACGAGTGGCACTGCCCAAAGCCGTCAGAATTGCGCTTTGACCCACGCAAATCGTGGTATCTTTTAAAGCCTGAAAATCAGGTTTATTATTATTTACAGTAACCGTCACGTTGCGTTTGACGGTGCAATTAGAATCGGTAACGGTACAGATAAATTGCGTAGTAGCGTTGACTTTTGCGATGGGGTTGGCAATGTTAGGATTGCTTAAACCTGCCGCTGGGCTCCACGAATACTTAATACCTCCTTGTGCAAAAAGCGGCACGCCCACATTCGCGCAAACAGTCGTATCACCGTTCGCTTTGGCCTTTGAAACACCCACTTTGATAATCTTGGTCACCACATCCTGCCCTCGGCACACCAACGGATTGAATATCCGTAACGTAACGCGGTATTCACCCGGTTGATTAAATGTATAGGTTGACTTAACGGGGTCACGCGAGATGTTGTTACCCTGTACGTCCCAATTGTAAGTTCTTCCACCTACGCTTGTATTGACAAAATCCAGCGTCAGGGGAGCGCATCCCGACACAACGCCCTTGGTTGACCCTTCGTAGGTATCAAAATCGGCTTTCATGCGGTCAATATCAAACTTAAAGGCCGCATTGTTACAGTCAAGGCTATTCCGATTGACGGACCAAACATTGGGAGTCGAAGGAAAATTGGCTTGCCGACAAACGCAAGTAGCGTGATAAATAACACCATTTTTGGCAAAACGACTGGTTCCGCCATCCACATGGTCGCCGTCATCGCTGGTGACGGTACTCCCGATAAATGTGCCGTATAACAATGATTTGGCTCCTTTTTCGAGAATAGCAAGGTAAAAATTACTACCCGTGGTGGTACGCATAAACGCATCTTCGGTAGTAGGCAGCCCGATGGTACTGCTTGACAAAATATAACCGTTTCGGCTGTTTACAACCCCACCCCAGCCCGACAAGTAAATATTGCCACATTCATTGACCAGAAAAGCCGTCGGGGCAATGTCCGGACGCCCGCGCGTAGAGCCGATGGTGGTTGAAAATACCGTTTGGGCAAGGTTTTTATCAAGTGCATGAACAAATTGGCCTGCGTTTGCCACATTGTAAGTACCCACCGTAGCGGGATATTTACCGTTTGTAATTCCAAAAACGTGGGCATTTTCTTCGGCATCTACATCCACCAAATAACCAACATCTGAGCTATCGGTACCCAAATAAGTAATTTGGGCCAATTGGTCATTGGCGAATTTAGCCAGAAAACCATCTTCCAACCCTGAAAGGGTGTTTTTAAAAGCCCCTGTTTTTACGGGCAAATTAGAACTTCGGGTTACTCCCGTCACGTAGACCGCTCCCGAGGGGGCCCATTTGATTCCGTACGCTGCGTCGACTGAAGTTCCGCCCAAATACGTACTCATGAGCATCGTTTTCAGGTCCGAACTCAATTTGAACACGACCGCATCCTGACGGCCACCGTATTGATTGCCGGGCGCATTCACCAACGGAAAATTAGAGGAATTGGTTGAAGTAGCTACGTAGACATTGTCTTTATCATCGACCACTACTTCTCCCCGAAATTCATCTCCGTAATTGGCCAACGTAAAATCAGGCGTGCGGCTGTATCCATCGCTCCCGTTTCCGCCCACGTAGGTACTGCCCGTCAGCACACTACCCGTAGCATTTAATTTCAGGACGAAAATATCCATACCATTATTAAACTCAAATCCACCGAGAGGCATCACGGGAGTTCCGCCCCCAAAACGGGTTTGAAAAGCGCCCGAAGTAAGCGGGAAATTGAGGGATGATGTCGTTCCAAAAATCACTAATTCATCCTTGTTGTTCACAATCATGCTATGAGGCACGTCACAATCAGAACCACCGATGTACGTGCCATACAATAACCGCGTACCATCGGGACTGAATTTAAGTAGTCCAATATCTACCTGCCCCCCTATTTGTCGTTGAAACGCCCCCGCTGTGGTAGGAAAAACCCCTAGAGAATGCGTCGTGCCCACCGAGTACAAATTTCCCTGTGTATCGTAGGTAGCGGCGTGGCCAAAGTTATTGGCGTAAGAACCCGAAAAAGTCGAAAAAACCAATTCCGGGTCAATGGTCAACGGGGCCGAGCGGTCATAGCCTTTGGGAAAATCAAACGAAAGATATTCTCCCTCTAGCCGGTACTGCGTAGCTACTTCTTTGCTGTGTTGATTGATTTCTTGGTAAGTGTAAGGCTTCGCTTCCTTGAATTGATTGACCGTGGTGGCCACGGCCAGCTCGTTGTTGACCAGTTTTAGCTCTTTGCTGCCCGCGTAGCGCATTTTAATACGCGAAGCATCGGCATTGGGGGCCACCAAAAATTCATATTTGAGCGTTTGCCGAAAGGCGTACATTTTGAAGTCGATACCGGGATACACATCACGGTAAATTACTTCGCCAAACGACGCCACATTGGACGCCCAACGGTTGGGATCATTGCCCAAAAAGTAGTTGTATGTGGCGGGATTTTTGTGTTGTTCTTCTACGTTAAACGTAGGGTTTGCCCCCTCAAAAAGCACTTCCACGGCGTGCCCGTTTAACGCACCTGTTTTGCGGGCATTGGGCGCACCTTTTCGGGCGTGAACACTCTTCAGTGCCTCTTCTTCAAAGAAGACATACATCAGCGATTTTTCTTTCAGCAGCAAATACCCTCCCGGTATTTCGGCGCAATAGCGCACGGCGGCCTCCCACTGTCCCTGATTTCGCACAAATCGAACCGCGGCGGAATTTTGCGCCATCAGCCCGCCAGTAATTCCCAGAAATAGTAAGGTAATACGTAAAATTTGCTTCATACAGAAAAAACGAAAATGCTGCTTTTAAATTACGAAGAATTATGACTTTGGCGTTGAAAAAGCCCGATTACTTGCTGTTTTCTATCCTTTTGACAATTCCTTCGCCCGACGCTCGGCCGCCAAGATTCCCGTTTGAAGGGTTTTGGACAAATCGCCCGCTTCAAACTCCCGTAAAGCCGCTTCTGTCGTACCGCCTTTTGACGCCACGGCCTTGATTAAGTCATCCAAACTTTTGTCGGCATTATTGATTAAATGAAACGAACCCAACATGGTTTGTTTGACCAACAGCGTCGCCAACGACTCTTCAAAGCCCATTTTCTTGCCCGCTTCGACCATCGCTTTGACCAAATAATAAAAATAGGCTGGGCCACTACCGCTCAGGGCGGTCACGGCATCCAGCATGGACTCGTCTTCCAAAAACACCGAACGCCCCGTGGCGTTGATGAGGTTATCTACTTTCAGCAATTGCGCAAAACTCAACTCCTTGGCCGCCGAGAAGCCCGTGATGCCCATTCCAAGCATGGCGGGGGTATTGGGCATGGCCCGAATCACCAGCCGATGGTCAAGTTTTTCCTGAATATTGGCAATCGGAATCCCTGCCATAATCGACAATATCACCTGCTGTGGCTGTAATACTTCGCGCAACGCATCCTGCACCGCCGCAAAATCCTGCGGCTTGACCGACAGAATCACAATATCGTACTCTCCTATGTGCGTACTGATGGTTTCAATGACCACGCCCGTGTTTTCGGTACGCAGGGTTTCGGCGCGGTCGGCGCTTTTTTCAATCAAAAGAAGGTTCTCTTTTTTTACAAGATCATACTGCAAAAACGATTTGGCAAAGGCCATGCCCATGTTTCCGCAACCTACAATAGCAATTTTCATTGGTTCGGGGTAAAAATTGGTGGTTAAAGCGCAAAATTGGGGATATTTTGGCAATAAAACGCGATTTTGAGTAAGTTTACAAAAAAGATAAAGCACGCATGAACCAGGAAATCGAAGGGGTTTATTTGAGTAAAGTCACTATTAAAGACTTCAATTGCTTTCGGGGCGAGCAAACGATTTCTTTTACGCGTCCCGACGGCCGCTATCAGCAATGGAATGTCATTTTAGGAAATAATAATACGGGGAAGACAACGATTTTGAGGTTGTTGAGTGGGTTAGTAGACGGCAAGAAAATAAAAATGTTTTTTCCTTTAGTACCTCAAATCAAGATTTACATAGACCGTCTTATAAGTAGAGATGTTGTAGCTGCAATTTCCTTACAGACATTAAACAACAATGAACTAATTCAGGTTGAGGATTATCCTTCACGGCTTGACTCCAAAACGATACCTAAAAAAATACAAATCTATGGGTATGGCACTTCCCGGAGAATGTCCACAACATCCATCTCTGAAGATTCCAGTGTAGATTCTATTGAAGGTCTATTCCAAGACAATTATGAACTTATAAACGCCGAAGAATGGCTTTTGCAACTTGACTATGGTGCTAAAAATGGAATTAAAAACGCTGAAATCGTATTAAATAAGCTTAAAATGGTTCTGACCAGCGGCCTTTTACCAGATGTCAAAGCAATAGAATTAAAATCAGAATTGAACCCTGAAACCAACAGCATTAAAAATTACGCGCTGTTTGAGACAGATTATAGAAATGTTCGTTTGAAAGATTTAGGCTACGGCTATCAGGCAACGATGGCTTGGGTAGTAGATTTAGCCAAAAAGTTATTTGAAAGATACGCTTCGTTAGACAATCCTCTCACGGGTGCCGCCATTGTGTTGGTAGATGAAATTGATTTGCACTTACACCCCGATTGGCAACGACAGGTTATCAGTCATTTAAGTAGTATTTTCCCCAATGTTCAGTTCATTGTCACGGCGCATAGCCCTCTGATTGTACAATCGGCAGACAATGTCAACTTGATTATTTTAGAAAAAGGGAAAGATAACCAAACGCACATTCGGCAGGAATTCGGCACGTTTAAAGGGTGGACGGTAGAAGAAATTTTGCAGGATTTGATGGGACTCGGTGATAAAACCCTGTCAGACACCTATTTGAATCTTCTTCAACACTTTGAAGATGGGCTTGATAGCGATAACTATGAGAAAGCGAAGGCCGCTTATGATGAACTTTTACTGATTCTTCACCCCCAAAGCAGCCAACGCAAATTGCTAAAGTTACAGTTGGGAGCCATTGCCCCTACCACCGTATGATTCAACTGGAAGATAAACCCTGCCCTGTCGAATTGACGGAGGAGTTAATTGCACAATTGACCGAAGAATACCAACAAACGGGCAAAAGCGTCTGGAAAAAGGAATTCATTGCAGAGCAATTATTGGCCATGTCAAACGGGAAGTGCTGCTTTTCGGAATGCCGATTGGAGGAAGAAGGAAAATATCCTGAAGTAGAGCATTTTGCGCCAAAATCATTGTACCCTCAAGACGTGGTAAAATGGGAAAACTTATTGCCCATCAGCAGTGCTTGTAACAAAAGCAAAGGTGACCACGATACGCGAAAAGAGCCAATCATTAACCCTCGTTACGAAGACCCGAAGGAACATTTTTATTTTCAAGGGTATCGTTTTAAACCTAAAACACCAAAAGGGCATTTGAGCATTGAAGTTCTCAATTTGAATGACCGAATTCTGTGGGTCAATAAACGATTTGAAATAGGAGATAAAGCAGTCGAAAGATTGGAAGAAATCAGTAAAAAGCTCCAAGAATACGATCAAAGCTTTTCAAAATCAACCCCTAAACAAAACTCTATCGTTCGGCAATTGCGCAATCTTTTTCATGAAGGGACTCCCAAAGCCGAATACAGCGCTGTAGTAGCCTCTTATTTGCTCAATGACGATGATTTTCAAATTATAAAAGACCTGATGCAGAAAAATAATCTCTGGGATGAGGAATTTGAAAGCTTAGAAAAGCAACTAAAATTCTCCGCCTTGGATGTTCGAGAACCCAAATCATAGTCGGATTTTTCCGGTTCGTCGCAAATTGGAAATAATTTTAGCAGGGGTAGCCTAAACTTCTGAAATTTGACCTAATCAACAAACAATAACCATTTGCCTGACCAAATAATGAAAAAGTATTTACTGCTTCTACTGTTAGGAGGGCTTTCTCCCGCGCTCATTGCCCAAAAGAAAGCAAAAAAATCGGCCCCGCCTCCCGCGCCGACGGTCGTTAAAAAACCGCTCACCCACGATGTGTACGATTTTTGGAAAGACATTCCTGAACGGGTCATCAGCCACAACGGACAGTGGTTTGGCTACGCGCTCAATCCACAAGAAGGCGATGGGAAAGTAGTATTTCACAATCTCGCCACCAATCAAGCCGACTCCGTAGCCCGTGGTGAAGGATTGAGGTTAAGCATGGATTCGGAGTTTGCCGTTTTTAAAATAAAACCCCAACTCGAATTAACAAAGGCGGCAAGGCGCGCCAAAAAGAAGAAAGACGAACTGCCCAAAGACTCATTGGGGATTTATGCACTCGCCTCCCAAAAGCTGGTCAAATTTCCAACGGTTCAGTCTTTTAAACTGCCCGAAAAAGGCAGCGATTGGGTAGCGTTCTTGGGCGAAAGCCCCAAAGTAAAGCCCGACACCACCAAAAAAGCCCCGAGCAAACGTCCCAAACGGGAATCGGACGAAAACGGTTATCGCCTGGTGGTGAGGCAATTGAAAAGCGGAACTGAAAAAACATTTCCGTTTGTAACCGAATACGAAGTAGCCAAAAATGGCAAACGCCTCGCCTTCGCTTCTACGGGTGCCGATTCTACCAAAACGGGCGTTTATATCTTTGAACCCGCCACCAATCAACTCACCCTGATTCATGCGGGCTTGCCAAAGCATAAATTCAAGAAATTATCCTTTGACGAAAACGGCGACCAACTCGCTTTTGTGGCCGATTTGGACACCAACGCCAAAGTTCAGATTCGTTTGCCGAAGTTGTTTTATTGGAAATCAGGCGACGCCACCGCCACCCGCTTGGCCGACGAAACCACCCAACCCGCCGCGCAGGGCTGGCTCATAAGCAGCGAATACACACCCAAATTCTCCAAAGATGGGGCGAAATTGTTCTTCGGAACCAATCCTAAACCCATTGTTCAGGATACCACGCTCCTCAACGAAGAAATCGTGAACGTGGAAGTGTGGCATTGGCAGGACGCCAAACTCCAAACCCAACAAAAAGTATCATTGGAGAGAGACCGCAAAAAATCGTATTTGGCGATGGTCAACCTCGGCGATAAAAAATTGGTCCAATTGGGCAGCGAACTCATTCCAGAAGCCGAGTTAATCAATGAAGGAAACGGCGATTTTATCATCGGTCACTCCGACATTCGCTACTCCAATCAGCACTGGGACTGGAATCCCAAAGAAGATGCGTACCTCATCAGCACCCGCGACGGCTCTAAAACCCTACTCAAAGAAAAAATCCAAGGCAATGCGCGCGTATCGCCCGAGGGCAAGTATTTGTACTGGTTTTCCAACCCCGACACCGCTTGGTTTGCGCACGATATTGCGGCCAATAAAACCATCCAATTGACCACCAATAAAGCCGTCAAATTTGCCGACGAGGAAGACGATCACCCTGATTTCCCAAATCCTTACGGCCTTGCGGGCTGGACCAAAGGCGACCAATCTATCCTCATCAACGACCGTTTTGATATTTGGCAAATTGACCCGCAGAACCCTAATAGTCCTAAGAAATTGACCAACGGTCGGGGCGACAAACGAGTTTACCGCTACGTGCGATTGGATGCGGAAGAACGGAACGTTGATTTATCTAAACCATTGCTCCTGAGCACGGTCAACGAAACCACCAAGCAGTCGGGTTTTGCGCAGTTATCTCCCACTTTGCAGGTAACAAAGTTGTACGAGGGCGATTTTAGCGTAGGCAATCTAGTACTGAAAGCCAAAAATGCCGACCGTTATCTGTTCACAAAACAAACCTTTAAAGAATATCCCGATTGGTACACCACCGACGGAAGTTTCAAGAGCATCACCCGGGTCACCAATGCCAATCCTCAGCAGTCCAACTACCTGTGGGGCTCGGTCGAAATCGTGAGCTGGAGAGCAGGCGATGGCACACCGTTGCAGGGATTATTGTACAAACCAGAGAATTTTGACTCGACCAAGAAGTACCCAATGATGACGTACTTTTACGAGAAAAACGCCGATAACGTACACACCCACTACGCCCCGCGTCCCATCCGCTCGTACATCAATTTCTCGTATTTTGTGAGCAATGGTTACTTGGTTTTTGTCCCTGATATTGTGTACAAAACGGGTTATCCAGGCCAAAGTGCCTACAATTGTATCGTACCCGGCGTGTTGAGCATGATTGACAAAGGATTTGTCGATAAAGACAAAATAGGAATCTCAGGGCACAGTTGGGGAGGCTACCAAACAGCGTATTTGGTTACGCAAACCAACCTTTTCAAAGCTGCCGAAGCGGGCGCTCCCGTAGCAAACATGACCAGCGCTTACGGTGGTATCCGCTGGGACACAGGACTTTCGCGCCAAGCGCAGTATGAGCGTACCCAGACCCGTATTGGGGGTACACTATGGGAAAAACCCATGCAATACCTCGAAAACTCGCCGCTTTTTCACGCGCCCAAGATTCAAACGCCCGTGCTCATGATGCACAACGACGACGACGGCGCTGTGCCTTGGTACCAAGGAATTGAGTTTTATATGGCACTGAAACGTCTTAACAAACCCGTTTGGATGCTGAACTACAACGGCGAAAAACACGGCCTCACCAAACGCCAAAACATGAAAGATTTCGCGGTTCGTCTGTACCAATATTTTGACCATTACCTCAAAGACGCCCCCGCGCCATCGTGGATGGCGGAAGGCTTGCCCTTGGTCGAAAAAGGAATCAACCAGCACTTGGCTCCAGCCAAAGTAAGCGGAGGTTCACAATTGGGTGGCGGAAGCGAGAAATAACGCCACAATTGAAGTTCATAAAAAAAGCGTTCAGAGTTTTCTGAGCGCTTTTTTATGAATATACAACAACTTTACCTTCCGATAGCTACCTTCCGCAGAATTGAATCAATGACGTAGCGCGTCGTGATACCGTCGGCTTCGGCTTCGTAGTTGAGCATGATTCGGTGGTTGAATACGTCGGGGGCGGCTTCTTTTATATCTTCTGGAAGCACATAATCACGGCCCGCAAAATACGCCAATGCTTTGGCGGCCAAGTTGAGTTTAATCGTGCCGCGGGGCGATACGCCAAACTGCATGTAGCGGGCTTCGTCGCGCAAACCATAATCTAGCGGGCGACGCGTGGCAAAAACCAGCTCCACAATGTAGTTTTCTAAGGTTTCAGAAAGCGTAATCTGGTTGATTCCGTGGCGAATTTGCGCAATATCTTCCTTCGTCAAGATTGCTTTCGGCTCGTAGTTATAGTCCAGATTTGACATCCGGCGCATCACTTCCATTTCTTCGGTTTTGCTGGGATAATCCACAAAAACTTTCATCATAAAACGGTCCAACTGCGCTTCGGGTAGTGGGTAAGTGCCTTCCTGCTCCACGGGGTTTTGGGTCGCCAACACAAAAAACGGACGGTCGAGGCGAAAGGTATCTTCGCCGATGGTCACCTGCTTTTCCTGCATTGCTTCCAACAGCGCCGATTGCACCTTGGCGGGTGAGCGGTTGACCTCGTCGGCCAAAATCATATTGGCAAAAATGGGCCCTTTTTTTACTTCATAATCGCCCAATTTGGGTTTGTAAATCATGGTGCCGATGATGTCGGCAGGAAGTAAATCGGGCGTAAACTGAATGCGCTGGAAATCAAGGTGCAACACCTTAGCCAAGGTATTGACAGTGAGGGTTTTGGCCAATCCAGGTACGCCTTCCAGCAAAATATGCCCTCCCGTACATAATCCTATAAGCAGTCGATTGATAAGGTTTTCTTGCCCCACAACCACTTTCCCCATTTCCTCAAAAATCTCCTGTATTTTCTTCTGTGGCATTTGGTTTCAAAGTAAGTGTAAGATGTAAAGTTAGGAATTACCCGTTTTTACACCTTATTTTCTTACGTTTTTTCTGCATTCTCTGTTTTTCAAGGGCAAAAAAATACCTTTTGCCTGCTCTTTAACGACGAGATATGCCCTGAAACCATGTTATTGACAAACCTTACACCCCTACCTCCTTCCGCTGCAATGCATAAGACCTACCTATTGGCACAAGCGCTAAACAATTGACTCTGTGCAGTATAGCGTTAGCATCTTACTGGCATTGTCCAAATTGCCATTTTGCGCGGCAGCCAGTTGTATACGCTCTAAAAATTCCCAGTTGATGGGTGTAATAAAGTCGTCGTGCTTGGAGGTCAAAAGTGCGTGAATACGTATTTGCCCCTCTTCTATTTCGTTGCCGAATATACTTTGACAACTCATCTCATACAATTGCTTCTTTAAAAGCTTCTCGGTCAATGAAAATGTCGTATCTGTTTTTGAAAACAACTCTCGAATCTCTGATTCGCACCTAAGCCCCGTCATGCTTTTGTTTTGCAGGACATATTGGATAATACAGCAGGATACTTCACCGACCAAACATATATCGGTTATTTTTTCTCTTTGAATCGTTTTTTTGACCGCTTTCAAGAAGTTGGCATCATCAAAATAGAAGACCGAGGCAGGCGCAGTAAGAAACAAAACGTCCCCGAAGTGCTTGGTAATAAACCTTTCCATTTGACAAAATGGACACACGAGAAACAACTGATTTTGGGGCTTAGCGTTCATGATTTGTTCGTGACATTTTAATTTGGGTTGTACCCAATTGAGGGTACAACCCGTTTTTTAGCCGATGTGAATTTCAGCATTCAAATCACACTGCTTTTGCTTAAGTATGAGCTGTTTTGCTTCATAGAAATCCTGAAGGAGGTTTTTAATACGATTTTCGCGCATTTTTATATCCTCTTCATTATCACTTTTTTCAATCTTACTTTCATGAAATTTTATTTTTACGTGAACCAATTGCGTAAGAATATCAAGCGCCTCAGATTGAGTGAAATTTCCTTTGAGAAGTGGGATGTTCATGATTGAAAAAAGTTAAAGTTACTGCCCTTGCCCCAAAGAAAAGGCGGGTTTTCCGTCAAAAGCGTACAGGTTTTCGGTCTTGACGACGTCGATGCCTTTCTCGTGAGCCGCCCCCAGCAGTTGAATGATTTGTGTTTTATCTAAGCTCTTTCCTTCGAGAGGCTTAAAGCGACAACGCCAGTGGTCGGTGCAGAATGTTTCGGAGAATCCATCTGGCCATACTTTGATGCCACGATTGGTAATCATGCTGATTTGCACCTCAGATGTGTTGATTTGTTGCACTTTTTCCGCCAGTTCGTCGGCGCTGGTTCCGTTCCAGTGTACAAATAAATCTACGCCCAACAGCTCTTTTAACTTGGGTGCTTTGCGCTGGTATTTGGGTAGATTAAGTGCTGAGCCGTTGGCGTAGCTAACCGCTTTAAATTGAGATGGTTTTTGCCCTAAGTTGCCAATCACTGCTTCGGCAAACTCTTTGGTTCCCACTTTTTGTTTGCTCACTCCTTCTTTGAAAATGTCATAGGTGTGGATGCCGTCCTCAATCGTTTTCAGCCACGCGTTTTGTACTTTTTCGGCCACCTCGGTTTGTCCTATATGATTCAGCATCTGAATCGCCCCTTGCAACAATCCCGACGGATTGGCCAGATTTTGTCCTGCCCTGCGCGGAGCTGAACCGTGAATGGCTTCAAACATGGCACATTCTTCGCCGATATTTGCCGAGCCAGCCAAACCCACCGAGCCAGCAATTTGCGCGGCAACATCGCTCAGCACATCTCCGTATAAATTGGGCATCACAATCACATCAAACACCTCAGGTGTGTCGGCCATTTTTGCCGCCCCAATGTCAATAATCCAATGCTCATTTTCGATGGTGGGGTATTCTTTGGCAATCTCATCAAACACCTGATGAAACAATCCATCCGTTTGTTTCATGATGTTGTCTTTGGTAAAGCAAGTGACTTTTTTTCGTCCGTACTGTTTGGCATACTCAAAAGCATAACGGATTATTTTTTCGCAACCCGGACGGCTGATGAGTTTAAGACACTGAACCACTTCATCGGTTTGTTGGTGTTCTATTCCTGCGTACAGGTCTTCTTCATTTTCCCTTACAATGACAATGTCCATCTCGGGGTGTTTGGTCTTTACGAAGGGATGTAAACTAACGCAAGGGCGTATGTTGGCATATAAGCCCAAAAACTTTCGGGTAGTTACGTTCAAACTTTTGTATCCTCCCCCCTGCGGTGTGGTAATGGGAGCTTTGAGGAAAATTTTGTTCCTGCGGATGATATCCCAAGATTCTTTTGCAATACCCGCTGTATTGCCAGCTAGGTACACTTTTTCGCCTACCTCTACTTCATCAATTTCAATTTGAGCTCCTGCGGCTTTAATAATAGACAGAGTGGCATCCATAATTTCAGGCCCAATGCCATCGCCTTTTGCTACCGTAATTCTTTTCATTACTTGATTGGTTTTTGATTGACGGCACAAAAGTCTGTACTGATTTCCATAAGTTTTTATTTAACTTTGCTATTATTATCATAAATATTTTTTATGAACTATACCCTAAATCAGCTAAGAGTTTTTCTAAAAGTGGCCCAAACACTGAGCGTTACCAAGGCAGCAGAGGAGCTACATTTAACCCAACCGGCGGTTTCGATTCAGCTCAAAAACTTTCAGGATCAGTTTGAAGTGCCTTTGATAGAAGTCATAAACAAGAAAATTTATGTCACTGATTTTGGTAAAGAGATTGTGGAGGCTGCCGATAAAATTCTGAGTGAAGTCTATGCCATCAATTATAAAATGCACGCCCACAAAGGACAACTTACGGGAAAACTTAAACTATCGGTAGTATCCACAGGAAAATACATAGCACCTTATTTTATTGCTGATTTTATCAAACAACACTCTGGAATTGAACTACTTATGGATGTTACTAACAAAGCACAGGTAGTAGCCAGCTTAGAAAAAAACGAAGTAGATTTTTCGTTGGTGAGCGTGTTGCCAGAAAATCTAAAAATTGATAAAGTGGAATTGATGCAGAACAAGCTCTTTGTGGTTGGGAATTCGGAAGTAAGCTATGAGGCAAGCCGATACGATAAAAGCATTTTTGAAACCATACCACTTATCTATCGAGAGCCAGGGTCAGGCACGAGGCATGTGATGGAAAAGTTTATTATTCAAAATAGCCTTCCAGTACTCAAAAAGATGGAATTAACCTCAAATGAAGCCGTTAAACAAGCCGTTATTGCAGGGCTAGGTTATTCAATAATGCCATTAATCGGCATTAAAAATGAGTTAGTCAACCAGCAACTGCAAATCATTCCCGTCGAAGGCTTTCCCATAACATCTACTTGGACGCTGATTTGGTTAAAAGATAAAAAACTGTCGCCCGTAGCTAATGCCTATCTTAATTACCTCAAAAAAGAAAAGCAAAATATTATTAATGTTAAGTTTGCTTGGTTTGAGAATTATTGAGCCTATATGAAGACGATTTTTTGCAAAATCATCAAATGCGCGCGTTTTTCTCAAATTCCCTTTACTTTGTACATCAACCCAAGCTTTTTATCCCGTGTCTGATTTCCGCCTGAAAGTTTTCAACAGTGTTGCCCAACACCTGAGCTTTACCAAAGCCGCTGGTGAATTATTTATTACGCAACCTGCCGTTACTAAGCACATTCGCGAGCTAGAACAACAATACGGTACACGGCTGTTTGAACGAAAAGGCAATGCCGTTTTTCTTACCCCTGCGGGCGAATTGCTCAAACGCTATGCGGGTCAGATTTTACACCTGTATCAGGAAGCAGCCTTTGAACTCAGCACCCTGCAATCCAAACACAGTGGGATTCTTCGGTTGGGTGCGAGTACAACCATCGGGCAATACCTCATTGCGCCACTGCTGGCCAAATATTACGAAAAATTCCCCCAAATAGAATTGTCATTGCTCAACGGAAATACCGAGATGATTGAAAATGCCGTTTTGTCGCACGCCATTGATTTGGGGGTGGTAGAAGGAAAAAAACATCATTCTGGCATCAAATACGTGGATTTCATGGACGATGAACTCGTGGCAGTGGTACACATCAACAGCAAATTGGCGCCTGTGGAAGAAATTAGCATTGAGCAGCTTACTCAAATTCCACTTGTGCTGCGGGAGCGAGGTTCTGGTACGTTGGAAGTCATCGAAAGTGCCCTGAAAGAACATAATTTAAAATTATCGTCCCTCCAAATCATCATGCATTTGGGCGGCACAGAAAGCATCAAATCCTTTTTAGAGCACGCCAATTGCATGGCGTTTTTGTCCATTCGCTCCATTCAGAAAGAGCTCATTACTGGTCAATTGAAGCTCATCAAAGTGAAAGACTTGGTGCTTTTAAGGAAATTCTGGTTGATTCATTTACAGGGCCAACCCGAGCCGATGGCCGAATCCTTCATGCGTTTTGCCTTTCGCGAATACAGCAGGAAATAAGCCTGTAAGGACTAGTGGCGTACATTGGGTTGTGAGCAACCCAGTCGTTGGTTTTGAGAAACCAACGGCACGCGTGTCTCCGTTGTCGCTCGGCTCTGCCGCGTGACGACTATTAAAAGGCCTCCGGCCGCTGTGTTTGAAAAATCAGGCCAACATTCGCTCCACGATTTTCTCAGCCGTAGCTCTAATAGCCGGCACCGCCACCGAATTTCCGAATTGTTTATAGGCCGAAGCATCCGCCACCACGATCTTAAAATCATCGGGAAAGCCCTGAAGGCGGGCCCATTCGCGCGGGGTCATTTTTCGGATACCTTCCCGATTCACTTCACCTTTGATTTTGGTCAGCGGTGTATAATCCGTAATTCTGAAGTCATACACCAGATTTCGTTCGCGCCCCATGCCTCCTACTACGATGGCATTGGCGATGGCATCATCGGCGATAATTTCGTAGCCAAAACCATTGCCTTTATTGGCATGGCGTTGTTTATGGTTAATCAACGTCTGTAAATATTGGGTAGATAAGTAATATTTAGCCGACACAGGCTCCGTCTCTTTTACATCTTCAAACGCTACTGGAATGCCCAACGGTTTGGGATATTCAAAATTATCAATGTTCAAATCTTCCCTAAAACCGACAATAAATATACGCTCCCGATTCTGCGGCACCCCGAAGTCCTTGGCATTCATCACTTTGGGTTCGGGCACATAATAGCCCAAATCCTCGCGTAGAGTGGCTAAGATTGTTTTGAGGGTTTGGCCTTTGTCGTGGTTGATGAGTCCTTTGACGTTTTCCAGAAAAATGGCTTTGGGTTTTTTACGGCGGATAATATCGGCCACGTCGAAAAACAGCGTTCCGCGCGTATCTTCAAATCCGCCTCGACGCCCCGCTATGGAAAAGGCTTGACAGGGAAAGCCACCGCACAAAATATCGAACCCGTCGGGGATTTGACTTTTGGTTTCTTCCTTGGTAATGTCGCCAAAAGGTACTTCGCCGAAATTAGCCGCGTAGGCCTTCTGCGCCTGCGGGTCCCATTCACTGCTGAACACACACTGCCCACCAAGGGATTGCAGGGCCATTCTGAACCCGCCAATCCCAGCAAATAAGTCTATAAAGGTAAAAACAGGTTGGGAAACGGAAGGAAAAGGAACATTTTCAGCCTCATTTAGACTGATTTTTTCGGTTACTGTCATCGATTACTACTTTTCATCTTTGACTGCAAATAGCTAAACTTTGTCACGGATTGCAACAAAATTCTCATTTAACCTGCTTCATGAATATATGTGAATGCAAAAATTATGAAGCCATTACATAGCTATATCGCCAGCTTTAGATAGATTTTTTTCAACGTTCATGGCTCAAAATCAATTTGAATAATGCCTTTTAATTTCCAAGCACTTCCATTGCCGCCTGCAAATACATTTCCGAATCTTGTTTGAAGTAGGGTCCTACCTTTTGAGGCGCTTCCTTGTGGCCCAGCCGCACCACCACCGCATTTTTGGACGGAATCGCCCAGATGAGTTGCCCCAACAAACCACGCATACTGACCGTTTGCAGGTCTTTGTAAGTTTGCATCCAAAACTGATACCCGTAGACTTCAGTGGGCTTACCCGTTTTAGGGTCAATAATGCCTTTGGCGGGACTGAGGGCTTCGGTCATGTATTTTTCGGAAGCAATTTGGCGGCCTTTCCAATTGCCTTTCCAGAGCATCAGGTGCCCGAATCGGGCATAATCTCGCGCCGTGGGGGCAAAGCAGCAAAAGGCTTTCTCGCGGCCTTTGGGCTTATCGAGCATCCAGTAGGCATCCGTTTCACTGCCGATGCGCTGAAAGATTTTTTCGGAGGCAAGGTCGGCTATTTTTTTGTTGTAGACTTTTTCTAATACCAAACCCAGAATTTGCGTGTCGCCACTGCGGTATTCAAATTCTTTGCCCGCTGGTTTTTCTACGTTTAGTCCGTCGATGACGTCGGCCATGTCTTCGCCGTAGTAGCCGTAGGCATTGTTGCTGAACACCCCACGGTCTTTTTCGTGCCAATCCAGCCCACTGCTCATGGTCAGGCAATGGCGCAGCGTGATT
This sequence comes from Runella salmonicolor, assembly GCF_024158025.1. Classification (NCBI taxonomy): domain Bacteria; kingdom Pseudomonadati; phylum Bacteroidota; class Cytophagia; order Cytophagales; family Spirosomataceae; genus Runella; species Runella salmonicolor. The sequence continues at coordinate 33,670 of NZ_JAMZEL010000015.1, forward strand.
TTCGCCTTTTCTCCTTCGCGAAACGAGTCGATGTAATTGGAAATCGGCTCGTCCAATCCTCTGATTTTATTTTCGTACAACGCCACTCCCACTAGCATCGAAATGATACTTTTGGCGGCAGAAAAAGATTGACTCAGGGTTTTGGTGTCAAAACCTTCCCAGTATTTTTCATAAACCAATTTACCATCTTGAAACACCAAAAAAGCCGTTGTTTGGTATTTTTCTAGCGTATCCATGAGGTTTTGGGAAATCACCGCTTTGTTAAAATTAGAATCTAACGGCCAAGGCTCAGGAAGGGTTGAGGCCAACACTTGACGTTTGGGGTGGTTTTTATAATCCAAAATATCCACTTCTCCGCGCTGCACATAATTACGAATATGAACAAACGGCGGCGTGTAGGTCAGGCCCGCGCCCAAAAGCAACAAGCCGCCCAAACCAAAAAGTAAATTCCGAAATAGCCTTTTCATAAAATCTAAAAGTAAGTAGTGCAGTAGTTCTTTGCCAAACCGAGTTTAGGTAAGGTTAGGAGCAAAACGTCTTTAATGAAGCAAATATAAACGCTGTATTTCATGAAATATCTATTCGTCGCTGTGTTATCTTTTCTCTGTGCAGCGCAGAGCATTTCTCAGGAAACCTACGCCGAGAAATTGGGTTATCCCAAAGGCAAAAAAATCATTATTTTTCACATCGACGACGCGGGTATGTCGTATGAAGCCAATCAGGGAACGATTCTGGCGATGGAAAAGGGCGTGGCCAACTCAACCAGCGTAATGATGCCATGCGGCTGGGTGCCTGCCTATATGAAATACGTGCAACAACACCCCACCACCGACGCGGGCGTCCATCTTACGCTGACGTCGGAATGGAAAGGCTACCGCTGGTTTCCGATTTCGGGACGTGAGAAAGTACCTGGACTGTTAGACAAAGAAGGTGCCATGTGGTCAAACGTCGGTGATGTAGTTAAACACGCCACCCCCGACGAAGTGGAGATTGAAATTCGCGCCCAAATTGCACGTTTCCGCGCCTTTGGGGTAGAGCCCTCACACATCGACTCGCACATGGGCACGCTCTTTGGCTCGGCGGCATTTACGGAGCGCTACATTAAAGTAGGCATACAGGAAAAAATCCCCGTGATGCTTCCGGGCGGTCACGCGACGTTGATTGCCAAAGAGCGCAACAGCCCCGCGCAAGAGATTCAGCAGTTTCAACAAATCGGCAAGATGCTTTGGAACGCGGGCTTGCCCGTTTTGGATGATTTGTTTGCTGATACATACGGTTGGAAACTCTCGCCCCAAACACCTAATACGGAAGACAACCTGCGTAAAATGAAAACCGAGAAGTACATTGAGTTGTTGAAAGAAGCTAAACCGGGCATTACGATGGTGATTATGCACTGCGCTGCCCCGAGCGAAAACTTCAAAGAAATCACCGATTCGTGGCCTACTCGCTACGGAGACCTATACGCAATGCAGGATCCTGCACTCAAAAAATTCATCGAAAAAGAAGGCATTATTCTTACTACTTGGCGCGAAATGCGCGAACGCCGCGCCAAAGTGAAATAGAGAAAGGAACCAAAAAATAATAAACTGAAGTAACCGTAAACCCGCAAAAGTGAGCTATACTTTTGCGGGTTTACAGTTATCATTTTGCGGGTTTTCGGTTCAAAAAGAACGTTTGCACCCTCCTGTACCCTTTCCTTAAGTACAAAGGAACCGAAAAATAATAAACTGAAGTAACCGCAAACCCGCAAAAGTGAGCCATACTTTTGCGGGTTTACATTTATCATTTTGCGGGTTTTCGGTTCAAAAAGAACGTTTGCACCCTCCCGTTGTTTACCCCAAAAATAAATTTATTCCCTACGGTTTGCACATCACGCACATCACCTTTCAGCGCCAATCCTGCTTGGCCTTGCCGCAAGTATTCAAAATCTCCTTTGCCGTTTCCCTTGAGAATCATGCCTTGGTTCGCATCGGTTTTGCCAATACGAATCCGAAAGTTGGATTGATTTCCTGCCAATAAAATATCCCTTTTCCCATCCCCGTCAAAATCAGCCGTAGCGATGGCATACACGGGCGATGTTTGGGCCGCCAATGGCAAGGGTTTAAAGGTTAGTTTTCCTTTTTCATTCATTAATATTCCCGTCCGCAACTCATTGACGTTGAGTTTTACGGCACGCGTAGCCCATTCTTTGCCCAGCACTTCCTCGGCGGTCGCGGTGGAATAGGATCTATAGTCGATGAAATTTTTACGAAGGGGGGCCAATTGCTCCAAAGCTTCATCGCGCCCCGCCAATGGATAGGCTTGCCCCTGATTAAAATAGGCAATAAACGGGTCGAGACGGCCATTTTGGTCAAAATCGTCGTAATACAACGTCATTGGTTGCTCATTGGTGGCTTTTAAGGCGGTGTTCAACCCTACATTTCCCACCACAAAATCAACGTCGCCGTCACCGTCCAAATCCGCTGGCGCAATTCGGCTCCAAAGCCCAACGGAAGGCACAGTAGAAAGAATAAAGTGCAAACCCTTTTTCTGATTTTCTAACACCTGAATCGGTTTCCACTCGGCCGAAATAACAAAATCGGGGGAGTTATCGGTGTTTATATCAGCAACGGCAACATCCGTAACCAACCCTAAATCCCATTTTTGGACAATGACAAAATGTCCTTTTCCATCATTTTGCAGCAGGTGACTTTCGTTGGCATACGGAAAATTGGCGGTTTGGACACCGCCGCCTAGAAATAAATCCTTATCTCCGTCTCCATCGGCATCGAACGCTTCCACACAGGTTTTATTGAGCATGATTTCGGGGATTTGCCCCATCATACTGCGGCTAAACGTGCCTTTGCCGTTGTTGAGATAGAGGCGGTCCTGAAGTTGGGCGTAGTTTACGTCGTATTCACCGCTCACTACGTACAAATCCAAATCACGGTCACCATCGGCATCAAAAAACACCGCATCGCGGTCTTCAAAGGCTTTGTCGGTCTCAAAAGCGGGTTGCGTGTTTGGCGTAAAAAGGCCATTTTTTGTTTGCAGAAATAATTGCCCCGCTTGGTCGGTGGCTCCGCCCACATACACATCTTCTAATCCATCGCCGTTTACATCGCCTTGGGCCATTCGAGGACCGCCCGAGGAATAAAGGTACGGCAACAAAATCTGCGTGTTGAAATCAATGGCGGGGTTTTCATGGTGGGCAAAATCTAGAGCATTCGTTTCTTCGAAAATCGGTTTTCTCTTTGGTAAAAGCAGTGATGGCTCAAAAGGCAGGGCTTTGTTTTCTTCCGCCAAGTGTGTTTTGTTCAACGCCACCGAGGTCAACAGTTGACTTTTATTGCTCGGCCAAAGTACCCGAATAGAATCTATTTTTTCGGTTTTACCCAAACCAAAATGAAGGTTGTCGTACATGCAGGCCTGAAATCCGCGCGTAGGCGTAAACTCCTGATATTGAACCTGCCCATCGGCATAAACGTACACTTTCGCCCCTATTCCAAACGCATTTGCGCCATCGCCTTTCAGTTTGATTTTGACAAAATTCTGCGGTTGCTGTTCTTGTTGTTGATTTTTGTAGAGGCTTGTCGGCTCGTTGGTATTGCACGTAATGAGGTCAATATCACCATCTTGGTCAAAATCTGCATACGCCGCTCCGCACGCAATGCTGGCCTGTTCAAAACCCCATTCTTTGACTTTATTAGTAAACTGAACCTGATTGCCTTTCGCCGTTGCATTTTTAAAAATATAGTGATGTGTAGGCGTAGCAGGCATTTTTTGAAGGTGGTCCAATAACGATTTTTTTGATTTCTGGCCTTCTCCTTTCATTTGCTCGTCGGCATAATACTTCACAAAATCTAAATCAGTATAATCTCGCACAAAACCGTTTGAGACAAACAAATCTTTCAGCCCATCATTGTCGAAATCAGCCAACAACCCTGCCCAACTCCAATCCGTAGCCTGAACTCCCGCGAGCTGACCCACTTCCGAAAATAGCGGATATTCGCCGTTAGCCTGCCCTGACAGGTGGCTCCTTTTTTCCATGTTCCGTGTTCCGTGCTCCGTCATTCCCTGATTCACTTGCAACATATTCCGCATATTCTGCCAATGAAACCCATTTTCGAGCATTGCCTGCTGCACATTCCAGTTGTCGGGCCACGATAATATTTTCTGACGACGGTTATCTTCAGGCAGCATATCGGTCGTAAAAATATCGGGCAACGCATCATTGTTGACATCTGCAATATCCACGCCCATCGTCGAGTAAGAAAAATGCCCCATCATCTCCTTTCCTCGTTCGGCAAACGTCCCGTCGCCGTTGTTTAAATAAGCATAATCCTCTTCTACATAGTCATTACACACGTACAAATCAGGCTTGTTGTCGCCGTTAAAGTCACCCGTGGCAATGCCCAACCCAAACCCTAGCGCATTGCTGATGATGCCCGCTTCTTTGGTCACATCGGTAAAATGTCCACCGTCGTTTCGATACAACCTGTCGCCTGCATCGGCGTCAAATTCCTTTTTGAGGTAGGCCGCTTCCTTGCGCTGATACCCGCGTAGGTTGTGGTTCAGGACAAATAAATCCACATCTCCGTCGGTATCATAATCAAAAAACAGCCCTTGGGTAGAGTACCCCGCATCCGCAATACCGTAAGCTTCGGCTTGCTCCGTAAACTGAACTTCCTTTTGTGATTGATGGGTTGAACCAAGATTGATAAACAGCTGATTTTTACGTTTTTCAACGGGAAAATTACCCGAATAGCACACATAAATATCCAGCCAGCCATCCGCATTTACGTCGGCGAGCGTCACCCCCGTTTTCCACGAATCTGTACGCCCCGCTACACCAGCTTGGTCAGTAACATCATCAAAGTTGAGGTTTCCTTGATTGATAAATAGTTTATTAGGCACCTGATTTCCCGTCAGATACACGTCGGGCAGACCATCATTATTAAAATCGCCCACGGCTACCCCACCGCCATTGTAGAAATACTCGTAGGCCAGAATATTGGCCGTTTCGGTTTCGGTCAACTGATTGGTAAACGTAATTCCAGTTTCGGAGGCGTCAAGTCGTTCAAAAAGTGTAGGCTCCGATTGACAGCCGCTCCCAAACAGCAAGGCCACCAATCCGATTCCCCATTTATTTTTCATCATTAGGTCAATCATTTAAAGCATCAAAAATACGATACTCCGCACGATATTTTACCCGTTCTGCATTTTATCCTACCCATCTGTGCTTTCCCGAATAATCAAATATCGGCTCTCTCTGCTCGAAACTCGAAAGAAGCGTTTATTTTTGCCCAAAATCTACCGCTTTTCTGATGCGTCTTGCCTTTACCATTTGTACATTCAGTCACTTAGCACAGGCCAAAACCATGGCCGACAGCCTTGTGAGGCATAATCCCGAGTATCAGGTTGTGATTGGGCTTTTTGATAAAATTAACCATCGGGACGTTTCTTCGGTTGAAAAATACCATCTTATTGAAATTAATAAGGAACAGATACCTGACTTTGAATCGCTTTTTGACCGCTATACCCCTTTTGAGTTGAGTTGTTTGGCCAAGCCTTACCTGGCGAGTTGGTTATTGAAAAAATATCCTGCGGTCCAAAAACTGCTTTATTTCGATTCGGATATTCTCTTTTTCGATAGTTTAAACGCCATCGAAGATGATTTAGAAAACCACGACATCGTCATTACGCCCCACGTTACAGCGCCCATTACGACCGAAGGATTACCCCGATTGCGTAATTTTCTCAATGCAGGGTTGTACAATGGCGGCTTCTTTGCCCTGCGCCGCAGCGAAGAATCAATGCATTTTCTGAACTGGTGGCAGGACCGCGTTTGGCATGAAGGCTACCATGATTTTGCCGAAGGGATGTTTGTGGATCAACTGTGGCTCAACTACGTACCGCTGTTTTATCCAACAGCCCTGATTAGCAAAAACCTCGGTTACAATGTGGCCTACTGGAATATGCACGAGCGAAAAATAACCCATGAAAAAGGCCGTTTTTGGGTAAATAATACGTTTCCGTTGCTGTTTTTTCATTTCAGTGGGTATCATCTCTCCCACCCCGACGATGTATCGGTGCATCAGAATAGATATACTTTTGCCAACCGCCCCGACGTAAAACCATTGTATGACGTTTATAAACAGGCATTGATTGATAACCGAGATACTGATTTTCGTTCTTTGCCCAATGCCTACCACAATCCGTCCTACTTTTATCAAAAAAACAAAGCCCTCAAACGCCTAATCGTTGCAGGATGCCGACGTTTACTTCGATTATTAAATGCGTCCTAATCAATTCATTTTCAGTACATTTACCAAACAATTATTTCCCTGAGTATGTCTACCAATAAATCACTGATTTCCATCGCCTTGTGTACTTACAATGGAGAGCGGTTTTTATGGGAGCAATTGGAGAGCTTAGCCCGTCAAACACAACTACCTGATGAGTTGGTGATTTATGACGACCGCTCTACGGACAATACTGTGGATTTAGTACACAAATTTGCGCTGACGGCCCCTTTTAAAGTGTGCGTTTTTGTGAACGAGCAACAAGTAGGTGTCACCAAAAATTTTGAAAAAGCACTGACTCAATGCACTGGTGACATCTTGTTTTTATGCGACCAAGATGATGTCTGGCACCCCGAGAAGATTTCGCACATGGCGGCATTTTTGGAGCAGAACCCGTCCTTAAATGTCGTCTTTTCAGACGCGCTTTTAATCAATGAACAAGGAGAACCCTTTCAGACTACGTTTTGGGATGTAGTACGACTCCAATCAGTCCAACTGCAACAATGGCGACAGGGCGAAAGTATTAGGGTAATGCTCATCGGCAACCGTGTGGCAGGCTGTACCATGGCCCTCCGCAAATCATTTCTGAATCAATTACTGCCTTTTCCTCTCGATATTCCCGATTTTCTGCACGATACATGGATTGCGTTTGTGGCGTCGGTCTTGGAACAAATCCAATTTATCCCCGAACCTCTCGTAAATTACCGCCAACATGCCGCCCAGCAAGTAGGTACCCGACCAAAAAATTTAGTCCCCCTGAGCCTAACACAGCGGTTGGCAAGGCCGCATCAGCAAAAATTGATTCCGTACCAGCAACGGCAGCGCGAATTGCAAACCCTGTACAACCACTTACAGCGCGTTGTTCCGAAGGAGAATAAAAACCTGAAAATAGTAGAAGAAAAATTGCATTTTTTGACCGTAAGAGCCAGCCTTCCTAGCAATAGGATGTTGCGACTAGTACCTGTTTTTAGGGAATGGATCAGAGGAAATTACCATTATTTTGCCGACCAAGACACCTCCCCTAGAGGTATATTTATGACGGCCCTCGGGGATGTATTGGAATAAAAGCACCTCCACTATAGAAATCTAAAGCACTTTTTTTTCAGCCGTAATTTTCGCCACAATCAATTGACTCACGTCGGGAGTTTCGATTTTTTCACGGTAATGTACCGTGACGTTTCGACGTATGTACGCTGCATTTTTGCTTAGAAAATGCGTGTGGAAAAGCAATACGGGGTAATTAGCAATGGGAAAGAAAGGAAGACCTGAAGCTTTGTAAATGGTAATTGTTTCACAAAAAATGCAACACAGATGCTCTGGGAAAGAGTCCAAAGTAAGGGCAAACTCCGCTTTTGTGGATAAAAAAGCCAACTCTTGGATGGATAATTTTTTTGAAGCATCAATGACTTTCTCCGAAAATTGAGACGCGGTTGCGCGGTCAATCCCCTTCACAATCTGCGCCGAGAGGTCGGTTTGTCCACACAATACCACAGAATAATCTGACTTTTCAAGCACTTCTTTCAGCACATTGATCCAAAACGAATTCGACATTTGCCGGTGGGCTTCTCCTGTTTCGGGAAACAACAAAATATAAGGTTTCGTAACTGCCAACGGTAATTTTGACTGAACCTGCTCCCACGTGATTGACGCATCAATGGTAAAATAAGGCACGACTTCTTCCAATTTTGTATCAACCCCTATTTCTTTCAACAAGGCCGCATAAGCCTCAAAATGGTGATAGTTGCCATCTTTTCGCGGAATTTCAAGCTCAACATCCAAAAAACCACCCATTCCACGCCGATTAAAACCGACGGCTTTTGTGACATTCGTAAAAGGCAACACAAAATGAGACACCCCGTAAGAGGTACGAACATCCAAATAAAAATCGTAGTGTTCGTCGCGCAAAAAAGGCAGCACCTCCTTAAATGTTTGGTAATGCCGTTTGAGTTTTTGCCAAAACCCGATTTTATTCCGATTGCTCAAATAATGATCAATCACCAGCGTATGACGAACGTAAGGGTTGTGTTCATTGACTGCTTTGCACCAACTCGGTGAGATAATATCAATGATTGCATTGGGATATTTTTGGCGAATAATAGGAAACATGTACGAAACCGTCAGGGCGTCGCCCATGTGGCCTAAGGAAGCAATAAGCACTTTGGGAACGGCAGAAATGGGCGCTTTTTCCCGCTTACGATAAAACCACCGCACGTAGATGTCAATGAAGAAATCCAGAATGCGTAATGGAATGGTCTCGCGAGGGGTACCGCTGTAATGCCGCTTCATGCGTTATAGTTTATGTCCGAACTTTTCAAAGTGGGGTTTCCAAAATTCTAATTCGTGGATATCCCATGCATGGCACCCAAACGGGAGTTCGTTCCCGTTTAAAATAAAGGCTTTGGAAGGTAAATCTTCCACCGAAAAACGAAGCGCCTTGCGCCAATGGGGTAAGCTCACTTGCCGGATATACCTGTTCATTTCAATGCAAAAGAAAACATCTTCGTTGTAAAATGACCCTTTCTTTGCCAAATACTCTTCAATTTTGGGGCGATTATTGCGCACAATGTCTAGCATTTTTTGGACTTTTCGCAACGAAAACCCGCCATTGCCTACCGTAAATTTTATCGTCACATCTAGCGGCTGATTATTGCGGTGTTTGTCGCGCAGGTCAAACCAAATCGCCAACTGCTTTTTGAGACCAAAAACTATGCGATCGGTCACAGAACTGAAATCACGCTCGATTCGCCATGGCGCTCCGATGTAATCATATCCTTGTCGACACCACTCCAAAAGCTCATCGCGAAACACAAAAGCATCCAATTGGTAAATCAGGATGTATTCGAAGTCGCTAAAACGTTCATAAAACTCCGCCGAAAGCATCAACCGATTGTAGGTCTGAACGCTTTTAAAGTAATCGTCGTCGAAATTTTCTACTTTCAGTTGCGGATAGTCCTCCAATACATACGAAATATCCAGCGAAAAGGGTTTTATAATAACAATGGGGTGTTCTTTTAATACCTGTAGTCCCTGCGTAAACGAGATTTTTTCGTGCAAACTGAAAACAGACTTGTACAGGGGAATTACAACGGCAACGGGCTTCATACCACCTTATTTTGTCTGAAAAAAAATTTAAGGAGGCAAAAGTAAGCTAAAGGTAAAACAAAAACCCATTCTAAAATAAAATTTTACCGATACATCGATTGGTTTTGCATCAATTAGTATAACAATCGGTTGGTCGGCATGTTTATAATCTTCGCCTAATAAAACCCCTATTTGAGGCATTTGGGGCATCTACCGGGACTTTAGCAAAAAATTGTATATTTTTTATAAAGACCGATGCTAACAAAGCAAATTTATCACTAATTTTGCGGCAAATTTAAACGTAGTTGTAAGCGAAAGACTGAGGTTATTCAATTTTAAATACCCAAAGACCCGCCACAATTCACGAATCGATTATTAATACTAAACAATAAACACAAACATACTATGGTAGCTGTAAGACCGGATGAGGTTTCGGCGATACTTCGGGAGCAATTGGCCGGTGCAAAAACCGACGCCCAACTCGAAGAAGTAGGTACGGTACTGCAAGTGGGCGACGGGGTAGCTCGTATCTATGGCCTGACAAAAGTACAAGCGGGTGAATTGCTCGTATTTGAAAATGGCCTGAAAGCCCTTGCTCTCAACTTGGAAGAAGACAACGTTGGAGCCGTATTGCTCGGAGAGTCAAACGAAATCAAAGAAGGCGATACCGTAAAACGTACTGGCGAAATCGCATCCGTTAAAGTAGGAGACGGTATCGTAGGACGTGTAGTGAATACATTGGCCGAACCTATCGACGGGATGGGGCCTATCCAAGGTGAAACCTTTGAAATGCCAGTAGAGCGTAAAGCACCGGGGGTAATTTACCGCCAACCAGTGACTGAGCCGCTTCAAACGGGTATCAAAGCCATCGACGCCATGATTCCAATCGGTCGTGGTCAACGCGAGTTGGTGATTGGTGACCGTCAAACGGGTAAAACTGCCGTTTGTATCGATACCATCATCAACCAGAAAGAATTTTACGACAAAGGCGAACCAGTCTATTGTATCTACGTAGCCTGCGGTCAGAAAGCCTCTACCGTTAAGCAGGTAGAAGCTACCCTCCGCCGGTACGGTGCCATGGATTATACCGTCATCGTAGCGGCCTCTGCCTCTGACCCTTCACCCATGCAGTTCTTTGCGCCGTTTACGGGTGCGGCCATTGGTGAGTACTTCCGCGATACGGGCCGTCCTGCGTTGGTGGTATATGATGACTTGTCAAAACAAGCCGTTGCTTACCGTGAAGTTTCTCTTTTGCTTCGTCGCCCTCCAGGCCGTGAAGCCTATCCTGGTGACGTTTTCTATCTCCACAGCCGTTTGCTAGAGCGTGCTGCCAAGATTACGACTTCGGACGAAATCGCTAAAACCATGAACGACTTACCTGCTTCGTTGAAAGACAAAGTGAAAGGTGGAGGTTCATTGACGGCCCTTCCGATCATCGAAACACAAGCAGGTGACGTTTCGGCCTATATTCCTACCAACGTAATCTCTATCACAGATGGACAAATCTTCTTGGAATCCAACCTGTTTAACTCAGGTATCCGCCCAGCCATCAACGTAGGTATCTCGGTATCTCGCGTAGGGGGTAATGCGCAAATCAAATCCATGAAGAAAGTAGCGGGTACGCTTAAGTTGGACCAAGCCCAGTTCCGTGAATTGGAAGCATTTGCTAAGTTTGGTTCTGATTTGGATGCCTCTACCAAACTGACGATCGAGCGCGGTCGTCGCAACCAAGAAATCCTCAAACAAGGTCAGTTCTCTCCCGTAAGCGTTGGCGACCAAGTAGCCATCATTTACGCTTCTATCAACGGTGTGCTCGACAAAGTGCCCGTATCAAGAGTAAGAGAGTTTGACGCAGAGTTTATCAATTTATTGAAAGCCGTTCATCCAGAAGTACTTACAAGTCTGGCTGCGGGTAAGTTGGATGACTCTGTCACCGATATTATTAAGAAAGTTGGTCGCGAATTAGCCGCCAAATACGCATAATTGAGCTAAATGTCGCGCATCAAAGAAATCGTCAAGGCTACGCCCCTCATCGGGGACGTAGCCCGATTTATCGGTAAGTACCGCACGCGGGTTCCGGCGGGGCACTTTTACAGCCCCATCGTGTCCGTAGATGAAGTACGTAAACGTGAAGCACAGATTTATCCCGCGCCCCCGCGCACGTTGCCGGGCATTGACCTCCGCGAAGCGGAACAGGTAGCGTTGATGAACACATTCGCCAAATCGTACTTTCCGTCGGTGCCTTTTACCGATACTCCCCAAGACGGCTTTCGGTATTATTTTGTCAACAAGTATTTTATCCACGCCGACGCCACCACGCTCCACTGCATGATGCGGCACTTCCGCCCCAAGCAAATCATGGAAGCAGGGTCGGGATTTTCGTCGGCGGTGATGCTGGATACCAACGAGCGGTTTCTTAATCAAAGCGTAAAATTTACGTTTATTGAGCCTTATCCCGACCGTTTGTATTCGTTGTTGACCCCCGCCGATCGTCAGCAAACGACGATTTTTGAAAAAACGTTGCAGGATATTCCTGTCGAGTATTTTGAAAAACTGGCCGAGAACGATATTCTTTTTATCGACTCTACCCACGTATCAAAAACGGGCAGCGACGTCAATTACTTTTTGTTCGAAATCTTTCCGCGCCTCAAACCGGGCGTCATCATTCACGTTCACGACGTATTTTATCCGTTTGAGTACCCCAAAGCTTGGGTTATCGACGGCAACGGACGTTTTGGCTGGAATGAAGCCTACAGTTTGCGCGCGTTTTTGATGTATCAGGATACGTTTGAGATATTGTTTCACAATGATTTCCTCCAAACGTTTCATGCCGATTGGCTTGCCGAAAATATGCCCACCTACGCCACCCGTGGCCGTGGTTCGAGTATTTGGCTGCGCAAAGTCAAGTAGGCAACAGGCAATTTTATAGTAACCCGTAAATGCCCGTAAGTTGGATTTGGCGATTCAGTACGAATCACCAGTAACAGATAACAGATAACTGTAAAAAAATGGCTTCATTAAAAGAAGTTCGCAATAGAATCACGTCGGTTAACTCGACGCAACAAATCACGAAGGCCATGAAAATGGTGGCCGCCGCTAAGCTTCGCCGTGCGCAAGACGCCATCATCCAGATGCGCCCTTACGCCAAGAAATTGGGCGAAATGCTCGCTACGGTATCGGCAGGAACCGAAACCGCCGCCGAAAGCCCTTACAAGCAAGTGCGCACCGTCGAGAAAGTGTTGATTGTCACTGTTACTTCCGACCGTGGACTTTGCGGTGCTTTCAATACCAACGTCATCAAAGCCGCCGTGGCCCTCATTCAGGAAAAATACGCGACGCAAGCCGCCAAAGGCAACGTAGAAATATTGGCTTTGGGTAAAAAAGGCGGCGAGGCATTTTTGCGCCGGGGGTTCAAGGTAAATACTGACTTCATGGATGTGTATACCCGTTTGAGCTTTGGTGTGGTGAAAGAAGCGGCCGAAAGCATCATGGCCGATTTTGAAGCGGGCAAATACGACGCCGTTGAAGTGGTGTTCAATGAGTTCAAAAACGTAGCCACCCAAATCATCCGCGCCGATCAGCTTTTGCCGATTCCGGAAGCGAAAAATGATTTGAAGGCCACTACGTCCAACGTTAACTATACTTTTGAGCCTTCAGAAGAGCAAATCGTGACCGATTTGATTCCCAAAACGCTCAAAATCCAGTTGTACCGCGCGGTGCTCGAATCCAACGCCTCTGAGCACGGAGCACGAATGACCGCGATGGACAAAGCAACCGACAACGCCCAAGAGCTCATCAAAGCCCTGCGCTTAGAATACAACCGCTCGCGCCAAGCGGCCATCACCAAGGAAATCCTGGAGATCGTCGGTGGAGCCGAAGCGCTATCACAAGGGTAATTTAGAGTAATAGTTCCAATAACAACAACAGCCCGCTTCGATGAAGCGGGCTGTTGGAGTATTATGAATCACCGCATCATCTCCGCTCTTTCCCTCCAAACAATTTTACCCCTAATGAAAGCCCAAAGGTATTTCCGTGAAAAAGGTATTGGGTTTTATTTCCCATGATTTCAAATGTTCTTTGTTCATAAGGGCTGAGTGCTTTTGTATAAAAAGCCTCTATTCTGACGCGCCTGTATTGGTACCCCAAACGCGCATTAATGCCCCATTCTGCCGCCGGGGCTTCACTTGCACTCAGCACCTTTTTGGTAAGCAATACATTCACCTCGGGACCTACACTTATAAAAGCCCTTTTATGCTTAACTCCTAACCTGCCGCTGACTCCTGCGTAGTTATAAGAATTATAGCCATATGGATCATTCGTGATGGGGCTGTCGTACTTATTTTCTCTTTGCTGAAAATACAGATCGGTATCTATAAACAACCAACGATTTATCGGAAGTGTAGCCCATCCTACTATCTGAAAACCGTTTGAAGCGCTTATGCCTCGAAGCTGTCCATTATAACTGCGCGGATTGTTGATTATCTTGGTAATCATCCGATTGGGCCCGGCTTTCAGGCCAAACGAAAATCCATCGGTTACCTGAGCATAATTGACTGTGCCGGAAAACGACAAGATAACAAATACACAAATCGAACTGAATATTGTTTTCATGGAATCCTTGTTTTATGTTGACTGTAATGGTAATGACACGGCAAGCGGAGCCATTGGTGATGTTATTGCAACACCGTTCGTTTCGCATTATAGGCTCCCCAAATGCCGAGTCCATTTTTAATGTTTGAATACACAGGGGTAGGCTCGGCAAAAGGATTATTCAGCGCACCTGATGCATCCAAAAGACGATTTTGATACGCCATAATGGACGATTTCAAATACCGATCATAACCGGCACTTGCCGCGAATGAATAAGTAAATACCTGATCCTCTTTTTTGATTTGATTGACAATCGTATAGCGAATCACCGGATTGGGGTCAAACGTTGTGGACACAGGATCTACTCTGGCTGGATCTCCAAAACTGTATTTTCCCGAAAGGCCATCAAAAAAAGAGTTAAAGCGATCTAAATATTGACTGTTGCTTAATAATCCTAAGTTAGCAGTACTAATATACTCATAGAAAATATCAGGTGTTACCTCACCAGTAGGTGATCCAGGCTTTACTCCTCTTACTTTTCTGGTGCTGTAAATACCAAACCAAATGGGCGTTTGGGTGAAGGCATAATTGGTAATTCGCAACTCAAAATCAGGGGAAGAATTGGGGTTGTTTGGATTAGAAGCAAATTTTGAACTGATTACCCGTGGTGCCTGAGGAATACTGTCTTCCGCGTATATTTCGTCAAATCCAGGCACATTGACCCTAATGGCGTATCTCTTTCCGGCTACCGGTCGTTTATTAAAGGAATACACGCCTTTGGGCGCATTAGACACTTTCCCGAGCACTACCCCATCTTCCATAAACGACACCTCCGCATTGGTAATTCCCTGATACACTGCCGCAGTATCGGGTCGTAATGAATACGTCAGCCGGACGCTCAAAACACTGTCGGGGTTGGGAGTGCCTACCGCCACTACCTGTTTTTTGAAAACATTGTCAGGCAAATCCACCGTTTTTACACATCCCTGCAAAAATAACAGCGCAATAATAATCGCCCCCGCTTTGCTCATCTCAAAAATTGCGTTCATACGTAAAGGAAGGAATAATGGGAAAAAGACTGAATTGTTTGAGTTGATTTTTATCGTAATACAGGTAGAAAGGATTGTTTCTACTGTACACATTGTAGACTCCCAACGTCCAGACACGATTGCCGTTTTTCATGGGTTTGACCGACCGGTAACTGACATCCAAACGATGATAAGCCGGTGCCCGAAAGGTATTTCTGTCACTGAGTAAACCCAATTCATTGAAATAGGAATAGTACTCATCGGGTCTGTACGGCCCTAAAAAGCCAACCGTTTTTACTAAACGGGAAGGGGAAACCCCGTTGAATTTGGCCGTAGAAATTTGTAATGGAATGCCGGAATTATAAAAGAAGTTACAGGAAAACGTTTTGTTTTTACTCCATTCATAATTGAGCGTTAATGCAATGTTATGGCGGCTGTCGTATTTATAGGGGAATGCCACCCCTCGATTCAGATCACTGAAAATTCGCTCTGATTTTGACAAGGTATAGCTTAGCCAACCTTTCCATTTTCCCGTATTTTTTTGTACCAAAAACTCAATGCCGGTCGCTTTGCCCTCGCCCACGGTCACTTTATCTTCCCATCCAACGGTCGAACTGTTTAAAAACGACGCCCCTTCCCGGTATTCAATGACGTTTTGCATGTTTCGACGAAAACCTTCTATGCTCACATTGAATCGGTTTTCGAATAGGCTTTGGTAATACCCCAACGAAACCTGATTGGAAAGTTGAGCGGGAATACGTTCGGTAGCCGACACCCACAAGTCGGTAGGTAAGCCAATGGAAGAATTGCTTAACAGGTGAAGATATTGGGCAAAATGCCCGTAAGAAAATTTAAGCGAGTTGCGCTCACTCAGCGCATAGTTGAGCGATACACGCGGCTGAGGATTGATAAAGCTCCGTTGGCCTACTTGATAAAAACTCGCGTTTAAGCCTACATTGGCACTGAATTTAGCGCCAATTTTAAATTCATCTTCGACATAAGCAACTAATTCTACGGCATCAATGCTGTTTTGCGGTTTATAAATCGTATCCGATTGCCCGCTTTTGATTTGCTGTATCTCGGGACTGAAACGATGAGCCGTAGCGCTGATTCCCGTTTTGAGCGTGTGATTGGCGGAGGGGAAAATATCCCAATCATATCGTATGGACCAGTCTCTGATACCCGACGTAAAACGGCTTTGGAAGGTTTTGACCTCTTTCACTTCGTTTTGTAGGGTGTAATCGAAATTAGTATAACTCACGGATAAGTTTCCAAATATCCGCTGATTGTATAAATGATTCCATCGTACAACGAAGGTATTATTGCCCCAGTTATAATTGTAACGGGATGTTCCGTCGTTAAATTTTATGGTGTTATTGAGACCGTCACGCCCTGTGTAATAGCTAACGTAGAGCTTGTTTTTAGGGGAAAGGGCGTAATTCAGTTTAAAATTTACATCGTAAAACTTAAATACCGAACGAAAATCACTCTTGGAAATGACCGCAATGGGGGTAGTCAGCGCATCTAACCAAGTACGCCGTATTGACAATAAAAAGGACGATTTATCTTTGACAATAGGCCCCTCAAACAAAAAGCGGCTCGCGACCGGACTCAAAGAGATTTTCGTATTGTAAGTCTTCTTATTTCCTTCACGCATACTTACATCAATCACCGACGAAAGCCGCCCTCCATACCGGGCGGGAATACCTCCTTTATAGAAATCTACGTTAGCAATGGCATCGTTATTGAAAATAGACAGGAAGCCAAACAAATGATTGATGTTGTAAACAGGTACGCCATCCAACAGAATTAAATTTTGGTCCGGGCTTCCGCCCCGTACGTTCAATCCCACCGTTCCTTCTTTGCCGTTTTGGACTCCCGGCAGCAATTGCAATGTTTTCAGGGCGTCGGTTTCCCCCAGCAGCGCCGGCGTTTTCTCAATCGTTTTGGCCGAAAGTTGATGAAATCCACCAAGCACCTGCTCATGGGGCGGCACCTTGTCTTTTACTTCCACTTCTTCCAATTGTTGGGATTCGGGAAATAAAAAAACGGTCAATAACGTATCTTTTGACAGTGTAATGCTCAGTCGTTCTGTTTTAAAACCAACCGTACTGATGACCAACGTTTGTCGTTGATTGGGAATAAGGCCAACGCTGAAAAAACCGTAGGTGTTGGTTTGCGTACCCATTTTTTGATCTACTATCGAAACATTGGCTTTGGCAATACGCTCGCGTTTTTCAGCGTCTTCTACGTAGCCATGCACATAAACTTTTTTTTGTTGGGCATTGGCGACGATGCCCAACAAAAAAAAGAACAAAAAAAGTTGAATCTGTTTTAGCATAATTCATCATTAAATCGAACACGAACACGGTCCTCCGGTACCAAAAGTCCAAGTGTGAGTACTTGAACTGTTAAATTGGGGTTGGTAAATATTATAGGGATATTGTTCTCCTTGGGATAACCATATTTGAAAGTGAAAAAATGTGATTCCTAAATCAGAAGTTTCATTCCAATTTTGATCAGGAATATTTCCATCCCAAACAAGATTGTATGTTCCTCCTAAAAATTTAACAGTGGGAGTTGTAGCCCAATAATTAGGGTTATTGGCAAAATTATAAGAAACAGTACCAAACCCACTTTGTGAGCGCGTGGCATGATTATACCAGCCTCCTAAAAAGCCCCTTTTTAATGTTCTAATCTTAAGAGTTCCTAAGTAGTTTCTGTAAAGTCCATCATCATGATGATATGCTTCCTCATAAACAATGATTCTATATTGCAAAGGGGAGCCATATCCGCCTTCACAAGATCTTGTATAGGCATAATTTAATTTTTTGTTCGCATTATAAAATTTAATGGGATGGACACTGACTCCAAGTTTCTTATCAGTTGACATTGTTTTCTCTAACAAAGCAATTTTTTTGGTATCCCCATCTTCAATTACTTTGGTATAAGAACTCTTGTACTGAATAATTTTATCCCCCACCTTAACTAACCCGTCTTTATTTAATAAAGAAGCCAATTCTGTTCTTATCAAATTCAGTCGTATTCCTTCTTCTTTTGAATAAAAGAAGGTATTTGGGTTGTCTTTGACGACTTGTGGAATTTGGTGAGTCATCATCGTAGCCATGGCCGGATTTTCAGCAACTAATTTTATTTCTCTTTCATGATTAGCGGCATCCTCTTCTTCTGCTTCTTTTAATAGCGTTCGAAGCGATGTAAAATTGTTTTGTTTTTCCAAATTAACCACTTCGCTGTAAGGTGCTTTTGAAAGCTTCTCCGCCGTTTTATAGAACTCATCTGCGGTCTTAAAAGTCAAAAAATTATCATGCGCCTCTAATGTCGGGGCTATGTCATTGCTATTCTTACAGGAGGATAGAACCACACTCAATGTAAATAATAGGCCATAATACAAATGGTTGGTGTGTAAAAACTTAAACTTTTTCATACTTTTGTAGGAGTTTAAATGATTAAATAATTGTTTGAACTGACACGAAAAGCTCCGCTCCGTCGCCAAACTGATGCGGGGCTTTCTCGTTTTTTGAACTCACTATTGCGCAATAGTCAGGGGCAAATCTCCGCAAAAGATTTTTGCCACGCCTCAACCCTAGGGTGAATTTTTCTCCACCCTAGAGGCGATAATGGGCCATTTCCAACAAAAATTTTTGAAAACCATCCTTCCCTGCTACCCCCAATTTTGAAATAAGGTTGTTTTTGTGGGTCTTTACGGTGGCGATGCTTACCTCCAGAGCCGTTGCTATGTCGGCATTGGTGCGGCGTTGGATGGCATAGTAGAGCACTTTTAGCTCCTGCGGCGTGAGCGCAACCGACCTGCGTTGCAGGAAGGTATTCAGTTGTTTCAGTTTTTCCAACTCCTCAGCAGGGGAGTCAGCGGCTGTTTTGTTCGGCATTCGGTATTTATTTAAATAGCTCATTTATAAACCATTGCTTACGCAGATACGCTCTGAGCAGGCATGGCATTGATTAAAATGAGTTTTTCTAAACGTTGAAAAAAAAACGGTGATGCTGCATATCAGCACCAACTGTTGAACTACAAAATAGTGGGAATATTTTGGGCGGCATGAAACAAAAATTGCTGCAAGCCGACTTTTCCTTCCACACCGAGCTTAGCGATGAGGTTGTTTTTGTGCTTCTTAACAGTACAGATGGCCGTGCCCAATTGGTCGGCTATCTCCCGATTGTTCCTGCCTTCTTTGGCCCAATACAGCACATTGAGCTCCTGTGGGGAGAGAAAAATAGATTGGCGGAGCAGAAAAATGTCTAATCTGTTCAATGGGTCGAAATGGTCTGGTTGCGGGCACTGGGCTGTCATCTTTTTTGATTTTTAGATACTTAAACACTTTATGAGGTGTTCATCAGCAACCTCTACCATAGATAGATAGATAGATAGATAGATAGATAGATAGCATCTGATGAACAGCCTTTCGGCACGGGCTGTCAATAATTCGTTCATCAAGAAGCAGGGTAGAAGAGCTGTACGCCCATAAACGTATAGCTTGCCAAAGATAAACTGGTTTTTTTGAGAAAAACAAACAATAGTTATCAAACGGTATGAGGGCTGATAGCGTCTCTTTTGCTTTCCATCAAGCCCCTCATGGGTCTCCAAATTGCCCCGTGACTTATGGGTATAAAAGCCGCGCAAATTGTTTTTTTAGGAAAATTATCTTTACTTCCTTTTCCGTTTTTACTTTGTAAATAAACTACCCATTCAAAGCGTACTGAAGCACTTAGCATTTTCTTAACACCCCCAATCAAAACCTTTTTAGCCATTCGCAAGTATGAAAAAACGAGAAAAATTAGCGATAATAAGAAATTATTATCCCAATGCCGTCACCACGATTGACAGTGTAAACAAACTCATCGACTTTCTGGAAGAGCATTTGGATTTAGAACCTGGCCAAATCATGCTGGCCGACAGTATTTGCAGCGACGATGTAAACGCCATTCAGTATCCATCCAGAGCGCACGAGTTTTTGGGGCCTTTCAAAATGGGCGGCTTGGATGGTTTTCCTTTTACGGGCCTTACGGGCATGGGGGCATTTGCCAGCCACGTACCCGACGAGGGCGCGGTCTTTATCTATTACGGCCCCCACATCGGCATCACCAAAGAAGGCGTCATCGGTGAGATTAAGCGCATCGGGCAGGCAAAAAATTCGGGATGCTGCGGAGCCGCCAAAGGTGCGCTCAACAAACTGATGAACAATCAAATTGTGGAAGGAAACGTGACCGAAATGGACTTCCAAATGAACACCATTGAGCAAATATTGCTCCGTCAAAAAGACCGAATACTCAGCGCCGCCGTACCACTTTATGAGGCAACCGAGGTAATTTATGAGGCCATAGATCAACGTATTCATGAATTGGTCGAAAAGACAAACTACCACTGCAAGTACGTAATATTGTTTGGAACCATCCTGATCAATAGCGATTCTGACATGGGGTCTTACACCAGCGCAAAACGCTTCGACATTATTGACTTGGCCACCAATGAAAAAAAGAGTGTCTTGGATTACTACGACAATTAAACAATAACCAAGAGATTGAACGGGGCCGTCGAAAGCGTACAATTGTGCGCTCGACGGCCCTAAATTTTTGAAAGGCTTGCGCCATTCTGCCAAATAAACTTGCTCAAAGCGGCTATCTTTTCTTCCTCTTCTCGGCCGTACTTGGCCATTTTTCTACGATTGTATATATCACTCTTCGGCATCATTTTCTTCTCCTCGTTTCCTTCAATTGAATGTTCAAAAACGAGTGTTTAGCATAGACTTTTTCTTTATCAACAGACCATTTAGGTAAAAAACCGCAAAAATTAGAAAAATAAAGACCTTTTTAGGATAAAAATACCGGAATTCCAGTATTGCGCCTTGCCTAATCTTGTAAGAAATTTGGGTACTCAAATCTTTACCCTACTTCACTAGAATCTTTACCCTACTCTATTAAAAACTTTAACATTGATTATTATGAATCCACAACTATTCATTTCTGCAAATTTGGGCCATCAGCATTTCTTTTCATTCGATTTGGAAAGTGTGGTGCGTTTGGAAGGGGTTAGAAATTACACCCGCTTTATCCCCGCAAAAGGACAACCAATCATTACCTGTCGGTCGTTGGGTATCTATCTTGAACAGCTCCCGCAACAGTTTGTGCGAGTCCACAAAAGTTATGTTATCAACTGTCGGTATATTTTAGGAATAGACCCGCGTAGTCATTCTATTTTGATGACCGACGGTACGTCCATTCCCATTTCGAGACGAAAGCGAACGGCTATTTTGCGACTCTTGGGGAAGTCCCGTTAGAATCAACGACTTAGCTATAATTCAATTTATTTTTAGGAATCAATTTGACTTTATATCCAAAAAGATTCTATATTTTCAGGAAAAAGTACCTTCCTATGCGCGTATTGTTGGCAGATGACCACCTGATTTTGCTTGAAAGTCTGGCAGCTCTCTTAGAAAAAAAGGAAGGAGTTCAGATTGTTGCCAAAGCAACTAATGGCTTGGAAGCACTCCGGATAGTAGAAGAAGTACCCGTAGATATCGTCGTTTCTGATCTTAATATGCCTCTTTTGGGAGGTATTGAGTTTACTATTCGTGTAAAGGAACGATTCCCTCATATAAAGGTAATTTTGCTGACCATGGTAGAAGATGCCTCCCAGATTCGGGAAGCTATTCAGGCAGGAGCATGTGGATATATTCTAAAAAGTGCCTCCCCCGACGAATTGCGGAAGGCTTTGACCGAAGTAGGCGAAGGAAGACGATACTTTAGCCGCGACATAGAAAAGCAACTGGCTTCTATTCCCAATCCCCACGTCCCCAATGGTCACGAAATCGTGGACGGGGTTCCGCATTTAACCAAGCGTGAGATTGAAGTTATCCGGTTTATTGTACATGATTTTTCCAGCGAAGCCATCGCTAAACAACTGAATGTCAGCATCAATACCATTGAAACCCACCGCCGAAATATCTTCAAAAAACTACGTCTGAACACCGTCGTGGGCTTGGTGCGGTTTGCCATTAAGCACAAACTGATTGACTAAAACTCGTCGATACCCATTCAGCCCACAGGTTAATTCTTTGTCTTTGGTCTTATCAACCTTGCCAGAAATTCCTGATGCAGGGCATTACAGTAAGGTGATTCGGGAAAATCTTCTTTAAACCGTTCCAACAATTTTCCCGCCGCCGTGTTTTCTTTTTCTGGCGAAAAGTGCGCTAACGAAAACGCCCTCTGTACGATTTTGGCAAGCATCAGTTCGCGGGTTTGGGGAAATTTACGCAGTCCTTCATATATTGAATTATACCTTGCTTCCCACACCGTACTGTCAATCTGCACCACCATATTTCGATTCATAAAAGGCCCTGGCAAAAAACCCAGCCACCGCGAATACAAAGCCTCCCGGTAAATATCCGAAATAAGGGCTTCGTCGTCCATTGTTTTGAGGCTAATCGACTCATTTTTGGAGAGGTCTCCCAAACTCCGGAGGTAGGTTTGTTTGCGTAAATATTTTTGCCCTTCCAACGACGCCAAAACGTACGCATTTATCTGGCGGTTTGTGGTATCCTGCTCCCGTTGAAAACGTTCGGCCGACTCCGTAGCAAGATCATTGATAACAAACGAATAATCCTCTAACGACATGTGTTGAAAGAGGGGTTTGCGCCGGAGCGAATCCTGCCCAAACAGCAAGCTTCCGTACAAAAACTGGTGTAAACGAGCCGTTGGGCCTTTTACAACGGGAAAAGACGACCGGCTGGGGTTGACAAAGTAAAGGGTGTCGTTGGGTTTAAGCAAAAAATCGACGCGGTAACCTAAACATTCAATCGTTACTTTTTGGGGCGATTCAATACATAAATCGGCTTTAAAACAGCCACTTTCGTCGGTGCGCTCTTTCAACACCGCTTCGGGGTCGTAGGGGGAAAAGCCCAAGGGCGTATCTAAAAAAATCTGATACTGCGAAGAAGGAAAACCCTCAAAATAGCCTTGAATATGCACATTTGGCTGGGCATAACTCCGCAACGAGCAAACAAGCAAAAGGAGTAAATACCGCATGGTCATGTCTGTTTAACTACGTAATGCTTCCCACAAAATCTCAATCGGATGTTTGGCTTTGCGGCCCGTACCATCTTTAATCTGATGGCGGCAGCTTGTGCCCGGCGCGGCAATAATGACCTCTTCGGGCTGTTGACGTACCGTAGGGAAAAGCACCAATTCACCCACTTGCATCGACAACTCATAATGCTCCTTCTCGTAGCCAAAAGACCCCGCCATGCCGCAACACCCCGAATGAATCAACTGAACGGTATAGTTTTCGGGCAATGACAGCATCTTTTTGCTCGGCGTCAGCGACGACAAGGCTTTTTGATGGCAATGCCCGTGCAATTTAATGGTTTTTTGTTTATTCGTAAACTGTTGACGGTGAATACGTTTTGTATCTATTTCGCGCGCAATAAATTCTTCAAACTGCAGGGCATTTTTGGCTAATTTTTGGGCGGTTTCCTGAAGTTCTTTGGGAACCAAATCAAGGTATTCATCCCGAAAAGTCAAAATTGCCGAAGGCTCAATGCCAATCAGAGGGGTATCTTCAGAGATGACCTCCTTGAGCATTTCTACATTCTGAATCGCTATTTTCTTTGCCTCTTTCACCAAGCCCTTTGAAAGGTACGTCCGGCCGCTCTCGACGTGTTTGGGAATGATAACTTCATAGCCCAGTTTTTCGAGCAATAAAATCGCTTTTTGGCCTATTTCAACGTCGTTGTAATTCGTAAATTCATCGCAGAAAAGATACACCCGCTTGCCGCCGCTTTGTGTTCTTGCCTTATGCCAATCTTTAAGGGTTGTTTTTGCCAACATTGGCATGGTTCGATCGGGGTGAAACCCAACCACTTTGTTGGCAATGCGCCGCAGTGATTCATTGCCAAAAATGGAATTATACGCCCACGGCGCTATGCTCGCCAAACGCATCTGTTGCGAGAAATTGGCAATCAAGCGCGACCGAAACGGCACACCGTTTTTATCATAATAGCTTTGCAGAAACTCCGCCTTCATCTTGGAGATATCTACGCTCGACGGACACTCCGACTTGCAACCTTTGCAGGATAGACAAAGGTCCAAAATCTCCTTGGTTTCTTCGGCCGTAGCATCAACGGATGACGATTCGGTGTAAAAATGGCGCAGCATGTTGGCACGGGCGCGGGTTGTGTCGCGCTCACGACGCGTTGCCATGTAGCTCGGGCACATGGTCCCGCCAGTGATGTGGGTTTTGCGACAATCGCCAGAACCACTGCATTTTTCGGCCAACCTTAACAAGCTTTCTTGTTTTGAAAAATCAAAAACTGTTTCGATATGAGGGGCTTTTTGGTCTGGCTGATAACGCAGAAATTCGTTCATCGGCGGTGTATCCACAATTTTCCCCCGATTGAATACCCCTTTAGGGTCAAACAAATTTTTCACTTCCCGAAACAACCCATACACTTCTTCTCCCATCATAAATGGAATGAACTCGCCGCGTAGGCGGCCGTCGCCGTGCTCGCCCGAGAGAGAACCGTTGTATTTTTTGAGCAACACGGCCGTATCAGCCAAAATAGCCCGAAACTTGGCCTTGCCTTCCGAAGTTTTTAGGTTAACCATCGGCTCCACGTGCAGCTCGCCTGCTCCTGCATGGGCGTAGTACGAGGCGTGTACTTGGTGTTTTTTGAGCACATCGCCTAAATCTTCGATATAATTTGGCAAATCTTCAACCGCCACGGCGCAATCTTCGATGAGGTTGACGGGCTGCAAATCGCCGGGTAAATTTCGAATCAGGCCCAAACCTGCTTTGCGCACATCCCAGGCTTTTTTGGATTCATCGCCAAACAGCAACGGATACGCATAGCCTAAGCCGTTGAGCTTCAGCTCAGCCACCAATTTTTTCGCTGTTGTTTCTACTTCTGCGCGGGTTTCTGCGCCAAATTCCACCATGAGCATCGCCGCAGGATCACCTTCAATAAAAAAGCGATTGTGGCGGTATTCGTTGTGCTCTTTGGTAAAATCCATGATGTATTTATCCACCAATTCAGACGCCAACGGATGGTGTTTCATAGCAATACCGTTTGCCAGCAGTGATTCATGCAGCGTATGACAATGCACACACAACAACCCAAGCTCGGCGGGTGGCAACGGCAAAAGGTTGAGTTTGGCTTCGGTAATAAAACACAGGGTTCCTTCTGAGCCAGCGATAAGTTTGGGGAGATTCAAGCCGTTTGGTGCGTCAAGCAGCGCGTCAAGCGCGTAGCCTGAGTTACGACGGGTGACCGTTTTTTTAGGAAATTTCTCCCGAATAAGTTTCTGATTACCAGCGTCTGATAAAAGTGACGAAAGGCCTTTCTCAATCCGCTCCCGCAGAGAATCTGCCTGATTTGAAACCGATTGTTCGCCAAAAATAACCTCGCTTCCGTCGCTTAATATGGCTTTAACTTCCAATAAATGGTCGCGAGTAGCACCCCAACGGATGGAGTGTAGCCCGCAAGAGTTATTACCAATCATCCCGCCAATCATCGCACGGTTAGCAGTAGACGTTTCGGGCCCGAACATCAAACCGTAGGGCTTCAAAACCACATTGAGGTCGTCACGAATCACGCCCGGCTGCACGCGTACCCAGCGTTCGTCCGCATTTATTTCGAGAATTTTGTCAAAGTATTTAGAAATATCCACCACAATTCCCTCACCTACCACTTGGCCCGCGAGGGAGGTTCCCGCCGCTCGGGGAATGAGCGTAAGGCCATGCTCGACGGCAAACAAAATGAGTTGTTGAATATCACCAACCGTTTTGGGCAAAGCAACCGCCAGCGGGGTTTCTTGGTATACCGAAGCATCGGTTGAGTACAACCGTCGAATGGCTTGGTGGGTAACCGAATTGTCAAAATAGAATTCTCCCTCAAAATCAAGGGTTAATTGTTGAAAAGGAAGTTTAGTAGGTGCAGCGTAAAACATTGGAACGAATGATTTGTGCAAATGTAATTTAAAATCAGATTGGGCGTACCTTTGTCTCCCTTTACGGATAAACATTCAACCTCTGGGTACACCTTAAATTATTTACCAAAAACAAGATTTTAACAAGATGCCTGCTACTTATATTGAAACACGCCTAACGCTCAATCCCGACTATAACGACATTTTGATGGCCGAATTGGCCGAGATTGGCTACGAATCCTTTGTAGAGTCAAACGACGGCCTCTCGGCGTATATTCCTGACACAAGCTTTGACTTAGACGCGCTCCAGCAAATCATTGAGCGCTATCAATCCATGACGGCCATTACGTTTGAATCCCAACAACTCGAAACCAAAAACTGGAACGAAGAATGGGAGCGCAACTATCAGCCGATTGAGGTGGCGGGCAGAATTCGGGTACGGGCTTCTTACCACACACCCGACCCAGCGTTTGAATACGACATCGTGATTGACCCCAAAATGTCGTTTGGAACGGGTCACCACGAAACCACCACGCTGGTGATGGAACAGCAACTTTTGCTCGACCATCAAGGAAAATCGGTGTTGGACGTGGGAAGTGGCACTGGCATTTTAGCCATTCTGGCCGAGAAACTCGGCGCTAACCGCCTCACGGCCTTTGACATTGAAGAATGGGCCTACCTCAATGCGGTAGAAAATGCCGCCATGAATGGCTGCACGCACATCCAGGTTTTTCAGGGAACAATTGCCGATTGCCCCGCCGCTACGTATGATATTGTACTGGCCAACATCAACCGAAATATTTTGTTACAAGAAATTCCCACCTACACCGAGTTTCTGGTCGGTGGCGGCACGCTGATGGTCAGCGGATTTTACGAATTTGACATTGTCGATATTGTTCAAAAAGCCGAAGAAGTA
This sequence comes from Runella salmonicolor, assembly GCF_024158025.1. Lineage (NCBI taxonomy): Bacteria > Pseudomonadati > Bacteroidota > Cytophagia > Cytophagales > Spirosomataceae > Runella > Runella salmonicolor. The sequence continues at coordinate 60,528 of NZ_JAMZEL010000015.1, forward strand.
AATCTTCGATTAGTTGCCAAAAAAACCCTCAATCAATGGGCGGTTTTAAGATTTGAAAAACCATGAAAATAAGCATTTTAGGATGCGGCTGGCTGGGTCTTCCGCTGGCCGCACAACTTGCCCGAGAAGGGCACACCGTAAAAGGAAGCACGACGAGCGTCGAAAAATTGGCCGTTTTGCGCGCCCTTCAGATTGAACCCCTATGGCTCCAACTTACGCCCGAACCCAAAGGCATCGGTTGGGATTATTTGATGGATTGCGACGTGCTGGTTGTCAACATTCCTCCACGACTGGAGCGCGCGGGGCCAGATTTTCACACGGCCCAAATGCGCCATTTGATAGAGTTAGTGAAAGATAGCCCCGCCCAAAGGGTCATTTATATCAGTTCAACCTCCGTTTATCCTGAGCTCAACCGGGAAGTAAAGGAAGAAGATGTGATTTATCCCAGCCAATCAGCCGCTCCCACGTTGGCCGAAGCAGAACTGTTGATTCAATCATTGCCCCAAGCATGGCTTGTATTGCGTTGCGGCGGTTTGATGGGGTACGAACGCATACCCGCAAAATATGTATCAGGCAAAAAGAACCTCACCACTGGCGAAGTTCCCGTCAATTATATTCACCGGGACGATGTCATCGGGGTCATCAAGGCATTTTTACAAAACCCATCGGTATGGAATGAAACTTACAATGTAGTGGCACCCTTCCATCCTACCCGTCGAGAAGTGTACCTTGCGAGTTGTACCCCTTTTGGCTATCAGCCCCCCACGTTTAGTACTTCTGAAATCAATCCTTTTAAAATCGTCTCTTCTCAAAAATTAGTGGATAAAATCAACTATCCATTTCTGTATCCCAACCCCCTCCAATTTCTGTATCAGTTATAGACTTTTGTTTAATTAATCCTCAACAAAAGTCAAACACATATTTTTATTTCAATTTTGTTTAACGTTAATTGTCATACGTTAAACAAATGTATTTTTTTGAACTTTTTGAAGGTAAAAACGCAAAATTGACCTAAAAATAATACTATAATATTACTAAACCAATATAAAAATACTCATTTTAGTCCAAAAAACTGATGACCAAATTTAATATTTACAAATTTGTTCAAAATTTATTTGGAAGTTTGTTTAATGTTTAGCTAAATTTGTTCAACAAACTGAAACCAAAACATTCAAATAAGCCCACAATGACAGCTATCGAGTTCACTTACCACATCGCTAAAGTGTCAAAGTCACTAAAGCCCTTTGCGATGCGTTTAACAAAAGACAGCGAAGATGCTAACGATTTGTTGCAGGATACGCTGTTGAAGGCTTTTACCAACCGTGACAAATACGCCGACGGCACAAACCTCAAGGCTTGGTTGTACACCATCATGAAAAACACCTTCATCACCAACTACCAGCGTATGGTGCGGAAGAATACATTTATCGATACAAGCGACAACTTACACTACATCAATTCTTTTGAAAACAGTACTGAAAATGAAGCCGCTGGTAAGTTTGCCATGGACGACATCAACAAAGCCGTTAATTCACTGGAGGAAGCCTATCGTACCCCTTTTATGATGTACTATCGGGGGTTCAAATACCACGAAATTGCTGACCGCTTGCGCATTCCCATCGGAACGGTCAAAAACAGAATTCACATTGCGCGGAAAGAGCTCAAAGACAAGTTATACGTCTATGCGCATCCATTTTGAGTAGGGATAATGAGACATTGGCGGCTTAGCTATCTTAACCGATAAAGCGAAGCTGCCAGTTTAAAAAGAGGAAGGTTTCGAAAAGTTGATCGGTATCCGGTCAACTTTTTTGTTTTAGACAAAATTGACTTCAGTATGCAGACGAATTCCAAATTGCTCTTCGACAGAAGACTGTATTTTTTCAGCCAACTGCTTTATTTCTAAACCCTTACCGCCACCATAATTAACCAACACAAGCGCCTGTCGGGCGTGTACGCCAATGCTCCCGAAGCGTTTTCCTTTCCAACCGCATTGTTCAATCAACCATCCAGCGGGCACTTTTACGACCTCATTGCTGATTACATAGCCTGGTATTTCTGGATACATCAATTTCAAGTGCTCGTATTGCATCACCGAAATTTCGGGGTTCTTGAAGAAACTGCCTGCGTTGCCAATTTCGACGGGGTCAGGCAATTTGCTACGTCTGATTTTAATGACGGCGTCGCTAACGGCCTTGATACTCAGCTCATTTACGCCCATTTGGTCGAGCGTTTTTTGAATGTCGCCGTACGAAACGTGAAATACGGGTGTTTTTTGCAACTTGAACTGCACGTTGCAAATAATGTACTGTCCCTTCAGTTCATTTTTGAACACGCTGTCGCGGTAACCAAAACGACATTCTTCATTGGTAAAAACCCGTTTTTGACCCGTCAGAATATGAACCGCTTCGAGCCTTTCGAAAGTGTCCTTAATTTCAACACCATACGCCCCAATATTCTGCATGGGAGCGGCTCCGACGGTGCCCGGGATAAGGGACAGATTTTCAAGGCCCGCCAAGCCTCGTTCTACACAATAAAGTACAAATTCGTGCCAATTTTCGCCAGCCCCTACGCGCACCCACACATTTTCCTGATCTTCTTTGACCGTCCGGATGCCCTTGATGTTGATTTTGACCACCAAACCGTTGAAATCCTGCGTAAGAAGAAGATTACTGCCGCCGCCCAAAATAAGTTTTGGCAACGTCTGCACGTCAGGAAGCTGGAGTAATGTCTGAATATCTTCGTCATTATCAACTTCTACCAAATAGCGAGCCGTAGCCTCTATGCCGAAGGTATTGTATGATTTGAGAGAAACGTTGCTTTGAATGGTAAGCATTTTACCGTAGTAGATTCTGGTGCAAAGAACGTAAAAAATGGTTGTTTCACAAAGGTTTCGTCAAACAAGCCATGTAAAACCCGTCGAATCCATCGCGCGCTGGTGAGGTTCGGGCTTCTTCCAAAAGCTGCCATTTAGCGCCCTGTTCGGCCAAAAATCGCTTCACTTGCTCTTCACTTTCCGACGGCAAAATGCTACACGTAGCGTATACCAACTTCCCACCCGGCTTCACCATTTGCGAATAACTGGTCAGAATTTCGTATTGTGTTTGACGAATTTGGGTCAAAAAATCGGGTTTCATTTTCCACTTAGAATCGGGATTTCGACGCAAAACCCCTAATCCTGAACAGGGAACATCCAACAACACGCGGTCGGCGGTATCGCGGAGACGTTTGATGGTTTTAGGTTCAATGACGCGCGTTTCTACGTTGCTGACTCCGTTGCGCCGCGCCCGGCGGCGCAGTTCTTCCAGTTTCCAACCCTCCACATCCATCGCAATGAGTCGCCCCTGATTGTGCATCAACGCCGCCAAATGCAGGGTTTTTCCACCCGCACCCGCGCAGGCATCAATGACGCGCATCCCCGGATGCACATCCAACGTGGGCGCAATACGCTGCGAACCCGCATCTTGCACTTCAAACTGTCCGTTTTGGAAATAATCAGTCTGGAAAACGTTTTTTTTCTCCCTCAATTTCAACGCGTCGGGCAATCCGGGCAGGGTTTCGGTAAAAATCTCCTTGCTGGCCAAGGCTTCTTTCAGTGCGGCAGCGGTGGTTTTGAGGGTATTGGCCCGCAACACAACGGGAGCCGTTTGGTTTAGTGCATGAAGTTCCTCGTCCCACGCGGTGCCCAATTCGGCAGCGCCGATTTCGTCCAGCCAATCGGGAATCGACTCCCGAATTTTGCGGCTTTTTTTGGCTTCTTCGTAGGCTTGTCGGATGGCATTGGGCTTGATGTGTGCAAATTCCGCCCACGGCGGCAGTTCGTTGCCTTTTAAAATTTGCCACGCGGCAAAAAAGTCCAGATAAGAAGGCTTGCCCAAGTGGGCCGTGACAAAATCCAACATTCGCCACCAACGGACAATTTCGTAGGTGTTTTCGGCAATAAAGCCCCGGTCGCGCGCGCCCCATTTGCGGTTGGACTTGAGCACCTGCTCAATGACTTTATCGGCCTGACGCCCTTTTTCGAATATTTCGGTCAGCGAAAAAACAATCGCTTCCACTAAAACGCGGTGGTATTTCATGAAGTTTGAATCAAAATGTACGTGACGCTCTGCCTGCTTTCTACATACCCATCAGCCATTTCATCACGTAAATAACCAGCAGGGCGGTGCCTCCCATGAGCGCGGAAGCAGGCGTGAAAGCACGCAAGGTAACGGAAACGTTTAGGTTTCCAAAGCGCGAAATTACCCAAAAATATGAATCATTGGCGTGTGAAGTGACCATTGACCCCGCTCCCATCGCCAATAACGCCAACAGCGCACTGTCTGGGCCAGCCAATCCGAGGGCTGCCAACAAAGGGGCCACCAACGATGCTGTCGAAACCACCGCCACGGTCGACGAGCCCTGCGCAGTTTTGAAAATAGCCGCCAATCCAAACGGAACGAGCAGTCCCCAACCGCCCGCCGCCAACGCCGCGCCGTATACTTTCCCCAATTCAAGGGTTCTGATAATTTCGCCAAAAGCGCCGCCCGCCGCCGTTACGATGAGGATGGGCCCCGCCTTTTCGATGGCTTCGTCAAATAATTGATTTAGTTTTTCTTTCTCAATTTTTTGAAACAACGGCAAAGTCAAACCTAAACCCGCAATCAATGCCGTGATGGGTTCTCCCACAAATTTAATGATGTTCAGCACAAACGGCAATGCCATATCGGGATACAAAAGCACCACTGATTTCAACGAAATAAGCGCAATCGGGACAATAATGGGCAAAAACGACAGTGCAGGAGAAGGCAAATCAGCCTTTTTTATTGGAAGTTTTTCAGTCGCTGTTTGTTCAACCGCATCTAATGAAGCAGGCAACGAAAGGCTGTACAGATACCCGACCATAGCGGCTGGCAATGCCACTAAGATTCCTAACAGCATGGCTTTTCCCAAATCGACATTCAAAACGCCCGCCGCAGCCGTGATGCCTGGATGCGGAGGTACTAGACAATGAACCGCGTACAGCGATGTAGCCAAACAGCCTACCAACGCCAGACGTTTTTTGGGCAGGGTATGACCCAACGAAACCACCAATCCACTCAACACCACAAACCCCGAATCACAAAAAATAGGCAATCCGATGAGGATACCAACCAACGTAATGGCGAGCGGCGCGTAGCGCTCGCCCGTTTTGTTCAGGATAAAATTGGCCAAACTGAGCGTAGCGTTGGTTTTATCCAAAATGATACCCAGCGTAGCCCCCAAAATAATCAGCAAACCGATTTTTTCGAGGGTACTGCCAAAACCCACTTTGATGGCTTTCAACAGCGCTTCTCCGTCCATCCCCGCAGCAAACCCTACGCCCATTGCCACAAAAATCAACACAAAAAAGGTATTGAATTTGTACCGTGAACTGAGCAGAATGATGGTCAAAATACTGACAATGAGCAGCAAGGATACGTAAAGAGGTGAGAGCATCTTTAAAATAGGTTAGAGTCTGAAGTCCGCTCTACCAAAAGCTTTCCTTTGGTGTATCTTAATGCCATTAAATAAAAAATATAAAGTTTCTCCGGAACATACAATCGCAATGATAGTATGATTATACCAAAAAAAAAGCACTGAAATAAAGTGTGGGTGGAAAACTGACCACTCCACCCACACCCGAATGCTATTTCCACCCGCCCCCCAAAGCTCGGTAAAGATTTATCATTGCTTGGTTTTGGCGTTTTTGGGTACTGATTAAGTCCAGCTTACCTTGCAGGGCGTTTTGCTGCGCCAACAATACTTCCAAATAGGTAGCTCTTCCTGTGCGGTAAAGTTTGTCGGAGGTACTGATGGAGCGAGTGAGCAAGGCTGTTTCACGGGTTTTGAGGTCAAACATACGCCGTAAATTAGTAAGGTTGCTCAATTGGTTGTTTACTTCCACGTAGGCGTTTAATATTGTTTTTTGGTAACTGTAAAGAGCCTCTACCTGCGCAGCCTGCGCTCCGCTAAACTGTGCTTCGATGCCTTTACGATTGACGATAGGAGCGGCTAAATTACCCACCAGCGAATAAGCCAACGACTGTGGTGTACTGAACAGAAACTTGGGACTGAACGCCTGCAAACCCAATGAGCCTGTTAGTACGAGCGACGGGTAAAAGGCCGCACGAGCCACCTGCACATCGGTTTTAGTAGCCATAAGTTCGAGTTCGGAGGCTCGAATATCAGGCCGATTTTTGAGCATATCCGACGGCACTCCCATCCCGACTTGCGCAGGGATTGCCCAGTTAAAACGGCTTTTATCTCGCAAAATCGGCTGCGGAAAACGGCCCAACAGCGTGTTCAAAAAGTTTTCGGCTTCGGTAATGGCTTGCAGCAGTTCGATTTCGAGGTTTTGGGCGTTGAGCAACTGCGCCTCAAACTGCTCCACCGCCAACTCATTACTGGCCGCCGCCTGTCGTTGTATCTTGACAATCTCAAACGCATTTTGCTGAATCTGAATGGTTTGACGCACTATATCCAATTCATTGTCTAACGCCAGCAGTTCATAATACGCCATCGACACATCGGCTACTAAGTTGGTAATGACCCAGTTTTTGCCCTCAACACTCGCCAAATACCGTGAAATAGCCGACTGCTGCTGATTGCGTAGCTTTTTCCAAATATCCACTTCCCAAGACGACTGCAAGCCAATGAATAAATCTGGCAGATTGACAGGCACGAGTTTGCCCTCGGTAATATCGGTAGTGGCGTTGCCCGCACCGTCCATGGTATAGAGTCCAAACTTCCGCAACCCTGTCATGCCTCCCGCCGCCACCGTAGGGCGTAGCAAGCCTTCACTGGCCCGCACGCCCGCACGAGCCATCTCGATGCGTTGGTAAGCCGTGAGGAGGTCGAGGTTGTTGGTCAAGGCTGCATCAATAAGGCCGTTCAGGGTCGAGTCGGCAAAGTACGTGCGCCAATTGAGCGTAGCTACGTTGAGGGTATCGGTATTAGCATTATTGCTAAACGTTTCGGGAACGGGCAGTATAGCGCGCGATGTAGCCACTTGCGGCACTTTACAGCCCGACAATGCAACTACGAATAAAAGGGTAGAAAACAGTAAGGTAACGCTGGCAGGGTTCAAAATCCTGCCAGCGTTTTTTAGATGGTTTAGTTCCATTGTTTCAAATCTTCTTCGGTGAGTGGATTTTCTTCTTCGTCTTTGATGAATGTAAATTTCTCGGCCATTCGGGCGAAAATATAGTACAGCCCAGGGATGACGACGACCCCAAAAACCGTCCCGAAGAGCATTCCACCCGCCGCCGCCGCTCCGATGGTTCGATTGCCGACAGCCCCTGCTCCAGAGGCAAAAAGCAGGGGAATGAGCCCCGCAATAAATGCAAAGGAGGTCATCAGAATAGGCCGCAAACGCACTTTTGCCCCTTCGATGGCCGCTTGAAGCGGAGTCAGGCCTTCTTTATGGCGCATGGCCGCAAATTCGACAATCAGAATGGCGTTTTTGCCCAATAAGCCAATGAGCATAATCATCGCGACTTGGGCGTAAATGTTGTTTTCTAAACCCAAAGCCCACAAAAGCGCAAATGCTCCGAAAATACCCGTCGGTAAAGATAGGATAACGGGTAGCGGCAATAGCAGACTTTCGTATTGAGCCACCAACAACAAATACACAAAAACCAAACAGATGATGAAAATATAGATGGCTTCGTTGCCCGCCATTACTTCGTCACGGGTGATACCCGCCCAGTCAATATCGTAGCCTTTGGGGAGTTTTTCTTTGGCAGTTTCCTGAATGGCCTGAATGGCACTACCGCTACTGAACCCTTCGGCAGCTTCGCCGTTTAGCTCGGCAGAAGGAAACATATTATAGCGCGTGATTTGGTCCACGCCATATACCCGCTCAGTGGTTACAAAAGCCGACAGGGATACCATCCCGCCGTCTTTGTTTTTGACATACAGATTCAGAATATCTTCGGGTTTGGCTCGGTATTCGGGCAGGGCCTGCACCATGACTTTGTACAATTGGCCATATTTGATAAAGTTACTGGCGTATTCGCTACCCAGCAGCGTCTGCAAAGTGCCCATAGCGTCGCTGATGGAGACCCTTTTCTGAGCGGCTTTGTCAGAGTCCACATTGACGATATATTGCGGAAAACTGGCATCAAAAATCGTAAAAGCGGAGGCGATTTCAGGTCGGGCTTTGAGGTCTTTGATAAATTGATTGACAACTCCTTCCATCTGCTTAAAATCGCCATTGCCTGTTTTGTCTAAGAGCCGCAACTCAAACCCACTGGCGTTGCCGTAACCCGGTACGGCGGGCGGCGGAAAAAATTCCAGTCGGGCGTCTTTGATGTGTTTGGTTTTTTCTGTCACCAACGCAATGATTTCATCTACCGATTCTTTGCGTTGGTCCCAGCTTTTGAGGTTTATCAAACACGTACCATAAGTGGCACCCGTACCGTCAGAAAGAATATTCGTTCCCGCCAATGAAGACACCGATTCAACGGCTTCGATACCTTCGCAGGACTTTTGTACTTCATTCACAACCGCCTTGGTGCGTTCGAGCGTAGAGCCAGAAGGCGTGGTGATGCTGACATAAAACGTGCCTTGGTCTTCGTTGGGAATGAAACCAGAAGGTAGAATTTTGCCAAAAAAGCCCGTACCTACGCAGAAGATGAGCAAAACACCGAAGGTAACGACCCGCCGACTGACGATGTTTTTTAACAAACGTTGATACTTATTTTCTAACCCTTCGTACCAGCGATTAAACCCACCAAAAAAGCGATTCAACCACGTTTTTTTGCGGGTTTGGCCGTGGGTATTTTTTAAAAACATGGCACACAGCGCAGGGGTCAGCGTCAAAGCACCGATTCCTGAAAGTACAATCGCAATCGCCATGGTCAATGAAAATTGCCGATAAAAAATCCCCGACGGCCCCGACATAAAGGCAACGGGAATAAAAACCGCCGACATCACCAACGTAATGGCTATGATGGCCCCGCTGATTTCTTTCATGGCTTCTTCGGTGGCGGCAATGGGGTGTAAGTTTTTTTCTTCCATTTTTAGGTGTACAGCCTCCACTACCACGATGGCATTGTCCACCACAATTCCGATGGCCAATACCAAGGCAAAAAGGGTGACCAAATTGAGTGAAAAGCCCAACAATTGCATGAAAAAGAACGTACCTATCAGCGACACGGGTACGGCAATGGCGGGAATAATGGTAGAACGCCAATCTTGCAGAAACAAGAACACCACCAGCGAAACCAGAATAAATGCTTCAATGAGGGTACGAACTACTTCATGCACCGAGGCATCCAAAAAGCGGGATACATCATAGCTGATTTCGTAATCCATACCTTTCAAAAAAGTAGCTCCTTTAATTTCAGCCAGGCGTTTTTTAACATTTTCAATCACCTCACTTGCGTTTGAGCCCGGCAATTGTTTGAGCATCATTGAGGCCGCAGGACGACCTTTAAATTTTGCTTCTACATCAAAATAAGTAGTTCCAAATTCTACATCGGCTACATCTTTAATCCGTACTATTTTGCCGTCGGCATCTGACTTGACAGGGATATTCTCGTATTCTTCCTGCGTATTATACTTGCCTTTGTACTTGATAACGTACTGCAAAGCCTGAGGCGTTTTGTCGGTACTTTCACCTACTTTGCCCGGGGCAGCTTCAATATTCTGCTCTTCTAAGGCTTCCAGTATCTCATCAACAGAGACGTTGTAAGTCAGCATTTTATCGGGTCTTAACCAGATACGCATGGCGTATTTTTTGGCGCCAAACATTTCGGCAAAGCCTACCCCCTTTATACGTTTAAGTTCGGCCAAAATATTAATGTCGGCAAAATTGTAGAGAAATTTCTCCTGCATGGTTGTGTCTGAACTGTATATGTTCAGGTACATCAACATGGCATTTTCTTCTTTGGCGATTTTCACCCCGTTCTTTGTCACTTCGGGGGGCAACTCACCCATTACGGTAGCTACACGGTTCTGCACATTGACGGCAGCTACGTCGGGGTCGGTACCGATTTCAAAAATGATTTGAACCACGCCTACCCCGTCGTTGCCCGCATCCGATGACATGTATTTCATGCCGGGCACCCCATTGATTGAGCGTTCCAACTGAACGAGTGCGGCTTTGGTGACGGTTTCAGCATTTGCCCCAGTATATTCTACCGTTACGTTTACTTCGGGCGGGGCCACACTCGGAAACTGCGCCATGGGCAGCCGAGTCAAAGCCAAACCACCCAGCAGCGTAATGATGACCGAAATTACGATGGACAGTAAGGGTCTGTGAATGAATTTATTAAACATAGTGTATGTATTTTTAAGTCCTTGAATCCGAAACTATTGCTTGCCCAATTGCGCCATGATTTTACGCATCGGCCTGAGTTCGGGCTGGATTTTATCGCCGTCGTTTACGTTCTGAATACCTTCATAAATGATTCTATCAGACACGCTCAACCCCGACTCAATGACGTACAACTGAGGAAGCCGTTGCAGGATTTTGACATCACGCACACTCACAACATTTTGGGCATCAACCACATACACACAGTTTTTTTCTTGTATTTCAAAAACGGCTTTTTGGGGAACCATCAGCGCATTTTTTATCTCGTTGGTCAGTCTTACTTTACCGCTTGCGCCATTTTTAAGTACCTGCTCGGGATTCGGAAATTTGGCCCGAAAAGCAATACTTCCCGAGTTTTTGTCAAATTCACTGTCAATCGTTTCGATGACTCCACTGTGTTTATAGAGGCTGTTGTTGGCCAATAACAACGACACACTTCGACGTTTACCCACTTCGTTTTGCGCCGTAAAATCCAGGTATTCTTTCTCGGAAACGTTAAAGTAAGCAAACACCTCCTGGTTGTTGGAGAGGGTCGTCAGCAGTGTACCTTCATCAATCAAACTGCCCACTTTATTAGGAATTCGGCTGATAATACCGCTAAACGGGGCTTTGATTTCGGTTAGCGACAGTTGCAGTTGCGCTCCGGCCGCGTCTGATTGGGCTTCTTCGATTTTGGCTTTAAGGGCTTCCAACTTCGACTCAACAATGTCCAATTCAGACTTAGCCACCACGTTTTGCTCGACCAATAACTTGGTATTTTTAATCTCCAATTCGAGTGTTTTTGCTTCCGCAGTCGCATTTTTAAGGGTTGCTTCTGCTTTCAAAAGTTCTTGTTTGTAAGCTTGGCTGTTGATTCTGAACAGCACTTGTCCTGCTCTGACGGGCTTACCTTCATCCACAAAAACAGCTTCGATATAACCTTTAATTCTTGCTCTCACTTCAACATTCTGCAATGATTGAATCGTGGCTACATACTCTTTTGAGTAAGTAGTATCTACTAAAATCGGATTGGTGATGGGGAATTTTCCTTCGGCTTTCTGTTCGGTTTTGGTTTCTGTTGAACACGCCCAAAGCGATAACAGGCAAGCATAAATGCCTGCCAGCATGAAAATATTTTTCATTCTGATAAGATTAAAATACGATAATAATGGGTACAGACACAAGATATAATCTACATAAAATCAATAGATTACCTTAAAAATGCAGTAAAAAAACTAGACTATACCTGTTGAGGTGGAGGAGAAACTATATCAGGATGAAACTGCGAAATAAAAGTTTGCTCATAGTTGAGCGGAGTATTTTTTAGATAAGGCCGCAAAGAAATTCTTTTTATTGAGAACTCAAATGAAGATTGACAATACAACAGAATTTTGGCCACCCCAAAACTAGCGCCTTCTTCGGTGTCATGTTCATCATGCTCGGCAACGGCATTTTCAAAACCAAGGATTTGTTCGAGCACTAGTTCAGAAATACTTTCAATATCGTTGTAAGCTAAATCTTCAGGGACATAATCTGGGTGGGCATCAGGGGAGTCAACACTGCAATTGAGGATGTGCAGTGCCATAAAAAGCCAAAAATAGCGAAAGACGATATGTTTTTTGAGAAACTGCATTAATGCAAAAGTAATCTATTCTGCTTTATAAATGCTAAAGTATTCAAAATGTGGCCTGACATACTCAAAAAACCCTTAAATTCAGTAGGGCCCTTAATTTCTTGGAAATGACAATTTTAACTAAAAACACTATTCACTCAAAAAGGGGTATCACGCTTTACAAAACAAATTATTTTCTATGGCTTAATTGCAATAGTTGTCTACATTTTAGTTACTGATGCTGGGGCATGAATGCTAATTGTGTAACCGTATAAATTTTTCTATCAAAAAATGAGTTGAGTAACTCATGAACTAGTCAATCATTATCAATCTACTGACAGACAATTATTTAGTATCCTCTAATCAATTTAGCGGTAAAGTGAGCCCCTTACCCATTTCTTCCCTTCCGTTTATTTCAGACATTTCACCCGCTTTGAATAATCCCATAACTAGGCTGGAATCCGATTCCAGCTGGTATTCGTGGATTTTGCTCATTATTACCTTAATTGGGCTTGCAGGAGTAGTGTATTGGTGGAAATTAAAACAAGAAAATTAATGTTCAGTAGGACGATAAAAAATAAAACAGGGCTCACATGCGAGCCCTGTTTTATTGGATTATTCTATTGCCTAATCTGTAGCTGAAAATTCAGTAGTTTTTAGCTTAATAAAGGGTAGACACGGCTTTTATTTCTTTATTTTTTTGATTGTAAAAGGCACACAGATGGCTTCGGTAGGGCAGCAGTTGCCTTCGTAGAAAATATAAGAACAACAACCTTCTGTCGGGCAAGTGGCGTTGGTAGCGGCAAATCGGTAAGAACCCGCTTCGGTAATTTGGATAACGGACGATGTTGCACCAGAGATGGGTTGGTCATTTCTAAACCATTGAATATTAGTATATCCCGATGGAATGGAAAGTTCAAAAACCTGGCCTACACAAATTGGTACGAGAACCGTGATACAAGTTCGGTCAAAGTCGTCTTCGCTTTCGATATTGTTATTTGGAGTAGAGTCTGTATCGGTTTGATCGGCCTTAGAAATTTGGGCTGTAAAATACTGCACACCCGGCTGTGTTACTTGGACCGCAATAGACAAGGTGACGGTTTCACCAACGGCGATATTTCCTATGGTCCATGTACCAGTAGCGGAGTTATAAGTACCAGTAGCTGTGGCAAAAGTTTGGAAACTCATCCCCGCAGGTAAAATATCCTTTACTTCTACACCAGATGCAGGATTTTGCCCTTCATTTTTGACGCTTACCGTTAAAGTGAGATTCGCATTTAAGCCCGGCTGTTGATTGCTAACAGCTACGGAAAGCGATAAGTCAATCGGAGGATTACAAGTGGCATCAGGGCCTAATTTTTCTACAAATTGCTCTAACGGAATAACATTCCCGCTTGGCGTTTGCCCAGAGCGTGAATAAAAACTACATGCGGTATTGAGTGAAGCCACACTTTTGGCCGCCGCCACAAAGGGATCAGCTTTAGCTAAGATTCCTACTGGGCTGTAGCAGGCATTGCCTTGGAAGGTAAAAAGAGCAACGGGGGTTCCGTTGGTAAATGAACCATAATCGGTTTCGGTAGCTGTTTTTCCAATGACATAATAGTTGTAAGCAGCATCTAAACCCGCCGAGGCAAATATGGCCTGACTTCCCAATTTTAGGGGGTTTTTCTCCCAAGTTCCTTTTATATCGGTGATGTTCTGAATCACAAAATCTTTGGGAACTTTCAGCGATACCTGCGCTGTGGCTCCAAATTCTTTGGCATCGGTATTGTTAGCGTTTGGCGTAGCATATTTGGGTACCACCCAAACTGTGTAAAGCCCCGTATTGGCTTGGTAGGTCAATTGGTAATTGACTTGGTTGGTCGAGAGTTGCTGCGCTGCTACCGTAACAAAGCCAAGAAACCAGATTAGCCCAATCCAAACGATTGTAGATATTCCTTTTTTCATTGTAGTGTATGTTTATATCGTTGAATTTTCAGGTTTTTACAGGGGAGCATCGCGCTCCCCTGAGTCTGTCTATGTTTATTTAGGTAATTGTTCCTGAATGATAAAGAAGTTTTGTTTGAGGGCGTTACCGGGATGGTTATTGATTACATTTTGGTAGATGTACTCTACATCGTTGGTTGTTCCCTGAAAAATCACTTCTCCATCCATATTAACATCTCCTGTGTAATAGCCTGAAAGAATAAAGAAAGGCAGTAGAAAAGGATTGCCCGTGGCTGCAATGACTTGCTGATAGATGACATTGACGTCGTTGTCAGTACCCTGATAAATCACTTGGCCGTCATAAAGGGCATTGCCCGCCCACAGGGCTTTTCCCTGAACTACATCCACCTGCGATTGATGCATCGGTGAATTTGCTAAAACATACGTAGAGGTAGCTACCGAACGGAAATCAATCGTGGAAACGGTCTGCGTTAACGGCAGGGCCGTTTGCGACATGACACCCAAATGGTTGCGGTGACGAACCGACACAAAATAGCTGGCCGCAACAACCGTGGTGAAGGTAATGGGTGAAGTGCCGTCTACCTCTACAATATCACCGTCACGTTGAACCAGGGCCGAGCGGCTGTCTACCACAATAGTTGAATCATTGGCATCGCGCAATTCAACAAATACCCAGTCCACGATGGCATCTTGCCCGCTGACAGTCAACACCGTGTTGGAGGTAATGGTATCAGCGGCAGTAATAGGCCCCCAGGCTACATAAGGTGATTTTCGAGGAATCAGATTTTTCACCCGCAGGTCATCGCGCATCAGGTTGCCCGAGAAAACCCCAAACAATGCTCCCTGCAAATAGACTTTGGGCAAAAGCGTGAGCTTTCCAGGAGTCTGAATTGTGATGGGAGTAGGAACAAAGTTATTTTGAGGATCACCATCAAAGTCTGGATCGGGATTATTTCCCAACTGCGATTGATCTTTTACGGTTTCGCCCAAGGGACTCTGACCAGTACTGTAAGCAATATTGATGTATGAAACCCCTACGTATACATTCGGACTGATGCGCACCGTCAAACTGACAATTCCGCTGTCACCGATAGCCAAGGCATTGCCGGGCAAAAGCAGCTGAGTTTGGCTTGCCGTGCCCGTGTAGGTGGGGTTAACGGTAAACTTAGTACTGCTGATACCCAGAACATTAAAAGTGGCAGGACTTGGAAAAGTTTTGGACAGCGTATCAAATACCTGTACGTTACTGAGCGGCACATTGCCTACGTTTTTCACTTTGAGACTGAACGTAATGTCGTAGGTATAGTTGAGGTTGTTTACAAAGGAGCTAACTTCTTTAGCGATACCGATTTTAGGATTCTGGGTCAACGGTACGACCGTGGGGTCGTTGGTCGGGTCTGTATCTGGGTCGGCGGGGGTATCTACCAGCTCATTGCCGCTGTCAGAAACGTCCGTCACATTAGGTCCAGTTGGTGGAGTCCCTGTCACCGTAGCGCTGTTTTTGACTTCCCCTGCATTGATGTCAGCCTGCGTGATGGTGTATGTCGCCGTGGCCGTGCCAGTTCCGTTAGGTAAAAGTGTGCTCGGTGTAACCACCAAGTCCGTCAGACTCAATTTCGCATCATCAATCGAAAGATTCGTCAGCGTCACGTTGCCCGTGTTGGTCACGGTGAAAGTATAAGTTATCACATCACCAACCGCACCACTACCGCCCACCGCAGCCAGTTTCACTAAGCGTACTTGGGGATTCTGGGTCAGCGGCACAACCGTGGGGTCGTTGGTCGGGTCTGTATCTGGGTCGGCGGGGGTATCTACCAGCTCATTGCCGCTGTCGGAAACGTCCGTCACATTAGGTCCAGTTGGTGGAGTCCCTGTCACCGTAGCGCTGTTTTTGACTTCCCCTGCATTGATGTCAGCCTGCGTGATGGTGTATGTCGCCGTGGCCGTGCCAGTTCCGTTAGGTAAAAGTGTGCTCGGTGTAACCACCAAGTCCGTCAGACTCAATTTCGCATCATCAATCGAAAGATTCGTCAGCGTC
>NZ_JAMZEL010000015.1:76521-163194 GCF_024158025.1 Runella salmonicolor
CAAGTCCGTCAGACTCAATTTCGCATCATCAATCGAAAGATTCGTCAGCGTCACGTTGCCCGTGTTGGTCACGGTGAAAGTATAAGTTATCACATCACCAACCGCACCACTACCGCCCACCGCCGCCAGTTTCACTAAGCGTACTTGGGGTGCCAGAGTAATCACCAACACCGTTGGGTCGTTGGTGGGGTCAGCATCGGTCGTACCGTTGAGTTTTGGCGATTCTGTAACATCGGGATTGGAGATGGCCACAGCGTTGTTGTCCGTACCTGCATCCGAAATGTCCGTTACGGGAGTGGCCGGATTACCGTTGGGTAAGTTTGGCGGTGTGCCTGTAACAGTGGCGGTGTTTTCAATTCCACCTGCGTTGACATCGGCTTGGGTGATGGTGTAAGTGGCCGTGGCGGTGCCAGTGGCACCCGGCAATAAAGTTGCTGGACTCACGGGTGCGTTGCTCAAACTGAGTTTAGCATCCGTTAAAGCCACGCCTGTCAGGGTAACATTCCCCGTGTTGGTAACGGTGAAAGTATAGTTTATGACATCGCCCACTCCGCGACCTGTCGGTGCGTTGTCGGTGATGGAGGCAATGCTTTTGATTAACTTAATCAAAGGTGCCGGAGTAATCAGCAATACCGTTGGGTCGTTGGTGGGGTCAGCATCGGTCGTACCGTTCAACTTAGGCGATTCGGTAACATCGGGGTTAGCGATGGACACAGCGTTGTTGTTGGTTCCTGCATCAGAAACGTCGGTGACAGTTGAAACAGGTCCACTTGAAGGCGTACCAGTGACGGTGGCGGTGTTTTCAATTCCGCCCGCATTGACATCGGCTTGGGTGATGGTGTAAGTGGCTGTGGCAGTGCCCGTTGCCCCAGGGGCGAGCGTACTTGGGCTGACGGGTACGTTCGTCAAACTGAGTTTAGCGTCGGTCAAAGCAATCCCAGAAAGCGAAACGTTGCCCGTGTTAGTAACGGTGAAAGTATAATTGATGACATCCCCTACCCCACGCCCCATAGGTGCGTTGTCGGTGATAGAAGCAATACTCTTAATCAGTTTAATCGAAGGAGCACTACAGTCTACGTCAGGGCCTAATTTTTCGACAAACTGCTCTAAGGGAATTACGTTTCCACTTGTAGCCTGTCCAGAGCGTGAATAAAAACTACAGGCGGTATTGAGCGAAGCCAGCGTTTTGGCCGCATCCACAAAAGGGTCAGCTTTGGCCAAAACTCCTACTGCTCCAAAACACGCATTGCCTTGGAAAGTGAAAAGTGGAACGGGAGTGCCGCTGCTAAAAGGGCCATAGTCAGCTTCCGTTGAGGTTTTCCCAATCACATAATAGAGATAATTCGGGTCTAAACCGGCAGGTGTAAATACTGGTTGACTCCCTAACTTTACCGGGTTTTTCTCCCAAGTACCCCTGATGTCGGTAATATTTTGAATGACAAAGTCTTTGGGCACTTTCAGAGATACTTGCGCTGTGGCTCCAAATTCATTGGTATTCGGATTGTTAGCGTTAGGCGTGGAGTATTGAGGCACTACCCATACCGTGTAAATTTGTGTTGTAGAATTATACGTCAATTGATAATTGACTTGATTTGTCGACAGTTGCGCTATTGCCGGAAGTACTGCAAAGAGCCATACAAGTCCAATCCAAGTGAAAGAGAGTAATTTATTTTTCATCGTGAGTTACTTGTCAAGTAGTTGATTTTTCATTTAGTTCTTATCGTGGAGGAGGGGTTTATCTCCTCCACGATTGGTTTTGCATTTTACTTAGGCAATTGCTGCTGAATGATATAGAAGTTTTGTTTGAGACTATTACCAGGATGGTTATTGATGACGTTTTGGTAGATGTACTCTATATCGTTTGATGTACCTTGGAAAATCACTTCCCCGTCCATATTAATATCCCCTGTGTAATAACCCTGAAGAATAAAGAAAGGCAGGCCAATCACATTACCAGTCGCCCCGATGACTTGCTGATAGACAACATTGACGTCGTTGGCCGTTCCCTGATAAGTTACTTGGTCATCATAAAGTGCATTGCCTGCCCAAAGTGCCTTCCCTTGTGCCACATTTACTTGCGACTGATGAATCGGCGAGTTGGAGAAAACATAGGTTGGCGTCGTTGTTAATCTAAAATCGACCACTGTACCAATATGTGTTAATGGAAGGGCATTTTTTGTCATGACACCCAAGTGATTACGATGTTTGACGACCACAAAGTAGCTTGCCGGAATTGCGGTGGTGAAAACAATAGATGAAGTACCATCTACATCTACAATATCGCCATCTCGTTGTACAAGCGCTGATCGGCTATCGATAATCTTAGTAGAGTCTGTTGCACTGCGTAGTTCTACAAATACCCAATCCACAATGGCATCTTGTCCGGTGACTGTCAACACTGTGTTTGAAGTAATGGTATCGGCGGGAGTAATCGGATTCAAGGCTGCGTAAGGTGATTTTCTTGGAATCAGGTTTTTCACCCGCAAATCATCGCGCATCAAATTACCTGAGAACACCCCAAACAACGAGCCTTGTAAGTAAACTTTTGGCAGGAGTGTTACCTTACTGACTTGCAAAATCGTGATATAGACCGTGGCGGTATCACACAGACTAGGCGTACCGTTGTCGCAGACTTTGTAAATAAACTGGTCAGGCCCTACGTAGTTGGTCGCCGGCGTGTAGGTATAAGTCCCGTTGGGGTTGAACACCACCGTACCATGGGCCGGATTGGTCAGTTTGGTGAACACAAGCGGGTCATTGTTAGGGTCGCTGTCGTTCGGGGCTACCGTTCCGCTTACTGGTACATTGACTTGGGTAACGTTGGCATCGTCAATGGCCACTGGCGGGTCGTTTCCGGTTATAACAGGCAACACATCTATCGTCACCGTCGCCGTGTCGCAAGCGCCTTTCACGTCACACAACACATACTTGAAGCTGTCCTTGCCTACAAATGCACCCGTTGGCGTGTAAGTGAAGCTGCTGTCGGATGGATTGTAAACCACCGTACCGTTGGTCGGATTAGTGATTCTGGTCACCGAAGCAAACTTGTCGCCTTGAGGGTCAAAGTCATTGCCCAACACCCGTATTTTCACTGGTACACCTACTTGGGTCTGAGTTGCATCGTCATTGGCTACCACGCTATTGGTCGTGATTGGAGGCAATATGTCAATGGTCACAATGGCCGTATCGCACAAGCCTGCGCTGTTGCAAACTACGTAGCAGAAGGTATCCGTTCCTACGAAGTTGGTCGTTGGGGTGTAGACATAGTTACCGTTGGTCTGCATCACCACTGTGCCATGTTGCGGAGGACAGATGACCGGAATAACTGGGTTGACTGTCAACGGTAATCCTTGCGGGTCGTCGTCATTGGTCAACACGTTGCCCGATACTGGGGTGTTGATTGGCGTATTGTTGATGTCGTTGGTGGCTACTGGAGGAGCTACCAAAATCGTGATATAAACCGTGGCGGTATCACACAGATTAGGCGTACCGTTGTCGCAGACTTTGTAAATAAACTGGTCAGGACCTGCGTAGTTGGTCGCCGGCGTGTAGGTATAAGTCCCGTTGGGGTTAAACACCACCGTACCGTGGGCCGGGTTGGTCAGTTTGGTGAACACAAGCGGGTCATTGTTAGGGTCGCTGTCGTTCGGGGCTACCGTTCCACTCACTGGTACATTCACCTTCGTAACGTTGGCATCGTCAATGGCCACTGGCGGGTCGTTTCCAGTTATAACAGGCAACACATCTATCGTCACCGTCGCCGTGTCGCAAGCCCCCTTCACGTCGCACAATACATACTTAAAGCTGTCCTTGCCTACAAATGCACCCGTTGGCGTGTAAGTGAAACTGCTGTCGGATGGGTTGTAAACCACCGTACCGTTGGTCGGATTAGTGATTCTGGTCACCGAAGCAAACTTGTCGCCTTGAGGGTCAAAGTCATTGCCCAACACCCGTACTTTCACTGGTACACCTACTTGGGTCTGAGTTGCATCGTCATTGGCTACTACGCTATTCTTTGTTACCAAAGGTATGATGTCTATCCTTACTGTGGCGGTATCGCACAAGCCTATGCTGCTGCAAACTATGTAGCAGAAGGTATCCGTTCCTACGAAGTTGGTCGTTGGGGTGTAGACATAGTTACCGTTGGTCTGCATCACCACTGTGCCATGTTGCGGAGGACAGATGACCGGAATAACTGGGTTGACTGTCAACGGTAATCCTTGCGGGTCATCGTCATTGGTCAACACGTTGCCCGATACTGGGGTGTTGATTGGCGTATTGTTGAAATCGTTGGTGGCTACTGGAGGAAGTGCGGCTACTCTGATAGTTAACAAGCCATCATCACACAAACCCGTAGGGTCACAAACTCTGTAAGGAATAGTAACAACCCCTACAAAATTTAAAGCCGGGGTAAAGGTAAATGAACCATTGCCTGTCGTGTCCCACACGATAACCCCTTGAGTAACCAAAGGTGCCGCCAAAGGGTCAAATGATAACTCGGCCAACGTATTGTCAGGGTCAGAATCATTGGTGGCGACCGTACCGCTGACGGGCGTATTGAAAGGAGTCGTATAGTTGTCATCAACGGCTACTGGCGGCTGGCAATTCGGTATAGTCAAAGTACCAGAGGCGGTGGCTGTACAATTATTGGCATCGGTTACGGTTACTGTGTAAGTCCCTGATGACAAGCCGCTTAAATCTTTGGTTGTAATACCGCCGGGAGACCATGAGTAGGTGTATGGCCCTACCCCGCCTGTCACTACTGAAAATGCCTTACCATCAATTGCCTGGCAACTTTGATTTTCAACTAATACGCTAACCGTGAGCGCAGGAGCACTACCAACGGTAGCAGATATGCTTCTGCTACAACCTAGGGCGTCAGTCACTACGACATTATATGTGCCTGGTGCTAAGTTAGATGGATCTTGGACGTTTCCGATAGCGGTTGGGCCAGTCCAGACGTAAGAGAATGGAGCAACACCATTTTGAATAATTAAATCTATTGAACCCTTATTGACACTGCACGAAGAGTTATTTGTGACGTTGGCAAACAGCTCAATTTCATTTGCAGGCTCAGTGATAACAACAGAGGCGGTAGCCGTACACCCATTGGCGTCTGTAACGAATACATTATATGTGCCGGCCTGTAATCCCGTAGCGGTCGCCGACATCGCTCCATTGGACCAATTATACGTGTAAGGGGCCGTTCCGCCACTAGCCGTAACGGTTGCTTCACCGTCGCTTCCCCCTTTACAGCTTACGCTTTTTGTTTGTGCAGCCGAGGCAGTTAAAAGCGTAGGTTGAACAACGGGGCTTGCCGTTAATGTTTTTACACAACCAATAGCATCCGAAACAGTAACTGAATAAGTCCCTGCTGACAAGCCCGAAATGTCTTCTGTAGTAGCACCATTTGACCAGCTAAACGTAACGGGTGCAACGCCACCAGTAACGATGAGGTTTACTCTACCGTTGTTGTTACCAAAACAACTGATAGAAGTAGTTATCGACGAAAGCGAAAGATTAGAGGTATTGTTGACGGTAAAGGTTTTAGAAACTTTACATCCAGTATTATCTGTCACTTCTAAGGTATAGTTACCCGCTATTAAATTGGTACGATCTTTTGAAGTCGGCCCATCTAACCATTTGTAGGTGTAAGGAGAAGAGCCACCAGTTACTGATACCGTTATAGCGCCAGTTGCACTTCCAGAACAAAGGGCATTGGTGATTGCCCCCGTTATGATAATTTGGGTAGGTTCACCCACTGAAGTTGTGAATACTTGCTTACATGAGTTTGCATCGGTAACTGTCACCGAATAATCTCCTGCTGGCAAATTAAACAGGTTTTGGCTTGTCGAACCATTACTCCACAGATAGGTGTAAGTAGGTGTGCCGCCACCGTTTGTAATAGAAATCTCGCCGGTGGATGCACCAAAACAATCCGCATCAGTAGGCGTTATGGTCGCAGATATTGGGGCAGTGGGCCCAGAAATAGTAAATACGTTTGAGGTAACCGAACAGCCATTGGCATCCGTGACCACTACATTATAATTCCCAGGATTTAGTCCACTGATATCTTGGGTAGTGGCACCGTTGTTCCACCCATAAGTATAAGGTGGAGTACCGCCAGTAGCGTTGACATCTATACTGCCATTTCCATCCCCAAAACACAACACATTGGTTATGGAAACAGGAGCTACCGCAATCAAAGAGGACGGCTGGGTAATCACCATGTTTACCAATGGGAACGTACAGCCCTTGGCATCAGTAATGGTAACATTGTACGTACCCGCTGGGCGATTAATAATATCTTTTGTAGTTGCTGTGAAGCTATTGGGGCCCGTCCAAGCGTATGTATAAGGAGCTGTACCCCCGATTACGGTCAATATAATTTGACCATTTGTGCCATTTCGACAACTTACATTGGAAATAGCTCGGGTTGCGCTTAAAGCCGCACTTGGCTGAGTGATTACGATGGTTTGCGTGGCGGTACAGTTGTTGGCGTCGGTAACCGTTACTTGATAAGTACCCGCTCCTATCGAGGACTGGTCTTGGATATTACCCGAAAAAGGAATTGAGTTACGAGTCCATACGTAATTGTAAGGTGCATTACCACCCGATACGCTTAAGTTTATACTTCCTGTTAAACCTCCGAAGCAAGCAACATCCGTTTTAACATTATCAAGCACAATCCCCGCAGGCTGCGTTATGGTAGCAGTTGTCGCACTTACACATCCAGTGGCATCCGTTACGGTTACACTGTACGTTCCGGCAGCTAATCCCGTTCTATCTTTGGTAGTAGCTCCATCGGCCCACAAGTAGGTATAAGGAGCCGTACCGCCTATTACAGTCAGGGTTATAGTTCCCGTGCTTGTACCGTTACATGTCACATCTGTCTTGCTGTTTGTCACAGCCGGGCCGTCTGTACTTATGACAGCAACGGTTGAAGTCTGAAAGCAACCTTTTGAATCCGTGACAATTAGGGTATAGCTACCGCTGCTCAAATTGGTGAGGTCTTCGGTTGTGGCTCCATTATTCCAATCGAAATCATAAGCGGGCGTTCCGCCAGTCACTGTAATGTTAATTGCTCCGTTTGATTGGTTACAGGTAGCATTCGTAACCGACGCAGTGGTCAGGACTGGGTTATCTTCTACCGTAACGTTGACGGTAGCCGTAGCCTGACAGCCCGAAGCATCCGTAACGACAACTGTGTAAGTACCATTGTGGGTTGCGGCATTGGCATTTAGTATGGTGGGGTTCGGGCTGGATGACGTAAAACCGCTTGGCCCCGTCCAAGAATATGAAACCCCACCCGTAGCCTGCAAACTGATGGTTCTGTCTTTACAAACGGGCAGTACAACAAAAGCCTGCGCGGTTGGTTGAATTACATCAACATCGATGCAGGTCTGGGCACTTTCGTTACAATCATTCACCGCCACAACACACACTTGGTAAGTTCCAGGCGTGACCCCCGTCCAATTAACCGTGATTTCCGGCGTACCTTGTCCTGATGTTATGACTGCCCCAGGAGGAACCGTCCAAGTGTAGGATATATTGGCGGGGTTAGGAGCAACTGAGAAAACCTCAGCGACACTACTGCGACAAATATCAATCGGGTCGCAATTGCTGGGAGTATTCAAAACAATATTTCCACTCGAAACCGTACAGCCCTTCGAGTCGATAACGGTCAGATTATACGTACCAGCAGTTAAACCTGTTCGGTTACTGGTATTATTGGTTCCAGCTAAGTCCGCCCAGTCATAGATATAAGGGGCTGTTCCTCCAGTTACCGTAGGGGTTATGCTTCCTGCGGCAAAACATTGTGGTTGTACGGTCGATTGGCTAACTGCCAAAGCTGCCGAAGGCTGCGTAATTGTAAAATTAACGGTCTCCTCACAACCGCCATTATCACGAACAGTTATGATATAAGTGCCAGCTGTTAAGTTGGAAAACGTACCAGAACCCCCAAAAGCTCCACTTCCTAATTTGTAAGTGTATGGCGCAAGACCATTTGAGCCTGCAACGGTTACAGCACCGGTTGACCCACCAAAGCAATTTATATTAGTTTGTGATACCACAGAGGCAGTGATACTGCCACAAAACAACGTTAGCGCCGCTGAGCGTTTGAATCGAGCGCAATCATTAGAACTATGCGTGACTACCACGTAATAAGTACTTCCGTATAGTCCCGTACTGTTTGTTATATTGAGCGTAGCCGTTGTTACTCCGCTATACACTCCCGTGTTTGTCAGCGCCGTTCCACCAGCATCAGGGTCACCCAAATACCATTGGTAAAGTAAGCCAGCGTTGGAGTTGCCTGCAGTACCGTAGCTGGGCGTACCGCTACTGTAGGAGGTGGCGTTGTCACCGCGAGCAGAAATACTGAAGGTGGCCGGTGCAGCCGCAGCCACCGATTGATTGCTAGGGTTGGTCAAAATAACAACCCGCGTAGCTACCTGACTACCTCCAACCGTTTGACCGCCACCCGCAATTGTGGGAACTCCGTTTGAACCTACTCCTCCGGTCAGTCGGCCATTGGCATCTACACTTGTAAAAGCTCCCCCGCCTTCAATGGCATCGAAGCATCCATCTCCGTCAGAATCATTATCCAATGAATTAATCAGGCCATCACCGTCTATGTTGCCAGACCCCTCCACTGTGTCCAATATGCCGTCGTTGTCATCGTCTAAATCGCACGCGTCCGAAATATTATCGCCGTCGGAGTCGGGTAAATTGCCTATGCTTTGGGAGGAGAGCGTCGTTTGGTTCGTTATATTATTAGCGTCTCGTATCTCTACGGTATAGGTTCCAGCAGTAAGCCCACTAAATACATTACTGTTCTGCCAAGCGCCGGAGTTAATTCTGTATTGGTACGTACCACTTCCTCCGGTTGGGTTAGTTACTGTTATTGAACCATTGGCAACCCCAATACAGGCATCCGTTTTACTGGCCGTTCCACCTACTGGTGGAAGCGAATAGTTTACAATAAGTTGAGGACGGTTATTCGCATCAGCTGCATCGTCGCTGTACATGTAGTACCATGATTCTTCTTTGTCACCTACAAGACTAGCAGGTACTATACCCAAACCATTATTCGGAGATGTACCATTGTACCACTCCTGAACTAACGTTGTAATGGTGATATTATAAACTGTACCCGCAGCATCAGGCGCACCAGCCGTTAGTGTGCCATAGTTGGTGGCTGCGTAATTTCCTCCAGTCCAGCTGCCTGTTCCGGGACTATTCCAAGTGGATGACCCTGACTGAGCTGCATTACAGGCTGTACCTTCTACCCAAGGAGTGGTAACCCTTCTGATGATTGACGTGAACGCTGAACCTGCCTCGTTATCCCATCCTGTACCATTTGGGGCGTGTACCATTCTGAGGGATGCTGAGGAGATGGTTGCCCCAGCAGGAATAGTCGACAAATCAAACTCAAGGAGGACATTTTGCTGGTAATTGGAAGCATTATCTGGACCAATTCCCTGACATGAGCCGTAGTTTCTGGTATTAGCCCCTTTGTAAACCAGGGTTGATTTGGTTGAAGGAATGGTCGCAGTCTGGGCATGGACAACCGCTACACCGCCCCAAAACAGGCATAAAACAACTGTGATACGCGACAAATAACAATAAATCCTCGAAGACTTACCTTTTATTTGTTTAGTTACGTAGGTACATATCGCTTCCATATTATTTTTTTTAATTCGATTAAAACATAAACTGCTTTATTGTTGATCAGTAAATGGGCACCCCTTTTTTGATGAGTCCATTTACTGTGTATTCAATCTTATTTTTTCTCCAATTCAGAACAGTTGGAGTATTCAGTAGTTCTAAGTTGGGTTTGTCATCAGTCAACACATCAACATCTCCTAATTCATACCCTGTTATTGGGGCATAATCTGCCGCTGAAAAGTGATCGTTCGATAACAGCTCATTGTATCTTAAGTTTTGGCTGAGAGCCTCTTTGATATTTAGTGTACCCGGGGTTCCGTAGATCAGTAAATCCGCAGATATTGATTTACTTTCATTCCTAACAGCAAACATTTTGTAACCAATGGATTCAAATGTTTTGATAACCGAACGAGGAGCACGTGACAGTGTAGGGTCATCTGTATCTAGTTGACCCTGAAAATTCACAATCACCAAAGCATCGTCATTTAATGCAGTCTTTAGCTCCTTTAAGCCTTCTTGGGTAAACATATGGGAGGGCTGTACTTCCCCGTTTACAATATCTAATATGACTACATCGTATTTCTGAGCTGTATTTCGAATGTAATGACGTGCGTCATCAATGATTAGATTAGAAGAGGTTGGGTCATATCCAAACCATTGCTCAGCGATAAACGGAATCCGTTCGTCCAATTCCACAATATCGAGTTCAAAACCCAGTTTAATCAAGTTATAAGCAATACTTCCACCACCCATTCCCAATAGCAAAGCCTTACTTTTAGCCGGTTTTATCCCCGCCAAAGCCGTCACTTTATGGGGGTATCTCCATACTGAAAATGGCTGGATGCCCACATTAGTAAAAGTTTGGTCTACTCCATTAAGCAGCAACTGCCGTGTGTTAACTTGTCGGCCGTCTCGTGCAAAACCTTTGTGGTCTACAACAGTCCACTCTCCCAATATACCGCTTGACTGATACTGTATTGTGATAGCGGGGTCACTGGTAGGTTTGCTATAAACGAACGGAACGAAAAGAACAAAAAGACCAAAGGTGAGAGCGGCTTGCGTTTTTTGTTTTCGACTTAACATACCGATTGCCGAAATGATTATCAGCACGAGTCCTGTAAAAGTTGCTGTGGTTTGAATGCCTAGTTCGGGGATTAACACAAACCCCGCAAGAAACGTAGCAAGTATGCCCCCGACTGTAGAAATGGCGTAGATTGTACCAGCTGTTTGCCCAGCATTTTCCTGAGATTGATTAATGAGCTGTATGATGATGGGAGAAACCATCCCCATGCAAAAAATGGGAGGCAACAAGTAGATTGAAACCGAAATCAGTGAGCCGATACGCACCCCAAAGTCAGTTGTAGCCATCATGATAGTTGGCGCAATTCGGGGGGCAATTATTGTTAATATTGCCCCAACAGCAAGTACAACAAAGAGTGGGCTTTTATCTTTATATTTATTAGAAACACTACCTCCAATAAAATATCCGCTGGAAAGAGCAATGAGCGTAACACCCAATACAGACGCCCAAACATACATCGAGGTTCCGTAAAATGGGGCTACAATCTTTGCACCCAGTAACTCTATAATCATAACAGCTGCCCCCTCCACAAAAGATACTATCAAGAATAGATTCCTTTGGCCAGGAGGTAGCACATTATCTTTATGTGCAATACTGGATTTAATATTCAGTTTGTCTTTCATTAGAAATATTTTTTAATTTTTTTCCTTTCTACCTAGTTAAACCCGGTGGCAGACAATCCATCGGTGTCCTTGTGGGCACCTCTTTTTGGAATGCCTTTGTCTCATTCGAGCCGTTCAAAATGTTAGTTATTATTTATTGTTACTGGCTTGACCGGTGAAGGATTTATTGCGGTAAGTGTAGTTGAAGTACTGGCCGTGCAACCCCCAGCATCTGTTACGGTTACGTTATAAGTTCCAGCAGAAAGGCCTGATTGGTCTTGAGTTGTTGGCGTAAGGCCTGCCCCATTTGGGGTTGTCCAATTGTAGGTAAACGGCGCTGTTCCACCATTCACCACCAAGTCAATTACCCCGTTTTCACCCAAAGGTGCATTGGAGCCCGGTGGACAAGTAGGAGGCGTAATATTGGTAATCAATACAATTGTTTCAGGTGCTACTAAGGTGATGGAAACAATTACAGTACAGTTTTTGGCATCTGTTATCGTTACCTGATAATTGCCTAAGGCCAAACCAGTAATGGTAGCGGTTCCGTCGCCGGTTGGTGTACCGTTCCAGTCGTAGGAATAGGGGGCGGTGCCACCCGATACCGAAGCCGTAACACTCCCGTTGATTGCTCCGCAGCTCGGATCTGTTTTTGATAAAGTAGCGGTAAGCGCTGCTGACGGCTGTGTAACTGAAATATTGTTTACTGTTTGGGTGCAATTTTGTGAGTCAGTAATGGTTACACTGTACGTTCCTGCAGGGATATTCGTACGGTCTTTTGTGGATGCCCCATCGTTCCATTGATACGTATAAGGGGCAGTCCCACCGCTCACTGCAAGTGTGATAGAACCCGAAGACTGCCCGAAGCAAGGTGCATTTGTTACTGTTGGTATACCTGCTATTACTGCGGGTTGGGTTACGCTGATGCTGTTTGCGGTAGCGGTACACCCCTTGGAGTCGGTGACAGTTACGCTGTAGTTGCCAGCCGACAAACCACTACGGTTTTGGGTGGTTATGCCTCCGCCCCAATTGTAGGTATAGCCCGGCGTACCGCCCGAAACCGACAGGCTGATGGACCCCGTGGCACCGCCATTGCAAACCACCGCAACGGGCGTAGGCGTAATGACAATGGCAGGATAAGTACCTACGGTAACGGTAAAAGTATTGGCACATCCATTAGAAGAGGTAACCGTAACGGTATAGGTACCAACAGCAAGGCCAGATATAGTAGTGCCAGCCCCTGAGCCGGAGCCACCGCCGGCGCGGGTCCATGTATAGGTATATGGTGCAGTGCCGCCCGTAACAGTCATATCAATGACTCCTGTATTAACAGCACCCGAGCATACTGGGGTTACGGCAGAAGTGACCGATTGATTACAGGGTTGAATGGTGATAGTCTTAGCAGAAAAGGTTTGCCTGCCGCAGGCATCGGTCACTGTGCCAGTAATCACACAAGAGGTAATACCACTCACATTGGGAGGGGTAAATGTAGTACTGGCAGCGTTGGGATTGGCAAAAGTACCACCGCAGCTACTCGTCCATTGATAAGTAAGCGGGGAAGATACAGGCGAGGTAGCCGTCATACTAACTGCATAGCCAACACCTATTGACATGGTTACAGGAACATTTGTGACACTGATAAAGGGTACTTTATCTACAGAAGATAAAAGGCTGAAATTAAAAAAGGCACGAATAGCGGCTACGCTGGCCGTACCGCCTGCTTTTTTGATGTCGTGGCCTGCTTCGTACATCACCCAGCCTGAAGTGTTCAGGCCAAAACCACGGCCGAAAACAATAACAGCTGCAGGCCCAGGCGACAACCCCGGTACATTGGATTGGCTAGGGTCGAAAGCGATAACTTGGGTCGAAGGCCGCCAGCCTCCCCCTGCTTTGGGCAGATAGATTTGTTCGGCACCTCCGGGATGGGCTGCGTCTGTCGAACCCATGTATTGCGAAGCAGGACTACTTGGGTTAAGACGAGTGTAAGGAGGGCTTCCATCACTGTGTGAACCAGAAAATACCAAGGCATTGCCAATGGGGCCTACGTTGGTGGCCAAAAAGTTAGTTTGCAAACTGCCATTGTTCATGTTCTCCAATTCCGAAACGGCTTTGCAGCCCGCCCAAATCGCTCCAAACTGCGTACGGTTCCAGTTGTACAGATTGCTGTGAGTACTCCATACGGGATCGGCGTGGGGCATCACAAAAATATCGTCGCAACCGCCCAATGATTGAGGGTCTTTAAAGTTGTAAGCTGAAGATGGAATCCCCGCCTGACTAAAAAAGCCTTGGGCAATTCCTCCATTCTGGTCGTCCAACGTCCAGCGGGGTGCTGACGTGAGCGTATAAGTTACGTCCACCGTCAAAGGGCTCGTCGTAGTCGCGCCCGTGACGCCATAGCTGCTGATTTTGCCGTTTACCGATGCGTCCCGAAAGGGGGCCGAGATGATGAACGTCCCACCTCTATACTGAACTCCTTGGTGGGTAAAGTCCACACCGTCAATGCCTTTAGTTTGGCTGATGACCCATTTGACAGGAATTTTGTTGTTCTTCAACAAATCGTATATCAACCCGTAGGGCCTCAGAGCGTTGGCTTGAGTTTGCGGGGTAATCCCCATGTTGATGATGTACGAGCCCGCAGGGAAGGTTTCGGTCTGTGCATAAGACCTTAATATTCCCGTCAGCATACACAACAAAGAGAGGATTGTTGTCAATAAATATTTAGAGAGACGGAAGCGGTAAAAAACAACCATACAATTTGAGAATAAATTTGTTCGGATAAACTAAGAGCTACTTAGCCATTCTGTAACAAGAACTAATCCGACGATTTAGCCAAATCGTTATACTGTTTACCGGTTTTGTTTTTTTGTAATACACGGAGAAGCTTATTCCGACGAGGGGAAAAAAGGCAAAGGTAAAAGTGCCTAATTTTCGGCCTTGGAACAGGTTATCAAAAGACAAAACAGCGCCAAAAGAAAGGATGCTCTCCCTTTTTGAAGGCAAAAGTGGGAGAATGGCGGCAGAAAAAAGCCGCGTACCCTTGCACAATTTTCATGCCATATTGAAAACAATGGGCATCTAAAACCTGATAGCGATAGCAAATTTTCAAAATCGCAGGAAGAAAACCATTAAGTGAAGTAAGCTAAGAAAACATCAATGAGAAACATTGCCCCATGTTTCGGAAACCGATAGCTGCTTGATGAGTGGTTGTTTGGAATGGGGATTGTCGGTCTCTATTTTGCCAATGTGCAGGTACATCATGTTGGGTATTACTTCTTGGGTCCCCGGGTTTTTACTCGGCAGTTGTATTGTATCAAAGTACGTTTCTAAAGCATATTCTTTTGGTTTTAGGATTCGGTTCATACCGTACAATCGAACGACCCTGACGGTGGCGTTGGGGGCAAAATACGCAGCAAGCTGTTGCTTAATTTGGTGGCGTAGGAGCGTATCTTTGTTTTGAGCCAACGAGTTGAGTAGTCCTCCTACTATTTTTATAGGAGCTGCCACAGAATCAGGCTGCGATTCTATTATAATGCTGGAAGTACTGTCTTTGCAAGATCTAATTTCCAAAACGGGCGTTTGGCTAATCGGTATATTGTTGAAGTACCTATTTAAATAGGAAGACGAGTAAGCATGAAACTGCTGAAAAGAAACATGCTTCAAAGCAGTCGAATCCAGCGGCATGAGCATCCGCTCAAAAGCCCGCACAAGCGACTCGGTAAACAAAGACGCACTGTGGTTTTTATTGACCCAAGAAGGCTCATAAGGTAGCGAACTTCCCATTTTAACGATGCCACATTGCCCTAAAAACAGTTTTTGAACTACCTGCTGACGATACGCTATCGAAGTCCCCAGCGTGTCAGGTACTCGTTGTGACGAATGAATGCTTTGCGCACTATATTCCGATAAAATCAAACCCAAATGCAGTTTTTGGGCTTTTTGTTTGGTTTCCAACCACCCCGCCACTTCATCTACCGAAAGCCCTTGGGCAGGGTTGTCTCGTAGTTTCCAGTTGGCAAAAAAGCCCTTATTATTGGAAGGGGGGAGTCCATAACCCGCATAATACACCACTACGATGTCTTTTGCGCCAGTCGGAAGGGAATCAATAGCTTGTTGAAGGTCAATGGCGGTAAATTTTTGCTTTGATAGGTGCATTACCTCCATTTTATAGTCCAACCCCCACTTTACGATGTCTAAAATTTGAAGCATATCTGCTTCGTTGCGCAGTTGTGGTAAGCCAAATTTACTATCTTCGTTTTCGATCACAAACAATACGTGCAGTTTTTGGGCATGGAGGGATAGGGCCATAAACAAAGCCCCCAAAAGCGTCAATACGTATTTCATGCGTTTACCGTTAGTATTCTCGTTTCGATGCAATTGGTTAGGATAAACAGAAACTCCTTAGTCGTTCTCTGACAAGAATTACTCCGATGATTTAGCCAAATTGTCATACTATTTATCGTTTTGGGTTTTCTGCTTCAGAAGTGAGGGTTTAGCAAGTTGAAAACGAGATACACTGAAACACCGACTTAAGCCTCCAAAATCAATTTAAAACAAGTGCCTTTGCCGACTTCGCTCTCGATGGTCAAACGGGCCTTTTGTTTCTGCACAAAATGATGAATCAATATCATGCCCAGCCCCAATCCGTGTATTCCTACTTCGGGTTTGATTTTCCCCGCAAACACTTGTTGTAGATAGCGCAGCTGGTCGGGGGCAATGCCATTGCCAGTATCGGCGACGATGAGTGTTGGCTTAAAAGATGATTCATGATTGGCTACCGACGGGGGGCCGATACGTAATGTAATCGTACCCTCGGCGGGCGTGTTTTTGAGGGCGTTGTCGAGTAGATTACGCACCACCATCATCAAACCACCAGGCGCCGTCGTGAGCCATAGATGGGCAGGCAGTTCTGTTGTCAATGTGATTTTTTTTGCTTCCGCAAAAGGGAAGTAATTCTGGTACAACTCTTGGAAAAGGGGGACTACATCCATTTTTTGTTGGGGTTCGTCCACACCCTGCGTAAAATACTGACTCTTCCCCCATTCAAACAGGTTGTTAAGGAGCAGTTGGTTTTTTTGTCTCATGCGCTCTATTTGCTGGATGACTTTATCCAATTCCTGTTTTTTCCCTTCGCTGATGAGATGATGCAACAATACCCCCATGTCATTGAGGTTGTTCATAGGCGAGCGCAAATCGTGGGCAATGATGGTGTAGAATTTATCACGACCCTGTTGCAGCTCCAACAGTTTGGTATTTGTTTTCCGAAGTTTTATGGAAATAAAGAGAATGGTTCCAATCAGCCCTAAAGCCACCAGCAAACCGCCAAACAAAAGTTGTTTTTGAGATTCGGCCATTTGGAGGATACGTTCTTTTTTTTGAACTTCTATCTGACTTTGGAGCAGTTTGGTTTTGCTTTCATTGGCTTGGTTTTCTAAGGCAAGGTTTCTTAAAGTGGCCTCGCGTTTTTCGGCATCATATTGTGCTTTGAGCAGTTTATTTCGGCTTTCGGCTACCTGTTTTTCTAAGGAAATCCGTTTGAGTTCGGCTTCTTTTTCGGTAAAAGAATATTTCTCTTTGAGGTGAAACATGGCCAAACTCCGATCACTTTCAAAAATAATTTCATTCAATCGGTCATACTCCTCATCGGCTTTTACTCCTGCTTCCCAGTTGCCGACATTATAATAAGCGGTCTTCAATAACTTGTTGATGTTGCGTTGTCTCCTCAAATTGGTAGGAGCGTACGTCTTAATCTCTTTATTTGCTTTTTCTAAAACCACTATCGCATCGTCATATTTTTTTACCCGAATATAAGCCCTGCCTAAGTTTTGGTAATCCCTATAGTTTGCCTTAATTTTAGGATGCTGGATGGTCTGCAAGGCAACAGTAAGTGCCTTATCATATTTATTCAGATTTACATACCCTTGGTGATAGTTATGATAAATATCACGCCGCATAGACTCACAGTAAGGGTATTTGTCAATCATTTCAATGGCTTTGTTGAAAGCATCCGACAGTTGAGATTCGGAGGGTTGTTTCTCAAAATAAGGGTCAGCCGACACGACTGATACATAATAGAAGTATTTGTCTATGGGATTGCTTGATTTTGTGGAGAGAGTAATCAGTTTGTTGAAATATTGTTTTGTTAAGTCCGTATAGATTTCTTCCCAAACAGTTAATCGTAATTGACGATAGCAATAGAGCATGCCTGTGGTATCCTTATTTTTAGTAAAAATCTTTTCTGCTTTTACCAAATAATAGTAAGCAAGTGAATCTTCCTTCTCGTAAGAATAATGCCGCCCCAGTATAAAATAGGTCATAGCTAAACCAATTTGCAATTTTTGTTTAGCCGCCATCTGTACGATTTGCTTGGTATTCTGAATATCTATGGGTTCATCCCAGTTTTGTTTTCTCAACACAGCCGCAATCAATACATGCAGGGCTCCAGGACTGATGCTTCCTTCTGTGTTTTTTAAACTGACCGGATTGGATGCGGCAATAAGGTAATCGTGAAAAGTCGTAAAGGATTTATTTTGGGTATGCCCCAACCTAACGACCCAAACTGAAAGAATGAAAAGGATAAAGTATTTCATACGTTGAATGCCGAATGAAGGGTGAATACACTTTTGTCTTTAGTTTAAGGTTTCCAAAAGATGCTGAAACTGGAGCCCACACCTAATTCACTCTTTATGTGAAGATTAACCTTATTTTTTTGGGTAAAATTATAAACCAATATCATGCCCAGCCCCAGTCCGTTTACCCCTACTTCGGGTTTGATTTTTCCCGAATACACTTGTTGTAAATACCTTAGTTGCTCAGGAGCAATCCCTTCGCCGGTGTCGGCAATCATGATGGAATGATTGGGGGTGCCTGCTTCACTGCTACGGCCGCTTACCGTAATTTTCCCTCCGGTGGGGGTATGTTTCAGGGCATTGTCGAGTAGATTACGGACGGCTATTTCGAATTCTTTTTGATCGGCTTTCAGGAGCAAAGAAGAAGGCAATACCAATGCTAACGCCACCCCCTTTGCTTCGGCAAAAGGAAGATAATGATTACATAACGTTTGTAAAGATGCGGCAGCATCAAATGCCTTAGGCTGTGTTAGGGATTCATTGATAAAATATTGGCTTTCCCCCCATTCAAAGAGGTTATTAAGGAGCAGATGCGTTTGTTGCCTCATGTTTTCCATTTGTTGGATGACTTTATCCAATTCCTGTTTTTTCCCCTCTCTGATAAGATGAAGCAGCAATGCCCCCATATCATTAAGGCTGTTTATGGGCGAGCGCAGGTCGTGGGCAATGATGGTATAGAATTTATCACGGGCTTGCTGAAGGCGTAACAATTCAACGTTGGTTTTACGAAGCCTTATTGTGAAAAAAAGTACGATTCCAACCAATACGAGGGTCATAATTAACCCCCCAAACAAGAGGCTTTTTTGTGAGTCTGCTATTTCCTTTTCCAAAGCAAGTCTTTTGAGCTCCGCTTCCTTATCGGCAAATGAGTATTTTTCCCGCAAGTGAAACAGCGCTACGCTACGGTCGTTGTCTCTAATGACACTGACCAGGCTGTCATAGGTTTCATCTGCCTGAATGCTTGCTTTCAGCTTTCCTGCCTCATAATAAGCTCTTTTTAAAAAAAAATATATATTTCTTTGCCGCATGAGCGCCATTGGCCTTTCAATTTTAATTCGCTTTGCTGCTTCTTCCAGAGCTGCTATGGCTAGGTCATATTTTTTTACTGACAAATAGGCATTGCCCAGGTATTGATAATCCATAAAATCTATTTTTTTGTTTGTATGGTGCATCACCTTAAGGGCAAATTCAAGCACTTTGTCATGCCTTTGCTTACGTAAATACCCTTCCTGAATATTCTTATAAACATTGGCGCGGATGTACTCAAAATGAGGGTAAGTATCGATCATCTTAAGTGTTTTATTCAGGGTCTCTGCCATCTGACTTTCGGTTGGCTGAGGCTTAAAATAAGGATCGCACGCCATAATAAGTAAGTAGTACATGTAATTGTCAATGGGATACTTGGATTTTTGGCCAAGTGCCACGACCCTATCAAAGTAAAATTTTGGCAAATTTTTGTCTGCTCTTCTTGTATGGGAGCGCAAGAGTTTGGAACAATGAATGATTCCCGTAGTATCATTGTTTGCTGTAAAAATTTTTTCTGCCTTTGTTAAATAACTATAAGAAAGAGAGTCGTCTTGGTCAATGGTATATTCTCTTCCAAGTATATAATAGGCCATTGCTAAACCAAGCGGTGATTTCTGTTTTGAAGCAAGCTGTATGATTTGCTTTACTTTTTCCTTTTTAATCGTATCATAAGCATTTTGTTTTCTCAACTCAATGGCAATCAACAAATGCAGGTATTGGCTTGAAATAGGGTTGATGTTGCCTCCAGTTTTTTTTAAGCTATCCAGACTGGACGCTGGCAGGAGATAGTCACGAAAGGTTTTAAAGGATTTATTTTGGGTATATCCTACCCCGACAAACCAAATCATAAAGACAAAAAAAATAGGGTATTTCATAAAATCATCATTTTTTTAGCCCCCAAAACCAAACGAAAACATGGTCTTATATCTACTTCGTTGATTATATGTAGGCTGGCATTGTTTTACTGCATTTTCCCAAAATACTTGCGGGGTATTTTCTGGTAGTATCAAGCATGTTTCGTAGAACTGCAACAAATGTTAGGATCAGCCCTGAGTTCTAACACGTCGGGTATTTGTAGGGACATCACTGTTCTTTTGGCTTCGGCCAACGCTTTGGGGTTTTATAACTCACTAACTGACTGCACAGTACCAAAAAGCAAATAGCAGACTGTTATTGAGTGTAGAGGCTTTTTATGGTTTCGAAATATTACCCAAATTGGGCACTTACCCCCTACCGACTGTATTGAAGTCATATCCGTTTGTGAAGAAAACTGTATTGAATTGTTTCCATGAGCGTAAATAATATTTTCTAAGGCTTCAGGGGGGCTGTCAACAAATAATAATCCCTGAAAAAGTTGTAGATGCCGTTGTCTTGTCTTCGAGCAGAATATAGAAAGAGGAAATTCAAAAACAATAAAAAGCCGGTCATTAGGCCTTTATAAAATCTTATAATATACAGTGACATAATTTTTTAATTTCTGGGTAGGAAAGAGCTTTTCATTCTTATGCGCATTGGTGAATAAGAATATTTCCAGCTAAAAAAATACTGTCCAAAGTCATTTTTGTTAAAAACATTCTCTGGATCATGGATGAGGCGAGAGAATTACAGCCCACAAAGGTATCATCAATGATGTATGAGGCAAGTAGAAGCAGATAATTATACCATAACGTTCAAGGTGAAGCATAGTAGTGCTGCGATGAGTATTCCAACGTTTACCCCTGAGGGTGAGCTATATAAAGGAATGCCATAATTTCGAATTAAAATTAGTTGTTTATTTTTAATTCAAAGTTGCTGGCAAATTAGCCAAAACGTTTTTTGACTTACCCAAAATGGCATTTTTATCATCGCCATGGTTTCAAACAGCCCACGGCTTTATTTTTATACCTCAAAAGCCTTGGCTAAATTGGATATTATTTAAACATAATGCATAATAAATAGTTTGAATCGGTACACAAAATACAGAAAATATGCCGATCAGTGATATTGTAATTGCTATGCTGGAAGATGACCCAATTGACCAGATTAAAATAGAAATTATGCTTTCCGAACTCATTTCTTCTCAATATAAGTACCACTTAGGGGGCACTTATACGCAATTAGAAGACCTGGTTAAGTATCTCAATAACCACAAAGTTGACTTGGTTCTATCAGATATTATGATTGAAAACAAACCTATTGGGATAGAGCTTCTAAAAATACTTAGGGATACTCTCGTCCCCGTTGTACTAATGACCACCTCCCAAGACCAAAAGCTATTTTTAGAGGCACAAAAAAACCTCAGCGTTCAGTATCTGATTAAACCTTTTCATGCCATTACGCTTCAATCAGCCATCGAAAACACTTTAGAAGCGCAAAAAAGAAGTAAACAATATAATTTTATTGACAAAAAGTACCTGTACTTGAGCAGCAAGTCAGGTCATCAGGAGCAGGTTTGGTTTACTGAAATTGTCTATATTGAAGCCGACGACAGCCACTGTTACATACATACTTTCTCTAAAAGGTACGTGCTAAAAAAGTCATTAACTAAGCTGTTGGGTGAAGATTTAAACGGACATTTTATTCGTATCCATCACAAATTTGCGGTCAACAGGATACATATTCAGCAATCGGAAGCCAATACACTTAAACTGGCAGGGCTAGTGGTGCTTCCTGTGGGTAAGAGTTTTAGAAAAGAGCTGAACAGCTTGCTAAAACGGCATATATAATCCAAAATTATCCAGTTACCACCAAAAATATACCATTTACCATATTTCTGACTATTTTGTTCTAAATGGAATATAAAAATATACCATTTTTGGTTTTGTACACATACAGTGCATTACCTTATGGCCAGTTTAAAGTTAGATTTTTGCTTAACGTACTTCAAAAGAAAACCCTTTGATGAACCCAGCGGAGCTAGGGTCAAAAACAACCTTAAATTGTTCGATTTTGGGTCGGACTACACCTATTTTTTTTCAATATTACCCGAAAACAACAAAGATTTACGTGCCTTAACTGATTCACTTCAAAATATCATTGAAGGTGACTACTGTTTAATAAGTATCATTTATGACCAAGGACGACCTTTTGTGGTGGGAATTCGCACAGATTGGCTTATTAATCAGGTGGGAAATCTCTCCTCAGACTTAGATGATATTATCCCTAAAGTGCTAAGTAACTGGAACAATCAATACAGTTTATTCACTTTGAGATACTCACTATTCCACAAAGAATATCAGCAGGCTGTCAATCCTGACTTGCTGGCAAAAAGCTACTTTTTTCAGTTTATCCTTCTT
This sequence comes from Runella salmonicolor, assembly GCF_024158025.1. Taxonomy (NCBI): domain Bacteria; kingdom Pseudomonadati; phylum Bacteroidota; class Cytophagia; order Cytophagales; family Spirosomataceae; genus Runella; species Runella salmonicolor. The sequence goes on from NZ_JAMZEL010000015.1 coordinate 98,801, forward strand.
TTTATAGATGATCTTTACACACAAATTTTAAGCAAAACCGCGAAGAATTTCAGGGAAATTGATTTACGAAGGATTAAAGAGGTGGAGGCGCAAATAACGTATGATTTTAAAAAATCTACTCCTTCAATCAACGAAATGGCAAAAATGGCCGGAATGAGTGTGAGTAAATTCAAGAATTTATTTTCTGAATTGTTTAGTACTAGCCCCCATCAGCACATTTTGGATAAAAAAATGATGTATGCCCAGGGCTTGCTTCAAACAGGAAAATATTCTATTACGCAGGTAGCCTATCAAGTTGGGTATCACCATCCATCAGGTTTTACGCGTGTGTTCAAGCAAAAATTCAATTATTCACCCAATACTTCTTATTTTGAAAAATCGTGAATATGATCCAACACCCTTCGACTGTTGAATTTGTGATTCCAGCCGAAAACGCCCAAACGGTGGTCACGCTACTGATTTCCAACAAGATAACTTTTACTCTAAACTCTTCAACTTATAGCCAAGACTCACCCCAAACAATTGGCTCATCCTCCGAAACGGAGCAGGATACAAAAACCGACAGTACTTTTGTCTCTGTTAACTCGAAGGTGGATGCATTTGAATCTATTTGTTTAAAATACCTTACAAGTAATATAGAGCAGTTTCCTCCCAAAGCGGATGAAATTGCGGCTGAAGTAGGGATTTCTATCGGGTCGTTTAAAAATGGATTTAAGGCTGTTTATGGAAAAACCTTTTACCAATTATTCATGGAGAAACGAATAGAGTATGCCAAAACGTTACTCTTGCAGGGTTTTAAAGCGGTTGAAATATCCCAACGATTCGGGTATTCGCAAAACATCAAATTCAACAAAGTTTTCCTGAAATATGTCGGGGTAACGCCTAAAAAATATCAGGACAGTCATAATCTACAGAAAAAAAGCCAGCCTGGTCCTCTGTAATTTGGGGCAATCTTTGATACATAGTCAAACCAAAAGTTGTGGAGGTGGTTGCATTAAGGACATAAAATCTCATTGCTCAGCCTTACCCGTTTTAGTGCTCAACCAGCGACGGCGCTTGATGTGTAAGAAGACTTTCTTATCCCGAATCGTAGTTTCGGGCAGAAAATCTTTTGAAAGTGAGTTCTTCTTCTACGGAGATGAGTCTGGATAATTCTTCTCTTCCAGAAGATAAACATGGAGCACATTAGCCATTTTCTCCACACGCATCAACTTAAAATAGGTTAGAATGAAATCAGGTAAGAGGTATTCTACTATAGATTGGAAACTTTCCAAAACAGATAGGTTTGATTAGAACATAGTCCTAAAAAAATCTAACGCTCTCCACAAATTTTGAACTTGGTCTGTGCAGTACCGTTGCAATGAAAAACATGTACTGGAAGAGTTTTACAAAAATATGATTGGGGTAACGGTCAGTCCGACGTTGTGGGTCAAGAAAGTGAAGATTTGGATAAGTACCGAGCGCGCACCAACAGCGGCTCAGTGCGGGTGCAAAGCAGTATGAAGAGATAGAGAAGGGTGAAGCTTAGTTAAAGAATTTAACCGCAAAGTTCGCAAAGAGTTGTCTTCGTGTTCTTTGCGAACTTTGCGGTTGAGAGCTTTTATATCGCAGGCAAAACTGGACGTTTCGCCAATGAATCATTGATAACTTTTAGCACGTGCTCACGCTCGGCGCCAATCAACGGCAGACGCGGCTGACGCACGTATTCTGTTCCTAAGCCCGTAGCCACTTCGGCCAATTTGATGTTTTGCACAAACTTGGTCGATACGTCTAAGTGCAGCAGCGGGTAGAACCAACGGTATATTTCGCGGGCTTCTTCAATTCGGCCCTGCTTGGCCAATTCATAAATCACGACCGTTTCGCGCGGGAACGCGTCTACCAAACCAGCAATCCAGCCGTCGGCTCCCATGAGGAGACTCTCCAACGCCATATCATCCACGCCCGAAAGGATTTTAAAACGACCGCCGAGTTCGTTGATGATGTCGGTCATGTACCGAATATCGCCCGTCGACTCTTTCATGGATTCAAAGTGGGCATTTTGGGCCAAATCTTTGAACATCGGAATGGTGACCAAGGTCTTGTAAGCCACTGGATTATTGTAAATCATCACCGGCAAATCAGTTGCATCCGCTACGGTGTGCATATAATGCAACGTTTCACGCTCATCGGAGGGGTAGCGCATGGGGGGCAACAGCATAAAGCCGTCTGCGCCCGCACCAGCCGCTTCTTTCACGAACGAAACCGCCATGCGGGTGATGTTTTCTGCAATGCCAATAATCAACGGTACGCGGTCGGCGATGGTCTCACGGGCCGCCGTCAAAAGCTCCAGCTTTTCGGCGTAGGTCAACGTACTGTTTTCGCCCAGCGAACCACAAATGATGATGCCGTGTACGCCAGCTTTGATTTGTTCGTCAATGTTGTAGGAAAAGGTTTTGAGATCGAGGGTTTCGTCTTCAAAAAATTTTGTCGTCACGGCGGGATATACGCCTATCCAATTGGGCTTCATATGAGGAAAGTTTTGAGATTATGCAGAAACGTAAATGTTAACTAATTTGTACGCTACAAAATTAACGTGCTGGAGTTTGCCAAACTTTTCGCCGGTTGACTGATTCTAATAGAATTTTATTCAAAAACTACATTTTACCCCTTCTAAATGGATAAAGAACTATCACTTTTCCCTAATTGGTTCTTTTTAGGTAGTCGCGTGGCGGCATACCGGTTACCTGTTTAAACTGTCGATTGAAATTGGATAAATTGGCATACCCGCACGAAAAAGCAATCTGACTGACACTTTGCGTGGAGTCTTTCAACAACCGGCAAGCGTGCTCAATCCGCACTTCATTGAGGAGTTGAGAGAAGGTTTTACGGGTATGAACCCGCAAAAACCGACAAAATGCATGAGGCGTCAAATTGGCCACACCCGCAATGTCGTCGAGGGTAATGGCGTTGGCATAATTGGTCAGAATAAAGTTAAAAACGTTTTCTAACCGCTGATGGTCAACGGGTTTGTTCGGATTTTTGTAGGATGTTCCCGATAGGCGTTCACAGTCGGGCGTGAGTGTGAGGGTGTCAAGCGTGTTTAGCAGCAGCATTAATTGCTCAAAAGGACGCAGTTCATTTATTTTTTCTAGCCTATCCGTGAGCGAATTAGGTCCCGAAAATCGAATCCGTACCCCGTGCGTGGCTTCTCGCAGCAATTCAGCAATGTGCATCAATTCGGGTGATGTGATGAAAATATCTCCCAGAATAGATTCTTTAAAAAAGAATGAATACGCCATGACCTGCCGCGGCGAATCTGGTTGAAAATAGTCGGCATCGTTGAGCATCACGTGCGGCACATTGGCCCCCAACAGCACTAAATCATAAGGCTGAAAACGGTCAATGCGGTCACCAACCACCAATGTTCCAGTACCTTCCTTAATCAATGTCAACTGAAATTCAGGGTGAAAATGAAGACGCTGGTAAAAGTGTTTGTCGTGATCTACCTGCACCCGAAACGAGCGGTCATCAACGGTGGGGACGCGAAAAAGCAGTGCTTTCATTTTCCGAATGAGTAAGTAACAACCACGGGAAGGTGATCGGAGGTGGTAGGCTCGTACAAGACGCGATAATCGAGCACCTTAAACGGGCTTTCTTTGTGCGTCCAAAAGTAATCAATGCGCTTACCGTTGCCCGGGTACGTGGCCCCTTCGGTGTTTGCGCCCGCGTCGTTCCAGTATTTGGTCATTGCTTCAAGGGTATGCTCGTCGGCGGTGGCGTTAAAATCCCCACCTACAATGACTGGATATAGACTATTCTGTAAGTTTTCGTTAATGACCGCCGCTTGCAGGCCTCGATTCAGCGGCGACCGATGGTCGAGGTGTGTAGTGCAAAACCGAACGTATTTGTTAACGCCGAGATCCACCAAAGCGCACATCAGCAAGCGCGGCTCGGTGGAATCTGGATTGGGGAGTTTGAGCCGCTGAACGGCCTCTATCGGGCGGGTCGACAAGATGCCAAGGCCGTATTTTCCGCCCTGTAAATCAATGGTTTTGCCAAAGGCCTGCTCATAGCCCGTCAACAGCGATAAAATTCGCATTTGGTTCAACTTCCCCGAGCGCGTGGCTCCGCTGTCAATTTCTTGCAACGCCACAAAGTCGGGCTTGTGTTTTTTGATTAAATCTGCCACGCGGGTCAGGTTGGTTTTGCCCAAGTTATTTTCGCCGTGGTGAATGTTGAAGGTCATCACTTTCAACTTGATTGGGGCAGGTTTTGACTTCTGTCCATTGGCAGAAATTCCAGCATAACACCCCAGAAATAACAATAAAAAGTAGTTAAAAATGCGCACAGTCCAACGGAGTTAAAGGAAACAATTGCAAACAAAGATAATCGAATCATCAATTCAAATCCGAGAAATGTCCCCATTCATTCTCTTTTAAGGTATATAAAAAAGAGACTGCCTTCATAGACAGCCTCTTTCGGTATCACTACTAACACTAAACAAATAAACTACAGACAATGTTGAATTTATGAGGAACGATAGGCGGTTTCGTACACTGATTTTACGTGTGGCCCTAAGAAAATCCGGGCATAAATCCGGATGATAGCCAGTCCGTCAATGATAAAACTCAAAGAAACCGACAATGCCAAAATAGCCTGATTTTCGTGGATATGACTGAAAATCAAGTCCTCCCCAATAAAAGTCGGGGTAATGGGAAAACCCGAAACCCCCAAACATGCCATTAGGAAAATAAACGCCAGCTTGGGGTGTTTGGACGAATGCCCATGGAATTGGTCTAGGTCAATGTTACCTTCGATGGATTTAAGTTTTGTAAGACAGAAATAGCCTAAAACTCCCGACGCAATAATGCCACTGAGGTACAAGATTGTCTGGTCGTTTTTGAAATGCTCGTTGAACGAAACCGCCAGCGCAATCCAAAAGTGGTTCATGATGACCAATATCCAACTCATCGGCGCTTTTCGGCGTTCTGTAAAGGATTTCAATACCATCAACAGCCCAATCAACGAAAAGAAAATTGGTAGATAGGCGTGGATATTCGTGGGAATCAGCTCTTCATTGTAAAGACAAACCAATCCAATGACGTAGGTAGGAATAAAGAAAATCAGTAGCCGATTGACGGTCAGGAAATTCATTTTGTTACCCGCCCATTTTAATGGATTCCATAAATAACGGTACATCAACGAATCTAGGTTCCACTCCTTAATGCTCAATAGATAGAGCGTATATTCTAGTTTTTTGGGGAAGAAATGTTCGATTGAACGGGCACGAGGGGAGAAGTTGTAGAATTGTTCGCGAATCAAATAACTTACCACCGACGGTGAAACCAGCAGCTGATACGTTCTCAAGAAAGCGTTTCCGGCAAAGTGAAACATCGCCAGTATTTCCAAACCCGCTGCCACTTCAATAAAAATCAACCCGATTTGCGCAATAGATGCGTACGCAATTTGACTTTTTACCGACGATTGAACCCGGGCAATTCCCGTCGTAATCACCGCTGTAAGTAGCCCCAATACCGCAATCAGAATCCGAACCGAGAGCTGGTGTTCCCAAAAAGGATAGGTTCTCAATAACAAAAACACGCCCAAATGCACCGAAAGTGAGCCGTAAAAAATGGCCGTCGAGGGCGTAGGCCCTTCCATGGCGCGGGGTAGCCACGATGAAAAGGGGAGCTGAGCTGATTTTGCCGCCGCCGAAATCAAGATCATAATCGAGATAAAAACCCCAATCCACGTATGGCTTTGGAGGTGTTCGTGGACGAGTTCATAATTATTTAATTTCAGAAAAGTAATGTTTTCATGAAACAAATGGTGGCTCATCCACATGGCCAATATCAGGCCCACATCGCCAATTCGATAAATGGAAAATACCTTGACAGCATTTTTGACGGGCAGGTAACGGTCTCTATAAAAGGCAATTAACAGAAATGAGGAAATTCCCAAAATCTCCCAGCCCACAAAAAGAGTTTCGAGATTGCCAGAGAGAATGATAATGTTGTAGCCTACATAAAAGAACAGAATCGTATTGAAAAACCGCTTGTAGCCACTTTCGCGGTGGAGATAATACCGACTGTAGATGGTGACCAAGAAAGTCAAAAACGAGCCAACAAAAAGGTAGGTAGCGCCGATTTCGTCAAAACAAAAATCAATAAAAAACTCGTACCCCTTGGCTTTAAAAAGCACAATGTCTTTGATGTTCAGAATGGGGCGGCCATTCAATAACCAATACCCAATAAAGCCAATAGTGGAAGCCAAATGCAGGCCCACCGTGCCAAAAGCAACGCCCGAAATAATACCTTCTTTGGGCGCAGGCACCAATAAACTGATGATGAATCCAAGAACAGGGAGCAGAATAAAAATATGAAGGAACAAGGTCATGGCAATAACTAGCTAAGTGAGTAAACGGGAAGGTTTTCGTTGTGAGTTTCCAACAAAGGCGTAATGTTGTTGACCGTGTCTACGTGATTTACCAAAGGATTATATGGCACAAAATCACCGTTTCTAAACACTGAAATTTCCTGTGTCTCGGGGTTTATCACGGCCAAATTGACCCATTCATTGATAAACCATTCGTAGGTTGCGGGATTTTTTTGAATCGTTTTCAAGACCACTTCTGGAAAGTGTTCCACAATCATCAGAAGGCGTACTGGGTCGTGTACCTCAATCATTTGGCTCGGCAGTCCGGGGCGCAAATCGCCGTCGATTCCGTTGGCAACGCCAAAAAGCCCCATCACATTGTGCGGCAATTTGGTTCCTGCCCCCAATTTTTGATTATCTACCCGCGAAAAAAAGTACTCCAGATTAATGCCTCCGCATACGGGCGCGGCGGCATTGAGAATATTGAGTAGGTACTTTCCTTCGGGGTCTACTTGGTAGTCAAACGAATTTAAAAACGCTCGTCTGTCCAGAAAAACATCTTTCGATAAGCTCCGTCGGCCAATGATACAAAGGGCGTTGGTGGCGTGGTTGAGCTCTGGCCGAGGCTCAAACAACGACACTGAGCGGATTCTGATTTTTTCGTGGATTTTTTGAGGGCTCAGTGTGGTATCAATGGATTCAAATCTCCGAGAGCGTTCTTTGGCGTTATAATCCAACGCTTTCTCAAAAGTTGCTTCATTCTTTTTGTGTCTTTCCTGATTTTGGGGCGAGAGCGCGTTTTCGTCAAAGTACACTATTTCGTCGCGGGTGGTATCATGAAGGCCACCTATAAACTGGGTATCGGCAGGAATCACGATGCCTCGGTTGCTCAAAATAGCCCTGACTTTGGGGTGGTTAGCCATAAAAGAAATCACTCGCGAGTTGACCGAGCCAGCCCGCCCCGCGCAGGCACCACAGTCGTAAGCGGCGTAGTGAGGGTTGTTTACGCTGCTTGCTCCGTGTCCAATCACATACACAATGGGGGCAAAATTATCTACCAAACCAATGCTTTTTAGCACGTTTTCGACACGAACGGCCATTTCGTCAATCGTGAACCCAATTTGAAGGTCGTTTTCGTGGTGATTGGCGTGTTTGTTTTCGATGGTAAGCGTCGAAAACCGGTCCATGTGTTTGAAAGAAGAGGCCGTAGCGGGACTCATCGAAGGCCGAAAGATGCTGATAAACAGCTTCGCAGCCGACCAAAATCCGAGTGTTTGTGAAATCAGCCAACCTCCGTAAAAAGAGTGGGAGTGTTTGCTGAAATGCACATCTTTTTTGCGGCGGTGTTTATTGCCAATTTCTTTAATTAAGTATTTGGGCGTGACGGGAGCGGGGCAAACTTTGGTATAAAATTTTCCGTCTTCGGGTTGGTAAAAGAACTCTACCCCAAAAAAACCTGGCGTGCCAAAGGTTTCGCAGGCGGGGTCAAATTCTTCCAGATAGCGGCGCAGGGAGCATTCACGGTCGTCGATACAAAACATGGCCTGAAAGCTTTTGCGAGAGGTATCAACGCTCTCCTTCTTTTTACTTTGAATTCCCGTCAGTACTTGGTCGTAATAACTCCATTCAAAAGCCTCCTGCCACAGCGAAAGCACTTCGTTCAGTTCGGTTTTTTCGACGGGAGCAAAAAGCGGTGTTGGTGCCTGAATCATGCGCTCTTTTAACGGTTGCCAATCTCCACCACAGTGAAAGTCGAGGACATCGATTTCCAATAAAAGTTCAAACACAATCACATCATGGAGTGATATTTTGCGGCGGTCGAGCAATGTTTGCGGTTGGTCTTCAATGGCCGATACCATCCCCGACCATCCCTGATGCGCGAATTGCTGATCGTAGAGGTATTGTTGATATAATTCTTTTTTGCCTACCAGAATTTTCAGCAACGAGCTGATTTCACACTTGCCGTTTAAAAGCAAATCTTTGGCGCGGGAAGACCTAAAAATGCTGGAAAAACTATTTTTTTCAAGCTCCCGCATGGAAGCAAGAAAGGTTTTGTCTTTAATGGGAAAATTCCAAATCGAAATCCCTTGGTCAAGATAACTGCAAAGCACTCTGAAAAGAATCGGATGCACGAGAGAATCCAAATCAATGCGGTAATGCTTTTTCCAGTTGGCTCGCAATGCTCCAACCCTAGGTAGGGCCGCAGAAGCGTATTTTTTGGAAATAAGGTTATTTTGCCATTCCTTAAGGGCTTTCGTCCCTTTCTTTTCGACAATGATTTTGTCAAGCACCTCTTTTTTGAGGCGCCCCGACTTATATAATTCACGAAATTCATCCAGCGAAAGCGAGACTTTGTATCCAAACAATTCAGAGGCTCTTTGTGTAGCTTCGTAGAATTTGTCCGTCTGAAATGCGTGCAGCGTATTGTGGTGGATAAAGTCTTTGAGTGGTGCTTGAGCGGGTAAGAAGTGCTTCAAATCATGGAGTACTTCGTGCTCATCGAACAATGAATCATGTGTTTTCATGTACTTAACTATGGTGTTTACTATGAACTCAGTAGACGGATTGAGTAACGGCAGTTGAGCAATCGGGCATGGCCGTTTTTTGCAAATGAATATTCAAATCTACGTCGAGAAGAATTTCGAGAGATTAATTTGCCATTAAAATAGAAATAGTACTTTATTTTTCAACAACAGAGGCTTTGCTTTATTGGCGCTAAAAATAAAATCAATTTATATTTAAATATTTGATTATTAAATGATTAATATCATCATTTTGATTTTGACAATAGATAAATAGTCTTAAAATTTAGAGCTATCCCATCTTTTTTTAATCCTATTTTAATGTATTGATTTTCAATATTTTTGAGATTTTCCAGCGGCATCTCTGAAAATTCAGAGGGAGGTGAGCATTTTTATAGTATCTTATGCCCTCTCAATCGTTTTCAATCCATTGCTTTCAACCGCCCATTTGTTTTTAACATACGTTAGAATGAAGAATAATAAACTGAATAACCGACCACTCATCGCCACTTTTATTTTGTGTTTTGCAGCTTCATCGCTGCTCGCACAGCAACCCCCGAGTCCGAGGAGAGATACTGCTTTTTTTCAACCTCTGCTGGAAAATGTTCATTTAAAACCCATTATTATCGGCAGCAACGGACGGTATTATTACGGTGGACAACGCCTCCGTAACCAATATTCGCTTGAAATTCCTTTTGGTGAAATGGATGACCCAGAGGTGAATCGTTATTTTACCCGGGCGCGTACCATACGCGCGGTTGGCTCCGTAATATCGGCGTTGCCGGGTATCTATTTCTTGGTTACGTCGCGTTCGGTGGGTGGAAGAGGCGTGAGTCGTCAAACGTTCTGGATTACGTATTTTGGGGCTATCGGTGTTTCGTTGACTTCCAATCTCGTCGCAAACGCTCAACTTCGGCGAGCTGTCAATACCTACAATTCGCGTTTGGGCCGGCCACGCCTTGGGCTTTCGGCCGAACCCTTACCCAACAACGCGGTGGCGTTTGGCCTTAGTTTGAAGAAGGTATTCTAATAAATTTACGAAAATTTATCGCGTTGTGCTACGTAGAGACCCGAAATCACCAAGGCTGTTCCAGCAAAAGTATGCCAAGAGAGCGGCTCATTGAGCAGGAGGTTGGAATAGGTAAATCCAAAAATGGGGCACAAAAACAGCCAAAGCGAAGCCTTTACCGCATCAAGACGCAACAAATAAAACCAAAGTTGCAGCGAAATAACCGACACTGGAATAATTAGCCACGCCACGGAAGCCCAAAATTGAATATCCCATTGGGCACGTTGCCAATCGGCAAAATAGAGGGTAAATGGCAACAGCATCAGTCCACCGAGCATTACTTGCCAACCGTTAATCAACAGGTTAGACAACTGCCATTTTACTTTGGAATAATAAACGCTTGCCGCCGATACTGCCACAATCCCCGCCATCAGAATGGATAATCCTCTTGCGCTGGCGTAGCTGTTTTGAAGCAAAGGCCAAGTGGCCATGGCTGCCCCCGACAGGCCAAGTGCTACGCCGACGGCCTCGTACCAGCGCAATCGACGCTGGAGCCAAAACGCCGAAATGATAATCACAAAAAGTGGGCCTGTGGCCGTTGAAAGACTGCCGATACCTGCCGCTACCTCGCGCATTGAAATCACAAAGGCACTCAAATACAGCGTTGTATTGAGAAAAGCAAAAATGAGAAGCTGGCCCCATTCTTTGCCCTTGGGTAGTGGGTTTTTACGCCCTTGCACCACATAAGCGAAGCCGAGCATCAAACTGCCCGCAATCAAAAAACGCACATTAGCCAAAATAAGCGGGTCGGCCGATCTAATGCCAAATTTAGTAGCTACCGAAGCCGATGCCCACAAAGCCGCAAAAAATAAGCCAATGATAATATTTTTCAAGAAAGTAAAGGTGGGTTATAAAGTGAGCAAAAGGTGTATTTAAATCGTAAAAGTATTATTTACAGTGTTGATTGTATTTGGTATAAGACACTTCGTCGCCCAAAGATTGTCCTTGTCGCCACATTTTACAGGCTTTTTCTTTTTGATTGTTTAACAAAAGTGCTTCGCCGAGCCAAGCGTGAATCTGGTCGGTGGAAGGGTCGAGATTATACGCCTTTTGGAGTGCTTCCAAAGCCTCGGCTTTTTGTCCTTTACGGAGAAAATATAGACCTGAGTTGCGGTGCGCATAACTGTTTTTGGGCGATTTGGCCAGCGACTGGTCAATCAGCTTTTTGGCTTCTTCCAATTGATTTTGCAGCAGCAGTACGTAACCCTTGTTGTTTAAATAAATCGGGTTGACAACGTCAAAATCTAAGGCGCGATTAATGAATTGCAGGGCTTTCTCGGGTTGGTTATTACGGGCAAAAATCAGGGCTAAATTATTATAAGCCAAGTCCTGTTGTGGATTAAGCTTAAGGGCGCTTTCGAAATCGTCTTGTGCTTCTTTAAAATTTTTCTTGGCAAAATAAACAACCCCTCGGTTGACCCGCGCCTGCACGTTTCCCGCCTGCAAAGCAAGCGCACGGTCGTATTCCGAAAGCGCCTGTTCATAAAAACCTTGTTGGGATTTTAAATCGCCCCATTTTAAGTAATAATTGGAGGAATCTTGGTACACTTTACGAATCTGCTCTAAATCGGCCGCCGCCATCGAAAACTCATTTTTATCAATCAATACACCTGCTCGATTGAAATAGGCTTCGGCAAAGTCTTTATCAATCTCAAGGGCTTGATTAAAATCCTCCAGCGCCTTGTCCCACTCGCCTATCCGCAAATAAGCAATCCCGCGATTGCTGTGAACATCCGCAAAATCCTTCTTTTTCTCCAAGGCTTCGTTGTAGTAGCGAATGGCATTGGCGTATTCTTTTTGTTCCAAGGCAAGATTTCCCTTTAAAAAAAATTGCGCTGCTTCACTCTGATTTTGGTCAGAACAAGCCGTGAGAACCAATGTAAACAATGACAAAATGATAACGTAACCCGAAAAAACGAATTGGATGAAGGTTTTTTGGGTGGGTGCTTTTTTGAAGAAAAATGTGGCCATAAACAATCGATATTGAAGTCACAAAGATAATGCCTTACTCGGAGGTTTTACCGAAACTGTTTTTTTTAATTACAACCTCTTTTATTGGAAAAGTCATACGAAAAAAGCTATCCTTTTAGAGGCTAAAAAGCAACTAATTTTAGGCGCAAAATAAATCAATTAACTATCTGCTAATTAGGCAAATATACTATAGTATGGGGCGATTTTAAGAGGAACTTTTAAGGGTGCTTTTTCGTTATTTATTTACAATGATGATTTATTGAAATAATACCAAAAATAATGATAAAGCAGCCAGAAAATCAATTAATAAATGCCGATGAGCAATGGCAAAAATCCATCCCTGCGCAGGTGTTTTTAAATCACTTTAGAGGGATTGATTATCACATTCGTCACTTGGCAGGTTCTAACAAAATCGGGCATTTGACAGGGTTGCGCAGGTTCCGCCCAAAGCAGGAAGCTGAACGCTTGAATGTCACAAAAAAATGGCTTCTCAACGCGTGGAATGCTGAGTTTACATTGAGAACCACCGCCGCCAATCCTGACGAGAATTTTCTCAAATATGCCCTTCACGCCACCTTTCCGCAGGCGTATTATAGCGTGTTGTATAGCGCCAAGGCTTTTCTATCCATTCAAGGGATTAATGTGAATTCCGAAGCCATTATCAGGCAGATTATCAATGGGTACGTGGTCAAAGGCTGGTATCCAAAATCGGTGAGTTTTTACGCGGAGGGGCCCGTTGGGCACTATACCCTTCATCATTTGCTTGATAGTGATGAGCAAGCCCTTTTATTACCCATCCAAACGCCTAAGCAGGCAGAAGCACACGTGGCTCAATTTCTGAAAACCACGCGTAACTTATCGGCGCGGGCGTTTCGGCAGCGTTTACAGGCCAATCCTGAAAAGGCACTCCGTACCAAGACGGGAAAGATATTGACGAAGTTTGGGGTACGAAATTGGGAACAAATTGCCAAGAGTATGGGTGTTACGACCTATTTCGATATTATGGCAAGACTAAAAGTATCGGGCAGTCAGCGCGAATTAGAGCGGTTTGTTGAAGCCGACATTGATATTTCTCAATTTCACCATTCGTTGCTCAACATCGTGAAGTACCTCAATTTTGTCCATGAATGTTACATAGCAAAAGCGGTAGGAATAGACCAATATTCGCAGTGGATTGATGCGCTTCCCGCTTATTTGCGCGATGGATTTGTAAAACAGCGATTAGAACTAAACACTCGACCGTTATTGGATTCGCTCCGCCCCAATCGACGACTGGCGGCCTAACGCAAACGCCCAGCCAGAATTGGCTGGGCGTTTGCGTTAGGCGCTGTTGTATATAAAACTAAAACACGTCGTCGTCGTCATCAGCATCGGGACCCGAAAACATACTGCTGAGTAAATCTTTAAAATGAAGCCCATTGTCCATCGCTTGCTTGCCCACGAGCGAGTATTCTGCCATTCCGTGCAGGGCAAATTCCATTAAAAACAGTTTTTCTTCGCGACCTAATCCCCGGTGGAAATCATCCACCAAATCGTCCAGACCTTCAATGGTACGCAAACGTGCTTCGTATTCGCGGTTGGTGAGGTCGCTCAAAATATCCATTTCATTTTCACCAAACCAATCCTGAATTTTTTGGAAAGGATTTTTAGCCCCTTTTTTCTTCTTTAATGATTCGGGATTAATGAAATAATTCAGGAATTGGGTACGAATAGCTTTGCCAATCAGGTTTTGGGCCACAATTACGGGCCCTTCTACTTCACCTTCATAGACCAGCTCTACCTTTCCACAGATAGCGGGCACGACGCCATAAAGGTCAGAAATACGTACGTAGGTTTCTTTTTCACCGTTGAGAAGCACGCGTCGCTCCGCCGCCGAAAGTAGGTTTTCGTAAGCCGCAATCGTTAGGCGAGCCGATACCCCGCTTTTAGAATCTACGTACTCGCTTTCGCGGGCTTCAAAGGCAATCTGCTCAATCAAATCTTTGATGATTTCATTGGTCTTAATCATGCCCTTTTGTTCTGTTTTGACAATCGCCTCTTGCTGCGTAATCTTGCGGCCAATTTCAAGTGACTTAGGATAGTGCGTAACAATTTGACTGTCAATCCGGTCTTTCAGAGGAGTCACAATGCTCCCGCGATTGGTATAGTCTTCAGGATTGGCCGTAAATACAAATTGAATATCCAGCGGTAAACGTAGCTTAAAACCGCGAATCTGAATATCTCCTTCTTGCAAAATATTGAACAAAGAAACCTGAATACGTGCCTGTAAATCGGGTAACTCGTTGATGACAAAAATACAACGGTGCGAACGCGGAATAAGCCCAAAGTGGATAACGCGCTCATCCGAATAAGGAAGCTTGAGCGTAGCCGCTTTGATGGGGTCAACATCCCCAATTAAGTCAGCGATGGAAACATCGGGCGTGGCGAGCTTTTCGGCGTAGCGATCGTCGCGGTGCATCCACCCAATTGGGGTATCATCTCCTTTTTCATGGATGATATCCCGGGCAAAACGCGAAAGTGGCTCCAAAGGGTCGTCGTTCAGGTCTGAGCCAGCCACAACTGGGATGTACTCATCCAACAAATTGACCATTAATCGTGCAATACGTGTTTTGGCTTGCCCTCTCAGTCCCAATAGATTGATGTGGTGCATTGACAAAATCGCCCGTTCCACATCAGGAATAACGGTATCTTCATATCCCCAAATACCCGGGAAAACCGATTCTTTGGCCCGTAATTTTTCAATAAGATTATCTCTTAATTCCTGTTTAATGGATTTTGGCTGATAACCCGCCGCTTTTAACTCTCCAAGCGTGTGGATTTTGAGAAGCTGTTTAGACTTCAACTCACGATAGGTCATATTGTCGAAAATTGGTTAGTTTGGGTATGTGTGTGTAACAGCCCAAAGGATAGAATAGTTTTGCATAGCTTCCCGAAAGTTAACAACTTTAAGTAAGTTTAGAGATTGCCAAGCAGTTTTTTATCCAGTTCATTTGCAACCTATTTCATTTTTCCGATATTTGTTCATACTCTGCTTGCAGAATAAATCAACCATTGAGAACCATTATGCAAATTGTTCAACAACTTCTTTTTGTCGCAGCACTCGGCCTCACGTCTTGGCTGATCAGCAAACGCATCGGAATTATTAAAAAGACGATTCAACTCGGCAAAGCCGTCGATCGAACCGACCGCCCTGCCGAACGATTGTCTACCATGCTACGGGTGGCTTTTGCGCAAAAGAAGATGTTTGACCGCCCCATTGTGGGTCTAATGCACTTTGTGATTTACGCGGGCTTTTTGCTCATCAATGTTGAAGTGCTCGAAATCGTCTTGGACGGGGTATTGGGCACTCACCGGTTGTTTGCCCCGTTATTGGGCGATTTTTACCCAATCCTCATCAATTTCTTTGAGTTTTTGGCCTTAGGCGTACTTGCCGTCTGCGTCATTTTTCTGATTAGGCGCAATATCACCAAAGTAGAGCGACTTCAACCCACTCGCCACCGTGAGCTGAACGGCTGGCCTGCCCTGGATGCCAATACCATTTTAGGCATTGAAATTGTGCTGATGCTAGCAATTTTGAGCATGAATGCTGCCGACAGCTTATTACAAGAACGCGGTGCGGAGCATTATCCATTGGTAGGAGGCTTCATTTTCAGCGGCTTCTTACAACCTATCTTTACCAATCTTTCGGATGGCGCTTTGGTAGCAGTGGAACGCGTCGCGTGGTGGGCGCACATTTTGGGCATTTTTGGCTTTGCGCTGTACGTAACTTATTCCAAGCATTTGCACATTTTTTTGGCGTTCCCCAATACCTATTTTACCAATTTGACTCCCAAAGGTGAAATGTTAAACATGCCAGATATTACCAAAGAAGTCAAAATCATGTTGGGACTTGAACAACCTGATGCCAACGAAGTGCCCGCCGAAATTGGGCGTTTTGGGGCCAAAGATGTGGCTGATTTAAGTTGGAAAAACCTCATGGATGCGTACTCTTGCACGGAGTGTGGCCGATGTACGTCGGCTTGTCCAGCAAACATAACGGGCAAAAAACTTTCTCCGCGCAAAATCATGATGGATACCCGCGACCGCTTGGAAGATGTCGGTAAAAACATGCTGGCCAACGGGGGTGAGTTTAAAGATGATGGTAAAAGCCTGCTTGGGGATTATATTTCAGAAGAAGAAATTTTGGCGTGTACTACCTGTAACGCTTGCGTGCAAGAATGCCCGGTGCTAATCAATCCTTTGGAAATTATTCTACAATTGCGCCGCTACAAAATCATGGATGAAGCCCAAGCGCCGGGCTCATGGAATGCTATGTTCAATAACCTTGAAACCAACCAAGCTCCGTGGAAATTCTCTCCCGATGACCGTTTCAATTGGGCTGATAATCTCAAAAGCTAATGACAGAAATATACATTCTCGGAATTACTGGTAGCATTTTGATTGGCTTAGGGGTGTTCATTTGGAAAAAACAGGCCATTTATTTGCTGTCGAATTTTCCGCGTGATCCAAACGAACTTACCGACCCGAAAGGTTTAGCTCGCTGGGCTGGGATTTTTATCATTTTTATAGGGCTGATTTTTTTTATTTCAGGAGGTTTAGCTATGTGGCTGAAAGGAACAAAATATGAGTTGCTCACTATCGTATTTCTTTTGATTACCACATTTTTACTCACCATAACTTACCTGATTGGTGGCCAGCGGTTTGTAAAAAGTAAATGACAAAACACTTGGACCTATAAAACGCAAAAACGGGACAGTTGCCTGCCCCGTTTTTTTTAGTTTTTTGAGTAAGTTTCTTGTTTGCACCTTAGTTCACCAAAATTTTTAAGGAAACTAATCATCAATCATTCACTTGAATCCTGATTTTTAACTTGCTTAAACCACTTTGTGACTGCTTTTCAGCATTTGAGACGCTTTTGGCGTTTCTTACTCACTGTTTTATTTCCTAATTCCAAAAATAAAAGCACTGAACGAAAAGAAACACTCACCCAAAGAACTATACGAATATAATTCTTTTTTTTTATTCTCCAAAATGTTTTCGAACTTTTGCAAGGGCCGACCCAATCACTTGGTGCATGTCATAATAACGGTATTCTGCCAAGCGCCCGCCAAAAATCACATTTGTTTCTGCGTCGACTAGTTTACGGTATTCACGTAATAGCTTATCGTTTTTATCGTCATTTACAGGATAATAAGGTTCCTGACCTGGCGTCCACTCTTGCGGATATTCGTGTGTAATGACCGTTTTGTCTTGCGTCCCAAACTCAAAATGTTTGTGTTCAATGATTCGCGTATAAGCTGTTTCGCCGTCGGTGTAGTTAACTACGGCATTACCTTGATGGTTGGGGGTATCCAACGTTTGATGTTCAAAACGCAGGCTACGGTATTCCAGATAGCCAAGTTTAAAATCAAAATACTCATCCAATTGGCCCGTATATACAATTTGCTTGGCCGATGCATCCAATTCCGCCCGGTTTTTAAAGTAATCTACGCCTAAACGCACATCAATTCCTTCCAACAAGGCTTCGTTGAGTTTATTATAGCCACCAATCGGAATCCCCTGATAACGGTCGTTAAAATAGTTGTTATCAAACGTAAACCGGACTGGCAGACGCTTGATAATAAAAGCTGGCAAATCTACACATTTACGTCCCCATTGTTTTTCGGTGTAGCTTTTAATGAGTTTTTCGTAGATGTCGGTTCCTACCAATGAGATGGCCTGTTCTTCCAGATTTTTAGGCTCTTTGATATTGGCAGCTTCAATTTGCTCCTGAATTTTTGCTTTTGCTTCTTCAGGAGTACGTACCTTCCACATTTGGTAGAAAGTATTCATATTGAAGGGCAAATTGTAGAGTTCACCGTAATAATTTGCGACGGGCGAATTGGTATAACGGTTAAATTCTACAAATGAGTTGACATAATCCCAAATGTCTTTGTCATTGGTATGAAAAATATGCGCACCGTAGTAGTGAACGTTAATTCCTTCTACATTTTCGCAGTATGTATTTCCGCCAATGTGGTTCCGGCGGTCTACCACTAAGCATTTTTTTCCTCTTTTGGTGGCTTCGTGTGCCCACACATTTCCAAATAGCCCTGCACCCACAATAAGATAATCGTACATATTTTTTTGTTTATGGCCCAATAGTATAGCCTTTCGTTTTGGGGCTATCTAAAAATTTATTTCAGGCGGAGAATGATTGTTTACAAGTAATGGTTATAACCTCCAATACGTTATATTTTCTTCCGTATTTTTATACATTCCTTTCAAGTCCATCAAAATCGGCTCAGTATTCATAATAGACTTGAAATAGTTAATATCCAGTGTTTTATATCCGTCGTGTCCTACCGAAACAATGACTGCATCATAGTCTTTGGACGGCTTATCAATGAGCGTCAATCCATATTCATGGGCGACTTCATTGGGGGACGCATACGGGTCAACAAGGTGCACATTGATGGAGAAACTCATCAGTTCTTTGACCAAATCGGCCACTTTTGAATTGCGAATATCCGACACATTTTCCTTAAATGTAATCCCCATCATCAGTACTTTGGCATTCTGGGGGCTTTTTCCCTTTTGAATCAACATCTGTACCAATCGTTTAGCGATAAACCCAGGCATACCGTCATTGATACGTCGTCCACTGTGGATTACTTGCGGGTCGTAGCCTAATTTTTTAGCTTTATAGAGCAGATAATAGGGGTCAACGCCGATGCAATGCCCTCCTACTAAGCCAGGGTATAGTTTAATAAAATTCCATTTGGTCCCCGCTGCTTCAATCACATCTTTGGTATCAATTCCCATCATGTCAAAAATAATGGCCAACTCATTCATCAATGAGATATTGAGGTCGCGTTGGGTGTTTTCGATTACTTTGGCGGCTTCGGCTACTTTGATGGTAGGGGCTTTGTATATGCCTGCGGTGATGATTTTGCCATAGACTTGGGCAATTTCTTCCAACGCTTCGGCGTCACTTCCAGAGACTATTTTCAGGATTTTATCAATGGTGCGTTCTTTGTCACCAGGATTGATTCGTTCTGGGGAGTATCCGATTTTGAAATCTTCCCCTAATGTCAGCCCAGATTCGGCTTCCAAAATTGGCAAACAATCTTCTTCCGTACAGCCCGGATAGACGGTTGACTCATAAATCACGTAATCTCCTTTTTTTAGGGCTTTCCCAATCGCGTGCGACGCCCCGATAAGTGGCTTCAAATCGGGTACTTTGTAGTCATCAACGGGGGTAGGAACGGCTACAATAAAAAAATGAGCCTGTTGCAAATCATCGGGATTGGCCGTAAAGAAGATGTCTTTACCTTCAAAAATGGTTGAATCCAATTCGTTGGAAGGGTCTTGGCCAGCCCTCATCATATCAATACGATGTTGATTAATATCAAATCCAATGACTCGGAAATATTTGGCAAATTCTAAAGCAATGGGAAGTCCTACATATCCAAGGCCAATAATTGCTATTTGTTTCTCTTTCTGGAGGAGTTGCTGATACATTTTGTTTATTAATCTGACCGTAAAGATACAATACGTGTATGGTTAGTACCAAATGAAAAGACCTTGACGTTTGCCAAGGTCTTTTCATTTGGGGGCCTTTAGATATTAAGGCATTAATTTCAATTCTACGCGACGGTTTTTCTTCAATCCGTCTACTGTTCCGTTGTCAGCAATTGGCTTAAATGAACCGTAAGCGTCAACAACAATGCGGTTTGGATCTTTCAATCCTGCTTGCGCGAGGTATTGTTTTACGGCATTCACACGGCGTTCAGAAAGAGCTACGTTGTAGCGGTCTGAAGCACGACGGTCAGCGTGGCCAGCCATTTGCAAGCGGCATTGGGTTTTATTCATCAACTCAACCACTTTATTGAGCAAGTCATAAAACTCTGGTTTGATGATGGCTTTATCGGTATCGAACAATATGTTGGCAAATATTTCATTGCAAGCCATACCAGGAAGGGCGTCTCTTACATATTTATCAAAGTCGATTTTCTGACCAGCACCCGTTACGATACTTCCTGCTGGAGTGTTAGGCTCTTTATCGAAGTAGTCAGAAACACCGTCGTTATCGGTATCTTGCAACAAACGAGGATCAATTTCTTTCGGTTTATTGGCTTTCGCAATTGAATCAATTTCAGCCAATGAAAGAATTCTTGGTGGTTTTACGAGCAACTTAGGATCGGTATAACGCAAGTGGTAAAAACCTTTGCCAGCATCAAGTGCGTTAAAGTCATACGCCCATTTGCCGTTTTTCTTCTCTACACGTAGTGGGTTTTTACCTAGTTTGTAAGTCAATGTTACGGCAAGGTAGCCATATTTATCGAGGGCAGAACTTCCTTTAGGGGTTCCTAGGAAGTTGTTGGCATCGCCACCTTCATACAAGCGACCACCCGTTGGGCCATCATAAATAGAGGAAGCGTCACCACCTACGGTTGCATCCAATTTTTCAGTATTTACGTTGTTCAAACGAAAATCAAGACCTAAATCAAGCGATTTTGTTAGTTCGTAAGAAGTACTGAATCCAACAGGGATAACCCATTCCTGAGTATAAGAAGAGGCCTTCTTATTGAGTTCAGTCGTATTGTTACGCAGTGTAGGTGAATCATCAGAGCGGCGCTGCAAGCGTCCAGAGCCTAACTGATAAGCGGTAGATTTGAACCAAACTTGACCAGCACCAGCATACACATCCATTTTCCAGCGTTTCAATTTTGTGGGTCCAAAAAGAAGACCTTTAATGTTTACAGTGGCTGAGAGGTCGGCTTGGAAATAATTGGCATTAAAGTAAGATTGGTAGATACGGCGTTTCATCCCTTTCAAATTTCCTGCACCAACGTCCAATCTTGCCCCAAAGAGGTAGGTGAGTTGTTTTCCAAGAGATACACCAAAATGCATGGTTCCACGTTCTGAACGGCTGTCAAAATTGTTAGTACCTACTGGGAAGAAGTCATATTCACGTAAATCGCCGTAAAATTGACTTGGACCAAGATAAGCACTTAAAGACCAAGTGTTCAGCTTGTAGGGGCCTTCGTAAGGAGCCTTTGGATTGTACTGCGCTTGAGTTTCAAGCAAACAGAATCCCAACAATACGAATGTGACAAGCAGAGATACTTTTTTCATAATAAACCTTTTTGTTGAATAAGGGGGATACGTTTCACTATACCTATAAATTCTACTATCGCAAAAATAGTCTTTCCTGACCAGATTCGCCAACAAAAGTATGGATTCAATTTTTATTTCAAAAAATATTTTGATACTCTAAAGAAAATTCTTTTTTACCAGCTTTCAAAGCCTGCACGTTAATTTTCTCAAAACCTCAGCCTTCCAAAGAGGGAATGTTCCCGCAATAATTTGCTCCCGCGCCTGCCCTACAAGCCATAAATAAAAACTTAAATTATGTACACTTGCAATCTGTGCCCCAAGGATTTCTTCTGATTTGATGAGGTGCCTTAAATAGCCTTTTGTGTAAGAAGTGCTTACGTAGCCCCCTAAACGCTCATCAATAGGACTAAAATCATCTTTCCACTTCTCATTTTTAATATTTATTACTCCTTCTGTGGTGTATAAAATACCATGCCGGGCGTTCCGGGTAGGCATAACACAGTCAAACATGTCGATACCTAATGCAATGCTCTCCAAAATATTTTCTGGGGTGCCTACGCCCATCAGGTAACGGGGCTTATTTGCGGGTAAAATACCACAAACCAACTCAGTCATTTCGTACATATCTTCGGCGGGTTCACCCACTGATAATCCTCCAATAGCATTGCCTTCTCGCTCCATGCTGGCAATAAACTCCGCTGATTGTATTCTTAGGTCCTTGTAAACGCTCCCTTGAACAATAGGGAATAGCGTTTGTTGGTAGCCATAAATAGACTGTGTATTGTCAAAACGGTCGCAACAGCGCTTCAACCAACGGTGTGTCATATCCATAGACGTCCTTGCGTAGGAAAAGTCACATGGGTAAGGCGTACATTCGTCAAAAGCCATAATAATGTCCGCACCGATTCGGCGTTGAATATCCATGACGCACTCGGGAGTAAAAAAGTGGGTAGACCCGTCGATATGTGATTTGAATTTTACGCCCTCTTCGCTGATTTTACGTCCTGTTTTTGCCAATGAATAGACCTGATAACCGCCGCTATCGGTTAAAATAGGTCTGTCCCATCCGTTAAAGCGGTGTAGTCCGCCCGCCTTTTCTAAAATATCCAACCCTGGGCGTAAATACAGATGGTAGGTATTGCCTAAAATAATCTGTGCTTTTATATCATCCCTTAATTCACGCTGGTGCACCGCCTTGACAGTACCAGCGGTACCAACGGGCATAAAAATGGGAGTTTGAATGGTGCCATGGTCGGTCTGAATCACTCCAGCTCTGGCCTTGGTACCAGAATCTTTATGAATAATATCGAATTTCATGAAAGTGAATTAACTTTTGAGGCACAAAATTAGAATACTATATGATTTAATCTATCATCAGGTCTTTAGCATCTGCCCAACCCCTGTTATATTTGCGAACTTTTTACTACCGCATGGATATATTCTACTCGACCAATTGGTTCCTTTATCCTTTCTTAAACATTTTACTAGGCCTGTTTGTCGTAATTGTCTTAGTTCAATTGTATTATATCCTGTTCGTATTTGCGAAACTTCTTTTTCAACAGCCTCCGCTTGAGAAAGAACGATGGCCTGCGGTAACGGTTGTGGTTTGTGCGCACAATGAACTGGAAAATTTACGGGAGTTGTTGCCCATGCTCAACGAGCAAGACTATCCTAACTATGAGGTGGTTGTGATGAATGATCGTTCGTGGGACGGAACTGAAGAATTTGCCGAAGAGGAAGCAACCGCCTGGAACAAGGTTCGTTTTGTACATATCAGGCAAGAATACGACCACGTTACGCCCAAAAAGTACGCTGTTACAACCGCAGTGCGAGGCGCGAAGCATGACGTAATATTATTGACCGATGCAGATTGTCGGCCAACAACCGACCAGTGGATTAAAGGGATGGCGGCCTGTCTTACGGAGGAGAAGCAGATAGTTATTGGATTTTCCCCTTACCAAAAACTCGACGGCTTTCTCAATCGCTTGATTCGTTTTGAAACATTTTATGTGGCTATTCAATATCTATCTTTAGCCTTGGCAGGAAAGCCTTACATGGCAGTAGGTAGGAATTTAATGTACAGCAAGTCGCTTTTTACCCAAAACAAAGGCTTTTATACGCATTTACGGGTTGTGGGTGGCGATGACGATTTGTTGATGAATGAAATTGCCACTGGGCACAATACGGCCGTTTGCCTAAACGCCGATGCATTTATGGTTTCAATCCCCAAAACAACATGGAAAGATTGGTATCGGCAGAAGAAACGACATTTATCAGTTAGCAAATATTATAAAACTGGCAATAAAGTTCGTTTAGCGGTATTGTCAGGTACGCATGTACTGTCGTGGATGTTATTTTTAGGATTGCTTTTAGGCTGCTTATGGAATTATCAGGCTTTGCTTGCTTATATCATCATCATAGGCGTACTTTTTAGTATACGTCTTGTGTCACAATGGATTGTACTGGGCCTTGCCTCCCGCAAACTTTTCAAATCAGTAGGTTGGTTTGTGATTCCGTTGATGGACGTGACGCTCTTTGTCTATTATTTTGCAATGTCGTTTGTGATGTGGTACAATCGACGTAAAAAAGTAAGATGGAGGTAATACCCAAATGAATCAGTAAAAACATGAATGATATGCAGATAGTAGAAAAATATTTCCCCAAGTTATCGCCTCAGCAAAAAGCCCAGTTTGGGCAACTGCAAGAGCTGTATGCCTTCTGGAACGCACAGATTAATGTTATTTCGCGGCAAGACGTAGAGAATCTTTATGAGCGCCACGTACTACACTCGCTGAGCATTGCCAAAGTGGTAAAATTCAGAGAGTTTGCCAATATTTTAGATGTAGGTACTGGTGGCGGATTTCCTGGGATTCCGTTGGCAATTCTATTCCCTGAGTCGGAGTTCCATTTGGTGGATAGCATCGGGAAAAAAATCAAAGTTGTGCAAGAAATCGCCAATGCCCTTGACTTAAAAAATGTTCGAGCCGAACATTGCCGGGCCGAACAGGCCGATGGAGACTACGACTTTGTGGTTACGCGGGCAGTGACGCGCATTGCTCCGCTGTATAGTTGGGTGCGGAGTAAAATCAGCCGTAATCATGTTCACCCCATCACAAACGGTATTTTAGCACTGAAGGGAGGCGATTTGGATGAAGAGTTGGCCGAATTAAAGCGCAAAAGCCGTATCTTTGAGCTTCAAGATTTCTTTGAGGAAGAATTTTTTGAGACAAAAAAAATAGTTTATGTACCCATAGGATAGTATCCTATCTATTATACGTTAAATTTTAAACTCATGAACGAAGTATTCAAATCAAGCAGTATAAAAGACCCCGTTAGGCCGAATGAGGTTCAGTTGACCGACAAAGGTGTAAGTTTTAAAATGAGAAAACTCATCGGTGGTACCGAGCAATTTGTGTTTTACAGTGATATTTCTGGCGTAGAGATTGACAGTGGCATGTTCTTCGCTACCATCCGCGTTATTCCTCGCGCAAGGCCCGAAATTGTCATTGAAAATTTCACAAAAAGTGATGCGCAACGTATTAAGGCGCTTATTTTGGAGCGAGTTTAGGAAGTTTTGTCCCTTTTCTACCGACTGGTGATTAATTTATGTGTCATTTTTGGTAGGTTTAACCCATAGAATGTCAGGCAATAAGCGAAAAAGGAGTAAAGTTTTTTCAAAAAGTTCTTGCATTGAAATACTGAACTACTTACTTTTGCACCACCAAAATCGGAAACGACGTAGGTGTCCCAATTCCCGAGTAGCTCAGTCGGTTAGAGCATCTGACTGTTAATCAGAGGGTCGCTGGTTCGAGCCCAGCCTCGGGAGCTAAGCATTTATAAACAAGCTAAAAAACCGCGAATCATCGCGGTTTTTTGCGTTTAAACGCACTCTCGCATCATTAAATGGTCCCCTGACTCACCCAGCGGCCATTCGAAACTTTGTACACTTTTATATACACTTCCTTTTTGGCTTATATACACCGATTTTTTGTCAGATACCTTATTTGATTTTTGAAATTATGTTTTCAAAAAAATAAAATATACCGAAAAGGTAAATAATTTGGCAAAAATATCCGTTTGATAACTATTTTCTTGCACGAGGCACTTTTTTGGCAGTTTGGAACAGGATTTGAAAGCAGAGGACAAATTTTAAACGTTTCACTTTTCAAATCCATTTTTTATGAAAAAAGAACCATGTTTGATGTCCATTTTCAACTTCGTTATCCGCGTCGAGGCAAAAATAAAACGCCTAACTATTCCCTGCCTGCGGCTATTTACTTTGTTGTAAATGTCGACGGCGTGCTTTCTACGCCCCGCACGACTGGGATGAAAGTTCTAAAAGACGATTGGGATAGCACTGCCCAAAAAATTAACGGCTCTTCAGATGAAGTGCAGCACAAAAACCGTCGTCTGAAGCGAATTAAATCCGATTTGGACGCTTTAGAACAGGAACTATCCGCTACAATGGATGTTGTAACTTCTCAACATATTGTAGATGTTTATGTGGGAAAGAAACAAAAACGACTTACTGTCTCAAAAGCTTTTGACAACCATCTTGAAACGATTCGAAATCCCTATGATAAAGAGGAAGCTTTAAAGGAAAAGAGCATGGAGAAGTGGGACCGTTCAAAGGAGTTAGTTGAAGAGTTTCTGAAATCGATAAAAATGGAAAATTTGCCAGTTATTCACTTCACCCTTCCACTAGCAGAAAAGTACAGGAAATTCATGGTGAAGAAGTATAAGTTTGGCAAAGATCATACAAGTCGAAATTTGAGTTATCTGCGTACAGTCTTTCAGGAAGCTAAGAAAGACGGAGAGGTCCCAAATAATCCTATTTATGACGTAGAACTTCCACGTAGTCGGCCTAAGAAACCAGAGCCACTTACATTACTGGAACTCCAACGATTGATTGATTTCAGAGCCAAAGACATTTGGCTCCAACAGTCGGCCGATGCTGCTATTTTCATGTGTTTTACGGGACTTGACCATTGTGATTATATGAACTTTGATGCTGATCGACACATTATTACAATTGATAATGTAAAAATCATTCGAATGGTACGGCAAAAGATGTGCAGGAAAGGTTATCGTCCAGAGCCTGTGGAGATTCCGATATTGCCCGAAGCAATGGCTGTATTAGATAAATATAATGGTTACTTACCGAAAATAAAATACAATACCATCCTTGACCAAGTGAGGCAAATCATGAGCATGATTCGAGTCACGAAAAATATTTCGATGAAGAACCTTCGGAAGACTTGCGGGACATATCTGCTCAATAAAGGTGTAAGGATGGAGGTAGTTCGAGATGTGATGGGGCACGAGACGATAGCTATTACTGAAAAAATTTACACAATAGTCTATCCTGAGACGATTATCAATGAGTTTAGACATTTATTAATCGGGTAAATGCTAATGCGTTGAGTAGTTCATGAGCTACTCAACGCATTTTTTGATGGTAAAATTTATACTGTTATGCCCCAAGTTGTGTCAATCCCACTAACGGTTGATGTTGTGATATAATTTTCTTTTGGCTAGTCCTAGGCTCTAAGCCGCTTTTTGTTCGTACAAGTGCTTTTGGAATTCCATAAACAATTGACGTATGTTGGAGACTTCGCCAAGTATACGTTTGGCGTCTTCCAACGACTGGTACTTATTGGTTAATAGCAGAGGCAGTTTCTCTTGGTCAAGTTCCTCTACGCCCGATTCGATGTACTTGCTCAATACAAATGCGATAAACTCTTTTTGTTTATCGTTGAGCAGGGCAAAAATGCTGGCCTGTGCTGCTGCCACCCGCGCTTCTCGGGTCATGGGTTTGATGTCGCTGTTAAAGACGTATTCCAGTACGTCGAACAAATCACTTTTTTCGGCGTCGATGAGTTTTTGTAGAATGCTCAGCTCGGCTTTGCCAAAACCTGCTTCGGCCAATTTCTCCAACAGCGTTCGGCGGGTCAGGGGATTGCTCCAGATGATTCTCAGTTCTTCTTCACTTTGAAACAATTCAGGCAGTTTCCCGAACAGGTTTCCCATGAACTCTTCCGCCGAAATCGGGCGACCGTCGGCGCTCCAAAACGACGTGGAAATCATGTGCTGAATATCCCGTTCTTTGCCGTCGCGCAGTTTTATTTTGATGCGTTTACGGACTTCTCCGTCTTCTTTGCCGCCCTCATTCGATTCTTCTTTCTTTTTGGGCGTATAGGGCTCTTTAGGATCGCTAACAACGCCTGGTGGCTCGGGTTCCAAAGGCTCACCATCCCATTCGGGGTCGGCAAAATGATGATAGGCATCTACAAAATCGTAAATGGTAAAAAATTCTTTGCCGTCAAACAAACGGGTGCCTCTCCCCACAATCTGTTTGAACTCAATCATGGAATTGACGGGACGCAACAACACAATATTGCGGATATTGCGGGCATCCACGCCCGTTGAGAGCTTTTGTGAGGTGGTCAGAATGGTCGGGATGGTCTTTTCGTTGTCCTGAAATTCCCGCAAAAACTGCTCGCCTATCTCTCCGTCGTTGGCCGTGACGCGGACACAATAATTGGGGTTTTTGCTTTTTTTGTATTGATTGACCAAATCCCGCACGGCGGCGGCGTGGTCTTGGGTAGCGCAGAAGATAATGGCTTTCTCATCCTGATTGGCCTCATCCATGTAAATCTGAACCCGCTTTGCTTCTCGTTCTTTGATTTCGATGATTTTGTTGAAGTCGGGCTCTTGGTAGAGTTTTCCCTCTTCTACTTGCCCTTCAATGATTTGGTCATCGGGCGTATAGATGTAATCATCCAGCGTGGTTTTGATGCGTTTTACTTTGAACGGGGTCAAGAAACCGTCGTTGATGCCTTCCTTGAGGGAATAGGTGTACATGGGTTCTCCAAAATACTTATAGGTATCGACGTTGAGTTTGCGTTTGGGCGTGGCGGTCAGTCCGAGTTGAACGGCGGGCGAAAAGTATTCCAAAATGGCTCGCCAGCTGCCTTCGTCGTTGGCTCCGCCACGGTGGCACTCGTCGATAATGATAAAGTCAAAGTAATCGGCAGGGTAGGCCCCAAAATAGGCAGACGGGTTCCCCTCCTTGTCGGTACCGCTCATGAAGGTTTGGAAAATGGTAAAAAAGACGCTGCCATTGGTGGGTACGCTTCCTTTCTTTTTGATTTCTCCGGGACTGATGCGCACCAAGGCATCTTCCGAAAAGGCTGAATAGGTCGTAAATTCCCCAAATGCCTGATTGGCCAACCCGTTTCGGTCGGCTAAAAACAAAATACGCGGTCTTCGGACACCATCCCACCGCAGATTCCACCGTGCCTGAAACAATTTCCACGCAATTTGGAACGCAATGGTGGTTTTTCCAGTACCCGTGGCGAGCGTTAACAGAATGCGGTTTTTGCCAGTAGCGACGGCTTCGAGTACGTGATTGATGGCAATCTCTTGGTAAAACCGAGGTGGTTTGGTTTTGTTGATGTCTTCAAACGGAATGCTGCTGAATTTCTCGCGCCATTCATTAATGATGTCTCTCCCAAATTCGGCGGGGGGAAAGGTTTTATTCCAAAGTTCGTCGGGCGTGAGGTAGTGGGCTACCAAACCTTCTGCGCCCGTTTTGAGGCAGATTTGATAAATCTCCTTGCCGTTGGTGGCGTAGGTGGTTTCTAGTTTGAGTTTTTCGGCGTATTGTTTGGCTTGGGCTACGCCTTCGCCTACGCTCAATTCATCGCTTTTGGCTTCAACTACGGCCAGCTTGATGCCTTTGTACACCAATATATAATCGGCCTTCATTGGCTTACTTCTGACACCACCCACGTTTATTTTACCATTGGTAATTTGGGCTTGCCTTTCACGAAGGACTTTTGAGCCTTCTACTACGCCCCAACCACACGCCCGCAGCTTGGGGTCTATGAGTTCGGCTCGGGTTTCTGCTTCATTCATTTTTCTAAATCCATCAAATGACCATCAAATAAAAATACGTTGATTATTAGCCACTTAGCAATAGGGCTGCCCAACTTCATCACATAACCATCACATAAAAAACCTTTGATTTTCAGTGTATTACAATAAGTATCCTCAGCACCTATCACATAACCATCACATAAGATTTTATGCCCAAATGGGTATATAACTGGCATATTTCCTTGAGTTATACTGCCGATAAAGAGTATTTTGGTCTTATTTAATGCCATTAATTTACCCTAATCTTATTTTTTTCTATTACATTTCTATTGCGTTTCTATTGAGCATTTATTACTTTTCTTACAGGTTTTGCTCAATAGAATATCTTGCCCATCTATTTATGCCCTCTACATTTAGTTTCTTCTCATTAACCATTTCTTTTAGTAACCGTCTCACCTTGTGCTTATTAATTTCTTCACCTATTCTTTTATGAATGTCACCAAACGAGCTCTTGGGGTAAGTACTGACATCTTTGAAAATCAACTCCTCCAGACGATAATCTTCGATATTTTTCAAAGTAGTTTTCCCTTTGAAATTAATCTTCCTTATAAATTCCGCATTTACCGCGTATTGTGTCCCTTTTCCTTTGCCTGTTTTTGTAATTAATTCATAATCCAATAATCTACCTAACCAATTTCGTAAGCCTTGCTCTTCATTTTGGTTTAGGATTTGCGCTACTTCGGTTGCGCTGTACGATTGTTGCTGCGCAAGCAAGCCAAGGGAAATTATCTCCTTTTGTTTAAGATTAAATTCTGAACCAGCTTTGTCCATTAAGCGCACCACCTCTTTACTGACAAATTGTTTTTTTATGATTACTGTGACTCTATCGTCGGTCTCTCTCACCACAGGAAGGGGTTTTCCAGACCCTAATAATTTGGCATAAACCAAGTCATAGCCGCTCCCTTCTTTTTCCATTAAGCCTAAATCATAAAAAACTTTCGAGAGTTGTTCATTTCTCCTTATTGACTGGCTCAAAATGTTTTTGGGGGTTACGCCGTAGGGCAATCGGCCGGGGCTGTGAATCTCTAATCTGTCAGGGAAGATGTTGATAAAAATGTCTCCTCGTGTAGTATAGGTACGATGAACCAAGGCATTCACCACTAACTCTCTTACTACTTCAATCGGGAAAAATGGAATGTTTTTTCTGAACAACCCTTCGGAGATTTCCATACTTTCCTGCCAATCGGGTACATCATTCAATACTTTTTCAAGCAACTCTTGTGGATTTAAAAAGTAGTCATCCAACAACAGTTTCCAGACTTTTTCATCCTGCTCATTATAACGAATTATTTGAATGGCGGGCGGGTATAGTAGAGATGCGCGCTCATTTCTGGGACCTATCCACAAAATACCCAAATTGGTCAGAAACTCGCCTTTCTTTAGAAAATAGTATTCCAGAATCTCATCATCCGACATTTCTTTGACAAAAGAACTTACCCGTTGTGATTTTCGTAAATCATCCAGCAGAACCGTCTTCTTTTTCTCATCTACGTTTACACTACTGACCCTTTTGGAGGTTTGTACTTCCCATATAAAAGCATTTTTTTCAGCCGCTAATCGCGCCATTTCATCGGGAGGAATCGGCCTGCATTCGTCCGATACTCGGATGTAGTATTTGCCGTCGGTTGTTGAAGCGATGGTTTGGGCGTTTCTGAAAATTTGAACTTTGATATATTCCGCATTATTTTCTGCGGTTTCGACTGTAATTACAACACCTACATTTACGGTACGATGAACAATGTTTTTTTGAATACTATCGGGCAGGTTTTTATCGCTGATGGTTTGGCCTTGAGGAGGGCGGCTTTCATTGTCTTCAATGCCAATATACACAAAGCCTCCCTGAGCGTTGGCAAAAGCAACACAGTCTTTTGCCAGTTCATCCCAATCAGTTTGTTTGCCTTTTAGAAAACGTAGTGATTTTTTATCTATGTTTTTCCCTTCTTCCATATTATAGAGTCACTTCGGCTTTTTCTGTTTTCAACTCCCCACTAAATGCCTTTTGCAACACACTCTTTTTCAACTCCTCCAAATCATTGATTTTTTGCTGATAAATGGCCTCTAACCGTTTGGTTTCGGCAGAAAGTGTGTCAAGTTTGCGGACAATGGCTTGTTGTTCTGTAATATTTGAAAGATTGTAGATTTTAAATGCTCTAATATCTTTCATGTTAACGTGTTCCACTGTTGCCCCCGTAGAATGAGATAAAAGTTTCTCTTGAACATCTTTTGACAAAATCAGATACGCCAAATATTTTGAAACGAGCTTATCTTTTTTTGGCCTTATTAAAACAGTTCTTTGACCTAAACAGACTTCTATGTTTTCTGGAATAACCGCAATATTTCCTGCTGGTGCTTCTCGTGCTAAAATCAAATCGCCAGCTTTAGGAATAGCACGCCTTGTCCATTGTACATAGGTTTCGTATGAAACTCTATTTACATTTTCTAAAATCAATTCACCCTTTCCAATATTCGGGGTTCTGATTGAGGGATAACCTGTTTCTTGAGTAGGTGCTGTTTTGTGTTCGCAGTCAACAATTAATTCACATAAACTATCTAAAGTGGAACTATCGTCTCCTTCTATTTTACTTTTAAACACCCCTTGCAAATAACTCTCAAACAGCTCTTTGGCATTTTTGAGGTTTTGTTCAGCATTGGCTTTGGCCTTCGCAATGCCCGCAAAGGCTTCATCTAAAATGGCTACGATGCGTTGTTGTTCGGGGAGGGGGGGGAGGGGGATATAGAGGTCAGAAAGCTTCGTTGCATTAAAACCGCCTTGTGCAGAACCTGAAATACCTTCATTTATGCTATCCCAATAAGTTTTTGTTTGAAAAAACAGAAACAAATATTCAGGTAAAAGCCCTCCACTATTTATGTGAACTTTAATTAAGTATGAAGCAAAAACAGATTTTGGTGGATTATTTACAAGATAGCTTTTACCTGTTGTTGCACCTGTTCTTGCAAAAACAATATCCCCATCAATCAATTTATATTTGTTAAAATCTGTATCAGTTATTTTACAAAAGGGAACCGTCTCCCAATTAACTCCTTCGTCTTGAATATCCGTAATACGCAAGAATCTTGGTCCAATTTCTTCAAAAGATGCTTTCTCTGTGTAACCATAAATTGCTTTGGCAACTTCTCCCAATTTCTTCATTTCCCAACCTTTTGGCATACTTCGACTATGCTCAGTAGCCAGGCTTAATGCATTGCCTTGTTTCATATTAGTTCCAAAATTGAGTTTAATATTTCCGCACTTTCTTCGTCCAAGGCCCTCATTTCTTCCAGTATTTCCTGCGGAGCGCGCAAGGCGGTTTCTTCTTTTTTGTTGGGGTTTTTGGCGCTCAGATCGTAGGTGGCAGTGTCAATGGCCGCCACGTCGAGCGTCCAAGAGTTTTCGCTGTCGGCAAAAGTCTTTTGGAGGGCCACAAAGTCGGCCAAGTCGCGCTCGTTGAGGGGGTTGGTTTTGCCGAGGTTGCGGTCGAGATTGAGTTGATAAAACCACACTTTTTGGGTCGGTGCGCCTTTCTCAAAAAACAGCACCACGGTTTTTACGCCCGCACCCGTAAACGTGCCCCCTGGCAAATCGAGCACGGTGTGGAGGTTGCAGGTTTCGAGTAGGAGTTTCCGCAGGCTGATAGAAGCATTGTCGGTATTGCTCAAAAAGGTGTTTTTAATCACTATTCCCGCCCGTCCGCCTGCTTTCAGGATTTTGATAAAATGCTGCATAAACAGCGAGGCCGTTTCGCCCGTTTTGATGGGGAAGTTTTGCTGCACTTCGGCGCGTTCCTTGCCCCCAAAGGGCGGGTTGGCCAGTATCACATCGTAGCGGTCTTTCTCTTGGATGTCGGCAATGTTTTCGGCGAGGGTGTTGGTATGCACGATGTTGGGCGCTTCGATGCCGTGCAAAATCATGTTCATTGTGCCAATGATGTAGGCCAACGATTTTTTTTCTTTGCCGTAAAACGTGCGTTTTTGCAAAATTTCGGCCTCGTTGGTGGTCAGGCTTTTGCCGTTGCGCAGGTAGTCGAAGGCTTCGCACAAGAAGCCCGCGCTGCCCACCGCTCCGTCAAAAATTCTATCGCCAATCTTGGGCGCCACCACTTTCACAATCGTCGTAATCAGCGGTCGGGGTGTGTAATACTCCCCGCCGTTGCGCCCGGCATTGCCCATGTTCTGAATCTTCGATTCGTACAGGTGGCTCATTTCGTGCTTTTCGGCGTGGGTCCTGAAGCGCAGTTGGTCGATGAGGTTAATCACTTCCCGCAGGTTGTAGCCGCTTTGGATGCGGTTTTTGAGTTCGCTAAAAATCTCCCCGATTTTGTACTCGATGGTATCGGCGCTTTCGGCCGAGGCTTTAAACTTTTTGAGGTAAGGAAACAACTCAATATTCACAAAATCGACCAAATCATCGCCCGTCAGGGCTTTGTGGTAGTCGAGTTCGTATTCTACAAATAGGCCATTCTTTAGTTTTTTGGGCATGGCCCACGTACTCCACTGGTATTCGGGCGCAATGATGCTTTGGTATTCCTTGCCCGACAGCTCGGCCGCCGTGGCTTTGTCTTTTTCCAAATCGTCGAGGTATTTCAGAAACAACACCCACGAGGTTTGCTCTACATAATCCAACTCACTCCCACAACCAGCATCTTTGTGCAGTATATCGTCAATATTTTTAAAGGTCTGTTCAAACATTCTGTATTGGTATGATTTAACGTTATTAATCTACAAGTGAGGCTCAGTGTGTCGCTACTTGCTTAGTTACAAATATTGAAAATATAATTGGCTCATGCTACCCAAGGGCGGGCTTTATGGTGTTTTTGTTGTCAAAAGGCGTCGGGCCTCCAGTACTGCTGAAGGGATTTAAGCTATTCGAAGGGAGGCGACTACCTATTACATTGGAGAATACGACACATTGGTGGGGGCATCCTAATGAAGTTCTAAATTAGGACATTCGACGGTCGGGCATTGCCGTGGAGCCCTGAGCATGTTCAATCAGTATTTGTATAGGTTTAATCAATCAATTTTAACAATGATTATACTTTGATTGCTATACAAGTTTTTTTGACTAAAATGGATTTGTATAGCTAGTTTTTGGAGCTGACGGAGAGAAGGCAAAAAGTACTAATAAACCCGCGTTTGTTTGTACAGGACAAGACATGTATGTGTATTGTCCTAAAAAATGTTGACCGTTTGTCTGATCCTGAAATTAAGTTGTCAGTTTTTAAGTGAATAATTATTGTTCAAATATAATCCTGGTATGAGGTTGACAATTTTACAAAATTGTTTTTTTCAGGTTGTTGAACCTTGATCTCGAGTATCTTTTGAATGTTTATAAACTTTAGGCTTCCAGTGTTTTTTTAAAGGTAGTTTGGACTCATGTGCGACTGATGGTGTCAAATAATCGCAACTCATATGAGGCCGTAAATTATTATAATTATATATACTCTTAGAAACGGCCTTTGCTGCTTCTTCAAATGTAGTAAACACTCGATTTAAACGAAAATCTGTTTTTAATATCCCGTTTATCCTTTCGGCGATTGCATTTTCATAAGGATCACCGCTCTGGGTCATGCTGATTGATATCCCTGCTCTTTTAAGACGACGTACATATTCGAAGCTGCAATATTGGCTGCCTCGATCAGAATGATGAATCAGTCCATTTCCTTTTTCCCAATTGGTTAATAAAGCCATTTCCAAGGCCTTCAGACTACCTTCTGCCGTTAAAAATGGATACAGGCAATAACCAACAATCAGTTTTGAATAGGCATCAGTGACCAATGACAGATAGCCGAACCCAAGACCAATACAAATGTAAGTAATATCACATACCCATACCTGTCTGGGCTGCAATATAACCTTGTCTATAAGCAAGTTAGGGTACATTTTTAATCTATGGTTAGAATTGGTTGTTTGTGGAACTTTTCGGCGTTGACGAAGAACCAGATCATGGTTCTGCAAAAGTTTATGCAGTTTATCACGACCTAATTTGATTCCACTAATAGCTAATGGCTCATTTAGTAACAGATGCAACTTCCGGGTACCCAGACCAGGAATCTCTCTCCGCAATGCCGATACCATATCTAATATCAGCATAGAATGGCTAAAAAACTGCTGTGAGCGTTCTTCTCTTCCGTAAAATGCTTGTCGACTTACACCAAACAGCCGGCAAAGGTTTCCGACACTAACCTTTGCGATTTCGTTGTCACGAAGCTTTAAGACCGTTTGGTGCCAGACTTTTTTCGAATAGGCACATTTAACTCGTTCTCAGCAACCTCGATCATCGTGTTCAAAGCTAAAATCAACAAATTAGCCTGATTAAGGGCATATTCCAATTCCTCAATCCGTTGTTTTAAGTCCGTAATGTCTTGTGTCTGTGCCTTTTTCATAGCAGGTAAAGTTACTAAACCAGTTTGAATCTTTCGCTGATACAAAAGTACCCAGTTACGAAGCGTATAACTATTATGAATTTCCAAATCAGCCATAACCTGGCTGGGTTCTTCACCTCCGAAAAGGATTCGGAAAACGGCGCTCTCTTTAAGTTGCTCGCTATACTGAAAGCGATTAAGCAGGTCTCGAATGTGGTCTTGCATAGATGTA
The DNA here is from genome assembly GCF_024158025.1 of Runella salmonicolor. Classification (NCBI taxonomy): domain Bacteria; kingdom Pseudomonadati; phylum Bacteroidota; class Cytophagia; order Cytophagales; family Spirosomataceae; genus Runella; species Runella salmonicolor. Next base: position 134,351 of record NZ_JAMZEL010000015.1, read on the forward strand.
AATTTTAAGGTAAAATTGACAATCTATTTCAGTATAAGACAGTTTTTAAGTTAGTCCTGAAATAAATTTACCGTTTTTTTCTTAGTCCGAATTTAGTCTATTTTTTCTTCTTCGATTTGGTAGGATCGTAATAGTTTTTCCAACGACGTTCCAGAGGACCGAATTCATTATATGCTTCATTTGGACTGAGCATATTACAGCTTAGATGCGGACGTTTGTAATTGTAAAGAAAGACCCCCTTCTCCAATAATGCATATGCTTCTTCAAAGCTTCGAACGGGTTGATGACTCAGATATTCATCTTTGAGAATACCATTTATCCGTTCAGCAATCGAGTTCTCTAAAGGATCTGAGTTTTCGGTCATACTGATGCGAATATTATAGCTTTCCACAGTCCGGACATACTCCGAGCTGCAATACTGAATACCTCGATCACTATGATGAATCAACTGACGGCCGATCCGTTTGGTGATCTGCTTGAGGGCCATTTCCAGGGCTAGCCGGGAGTTGACGGCTTCCAGATTGTCAGCTAAAGCAAAACCCATGATCCGGCGCGAATAGGCATCCGTCAATAAGGAAATATAGAGATAACCTGTCTCAGTCAGCCAATAGGTGATGTCAGCTACCCAGACCTGATTGGGCCGCAGAATAGTCAGCTCTTTAATTAGGTTGGGATACTTGCGAAATCGATGCCGTGAAAAAGTGGTAATCATTCTACGCTTACGTTTCCTGATTAACAGATTATTAGCGGCCAGCAGGTCAAATAAAGCGTCTCTGCCCATTTTTATTCCCCTTTCTATGAGCTCTTTTTTGAGGAGCTCGTATAATTTTTTTCCCCCTAAACGAGGATGATCCTTTCGAATTTGTTCAATTAAAGCTAAGACCTGTTGGTCACATTCTTCGGTGGTTAACTGCCTGTTTTTATGCTGATAGAATGCCTGACGGCTAAAACCAAACAACCCGCTTATCTGCCTAATATGAAAATGAGGATGACTCATTCGAAGCAAGAGGACTGTTTGGTATCGGACTTTTTTTCGATGGCGATGCCCAGCTCCTGCTCGGCAACCCGAATTACGGTCTTATAATAAAGAATTTGGAGCTCAGACTGTTCCAACTCCTTCTCAAGTTGTTTCACTCGCCCCGCTAACTCATCGGCCTTGAGTGCGATCTGTTCAACGATAGTCGGGGGTGGTTCCTTGGTAGCTTGTTTCATGGGATCAGTACGTTGTTTTTCCTCCTGTCGGACTCGTTCCAGCCATTTAGTAACGGTCTGACGGGTAAGAACCTTGTACTTGGCCATGCCCTGTTCAATGGTTAATCGGTTCAGGTTGATTTCTTCAACCATCTGGCGCATCCGTAGTTCGTGTGCCTGTTTGCGAAGCAAAAAAATGTGTCCCATCTGCTTGTGTAGATGGTCAATCTATTTTAGGACAACACAATGACCCGTCCTGAAAAATCCGGCAGGTTTGGAAAGTTACTGTTTCAGCAGGTATCCTAATGTAATGATCTTTCCAGGAATTTTATCAAACAGCAGATTTAAAAGATCCACAACTCAATGAACGACTGGAAAAATAGCAGTTCTATTATAATTATCAACGTTCTCATAGTTCTTCAAATGGAAAAATACCTGCTCAGGCAGCAGCCGAAAAGTCAGCAGAAGTACCATTTTGGGAAGATGTGGTTGCTAAATATGACCCACAAAAAGAACGGATTAGAGAACAGGCTTATGAACAGGATAAAAAAATGATCTCTTTGAAGAAAAGAGCAAAATCATAGTTTTATACAATTTTCTCAGGCTTATCGCTGTAGCGTATCTATAGAATCACTATACTTATTAGTTTCGTAAGTGATTTTGATCAAATAATTTGATACAACCACTTTAAGACGGATTGGATTCTAAAATTTGCTTCAAGTCGTGCGGTATATCCATAGGGCGAAGTGGCGGAACGTTGGTCCCACCCGTATTGCCAATGGGAACATGGCCTACGAATGATTTGACCCCCCCTACCAATAGCCTCGGAATTTGTCCTAAGACTTCTTTGGTACTTTTGATATGAATGCCAAATTTGAGCATCAACCAATGCACGTAGGAATGTTCGAGTGGCCAGGCTTGCCCCAGAATATGCGCCCTTTCAAGATGACCCCACGCTTCTGATAAATGCCCCGCTGCAAAAGCGTTTTGGTAATGTTGCAGTTCCTGCTGGTAGTGCTGCCGCAATGATACAGGCATTGTCCAGTAAAGTTTCATAGAAATTTAATGGTTAATGAGAAAGTTTATACTTTTTTCGATTTGTGATTTACAAAACATTGATATACAGAAAGTTGTTTGGCTCAAAATACGACCTCTTAGCATAGAGTCAGTAAGTTTATCTTTTAAATACCTTCTGAAACTAATTGCCATCTTTTCTGGCGGTGTTTATAAAATGATTTTGCCCAGTATGTTATAAAACCTGTCATAACTCCGCCATAAATAATTATTTCATCTTCGTACATTATATTTTTCTCACTTAATTTTTTCAAAGAAATCTTGTGATTCCAAATCTTGGCAGATTTATCCCACTCTTTTGTCTGTAAAACTTTATTCACAGTATCTATTTTCTCGAAATAAAGTGAATGGATTCCGCCAAAAGGAAGAAAACCATAGATGAGCATTTTTGTCGAAACCGTATCGCCTTCTTGCCAAATTTGAGGAAAATGGCCCTCTGTTGGCTTAAACTTTACTTTACCCGCCGCCACGAAGTTTAGTAAAGCACTTGTCTGAACTTTTTTCCAAGCAGTATCAATACTAATGGGAATTTGAGAAACTACTGTCAGTTTTCGAGCAGTTACTACTCTGTTTTTATAAGTAATTTGTATTCGCTCTACCTTCGAAGTCAAACCCTTATTAGAAATACAGGAGATTGACACCAGTAAATTTCCTATTAATAACACTACTACTTTTAGCCTACTCATTGTTTTTTGAATTTGCTTTGGCTTTGTTGCATGGTTCGCATTTAAAAGAGATTAATGCAGATACATATGTAAAAACTGAGCTTTTACCTGTCAAATTACCCTGTTTTTCGGGATTTAACTCTTTTTTATATTGTACAAATATTATTTATAATTGTACTTTTTTGCTATTAAATATCCGTGCAACAAAGCCATTTGCTTTTGTTGCAGTTCCTGCCGCAATGATACTGGCATTTTCCAATAAAGTTTCATAAAGATTGAAAGGGTAATGTGATGAAATACATCGATTCAATTATTCTCACAGTAGATTCAAAACTTCATTCGTTGTATCCTGACGGCGTTCAAAATTGCCAATAAAGCCACCCCCACATCGGCAAAAACGGCTTCCCACATCGTAGCAAGTCCGCCAGCACCTAACAGTAACACGATGCCTTTTACCACAAAAGCCAGCGTAATATTTTGCCATACTATTCTTTTGGTCTGTTTGCCAATGTTGATTGCCATCGGTATTTTAGAGGGCCTGTCGTCCTGAATCACGACATCGGCAGTTTCTATGGTGGCATCGCTGCCTAAGCCGCCCATGGCAATACCCACATCGCTGATGGCCACTACGGGAGCATCGTTCACCCCATCGCCCACAAAGGCTACGCTTTCGTTACGGGCTTTTATTTCTTTTACCTTGTTCACTTTGTCTTCGGGCAATAAATCGCCGAAGGCATTGGCAATGTTCAGTTTGTCGGCGACAAATTTTACTACCGTACTTTTATCGCCACTGAGCATCGTGATTTTCACCCCCAATGCTTTCAGTTTATTAACCGTTTCCTGAGCATCTTCTTTGATGCTGTCGGCAATGGTGATATAACCCGCAAACTTTTTGTCGTAAGCAACGGCTATTACTGTATAAACAATCGTATTGGGGTCAATATCGTATTTAATGGAAAATTTATCCATCAATTTAAAATTACCTACCAGCAGTTCTTTGCCTTTTATATCGGCTTTTAATCCGTGTCCCGATATTTCTTCTACATTTTTCAGTTCAATATTACTGTCTGGTTTTCCTACAAACTGATGAATGGCAGTAGCCACCGGGTGGGTACTGCGGCTTTCCAACGCATTCGCCATTTGCAGTAGTTCGTCTTTATTAAATTCCGGCTTTATGATTACTTCCTGCACCTTAAAAACGCCTTCGGTCATGGTGCCTGTTTTGTCCATGACCACATTTTTTATTTCTGCAATGATGTCAAGAAAATTACTGCCTTTAAACAAAATGCCGTTTTTACTGGCCGCTCCAATGCCGCCGAAATAACCCAACGGAATACTGATAACCAAAGCACAGGGACAGGAAATAACCAGGAATATTAACGCTCTGTACAACCATTGATTGAACACATAATCAGCTACAAAAAAGTAAGGCAAAAAGCAAATGGCAACCGCCAGCAACACTACAATAGGCGTGTATATTTTTGCAAACTTTCTGATAAACAGTTCAGTAGGGGCTTTCTGAGCAGTGGCATTTTGTACCAGTTCCAAAATTTTACTCAACTTGCTATCGGTATAAGCCGTGGTCACTTTTACCTGTGCCACGGTGTTCAGGTTAATCATGCCTGCCAGTACAACTTCGCCTTTGGCTTTGGTATCGGGCTTGCTTTCACCCGTTAGTGCGGCGGTATTGAAGGAGGCCGTTTCAGAAATCAGTTCGCCATCCAACCCCAACTTTTCTCCTGATTTTAACTGGATAATATCGCCGATTTTTGCCGCGTCGGCTTTAATGGTTGTGGCTTCGTTGTTTTGCAGAATGGTTACTTCATCCGGCCGCTGGTCGAGCAGGGACTTGATATTGGCTTTGGCTCTTTTTACGGCCAATGTTTGGAATACTTCGCCAACGGCATAAAACAGCATCACGGCCACGCCTTCGGGATATTCGCCAATGGCAAAAGCCCCGATGGTGGCAATGCCCATCAATAAAAACTCCGAAAACACTTCGCCTTTTGCCACGCTTTGGACGGCTTCTTTCAGTACAGGAAATCCAACGGGTATGTAAGCAACTACGTACCAAGCGATGCGTACCCAACCGGTGAACCATTCGGGTTTTAGGTAGCTGTCTAAAGCAATGGCAACAAGCAATAACACTAAACTGATAATAGCCGGCACAAACATTTTGAATGTGCTGTCGCTGCCGCCCGAATGGTCATGCCCATCCTCATCGGCATGTTCTTCCTGGCCGTGATCGTGCCCGTCATCGTCGGTATGACCTTTCTTTAATAAGGCTTTTGCGCCGGCCTGGGTGTAAATTTTTTCTTCCTGCGTGCAGCAAAGTTGTTTGCCGTCGGCATCGTATTGGTGTTGATGTTCCATTTTAAATAAACCTTTTTACTGATTTTCGATAATTAACATAAAGGGAGCCGTGTTCTTTAGCCAAAAAATCTTCCTCTAATCTCACCTGAATTTGAATGATGAAATAGGTGGTCAATGCCGAAAAAAATGTGACGGCATTGGGCGTTATCAAAAACAAGCCCAAAACACTCAAAATCATTCCGAGGAAAATCGGATTTAGGCTTAGGCCAAAAATACCTTTGGTTTTTAGTTCCGTTTTATTTTGTTCATCTATACCAATTCGCCAGCTTGTGCTCATTTGGTATTGTGCTATGGAATCACAAAGGCTACCCCTAGGTACAGCAATAAGTAGATGGGTAGGTATAGTTTCAAAAGGTCATTTTTCATTTTGTGAAATCGTTTAAAGATTTATTTAAAAAGACTCAAATTTCTTTTGAGTCTTTTTATTTTTGTATCAATTCTAAAACGCTTCTTTTTTCTTCTTTGTCTCAAAGTAGGTTTTTAATGCCTTTTCGCCAAAAGTATAAAACACCACAGGTGTAACGATAATATCCAATAACGTACTGGAAATCAGGCCTCCCAAAATCACCGTTGCTACTGGATAAAGTATTTCTTTCCCGGCGGCTTGTGGATCGAGGGTAAGCGGAATCAAGGCTAAGGCGGCTACCAATGCTGTCATTAAAACCGGAACAAGCCGTTCGAGTGAGCCCTTGATAATCATCGGTTTTCCAAACACTTCGCCTTCGTGCTCGACCAAGTGGATGTAGTGTGAAATCATCATGATGCCGTTGCGACTCGCAATGCCCGTCAGGGTGATGAAACCTACCAACGTCGCCACCGAAAACGTACCGCCTGTGAGCATTACCGCTACCACACTGCCAATGAGTGCTAACGGCACATTCAACATAATTTGAAGCGTTAAACGGCTGGATTTGAAGTGGCTGTATAACACCAAAAAAATGCCAACCAATGAAAACAATGCCAAAAAGCCAATCATTGAAGTGGCTGATTCCTGACTTTCAATGAGTCCCGAATACACAATAAAATAACCTGCGGGGAGTGGTACTTCTTTAGCTAATCGCTCTTTGATTTCGGCTACTGTACTTCCCAAATCCCGTCCCTGTACGTTAGCTGAAATGACCATACGACGCTGGGTATTTTCGTGCATCACCTGATTGACCATACTCGTCAGTTCAATATCGGCAATTTGATACAAGGGAATTAACTGCCCGTCGGGGGTACTGATTTGGGTGTTACGAATGGCTTGCAGATTACTCCGCTCTCGGTTGGTGGTTCTGAGCAAAATATCAAACGATTTCTGACCATCATATATCTTGCCTGTTACCTTACCGTTGTAGAAGATTTCGAGGTCTTCGGCCACCTTACCCGCCTGTAAGCCAAAGCGTTGCAGGGCATCTCGCCGTACTCGAATCAGCAACTGTGGAATCATGGTTTGGCGTTCAATTTGTAAATCGGTGACGCCCGTTATATATTGCATCACGCCCTGAATCCGCCCGGCGGTGCTGCGCAGCTCGGTTAGGTCATCACCATAGAGTTTGAGGGCGATTTGCGCTTGCACCCCTGAAAGCAAGTGTTCAATGCGGTGCGAAATAGGCTGCCCGATACTCACCGAAACGCCTTTCAGTACGTCTAATTTTTGGCGTAAATCGGCAATGATCTCGGCCCGTCCTCGCTTTGCTCCCGCCCGAATCTCTACCTCAATTTCGGAGCGGCTGACGGGTTCGACATGTTCGTCCAATTCTGCGCGCCCTGTTCGGCGGCTGACGTATTCCACTTCGGGTACTTGCAGCATCAGTTTTTCGGCGAGTGTTCCCAATTTATTCGACTCTTCGAGCGAAGTGCCTGGTGGGGCAACCAAATTGACCGTAAACGAGCCTTCGTTGAAGGGCGGCAAAAACTCGGTACCGAAAAAAGGAATCATTCCCATTGAAACCACAATCAATCCGGCCGCCACGACAATGATTGATTTAGAGCGATTCAATGACCAATTTAATACCCGCGTGTCCTTGTTTTTCAGCCATTTAACCAAACTTGTATCTTCTTCGTGCGAATCGGCAGAAATGAATTTTTGCCACCAATTTTTAGGTTTTTTGTTTTGCTGTCGGCCTTCTATTTTGAGTAAATAACTGCATAACACAGGAGTAAGTGTGAGCGAAACGACCAATGAAGCCAAAATGGATGTAATATACGCAATGCCAAGGGGAGCAAAAATACGCCCTTCGATGCCCTGCATGTAAAACAGTGGCAAAAACACCAGCACCACAATAACCGTGGCATACACAATCGAATTTCGTACTTCCGAACTGGCTTGATACACGACTTGCAGGGTCGGCTTGGGTTGGGGCAAATTGCGGTTTTCCCGTAATCTTCGATAGACGTTTTCTACATCCACAATGGCATCGTCCACTAATTCACCAATGGCAATGGCCAAACCGCCCAGCGTCAGTGTATTAATTGAAATATCAAATGCCTTGAAAATAATGGCTGTAATGACCAACGAAAGTGGGATAGCGGTGAGGGTAATGACAGTTGTTCTGAGGTTCATCAAAAACAAAAACAAGACGATAATCACCAAAATAAATCCGTCTCTCAGGGCTTCGATGACGTTGTTTAAGGAATTGGTAATGAACGACTTTTGCTGAAAAATCTTGGGATTCAGCTTAATGTCTTTCGGCAACGAAGTCTGTAAATCGGCGCAGGCTTTTTCAATTTCATCTGTCAAGCCCACCGTATTGGCTCCGGGTTGTTTTTCTATGGCCAAAATCACCGCAGGTTTTCCGTTGATACTCGCGTCGCCTCGTTTGAGGGCCGCTCCAAACTGCACCTCGGCCACCTGCGACAGCAAGACGGGAACACCGTTGCGATTGGACACCACCGTGCGGGCCAAATCGTCTAAGGTTTCGGCCCGTCCCACGTTCCGAATCAAGACTTCCGTTCCGTAATCGTTGTAAAAATTTCCCGTCGTGTTTTGGGTGGTTTGTCCCAACGCCTTGTCCACATCGTCCACCGACAGGCCGAACTGTTTGAGCCTTTCGCTCGAAATCTGTACTTGATACTGTAAGCGGTCGCCCCCAATGGGAATCACCTGTGATACACCCTTGATACTGAGCAATCTACGGCGGATGTTAAAATCGGCCAGCGTGCGCAGTTCAGCGGGACTGGTCGTATCTGCCGATACGCCCACGTACATAATTTGGCCCATGACCGACGAAATCGGCCCCATAATCGGCACAATTCCGTTGGGAAGTATAACCGTTTGCAGTTTCTCGGCCACCAACTGACGGGCTTTGTAAATCTCGGTATTCCAGTCAAATTCAACGAAAACCATACCTAAACCAATCGCAGACGAACTGCGAACGACTTCTACGCCCGGTGCACCATTCAGCGCGGTTTCAACAGGTAATACCACCTGCGTTTCAATTTCTTCGGGGGCTAACCCGTTGGATTCCAAAAATATAGTAACCCGAGGGCGGTTTAAGTCAGGCAGTACATCAATGGGCAGTTGAGTGGCGGTAAACACCCCGTATACCACCAACAACGCCGATGCTGCCACAATCAACAAGCGATTGTGGAGCGCAAATTTAATTAATCTGTCAAGCATGTTTTTTTAGTGCTTATGTTCAGCGGAATCGGTTTTGCCGTCGCTTTTGACTACGTTGAGTACAAAATCGGCTACCTGTACTTTGCCATTTACCACAAACTGAATCCAAGCCCGGTACATACCTGCGTGTTCAAATGTCACGTGCAGGTGAAAATTGCCATTTTCAGTACCCGGGTGAACATGAACGTAGTCTTTATCAGCCATTTCAATCATTACGACATGGGCTTTTGCACCCAGATAATTTTCGAGGGTTTCGACTTTTAAGGTCCTGCCGTCTTGGGTCAGGAGCCCGTTAATGTGCTGTTCTTTTCCCGTTACAAATTTTCCGCTTTTGGTTTGAAGGGTAAGTGAGAGCCCATTATTTGTCCATGTCAGTTTTTCGGCTGAATACGAGGTCGTTGCATTCGCTTTTCCACCTACGATTATGGGTAATTTATCGGCCACCTCGCCGCCTTCGGAGGGCTTATAATCGGCAAAAAGCAAATACTTTCCCCCCGTTGGGAAGGTGGCTTTCACATCGTAACTTCCTGATGCCTGGTATTCAGGGTGTAAATGCTGAAAAGTGCTTAGATCTTCGCTTACCGCAATCAGGTGCATTTTTTTTTCGTGGTTCACTTCAAGCGGCACCTCGGCTTTTTCATCTTTTTTCAATTTGGGCGTCAGCAAAAGCATCACCTCTTGCCCTGCCTGTGGACTTTCAGGAGCCGTTTTTAATTGGGTCGAGTAGTTTTCGTCGGAGCCGTGGTGATGTTCCTCGCCCTCAGCGTGGTCGTGTCCTTCTTTTGCATGGTCATGTCCGTCACCTTCGTGGTGTTCAGTTTCGTTTTTTTTGTCGGAAGAATTACCGCAGGAGCCCAAAAATGCCGCCGTAGCGACCGACAGCGAAAGAGTGAAAATAAATTTAAATGTCTTTTTCATTGTGTTAGAAATTTTATTGGTTCATAAACATCATTTTCAACTGATAGGCCGAGCTAACCACGACTTTTTCACCCGTTTCCAAGCCTTTAATAATGGTCGTACGGTCGCCGTTATTGACACCTGTGGCCACATATGCCACTCGAAACGTCTCCGGGCTTTCTTTGATAAACACTGCCGGTTTACCGTTTACCTGACCGATAGCAGAATTGGGCAACGACAAAGTGCGGCCTGCCTGACCCGTTTGCAAGCGAACCGTCACAAACTCGCCGATTTTAAACGCCCCGTCAGCGTTATTCAATTCAAACAATAATTTCTGCGATTGATTGGCGTTGACCACCTGTGCCGAAGAAAGCAGGCGAATACGGTCACTCTGTTTTTCCATACCGTCTGCCTTGCTGATAACATCCAATTTTGAGCCCGATTTGAGTCGTTGTGCATCAGGGCCAAAGGCTTGTGCTTCTACGTAAACGGTGGATAAATTGGTAATGGTGAAAATGGTTTCTCCTATGCCAACTGTTGAGCCAATGGCCACGCTGAAAGGCGCAATCACGCCCGAAATAGGTGCGGTGAGTGCTACCATCCGGGAATTTCCTTTGTTGCCTTTGGCAATTCCATTAAACACTTTAAGATTTTCTTCAGCTTTTTGCAAACGCGCCTCTGCTTCCGAAATGTCGCGTTTTGCAGCGATGTCTTCGATTTTTTTCAGGCGTTCGAATTCTTTACGGGCAGCAGTCAATTCAGCCTCGAAATTGTTACGCTCAGTTTGCAGCGATACTTGGGACGTGGCGTCGAGGGTTTGTTCCAACGTTGCCAACGTTTGTCCTTTATTGACCCGTTGTCCGACTCGGGCGTTTAGCCCGACTAATCTTCCCGTTTGCGGGGTTTGAACTATTGCCTGTCCCGTCGAACTCGGCACCACCGTACCGTAGAGTTGTGCCGTTTCATCGAAAGCTCCCTCATTAAGCGGTTGGGTCAGGATTTCAAACAAAAACTGTGTTTCTTTCGGAACTTCAAATTCATTGCTCAAATTCGCCCCCGCTTGATTGCCTCCCTCATCGCCATGGCCGTGCCCTTCATGTTGCGCAAAGCTTGGTTGGTATTGTGCCGTGGGCAAAATTGAACCTGTCATCAACAGCACCATCATAAGCTTTTTGTTGCGTACCCTCATTAACAGAAACATGAGCAACATGCCCAGCAATAAACCTCCCATTACCAATACATAAGGGTTTTGATACCAGACAGCGACAACATCTTCATGCCCGTGTTCTGACTCGTCATGTCCCACCAAAACCCCTTTGAGCATCATTAAATCGGGGCCGTTGCTGCCTTCAATTTTGGCAGTGAGCGCAAAAGTCCGTTCCTTAGTGAATTGAGATGTTACCTCATAAACCCCTGCTTCTTTGGGCTTAATGGCAAAAGTGGCCTTGCTATCTAAGGTGGTACTGAGCGTAATTTTCGCTCCGTTGATGGGGCGGTTTGTCGCGGGGTCAGCCACGTAGAGCAGTAGTTTTCCTGCTTCGCCGGCGTGGAGGTGTTCGTATTTCAATACCAGTTCGTAGCGGTCAGACACGGCTTCCGATTTCTTTGCTTTGATCTCTACCCCAGCAGGCTCGGCAGCGCTGTGGTCTTCGTGCGTGGAGCCGTCAGCATGGGTGTGCTGAGTGTATGCAGCAAGCGAGAAAAAAAAGCCCCCTAACCCCCAAAGGGAGAATAAGAGTAGCCTTTTTAAATTGGCTTTTTTCATAATTTTCCTGTTAAATAATTGATAGTCAGCATAGATTGATTGAAGTTTCGCTGGGTTTCGATGTAGCGAAGTTTGATGGCGTAAGCATCGTTAGTGGTTCTGAGAAAGTTGATGTAATCGGTCTGCCCACTTTCAAAAAAACGCCGTGCAGCGATGATAATGTCATCAGCTTGTCGAAGGGCAATAGTTTCGTAGAAATTAAGTGTATTTTGAAACTTCCTTAAATCGCCCTGTGCTGCCTGCAAATCTGCTGAAAGTATTTGCATTTGAGTTTCAGTACGTTGTTTGGCAATTTCTTGCCCTGTTTGGGCAGCAGTAATACGACTTTTGTATTGCCCTGCCCATAGCGGAATGCTTACGCCCAACCGCCATCGAAGTCCCAAATTTGTTTCTCGTGAACCTTGGTTGTAATAACCCACCATAAAGCCAGGAAGTGCATTCGCTTTTTCTACTTCAACCGCTTTTTGGTTAATGAGCTCTGCTTGTCTGGCAGCTTCAATGAGGGGATTTTGAGCAGCATCAGTGCTGAGGACAGCATTGGAAGTAACTACTAACGGCACAACACTGAAATTGGGTACGTTGGTAAAAAATGACAATTGCCTATTGCTCACCGCCAGTTCCTGTGTTGCCATCGCTACTTGATTGCGAAGGTCTGCGGCTTGGGTTTCGGCAAAAATCAAAGCAAGTTTTTCAATTGTTCCGACATCAAAATTACGCTTGGCGGCAACCGCAATCTGAGCATATACACTATCTTGACCTTGTAGCTGTTTGAGGTAGGTATCTGCATATTGCACATTCAAATACAACGTACGAATCCTGTATTTTAGGTCATTTTCGGTAACAATTTTCTCTTTTTGTGCCAACACAATTTGCTGTTGTTGAAGCTTGGCCTGTTGGGTGTAAACTGTTGGGAATCGAAAGTTTTGTTGAACGCCAAGCGTGTAAAACGTCCCTGACGGGCTGTCAATCGTCAGGTCTGGATTGGGAAGGTTGCGAGCAGAGCGTACTAATAACTCATTTTGCCGCACGACTAAACCCGAAGCTTTTATAGCAGGGCTATTTTTGAGAGCAGCAGCTACGGCTTCATCTGCCGTGAGGACAGTTTGGGCAAAAGTGGGTATGGAAATCAATGCCCATGCCAAACCCCAAAGGATTTTCCTTTGCATGATGTAGTTGGTAAGTGATAAAATAGGGAAATGCGTTCTGGAAGACACAGAACACCAATCGTCATTGATTATCAATGAATTGTAGTCAATGCTAAATCAGAAAAGATTGCACCCAAGCCAAAAGGGAACGCCCAAACGTTCGTCGAAAGGGCGGTGAATTGGGGCTATAAGGATGGATTTTAGAAGAAAAATGAATCGTTTGAAAATCAAAATCAGGCAGTAAAGCAGATTGAAAAAAATAGGAAATTACTACCGAGCCAACCGAAGTTTTGGTTACTGTATCGGCGTAGAAATAAACAAAAATTACTTGTTCACCCGAATGAGAAGCCTCAAAATCCGAACCGGCATGAGGGTGTTCGTGCGATTCCAGTTTGTGATGATCTTGGTGTTCGCAAGAAGTTTGAAACCAATTGGAAAGAATGTGTTGGTGTTTGCCGTGTTCCTCGCACAAATGTTCCAGCACGCCGTAACCATTGCCCGCCCAAAGGACGAGTGTGGCCATAGCAAATGCCAGAAACGGTTTGAGGGTTTGCTTCATTATTTTTATTTTCAGCAAATGTAAGTTAAAATATTGTGCAACAAGGTTTCAGGTCTTACAATAGCAAACAATAGTGTTACTTTTTCTATAACTTCCTTTTGACTCTTGGTCAACTTACTCTCTTAAACATCAATTCCGATTCTTCGCAATGTACCTGCAATGAGTATCGTAAATTATAATTTCTTCGATGGTATCGGTGAAGACTTTGGAGGTAATGAGCCCTGAAAGTGGAGTGGTCATTGGCTTCTTAAGACACTTTTTGTGTTTTGTCATGCCTTCTTTCAACAAAGTCTCAAAGTGGAGGAGAGTTCATCCCTGTTTTTACAGCCAGACGATCAAAAAGCAATGCATCAAAGGGGGTTATGCAACAGCAACGCCCGTTTACTGAGACTGCTTTTCTTACGTACAGCGATTTTCGGTCATTACCGAATTTACTTTATATCTTTGCATCATGAAGCTGTTGCAATTTTTGTTAGCAATCTATGTAGTGCTGCTTTCTGTTCTACCCTGTGAAGCCTTTTGTTCAGAGGAACAGGACGCGCATGGACAATCCAAAACGGAATGCTGTTCCCCTTTTTCTCTTTGCTCCACCTGCTTCGGTTTTACCATTCCACAAGCTCAGACATTTGTTGCTTCTCCTCTGAGCGTTGCATTTTATTCAGTCAGTACGCCTACTTTGTATGAGTTTTTTTACTCACTTGATGTATTAGGCGGTATCTGGCAACCGCCCCGTTTAGATTAGTTTCAAATGTCCTGCCCCTGATTTCTCAATCGGGCCGCTAACGCTTTACTAATCTAATCCATTACATTCTATGAAAATCTTTCTGGTGTCGCTTTGGCTGACACTCTCCACACTTACTATTGCCCAAGGGCAAATCACTTTACGGATTCTGGTTCAGGACGCTGAATCAGGAAAATCGTTACCGGGCGCAACGGTCGTTTTAATGCCCGGGCAAATCGGCACTACAACCGATGCAATAGGGAGCGCCACCTTAATAGCGCCTGCCGCAGGGCGCTATTTAATTACCTGTTCCTTTGTGGGCTATGAAAACCATACCGATTCATTGACATTGACGGGAAATGATTCACTGACGGTGAAACTCCGTGAAGGTGAAGAATTGGAAGAGGTGGTTGTCACTTCAACTCGCAGCAACCGCAGCATTGATGATATTCCTACCCGCATTGAAGCCATTACGGGCGAAGAGCTGGACGAAAAATCAAACATGCGTCCCGGCGATATTCGTATGCAGTTGAACGAAAGCACGGGGATTCAGGTGCAACAAACTTCGCCCGTTTCGGCCAATGCCAATATACGGATTCAAGGGTTAGATGGTCGCTATACGCAAATTTTGCAGGATGGTTTACCGCTTTATTCGGGCTTTGCATCGGGATTGAGCATTTTGCAAATACCGCCGCTGAATCTCCGACAGGTTGAAGTTATCAAAGGCTCAGCGTCTACTCTATATGGTGGAGGAGCCATTGCGGGATTGGTCAACCTGATTACCAAACGTCCAACCGAGAAACAAGAATTAAGTTTTATGATGAACGGCACCACCGCTAAAGGACTTGATCTAAGCGGCTTTTGGGGGCAGAAGTTCAAAAAAGTTGGGGTAACATTATTTGCCGCCCGCAATACTCAACAGGAATATGACCCTGCTGAAACTACTTTTTCTGCCCTGCCCAATTATGAACGTTACACGGTCAATCCAAAATTATATTTTTACCTGAATCCTACCGCTACGCTGGTAGTCGGCGGAATGGGCAATTGGGAAGACCGCATTGGCGGAGATATGCAGGTTATAAAGGGACAACCCGATAACACCCATCAATACTACGAGCGCAACCGCTCCCAACGATTAGCCTCGCAACTCCAATTTGATAAGCGGTTCGAGCGTTCTATATTGACCATTAAAAATAGCATCAGTTATTTCAACCGCACCATTACCCAACCCGGCTATTTATTCGGAGGCCATCAGGTTGCAAGTTTTACCGAAGCAAGTTATACCCACAGCGGCGAGCGGTCGGAATGGATTGGCGGGGCAAATCTATGGACTGAACAATTTACCGAAGACAAACCGAATCAGGGCCGTAATTATCAATACACCACGGTAGGTGCGTTTCTCCAAAACAATTACGAAATACAGCCTTGGTTAACACTGGAAACGGGTCTGCGGGGTGATTATCATAACCGCTACGGTTTTTTTACTTTACCGCGTGTATCAGCATTGTTCAAATTCTCTGAAAAGCTGACTTCCCGATTGGGGGGAGGCTTGGGATACAAAGCGCCTACCATCTTTACTGAAGAGGCCGAAAGTGTCGCTTTTCGCAATGTGCGTCCCATTGACCAACAAACCGCGCAGGCAGAAACATCATTGGGGGCAAACTTTGATGTGAATTATCGCACCTCGCTTTTCGATGTGTTGGACGTGTCGGTCAATCAGCTATTTTTCTATACTCAACTTAATCATGCTTTGGTCATTGACGTTCCTGCCATTATTACGCCCGGGCCAACCACGGACATTTACCGTTTCGCTAATGCTGATGGACCGATTGACAGTCGGGGTCTGGAAACCAATCTACGGATAGGCTATGAGGATTTTAAATTTTATGCGGGTTACAGTCTGGTCGATACCCGCCGCCGTTACAGCGGTGTGAATTTGAACAGTGCAGTTCCGCTCACGGCCAAGCATCGCGTCAATTTGGTAGCAGTTTACGAATTGGAAGGTAAATTTCGGCTAGGTCTCGAAGCGTACTATATTGGTCAAAAGCCGCTTTCTAACGGGGGAAACTCACAGCCTTATTGGTTAATGGGTGTTATGGGAGAACGACGTTGGAAGCATCTGAGTATATTTATTAACTTTGAAAATATTCTGAATATTCGCCAAGACCGTTATCAGCCTGTAGTTTTACCACCGCTGCCTCACCCTTCTTTTAGGGAAGTGTGGGCACCACTGGAAGGTTTTGTTGCTAATGGCGGATTAAAAATCTTTTTGTAATTCATTGATAATCTCTGATTCGACAGGCATTAAAACGCTGTAATGTGCTTGTAGAATCAAAAAAAATATAGCGCAATGGATGCTTTTCTTCAATTCTATATTCCGATTTTTTATATTGTATATATTCTGATTGCTTTTGCTCTCCCAACTTACAGGGTTTGGAAAACCACGGGTATCAATCCAATCACTTTTTCCAAATCTGATAACGCTCATGATTATATAGGAGGAGTTTTTAAAGTACTACTGTTGGCAGTTTTTATCGAGATAGGGATTCAATGCTTCTTCCCCGCTATTATGCATAACTATCTTCTGCCAATGAACTATCTGAATAACCCAATCTTTCGGGTTATCGGTCTTGTCATAATACATCTTTCATGCATTTGGACCATTATTGCACAGTACCAAATGAATAAATCATGGCGTATAGGGATTGATGAGCAAAACAAAACAGAATTAGTCAGTACAGGAATTTTCGCTTATTCCCGAAATCCGATTTTTTTAGGAATGCTGATTACATTGACCGGATTGTTTTTTATATCACCTAATGGTCTCTCCTTCTGTATTCTGATAGTAAGCTTTGTTATTTTACAAATTCAGGTACGTTTGGAAGAAGATTTTTTAATTAAAATTCATGGAGATATTTACAGAGCCTACAAGAAAAGTACACGTCGATGGCTTTAGGCAAAATGGCAGTTAACTAATAAGAAGCAGGGGTGCTGTGCCAAAGTTTATACATCCCCCATTAAGCTGTAAGTGCAAGTAATATGACACTGGCCATACACGGAGAATATCCATAGGGTTCGTTTGTAAAAAATGGGAATAGTAAGTGTGCAAGTTCGGTTATGCTCATGGCTGCAAAAAGGTCCATGCCAAATAACAGCTAAATATATACCCACAGATTCAGATTTGAAGTGTAATTTTCTGGTAATTACTTATTGACATGGGAGAAAATCTACGTGAAACTCATAGGAGAAATAACGATTTAAAATATTTATTATAAATATTTTATACATTAGTAGTTGTATTTCTCTTCAGAGAAATCAGTGTAAATGATTCCCAATCCCGAACTTCATGAGGTCGGGATTTTTTTCTTACATTTACTTGGTAAACGGGCACTGATTTTATAGGATGTCACTAAAATTCGTATTGCAGAAAACCGGGTATTATTTCATGATTAATGGGATAATTGTCGGGACGGATAATTGGCAAAAAACAAACACGCCTCTCTAGTACCGATAAATGGAGTACTAAAATTTTTATTGCCCCAACTTTAAGTGTCCGTAAAGCGGCTAAGATTTGGAAATGAACACATTAATGTGGACATTTGGTATATCGTATACTAAACTCTTTTCTTCAGGACTTGTTATTTCGCTCTCGCATCCGCCAAACAATCGCCAACGGCATCTTGGTACTTTTTACCTTGGTGTTGCTCAATGGCATTGTTTTTAGACATGCGCACCGGCTATCAAATGGGCAGATTATTACCCACGCTCACCCTTACAAACCTGTCGGAAACAGTCCAATTCAGCCCAACAATCACAGCGACCAAGAGTTGTTTTTACTGGATGCTTTTGCGCATATTCTTTTTCTTTCTACTACTGAATTGTCCTTTGCTTTTCTCATAAATATAGCAATTAGCTTTAATCCTTCTTATTTTTATCTTCGACCGTCTTATAGTCAATTTATTCGATTTTACTCCCTTCGAGGTCCTCCCAATTTTCGTTTTTAAGGGGCTTAAAAAAGCAAAATAGGCATGGGCATGGAAGTTTAAACCTTCCATAGTTTCTTGTGCTTTTTGTGTATACGCTTCTTTGATGAGTATTTTTTTAATCATAAACGAAAAAAAACATGAACTCAAAATTTTATTTTGTTGTGTTTGGTGTTATTGCTTTTGCTATAACAGCTTGCGAAAAACTGTTGCCCTCTGGTCCCCAAGAAGATGAGGTACTCGATGGAACCATCGAAGGGCTTACCTCCACCGAAACTGCTCAATTTTTAAGGGGGGATGCTGCTTTTACAAAAGTATTTTCACCTGCTACGGGCTTGGGACCATTATTTGTCTCCAATTCCTGTATTAGTTGCCACGCAGGGGATGGTAAGGGCCATCCATCAACTAATTTGATTCGGTTTGGACAGAATGATATTTCAGGCAACCAATTTTTAGAACATGGCGGCCCCCAACTCCAAAATCGTGCGGTACCGGGTTATACACCAGAAAGTATTCCTTCGGGAGCTTCCCATTCCACATTTATGGCTCCTGCCAACACTGGATTGGGTTTTTTGGAGGCAGTATTAGATGCTGATATTTTAAAAATGGCTGACCCAGATGATAAAGACGGTGATGGAATATCTGGGGTACCTAATTGGATTGAATTGGCTGACTTTGTAAAACCATTAGCTTCTGCTATTTCTAAAGACGGAAAGTATATTGGCCGTTTCGGCCGTAAAGCGGGGGCACATAATCTGCTTAATCAGACCGTTAACGCCTATAATCAGGATATGGGGGTCGTCAGTGGTTATTCTCCTTACGACACGCATAGCCGTAAAGAATTGGACCCTGAGGTGCCGAACATTGAAGTAGAGGACTTAGTCTTTTACTTACATACGCTCAAAGCACCGATTCAACGCAACACAGGAGATGCAGATGTGAAGGCAGGAAAACAACTTTTTATGAACGCGCAGTGTGGATCATGCCACCGCCCAAGCCTTAAAACAGGTAACTCAACTATCAATGCATTAGCCAACAAAGAATTTTATCCTTATACCGACTTACTCCTGCATGACATGGGAAAGGAACTGGACGATAACTATACTGAAGGCAGTGCCAAAACTTCCGAATGGCGTACTACTCCTCTTTGGGGATTGGGATTATCAAAAGATTCGCAAGGAGGGCGGATATTTTTAATGCACGATGGCAGAGCTAAAAGTATTGAAGAAGCCATTTTACTACACGGAGGAGAAGCTCAGAAAAGTCGTCAAAATTATGCCGCGCTTAGCTCCTCAGAAAAACAACAACTCATCACTTTTTTAGAAAGCCTTTAATATGGAAAGACGTGAATTTATCCGTACGGGCTGTTTAGCTTGTCTCGGCGGAAGTGCTTTAGCGGTAGTACAGGGTTGCAGTTCAACTTATTACGCCAAACAGGTCGAGTTGAAACAAAATAGCTTAGTTGTAAAGAAAAGCGAGTTTGTTGAAATGAAGAAGGAAAAGCAAATACTGCGCGATGCAGTGGTTGCCAAGTATGAAAAATTGGCCTTCCCGATTGCTCTTTTTCGCTTATCCGAAGACCAATACAGTGCCGTATATCTGGAATGTACTCACCAAGGCAACGAAGTGCAGCCAAACGGCAATTACTTGGTATGTGAAGGCCACGGTAGTGAGTTTGATAATCTAGGTAAAGTTACGCAAGGTCCTGCCGAAGACCCTCTCAGAACTTTTGCTGTAAAGACAGATAAGGAAAACATTTATATTATTTTGAGCTAAAAAAATGAAAAAAATATACTTTTTTCTCTTAATCATTTTTGGGGTCATGTCGCAAGCAGTAGCCCAGATTGACAGCACGTTGTTCAAAAGAAGCCCTAAGCCTGATTCGGCCAAAGTCAGCATGAACATGGATGCCGTATATAATAGACCGTTCTTACAGGTAGGGCGTACCCCATTAGGTGTCGGAGGTTATGCTGAACTTAATACCAACTATGCCGCTACCGATGGGATAAGCGAAGGTCTTTCCTTTCAAATGCGACGAATGACGCTGTTTTTTGGGGGAAGTTTACACCGCAAAATCAAATTTATGTCGGAACTTGAATTTGAAGATGGTACCAAAGAAATCAATATTGAGTTTGCGGCGATTGATTTTCAGTTTGCCAATTTATTCAATTTGCGAGGTGGTGTAATTATGAATCCTATTGGCGCTTTCAATCAAAATCATGATGGACCGCGATGGGAGTTTAGCGATCGTCCCATTGCGGCTACTCAAATGCTCCCTGCTACATTCAGCAACGTTGGAATGGGAATTTATGGTAAGAAATACACCAGACAGTGGGTTTTTGCCTATGAAGCCTATTTAACGAATGGTTTTAACGACAATATCATTGCCAATGAGGACAGCCGAACGTCACTCCCCGCAACCAAAGCTAATAAAGATCGTTTTGAGGAAAGCAGCAACGGTCAGCCGATGTTTACTGGGAAAGTGGCCATTCGTAACCGTAAAATTGGTGAATTAGGTATTTCGTATATGGGTGGCGTTTATAATAAGTTTGAAAATGACGGTTTTGTCTTAGACAAAAAACGATTAGCCAATGTGTTTGCTGTTGATTTTAATACCACTATCAAACCAACAAAGACTTTTATTACTGCAGAATGGGCATGGATTAACGTTGATGTTCCAGAAACCTATTCGGTGAGTTTTGGCAAAAAACAGAGCGGCGGTTTTGTGGATATTGTTCAACCTGTTTTCAAAAAACCACTATGGGGTTTTCCCAACTCAACGTTCAATATAGCCTGCCGGGTGGAACGAGTAGATTGGAATGTAGGTACATTCGCGGAAACAAACGATAAAATTTTTGATGAACTGTTTTCAATTATGCCCGCCATAAGTTGGAGGCCTATACCCTCTACGGTCATGAGATTCAGTTATCGAATCCAACGGCAATGGGATCTTTTGGGCAATCCTCCTGCTCGTACGGGTGCCATTCAACTAGGTATCTCCAGTTATTTCTAAGCGAAAAGGGTTGTTCTTACAATAGGGCCTACGAATTTCTGATTTGTAGGCCTTCCTTTTTAATAGTGTTCCTATGGATATTCACACTAAACTATTTTACCTAAAAAATTGTATCAGTCGTCAGCATAGGACAAATCTCGGTTTGAGGCGGGCAGCAGTTTTGACAATTTGTTATTCCCGTCAGTACCAATCTTTTTACCTCTTCCAACTCTTTGATTTTTGCTTCAATCATCATTACTTTTTGGGATACTTTTTCAACTACGGCATCACAGGTGGCCTCCTTTAGTGTGATTAACTCCAAAAGCTCTAATGTTTCATTCAATGTGAAGCCAAAACTTTTAATACGCTTAATAGTAAACAGCCTTTCCAAGGTTTCCTGAGAATATTCCTTGTAGTTGTTGAAGCGCCTTTCTTTACGCCCTATCGCTATTAAACCCTGTTTTTCATAGAAACGGATGGTATCTCTGGATAGACCCGTTTTGGTTGATAATTCTCCTATTAGCATGGCTTTTTATATTTTTCTCACTTTTTACTTGACAATGGAGCGGACTCCACGGTTTTTCTTTGTAAAAGTAAAATTTAAAACACTGAAATTATATGGAAAAGCAACAATTGGAAGTCAAAACGCCCTTCTACAAAAAATTGGGATGGGTTAGTATTGGTTTGTGTGGATTATGCTGCTCATTGCCTATCATCGGAGCCATTGCAGGGATCAGCACCTTAACCGTTATCGCCGCTTATCTCGAAAAAATAGGTATTCTTGCTTTGGGAGCGGCCGGAATTCTTTTTATTTACACTTTTTACCGAAAAAGAAATCAGGCAAAATCCTGTGCTGATTCATGCGAAGTAAATTGTGATTGTAAAACGCTTCCTATCTCGAAATGACAATCGTAAAATCAATTATCGTGTTTTTGTTGGCCGGCCTTTGTGAAATCGGTGGGGGATATCTGATATGGCTTTGGATGAAGGAAAACAAACCGCTGTGGCTTGGCATCACAGGGGGGCTGTTATTGGCACTGTATGGAATCGTTGCCGCTTTACAGCCTGCTGGTTTTGGCCGTGTTTACGCCACCTACGGAGGGTTCTTTATCGCCTTATCCCTATTATGGGCGTGGAAAGTCGATGGCTTTAAACCTGACAGGTATGACTTTATCGGGGCAATCGTTGCCCTAATTGGCGTGAGTATTATCTACTTTATACCTCGCAACTAAAGACCTAAATTCTGCTTACCCCTGAATTTCAGGGGTAAGCAGAATAATTACTCTTAGGCTTTTTTCCACTTAATACCGCAACCAATGGCTTTGGTCGTAGGTACGGATACCGTTTTATCTTTCAAAAGCGCATCTACTGCGTTCTGTACATATTTTTCCGTGGCTGAAGTGGCATCCTGCGTATTGTTGTCAATAGCTCCTGTATAAGCCAAGATAAAATCATTGCCTGAGCGCTTCACTACAAATACCGTAGGTGTATTTCTCGCACCGTAGGTTTTAGCTACCTCCTGTGTCTCGTCCGTCAGATAGGCAAATCCGTAGCTTTTTCGAGCAGCGCGTTTTTTCATTTCTTCAAAACTGTCACCTGAAGAAAGAGCCGCATCGTTGGCATTGATGGCAATGACAGGATACCCTTCGGAGGCATATTTTTTATCCAGTGCAATGATGCGGTCTTCATACGCCTGAGCGACAGGACAGGTATTACAGGTAAAAACCACGATGTAACCCTTTACCGAGGAATTACCATCCAGTGAAACAGTTTTGCCATCGACATTTTTAAGGTTAAAATTCATGACCTTATCCCCGACCTGATAGCCTGCCTTGGGCTGAATAAACCCTATAGTTGTGAACAGAGTTGCAGCCATTACAAATGCAAAAACGGATTGTTTCATAGCAAAATAAAGTTTAATGATTTATTGAATAAATGGTTTTAATTCGTTTTCAAGTTCTGCCTTTGTGAAGGCTCTTTCAAATACTTTCCGCTCATTTTTGGCGGTATTGATGATTACCGTAAAAGGCAATGCGCCCGACCAATCAGGGTCTATTTTGTCAATCCAGCTATTGTAATTGGGTTCATCCAATAAAACAACGGTGGATGAATTCATACGCCTTTTGGTAATAAAAGGAACTACCTTCTTTTTTAGTTCGGAAACAAAATCCAGGTTGACTAAAAGCACTTTGACCTTGTGTTGAGCATAGCGGGCATTCAAAGCTTCAAAATAGGGCAATTCCGCCACGCACGGTCCGCACCAAGTTGCCCAGAAATTAACGACAAGAGTGGTATCGCCTTTCTGAGCCATCATTTTTTGCAAAGCAGGGAATTTTACTACCTGTACCTGTTGCGCAAAACACAGAGAATGGCCTGCAATAAGCAAGCCAATAAAAAACCACTTATGAGGTAATTTCATAAAGAAACAGATTTGACTTTAGTAAAATTAGGGAAATTTTTCTGGAAAGGGTAAATCGTTAGTTGGTTCTCAGTGAGACTGTTGTAGTTTATCTAGATTCATGACCAGTTTGACCATTTCTTTTGTTTCTTTCGAATTGCCCATTTTGAGGGAAATCGGTCCATTGGCAGGTTGCAGACTTAATTGGAAATGTAACCACGGGCAGCAGAGCTGCTCAAAGCCGATAAATTCAAAAATCTCTTTAGTAAGTCTGCTGTCAGGATGCATAAAAAACAGTTCATAAGTGGTGGCTCTCTCAACGGTTTTATCTACTTTTCTGAAAATGGTTTGGTGCAAATTATTCATGCGACTGATTTGTTCTTTGTCGGTAAGCTTGCATGCCAAAGCAATTTTTTCTTTTAGTCGTTTTTGCGTTTCCATAGCTTTTGTAGAGGTATTTTGAGCCCAACTAGATGCATATCCTAAAAAGGCCAACCCGATGATAAGGAACAATTTCATGTTTTTAGGGCAAAGATAAACCGTGGAGTATAGTCCACGGTCAAGAGAAAAGTTAAAAAAGAACGAATATTGACGTAGCCATTGGGACCTGATTCAGATGTTCCACATAAAATTTATGCTATCTCATCATTACAGGTGGTATTTATACCCAGATTTAATCTTTAGTGTGAATCAATATATCCAAGCCCGTTTACAAGGAATGATTTGAGTTTTCCCCTCGTTTATTCGAGTTGGACAACTGCCACTCCCATCCGCTGTGATAGATAATGCAGTTGTCAACTGCCAAAAACTCAACCGTCATTCTTATAAATTAGGCCTGATTTTATCAGTTACAGTCATAATCTGAAAATTCTGTAAATGATTCAGGTAAACATGTAATGAAGACTGAGCCTACAGTGTTGTATATTTGCAGTATATAATACGAAACCGCAAATGACACTCTTCAAGCGTATTTTATGTTTTTACATGGCATTTCAGGTACTGCTGGCCAGTACTGGATTTGCGATGTATGAACATTGGTGCTTGATGAGAGGCTCCAAAACGGTCTCTCTCGTTCATAAAGAAACCTGCTCCATTCGGCATAATGAAATCTTAAAGCCTCATTCTAAAGGATGCACCGACTCGATTCAACGCAGTAAATGTTGTGCCGAGAAGGTGTCACTTCAAAAGGTACAGACCCCTTCGGCCCATGGTCATTCAGTGGATTTGGTGGGTCAATCTATGGGGGCTATTTTGACTTCATTGCCCGCTTTTTTTTCATCCACAACGTGGTTCAATCCATCGGTTTCGTTTCGTCTTCCGCATTATTACAGTGCGGCGCCTCCGCTTCACGGGCGTAGTATGCTCGTTTTTATTCAATCTTTTCTGATTTGATTAGGTAATAGCTCCGTTGCGGGCTAATGGCAACCACCTGCGTTGCCTGTTGGTGTTTTCTTATTTCCACCAATATCACCTGATTCACAATGTTATCACTATTCTTATCACTTAGTTGGGATGAAACTGTACATTAAAAACATGGTGTGCAGTCGCTGTAAAACAGTGGTCCGCCAAGAACTTGAAGCCCTCGGACACGAAGTCCTCACGGTTGATTTGGGGGAAGTGACCCTCAAAAAACCAGCCACGGAGGCACAACTCGAAAGCATCTCCGAACGTTTGCTTGCGCACGATTTTGAGTTGCTGAGCAATAAAAAACAACAACTTATCGAACTGGTCAAAACGGCCATTGTCGAATTAGTGCATCAGCAAAACGATGGGCTGCGTCGACAAAAACACTCCGACTACCTCGCCGAAAAAGTCAATCGGGATTATCGCTACCTCAGCACGCTTTTCACAGAAGTTGAAGGTATAACAATTGAACAGTTTATCATCAACCAAAAAACAGAACGTGTTAAGGAGTTGCTGGTCTACGATGAGTTATCGCTTTCCCAAATTGCAGACCTACTCAATTACAGCAGTTTGGCGTATTTGTCAACCCAGTTTAAGTCCGTGACTGGCATGACACCCAGTCAATTTAAACAGTTGCGGGATAAGCAGCGAAAGTCGCTAGATAATTTATAGTGTAGCATTCCTCACACGGATAAATCAAAATTAAGATGAAAAGAGGCACATTTTTGAAAACACTTGGTTTCGGAACGGTCAGCACGCTGGCTGGGGGAGCCATTTTATCCAGTTGCATGAACCACGACATGGCAACCATGACTCCTACCGTAGCTCCCGATGTGTTGGAAGGGAATTTTACGACTTCTTTACCATTTCCTGAAACTTCTCTGACGGGTACCGCCCTTAATGCTGGCAGCCAAAACATCACTACTATTACGGGAAAAAATACACAGGCATGGGGATATAAAAACGGCATTCTAGGGCCTACTTTCCGTATCCAAAGTGGAAGCACTGTTTCGATTCCGTTTACCAATGGATTGACCGAAGAAACCAATATTCACTGGCACGGCCTGTTGGTTCCAGCGGCCATGGATGGTCACCCCGACCAAATGGTAATGCCGGGAAAAACGTTTAATTATTCCTTTAAAATTGACCAACGCGCGGGCCTGTCGTGGTACCACCCGCACCCGCACGAAAAAACGGGAAAGCAGGTTTTTATGGGTTTGGCGGGTTTATTTATTATTGAATCTGCCGAGGAAAAAGCCCTTAATCTACCCACAGGAGCTTACGAACTGCCGCTGGTGATTCAGGATAAACGCTTGAATACGAGCGGGGAAATTGATTATAGTCCTACCATGGATGAGGTTATGATTGGCTACATGGGCGAAACGATTATCGTCAACGGAGTTCAGTCGCCTTTTCACAATGTGGCCACTCGTACGTACCGTTTGCGCGTTCTGAACGGGTCCAATGGACGTATTTACAATTTGGCCTTGAGCAACGGAAATGCCTTTACGGTCATTGGCTCCGATGGTGGGTTACTCCCTGCCCCTGAAACCGTCACAGACCTTTTGTTAGCGCCAGGCGAGCGGGTTGATTTATTGGTCGATTTCAGCAAATCAGCCCTCAACAGCGAGGTATATTTACTAAGCAACGTTTTTTCGGGGGTAAATTCTCAGGGTCGTCAAGCCTTCAAAATTGTAAAATTTGTTGTCAATAAAGCAGAAACGGATAGTTTCAAACTACCGACTTCGCTCCCGGCGATTGCTCCGATTTCTTCATCTGCAACCACCAAAACCCGAACCTTTGATATTGGGGTCGGCATGGGCACGTCGGGCGGCCATGGTGGTTCAATGGCGATGAAAGGAATGCACACCATCAACGGAAAAGTATACAGCGGTGAGCGAATTGATGAATCTGTACCCCTCAATAGCACCGAAATTTGGGAATTTAACAACAGCGCTGGCGACGAGCCGCACCCTATGCACCTGCACGGCACATTCTTTCAGGTAGTCAGTCGCACGGGTGGACGTAGTCGTTTGATTGCTTCCGAAAAAGGCTTGAAAGATACCGTGTTAGTCATGCCCGGGGAGAAAGTCCGCATCATCATCAAGTTTACGAATGCTGGCAAATTTGTCTTTCACTGTCATAATCTCGAACACGAGGACGACGGAATGATGCTCAATTTTGAAGTAAAATAGCAGAATCATGGTAGAGAAACTCATTCAGTTTGCGGTTCATAACAAATTTGTTGTGCTCACCCTGTCGTTCTTTTTGTTTGGCTGGGGCATATATTCTGTCCAGACCAACCCCATTGACGCCATCCCCGACCTTTCTGAAAATCAGGTCATTGTCTTTACCGAATGGATGGGGCGTAGTCCGCAGCTTATCGAAGATCAGATTACGTATCCGTTGGTTTCCAACCTTCAGGGAATTCCCAAAATCAAGAATGTGCGCGGTACGTCGATGTTCGGAATGAGCTTTGTCTACGTTATTTTTGAAGACAACGTAGACGTATATTGGGCCCGAACGCGGGTAATGGAGCGACTTAACTACGCCCAACGATTGCTGCCTCAGGGCGTTACCCCGTCGTTAGGACCCGACGGAACGGGCGTCGGCCATATCTTTTGGTATCACCTCGAAGCACCGGGGATGGATTTGGGCGAACAGCGGGCGTTGCAGGATTGGTACGTCAAATTTGCGCTGCAAACGGTCAAAGGCGTTAGCGAAGTGGCATCATTCGGTGGTTTTGGCAAACAATACCAGATTAATATTGACCCGTACAAGCTGAATTATTTCAACGTACCGCTCATGGATGTACTCAACGCGGTGCGAAAAAACAACAATGACGTAGGTGGCCGAAAGTTTGAAATGTCAGACATGGCCTACATCGTTCGGGGGTTAGGGTACATCAAAAATACCAAGGATATTGAAGACATCCCTATCGGCAATTACGGTTCCGTTCCTGTTCGAATCAAAGACGTAGCATCGGTACAAATGGGCGGAGAATTGCGTTTGGGTATTTTCGACGTCGACGGAGAAGGCGAAGTGGTGGGCGGTATCGTAGTGATGCGTTATGGCGAAAATGCCGATGCAGTCATCAAAGACGTAAAGCTTAAAATGAAAGAGGTCGAAAAAGGCCTGCCGCCAAATGTCAAGTTTAAGGTCTCGTATGACCGAAGTGAACTTATCGAAGCCGCCGTTGAGTCCGTGAAAGGCACTTTAATTGAAGAAATGATTACCGTGTCGATTGTGGTCATCATTTTTCTGCTTCACTGGCGCAGTGCCGTCATTATTCTGATTCAGTTGCCGATTTCGGTCGCCATCGGTTTTATTCTGCTCAACGCTTTCGGAATTTCATCAAATATCATGTCGCTAACGGGGATTGCCCTGGCCATTGGGGTAGTAGTAGACGACGGCATCGTGATGGTGGAAAATGCCTATCGGCACCTTTCAGAAGCCCAATTGGAAAAAGAAAAAAATGAATCGTTATGAGTTGGTTTAAAAATATATTTCGTCTCAAAAAAGACCCGCTTACTCCCGCCGAAC
The DNA here is from genome assembly GCF_024158025.1 of Runella salmonicolor. NCBI lineage: Bacteria > Pseudomonadati > Bacteroidota > Cytophagia > Cytophagales > Spirosomataceae > Runella > Runella salmonicolor. The sequence continues at coordinate 162,662 of NZ_JAMZEL010000015.1, forward strand.
GCGCCGAGATTATCGAAAAATCGTCAAAACAGGTGGGCCCTGGGGTGTTCTTTTCGACCGTTGTAACGATTGCGTCATTCCTGCCCGTTTTTATGCTGACAGGCATGGAAGGAAAGTTGTTTTCGCCTTTGGCTTGGACCAAAACGTTTATCCTGCTCGTGGATGCGTTTTTGGCTATCACCCTCACTCCAGTATTGATTGTGTTGCTGTTGCGGGGAAAACTAAAACCCGAAAGTGCAAATCCTATCAACCGTTTTCTGGAAAAAATCTACACGCCCATTCTCAAATGGTGCCTGAAGTACCGCAAAACAACGATTGGTATTAATCTGTTGGCGCTGGCCGTCAGCGTGCCGATGATGCTCCATGTCGGGACCGAATTCATGCCACCGCTCGATGAGGGTTCGCTGCTCTTCATGCCCGTCACGCTGCCCGACGTGTCCAATTCGGAAGTAAAACGTTTGTTACAAATTCAGGATAAATTAATAAAAACCGTTCCCGAAGTAAGCCATGTGATGGGAAAAGCGGGTCGGGCC
>NZ_JAMZEL010000016.1:0-140802 GCF_024158025.1 Runella salmonicolor
TCAAAGCCAGAGGCCACCCGGACCGACTGACTTCTTTACTGGATTACAGCGATTCTATGATCAATATCAAGGTTATTTACTCTCGAAAGAAATCACTAAAGATGTGTTGATACTTTAGGTGTCTTCACAGACCTTGGTGAAGAAATCATCATTACAACTGAGGTGGTCTGTGAAGAGGCATTCATTGGCGAAGTGGTTGTTACAAAGTTGGTCAGAATGAAAGTGGCGAACAAAAATTTAGTTACTTTCGTTATCTTTTCAAAAAAATACCTAAATGAAAACGGTTGCTCATCTCACTACCGATATCACCCTGACATTTAATCAAGTGGCGGAGCTGGCCCGTCAACTTCCCAAATCAGATCGTTTGCGACTTGTTACTCTTCTTCAGGAGCATGATGAACCAAGTAAAGAACAACTTTTGCAAGACCTTCGGGAGGCTATTGACGAAGTAAATCTGGCTAAGGAAGGAAAAGTTAAACTTAAATCGGCGAGAGACTTTATTGATGAGTTATAAGATTTCCCTTTCCGAAAAATTTCAAAAAGAAGCCAAACGCTTGGCAAAGAAATATCCTTCGCTTAAAATTGATTTATTACAACTTATCGAAAAACTTAGAAGAAGACCCTATACAGGGCGATGCTTTAGGAAATTCATGCTATAAGGTACGTTTAAAAATTTCTTCTAAAGGAAAAGGAAAGAGTGGTGGAGCACGGGTAATCACTCACGTACATATTGCACACGAAAATGTGTATTTTCTCACTATCTATGATAAATCCAGAAAAGCTGACCTTGAACAGGGAGAATTGGAGTCGCTGTTACGAATGATTAAACAGTAAGTCCTACTTCGCCAGCGTATTCACAATCTGCCGCATGGCGTCGGAGGGAATGATGAAGTTGAAGTTTCCCCAGAATACCTCATCATATTTAGGAATGACCTGCGGAGAAAAGTTTTCGGTATCAATCAACACATCCGTTTCGGGTATGCGCATACCGTTGCTTTTCTGAATTTCGGTGGTGACAAATTGTAGTTTTATGCTTCCCAATGTTTGGGTTTTGTTTTGTTCAAACTGCGTGTCCAACAGCATTCTGTAATCTTGCAAATACCATTTTCCCGCAAAAGGCTTGTAATTGATGCAGGTATAGACGCGTTTGGCTTCGCGTTTGGTTTTGCCGAAAACTTTATCAGATGTGCTCGTTTTGAGTACATCTTTGACGCCTTCAGCGGTAAAATCATATTCAATTTGGATGATGGCCGAGTCGGCGGCATTGATACTGATGCTGCCCGTACGAGCCGCTTTGATGCCTGCATTGACGGGTCGAAAAAGTACCCGGTATACCTGCTTATCGAGATAATAAGCGATGGTATCATCCAGTTCGTATACATAATCGTAAAGGTTTTTACCGTCGAGGTATTCGGGAATGCCCACATCAATCGAATGCGTCACAATCGTGGCACCGTTGGGGAATGAATAGCCTTCGAGCGTTTTTGAACGATTATCGCTTAAAAACTGGCGTCCTCTCAGGGCTTTTACTTTTTCTGGAACCAAAATCTTGGGGCGGGGGTCTTTTTCGGATTGTAGCACCGCCTCCCGAATGTCGACGTATTCACCGTTTTGTTGGAGAGATTCGCGGTAAAACCCATTGAGTAAATAAGGCGTTTGGGGATTGTTTTTCTTTATTTTTCCCAACGCGTCCGACACCAGATTTCGTGCTTCAAAAGTCTTGATGAAAGAGCTGTCTACGAGCCGTGGAGTGGCGGGTTCGAGTTCTATCACCACGTCTTTTTGGTTCAGGGTATAGGCCGAGGCTTTTTGTCGAAAAGGTTTGTAACCAATCACGGCTACCACCACCGCAGAGTCGATGGCAATGCGTGGGAAACGATAAAAAAATTGGCCATCTTCGTTGGTCAATGTGCCAGTACTTTTGCTCATCATGCCCACATATGCGTGCGAAATGGGCTTTTGGGTCGATTTGTCGACGACTTTTCCTGAAAGCAGCAAGTAGCCCTGTGCCTGTGCGGAGGTTGAAGTGAGCCACTGAAAAACAGCAAAAAAAAGTAGGGTGTAGAAAGAAAGACGCATCAGTTCAACTTAGTTAATGAAGATTTTTGTGGCAATAATCACGCCAATTCCCCCATCGTATAACATCTCCGGCAGCGCGCTTCGTAGGAATCTGTTTCGCCCAAAAGAATTTTATCTTGAGAAGTCACTTTTCGGTACGAATATTGCGCTACTTCTCCACAGACAACACATACCGCGTGGACTTTGGTAACGTACTCGGCAATAGACATCAACAGCGGCATCGGTCCGAAAGGCTTGCCCGCAAAATCCATGTCTAAGCCCGCCACAATGACGCGTTTGCCGCTGCCGGCAAGTTTGTTGCAGACCTCCACGAGATTGTTGTCTAAAAATTGTGCTTCGTCGATACCCACCACGTCGCAATCACCGGCGAAAAGTAAAATCTCCTCGGAGGTGTTGACGGGAGTTGAACGAATCGAATTTTCGTTATGAGAAACAATGTCGAGGTCGTGGTAACGTTTATCAATGGCGGGTTTAAAGATTTCCACTTTTTGGCGCGCTATCTTTGCCCGGTTGAGCCGACGAATGAGTTCTTCGGTTTTTCCCGAAAACATAGAGCCGCAAACGACCTCCACCCACCCAATGCGAGGCTGCGAATGTTTAGTATTGTGATTGGGTTCGATGAACATTACGATAAATAATAGCCGTGATACTAGAACCGTTATTTGTTTTATTTTTATCGAAAAATTTTCGAATAATGGATAGCAGAAACCGGCTTTGAAAAACTACTTTTACAAAACAAACGATTTTTAGGATGCTTCACAAGTTTAATGTTTCGGCCCTCAATGACTATAGTCAGCAGTTTGCCCATAAAGTTTGCGACGATTTTTTTGCGCATAATTCCGTCGCATCAGGTCAGCATATCCTGAACTTAACGGCAATTCCACAAGTGAATTTGTTTATTATCAGTAGTTTATACGATAAGTGGAAAGCCGATGCAGAAGCGTTTAAAAGCCCATTTTTTGACTTTGAAAGCAGCGAGGTAAAGGAAGCGCTTAAGCAGTTTATGAATGTGGTGTCGCGCAAGATTTCGGTAAAAAGAGAGCAGCTTGAGCCAGTTTTGGTGGAAGCCACCAAAGATACGTTGGTGCTCTTGATTGACCCCAACAGTTATTTCAACGAAATTTTTCGTAATCAGCCCAATTTTACCGTCACCTCTGATACGATTCAGCAACTGCGTAAGTACATTCGATTCAATAAATTTGTGCCGCAGTCCATCGCCGAAGCCATGGCTGACCGGGCGTTTGTGTACGTCAATCAGGCCATTGAATGGTCGGAGCAAGCCATTACGCAACGCACCGCCGAACTAGATTCTATCGACCAGTGGGTGGCGGTGTTTTCGGAAAAGGCCGCGTTGGATGCTTCGTCGCTGCTGAAAAAGACGAATCGTCCCGAGCCGATTGTGATTCCAGGAGAGCCGCAGGCCGACCAGTCGTTTTTTGATACGCTAGTAGAGGAGCCAGTGGCAAATCCCGTCAAATTGAATGAGCTAGAGCCTCCGCGCCCTGTGGATGTCTACGTCCCGCCCGTGCCCGCTTTTACTCCCCCAGCCATGCCTCCGACCCTCCACGAAACCGTGGGTGGAAATGGAAACGCCGCCAAGGAGTCGCTAAACGAGCGTTTCAGAACCGAGCAAGCTTCTATTTCAAGTAGTTATCAAAAGCAGCCGATTGCAAGCATTTCGCAAAATATACCGCTTCACCAGAAGTTTATGTTTATTCACCAATTGTTTGGGGGAAGCAACAGCGCCTACGAAAATGCCATAACCGAATTGGAACAAGCACCTGATTTCCAAACCGCCCGCGGTCTGATTACCTACAAATTTGCCTCTCAACATCTATGGGACATGACGGGTGATACCGTGGGCGAATTGTTAGAAATTGTAAAACGTCGTTTTGGGCAATAATCGCTCTTTCTTCATTTTAGTTGGGAGTTTCTGCGTTTCTAAGTTTCTTTGTATTTAATAACCGAACCGCAGAAACTCTTATATACCGCGCCCGATGATTGCTTGCCACAACCTTACGTTTTCGTATTCTCCCCAAAAGCATTTTTCTTTTCCTGATATTGTTTGTAACGACCGCGAAGCGCTCTTGATTTTGGGCCAATCGGGCAAGGGAAAAACGACGTTGTTGCATTTAATGGCTTTGTTGTTGCGCCCCGAAGGTGGTCAGGTTTTTATCAATAATCAAGATATTACGCCCCTTTCGGTAGCCGAAGCGGCGGCGGTACGCGCAAGTCAAATCGGTATTGTTTACCAACGCCCGCATTTTGTTAGCTCGCTCAACGTGATGGATAATGTGCTTCTTTCGAGTTATTTGGCCCAAAAACCGCAGGATAAAGCACGGGTAAAACAACTAGCGGAGCAATTGGGTTTTGCCGATCATCTGTCCAAAAAAACCAATCAATTGAGTCAGGGAGAGCAACAACGCGTTAGTATTGCCCGGGCGTTGATGAACAACCCTGCGGTCATTTTGGCCGATGAGCCTACCTCCAGCCTCGACGATATTAACTGTGATAAAGTAATCGAACTTCTAAAGAATCAATCCGAGCAAATCGGCGCCAGTCTCGTCGTCGTAACGCACGACCAACGCCTCAAAGATGCCTTTGCGAAGCAGGTGAAGTTGTAAAATTTAGCCAAGGATAGTTAGGAGGTGGTTGGGTAATGTCAGGAAATTGTCAAGAGGTGGTCATGAAATGGTCATGAGCCGATTACAGAGATTTTCCTCACGACAATTTTATGCCAACAAATGACCTTTAAAATTTAGGACACGATAACTGTTTGTCTTTCTTTGAGCGACGATGACGGGGCGAAGGCTCAAAATCAAAGGTGTAAGCCATCGAAATTTCGTGCGAACCGCCACTCGGCAATCCCAACGACGAAATCGTAATGTCGTAGCTGTAACCAAACGAAAACTTATCTTGGCGATACCCAATCAGGGCAATGAGCGACTCGCGGTTGGTGATGTTATCAACGTATTTCTTAACGGGCAGCCCACGGTACCAAAGCCCCAATACGATAGGAGAATAGGTAAGATACACCCCCAAATCTAACTGGTCGTATTTGCCCTGAAATTTATAGTTAATGGCGGGTGAAATGCTCATTTCGCGGTTCCATTCATCGCCCAAACCAGTATAGCCCCCAAACGGAATGACCAACCCGGCATGAATACTTCCTTTGATGGGCAGACGCGTACCGTCGGCTATCTGAAAAAATCCTTGCTCCGGGCGGTTAAGGTGGTGCGCTGATACTCCTACCCAATAACGGTCAGAATAAAGCAATAATCCCGTGGCGAAACTCATGTATCCAATCGTAGGCGTACCGTTGGCGGCGAGGGGGTCTGCGGTAGGGTTTCCTGTAAAACCACGGTTGGTGTACTGGTCTCCAAAAGTCAATTCGCGTAGGTCGGCACGGCGATTGGCGTAGGTTCCCTGTAATCCCATGCGCAGGGCGGTTGTTTCGTTGAATTTAAGTTGATAGGCGTATTGGGCCGATATTTCGGAAGTTCTCAAATTGCCCGTTCCCTGACTGTCGTTAACAAACATCAATCCTACACCACTATTGACTCCTGAGAAGTAATGGTCAACGGCAAACGAAGTGGTAACGTAGTTGGCGGCTAGGCCGGGCCATTGGTTACGGTAGTTCATCATAACGCGCGGTGCCAAAGCCCCACCAGCAAAGGCAGGGTTAAGATACAAGGGGTTCGCGTAGAATTGCGAAAATTGAGGGTCTTGCGCTTGCGCAACCCAAAAAGATATACCTAATAGCAGGGTTAAAAGAAGTCTTCTCGTCATGATACAAAAGCTACCGCAAACATTTTGCCAAATTAATCATTAAATCTCCGAGAATTTAACGGATTTTTCAAGCAAATGTTATTTAGGTTTAAAAAAAGGCCCTTGAAAAGATAGAATGCAACTTTTAGGGAGGTCTAGATTGGGGGAGATTAGTGAGTTTTATGCGCAAAGATGGCGAAATAGAGTAATTCTGTTCATTATATTGTAGACTAAAGAACAGAAGGAAATCCTCGTTTCGGTTTTGACAAGAGGCCGAGAAAGTGCTACATTTGATATAAGATTAATAATATTATTAAACTTTTTCGGAAATGACTCAAACGGAGTTTATAAGGACATTCAATGCTTTTCCTACGAAGGATAGGCTTGCTATTGCCAAAAAAATTCAATTACAGATGGCCGATGAGCTTTTTGATGAATTAGATGCTGAACTGCCAGATGTGGAGATTTCAATGTCTGAAATTCAAAAAGAGATAAAAGCCTTCCGTAATGCCCAAAAGAAAAAAAATTAATGTGGTGGTTGATGCAAATTGGTACATATCAGCTTGCATTAATAGAAACTCCCGAAGAACACTTTACTATACGGTTCTAAAAAATACTCATTTGCAGATTTACTACTCGGCCGAACTCCTCCAAGAATTTGAGGGAGTAATTACCCGAAAAAAGTTCTCAAAAATTATCGCTCCCAATCAGATTATCAGGTTTATGTCACTGGCTATGCTATTTCTGAAGGAGGTGCCAATTATAACAAAGCCTACTTTAGTAAGAGATTCCAAAGATGATTACTTGCTGGGCATTTGTGAAAGTTGTAATGCCGATTTCTTAGTTACTGGTGATGCCGATTTGTTAAGTTTAGAAACGTACAATAATACAACGATAGTTACTATGGGGCAGTTTGTGAACCTGCTTAACTTAATGTAAAATCATTAAATGAAAAACGCCCATAAAACAGTTGATTAATCAGCTGTTTTATGGGCGTTTTAGTTATTTCCTAAAATGTTTCCTACTCCACTACCGTTGAAGTTGTACTTGTTTTTTCTTCGTTCGCTGTACGTTTTTTCTTGCCCGTACTGATTTTTTCAATCAGGACAAACAGTACTGGAACTACAAAAATAGCCAGAGAGGTAGCGGCCAACATTCCCCCAAATACTGTCCAACCGATGGTCTTTCGGGATTCGGCAGCGGCACCGCTGGCAAACGCCAATGGCAACACCCCCAGAATAAATGCCAACGAAGTCATGATGATAGGTCGGAGGCGCAACTGTACGGCTTCCAGCGTAGCTTTGACCAATTCCATACCGCCGTCAACGCGCTCTTTGGCAAATTCTACAATCAAGATGGCATTTTTGGCAGCCAATCCAATCAGCGTAATCAACCCGATTTGGGCGTAGATGTTGTTGGATAAGTTGGGTAAAAACGTCAGCGTCAAAATTGAGCCGAAGGCCCCGATGGGAACGGCAAAAAGCACCGAAAATGGAATGGACCAGCTTTCGTACAAGGCCGCCAGAAACAAAAAGACAAAGACGATAGAAATGGCAAAAATGGTCGTGGTGCTGTCGCCTGCCTTTATTTCTTCGCTACTCATGCCCGAAAATTCATAGCCATATCCAGCGGGAAGGGTTTGGGCGGCTACTTCCCGTAGCGCCGTAATCGCTTGCCCACTGCTGAAGCCAGGTTTGGGCGTTCCGTTGATTTCGACCGAACGATAAATGTTATAGTGCGAAATCAAGGCGGGGTTTTCAACCACCTGTGTCGTGACCAAAGCACTCAGCGGAATCATGTTTCCTTCGCGGTTGCGTACATAAAACTTCTCAATTTTATCCAACGACGAGCGGAAACTGCTGTCGGCCTGTACCACCACGCGGAAGTTTCGCCCGTAAAGATTGAAGTCGTTGACGTAATTACTTCCCAACATGGCCGACAATGAACTGAATACCTCTGAAACCGATACGCCCAGTTTTTTGGTTTTTTCGCGGTCTACGTCAATTTTATAGCTGGGAGTTCGGGTGTTAAAAAAGGTGAAGGCCGCGCCGATTTCGGGGCGTTTGGTAAGCGCTCCCAGAAAATTACGGGCTACGCCCTCAAATTGCTGAATATTATCGGTGCTGGTGGTTTGCTGTATCTGAAACGTAAATCCAGACGTGGCACCCAAGCCCGGAATAGCGGGTGGTGCAATGGCCAAAACGCGCGCCTCGCGGATGTCGGTGGTGCGTTTTTGTATCTCTTTGATGACACTCTGCACGTGGTGCTCGGCGCCTTTGCGCTCGGCCCACGGGTGCAGGTTGATAAACAGCGTACCAACGTTGGATTTGTTGGAAAAACTGAGCACGTTCAACCCCGCCAAACCACCCACGACCCGTACTTCGGGAATGGATTCTACGCGGGTCATGATTTCCTTAATCATCGCAATGTTGCGCGTGGTAGAAGTTGCTTCCTGCATTTCATAGGTCACAAAAAGGCGCCCTTCGTCTTCAACGGGGATAAAACCCGTGGGTTTATTTTTGAACAGGAAAAACAATCCAACAAACAAACACACCATCATCACCATCACGTAGGGCGTGCCTTTGATCCACTTCGCCACACCGCTGGTGTAGGAAACCGACAAGCGCTCGAACCATTTGTTAAATCGGTCGAAGAATTTCTCCATTAAATTTTTCTTATCGCCCGCTCCTTTGGAAGGGCGAAGCATGGTAGAACACAACGCTGGCGTTAGCGAAAGCGCTACGAAAGCCGATAATAGCACCGAAACGGCAATCGTAATGGCAAACTGCTGATACAAACGCCCCACGATGCCCGGCACAAAACTCACGGGCACAAACACCGCCGCCAAAATCAAGGCGATGGCAATCACGGGGCCAGAAATTTCTTTCATGGCCTTGGCGGTTGCTTCTTTGGGCGAGAGCTTTTCGTGGTCAATGTTGTGCTGAACAGCTTCCACGACCACAATGGCGTCGTCGACGACGATACCGATGGCCAACACGAAAGCAAAAAGCGTGAGGGTATTGATGGTAAATCCAAACGGGATAAAAAAGATGAACGTGCCGATGAGTGAAACGGGAATGGCCAGAATCGGAATCAACGTGGCGCGCCAGTTTTGCAGGAACAAAAACACCACGATAATCACCAAAATCATGGCTTCGCCAAAAGTCTTTAATACTTCATTGATAGAAACCCGGACCACGGTGGCAGTTTCGGTCGGCATGACGTAGTCGATGTCTTTCGGAAACGTCTTTTTCATGGTTTCGAGGGCGTTTACTACTCCGTCGTAGGTTTCGAGGGCGTTGGCACCGGGCGCCTGATAAATCAGAATAAATGCCGCAGGTTTTCCGTTGACAAAGGCGTTAACCCCATAATCAAACTTGCCGAGCTCGACCCGCGCCACGTCGCGTAGATACACCACGCGCCCTTCGGCAGGCGAGGAGCGCACCACGATGTCTTCAAACTGTTCTTTGGTGTTCAAGCGGCTGTTGGTCAGTACACTGTATTCAAATGTCTGGGTGTTGGGTTGCGGATTTCCGCCCACGGTTCCCGCCGCAATCTGAAGGTTTTGCTCCGAAAGTGCCGCCGAAATATCCGCGGGCGTCATTTTGAGGCTGGCGAGTTTGTCGGGATTTAACCAGATACGCATTCCGAAATCATCGGCGCGCGAAACAATATCGCCCACGCCTTTGACCCGTTGGAGGGCATCTTTTAGGTAAATATTGGCGTAGTTTCCGATAAATTGCGCATCGTGAGTGCCTTTGGGCGAATAAAGCGCCAATACCACCATGATGCTTGGCTGACGTTTTCGGACCGTAACGCCCAAACGTTTGACCGCATCGGGCAAAGAAGGCTCGGCTACGCTGACGCGGTTTTGCACATCGAGTGCCGCAATGTTGACGTCGGTGCCCACCTCAAATACCACGTTGACGCCGCTTTGCCCGCTGCTCGTACTGGTACTCGACATATAACTCATGCCCGGCACGCCGTTGACTTGGGTTTCGATGGCGGTAGTGGTGGTTTGTTCTACCGTTTGTGCATCGGCTCCGATAAAGTTCCCCGAAATCGTCACGGTGGGAGGGGTCACATCTGGATACTGCGCGATGGGCAGGGTAGATAATGCAATGAGTCCCACCAACACAATCACAATCGACGAGACGATGGCGGTAATGGGCCTTTTGATGAAAATATCTGCAATCATTTGGAAAGATTTTGTATTTGCGATTGTCGATTTCTGATTGAAATAAACAATTGTAAATGAGTTATTTGTCCGTTTTAATTAGTGCCCCTTCGCGTAAGTTTTGGACTCCTTCTACGGCGATTTTTTCACCTTCTTTCAATCCCTCTTTCACAATGATTTTGGTTCCCAACGGTTGGCCAACCACAATTCTCCGCTGACTTACTTTGCTGCTATCACCTGCAACGTAGACAAAAAACTCGCCCAATTGCTCGGTTACGGCCTTGTAAGGAATCACGACCGATTTGGTAGAGGCGCGGTTCAGTACCCGCACGGTTCCAGTCATACCAGCGCGCAGTAAATTGTCGGGATTAGGAAAAATTAGTCGCGTTTTGATGGTTCCCGTTTGCGGGTCAACGGCGCGGTCAAGCAATTGAATTTTGCCAGGATGAGGATAAATATCGGGGCCAAAAGCAAGCGTAAATGTGGAGTCTTTGGAAGCTCTGTTTTTAAGTAAGGTCGCAAACCGATAGATTTCTTTTTGGTCTACGCCAAAATCTACGGCCAATTGTCCGTCGGTCGAGACGGTATTCAGCAGGGTTTGTCCTGCCGAAACCGCTGCGCCGGGTTTCACCAAAGAGATGCCAATCACACCATCAAACGGAGCGTAGACTTTGGTATACCTTACGCTGGTAGATACCGCCGAAATATTGGCCTTGGCCGCTTCTACTTGTTTCTTGGCTACTTCGAGTGCGGCGTCGGCATTGTCAACCAATTGCTTGGCTACGGCATCGTTTTTATCTAATTCATGGTACCGGTCGGCGTCTTTCTGGGCTTTGTTGACGTTGGCTTCCTGTACTTTTAGGTTGGCCACGGCCTGCTCATAATTGGCCGAATAAAGTTGCGCATCGATGGAGTACAAAAGCTGTCCTTTTTTCACCCGTGCCCCGTCCTGAAAATGTACCCCCGTAATAAAGCCCGTCACCTGCGGACGCAGTTCCACTTGATTGATGGGCGTAATGCTGGCGGGGTATTCGTCGTAATAAACGGCGTCGGTGGTGGTGACTTCTTCCAACGTCACGGCTACGGCTGGGGGAGCCTGTTGGGTCGCTTTTTGCTCCTCTTTTTTATCGCAAGAGGTCAGAAAAACGATGGACAATGCGGCGGTAAAATAGTGTATGGGATTCGAATACATATAATTCGGAGATTCAGTTTTTTAATAATTAAGTTGGCCAAGGGCACGTTGTACGTCAATTTTATTGGAAAGCACTTGATAAAGCGCGTTGTAATAATTGATGCGAGCCAGTCGTAAATCAGTCTCCGAAGCGATGACTTCGAGGTAGGTTTTGATGCCCGACCGGTATTGCAGTTGAAGAATATCATAGACTTCGCGCGCCAATTCCATGTTTTCTTTTTGGGTAAGCAAATTGGTCAAGCTCCCTTTATAGCTGCCCAAAGCCCGCACATATTCGGCGTTGACGTTGAGTTGCAGGCGCTTAATGTCCAAATCAATGCGTTTGAGCTGCCACTCGGCGGTGTTGGTATTAATCTTGCGTTTTCCTCCTTGATAAATAGGAAACGAAAGCGTGATGGCCGCAAATGAATTGGGGAAATTTTTGGAGTACAAATCCAAAAACTGATTGTTTTGAAAGTTCAAATTGTAGGCTCCGTTGGCCGCCACCGTAGGTAAATAGCTCCATTTGGTGTACTGATAATTATACTCCAATAAGCGCTTTTGGGTATTAAGTAACTGATATTCAATGCGCGACGTGTATTCGGCATTTTGGAGGGTATCCAAAAAAAGCTCACGTTCCATTTGTAGGCTGTCGTACTGAAGATTTAGCTCCTGCGCTTTCGGATACGCCATCAAGGATTTGAGGTATTCAATTTTTCCTTTCAGAATTTCCTCGTTGCCTTTCTTCGAGGCTTTGGTATTATTGAGCGAAATCAGCGCCCGTTTGTAGTCAATTTTATCGGCAACGCCCGCTTTGTACTGATTCTGCGCATCTTTCAGGCTGCGCTCTAGCCGCACAATGTCTTCGTTGGCCACGTCGATTTGTTGCTTGGTGGTCAAAACATCATAAAAGGCTTTGGAGACATCGACGGCCAAATCGGTTTTGTTGGAGGATGTTAGTTGATTGGCCTGCAATCGTACCTCGTTTTGGGTGCGCCGGGCCAAAAGCACGTCGCGGTTAAAGAGTGGTTGCGACACCGTAAACTGCCCCGCCGAGATATTGCTGACGCCTAACTTGACGGGATTGCCGCCAATGATGCTGGTTTGGACAATAAAGTTGTGTTGCAGGTTGTAGTTGAAGTTGATTTGCGGATACCAATCAGCGAGCCGGCTTTTGATGTTGTTTTCGGTAATGCGCTCATCAATCACCGATTGTTGAATGGCGGGCTGATTTTTCAAAGCGTATTTCACGACCTCTTCCAAGGTGGCTTTTTCCAAGGTTCCACCGTCGACCGATGCCTGCGATTGTGCCCAAAGCAGGCTGGGAGGCGGAGACAGGAATGCAACGGTAATCAGCGCTAAAAAAAACTTTTTATCTGATTTTGACCAATAACTCATTCAGGGTAAAAATTATGAAAGTAAGAGGAAATTGAAAGATATTTAGGCGGTGCGAAGTTCGGATACTTCAAGAACCGTTGGGAAAAAAATGGAGTAAAAAAACAGAAGAATCGGCAGAATAATGACTTCCACCCCTCGCTCTCCAGTGCGTGATAGCAGGAGCGAAGATGTATACGGGCAATGTTCTCATAGTATTTAAATTCTTAAATGACCGGACTATATTTCTTTCTGATTGCCTGTTAAATAGGATAAAACCAATGGACTTTTTAGAAAGTGTAACGAGTCATTCGGGACGTTAAGAAAGTTGTGATGGCGTGGATAGTAACGCAATGGGTATAAATTATAAAACAATAATTTTTTAAAAGCGTTCACGCTTGAGGCAGATATGGAGGAAGCATAAAGAATAATTTTCATGCATGAATGGCTTTGTGATTGGCGTAGAAATGGGAAAATAATCTTTAACATTGTACAAATGTTTTTCTAAACCTGATTCAGACAATCCCTCGAAGTTGTATGAAAAAAGCCCTTTTTATGATTCGCCCGTGCCTACTGTTTTGTCTCCTGACGATGTGGGTAGGCAGTGCCGTGTATGGGCAAGCCCCCAAGCGTTCTATCAATAAACTTCTCAGAACCAAAGGCTTGGTGGCCTTGTGGGATTTTAAAGAAGAGGAGGGACAGCCCAGAAAGGCCCAGGGCACGGCGGATTTTCCATTGCAAGAACAAAACGGCACACTGCCCCGCATCAACGAAGGGCCGTTGTCGGGCTATTCGGCGCTTTTTGGTAACAAGGCTTTTCTTTCACTGCCCAATGCTGAAATCGGTAAGCTCAATATTTACGGTAAAAATCAGGGTGTGACTGTGGTGGCCTGGGTCAAGTGGACGGGAGAACAAACGGGATTTGTGGGAGGAATTTGGAACGAATACCAAGACGGGGGCAAACGGCAGTATGGGCTGTTTGTGTCGTTGCCATATTACAACGGTCGAAATCAGGTTTGCGGGCATATTTCACTCACTGGCAAACCTACGCTGCCGTTTCCGTATTCCATTGATTATTCGGCGAGTGAACAGACCGTGCCCGCCAATGAGTGGTGCTGCGTTGCTTTTACGTACGATGGGCAATACATTCGCTCGTATTTTAACGGTATTTTCAAAGCGCGTACGCCCGAACTCATCGACCATACCAAAGGCTTTGAGGGCTACCCCGAGGGTTTGACCCAGTCCAAAAATCCGTATTACTTTCCTGATGGCATGGGCAACAACGGTTCTGATTTTACCGTGGGGGCGGTGCTGCTTAAAGCGGGAATGGGTAATTTTTTTAAGGGACAAATCGGCGGATTAGCCGTTTTTGACCGCGCATTGAGCAATTCCAAACTGAAAAAGTTATCGACAGCTTTTTTGGAAGGGGTGGGATATTAAGCCGCCCTTAGACAGGCTTGATGCGTTGAGTCACGGTTTTGCCAGTGGCTATTTCAGTTCCTTTTAACTCAATATAAAGAACATTGGGAGACCAAAACGAGCCGCCATCGATGCGGATAAATACCCGGCTCAGTACGCACTCTTTTTTATTGATTGCGGTATATACCTGATATTGGTTTTGGGCGTCTTTTTTCAACAAAAGCGGTAGTTTAGAATAGGCCACCGAACGCAATTCGTAGCGGTCGTTTCCCGTCGACTTTACGTTGATTCCGTAGGCAAATTTTCGTTGAATGTAGTTCAGATCTTTACGCATTCCTCCCTCCGGATAGCGAATCCAAAATGCATGAACGGGGTCTTCTGTTTCTAGTTTCCCGTTTTTATCCACATTGATTTCGTAACAAATCGTGTTGGTATTAGGGTCGCGCTGGATATAAAACAGGAGTCCTTTGATTCCGTTGGGTACGGGAAAACTCTCTGGGTCGGGGAGTGGTGCTTTATCGGTGCTACTGTTGGGCGTCGAAAACGATAAAAGTAGCGGGGCAACAAGCAACCACAAAATAATTGAAAGTTTCATGACTTTAGTTTACTGCAAAAACAACTTTAAACGACCGAAGACCACGCTTCTGCCCATGAAAAAACCTTTTCGTACCCCTCATGAGTTCCGTAATTCAGTACTTTTTCAACTTTGTTGAAATCGCCCGAGAAAGGACCAGAAGCTTCGATATTGATGGTAGCCATGGCCGCCCCAAACTCTCCGGCTTCTTCCACGTCGGCTCCGGCTATCTTTTTGGATAAATAGCCCGCCATGTACGTATCGCCGCAACCCGTGGCGTCCACTACTTTTGTGGGCGTAAAAGCGGGGATTTTATGAAAGCGATTATCGGTATAAATCACCGAGCCGTGGCTGCCAAGGGTGATGATTACTTCTTTGACGCCCATGTCGGCCAAGTATTTGGCACCTTCCTGCACCTTATTTTTGCCCGTCAATACCTCCATTTCAAACTCATTGGCTTTCAAAATGCTCACGTGCGGCAGCGCCTCTTTTTTGTCGGCCCAGTCTTTGTAAAGTACTTTTTTGTCTTTAACGTACCGCAAATATCCCTGAATATCGAGCGAAACCATGCCTTTGGTGGCGAGTAGTTTTAACAGTTCCAAGGAGATGTCGTCTGAAAGTAAAGGCCCTAAATGGTAGATTTTGGCGGTAATATCGGGCATGACCGGAACATCAAACGGGGAGGCTTTTTGCAATACGTTTTGTTCGCGGTGGTTTTGATTTTCGGGGTAAATGTTCTCAAAATACACCGAGTGCTCGCTGGGCAATGCATATACTTCAATACCTGATTTGCGAAGGTCGGCAACCACTCCCAACTCACTCGTTGCCAAAGCCGTGACCAAAGCATAGTCTAATTGCGCCTTTTGGATGGCTTTGGAAAAATAAAAAGAAGTGCCTCCCGGCATATATTTGACCGAGTGGGGTGTCACCACTTTATCAAGCGTGATGTGCCCGATGGTGCATATATCGTACATACTCTTCAATGATTTGGTGTCAGTATTTTTGTAAAAATGCGTCGAAGTTAAATCTTAAAAAGCAAGCAATCAGAATGATGAATTTACAATAAATTCATTTAACTGCCTATCTTTTAATTGTTTAACTTCATTGGTGCTTAACTTCTTAATTTCGTAACCTGCTCAGGGACCAATGCAAAATCATGGATTTCTGCATCGGCGACGGAGTCAGTTTTGGTAGTTGTTTCTTCCCAACCTTGTACATTTAGCCAGATTGTTTTGCAGCCGATTTCGTGCGCTGGAACAATGTCTTTGCTGTATGAGTCGCCAATGACGACGCAGGCTTCGGCGGGCAATTGTAACGCGTCCACGCCGAGTTGATAAATGGCTGGATTGGGCTTTCTTACGCCCACCACGGCCGATTCTACCACGGCGTTGAAATACGCAGCAATCCCAAAATCATTTAAAACGCTATTGATATTTCCGTAAAAATTAGAAACCATCACCAGCGGATACTGCTTTGAAAGTTGCTCTAAAACGGGGGCGGCCTGCGCCACGGTTGTTTTGGCAAAAAGATGACAGTCTGCTGCAATCAGCTCAACGTGCTCAGGATTAACCAGAAAACCGTTATCTTTTAAAAACTGAAACTGTTGCTCCACCTTGAGCCGTAAGGTATCTAAAAAAGTATGCTCAGGTTTCACAATCGGATGAATCGCCAAGGCTCTCTCCCCAAATGAGTACGCTTTTGAAAATGTTGCTTGGTCAATTTGTACCCCGTATTTTTGGTAACTGTTCCACAATACACCGCCCCAATGCAATCCATTGGTGTCGATTGTGCCACCGTAGTCCAGCAAAACTCCTTTTATCATAAACGATTTACTTTAAATAATGGGTGACAGATTAACCAAAAAAATTATAATTTATTTGAAACGGTTTCCAGCGCAGTTTCTTTGCTCACTGGTTGAACGTTTGTTCGTTGGAGCAAAAGCAGCCCAATGCCTATCCATACCAACTCCCTGATACGCACCACGATACCGATAAAAAGGCCCGTTGCAGCGGGCATTCCGATGCTCTGCAACGCCAGCGCCAAACCCCCTTCCCGGGTGCCGAGCTGCATCGGAAAGAAAAAAATCAGGTTGGCAAACAACGAAGAGCCAGAGCTAACAATCAGCGATTCGGTGATTGACATATCCAATCCGACGGCCTGGGCCGTGAAGTAAATCTCGGCGCACCCTACCACCCGGGCCGCAAATTCTAGCCCCAGCGAAGCATAAAAACGCGGTTTTCGCTCGGCGTATAGAATGCGGATTTGCTCGTCGATTTCGTGCAATGCGTCAATTTTTTCGGCCATAAAGCCCTTTACCATTTTATTGACGAAGTACATTTTTTCTAACAATCGAAACGTACTGACCGTGAAGCCGCGTTGGTAGACGCGAATAAACCAAAAGCCTAGCACCAAACCCACCACCAACATAACGCCACAACCCGCCAGCATCAGCGTACTCAGCGGAACAAAAGCCACGATGAGCACAATCGATGCCAACCAAAACAACACGTGCGAAAACATGTGCATCAGGCTGTACAACAACACCGACGACGTGGCCTTGCGGATTCCGAGCGCGGGTTTGAGCAACATGATGCGGTACGGCTCGCCGCCTAGCGCCACAAACGGCGTAATGTAATTGATAACGTAACCCGTAATTGTCAATCGAAGCACCGACCAAAAGGAAAGGTTGCTTGCGGGCAGTTGTGGCTCTTCAATGATGGCTTTGAAGGCAAAGGCGTTCAAAACGTAAATCACCAACCAGCTGCCAATGACGGGAATAAACCAAAAACCCATTTTTTGGATGTTGGCCCCGATAACATCAAGCCCCATGCCATAAATCATATAGCCCAGGAAAATGACGCCCAGCACCAAAAATAGGGCTTTGTATATCGTCGTACTCTTCACGTTAAGACACGATTTTTTGGTAAAAATGACGGCTCACTTTCTCCTGACTCACGCACATGTAAATAAGAATGGGGTTCAGAACAAAGATGTCGAATAGAAAATAAATCCAGGCTTGGTCGATAAACAACCACAAAAACAGAAATAAAACCCGCGTGTTGAACTGAATAATATTGGTATATTTCATCAGCGGCTTATTTTGTGCTCTAAACTCGGTAATAAGCCATTCGGGTAATCCTGAGCTATATTTTTCGCGTACTATACCCAATAATTTTTGCAGGTTGGGCGAGAAACTTTCCTGCATTTTGGTATAGTTTAAGTAAAATCTCGCGACCAGTTTCATGCCGAAGTTTTTACCCCACGTAAGCGTGTCGTATTCTTTCTGCAACTCGCGGCTGTTGTCTAGTTCGCTGCCAGAAGTGCCTTTGATGAAAAACAAATGCACGTTGCGGTAGTAATCGGCCATCGCTGATTGCACCACGTGCGAAGCCCCCGCTACCACGCCGGGTACCCAAATAAACGCGCTCCAACCTTCGTTTTGGCTGCGTAAACAAATGGCAACGTGAATGGCAATAAACCAAAAGTCCCCTGCCGCTCCGTCTAAGATGCG
The DNA here is from genome assembly GCF_024158025.1 of Runella salmonicolor. Lineage (NCBI taxonomy): Bacteria > Pseudomonadati > Bacteroidota > Cytophagia > Cytophagales > Spirosomataceae > Runella > Runella salmonicolor. The sequence goes on from NZ_JAMZEL010000016.1 coordinate 18,074, forward strand.
TCCTAGTCGGCTCTTGTTGTTGGTCATGCGGGCCAGCTGTCCGTCGGCACTGTCGAGAGAGTTGGCAAAAACCAACAACAACATGCCAATGACGTTTATCCACAGTTCTTGGTAATAGAAAAGAATTCCCGCCCCTACGCCAAAAAAGATACTTACAATGGTAACGGGATTGGGCGTAATGCCGACTTTAGCGCAAAAAAGGGCAATTTGATAGCCAATGGGCCGATAAAACCAAATATCAATCTGCTCTTCGGTATCGCTTGATTTCAGTGAGTTTTCAAAAGCACTGCTTTTGGGCTCTTCCTTTTTTTCGGTGGGTATTTTTTGGGTCAAATTTTCCATCAGGCAGCTATGGTAAATTGTTGAAAAATGGCTTGGGCAATCGACTCAGCGGCGTCTTGACGGCACGGAGCAAAGCTCGGCCAGTCGTTGAGGTCAATGATGTGAAACCGTCCGTCTTTTCCCACGATGGCATCCCCACCATACACGTGTACATCGAGGGCTTCGGCTGAGGCATTGGCGGCTTTGCGGAGCGCATCCTCGTCAAAAGGATAGTACAGCGACTTGCCGTTGATGTTTTCATAATCGGCGTATTTGTGGTGGTTGTTGGCGTACGGATAAAACCAATAGAAAAAATCGGTGTTGCGTACGGCATAAAACTTCACCAAATCGCCCATCAAATGCTCAGAAATGACAGCGTCGGGAATATCCCGGAGCGCGTATTCACGCAATATCTCCCGGGCTTCGTCGGCGCTTGCCGCAAAGGTCACGTCTTCTTTGTGAATGGCGTGAAAATCACCGCGTTTGATCCAAAATCCTTTGCCGGGAAGTTGCTCAAAAACATCATTCCCGGTGTAGGAAGTAGGCACAATAAAACTTTTGGGATATGGAATGCCGTTTTCGACCAGTCCTTTGGTCATATTTGTTCTAAAACATTTTTCGATTCCAAAACCCGAATTGACAATGACTTTTCCCGCCAATTCCAAATCTTGCAATTTTTTGACTACTTCTTTCTGACGGGCCATGGTAAAAATAAAACGTTGCTCAACCGTCTCTTTTTGCAGAAACTCATCTTCGCAACAGATGCTTACCGTGCATCCCATTCGTTGGAGTGCTTGGGCGGTTAATGAAAAAATGGCGTCATCATTTCCGATATGATTGGGGGAAAACTTCTTGTTTCGGTGTACTCCCAGTAATTCAAATGTATCCATTATAAAACAACTTCATGATTTGGTGTCTGCTGCGCGTGGCTCAAAAAAAGCTCGGCAGTGGTAATGTCCCTCACGTGGTCTATGTCCACGATTTTTGAAAAGGGAAAAGCTTTGATAATTAACTTATTGTCAATTAATTGGCGTTGAAAGTTGCGCATCCGGCTGGTGCCGCTTTCAATCGCTTGCGTAACGCAATCGAGGGCTTTGTTGCGCAAACAATAAATGCCCCCCGATACAAATGGTGTGTTCAAAGTGTTGGTGTCGGTAAAAGCCGTGACCAAATGTTGTTCATCGGTTGCCACAAACAAAGGACTTTCGTCATCCACAAAGGTGGTGACGGCCATTAATCCGTCCAGCTCGCGGTTTTGCTCAAATGCCAGAATATATGACTCAAATTCATCTTCTGTAAATACCGTGTCGGTGGTGGTCAGACACAACTCATCAATGGCGGGATTGGCCTTTAGCAATTCATAAAAGCTGTGCAATGAACTCGGCGTGGATTTTTTGATGACTCGGACTGGCACCTCATAGGTTGTTTCCGACAAGTGTTTCTCCAGCGCCTCCGAGGCTTCGTTAATGATAATTTGAATGCTTTCGGCACGATTATTACTGAAAATACCAATCAAACGGTCAATCAACATTTCGCCGTGCAGCGCGACCATCGGCTTAGGAAGCGGAAACCCTTCCTGCGCCAATCGTGAACCTTCTCCTGCTGCGATGATTGCGTAATTCATTCTTTATGCTTCTTTAAGTAATTGATAATTAGGTGATTGAGGGTAGTTTAGAAATCAACCCTAAACCGCGCCCGAATGCCCCACTCGGATACACCCGGATGATTGAGGTAATTGAAACGTTTTACCAAATCCAGACGCAATAATTTGAAAATATTGGCTATCCCGACGCTACCTTCCACGTACGGCGTGCGTCCCAAAGAGTAACTGATGGACTTATCCTGCTCGTCAACTGGAAAGCGAAAAACGGAGGTTTGTTTGTTTGGATTGTTCTCGTCGCGCAGGCCACCCACGAGTGCTTTCAAGCTGACCACCTCGCGGAGTTTTAGTTTTTTGAGCAATGGTATCTTGTTGAAAATGAATCCATTGAAATAATATTGTACGTCTACGCTGGCGTAATGGTCACTCACGAACTCAAGAAAATTCATTAGGTTGTACGAGTTCAATTGGTAGGCGTAGGTTTGGTTGGCGCGGTGAATCATCAGCAACGGAAACGGAATGTTTTTGCCCACAATGTAGCCGCCTTCCGTCGTGACGTCGGCGTAGCCGTACTGCGAGAAGTAAAAACGTTTTGCAATATTGGCCGTAATGTTGTGGTAGTTGTTTTGGCCCGACAAAAAGCCTTTCACGCCCACATTGTAGCGAAGTGTGAAAATAGGTGAGCGGTTGATGAGTGGGGTGCGGTACAGTTTTCCTTGGTAAAACTGCTCGTTGGGCGCGTATCGCAGTTCCAGACTCAGCTCGGTATTTTTCAACTGTGGTACACTTTGTACGTTGCCTTCATTATCAACGGTTTCATAACGCAGGATGCCCGCGGGGCTTTGATTCCACTGCGTAAAGCCCACCCGGTAAGAGAAATGGTTGGCTAACTCACGTATGTATTCGATTTTAAAAATGTCATTGTACAGCCAGCGGTTATTGTCGCCGCGTTTGAAGGACAACAAAAAGTTGTCTTCTTGCACAAACTGCAAGTCTTGTCCAGGAATTTTGGTATCGCGCTGAAAACTGGCCCGTATGTAATGAAACGGAAACTGGTACACCGATTTATTGTTGAGCGAATACGTACCGCTTAAAAAATACTTCCATTTTTCGTCCTTGAAACCGTAGGCCGCGTAGGTTTCAAAAAAGTAACGATTGCTCAAATCAGTGGTGGTTCGGCCGCCAAAACGCAGACGGAATCCTTCCACGGGATTGAAGCTGTAAAACGTGTTGACGGGCCCTACTTCTACGAGGCCGAAGGATTTATAACCAGCCAAAAGCAAGGTTGCGACGTCCATTGTTCGGCGGAAAGACGGGATGGTTTGGAGCGTGTCTACGTTTCGGTAAATATTGCGCTCTAGCCGGTCCAAGGGTAAGTGCCTCACGTTGTTCCAGTAAGATTCGCCTTTGTTTACGGCCAAAAGCGCGGTCACGTTTTCCTGCGCGGGGCCTTTATAAACGCTGTCGGGACGGGCTTGATTGATGGTAAAGTTCTTGAAATTTACCACGCGTTGTCCATAAAGGCCGCCCGATTTATCGCCCAGTGCAAACTCCATTCCCAACGTAGTTTTAGCGGGATGGTAGCGACCGTCCGTACCTTTTTCAAACTCCAACTTTGCTTCCAAATCGCGCATGAAGTTGAGGTTTATTTCCTTATTGACCGTCAGGTAGGCATTCTGAACGCTGAAGTTACCGTCGAGGGTCACAAATAGTTTTCCTTCAAAGAGCATATCGGTTTTATTGCGCGGCACAAATCCCAACTCAATCAGCCAAGGCGTTTGGGTTTTGACGGTATCGCGAATAAAAAATTTGTAGAACGTCGGGGCCGTGTTGGCAATGGGGCTTAGCAGCAGGTTGGTGGCAATAGAAATGTCGTTTTTGTAAATGTCTACATCCTCGTACAAACGTCGGAAGTAGGCGTTCAAACCGTCATTATCGATAAATTTAGAGTCAAATTCGGCCTTGCGGTCTGCCTCTACCCATTGTTTTTTGGTATAGGGATTTTTGCGAAAATAGACTTTAGAGAGTTTTTCCTGCATGTAAGCGGGCAACAGATTTTTGCCGCCCATGCCCGTTGAATCTTGATTGACAAACAAAAACTGGTAGTTCCGGAAAATGCGACGCTCCTTAAAACTGTCGGAAAGGTTGCTCAACGACAAGGCGATTTTCTCGTATTGTTCGTATTCTACGTAGTCATTGGCCGCCATCTGGTTTTGTTCTTTGTGCTCAATCACCTCCCGGATGAGCTGAACCGCTGGATTATCTTTGTTTCGATAACGGCTGGTTTTTCCCCTAACGGTCACTTCCTTCAATTGCAAGGCGTCGACGGCCATCTTTATGTTAATGGTCTGCGCAATCCCGGGCGTGACGTTTTTCTCGATGCTCAGGTACCCGATGTAGGTAAACTTAATGACTGATTTATTGGCGGGTACGGTAAGGCTGTAGCGGCCTTCGGCATCGGAAGTGCTTCCGATGTTGGTTCCTACTACCTGCACATTTACATACGGCAGGGTTTCGCCCGATTTAGTGTCGGTAATGACGCCTTTGACGGTGGTTGTTTGAGCAAACGCAACGCCTAGCGTCAGACATAAAATCGACAGGAGGTTGGTTATATCTGTGGCTAATTTTTTCATTTTAATGTGGGCTTTTGGCCCTTTGTTCATCACGACTGTACATTAAATGGGTCCAATCAAGTTTCTTTTTAGGAAAGAAAACTTCGGTAAAGGTACTTTTGGTAGATTGCTTCAAATCCAGTCATTGGCTTTGTACCACTGCCAGGTTTCGGCAATTCCTTTGTTTAAATTATAATGAGGCTGGTATTGCAAATCCCGTTTGGCGGCTTCGATACTGCAAAACCAATTCGGCGCGGTCAGCTCTTTTACTTTTTCACGGTTTACTACAGGGGCTACCGACGAAAACGTGGCGCCCAATTCCATGATATTGGCGGCTAGTTTCAACACGCCCACGGGCAAATGAATCCGACGCGGTTTTTTGCCGCTTGTTTCCTTAAAGGCGTCGGCCAAGGCGTATCGGTCGTAGGCAAATCCATCGGAGATGTTGTAGACCTGACGTTCATTTTGACCTTTGAGCAAGGCTGCCACCGTCACTTCTGCCAAATCTTTGACGTAGACAAAACTCAGTCGTTGGGGTTCCTTGCCGATGTAAGCGTCAAGGCCTTGATTGAGGGTTTTGAAAAGAATGAACAAATCTTTCTCCCTTGGTCCGTACACGGCAGTGGGCCGTATGGTCGTCAGCGGTAAAGCTGTTAATTCTTCCAACATCTTCTCTGCCAACAGTTTACTCTTGCCATAACTCGTAATGGGCAATGGTAAAGTGTTCTCCGTGATGGGCTGCTCTTCGGCATACGACAGAGGTCCCAGTGCCGCCAAACTGCTCATAAACAAAAACCGTTTTAGCGGAATATCAGCTTCTAGTGCCGCTTCGGCCAGCAAACGCGTATAATCGGCATTGATTAGGTTGTAGGCTTGGGTATTTTTGGCTCGTGTGGCTCCCGCCGCGTGAATAATGTAGCTGTAATTCCCATCTTTCAACAGTTTTTTCAGTGCCTCTTTATCACTTAACGCTGGATAGACAAATACAGGATTGAATTTTCTTAGGTGATTGACATTACTGGAACGGCGGACGGCAGCGTGAACTTCCAAGCCCTCTTTTTGGGCGGCTTCTATCAGATGATAACCGATAAAACCGCTTGCTCCCGTAATCAATACCCTGCTGCTCATAATTCTTTCTCGTACAATCTGTATCTTTTGTAAAGTGTGCCGTTAATCTGTTCGATGGCGTGGTTCATGAGGTAATTATCTTCCAACATCCACGAACATTCTCCCCCTGTAATCTTGGTTCCGTAGGTATTCTTGATGATGGTCCCGTACAAACAAGCTTCAATGCCCATTTTACGGTATCCTTCAAGGACCCCCAGCGTCAGAACACGGATACGGGTGATGTTTTTCTTCTGAAAAAGCAATTTGAAAATACCCGTTGGCAATAGCCGTCCGCGCTTAATCTTGATAAGTACTTGATTTATATCGGGTATCCCCAACGCAAACCCCACAAACTTGCCGTCTTTTTCGGCCACTATGCAATAGTTAGGGTCCAAAATCAACTTCAAATCTTTCGCCAAATAATCAAACTCATTGTCGGTCATCGGCACAAATCCGAGATTTTTGTCCCACGCCGAGTTGTACACATCCCGAATCTTAACGACCTCATTCTTAAAATCTTTGAGGTCTACTTTTCGGATGGTAATGCCTGCGCGTTTTAACCTTTGCTGTAATGTATCCAACAGCTTTATCGAGCGGTCGTTGGAGTTACTTACTTCCAGTTCGTAGGCCAACAAATCTGTCTTTTTACGTAGTCCTGTTTTCAGCAACAGTTTTTCGTAATAAGGCGCATTGTAGGGCATCATAGCCATGGGAGGGCGGTCAAAACCCTCTACCAAAAGCCCACAGGGGTCGTTGGTAGAAAAATTGACTGGGCCATTGAGGTGCTCTGCTCCCTGCGATTTCAACCATTCAGACGCTTGCTTGATGAGCGCGTCGGCAACCTCTTGGTCGTCAATGCAGTCAAAAAAACCAAAAAAACCGTCTTTTCTTCCGGTAAATGTATTGTGATTCCGGTTGAGAATGGCCGCAATACGCCCCACTACACGTAGATTACTATACGCAAGAAAAGGCTTCACAGTAGAGTGTTCGTGGAAAGGATGCTTACCTGGCGTCAGCATATCCCTCTGAGCGATAAATAGCTCAGGGACATAGTTTTTGTCGTCGCGGTATAAATCGTGCGGGAAGTCAATGAACTGACCAAGCTCTTTCTTAGAGTCTACGGAAGCTACGCGAATCATAGTTTTACTTTTATCGCCTCAGGGCGAAGTTTACGGTAAATTCTGGCCATTTTGTCGACAGCTTCTTCAATTTGGCTAAACGTGTGTGTTGCCATCAAAGAGAACCGGATGAGGGTGTCTTCGGGGCGAACAGCGGGCGAAACGACGGGATTTACAAAGACGCCGTCTTCCTGAAGAAGCTTGGTCATCATAAATGTGAGGTCGTTATCTCTGATGTAAACTGGCAAAATCGGGCTTTCGGTATGGCCCAAATCAAAGCCGCTGATGAGGAGTAACTCTTTGGCGTAGCGTGTGTTGGCCCAAAGCCGCTCAATGTGGAATGGCTCCGACTCAATAATGTCCAATGCCGCCAAGGTGCTGGCCACGGTAGCAGGCGTCATGCTGGCGCTGAATATAAGCGAACGCGCACGGTGCTTGAGGTAGTCGACGGTGGCGGCGTCGCTGGCGATAAATCCTCCCAACGAAGCGAGCGATTTGCTGAACGTACCCATGATTAAATCGGTACTGTCTGTCAGTCCAAAATGTGAGGACGCACCTGCTCCTTTTTCACCGATTACGCCCAGGCTGTGGGCGTCGTCGACCATGATGGCGGCGTCAAACTCGGCGGCAACTTTATTCAAGTCGGGAAGATTAACAATATCCCCTTCCATGCTGAATATGCCGTCGGTTACGATGAGTTTAACGGCTTCGTCTGGCAGCAGACTCAACTTCTTGCGAAGGTCGGCCATGTCGTTGTGGGCGTACTTAATGACTTTTGAAAAAGACAAACGGCTTCCGTCAATGATGGAAGCGTGGTTCATCTCATCCAATAAAATGTAGTCGTTACGCCCTGTAAGTGAGGATATTGCGCCTAAATTGGCCTGGTAGCCAGTACTGAAAAGAATTGCGGCTTCTTTTCCAGTATAAGCCGCCAGTCGGCGTTCTAGCTCAATGTGAATGTCTAATGTACCATTCAGGAAGCGCGAGCCTGCGCATCCGGTACCGTATTTTTGGGCCGCTTTTTGCGAGGCCTCAATAATGTAAGGATGGTTTGTGAGCCCCAAATAAGAATTGGAACCAAACATCAAAACGGGTTTTCCATCAATTATCACTTCCGTATCCTGCCCTGATTCGATAGGTCTGAAATAAGGATATAATCCTTTTTCTTTTATAGCAGCAGCATCCTTAAATTCTGCAACTTTGTTTTGTAACTTCTTACTCATACTGTCAATGTGTGTCAGAATATATAAATTTATCAAATTGACCAAAGGTCAATTTCATCATAGGTTCTCAGCAATTTTAATAGCGGGCAGGGTAAAGAAGGGTAATCTAATGAACAATAATTGCGTGAAAATGTTTCAATGGCTTTTAAAACTAACTAACAGTCTCAGAAATAAAAAGATATTCGGTAATCATGCTGATAATTAGATTCTTATGGTTTTCGGCAAATGCATTAAACTCCTCTTCTGATGCATTATACATTTTCATATTCATATTCTTACCCACAAAAACAAACTGCAAACTCCCCATAATCAAAGGCATCAAATGCTCCACACTTATATTGCGCATTCGGCCGTTTATGATCTCTTCTTCAATTTGGTTTGATAGTGTAACATGTAATAATTCCTTAAACCTTGATAACTCCGGCAAAAGCCGTTCGGGGTCCCGATGGATTTCGGTCATCAAAAACAACACTAAGCTCGGCTCCTTCTTCATCATTTGAAAATCTTCTTCAATAAGCTCAATCAGCTTTTCACGGATACTGATTGGTTTCTCAAAGATTTTCAGCGTGTTTTTACAATAATAACTGAACAGGTCTCTAAAAATCTCAAAAAAAAGTTTCTCTTTACTTCTGAAATAATAGTTCGTAAGCGCAATGTTCATGCTGGCTGCCTCCGCTATGTCTCTTGCGGTGGTGCCTGCATATCCCTTTTTTAAAAAAACAGACTTCGCTGCTTCTTTAATTTTTTCTTCACTTGATTGAGTAATGCACGTCACTTTTGCCTCCTAATTTTCAAAACTTGAGCCAAAGTTGAAAACTATTTTTTTATCCGCCAAATATTTAAATGCATATTTTAAACAAATGTTTAAAATGTTTGTTTAGTTTAAAAAAAACTGTGTTTTGTACTAAAAAATAGAGACCTACTTTTCATTGAAATAATGGAATAATATTATTTGACTTTTTTTAATTCCCTGAATAAGTGATTAGTTATTTGTGAATGCCCTTTGCTGTTTTATAAAAATATCCAAATAATACGACGCTTTTGCATTGGTATTATGCTTATAAAAAATAGTATGATTTGTGAGGGTTTGTTTGTTAATTTGATGTCAACTTTGGTAAAACTCACAAATCTCCCTTTTGAAAATCACCTTCTTACATAACGAAGAAGAACTTCTCTGGCAGCGCTTCAAAGCGGGTGACAGTGGCGCGTTGGGGCAGCTTTCGCGGCGTCATTATCGGGCGTTGTTTAATTACGCCGCCAAATTCACCAAAGACCGGGAAATTGTCAGGGATTGCATTCAGGATTTGTTTCTGGAACTCTGGGAGCGACGAGAACACCTGACCGAGACGCCTTTTGTTCGGATTTACCTCATCAAATCCTTGCGTAACAACCTATTTCGTAAACTTCGTCAAGAACGGTGGATGCTTGAGTCGGAAGATTTGGACGAAGATTTGCCTTTCTCAGACCATACCTCCGCCGAATCAACCTTGATTGAAAGCGAGCTTTTTCAAGAAAACGAAGGAAAAATAAAGGCAGTTTTGGCCAAACTTCCCAAACGGCAGCAAGAGATTATCTTTTTAAAATTCTACGAAGGTCTGTCCAATGACCAAATCGCCGAAATTTTGACCATGAACCGTCAATCGGTAGCCAATCTGTTGCATCGGGCCCTTACTTCTTTAAAAACCAATTGGTTTTCGTTGGCCAAAATGTTGCTTTTCTGCTGGGCCAATGTAAAATAATCAAAAAAATGTTTTTGTAAGTGAGTATTGCCGCGGGCCATGTGTCTATCTCTTTATAGACAGGGTATCAAAGTACAATTCTTTCTATGATTGATTATACCGCCTACGACGCCGAGGCGTTGGCCTTAGACGAATCGTTTCGGGCGTGGGTTTTGGAAAATGCGGAATCACTTTTTTGGGAGCGATGGCTGGCAGAGCATCCCGAAAAGGACGCGGCTGTGCAACAAGCTAGGCGGGTTGTCTGGGCATTGTATCGTGCGCAAGAAGAGATTTCGGAAGCGGAAGTAGACGAGGCCATCCAACAGCTCGTGCAACGCGCCGAGGAAGGCGTAGCGGTGGTACCGCTTTGGCGCCAAACTTGGGTGCGCGTGGCGGCGGCATTGGTGTTGATTCCACTCGCTGGATGGCTGATTTTTCAGCGGAATTTTAGCGAAGAAGTAACCCCTTACCACGAAATTGTTCAGCAGATTAAGCATGAAGTTAAGCTCATCGAATTTACCAATACAACCTCCCGCGCCCAATCAGTGATGCTTTCCGACGGCAGTTCTGTGGTGTTACAACCGCAAACGCGCATTAGTTATCCCACCATTTTTCAGACCGATAAGCGGGAGGTTGTATTGTCTGGCGAAGCCTTTTTTGAAGTCTCTAAAAATCCCGAAAAACCGTTTTTTGTGTTTGCCAACGGGTTGGTAACCAAAGTTTTGGGTACTTCATTTACGGTGCAAGCCTACGAAAAAGACCAGGAAGTTCGGGTCATTGTCAAAACCGGAAAAGTGTCTGTGTTTACCCGGGAAGACCCCACGGCGGATGCCAAACAAAAAAATCGAGAACTGACTGGCTTGGTGCTGACTCCCAACCAACAAGTGACTTTTCGACGGGCAGATAGCCGATTGGTGCGCTCGTTGGTTGAAAAACCGCAGTTATTGGCGCTGTCCGACATTCAGCAGCAGAGTTTTGAGTTTCGTCAGGCGCCTGTTTCAGATGTATTTGCGGTGTTGGAAAAAGCCTACGGTGTAAAAATTGTGTACGACGAAGAACTCATGGGCGCTTGCGAACTCACCGCCACGCTCGGCGATGAACCGTTGTTGGAAAAAATGCACCTTATCTGTAAAGTACTGGAAGCCAATTATGAACTGATAGACGCGCAGATTGTGGTGACAGGGAAGGGATGTAAGTAAAAAAACAAATAATAACCGCTAAACTCCACATACTTCGATAAGTAAAGAACCTTTTAAACCCCTTGGAGACGCTATGATTTAGAAAAGTATCACCCATTAACCAACAAAAAAGTCGGCGATGTGTCCGCATCACCGACCCGTAATTTTCCCCAAAGTTTCTCAGGCTTCGTGACACCCGTTTATTGACGAGTGCGGGGATGTTTTTGTCAATTCAGTAAACCAACAAAGTCCAAAATTATGTCAAAACATCGACAATTCAACAAGTTGCTGCTCAAAATCATGCGAATCACTTGTTACCAATTATTTCTGACAATTCTGTGCACTTCCCTAGGGTACGCCATAGATACCAGAGGGCAGGAACTACTCGAACGAAAAATCAGCGTTCAGGTGGCTAACCAAGAAATTGGACGCGCCCTCGAACGCATTGAAAAAGTGGCGGATGTGCATTTTATGTACAGCCCTCAGCTTATTTCTTCTAAACGAAAAGTAACTTTAGTAGCTAAGAATGAGCGGCTTTCCACCATACTGGAAGGCTTGCTCCGGCCGTTAAATATTGAATATGAGGTGGTAGGAAACAAAATCCTGCTCAACCGAATGCCGCCCAGAACCGAACCCGAAAACGAGCGAGCCGAACCTTTGCTGAAAGAAAAACCCGTCGATAAACTTCTTAAGGGTAGAGTGATTGACGCCGAAAAAGGGGATGGACTGCCGGGGGTGAGTATTTTGCTCAAAGGAACGCAGCGCGGCACATCCACCAATGGCGATGGCGAATATTCCATTGCCCTACCCGATGGCGAATCGGCAGCGGTGTTGGTGTTTAGTTTTGTGGGCTACGAGCCGCAAGAAATCGTGGTAGGCAATCGCACCGCACTTGATGTTTCGCTCAAAACCGACATTAAAGCCCTCAGCGAGGTGGTGGTAGTGGGTTATGGACAGGTCAAAAAGAGTGACTTGACGGGCTCTGTGGCTTCGGTAAAAGCAAAAGACATTACTTCGTTTCCGATTACGACGCCCGTGCAGGGAATGCAGGGCCGCGTGGCGGGTGTACAGGTAATTCAGAACTCGGGAGCGCCCGGCTCTAATATTTCGGTGCGGATTCGAGGGGGCAACTCGCTGAGAGCCAGCAATGAACCCTTGTACGTAGTTGACGGTTTCGCACTTTCGGGAAGCCTTGCCGCGCTAAACCCCTCCGATATTGAATCCATGGAAGTGTTGAAAGACGCCTCCGCCACCGCCATTTACGGTTCGCGCGGTGCCAATGGGGTCGTGATTGTGACGACCAAAAAAGGCAAAGCGGGTAAAAGCCAAGTGGATGTGGAAAGCTTTTACGGGATTCAATCACCCACAAAGCTGATTGAAATGATGAACGCCCGCGAAATGGCCGAAATCGCCAACGAGCGCGCCACCAATGACGGAGTAAAGCCTTATTTTACGCAAGATGAAATCAATGGGTTTGGCGAAGGAACCAATTGGCAGAAGGAATTGCTCCGAAACGCCCCCATCCAAAACCACGGATTGACTTTCTCGGGCGGGACCGAACGGATGCAGTATTCATTTTCGGGAAATTTGCTCTCACAGGAGGGGATTGTTCCTAACTCAAGTTACAAAAAAGGAACCATTCGGGGCAATATCAATCACCGCGTAAGTGATAAACTGACCTTTGATTTTAGTACCATTTTGAGCCGACTCAACCAAGGGCGTATCGACGGCGAAAACAGCAACCGGGGCAACGGGGCGCTTTCTGCCATTTTGGTAGCTCCTCCTACGGTGGCACCGTTTACACCGTCTGGCGATTATAGCAATGTGGTTCCGTATTCGTTCAGTTCCAACGTATTGCTCAATCCGTTTGCGCTCGTCAATGAGCGGACCGACAAAGATGTGCGGGACTACGTTTTGGCCAACACCGCTGTCAATTATGAATTTATCAAGGGACTTTCGTTGCGAATTTCGGGAGGTATTGAAACCTTTAATAGCCGTCAGGATCAATATTCGACCCGTAAACTGTCTACTTCCCCCACGGGCTCGGCCTCGGTTTCCACGTCTCGACAAACCAACCTCTTGAACGAAAATATCCTGAACTACGTCCGTTCGTTTAATGAAAAACACAACTTGGCATTAACGGGCGGGGTGACGTACCAAAATCAAAAAAACAATTCGTTGAGTGCGGGCGGGAGCGGTTTTGCTTCCGATGTACTCACCACCGATGCATTACAAGGAGCCGCTACGCCGGGTATTCCGGGCAGCGGGGCGTCGGAATGGACGTTGCTTTCGTACCTCGGACGGGTCAATTATTCGATGAAAGACCGCTATTTATTCACCGCCAGCTACCGGGCCGACGGGTCGTCGCGGTTTGGGAAGAGCAATAAATGGGGATATTTCCCGTCGGCCGCTTTTGCGTGGCGGGTGATTGAAGAAGATTTTCTGAAAGACAAATCGTTTTTGTCGGACCTTAAACTGCGGGTTTCGTGGGGACAAACGGGCAACACGGCGCTGAGTCCGTACCAAACCCTGAACAGTTTGGCATCGTATCAAACGATTTTTGGCAACGACCTTTCGATTGGCTACGCCCCCAGCGGGAGTTTATCCAACCCCGATTTGAAGTGGGAAACCACCACCCAGACCGACATCGGACTCGACATTGGCTTTTGGCAAGACCGCATTCGTCTGACGGCGGATTATTACCAAAAAAATACCAAAGACTTGTTGGCCATTGTCTCGTTGCCGACTTCCGCAGGCTACACCAGCACGACCCAAAATATTGGGGAAATCCAAAATTCAGGAGTAGAGCTAGGGCTGGACGCCAACCTGTTTTCGGGAGAATTTAAGTGGGATATTTCGGCCAATGTTTCTTTTAACCGCAACAAAGTGAATCAGTTGGTAGGAGGAAGCGACGTGTTTGGTAGCAGCCTGCAAAACCCGCTTGGAGTACCTGTCAGCTTGGTGCGCGTGGGTCAGCCTGTGGGGGTTTTCTTTGGGTATCAAGAAAATGGACTGAACGAAAAAGGGGAGATTGTTTTCAAAGATTTGAACAACGACGGTATTATCAATACCAATGATAAAACCATCATCGGCAACCCCAACCCCAGTGCCATTTTTGGATTCAGCTCGTCGGCTTCGTTTAAAAACTTTGAGTTGAACCTGTTTGTACAAGGTGTGCAGGGGGTAGACCTGTTTAACTTCAACGTGGCCAGTTTTGCCAACAGTTTCAATTTTGGCGAAAACCAAATCAAGGATTTGTACGTCAATCGCTGGACACCGCAAAGCCCTAATCCTAACGCCAAATATCCCAAAATAAGCGTTAATACAAAGTTCAGAGAATCAGATAGGTATGTAGAAAACGGCTCTTTTGTGCGGGTTAAAAATATCCAATTAGCGTATAACTTGCCCACGGCCCGATGGGGGCTTAAATGGATGCGAAAAGCACAGGTGTACGTGAGCGGTCAGAATTTATTGACCTTGACCAAATATTCGTGGTACGACCCCGAAGTAAGCACCCTCGGCGGTGGCAATTCCATTAGTCCTGGCGTAGACCAGTTTGGGTATCCCGTAGCCAAAACCATCACATTCGGCGCACGTCTAGGTTTTTAATTTCCAAAATGAACTTATTATGAAAAAGATAGCTATTCTCTTTCTTACCCTTTTGTTTACATCCTGCGAGAGTTTATTGGAAGAAGTCCCAACGGACCGCTTGTCGCAAGAGAATTTTTATAAATCCAAGGAGGACCTCATTGCGGCCCTGAATGCCGTGTATGCGCAGGTACGGGGGGCAAACTCGTACGGCACCAACTACCCAGCGCAATTGAACGGGATGACGGATTATTGTATTTCGCGCGGCACCCAGATTCCTGTCAGCGAATTTCAGGGATTGGACGGTACCAATATCGGCCGTACGGATGTCATTTGGCGCGACTTGTTTCAAAGCATCAATTCCTCCAATATTGTGATTCAGGCCGTTAAAGGCGTAAACATCACCGACGCCGAGAAAAATGCCATCGAAGCAGAAGCTCGTTTTTTGAGGGCGTTAAACTATTATAATTTGGTGCGTAACTACGGCGGAGTGCCACTCCGCACCACGCCCATCGGTGAGGTGTCGCAGGTGCGTGGGAAACGCGCTTCGGTAGATGAAGTCTATAAACTAATCACCGACGATTTGCAGTATGCCGAAACAAATTTGCCCAAGACCGTTACCTCTGGGCAGGCAGGACGACCCACGCAGTTTGCGGCTAAGCTGCTATTGGCCAGTGTGTATCTGACCCGTGAAAACTGGGCCTTGGCTCGCGACAAAGCCGACGAGGTCATTAAGTCAGGGTTGTATTCATTGGTTGAAGTCAAGACCTCAGATGATTTTGAAAAACTTTACGGTGCTGACTTAACCACGACTTCGGAGGAGGTTTTTTACATTAAATACGCCCGCATTACAGGTCAGGGATGGGGGTATCCGAGTTATCAACACCCCGCCGACGGCCCCTACACCACGGGCGTACGGGCGCATTTTACCTTGCCCACTTTGCCTTTGATCAAAAACTGGTCTGACAAAGACTTGCGCAAAGATTACAACCTATATTCGTCATATACCAATCGCAGCGGTAGGCTGACGACTTTCCCCACGGCAGAGCCGATTTGTTTCCGCAAATTCAGGGATACGCCCGCCAATCCTGCGGGCAATGACTTTCCGCTTTTACGTTATGCCGAAGCCTTGCTTATTTATGCCGAGGCGGTAAGTCAAGCTAACAACGGCCCCACCGCCCAAGCTTTGGAAAGCCTCAATAAAGTACACCGTCGGGCGTATGGGTATCCTTCAGGGGCGGTATCTCCCGTTGATTTTACGTTGGAGGGACAATCGGCGGCGTCTTTTCGCGAATTGGTCATGACCGAACGGGCCTACGAATTTATGATGGAAGCAAGTCGTTGGTATGATCTCAAACGATTGGGCGTGGCCAAACTCAAAGAAATCATCAAAACGGCGCGCGGCAAAGACGTGAAAGATGCGCATTTGTTTTGGCCGATTCCGAAGCAGGAAATGGATAATAACCCCGATTTAACTCCTGCTGACCAAAATCCTGGATATTAATATCTTAAAGGTGTTTTTAGGTAGTAAAATATGCTTAAAAACACCTTTTTTAACCAATAATCACTTTTTACAATGAACAAAATTCGCTCTCTGGTGTGGCTGATTGCCACCGTTATTTTATTGCCGAGTCATAAAATGGGAGGTCTGACGGAATCTCCGAAAAATGCACCCAATAGCCCAATGGCGGTGCGACAGGCCGATGTGATTATTTATGGGGGCACCTGCGCGGCGGTCATTGCGGCGGTACAGGTGAAGAAAATGGGTAAAACCGTCATTGTTGTTTCTCCCGACAAACACTTGGGCGGCTTGTCGTCGGGTGGGTTGGGCTTTACCGACACGGGCAACAAAGAAGTAATCGGGGGCTTGTCGCGCGAGTTTTATCAGCGACTTTATACGCATTATCAGAAAGAAGCCTCCTGGAAATGGCAGAAAAAAGAAGAATACGGCAACAAAGGACAAGGTACACCTGCCCTTGACGGCACCAACCGGACCATGTGGATTTTTGAGCCTCACGCGGCAGAAGGCGTTTTTGAGGATTTTGTCAAAGAATACAAATTGACCATTTATCGTAACGAATGGCTCGACCGTTCGGCCAAAGGAATCACTAAAAAATCGGGCGGAATCACTTCCATTAAGACCCTGAGTGGCAATGTATATCAGGGGAAAATGTTTATCGATGCCACCTACGAAGGCGATTTAATGGCGTTGGCGGGGGTGAAATACCACGTAGGCCGCGAAGCCAACAGCGTATACGGCGAAAAATGGAACGGCGTACAGGCGGGCGTGTTTCAACACGGTCACTATTTCAAAGCCAACGTCAGTCCTTACAAAATTGAAGGCGACCCCAAAAGCGGACTACTACCTGAAATATCGGCCGAACCCATCGCTGAAAACGGTACTGGCGACAATAAGATTCAGGCGTATTGCTTCAGAATGTGCCTCAGCAATAACCCCGACAACCGCATTCCTTTCCCAAAACCAGAAGGTTATGACCCCGCCCGTTATGAATTGTACGCACGGGTGTTCAAAACGGGCTGGCGCGAAACCTACGATAAATTTGACCCCATTCCCAACCGTAAAACCGACACCAACAACCACGGCCCATTTAGTACAGATTACATCGGCAAAAACTACGATTATCCCGAAGCAAGCTACGAGCGCCGTCAAGAAATCATTAAAGACCATGAGTTGTACCAAAAAGGTCTGATGTATTTTCTGCAAAACGACCCGCGTGTTCCTGCCGATGTGCAGGACAAAATGAAGCAATGGGGCTTGCCCAAAGATGAATTTACCGACAATGGCAACTGGCCCCACCAGCTCTATATCCGTGAAGCGCGGCGCATGATTGGCGAATTTGTGATGAAAGAAGCCGACGCTTTGGCGCAAACCAAAGTGCCCAACCCTATCGGTATGGGTTCGTACGCACTTGATGCCCACAACGCGCAGCGGTACGTCAAAAGTGATGGCTTTGTGCAAAACGAAGGCGACATTGGCGTACACCCAAAAAGCGCCTATTCTATCGCTTACGGGTCGATTTTGCCCAAAGAAAACGAGTGTAATAATCTTTTGGTGCCGGTATGCGTGTCGAGTTCGCACATTGCTTTTGGCTCAATTCGGATGGAACCCGTTTTTATGATTTTGGGACAATCGGCAGCTACGGCGGCGGTTTTAGCGATTGACGGTAAAATGTCACCCCAAAAACTTCCCTACGAAAAACTTCGTGAGGTGTTGTTGAAAGACAAACAGCGGTTGGAGTTGTAAAAATGGATGTAACGCCACTAAAACAAATGTTTATCATTAAACCATCACGAGGATGTTCAAGAATTGTTTGTCTTTGTTGACAATTTTGGTTTTCTCTTCCTTTTTGGGAAAGTTCCAACGCGCTTTTTGTCAGATTACGCCTGCATACGATGTCGTAATTTATGGTGGTACTTCGGCGGGAGTCGCTGCTGCAATTCAGGGGGCGAGAATGGGTAAAACCATCGTGTTGATTGAGCCATCAAAACGAATCGGAGGACTGACCACCGGTGGATTAGGTCAAACAGATATTGGTAACAAACAAGCCATCGGTGGGATTTCAAGGGAGTTTTACCAGAATGTCAAAAAACATTATCAAAACCCAGAAAGCTGGAAATTCCAAAAGAAAGAATCTTATCGTGATGGTGGGCAAACTAAAACAGGCCCCAATGAAGATGCAATGTGGACTTTTGAACCTTCGGCCGCTTTGAAAATAATGAAGGAAATGCTGGAGCAAGAAAAAAATATAACCTTGGTGTATGCGCAACGCTTGAACCGTAAGAGTGGCGTAAAAAAATCTAAGGGGAATATCAAGTCCATTCAGATGGAAAGCGGCCAAGTATATAGCGGTAAAATGTTTATTGATGCTACTTACGAAGGTGATCTGATGGCTGCGACAGGAATTTCTTATGCAGTTGGTAGAGAATCAAATGCGCAATACGGCGAAAGTTTGAACGGTGTACAGGCCAATGAAACAAGCCCTTCTTTAAAGGGAACTATTTCCAAAAATGGAATTAACCATAATTTTGTAAACGGAGTTGACCCTTACATCGAAAAAGGAAATCCTAAAAGTGGCTTACTTCCCTTCATTGAAAAAGAACATCCACCCAAGGATGGTACAGGCGATTCAAAAATTCAGGCGTACTGCTTTAGAATGTGTTTGACTGATGATGAAAGAAACCGCATTCCCTTTGTTAAACCTACCGATTATCGTGAAATAGATTATGAGCTTCTTTTTAGAAACTACGAAGCAGGCGAGAAAGCAGTTCCTTGGATCAATTCTAGTATGCCTAATCGAAAAACAGATACCAATAATAGTAGGGGCTTTTCCACTGATTTTATTGGTCAAAACTACGCCTATCCAGAAGCCAGTTATGCAGAACGGAAACGGATTTTTGAAAACCATTTGAATTATCAGAAAGGATTGATGTGGTCTCTTGCGTATCATCCCAGAATACCTGCTTTCATTAGGGAAGAGGTGTCAAAATGGGGAATGTGTAAAGATGAATTTGAAGACGGACAAGGCTGGCAGTCGCAAATATATGTGAGAGAAGCTCGTCGGATGATAAGCAACTACGTAATGACCCAACGCAATTGTGAACGCTTAGAAGTGGCTCCTGACCCCGTGGGGTTAGCTGCTTACGGAATGGATTCGCACAATACCCAACGGTACGTAACCAAGGAAGGCTACATACGGAATGAAGGAAATGTAGAAGCTGGCGTAAAAGAACCGTTTGCAATAAGTTATCAATCGATTATTCCTAAAAAAGAAGAGTGCGGCAATTTGCTGATTCCCATCTGCCTTAGTGCTACCCATATTGCCTATGGCTCTATTCGGATGGAGCCCGTTTTTATGGTGTTGGGACAATCGGCAGCTACGGCGGCGGTTTTAGCGATTGATGGTAAAACGCCACTCCAAAAACTTCCCTACGAAAAACTCCGTGAGGTGTTGTTGAAAGACAAACAGCGGTTGGAGTTGTAAGGAAGACAGCTGTTGGGCTATGGGTTTTTTTAATAAATCACTTTATTTAAGAACTCGGCCAACGTTTTGGTATAATTTTAAAATATTCAGTGAAAAAAAGGTAGAATTTCTATAATTTTAACGGGTGCGAAAGCACTTTACAATTGGTTAGTAATTAAAAAAGCCTCGGTGAGTTTCGCCGAGGTTTTTTATGGTAGATTTTAACAATAAGGGGGTAATATCTTGTTTGAAAATGCTTTAATGGGTCAGAGAAAGTGCCCGCAATGAAACCAACAATGATTAACGAAGATTCACTATGGCAATAAACACATCACGCCGTACGGCCCTAAAAAATATGGCAGGCAGCGCAGCCCTTTTATCGTCGCCTATGACGCTGACGGAAGCTTTTGCAGCATCCGACAAAGCCCTGGGCCCCGAGCTAAAAGGCCGAATCAAGCAGTCAGTTTGCCGCTGGTGCTACAGCAAAATACCACTAGAAGACCTTGCTCGCGAAGCAAAAGCCATGGGTCTGCAATCCATTGAATTGTTGGGTCCCAACGACTGGCCCGTTATTCAAAAATATGGCCTGACGTGCGCCCTGCCCAACGGTGCGGGTATGGGTATCGAAAAAGGATTCAATAATCCGATTTATCACGATGATTTGGTGGCGAGTTATGAAGCCCTTTTTCCTAAGTTGGTGGAGGCGGGCCTGAACACTGTCATTTGTTTTTCGGGCAACCGCAAAGGGATTTCTGACGAAGAAGGTTTGGTAAACTGCACCATTGGACTCAAACGGCTGATGCCCTCCGCTGAAAAATATAAAATCACCCTCATTATGGAGCTGCTCAATAGTCGGGTCAATCACAAAGACTATCAGGCCGATAAAAGTGCTTGGGGTGTTGAGCTTTGCAAGCGGGTAGGCTCGGAGCGTTTTAAATTACTCTACGATATTTATCACATGCAAATTATGGAAGGCGACATCATCGCCACCATCAAGCGCGACCATCAGTACTTCGGGCATTATCATACGGGCGGCGTACCAGGTCGGGCCGAAATCGACGATACGCAAGAACTGAATTACCCCGCCATCATGAAAGCCATTGTGGATACGGGTTATCAGGGATATGTGGCGCAGGAATTCATCCCCAAACGCCCAGACCCGATTGCTTCGTTGAAACAGGCCGTGGAAATTTGTGATGTATAGCCCCTGAATAATGGGTAGAAAATTTTGACTCCTTAACCATTCAACACAAAAAAGAAGAGTCCTGCTTTTTCAAAGGCAGGACTCTTTTGCGTTCATAGGCATCAAAAAGGCACTTTTGACGAAGGTTCTGTTGGAGGTATTGCTAAAATGAACCCATATTTTACGTATGTTGTATAATTTTAATCCAAATTATATTTTGCAAAATGGCCTGTTTTATACTAATAAAGTCTGATTTTGGCGATTTTCAAGGACTTAAAAAATGCTTTTCCGAATATAATTCCGTTCAAATGATTTTTCATGCACTTCGACCCTTAAAACCTACGCTTCATCCCATTTCCCTTTTTCAGCTCAGAAATACCTGCCACTTTTGTCATGTCATTAAGACAAACAAACAGCCAGAAACAAAAAATTAAAATAATTACAGCCAACAATTTAAGAACATTAAAATCATGAAATCGTTAATCACAACCGCCGCCTTAAGTCTTTTAGCATTAAGTACTATTGCAGAAGCACAACCTCAAAAAGAGCAATCGTGTATCGCCGCTCATTTAATGGCCTCGTTACCAACTCAGGATGTTGAATCAACTACTCCCGCTTTTGTGGTCCTCAATATTCAATCGTTAATGGCTTCATTGCCCACGCTCGACGCTACCAACGAAATGCCGACAAATCCAATGAGTGCTGAACTGATGGCTTCATTGCCTACCGAAGATGAAAACATCGAAGCACCAGCTGCTCGTATCAGCAGCGCGAAACTGATGGCTTCATTGCCTACCTTGGATGAAACAATGAGCTTGCCCGCCGCTCGTATCAGCAGCGCGAAATTGATGGCTTCGTTGCCAACGATGGATGCCACAACCGTAACGAGTGTGTTGGTAGATACCAACATCAATCACTTTGATAGCAAATACCATCATACGCCCGTTCGTTTGACCGAAGAATAATCAAGCTACAATTCCATAATCAGATAGAAAGGCGCATCGGAAGGAGGTCAAACTCCCATGATGCGCCTTTTCGTGTTTTAGGCCGTTTTCTCCTGATTGCGCCATTGCTCGGCTTTGCGCCCCACCCACCAGAAAGAGAATGCCAGAATGGCAAAAAAGATGCCTTTGTTGGTGCGGTCCCAAAAATATTCAAAGTACCGCGTGTAAATATTGGCCAAAAAGAACACCAGACAAATATCGCGCAGGGTATCGTTTTTGCTTCTAAACGCGTATGCCGTAAGCGCGGCCAAAACAACCGTAAATCCCGCCGACCAGTACCAAAGTGTGCCCTGTTTGATGGCTGACCAGCGCCCCAAATCGTCGTAATTGCCGAAGATGGAGAGCATCCATGCCGCAAAAAGAAACAAAACCAGTCCAAAAGTATAAGTGGCACGCTCGAACGAAACCAGCGGTTTGATTTTTTCGACCAACCAAGACGATGCCCAAATCAACAGCCCTAAAAGGGTCATACTCAATGGGTAGTTCATTCCTGCAAACCGAAATCCTCCCCCCGACCATTCGTAGATTTGAAGCGCCCACCAGCCCGTCAACGACAAAAGCATGACAACCCATAAAAGCTGTGAGGGCAAAAAGCCGCCGATGAGGCCGTAAACGATGGTCGCAATCAGCAAAGGTTGGGCGTAATTTCCGTTGAAAAGGCCCAGACTGCGGGTCCAGTACGCAATCGCGACGGCTACGCTGAGGGCAATAGTAATGGTGTAAGATTCATTGCTAATTTGGGAGGTAGGGTATTTGAGTTTTCGGCGACGGGCCAAGTACACAAACACGCCTGCCACGAGCGTAAAACCTATGCCTACGGTTGCTTCCGAAAACTCCCATCGTTTGCGCAATAATTCAATCCATTTTTCATCGATCACCAGTGCCCCAAAAGCCAAAAGGCCGCAAGAAATGGCCGAAATAAAGGCATACCAAGCGATGGTGTCGACGTTGGAGCTGCGGACTTCGTAGCTGTTGCGCAGTTCTTCAGCTAGTTCAGGGGATATTTTTTGGGAATCTTCCCAAAAACGAATGGCGTTGATAATGGTAGTAGCTTCTTTTTTGTCAAGTTTCATAGGGCTGTTAATTGATGCTCTGACTAGTAAAATCCCGTGCCGGCGGAGTCATTGATTGGCGGAATACGTCTCAAAATAAAGGATTTTATTGAAGTGTCAGAAAGTGATAGTAGCGCGACGCGGCCATTTATGAAGAAATTGAAACAAAAAGCGATGGACATAATAAGTAATCGTTTGATTATCAATATGTTTTTGTTTTGTGTTTTTGATTTTTCTTTTTTATGCCCTTTCTTTTTTGACCTTATTTAATCCTGTTATAAATTGCAGTAAAATAACGTTATGAAAAATAGTATATTATTCTTTGCCTTGCTACTATCATTGCCTGCATTTTCCCAACATGACTGCGAAAAAACAATTCATTACGAATACAGCAGTTTTGACGGTGAGCACCGATTTTTTACGCCTAAAGAAGATGAAAAAAAAAGGGACGAGCCTATTTACTTCGAAAAGGCGTTATCAAAAGGAGAAACTAAATATTATGTACACATAAAGGTTTATTATCCAACGTTTTATACGGCACTGGTTGACCTAAGTATTCAGTTTGCCGATGGCTCAAAAATTTTGCGTCGGCAGCAGCTCATTGGAGTAAAGCCTTCCAAAATAACCAACTTCTATGAGTCAACTACGCTCTTTCGGATTAACGAAAGCGAATTAAATTTGCTACTGAGTAAGCGTATTGGCGGTTTTAGGATTCAAACCGATGAATTTAAAATTCCTGCCGAAGAAGGTGTTCAGTTAAAACACGAAGTAGAATGCCTGCGGTACGCTCAAGTGCCTAAGTGAGCTGTTGGTGTTTTTTCATCAGCCGCCATCGTTTTCTAATTTCATTTAATCAGTTTCTGTTCTTCCGTCCACCGCATTCGGTAGGCATTGATGGCGGTTTTTCCCAATTTGTTAATCAAACGGTAGTTGACCACCACGCCCACGGCAGCACCGATGCCCGGGATGAGTTGGGCCATTTTGGCGAGGTCGATGTAATCGCGGTATTCCTGCTGGAAGGTGCGCCAGTCAAAAGCGTGGATGTCTTCAGGAAATTGTTTGCTTTTTTCGTCCCAATTTACCATTTGTAAATACACTTCTTTGCGGCGCTCCTGACTCGAAAAAGCCAGTTGGAAAATATGCAAGATATAAAGACGCTCGCGGTAATCGTCGATGGGGTAGCCGTACTGCGCCGCAATATCAAAAAGCAGTTTGAGCTTAATACTCAACAACAGTGGGAAATCTGCAAGCGCCAGCAGAAACCCACCTGCGCCTGCCACGCCCCCTTCGGCGGCTCCTGCCGTTTTGTAAAAATTGATTCGCTTCTGCACGGCAGCTTCGCGCTCTTCCAATGTCACGGCGGGAATTGGTTGAGGGGTAATAAATTCAGCCCCAAACAACACCCCCCGCGTCATTTGCTTGATGGTGGCGGTGATAACATCGTGGATTTTTTCGGGAATGAGGTTATTTATCCAAGTCTGGGCCGATTTTGATAATCGGTTGACGGCCGAAGGCTTTTTCAGCATTTGGCGTTGCCATACGTTCAATTCCTTTTGGGCGAGTTCTTCGTAGGGAGTCATGGCTACGGGGTTGGTGCGTGGTGTAGTTACAAATTATCCCCTAAAAAACAAAATGTAAAGATATATTTCCTATGGCATGGTGGGTGTTTTCTGAAAGGCATCCATGGTGGTACAGGTCAAAGCAGGATGGAAAAGACGGAACAAAGCCGTTTATTCATTAAAATAACGTAAGAGGGACGCCTGATAGAATGTCTTTTGGAGATGGGTAAAAGGGGTAATTATGAAAAAAATTAAAAAATATTTAGAAAAAATAGGATTAAAATCCACCCTTTCTGGCATTAGTAAATTAGAAGGTCGTTGCACCCATCAAAATCAACGTTTTCAGCGCCGTGTACTATTTTTAACAATTTTTCTGTGACAGCACATCATCCAAATAATGGCCTTTGGAATGCTTTTCGGGAGGGCGATCAGTGTGCATTTAAGCGCATTTATGAGTTGTATGCCAAAGAGTTGGTAAGTTATGGATATAAAATCACGACGAATGTTCAGTTGGTCGAAGATAGTATTCATGATCTTTTCATTGAATTGTGGCAAAGCCGTACCAACCTCAGTGAGACAGATTCTATACGGTTTTATTTGTTCCGGTCGCTTCGCAATAAAATCAACCGTGCGCAACAACGGGATGTTTTTTATCAATCGGTGAGTGTAGAAGGAATAGATGGAACTTGCGAGGAGGATACCTGCGAGAGCCGCCTGATTAAAGATGAGAGTCAGGAACAGCTTTTGCGCCAACTCAAGCAAGGATACGGACGCCTGAGCCCCCGCCAGCAACAGGCCATTGATTTGCGTTTTACGCATCATTTCAGCAACGAAGAAGTGGCGCACATTATGGGCGTTAATTATCAATCGGCGTGTAAATTCATTTATACCGCTCTCAAAACCCTGCGCGAAGCAGTACGTATTTTTTCAGTCATCGGTGTTATTATTTTCAATACCATACCCTGAGCTTAAGGCAGGCTTTACAATCTATATCCACTACCATTTTTTGAATTTATTTTTTTACTAACCTAGATGGACTATTATCAATATACCGCCGAAGATTTTGCCGCCGATGACTACTTTAAGGAATGGGTATGTTGTCCTACGGCCGAAAATGACGCCTTTTGGCAGGGCTTTTTACGGGATTGCCCCGAGCGCTATTATCAGATAGAAGAAGCTCGGCGGCTCATTGAGGGGCTGAACCAAATTTGTCCAACCCCAGAAGCGAGCCAATCGGTGCCAGTGATTTGGGCGCGGATTGAGAACACGCTGCATGAGCAATCAACTGAGCGTATGCACAGACCCCAACGTTGGTACATACCTATTCTATCCATTGCGGCTACTCTTGTGGTGCTGATTGCGGCAGGGTGGTTGTATTGGCGTCGTTCTACTCCGTTGGAGATTCCAGGGGTATTGGCTGCTGCGCCCGCCGAATGGGTGGAGGCCGTCAACGGAGCCGACAAAACCATGTTGCTCCAACTGCCGGATGGTAGCATTGTTAAACTGGAAAAAAACAGTCGTCTCAAATATCCAGTTGAGTTCGATGATTCAAAAAGGGAGGTACATTTAGAAGGCGGCGCTTTTTTTGAAGTGCAAAAAAATCCAAAGCGGCCGTTTTTGGTATTTTCTAATGGATTGGTTACTAGAGTTTTAGGTACTAGTTTTCACGTAAAGGCGTATCAGAAAGACCCAAATGTGACGGTGGCGGTAAAGTCGGGACGGGTTTCGGTGTATGCCGAGCGGAACGACGCCCAGCAAGACCCTGAAGTAAAGGGTGTTGTACTGACTCCCAATCAAAAGGCGGTTTTTCACCGTAGCGAGTCCACCATCAGCAAAGTATTGGTAGAGGCTCCGTTGCTGCTGTTACCGCCCGTCGAAATGGCCCGGTTTGTTTTTGAAGCGGCCCCTGCTACGGAGGTATTTGCGGCCCTAGAAAAATCGTACGGGATAAAGGTGGTGTTTGACGAAGAAGTACTCAAAGACTGCACGCTGACCATTAACCTGACCGATGAAAACTTGTTTCAAAAACTTGAAGTAATCTGTAAAGTGCTAGATGCTCGATACAAATTGATTGATGGTCAGGTGATTATATACAGTAAAGGATGTTGATTTATAAAATGCCCTGAGTAAAAAAGAATATTTTTCTAACAAAAAACGCACCATTTGTTACATACAATACTACCTAAACAACAAAATGCTTCTTTAACCTTTAACAATTTTATGTCTATGAAGAGTCCGTCGTTTTTCTCCTGACAAAAAAAACATCAGCAGTGGTCGCACACCGCTGATGCCGTTACCTCCCTGTGATTTTGACCGATCAGCAAGCGCCTGTAAAGACGTGAAGGAGGAGTTTTTGCTATAATTATTCACAAAAACAATCAAAACTAATGAAAAAAACGGTACGTTTTAAACCCCTTGTGTATCATCTCATGAAAATATCGTTGATACAATGTGTGTTGGCATTGATCTTTACGGGTATCTCTTTAGCCCGGGAGGCCAGTGCGCAGGAAATACTCCAGCAGAGAGTAACCATTAATGTTGAGAATCAGGACGTACGAAAGGCGTTGACGGTGATTGAAAAACAGGTCAAAATACGATTTGCGTATCGCCCAGTTACGCTTCCCTCCAATCGGAAAATTACGCTCAGTGCTTCCAATGAGCCGTTGGTGGAAGTGCTCGGTAAGCTAATAAAACCTCTTCATTTGAGGTATGAAATAATTGGAAATCAGATTATTCTGACCCCAGAAAAAGAAGCTGCACCCACCGTCACTCCCGCGCCAAAGGTAGTGCCCATCGAAGCCACGGCCCCCGTGGTTCGTAAAATATCAGGTGTTGTTACGGATGAAGCCAATGCTGGGTTGCCTGGTGTGAGTGTGGTTTTGAAAGGAACGCAGCGTGGTACAACGACCAATTCTGAAGGACGTTTTGACCTTGATGTACCCGACAACAACGCGGTGCTTGTGTTCAGTTTTTTAGGTTATCTGACGCAAGAATTGACCGTGGGCGCGCAAACACAGTTGAATGTTTCGCTGAAAGTAGACACCAAATCGTTGGAAGAGGTAATCGTGGTGGGTTATGGAGTGCAGCGTAAATCCGACTTGACGGGAGCCGTGGGAACCGTAAAAGGTGAAACCCTTCTGGAACGCCCGTCGGCGTCTTTGAATCAGGCCCTTGGTGGGCGGATTACGGGGGTGAATGTGTCGGTTAACTCGGGCCGCCCGGGTGGTCGTGCCAACATTCGTATTCGGGGAAATACCTCCGTGAGTGTAGCCAACAACCCTTTGTACGTCATTGACGGTGTGATTTTGAACGCCACCGATTTGGCCAACGGAAGCACACCCATTGATTACATTAATCCCAACGATATTGCCTCCATTGAAGTGTTAAAAGATGCTTCCGCTACGGCTATTTACGGTGCTCGCGGCGCCAATGGCGTTATCTTGGTGACCACCAAACGTGGCAGTCAGGACGGCGGTCGTATTAGTTATGATACGGATTTCAGCGTTGGGACATTGCCCCGTAAAATTCCTTTGCTCAATTCGGAAGAATTTTTGAGAACGGAAGAAATTGCGTATCAAAATGCTAAAAAATACGACCCCGTAGGTTGGGCTGGTGGCAAGTACGTGAATCCAGTAACCAAGCGTACAAACCCTTTATTGTTTGATGCAAGCGGTAAGCCGCTTTACAACACCGATTGGCAGGATGAGTCGTTCCAAAAAGCGTTTACCCAAAATCACCAACTTGCGTTCAGCGGTGGCAACGCCCGCGATAACTTTGGCTTGTACCTTGGATACCGCAACGAAGATGGTTTGATGAAAGAATCGTGGCTTAAACGCTATTCGGCTCGTTTTGTGATGGATAGCCAAATTAAAAAATGGATAAAGGTAGGCGGTTCGCTCAGCTACAATGACCAGAGCGAAAGTCAGGTAGACCCACTGGGTGCTGGTGGTATCATTGCGATGCGACAAGTATTGGAAGCGCTGCCCATTATTCCAGTCAAATACCCTGACGGACGTTGGGGAGGCAACGAAGACTATCCCGGTATGGAAGGCGGCGGTAACCCTATTCACGTAGCTACTGAGCGGCTTTATTACCTCAAGACCCAAACCATGTTGGGGAATATCTATACCAATATTTCATTGGCAAAAGGCTTAGAACTGCGCACCACATTGGGAACCAACATCATCAACCAGCGTATTGATTACTACGGAGGTCGGAACCTGAATTATATTTCGCGCAACCAAGGCGGTGATGCATCTATCACTGGCGACCGTCATAATTCGTGGCAGTTTGAAAACTACCTGACCTACAATACCAAAATCAACAAAATTCACTCGGTCAATGCCTTGTTGGGATTGGCGTGGCAGCACGTAGATCGCTTCAATTTTCAGGCGAGAGCACAGCGTTTTCAGGATGACTATTTTCAATTCAACAACCTCGGTGCGGGGGCAGTGGCGCTTGCTCCTACGTCAGGAACGAGTGCGTATGGCTTGAATTCATACTTCGGACGGATTAACTACGGCCTCAAAGACAAATACTTACTCACAGTTACGGGGCGGATTGACGGTTCTTCAAAGTTTGGTTCTGCCAATCGCTACGCGGTATTTCCTTCGGCGGCGTTGGCGTGGAGAGTTATTGAAGAAGACTTCATGCAAAATGTGCCTTTTATTTCTAACCTCAAAGTACGTACCAGCTACGGCGTAACGGGCAACTCGGAAATTACGGCTTATCAGGCATTGGCTGGTTTGGGCAACTACTCGGTGATTTTCAACAACGCCCGCCAAATTGGTATCGGGGTAAACCGCCTCGCCAATCCGGACCTGCGTTGGGAAAAAACGGCACAAGTGGATGCGGGCGTAGAGTTGGGTCTGTTTAACAACCGCATCATGCTCGAAGCCGACGTGTACCGCAAACTCACCACTGATATGCTTTTGAGCGCACCCGTACCTTCA
The DNA here is from genome assembly GCF_024158025.1 of Runella salmonicolor. Taxonomy (NCBI): domain Bacteria; kingdom Pseudomonadati; phylum Bacteroidota; class Cytophagia; order Cytophagales; family Spirosomataceae; genus Runella; species Runella salmonicolor. Next base: position 47,271 of record NZ_JAMZEL010000016.1, read on the forward strand.
AGTAGCGGTTTTACGACGGTAAGTCAAAACATCGGTAGCATGGAAAACCGTGGGGTAGAATTGGGCATCAACACCGTCAACGTAGCAGGCCGCAATTTCTCGTGGAATTCATCATTTAATATCTCCTTCAACCGCAACAAAGTAATTGCGCTTACGGGCGGAGCGGATATTTTCAGCGGCTCTACCATCATCCGCGAAGGCGAGCCAGTAGGGTCATTTTTCGGGTTTGTGCACCAGGGCACTTGGAGCATAGCTGAAGAATCAGAAGCGGCTAAGTATCTCAAAAAGCCAGGTGATATCAAATACCAAGACGTAAACAATGACGGACGTATCAACGACAATGACCGCGTGGTAATTGGTAAAGGTATTCCAGATGGTTTTGGTACGTTTATCAACACCTTTACGCACAAAAATCTGGAATTGATGGTTGACCTGCAATTCATGTACGGCAACGACGTATTGTTTAGAAGCAAGCACTCGGCCGAAGACCGCCAAGGAATTGCCAACAGCTTCAAGACCGTTTTGAATGCGTGGACGCCTACCAATCAGAATACCAATATTGCCGAATTGCGCCCTGTATCAGCGGGTTACAACACCAACAACGATACCGACCGCGTGCAAGACGGCTCTTTCTTGAGAGGTAGAAACATCCTTCTGTCGTATAAATTCTCCCCAAAAATGATTGAGAAAATCCACCTTAATCGTTTGAGAGCCTTTGTTTCGGTACAAAACTTCTTCCTTAACACCAAGTTTGAAGGCTATGACCCTGAAGTATCAACTTCTGGTTCGGCATTTGACCAAGGAGTTGATTTGTATGCCTATCCAAAACCGCGCGTTTTTATGGTTGGGTTAAACATCGGATTGTAATAGTTGTGTAATTTTTAATGGATACTCTAATGAAATACACTATAAAGTTTTTTAGTCAACTGATACTGAGCGGAACATTGGTTTTGTGCGGGGTGAGCTGCTCCGATTTTTTGGAAGAGCCCGATCGTTCAAATTTTACAATGGAAAACTATTTCACCAAGCCCGAACACGCCGAAAGTGTGGTGAACTCCATTTACGAAAACCTTCGGAACGTGTTGGGAGGTGGATTTGGCGGTGCGCCATGGATGATGCTTGAATTTGCTACTGGCTTGGCCAACACCGAGTTGGGGCAGGCCCAAAACAGCATTTTTGTGCGGAATCTGGTCAATAACTCAGACAATGGTTACGGTGCCACGTACTGGACTAGTCACTACCGGGGTATTGCCAATGCCAACCTTGCGATTGCAAAAATACCGGGTATTTCGATGAACGAAGCCGCTAAAAAGCGCTATTTGGGAGAAGCACGATTCCTGCGGGCGTTGTATTACTATGATTTGGTGCGCATCTTCGGCAACATTTCGCTCATTACAGAGCCAGTTGATTTGAAATCGCCCGATTTATACCCTACGCAGGTATCGCCAGAAGAGGTATATAAGGTAATCGTAGCCGATTTGATTGAAGCGGAAGCTTCCGGCTTGCCGTACACCGATGCCACTGGGCGTGTGTCTTTAGGGGCGGTTAAGTCGCTGCTGTCGAGCGTATACCTTACCATGGCGGGCTTCCCCTTGCAAAAAGGCGCTGAATACTACAAAAAAGCGGCTGATAAGGCCAAGGAGGTAGTCGATTCTGGCAAATTTAGCTTGTTCCCTTCGTATGATGATTTGCGTAATCCTGCTAAAAAGAACATCGGCGAAAACATTTTCATGGCGCAATATGTCGCTTTCGTATTGCCTTCCAATTGGCAAACATCCATTATTCCGTACAATCAAGGTATCTCGGCCTATACGGATGAGACTGGGGCTATTTTTGCCAATAAAGAGTTCGTAGAATCGTACGAAAATGGAGACAAACGAGCGGCCGAAAAGCAATTTTATTACACTTCTTTCTCACTGCGGAGCGACCGTACCAAAACCCGTAATTTGGGAGGCTATTACCTGTACAAACACTTCGATACCGAAGCTCAACTCAGCACCACAAGCAGTGGCTTGAACTGGACCATGATGCGCTACGCGGAAGTTTTGCTGACCTATGCCGAAGCCGAAAACGAAGCAAATGGCCCCTCAGCGGCGGTGTATGAAGCTGTTAATGCCATTCGCCGACGCGCTCAACTACCCGATTTGGCTGGTTTGACCAAAGCACAACTCAGAGAGGCAATCTGGAAAGAGCGCTGGCACGAGCTGAGTTTTGAAAACAAAACTTGGTATGACATGACCCGCCTGCGCAAGGCGTTTAACGTAACGACTAAGAAGTTTGAGGATTTTGTCGGTCATAAGTTTTCGTACGGCCCTGTGCTCAAAGAAAGAGAATTGCTCTTCCCGATCCCCACCGCCGAAATTCGCAACAACAATAAGTTGAAGCAGAATACTGGTTATTGATAAATGTTTTGTAGATAGAAGTGATTTCTTACCGTAGGCACCTTTTTTTCGGTGCTTACGGTATAAATTTTAGAAATATGACTTTTTAAGTATTAGCGATTTTGCATAACAACAAATAGCTTTTAGGTTAAAAAGTATAGAATTGTTTAACACCCGCTTAATGACACACTGCATGATAAAGCGTACGATAAGTCGCCTGGTTGCTAACCATTGGTTTTCGGGCTTGTTCCTGATGTTGGGCATCGCTGCCGTTTCTGCCTTTGATTCTCCCCAAAAAACAGCTCCGCCAAAAAAGAAACCGCTTGTCGTTTTTGTAGCTGGCGACCATGAGTACAGCGGCGAACAAACCCTCCCGCTCATTGCGGCTGAATTAGAAAAAAACTACGGCGTACGTACCCAAGTACTGAAGTCATTTCCTAACCAAAACGCCGAAAAAAATATCCCTGGGTTAGAAGCACTCCGTGACGCAGATTTGGCAGTGTTTTTCTTGCGCTGGCGTCAATTGCCGCCTGACCAGCTCCAATACCTTGACGAATACCTTAATTCTGGCAAGCCAGTGATGGGTTTTAGAACGTCTACGCACGCATTTAATTTTCCGAAAGGACACGCTTCCGAAGCTTGGAATGCGTTCGGAGAAAGGGCTTTTGGTTCTCCTCCAGGCTGGGGCAAAGCAGGCCACACCCACTACGGACACAAAAGTACTACCGACGTAACGGTGATTGTTGAAGCGGCCAAGCACCCGATTCTGACGGGCGTACCTTCTGCTTTTCACGCGGCTTCGTGGTTGTACCGCGTTCGCCCCGATTATCCGCCGCAAGATGCAACCCCGCTGCTGATGGGAAAATCAGTAAATCCTGACAAAGCCGCCATTGATAATCCAGTAGCTTGGACGTGGAAAAATAAAGCCAACGCCAAAGTATTTTTTACGACGCTGGGACACCCCGAAGATTTTCAACAAGAAGGTGTTCAGCGGCTCACTATCAACGCAATACATTGGTTGTTGGGCAAGCCCGTTCCTAAAAAATGGAAAGGTAAAATTGAAATAAATGTGCCTTACCGAGGTATTGTAAACTAGTAGAGCAGTACTGAATACATCATTATTAATTACGATTTATAAAATTAAAATAACTAAACCCAATGAGAATACGAATCAAGGGATTGCTCATCGCCATTGGATTGATGTTGATTGTTTTCAGCTCTTTCCAATTCAATCAATCCAATACCCTGACAGTTGGAAATGGGGCCCATATTTCATTGATTGGCAATAATTTGGGGTCACGAATGATGAATTACGGTCACTTCGAAACCGAAATGCACGTTCGCTATCCCGAAAGTTCGCTCTTTATCCGCAACATGTGCGATGGCGGTGATACCCCTGGGTTTCGCCCGCACGCCAGCCGAAATTCGCCTTGGGCGTTTCCCGGGGCTGAAAAATTTCAGACCGAATACGCCAACTACTCAAACAGCGAGGGCCATTTTGACACCCCCGACCAGTGGCTAACTCGCCTTAAAACGGACATTATTGTGGCTTTTTTTGGGTTTAATGAATCCTATCAGGGAAAAGCAGGCTTGGCCAACTACAAAGCAGAACTTGATGCGTTTATCAAACATACTTTGAGCCAAAAATATAATGGAACAACGCCGCCGCAATTGGCGCTCGTGTCACCCATTGCGTTTGAAGATTTATCGGCTATGTACGACTTGCCCAATGGCAAAAAGGAGAATGAAAACTTGCTCTTGTACACCAAAGCCATGCAGGAAGTAGCCGACCAAAACAACGTACTTTTTGTGGATGTTTTTACACCTTCGCAAAAATGGTACAATGAGAGCAAAGAGCCGTTGACCATCGATGGATTGCAACTCAACGAAGCGGGTTATAAAAAACTGAGCATTTTATTGACGGACCAACTGTTTGGAAAAACCGCCGCTAAAGCCGAAGCCAACCGCAAATTGGTGCACGATGCCGTTATGGAGAAAAACTGGATGTGGCACAACGACTATAAAATTCCGAATGGGGTACACGTGTACGGGCGTCGTTACAATCCTTTTGGCCCCGACAACTATCCCGCTGAGATTAAGAAAATTCGGGAAATGACCGATATTCGTGACAAAGCCATTTGGTTGGCCGCTTCTAAAGGCGAAAAAACAGACCTTGCCGCCGCCGACAAAAACACCACACCGCTGCCTCCCGTTAAAACCAACTTCAATCCCGAGAAAAACGGTAGTCTTACCTACCTCTACGGACAAGATGCGCTCAACAAGCTGAAAGTGCCAGCGGGCTATAAAATTGAGCTTTTTGCTTCAGAAGCTGAGTTTAATGACTTAGCCAATCCCGTACAAATGTCTTTTGATAACAAAGGACGTTTATGGGTGGCAACCATGCCAAGCTACCCCCACTATAAGCCGGGAGATGCTAAACCCAATGATAAAATCTTGATTTTGGAAGACACCAATGGTGACGGTAAAGCCGATAAACAGACAGTGTTTGTCGATGGCTTGCACCTGCCGCTTGGCTTTGAAATTGCCAAAGAAGGGGTGTACGTTTCTCAAGGAACCAACTTAAAATTGTTTACCGATACCAACGGAGATGACAAGGCCGATAAAGTAGAAATTCTTCTGAGCGGTTTTGACGACCATGATACCCACCACAACAGCAGCGCATTTTGCGCCGATCCTTCAGGAGCTATTTATACGGGAGAAGGGGTGTTTTTACACACCAATGTAGAAACACCTTACGGCCCCGTTCGGGCTACCAACGGTGGGTTTTACCGCTATGCTCCGCAATTGCATAAATTAGAGCGTACCGCCCAATTGGCCATCCCTAACCCTTGGGGGATTGCTTTTGATGATTGGGGGCAGCCGTTTTTTGCTGAAACTTCCAGCCCTGACGTTCGTTGGATGTTGCCGGGCTCGGTGTTGCCGCGCTACGGACAGGCTACGCACAAGTCATTCCAATTGATTGAAAAAGACCACATGGTGCGTCCTACGTCTGGATTGGAATTTTTGTGGAGCCGCCATTTTCCCGATGAAGTACAGGGAGATATGCTTATCAACAACACCATCGGATTTTTGGGGACAAAACAACACCAAATTTGGGACGATGGTACGGGCTACAAGACCAAACACCGTCAGGATTTGATTGTGAGTGAAGATCGTAATTTCCGCCCCGTTGACATGGAAATTGCACCTGATGGCTCGCTGTATGTTATTGACTGGCATAATATCCTTATCGGACACATGCAGCACAACGCCCGTGATCCACTGCGCGACCACGTCCACGGAAGAGTATACCGGATTACGTACCCTTCCCGTCCGCTGCTTACTCCCGCCAAAATAGACGGTGCGAGTGTTGATGTACTTTTGGACAATCTCAAATTGCCCGAATACCGTACCCGCTATCGTACCCGTCGTGAATTGAGAGGTAGAGATGCTGCCGAAGTATTGCCAAAAATAACGAAATGGGCCGCAAGTTTGAACAAAGCAGATGCGCGTTACGAACATCATTTGCTGGAAGCATTGTGGGTAAGCTGGGGATTGGATAAAGTAGACCAAAAACTGCTGCGTCAATTGCTCAAAGCCAAAGATTACCGCGTTAGAGCGGCGGCGGTTCAGGTGGTGCGTTACACTGGGCACCAAGTAGCCGACCAAGCAGCGTTGTTGATGCAGGCGGTCAAAGATGAAAACCCCCGCGTGCGACTGGTGGCGATTGTGGCGGCCTCTTGGATTGATAAAGAAAAGGGCTTGGCTGTTTTGGCCGAAGCCAAAAAGAAACCGCTTGACGAGTGGATGATTCATGCCCACGAAACAGCAGTAGCACACTTAAATGGAGAAAATGTGGCTAAGAAAAAAGAAGCTGAAGTGGTTTCGGCATTGAAAGGGGCTGAATTGGAAGCTTTCAAATTGGGGAAAACCATTTATAGCAAAGAAGGCTACTGTATTACTTGTCACCAAGCAGATGGAAAGGGGCTATCGGCCTCTGGTTTCCCGCCACTTGCGGGCAAATGGGTGCAGGGAAATGAGGAGCGTTTAATCAAAATAGTTTTGAAAGGATTGCTCGGCCCGATTGAAGTAAGCGGTAAACAATACCCTGGGCAAGTACCGATGACGCCTTTTGGCGGTTTGTTAAACGATAAAGAGGTGGCTGCTGTATTGACTTACGTTCGTAACTCGTTTGGCAATAAAGCCTCCGCGATTTCGCCCGAAAAAGTCAAAGCAGTACGCGCTGCTACGGCAGGTCAAAGCGACATCTATAATTCTTCAAAACTGTTGAAAGAACATCCGTTGGAGTAATCATCAATGAAAAACTCTAGGGCAGGCGCTTGCGTCTGCCCTTTTTTTTGTCTGTCCTTTCTAGCGTCTGTCTCTTTTTGAATAACCGCAAAACCGCAGAACTGAAAAATAAAAAATGTAAAACCGAATCGGTAGGGGCGGACCGTTTGCGTCTGCCTTTTTTTGCCCTTTTTTGTGTTTGTCTTTCTATTAAAACCCCACCCCCTTCAAAAACACCGCCATCTTATCCATCAGTTCTTTGGTTCCATACGCCGGACCTGAATGCCCTGCGTTGGGGATAAACTCTATCTGAACGGGTAGGTTTTTGCTTTTGTAGGCACTCATCAACTCGATGGATTGGTTGATGGGCACCTGATTGTCTTGCTCGCCGTGCACAATAAAAAGGGGAGGGGCACTTGCACTGACCTGATAAACTGGACTGGCAGCTTTGGCCAATTCAGGCACTTGCTCCACGGGTTTGCCCAACAAAATGGCCAGCGCGGGCAAGCGTACATTCAGCCCGTGCGGTGTTGATTGGCTCAGGATGGTCAAAAAATTGGTAGGGCCGAAGAAATCAATGCAGGCCTGCACGGAAGAGGAGGTTGTGAGATAGTTACCCAGCGTCCCTTCAAGGGTGGGATTGTTGTTGGTGGTGGCGACCAATGCCGCCAAATGCCCGCCAGAAGAGGCACCCCAAATAATGATTTTGTCTGATTTATAGCCGTATTGGGTGGCATTGGCCCGCAAAAAACGAATGGCCGCTTTGATGTCGTGAACGGGCGCCGGAAAGGCTTTTTCGGTGCTAGCCCGAAAATCAACGCTTGCTAGCGCGTAGCCGTGCGTCAACATCCCCAGGGGTGGATTTTCTTTACTCCCCGAGTGCCACGCCCCCCCGTGAATCCACACAATGAGATAGGGCTCACTTTGCGTTTTGAGTTTGTAAATATCCAACGTCAATTTTTTGTCGTCGGCCTCGGCGTAGGTGATATTTTTGACAATCACGGTGTCTTTTTGGGCCATAATGAGACTTGATGGCAGGAAAATCAGTAAAAAAAATAGTTTTGGGACAGTGTTCATGGGGAATTATCGAAGAGATTGCCGAAATAGAGAATCGGTGTATGCTAAAGCGATTATGTGCTCTTTTTTTACTTCTCGGAAACCCTTTGGAATGAAAGAAAGCGCGGCGTTTTTATAATCATCCCAAAAATTATTGAAAAAAAAATAAAACCCACTAAGTGTTTTTTGGGGTGCAGAACGTCTATCTTAAAACAGAGGTTAAATTATACGTTTCCAAGAAAAAACTTATCTTTATATAGAAAATGAGACCGTTCAGGCAGAATATGCAAGAGGAGGAAGATAAGGCACAACCGCTTTTCAGGAGGAGCGATTCGGGACAATCGTCGGCTAAACAGGCCGTGCTTGACCCTGAGTTGATGATTCGAAAGGCTTTTGAGGCCAATGCTGACGCGGGCATTGCGCTGCTGTTTCAGTATTATTATCCTTTGCTTTGCAGCCACGCCGTGCGTTATGTATCCTCCAAAGCCATTGCCGAAGATATCGTTTCGGATATTTTTTACGAGTTTCATTCCGAACACCTGTACAGAACCGTGACCACTTCCTATCGGGCGTTTTTGTTTACCTCAGTGCGCCACCGAGCCTTTGATTATGTACGCAGCGAAATGCGCCGCACTACCTCATTAGACAGTGCCAACCACTACCTGAGCCCTTCGGCGTCGGAGCCGGATTCCATCATTCAGTACGAAGAGTTGTATCACGACCTAGAAAATGCCATCAGTAATATGCCGCTCAAACGTCGGCAGATCTATGTCATGCATCGTTTTGAAGGAAAGAAATATCAGGAAATTGCCACTGAGTTAAACCTTTCGCTTCGTACCATCGAAGCGCATTTATACCAGGCCATTCGTCAGATTCGAACCTCATTGAAAGATAAATGGCTGATGCTCATGCTCCTTGCAGGCAATGATTGGTTTTGAATTTAATTACTATCCACACCACTACCTATTTTGGGCGCTAAAAACGTCCTGCTCTTAAATTGTTTCAATATGAAAACGCAAGTGACCAAAGAAACGCTGTACAATTATTTCTCCGGAAGGGCAACTGTTTTTCAGAAGCAGATGATCGAGAATTGGGCACAGGACGCGCAAAACCGCGAGCTGTTTTACGGTTATTTGGCCATGTGGGAACGCGAACACCCACAATACGTGGCTGACCCGCAGGCCGCTTTGGAACGGCATCGGGCACGCATGGCGCAGCAAAACGAGAACGAAGTGGAAACCGAAGAGTTTGTGGCGGAGCGGCGTATTTCATCCCGTTTAATGATGGCAGCTTCGATTACTTTTCTGGTGCTGTTGGGCGGTTGGGTATTTAGAGAAAATCTTTTGTACAAAACCCATACCACCGCCTACGGCCAAACCCGCACGCTGAAGTTGGAAGACGGCAGCCAAGTGGTGCTCAATGCCAACTCGTCGCTCAAAGTGCCGCGTTTTGGATTCGGGCACCAGACGCGAGAAGTGTATCTGACGGGTGAGGCCAATTTTTCTGTTACGCATATGGCTAACCATCAGAGTTTTGTGGTAAAGACCGGGCGGGCGTTTGATGTGGTGGTGCTGGGAACGGAATTTGTGGTCAATACCCGTCCTGCTGCTACCAAAGTGGTGCTCAACAAAGGCAAAGTGCAACTGCGCTTTCAGGAAGGAAACGCCCAAAAACAACTCACCATGAAACCCGGCGACTTGGTCACGATGGATGCTGGTGGAAAGGCCAGTCTCCGCCAAATTGCCAAGCCCCAAAACTATGCAGCCTGGCAGGACCACCGATTCGTATTTGAAGAAACCACGCTCAAAGAAGTAGCCCAGCTCTTTGAAGATAATTTTGGGATACCCGTTGAAATCCCCGAAACGGAGTTAGCCCAATGGACGCTTTCTGGCTCTTTTACGGCCAATAATGCCGAAGAATTGCTGGAAACCCTCACCGAAGCCGCCAATCTGTCGTACCGAAAAGAAGAAAACAAGATCATCATTACCACCAATCCATAACATAAAAATTTCCTGCGAATGAAAAAAACAATACAATTCCTGTTGTTGGGGGTATTGCTGGGAGGAGTACAGCCAAGTTTTTCACAACTTTTGGCCAGTGCGCAAACCGCCCAAAGCAAAGACGCTCCTAATAAACCTTCCCAAAAGAAACTGAAAGAAGTTTTGCGCGAACTCAAAGAGCAGTATCAGGTCGATATATTGTTTTTTGACCGCAACGTGGAAGGATTGACGGTGATGAGCAACGTGGTCAAACCCAACGTGAAATTGGAGCAAAACCTCGACGCCGTGCTGAAGCCGCTGGGGTTGCGGTATAAAAAATCAAAGAACGGCGGCTACGTCATTAGTGACAAACGTGCCGAGAGGAGGTCGGACCAGAGTGAGGCGCGATTTCCCGAAACTGACCTTCCAACCGCCCCGAAAGCCGTAGGAGGCACCGCCGAAAATGCCCTGAAAACGCCTTTTTCTGCCGTACCAGAAGCGGCCAAAATGGTTGATAAAATTGTGAAAGGAAAGGTGACCGATGCCGAAAAAGGAGAGGCCCTGCCCGGTGTCAATGTGATTATCAAAGGAACCCAGCGCGGTACGACGACCAATCCCGATGGAGAGTTTTCGGTGAGTGTGCCCGACGATGACGTGGTACTGGTCTTTAGTTTTGTGGGCTACGCTGCCCAGGAAATACTGGTAGGCAATCGTACACAAATACCTGTTTTACTGAAGATTGATGATAAATCGCTGGAGGAGGTGGTGGTAGTAGGGTATGGTACTCAAAAGAAAAAAGACCTCACTGGAGCGGTAACCAGTGTAAATATTGAAGATACCCGGCTTCAACCCAACACCAATGCCGCCCAAATTTTGAGAGGGACCACGGCGGGTGTTCAGGTGACAGACAATGGAAGACCCGGGCAGGCCGGCAGCATCCGAATCAGAGGTATCAATTCTATTTCGGCCAGCACGGCTCCCCTCATTGTATTGGATGGGATTATTTACGCGGGCGGCAGTTTGGCAGATATTAACCCCAATGATATTGAATCCATTGATATATTAAAAGATGCCAGTTCTACGGCTATTTATGGCTCATTGGCTACGAACGGGGTCATCGAAATTACGACCAAAAAGGGCAAATCCGGCAAACCTAAGTTTTCATTGAATTCCTACATGGGAGCGTCTGATTATGCCTATCTGCCCAATTATATGAACGCAGAGCAGTACTTGGCCGCCCGCAAAGACGCTGAACTTGCCGAAGGGGGCGCGGTGCCTTTCTCGGTCATCGAGTTGGCAAACATTGCCGCTGGCAAAACCATCAACCCTTTTGATGAGATCAAGCAGGCGGCACCGATGTTCAATTATGAATTAAGTGTTTCGGGAAAAACTGACAGAGTGAATTACTTTTTTTCGGGAGCTTATACGGGTTCAAAATCGCCAGTAAAGGGAGATAATTTTACACGTTTGTCAAGTAGGTTGAACTTAGGTGTACAGGCAACCGACTGGCTGAAAATTGGCATTAATTCGGGCTTTTCTTCCCGAGATAACTCAGGCGTAAGGGCTTCATTGTTAAACACTTCCTACCTAAGCCCCTACGCAAGTTTATTTTTAGAAGACGGCGTATCTCCTAACCCCCTTCCTCAAAATTGGGGTCTGGTGTCGAATCCTATTTTGGGTACGCTTTTGGATGACAGTAAAGCAGTGACAAACATCCTGTTTTCCAATGCCTACGCCGATGTAAATATTTGGAAAGGCTTATCTTACAAATTGAATGCAGGATATACCCGAACAGACTCAAAAAACTTTGGATACAGCCCCTCCTACGTACCTTTGAACAGACTTGGTTCGGGTTCAAAACGGGTGGGTGAAAGCCAAAATTTGACCTTGGAAAATATTGTCAAATACCAACAGAAAATAGCTGAAAATCATAAACTTGATTTGACCCTGTTGTACGGCGTTTATCAATTAACCAACCAATCGTCGTTTTTATCAAGTCGAAATATCTTTAATGATGCTTTGGGATACAATTCCTTAGAAATTGGGGAAGGATTCGTGATTGATGCAAGTGCTGCGCAAAACCGGCAAGTTTCAAGCATGGCAAGGCTGGGATACACCATTGCCAGCAACTATTTTTTCACTTTAAGTGTGCGTAGAGATGGGTATTCGGCCTTTGGTACCGGAAAAAAATACGGTGTTTTTCCGGCCGCCGCTTTCAGCTGGAACATAAGCGATGAACGTTTTTTTCAAAATATCAAACGAATAGATTTTCTTAAACTGCGGGCTTCGTGGGGAAGAAATGGAAACAGGGGCGTAAGTGAATATTCTTCATTGAGTCAGGTGGGGCAAAACAACTATGTATTTGGTGATGGTTCACCTACCTCAATCGGTTTGAGTACAACCACCCTTGCCAACCCCAACCTTGGATGGGAAACTACCGAAAGTTTCAACCTCGGCGCTGATGTGCAGGCTTTTTCAAAACGAATCACCGCTTCCGTCAATTTTTACTCCTCCAATACGTTTGACCTGCTGCTTAATCAAACCATTCCCAACACCAATGGCTTTGAAAATTTTTTAAGAAATATCGGCGAAACAAAAAACACCGGCTTTGAATTAGACCTAAAAACTGTCAATGTGCAGAACAATGATTTTACCTGGAATACCAATCTGGCGTTTTCATTGAACCGAAATAAGGTAGTAAAACTGACCGGCCGAGATATCAATAAAGATGGAGTGGAAGATGATGATATTGCGAGCGGTTGGTTCATCGGCTATCCTTTAGGCTCCAACTACGATTATGTTTTCGATGGTATCTTTCAGCAAAACGACGATCTGTCTTTAATTCCCGGAGCCAAAGTCGGTGATATTAAATTTAAAGACATCAGCGGACCCAACGGCCTACCCGATGGAAAGATCACGCCAGCCGACCGAATGGTGGTCAGTAATAATCAGGCAAAGTTTAACCTAGGTATCACCAATATATTCAACTACAAAAACTTTAGCCTTTCTACAGCACTTACGGTCAGAGAAGGAGGATACAGCTCCAATTCACTTATCAATCCGGGTTCTAACTTTTTTGATCAGGCCAATTTCCTGAATACGCCTTATTGGACTCCCGAAAACCCAATCAACACGCACGCAAGAATCAACTACCGCAACCCCCTCGGATATGGCTTCTATCAGGACCGCAGCTTTGTGAGATTGCAGGATGTGTCTCTTTCTTATACTGTCCCCGAAAAATGGCTGAAGCCAATCAAAATTTCGGGCTTGCAGGTATATGTGAGCGGCAAAAACCTGTATACGTGGACCAAATGGGACGGTTGGGACCCTGAATTTGGCGGCGGAGGCAGAGACCCCGGCAACAACGGGCCCTTGCTGAAAACCTTCGTAGGTGGTATTAATGTATCATTTTAGAACCTTAAAAAGATGAAAAATACAATTAACAACATAACGATTATTGTACTTTGCCTGCTTGCCACGACCTCCTGTAAAGACAGTTTTCTAAATGAGGTCCCTTTGGATAGGTTCAGCCCGGAAAACCTATTGACCAACGCCGCAGGGTTTGACGCCGCCGTGGTGGCACTTTACGAGGGAGCGCGACAGGAGCATATCATTGCTTCCACTAATTTTGAGTACATGACCGTGGGCACCGATCAAACCCAATGGGGCAGAAATGATTCCCGGGGAAATAAAGATTACAGCTTGTTAAATTCAAATTTGGATGCCACCATTGTGTATTGGGATTGGGCATACAAACAGATGATCGTGCGGGCTAACTTAATTCTTGAAAACATTGACAACCCTTCGCTGAACATTGCGGAGGACGTCAGAAAAAACATCAAAGGTCAGGCGTTGTTTTTCAGGGCATATACGTATAATTTTTTGGCAAACATTTACGGGGGCGTGCCAATCGTGAAAGAAAGAATCACCGAGCCGAAGTTTGATTTTGTGCGTAATTCAAGGGCAGAAGTACTGAGTTTTTCGGCGAGAGATCTGGAAGAAGCTACGGCACTTTTGCCATTGGAGGTAAAAGACGGCAGAATACCCCGCGCGGCGGCCTTTCATTTATTGAGTGAAGTGTATATTTCATTGGGAATGGAAACAAAAGATGCCACTCTGTATGATAAGTCTATCAGTGCCGCAAGTAAGGTCATTAACAAAGAAGCCGGCGATTACCAGATCATGACCGCTCGGTTTGGCCCGGCTGCGTCTAAGCCCGGTGATGTGTTCTCGGATATTTTTGCCGATGGACAAATCAATAAATCATCTGGCAACAAGGAAGTTATGTGGGCCTGGCAGTTTGAGTCCACCACCTTGGGGGGAAGTTATTCTGTAGCTGCCGCCAACAACAGCATTCGGTACTGGGCACCTGAATATGACCGACTTCAAACCCCCAATAAAATATTAAATATATCCCCTGACAGTTTGGGGAGAGGCATCGGGGTCAATTCACCAACCAACTACGCCAAATACGATGTGTGGGCGTTAGACCCCAAAGATATCCGAAATTCAAGGTTTAACATCAGACGTACCTTTTATTATAATAACCCAGCCGACAAAGAATATTTTGGCAGACCCATTTTAACCCGAAAAGTTAATGGCAATTTAATTATTCTAAAAAATGATGGAGCTCCCACCACCATTACTCTTGACACATTGAGGCAATATTACCCTTATTTCAGAAAAATTGAAGGGGCGCCCATAAACGGAAATACCCTTTCGGGCAATACCGCCAAAGATTTCAGCCGAATGAGAGTGGCCGAAACCTACCTGTTACGAGCCGAAGCTTACTTTAGAAAAGGAGATTTAGCCAATGCCGCCAAAGATATAAACGTGGTACGGGCCAGGGCCAAAGCTTCGTTGATAAGCAGCGCTGATGTGACGGAAGATTTTATTCTGGATGAACGTACACGAGAATTGATCGTGGAAGAACCGCGCTTGCGTACGCTCATTCGTATGGGAAGGTTGGTGGATAGGGTTAGAAAATACAACTCAGCACCTTCTGTGGCAAACGGGCCTTCTTCCGGCAAGACCATTCAGGATTTTAACCGATATTGGCCCATTCCCCAAAAAGTAATTGATGCCAATACGGGGGCAAAATTGGAGCAAAACCCAGGCTATTAATCAATAGTGTTGTAAAAACATTGGTTTCCCTGCGGCAAAAAAGAAAAAAGTGTGCCGTTCCGGAAATAGACAAACGTCCAATACCTCATGAATACAGACAATCGCCGGGAGTTTCTCAAAAAAACAACGTTATCTTTTCTTCCTTTTATGCTCCCTGCGGGTGCAGAAGGAGAAAGCGAAGGCGCACATCATTCATTCAAAAACCCGACTATTCTGCTGCGGTCGTCGTGGAATGACAACAATATTGGCGACATCGGCCACACGCCCGGTACGCTGCGACTTTTGGAACGCTACGTGCCTGAAGCCCAAATCATTCTGTGGCACGCCCAGCCGCGTCCCGTGACGGAGGCGCTGATTGCCAAAAACTTTCCCAAGGTGAAGATTATTCACGGGGCATTTTTCAATCAGGATGAGTCATTAACGGGAGAATTGAAAGCGGCGTTTGAACAGGCGAATCTGTACATCCATAATTCGGGAATGCCCATGAATTATGGCCTGTTCAATTACGAATGGGGCTCGACCCTATCCAACCTCGCTCCATTTTATTACTGTATCGAAAACAATATTCCGTTTGGGCTGTACGGACAGTCGTTTGATAAGTTTGCGCCGCCTTCGATGTCGCTTTACCGTGATGTGCTCAACCGGGCTGCTTTCATTTATTGTCGGGATGGCGATTCGGTCAAGTTCTTGAAAGACAATCAATTCAAAACGCCGATTCTCGAATTTGGTCCCGATGGCTGTTTTGGTATTGATGTTCGTGATGAAGAAAAAGGATTAGCGTATCTTAAACAGTCAGGACTGGAAGAGGGGAAATTTTTGGTGGTGGTCGTTCGGACCAACACCCCGCATTTGAATGCTTCCGGCAAGGGCGATTTGATGAACCCCGCCCCAAGCCCCGAACAGCAGCAACAGGACAGCCTGCGGCTCGGTAAAGTGAAAGACCTCATCACGCAGTGGGTACAGACCACCGGCCTCAAAGTGCTGATTGCGCCCGAGGCGCTCAAAGAAACAAAATACGCCAAAACCATGCTCTACGACCAACTGGATGCGAGCATCAAAGCCAAGGTCATTTGTCGTGAAACCTTTTGGAGCGCCGACGAAGCCATGTCGGTATATGCCCGGGCGCATTGTATGTTTGGAATGGAGCCGCACTCGCTGATCATGGGCTTGGCTTTGGGCATTCCCGTCGTTCACGCCCGTCCGTTGAAGCACGGCCGCAAAGGTTGGATGTTTCGGGACATCGGCGTGCCCGAGTGGCTGTTTGAAATTGACCAAGACCCATCGACGGCTATTACAGGGGCCGTTTTGACTATTCATCAAAACTACCCCGCAGCCAAAGCAAAAGCCAAAAAAGCCATGGATTTTGTGAAAAACCGACAAAAAGAAACCATGTCGGTGGTGAAAAAACTGGCATTAACCTAATAATACTATCCTCAACCATGAATCGTCGCCAATTTGTAAAACAAGGCAGTATGCTATCTGCGGCTGCATTTGTCCCTTTTATCTCCCAAGCCGTTAACAAAGAAAATCCGGTGCTACTCATTACGTCGGGCTGGCAGGATGTCAATATCGGCGATATTGCCCACACGCCTGGTCTGATCGGATTATTGCAAAAACGGCTTCCCAAGGCCAAAATCATCCTTTGGAAAAAGAGCAAAAGTGAGAAAGTGGAAACCATGCTCAATACCTATTACCCGAATGTTCAAATCATTCATGGCGCGGTGGATAAGAGCTTCGTTCCGCAAACCGACGAAGTAAAAAAGGCGTTTCAGGAAGCCGATTTCTTTATCCATGGTTCGGGGCCGTCGGTCGTGGCGGCTGATTATGTAGAATCTTGGCACAAACAAACGCAGAAGCCTTTTGGGATTTTCGGCGTTACAACCCAAAATATTTCGCCTTCGTTAAAAGACCTGCTGCAACACGCATCGTTTATTTTTACCCGCGAAACGGCCTCCATTCAAAAGCTGAAAGAGGCCGGATTGGAAGGGAAACACATCGCCTTTGCTCCCGATGCTACCTTTGTGCTAGAAATTCATGACGATGCCAAAGCCGACCGATTTATCAAAGAGAACAAGCTTGAACACCGCAAGTTCATCTGCGTCATTCCTCGACTGCGGGTTACGCCTTACTACAAAATCAGGGCCAATAATGCTGGCTACAGCGACGAACGCATCAAAGAAATCGAAACGCTGAACGATAAATGGAAAGAGATTGACCACGCCAAAGTGCGCGAAGCGATGGTGGCATGGGTGCGCAAAACGGGCAATACAATCGTTGTTTGTCCCGAAATGACGTATCAGGTGGATATTATTGATGAATTGCTGGTCAATCCGTTGCCCGATGATGTCAAACTATTTGTCGTCAAGCATGGCTATTGGCTTCCCGACGAAGCTGCTTCGCTCTACGCTCATGCCCATACAGTGCTGAGTTACGAATGTCATTCGCCCATCATTGCCATCACCAACGGTACACCCGCTTTTTACCTGCGTCAGCCCGAAGATACCATCAAGGGCCAAATGTACTACGACCTCGGGTTTAAGGATTGGACGTTTGAGATCAACGAAACCACTGGCAAACAAATCGCCGACCGGCTTATGCAGGTCAATGACAATTACAAAGAAGCACTCAAAAATGTGAAGCAATCGCTGGTTAAAGTAAACAAACAATATGACGAAGCCTTTGCGATTATTAAGCAAAAAGTATAGGGTATAGAGGTAGAAAGTGAGGCCGCAAATAGAAAGTAGAAAGGCTGTTTTCCGCGCTTTTCTGACTACCTAAAACCTCACTTTCATGAACCCGCATTTTTATCCTCTCGCTATCTTTTTGGTGTCCATTACGGTGCTGCTTTTTACAATCATCCGCCTGAAAATCAATCCATTTGTGTCATTGTTGGGGGTGGGGTTGCTCACGGGAGTAGCCATCGGAATGCCGCTTGATGAGGTAACGAAGCAAATCTCAACGGGTTTTGGACAAACCCTTGGCAGCATCGGGATTGTGATTGGGTTAGGAATTGTGCTCGGCAACCTGCTTGCGGAGGCGCGGGCCACTGAGCAAATTGCGACGCTTTTGTTGCGGGCGGTAGGTAAAAAAAATGCGCTGCTGGCCGTTAATCTTACGGGTTATCTGATTTGTATTCCTGTATTTCTCAACGCCGTATTTATCATTTATATGCCCATTTTGCGGGACATTTCCCGTAAAACTACTCTGCCGTTAATTTCTTTGGTGACGGCGTTGCTGATTGGCGGTTTTGCCACGCATTGTTTGGTAATGCCTACGCCAGGGCCATTGGCCGTGATGGGCACGCTGAATCTACCCTCGGGGCAGTTTATCGGTTGGTCGCTGTTGGTGGCGTTGCCTCCAGCATTGCTAGGGTTAGTGGCAGCCAAGTACCTGATTAAAATGCCCCACATGCAAATTGCCGAGCCTACTGGTACTGCGGAGGCCGTGCTGGAAGATGACCGTAAAAAACCTTCGGGGGGTCTTTCATTGTTGCTGCTTCTCTTTCCGATTCTATTGATTTTGTTTGGTAGTGTCGTGTCCGAAATGATGCCCAAAGGTACCGCTAGCCGTCAGATAATTGCTTTTTTGGGGGATAAAAACGTGGCGATGTTGTTGGGTGTGATACTTGCAGGGGTATTGTTACGCCCTTATTTTCGGAAAACCTTTGAAGAACTCATCAGCGAAAGTGGCGCTTCGGCGGGCTTATTGACGCTGATTGTGGGTGCGGGTGGCTCGTTTGGGGCCATTATCAACGGGTCGGGCATTGCAACCGCGCTCGTCGGGTGGTTGTCTTCCATGAACATGTCGCTGTTGATGTTGGGCTTTGTATTGACGGCTATTTTGCGTGCGGCCCAAGGCTCGGCTACGGTAGCGGCCGTAACTACCTCCTCCATTGTGGCACCCATGATTGCCGTGGCGGGCGCCAATCCCATTACGGTCGGGTTGGCAATTTGCTGCGGAAGCATGTGTTGCTCGTTTCCGAATGACTCAGGTTTTTGGGTCATTTCCCGCTTTTCGGGCATGACCGTAGGACAAACTCTGCGGGCATGGACACTTGTAAGTACGCTGAGTGGATTTGTTGGCATGGGTCTTACCCTATTGATTGACCTAACGTGGTAATCGTGGATGTAGTGCCTGCTTTTGGGGCTTTCTGGGCCTGTTTTTAATCTGAAAACGCAATTTAGACCCGAATCAAAAGTAGATTTTAGGGGTAAAATGGTTTGTTAAAAGTAAATAATGAATACAGCGATTGTTTTCATTTCAGCACGTTTAACCTCCTTTTACAACCTGAATGATTCACATTAACCCCACCCTTACGCCCACTGATTTGTTGGCCAAATTGCAGCGATTCTGGGCGCTTTCGGCCCAAAAAATCCGTTTGATTGAAGAAAATTATGACGTTGCCAACGGCTCTCCTGTTTTTACCGTAAAAGGCCAATACACCACTCGTGGTTGGACCGAATGGACGCAGGGCTTTCAGTTTGGCTCCGCCATTTTACAGTTCGATGCCACGGGCGAAACGGATTTTCTAGAATACGGGCGTAAAAATACCCTCACTGTGATGGCCCCGCACGTGAGCCACATCGGCGTACACGACCACGGATTCAACAACGTCAGCACCTACGGGAATTTGCTGCGACTGATGCACGAAGGCAAGATTGAGTTCAATGAGTGGGAGAAAAATTTCTATGAATTGGCCCTCAAAATCTCAGGCGCGGTACAGGCAAGTCGCTGGACTTCAATCAAAAACCGTGACGGTGGAGTGGGCGGTTTTATCCATTCTTTCAACGGCGCTCATTCGTTGTTTGTCGATACCATTCGCTCGTGTAGGGCGTTGGTGGTGAGTCACCAACTAGGGCATGTTTTTCAGGGAGAAGGAGACGTAAAAATCAATCTGCTCGAACGTGCTTTGCTGCACATCAAAGCTACCGCCGACTTCTCGGTATTCTACGGCGAAGGCCGCGATTCATACGATTTGTGGGGCCGTACTGCCCACGAGAGTGTTTTCAATGTGAAAGATGGTAACTTCCGTTGTCCGAATTCGCAACAGGGCTACACTGGTTTTAGTACTTGGACGCGCGGTTTGGCCTGGGCCATGTGCGGTTTTCCTGAGCAACTCGAAGCCTTGGAAAGTATTTCTGATGCTGAATTAGTGCCTTTTGGCGGGCGCGAAGCCGTCGAGGCTATGATGCTCAAAGCCGCCCGCGCTACCTGCGATTTTTACATCGAACATACACCCACCAACGGCATTCCGTATTGGGATACAGGCGCGCCCAATCTCCATAAATTGGGAGATTATTTAAACCGACCTGCCGACCCGTTCAACGACCACGAGCCCGTCGACAGCTCCGCCGCCGCCATTGGTGCGCAGGGATTGTTACGTTTGGGCAACTATTTGATTTCCAAAGGGGATGCGGAGTCAGGGAAGACGTATTGGCAGGCAGGTTTGACGGTTTTGAACTCATTGCTCGAAGAGCCTTACTTAAGTACCGACCCCCATCATCAGGGCTTGTTACTGCATTCCATTTATCACCAACCCAATGGCTGGGATTATGTACCTGAAGGTAGTAAGATAGCCTACGGGGAATCAAGCATGTGGGGTGATTATCACATTCGGGAGGCCGCGCTGTATGTGCAGCGGATGATTAATAACGAGCCTTATTACGCATTTTTGAATTGTGTAAAATAAATATTAGTGGGTAGGTTGAGTTTGGACCGCAGGTCTGGCTTGTAAAAGAAATGAACCCTACGTTTTTCAAAACCGAATAACAGATAATAATTAACGGTTAACGAAACCTCCATGTCTACCAAATTCAAACCAAAATATACCCGAGTGGCGCAACTCAAAACGGCGTCTGACTTGAAAAAGTACTTGGAAACGGCTGAAGTTGATTTGTCTTTTGACGAAACCTTACTGCCGCCCGCAGAAAGCCCATTCAATACCGCCATTCCGTTAAAATCAGGCAAAACCATCGGAAATAGTCTTTGTATTTTACCGATGGAAGGTTGGGACGGAACCTTGGACGGAAAACCTACCGAATTTACCAAAAATCGTTGGGTAAAGTTTGCCGTCAGCGGCGCCAAGTTGCTGTTTGGCTGCGAAGCGGTGGCCGTTTGCCACGAAGGCAAAGCCAACCCCAATCAGCTGGTGATGAGTGAAGACAATTTTGAGGAATATGTCAACCTACGCCAATTGATTTTGGATAAACATACAGAGAAATTCGGCACTGCTGACGATTTGGTCATTGGCCTGCAATTGACCCATTCAGGGCGGTTTTGCAAGCCCAACAGTCACAAAAAATTTGAATCGAAAATTCTGTATTCGCATCCTTTTCTCAACCAAAAGTTTGGCATGGATGCCGATTATCCCGTCCTGACCGACGAAGAAATTGATGAAATCATAGAAAAATACGTCAAAGCCGCCGTGTTGGCGCAGAAAGCAGGTTTTGATTTTGTAGACATCAAGCATTGCCACGGCTATTTGGGTCATGAATTTTTGAGTGCGGTAGACCGACCTGGCAAATACGGCGGTAGTTTTGAAAACCGTACACGCTACTTGCGCAACATCGTAGCGGGCATTCAACAAGCTGCGCCGGGCTTGGAAATGGGTATTCGGGTGAGTGCATTTGACTTTTTACCGTTTAAAAAAGGCCCCAACGAACAGGGCGAGCCCGAAAAAGCCGAAACCTATCCGTACGCTTTCGGCGGCCGGGAAGATGGTTTGGGGGTTGATTTAGAAGAGCCAAAAGCCTTTTTAGAGTTGGCGAAAAGTCTTGGTATTCAGATGATTTGTATCACAGGGGGCAGCCCTTATTACAATCCGCATTTGATGCGCCCTGCTCTCTTCCCACCCTCTGACGGCTACCAGCCACCGGAAGAGCCGTTTGCGGGCGTAAAAAGACAAATTGATGTAACGGCCCAGCTTAAAAAGGCTTTTCCTGAGTTGGTTATTATTGGTTCGGGCTACTCGTATTTGCAAGAATGGCTACCCAACGTGGCCCAATACGTACTGCGCAACGGCATGGCCGATAGCGTAGGCTTTGGGCGTATGGTGTTGTCGTACCCCACCATGCCCGACGACATGGCCAATGGCCGCCCCATGACGCGTAACCTCATTTGCCGTACGTTTTCAGATTGTACCACTGCGCCAAGAAACGGCATCATTTCTGGCTGTTATCCTTTGGATCCGTTCTATAAAAAACGCCCTGAGGCCGAAGAGTTGAAGGCGATCAAAGAGAGTTTGTAAACCATTATCATCAACGTCGGCAAGGTTCAAAACCTTGCCGACGTTCTTTCTATGAAAAAAGTAGCATTTATCACTGGCGGAAGTCGCGGAATCGGTTTGGGAATCGC
Source organism: Runella salmonicolor (assembly GCF_024158025.1). NCBI lineage: Bacteria > Pseudomonadati > Bacteroidota > Cytophagia > Cytophagales > Spirosomataceae > Runella > Runella salmonicolor. The sequence continues at coordinate 69,454 of NZ_JAMZEL010000016.1, forward strand.
CGAACATTTAGCAAAAAAAGGCTTTGATTTGGCCATCAACGGTATGCGCGATGAAACTTCTGTTGAGGAAGCATTAACCCATTTACGCAGTTTAGGTTCAGAAGTGATTTATTGTCAGGGCGACATTGCATCGGCAGAAGCAAGAACAGCGATGTTAGAGAAAATCAAATTGCATTTTGGGCGTTTGAATGTGTTGGTCAACAACGCTGGCGTAGCCCCTAAAGTACGCGCTGATATTTTGGAAGCCACCGAAGAAAGCTTTGACTATGTAGTTAATACCAATTTGAAAGGTACTTACTTTCTGACCCAAGCCACGGCCAACTGGATGATTCAGCAAAAAGCCGAAAAGACGGATTTTGAAGGCTGTATCATTACCATCTCCTCCATTTCGGCAACGGTGGCTTCTGTCAATCGCGGCGAATACTGCGTGGCCAAAGCGGGACTGAGCATGACCACGCAGTTGTTTGCGGCGCGTTTGGGCGAATTTGGAATCCCGGTCTACGAAGTGCGCCCAGGCGTTATCAAAACCGACATGACAGCGGGAGTTACCGATAAGTATGACAAGCTCATTGCCGATGGCCTCACCGTGCAACCGCGTTGGGGCTACCCCGACGACATCGGGAAAGCCGTAGCCGTCATTGCTGAAGGCGCGTTCCCATATTCGACGGGGCAGGTGTTTATGGTAGATGGAGGACTGACGCTCGCACGGTTGTAACCTCGGCAGTTTGTTTGCACTACCTGATAGGGCAGAAAGACCGTTTGACTGAAAGGTTTGGCTAGTTGTAATAAAAGCAGGGGAAATTGGGTGTTAAAACCGATTTTTGACCTCAAAAACAAGTATGTATGCTTCTTGGAGTTCTTACTAGGGTTAGAAGTAATTCAAACCCTTGACAAATGAAACATATCCCCTTTTCACGACGGAAATTTCTAAAAACGGCAGCCTTAGGTACGGCGGCGGTAGGGATTCCGACCATTATTCCTGCCCATGCATTTGGGGCCAATGACCGCGTGCGCGTGGCGGTAATTGGTGTAAACGGTCGCGGTAAAGACCATATTTCTGGGTTCTCAAAACTAGCCAATGTAGAAGTAGCTACCCTTTGCGATGTTGACAACGTTGTACTTCAAGAGCGCGCGGCCGACTTTGAAAAGAACTATAAAAAGAAAGTAAAGACGGAACAAGATTTACGGAAAGTCTACGAAGATAAAGACATTGATGCCGTGAGTATTGCCACGCCCAACCATTGGCACGCGTTGGCGGCTATTTGGGCGTGTCAGGCGGGAAAGGATGTCTACGTAGAAAAACCCGCTTGTCATAATATTTATGAAGGTCGCAAACTGGTCGAAGCCGCTACTAAATACAACCGTATTGTACAGCACGGCGTGCAGTTGCGCAGCTCGGTGGCCATTCAGGAGGCCATTAAACACCTGCGCGACGGCCTCATTGGAAACGTTTACATGGCCCGCGCCTTGATATTCAAATGGCGGCCCGATATTGGCAATCAGGGACCATCGGCAGTACCTGCGGGCCTGAACTGGGACTTATGGCAGGGACCAGCGCAAGCCCGTGAGTTCTCTAAAAACTACGTACATTACAACTGGCACTGGTTTTGGGAATATGGCAACGGCGACATCGGCAACCAAGGTATCCACGAAACTGACCTCGCCATGTGGGGGCTCAACGTAGGGTTGCCCGAAGAGATTACTTCTACCGGCGGTAAATTCCTTTGGAACGACTGCAAAGAAACCCCCGAGACGCTCACCTCGAGTTATATTTATCCCAAACAGAAAAAAATCATCGAAGTGGAAGTGCGCCCTTGGATGACCAATAAGGAAGACGGCGTGGAAGTAGGAAATCTTTTCTACGGCGACAAAGGCTACATGGTTATCAATGGCTACAACGACTATAAAACCTATCTTGGCAGGGAACGGACTCCTGGCCCAGCCCGAAAAGAGGGCGGCGACCATTACAAAAACTTTGTGGATGCAGTGCGGGCGCAGGACAAAAAACTCCTGAACGGCCCCGTAGAAACGGCCCACATGGCGGCATCGCTGGCGCATTTGGGCAACATCTCGTATCGACTGGGACGCACGCTCAAGTTTGATCCCGAAAAAGAAACATTCATTGGCGATAAGCAAGCCAATGCCATGCTCACCCGCAAATACCGCGCACCGTTTGTTGTACCTGATAAAGTATAAATCTTCTCAACCACAGAGGAATGGAGAACTACAGAGAGACTTTTTTTAACTCTGTGTTTCTTTGTTTCTCTGTGGTTTAATTTTTTGCGCTTAAAAATAATTTTTATGACCAAATCTTCCGATTTTAAACTTCTTCTTCAAGTGCCCGTTTTGGTAGCCGCCTTGGGCTATTTGGTAGATATGTACGATTTGTTTTTGTTTAGTGTGGTGCGCGTGCCCAGCCTCAAAGCCATTGGCGTAACGGGTGACCAACTCTTGCCAGAAGGCGTTTTTTTACTCAATATGCAGTTGGCTGGATTGTTGATTGGTGGCGTGCTATGGGGGATTTTGGGGGATAAAAAAGGCCGACTTTCCGTGCTTTTTGGTTCTATTTTACTCTATTCTTTAGCCAATATCGCCAACGGACTCATCACCAGCGTGCCTCAATACGCGGTTTTGCGATTCATTGCGGGCGTGGGTTTAGCGGGAGAATTAGGCGCAGGAATCACGCTGGTGGCCGAGGTGTTGCCCAAGCATTTGCGCGGGTATGGTTCGGTGCTGGTAGCAACGATGGGTGTTTTGGGTGGTGTACTGGCCTATTTTGTTGCTGATTTGTTCGAATGGCGCATGTCATACTACGTAGGTGGGGGGTTAGGGCTTTTATTGTTGGTGTTGCGGGTCAACGTATTTGAATCGGGCTTATTTGTTAATCTCCGAAATAAAGATGTGAAGCGCGGCAATATCGGAATGCTCTTTACTCCGCAACGCTTGAAGAAATATTTATTGGCAATTGTCGTCGGGGTGCCGTTGTGGTTTGTGGTGGGCATTTTGATTACTTTTTCGCCCGAATTCGGGATAAGTCACGGCTTAGCAGACCCCATCATAGCGGGCAAAGCCGTTATGCTGGCTTTCACGGGGCAAACATTCGGCGATATTGTGAGCGGCTTTTTGAGTCAGCGCCTACAAAGTCGGAAAAAAGCCATTCGCATTTTTCTGTTGATGTCATTCTCGTTCATGATTATTTACCTGATGGCCCCCATCCAAAACACGACCCAATTTTACATCCTTTGCGCCTGTTTGGGGTTTTGCAATGGCTATTGGACGTTGTTTATTATTCTGGCCGCCGAACTTTTCGGAACCAATCTTCGGGCTACGGTGGCTACTTCTGTGCCCAACTTCGTACGTGGCGCGACCATTCCGCTGGCGGCGTCTTTTGTATACCTCAAACCTTCTTTGGGGGTAATAAATGGGGCGCTATTGATTGGAACGGTGGTGGTGGTTATTTCGTTGATTTGCCTTCAGTCGTTAGAAGAAACTTTTACTAAAGATATGAACTACGTGGAGGAGTAGATAGACGTTTGTCTAACCTCTTTATTTGTAACAATTAACCTGATTTTTATGAAAAAGCATTTGATTTATTTGTGTATCCTGACGAGTTTTTTGTCAACGGCCTACGCGCAACGTTTCGGAAAATTGCTAAAGGATACACCTGGGGCGGTTTCGTACACGTTTCGGAATGAATTTAGTAAAGACGTGCCCGGCACCTTGGATAAGGTGAAGGCGATGGGTATTACTAACATTGAATTTTCCAATTTATTTGGTAAAACAGCGGCCGAACTTCGGGCTTTATTGGATGAACGTGGAATGCGGTGCAGTAGCCTCGGCGTAAGCTTTGCCGACTTGACAGATAAGTCAGAAACCGTGGTTCAAAATGCCAAAACGCTGGGTGCTGAATTTGTGCGGATTGGTTCAGTACCGCACAAAGGGCCGATGGATGAAGCATTGGCCAAAAAAACGGTAGAAGATTTCAACCGTTTTGGACAAAAACTCAAAGAAAACGGGCTGACTTTCTGTTACCATAACCACGGGTTTGAGTTTGAGCCTTACGGAAGAGGGACGTATTTTGACTACATCGTTCAGAATACCAATCCTGATGCTGTCTTTTTTGAAATGGATGTGGTATGGATGCACCTGCCCGGTCAGAATCCTGCCGAGATGCTCAAAAAATATCCTAAACGGTTTAAATTAATTCACCTGAAAGACTTGAAAATCGGGGTGCCCAAAAGTACCTCTGGCAGCACACCCAACGAAAACTGTGTGGTGCTCGGTACGGGCCAAATCAATTACCCAGAGATTCTAAAAGCGGCCAAAAAATCGTCTATTAAGTATTTTTACATCGAAGACGAAAACCTAGGTGCCATGCAGCAAGTGCCTCAAAGCATGGCTTATTTGAAGAGCCTTTAGGTAGCTGATTTCCTTTTCGACATAATTTATTACCTTACCGTAGATTTCCATAAAATTTTCGGTAAGGTTTTGTCGTTTTTAGGTAGAACTCAATGGTCTGACCTGTTTTTTTATAGATAGTATTGAATTGATTACAACGTTTTTACGAAAAACTGCGTAAACATCTTTATCGACAAAAGGTTAAGATTAGGCACGAGATTTGAGGTAGGAGGAGTCAAATGGAACCCATGAGAAAAAAGCTGCACATATTTCTTTCATTCCTTGGAGGATGGATGCTGTTGGTGCTGTCTATCGGCACTGCGCACGCACAGCTAGAGCCTTTTAAGGTTTCAGGTAAATTATGTATTCCTGATCAGGAATGCTTGGCTGATTCAACGGTTTTTACAGACACATTGGCCACGTCAACGGCATGGAGCTGGGATTTTGGGGATGGAAGCGGCATTATTACTTCCACCAAAAGGAGCATCAAGCACCTTTTTCAGACGCCGGGCATGAAGCTCATTACGCTGACCCGGACGGTAGCGGGCGTACCCGAAACGGTTACCCGAACCGTTAACGTGGGGGTGCCGCCGCCCGCTTTTCCCAATTGGCGTCGTGATACCATGATTTGTAAGGAGGATTTGGGGAAACTTTTCCTAAATCCGTATCCTAACAACGCTCCGAATGGGGTTAAATACATGTGGTTTCCGAAAGGCGATACCACTCAAACCCTTCGCGTTGACAGCTCGGGTTGCTACTCTGTGGAAGTAACCAATGCCGAAGGATGTACGTATGAAGACAAAATTACGGTAAAGGTCTGTTTGGAACAATCCAATCAGGAAGGAGCCAAATGGTATTTCGGAAACAACGCGGGCCTTGATTTTTCGGGCGGCAGTCCGCAACCGCTCACCGATGGTCAAATCAAAACTCCTGAAGGTACTTCTTCCATTTCCAACTCCAAAGGACAATTGCTTTTTTACACGGATGGAGTCAAAATATTTGATAAAAACGGGGCCGTGATGCCTTCCAAAGACACGGCGGCGCTGGCGGGAAGCCCTAATTCGACCCAATCGGCCCTGATTGTACCTAAACCCACCTGCCGAGGCTGTGAATACTTGTATTACGTTTTCACCACCTCCGAAATCAACGGACAGAAAAAGTTTAGTTATAGTTTGGTAGATATGCGCCGCAATGGCGGCAAAGGCGAAGTGGTAGAAACCAATAACCTTTTGAATGATAATACCACCGAGCGGATTGCTTCGGTCAGAAACGACCGCGACTCTACGTACTGGATTGTGTCGCACGATTATGATAGTAATGTTTTTCGGGTATATCACGCCACGAAAGCAGGTTTGGAAGGCCCGTTCCAGTATGCCTTAGGTGCCGTTCAGGATACGGTTTCCAAAGGAGAAGGCTACATGAAATTTTCTCCCGCCGATAGTACTGGAATGCGCCGGTTGGCGGTGGTGGTGCCGGGCCCTCCCCGCAACCTTGTCGAAATTTACAATTTTAGCGATTCATCGGGGCGGCTGTCTGGACCGCAAACGATTGATTTGGGGCCCGCTCCGCCCAAGGCTTACGGGGTAGAGTTTTCTCCCGATGGCACGAAAATGTACGTGTCGTTGCAAAAAGGCGATGCCCCTGGCGACACCACCCTTTCCCGATTATGGCAGTACGACATCAGTTTGGGCGATTCGGCGCGGATTGCCGACTCCAAAATATTGATTGACAGTTCGGCCACGCAAGTGTACGGAGCGCTTCAGGTAGGGTCGGACGGCAGAATCTATCTGGCCATCAAAGACAGCCGATATTTAGGGGTTATCAACGAACCCGACGAAGACTCGCAGGACGAAGTAAGATTTGTGAAAGATGGTATATTTTTGGGTGGAAGCACAAGTCAGTTAGGATTGCCCAATTTTGTCCAAAACTTTACCAACGAATCCTCTGGGCCGGGTTTTACCTATTCGGACACCTGTTCCAACCAAGCCACCAACTTTCAGGCTTCCCCTCTCTGCGACCCTATCAAAGACAGTTACACGTGGAATTTTGGCGATGGGTCTGCTCCCGTAACGGGGCAAAATCAACAGGTGCAACATACCTACAAAATGCCCGGTACGTACACTGTCAGTTTACGATTGGTAAACAGATGTAAAGATACCACCATCACCCAGCGCATCACCATCATTGCCACGCCAGACCCTATCAATCTAAAATCACCCATTGATACCTGTACCAATCGACTGGTGCTGGATGCGGGCGTGGAGGCCGAGGCGTATTTCTGGCGTAGAAATAGGGTCCCACTGGCTCAAACGAAAACCATTACATTACAGCCCAATGGTGGTTCGGGCAGCTATGAAGTATTTGCCGCAAACGGTATTGAATCACAGTGTTTTTCACGGGGTGCTACACAGGTTACCCTTCGCAGACCGCCAGCCTATTCGCTCGGTCCTGATACGAGTTTGTGCGTGGGTGGTGGAAATGTAGTGCTGAACGCCAAGCCAACTCCTACCAATTGGAATAAATTTCAATGGAGTACGGGCGAGACCACACAATTGATTACGGTAACCCAACCGGGTACTTATTCGGTACAAGTAACCATCAATACAGGGACTCCCCAAGCCTGCGTCAATGAAGATACAATTCAAGTACGGGCTTTACCCAAAGCGCGGATAGCGGCAGTATTAACGCCACCAACGGGTTGTACCACTACCGATGGACAAATCCAACTAGGGGTTTCACCGCCGAGTGGCAGTTATACTTTTGAGTGGTTTGGCCCCAACAATACTATGTTGAGCGCCACGGGCAACACCCTTCCTAATGTAGGCGAAGGAACGTACCGAGTCATGCTACGCGGAAATCCCGCTGTATGTGCCACCGATTCTTCATTTGGGCTGAGAGCGGTCAGGACATTGCGATTGCAACCGACCATCGTCAACGCGCGCTGCACGTTGCCTTCTTCGGGAGCTATCAATCTCAATACCGTTGCGGGAACTCCCCAAACCTACGTCTGGACCAACGCCATGGGGGCGGGGCTGGGAACCAACGCCGCCTTGCTCGCCAATTTATTGCCGGGTACGTACAACGTGAAAGTAACAGACGCCGGCGGCTGTGATACCACTTTGCGGGATATTACGGTCGGAATTACGCCTGATAAATTCCTGAGTTTGGGCCCCGACCGTAAAAAGTGCATCGGCGATACGGCGTTGTTGATACCGTCGTTACCGCTTATTCCTGGCAACCAGTACCGATGGAGTACGGGCGAAACCACTGAGCGTATCAGCGTGACGCGGGGAGGAACGTATACATTGACGGTAACAAATACCGTAACGGGTTGTACCGACAACGACGATTTTACGTATTCACTGGCCCCGCGCCCTACGTATGACTTGACCAAAGAAGTGCCGCTCTGTGATCTTGACGATGGGGCAATGGCTACGCTGGCCGTGCGCGGTGGTGCTTCCAATCTGAGTTATTTTTGGTTCCATTCCGAAGAACGCACCCCGCGTGTTATGGTTAGTCTCGTCGGAAACTACCGCGTTCGCATCAGTAATCCTGAAGGTTGTGAGCTTTTTGATACGGCCCGCGTAGTAGTTCGTTGCGAGCCGCGTATTTACATCCCGGATGTGTTTACACCCAACGGCGACGGCAACAATGATGTATTGAACGTGTTTGGCGACCACTTGACTGATTTTGAATTGAAGATTTTCAATCGGTGGGGCGAGGTGATTTTTTATACCAACGACATCAACCAAAAATGGGATGGTAGCTATCGGGGCAGTGTGTATCCGCCGATGAGTTATCCGTACGTGGTTTCTTTCAAATCCAAATTCTTCCCCGACCGGCCGCGTGAAAACCAACGCGGAGCGGTGCTGCTTGTGCGATAATATCTATTTCACGCAGAGCCGCGAAGGCGCAGAGTTTTTTTTTCTTTGCTCCTTGGCGACTTTGCGTGAATAAGAAATCATTGTGTCACGCAGAGCCGCAAAATCAGAGACCGTTAAGAAACATTTTTCTTGTTTTTCATACGTATGTGCTTTTTGCATGAACAAAAACCTTGCTCATGTACGAAAACGAAATCCCCCAAATCGTCGTAAACTCCTGCTTCAAAATACACCCAAAACAGCTACAAACCTACTTGAAATTGACTGGCCTAAAACTCGGTCTCTTAATAAATTTTAACGTACCTTTGATAAAAGACGGAATTCAAAGAATTGTTAATCGTTTATAAATCACACCACGCAAAGTGACGGGTTTTGTTTTCCGTCTTTGTCGGACCGTCGCCTGCTGGACCGTCGCAACGGCGAACCGTACCTCAGCCACTCTGCGTGAATACGTATTATGCGTCAAGATTACTTAACAGGAACTACCGACCCGCTTTCCCCGATGGAAAAGGAGATAGACCGGGCATTGCGTCCGCTCTCTTTCAGCGATTTTGCGGGGCAGGATAAGATACTGGAAAACATTCGGGTCTTTGTACTCGCCGCCAAGCAGCGCGGCGAAGCCCTCGACCACGTGCTATTGCACGGCCCTCCGGGGTTAGGAAAAACCACCCTTTCCAACATTATTTCCAATGAGCTAGGCGCCAGCCTAAAGACATCCTCTGGGCCAGTGTTGGACAAGCCCAGCGATTTGGCGGGATTACTCACCAACTTGCAGCCTAACGATGTATTGTTTATCGACGAAATCCACCGTCTTAACCCCGTTGTAGAAGAATATCTTTACTCGGCAATGGAGGATTACAAGATTGACATTATGCTCGACTCGGGGCCCAATGCGCGCAGTATTCAGATCAGCCTCAATCCTTTTACGTTGATTGGGGCCACGACCCGCGCGGGCTTGCTCACCTCACCGCTTCGGGCGCGTTTCGGGATTAATTGTCGATTGGAATACTACGATGCCAAGTTGTTGACGTCGATTGTAAAACGCTCTTCGGGAATCTTGGGGGCACCTATTGACGACGAAGGGGCCTACGAAATAGCCCGTCGTAGTCGTGGCACCCCGCGTATCGCCAACAACCTCCTGCGCCGCACGCGCGATTTTGCGCAGGTCAAAGGAAGTGGACGAATTACGGTCGAGATTGCAGAGATTGCCCTGAAAGCCCTCGATGTAGACCAGCATGGCCTAGACGAAATGGACATTCGTATCCTTACCACCATCATTGAGAAATTCAAAGGCGGCCCTGTGGGGCTCTCTACCATCGCCACCGCTTGCGGCGACGAAGCCGAAACCATTGAGGAGGTGTATGAGCCGTTTTTGATTCAGGAAGGATTCATTAAACGTACTTCTAGGGGGCGTGAAGCTACCGAAAAAGCCTACCGCCACTTGGGAATCGTCCCTAAATTTCGGACGGGAGATTTATTTCCAGAGTAATCAGTAGGCCAATAAAAACACCTTTTAAACAGGTCTGTTTCAACCCAATTGAGGGTAGAGGCAGACCTGTTTGTATATATAAAAATTACTAATTAATAAGCAAAATATACCATTTGTACAAAATGACAGCAGTAGATGGGACTTGTACTTTGAGGGAGCTTATTGGATAAAAGTGCGGTCTTAGCTTCCGTAATGACGTTTCAGACGCCATATTTTACATTTCATCCTGATTAGATTTCTATGTTTTGAGAATATACCGCAATTTTGCAGCGCATATTTTATAAAAACAGCCTCACTCAGCCATGAACAATCTCTCATCACTTTTAAGTCCTGCCGTATCTCCTGATTATTTGGAGTTAGTAAATCTGAAACGCTCTTTCTTTATTCGTACCGAAGATGTGATTTTTATCCAAGCGGATGTGAATTACGTCCGGATTGTCACCAAAACTGGGAAAGTTTTTGTACAGGCCAAAACCCTTAAAAGCTACGAACAACTGCTCAAAAAGACGAGTTTTGTACGTACGCACAAGTCGTATTTGGTCAATTTTCATCATTTTGCGGGTTATCAAATTACCGAGGGCGGTACGTTCATTCAATTGCTTGACGGAAAGAAAGTGCCAGTTTCGAAAAGACGTCGGCAATACGTGCAAACTTCTGTTTCACAAAAGCAAAACGGAGTAAACTAGGTTTATCACCTTATAAGGGCATTTTATCATTTTACGTAAAGCGTTTTTTTGACAAAGATTTGGCAGTTGCCAGAAAAATTACGACCTTTGCGCCTCATTCTGAAATTAAATCAATCGTCATGGCCAGAGTTTGTGAAATTACGGGCAAAAGAACACGAGTTGGTAATAACGTATCGCACGCTAACAATAGAACCAAGCGTAAGTTTTATCCAAACTTGCAGACAAAGAAGTTTTTCGTACCTTCTTTGAACGAGTGGGTAGAAATTAAATTGGCTACTTCAGCAATTCGCACGATCAATAAAAAAGGTATCGAAGCTGTTTTGAAAGAAGTTGGAGCGTTGTAATTAAACCGACAACCAATCTTTTGCAAAAGACATTAACCCCGCTGCAGCGGGGTTTTTTGTTGTTATAGCTTCCCAAAAGTTTTAAGTAGTCGAGCAAAAGTATTCCGTGTAGAGTACGGGCGGCCGTTGCTCACAAACCAACCCTTGATTGAAGCCAAACCTACTATTACAAACATAAAAGTTGAGGAAGTTCAGGAGATTGAATGCTTGACAGAATAAAAGCTGACAAAGCCAAACCCTAGCGCCAGCATAGCATGAAGTACGACCATTTGGTAAGAATGCCAATAAAACCCAAGACCTACCGCTGCCGCGAAGTAAACCGCCATTAGAAGTTCAGCAATTGTGAGCCAGTTAAGGCTTTTGACAAGGTAGTTTTTGCGTTGCCAGCCATCTTTTGGCTGCACAATTCCCCATTTTGGTGTACGAATAAAAGGGGTTTTTTTGCCGAAGTAGCCTTCCAGAGCGGCAATGGCATTGTGCAGTGATAGCCCCATAATGACGGTTAAAAAAAAGGGTAATTGCCACACAAACTGCCCGAAGGTCTTGTGACGGTAATGCGTGGTGCCGTAAAAGCCCAAGAGCATCAAGAAACTAAGTTGAAATATTCTAAAAATACTAAACAGATAATCGTATTTGGGTTCAAAAGCCGTAATCGCCAAAATGGGGACACTCAGCAGAGCCATGACAAAGACCGCCAAAAAAACACCGCTGTTGAGCAGGTGAAACGCCGCATAAACTTTCGTCGAAAACTTTACGGTAGTGCTTTGTAATACTTTTTTGAGGTTTTTGCGGGCGCATTCGGCCGCGCCTTTCATCCAGCGGTATTGCTGAGATTTGAGGGCGGGCATGGTGGCAGGAAGTTCGGCAGGTGTTTCTACGTTTTCGAGGTAGACAAATTGCCAACCACGCAATTGGGCGCGGTAACTTAAATCAAGGTCTTCGGTGAGGGTTTGGGCCGACCAACCGCCAGCATCCAGAATACAGCTTTTGCGCCATACGCCCGCCGTTCCGTTAAAATTGATGAAATGCCCAGCCGCATTGCGTCCTCCTTGCTCCACAATAAAATGCCCGTCTAGCCCGAATGCCTGCAATTGAGTGATGAGCGAATACGATTCATTGAGGTGCACCCAGCGCGTTTGGACTACTCCAACGGGCGCGTTTTCAAAATGCGGAATGGTGGTTGTCAGGAAATCAGGATGGGGAATAAAGTCGGCGTCAAAAATAGCGATGAATTCGCCCTTGGCTGCGGTAAGCCCGTATGCCAACGCGCCTGCCTTGAAACCGTCACGGTTGCTGCGTCGAATGTGCTGAATATCAAATCCTTGGGTCTGATAGAGACGTACTTTTTGGGCAATTATGGAGACGGTGTCGTCGGTGGAGTCATCCAAAACTTGAATTTCGAGACGGTTTTTGGGATACTCAAAAAGACAGACCGCGTCGATGAGTCGTTCTACTACGTATAGTTCATTGTAGATGGGAAGCTGAACGGTAACCAGCGGAAATTCGAAGGATAAAGGTGTGATGTTGGATGCTGGATTTCTGTTTTCTATTCTCTTCTTTTTCCAATAATTCCATACCAGACTCAATTGCGCACAGCTGTACGAAAATAAAATGAGCGTAGGAACCAAGTATAGTATGATAACAATAACTTCCATAAAATCTAACCACTAACCACGCGTCGGTTTCCCCGACTAAAACGGAAGTTTAACGCCCGTTTGAATCATATTGGTACTGCATTTGGCCACTATTTTGCCCTCTAAATTACTGATTCTGGCTTCGCAATGAATCACGTTTTTGCCCGCACGAACCACATGCGCGTGTGCAGTTAGAACATCGCCGATGCGGGCTGCGTTCAAAAAATCACAATTAAGGTTGACCGAAGTGTAGCCGTACTCGCGGCCCAGTCCAAATACCATCATGCCTACGAGGTCGTCCATGATGGCCGCCGCTGCGCCGCCGTGAAGCGTGCCGAGGGGATTGGTCATGTCTTGTCGTACGGTTACTTCAACGGTCATGGTGCCGTGTTGAACGTCTTTTAGGGTGGCATTGAGCCAACGCCCTAGTGGCGAGGGGCTTTGAATTAAACTATTGCCTATCTGTGAACGAAAAAAGTCTAAACGTGGATTGGTTTCGGTGCTCATTTGTTTCTTGATTTTCAGAGAATTGGGGCGCAAATATAGGCATTAGACCTGAGATAAATACCCCACATATTTACTGGCCAAAAGGGCGCGGTCAAAATTTTCTTTTGCGTAGCGATAGCCGTTTAGGCCGTGTTGACTGACCAAGTCAGGATTTGCCAGATACATACGGATTTTCTGGGCAAAATCAACGTGATTTTCGGGTTCGACGTACACACCTGCTTGTGCTTCTTCCACCAATTGGCGTGAAACCCCGTCGATTGCCATCAAAATTGGCTTTTTGCACGCCATATAATCAAACGTCTTGTTGGAATAAACGGTTTTGAAGGTATCCACTTTTTTGAGCACCGACGCCCCCGCATCGGAGGCCAAAATGTAATTAAATACTTCCTTTTTGGGTACAGAATTGATAAAACGGACATTAGAAAGTTGTCGTCGTTGGGCTTCGACCATCAGGTCTTTTTTCATCATACCGTCGCCGATGAGCAAGAACAAAACGTTGGTGTCTTTGAGCAACTCGGCCGTATCCAACACTTGTACCAAATGATTGGCTACGCCGTGTGCCCCTACGTAGGTCACGACAAACTTTCCCGTTAAGTCGTGCTCTTTTCTGAACTGGGCAACGTCGAATGAAGTCAATAATTCATCCGAAAGAGAAAAGTCGGCGGCGTTTGGGATGAAGATAATTTTGGAAGAAGGAACTCCTTTTTTTGCTAGTAATTTTTCCCGAAAAGCAGGTGTCAATACGTTGATTAATTTGGCTTTACGGTAGACGAATTTCTCAAACCAATAGGCAAATTTGATTAAAATACCGCTCGTAAGCACCCCCGTATCAATGGCCGATTCGGGCCAAAGGTCACGGATTTCAAATACGAAAGGTGTGCGTTTCAATACCGAAAGCACGTAGGCCGTAATACCCACAAAGAGGGGAGGAGATGTAACGACAATGACATCATAGTTGCCTTTGGCGTACCAGATACCGCCCCAAATGCTCGAAAAAGTAAAGGAGAAATAGGCCCAAAGACGACCGAAAAAACTCTTGTTGTAGGACTCGGATACGTGGCAACGAATAACCTGCACCCTGTCTTGATTGGTTTCGGGAAGAAAGTATTTGCGGTGGTATTTGGCAGGACGATGCCCCATGTAATGCACCATGCCTGCCAGCACGGTTACTTGATGCCCCTCCGACTGCCAAAAGCGGCTCATTTCGTTCCAGCGCGACCCGCCGCCGTCGTTGTCTTCCAAAAAATATTGATGTATCAGTAAAATTTTCATTGGTGACGCGAAGATAATCAGCCCGGTAGGTTTTTGGCTATCAATTTTAATACATTTGCATTTCTCAACCCTTTTTTAGCCTCTTATGTCGACCCAACCGACTTTTGCACCTAAAACTGTACAGGAAATCAGGCCTTCTCGTCGAGGCCCATTGTTGGATACTGGCTCTCATATTGCGGTGGTGGGAGCGGGTGCTTTTGGCGGCTGGACGGCTCTCTGGCTGCTTTGGTCGGGTTTTCGCGTTACGTTGATTGATGCTTGGGGCCCGGGGAACTCGCGCGCCAGTTCGGGCGATGAAACACGCGTTATCCGCTCTACTTACGGCGCCAACGAAACCTATTTTAACCTCAACGTGCGGGCGATTTCGCTTTGGCGTGAACAGCAGCAACGTTGGAATAAGTCGTTGTTTTTTAATTCGGGGGTACTTTGGTTTTGCTACAATGATGCGCCCGAAATGATTGAGGCAACGCAACCTTTTATGAAAAAACACGGGATGGAATACGTGTATTTTACGCCCCAAGAAGCCGCAAAACGTTATCCTCATATTAATACTAATGACCTGAATCACTTGGTTTTAGACCCGTATGGCGGGTATCTCAAAGCACGCGAAAGTTGTCAGGCGGTCAATGAGGTTTTTGTACGGGGGGGAGGAACGTACCTCAATAAATTGGCAAAACCTAATCCGTTGGCCAATGGGCGACTCGAATCATTAACCCTTTCTGATGGAACTGAGTTGAAAGCCGATGCCTACCTTTTTGCGTGCGGACCGTGGTTGGGAAAATTGTTTCCCGAAATTTTAGGTAAAATCGTTACCTGTACCAAGCAAGAAGCCTATTACTTGGGCGTTCCAGCGGGCTATACCCATCTGTTTGATTCTATGCCCGCGTGGATTGATTTGGACGGCGAAGATTTTTATTATGGCATTCCAGGCAATGCGTACCGAGGATTCAAGATAGGGGTGGATAAACGGGGCGAAACATTTGACCCAACTTCTGGAGAACGAATTTTTAATGAAAATGTATTGGCAAAAGCGCGGTCATTCATGGCCCATCGCTTTCCAGCTTTAGAAAACGCGCCGTTGGTCGAGAGCCGCGTTTGTCCCTACGAAAATTCGCCTGATGGCAATTTTATCTTGGACACGCACCCCGACGCCGACAATTGCTGGTTTTTGGGCGGCGGTTCGGGGCACGGATTCAAGCATGGGCCCGCATTGGGTGAATTGGCCGCCGAAGTTATCAGCGGCAAACGCGATTTGGAAGAATTATTCAGAATGAGGTAAAAAAACAATGAACGAACATCATAAATGGATGCGTCGGGCCATTGAAGTGGCACGCGCGGGAATGGAAAGCGATAAGGGTGGGCCTTTTGGGGCGGTGATTGTCCGCAATGGAGAATTGGTGGCCGAAGGCTGCAATCAGGTTACGTCTACCAACGACCCGACCGCCCACGCCGAAGTCACGGCGATTCGGGTGGCGTGTCAGAAAGTAGGAGATTTTAAGTTAGACGATTGTATTATTTATACCTCTTGTGAGCCGTGCCCCATGTGTTTGGGGGCCATCTATTGGGCGGGCATTAAGAAAATTTACTACGCTTGCACCAAAGAAGATGCCGCCGACGCTCATTTCAACGACGCGTTTATTTATCAAGAATTGGATACGCCCAAATCAGAGCGGCAACTTCCGCTAGAATGCTGCCTACGCGAAGAAGCCCTGAAAGTGTTTGAGGCTTGGCGAGTTAAGCAGGATAAAATTGCGTACTGATGATTTTTTCACGCAGCGTCGCTAAGGAGCAGTGCTTTTCCTGACACGTCTTTGCTCCTCTGCGACGCTGCGTGAGAAACTCCGCTAAAAATTAAGCGGGTCGAGATTTTTGAAGTGACCGTTGAGCTTGATGCGCTCTTTGGTTTTTTCCATTTCAGCCATGACAGGGATGACCTTATTGAGGTGGCGCAGCAAAAAACGTTGGCGCTCAGTTTCGGAATCAATCGTTAATACCTGATATTCTTCCTCCTGCGAAAGCCCCACTTTGTGCGCTACCTGATACGAAAAAGGAGAGATAGCACTGTCAAAATCAACCTGTGTTTGGAGAATGGTATACAGACGGTCGAGTTGCAATAAAAGCTCGGAAATCACCCCTTCCGATGATTCGGTCTCTTCCACAAACGTAACTTTACCGCCCGAATAAAGTTTATTGGGAACGGGATTTTGAAACGTCAACACGCGAAATGCCCGTATTCCTTTGGTTTTGATGTCCATTCGCCCGTCGTCGTAGCGTTTAGACACGTTCACAATTTTCATTTCGGTGCCGTAGCCGGGCAGTTTATTATTGATAAAGGCGGGAATCCCAAACGTTGTTCGGTTGTCGATGCACTCATTAATCAATTGCTGATAACGAGGTTCAAAAATATGCAAATTGAGGTTTTCGGTAGGATATGCTACCAGATTTAAAGGAAAAAAAGGGAGAAAACTTTCCATACGTGTAAGTCCTCAGCAGTGAGGAGCGAATAACGAGCAACCAAAGGCGTGAGGTTGCTTTTGATTACTTCGGATTAATAACTTCTTTTTCAACGCTTACGCCCATGCTCAGAATTTCGGGGAGCGGATCCTGACGCATGTATTGGCGGATTTTGAACGTATATTTTCCTTTGCGCGGAAAACGGTAGCTTTTGAGGGCCAGTACTTTATGGTCAAATAAGTCTCCCAATCCATCGCCCAAAGGTTTACCGCTTTTTTCGTCCATCAAAATTAATTCATTCAACGCTTCGTTGACGATTTTGTTTTTGTCGTTGAGCAAAAAACGCTTTACATAAAGGTTATAGTAGGGGTACGCAATGCTGTTGCGCACGAGATAATACACGTTGTAGGTTTGTGTCGTATCGGTGATTTCAAAGGTAAACGCAGGCTCGTTTTTGACGTACCATTTCCCGTCTTCGATGTCTTCGTGGTCTTTATAGACCGAATTAGAATCACAGCTTCCGGCAAGGAGAAACAGGGAGAAAAGCAATAAATACGCAGACGTTTTTGCGGCAAGGCGGCGAAACAAATCCATAGTGTCGGGTACTGGTTAAAAAATTATCCTAAAATCTTAATTTTTCGGCGAATCTTCAAAGGTATGGAATCGCGCTCTACGACCAAAATTCCCAAAAAGTATACTAAACATAACGCTAGATGGTAAGCAAATGATACCCATACGTTGGAGATTGTTATCCACGAAGAAAGATAGACCAATACTGCCGCGCTACCGATGTAGCCCAATGCCGAGCCGAGTTGGTAGGGTACGGGATAATATTTTTCGCCCAGCCAATAACACATGGCACACATGACCACGCTCGAAGCTAAAAAAGCCCAAGCACAACCCATGTAACCCATGGTCGGAATCAGCAGGATATTGAGCACTACGGTCAGAATTGCGCCTACAGTGGTAATCAACGTACCGAATTGAGTCTTATCGGTGAGCTTGAACCAAAAGGCCAAATTGTAATAAACGCCCAAAAACAGGTTGGCCAACAACAAAATCGGAACCACAGAAAGGCCCACGCGGTAGGCTTTGGACAACATATAATGCCCGATAATATCCACGTTCAGACTGACGCCTACCCACAGCACCACGCACACAATCACAAACCATTTCATGACCAAAGCCAACAAATGAGGGGCATTTTTGTCTTCGGCCTGCGAGAAAAAGAACGGGTCGGCGGCGTATTTGAAGGATTGAACGGCCAACGACATAAAAACCGATAATTTATAACAACTGCCATAAATACCGAGGGCATCTTCTGACGTTAGATTTGGGTAAAAACCCGCAGGAAGTAAATGACGTAAAAACCAACGGTCGGCCATTTGATTGACGGTACCTGCCAAGCCCAAAATCAGGATAGGATACGCATAGACCCACATTTCGTTGAAAAGTGGCCCTTTCCAAGTGATTTTAAAACCTTTAAATGTATCGCGAAGTAAAAACAGAAAACAAGCGTTGGCAATCAAATTGGCGATAAAAATATAACCCGGTCCGATTTCAGGACGGTACAAAAACGCCCCCAACGACTGCAATGATGGTAGGTATTTCCCCAACGAAATGTCCCGACAAATCAGTAGAAAAAAGACATTGAGCAAGACGTTGATGATGATATTTATAATCTTAATTTTAACGAATTGTTTGGCCTTTTTCTCCAAACGTAAACGTGCAAACGGAATTGCAACAATGGCATCAATGGCCACGATGAGCGCTAAATAAATAATGTTGCTTGACTCGCCGGGATAATCAAGCGCCTCACTTATTTGCGGAGCCAACACAATCAAAGCGCCCGAAAAAACAATGCTCACCAACGCAATGGCCGTGAGGGATTGGTTAAAATAATCCTGACGGTGTTGGGGCGAGCGGTTGGCAAAACGAAAAAAGGCCGTTTCCATGCCAAAGGTGTACACCACGTTGAACAGCGCCACCCAACTGTACAATTCGGTATTGGACGACAGCTCTCCGGGGCGAAGGAAAACGTATGTATGCAGCGGCACCAAAAACCAATAAATCACCCTGCCCAGTATACTGCTTACCCCATAAAGCGCCGTTTCGCTGGCTAATTTTTTAAGAACACTCATGCGTTAATAATTCGGTTCAAAAAAGTCGTAAAATCCCTGAGTACGAAGATGTGTTTTCAACGTTTCATCACGCGTCCAATATTTTGCTTTTAAAGCGAGAGTCAAGGCTACAAAGGGCGTATCATCTTCATCGGCATCTTTACAAAGACGGTAAGCCTGCCAATAGAGATTGGTGGAAATAAAATCGTTGCCAACAAAATGAATATTTTGAAGAATATTATCTAACAGCTCATATACTTCGGCTTCTGAAATGTGGGATTTTTGAAGAATGGTTTCTTTGTGCTCAAACAGCTCTACAAACAGATATTTCGGCGCGTAAAATTTATATTGATGATTAGCGAGAATGAGTCTTGTTTTTCGATTGTTTGATATAAGTGCGGCAAACAGGATATTAGCATCCACAACAATATTGTCCATGCTATTTCAGAAGTTCACTTTTGTGTTTGGCCCACCATTCCTTTTTAATGGTTTTGCCTAATTCTGAAATAGAATCATCAAATTGTGCCCTTTTTATGAGCTCTTCTGTACGCAGATATTCCAATAAATCCATAATTTGCGCGTCATCAAAAGCTTCTTTGTCTAGGGTAATTTTTAAATACCGTTCTGTATTTTCAATCTGTAATGCTCCCATTGGTGCAACTTTTTGAACAAATTTATCGTAATTATTTCAGAAAACACAAACCCCGTCCCTCCAAATGCCAACTCTCTTAGATTTTGTCGGAAATACGCCTCTGGTGGAACTGACACGCATGAATCCCAATCCAAAAGTAAAAATATACGGTAAACTGGAAGGGCATAACCCCGGCGGTAGCGTGAAGGACCGGGCCGCATACAGCATGATTAAAGGAGCGGTAGAGCGCGGTGAAATACAGCCCGGTATGAAGTTAATTGAGGCCACGAGCGGCAATACGGGCATTGCGTTGGCAATGATTGCACGCCTGTATGGTATTGAAATTGAACTGTCTATGCCCAAAAACTCCACGCGTGAGCGTGTGTTGACCATGGAAGCATTTGGTGCTACGGTGACATTGACGGAAACCATCGAATCGGCCCGTGACTATGCCGACGAGAAAGTGGCCGAAGGTGGATACTTGATGCTTAATCAATTTGCCAATCCTGACAATTATCTGGCACACTACCGCACCACTGGGCCCGAAATCTGGCGGGATACCGAGGGGCAAATCACGCATTTTGTGTCGTCGATGGGCACGACGGGCACCATCATGGGTACGTCCATGTATTTGAAAGAGCAAAATCCAAACGTGCAAATTGTGGGCTGCCAACCCACCGACGGCTCAAGTATTCCGGGCATTCGAAAGTGGCCGATCGAGTATTTACCTAAAATTTTTGATCCCTCACGCGTGGACCGAGTGATGGAGGTATCGCAGGCCGAAGCCACACAGCGGGCCCGTGAACTGGCCCGCACGGAGGGTATTTTTTCGGGTATGAGCAGCGGCGGCGCGGCTCACTCGGCCCTTCAGTTGGCGCAGGAGTTGGAAGAGGGCGTCATTGTATTCATCGTCTGCGACCGAGGCGACCGGTACCTGTCCAGTGAATTGTTTGGGTAAAGCAGTCGCGCAGACCGCAGACACCGCAGTCGCGTGGCTCTGCCGCGTGACGACTATTGTCAGGCCTCTGGCCTTTACTATCTGTACGGCCGGAGGCCTTTTGATAGTCGTCACTCGCGGGACGCGAGCGACTGCGGTGTCTGCGCGACTGCGGTGTCTGCGCGACTGCGGTCACTGCCTCTTAATAAATGCAATCAAATCGGCCATTTCTTGAATACTGATGGCATTTTCGAGGCCGTTGGGCATGATGGATTGCTCCGCTTTCTGCATCTTGGCAATGTCTTTTTTCTGAATCACGCTGACCATTCCGCCCATTTCGCGGATGGATACGTTATTGGTGTTTTCCTGCGCGATGATGCCCGCCACGGCGCTGCCGTTTTTGAGTTCCAGCGTCCAGAAATCGTACATATCGGCAATCGAATTGTTGGGATTGATGATTTCGGTCAATACCGATTGGGCATTTCGGCTGCGTAAAGTAGAAAGGTCTGGGCCAAAATTTACGCCTTTTACTCCTTCGATTTGGTGGCAGGTCGCGCAGTTCTTTTCAAATACCAATTGGCCTTTCGGCTGACTACCCTCTAGCTCCAAAGCGGCCATATATTTCTGCAAGACCGCTTTTCGGTCTTCATTGACCGACAGTACCTTCCGCGCATACGCCCGAATGTCAGTGTCGTAGTAATTCATTAACCGAACCATTTGTTGCCAACCCACTACCGACTTTTCGATTTCTTTGGTTTCGATTGCTTTCAACAATACATTGATTCGTTCTGGTTTTGACAAAAAAACATTCACCGCTTCTTTTTTCAACGCGGGAGCAAAGCCCTTCATCTCATTCAACAAAAACTGATAGGTTTGCATATCAGTGCTTTTTCCTAAGGCTCTCAACGCCGCCAACTGAACCACTTCTGGCTCTTTTTGGGTTAACATTTGTTGCGAAATTGGCTTTGTTTCGTTGGAATTAACCATTGAAAGAAAAGCAATAGCATGGGCGCGGTAAACATCGACATTGCTGCCTTGGCTGGTAAGTGTGGAAGGGTTTTTAAGCGCAGCGATTGCCTGCGCGGTTTTCGCCTCTAAACTTTTTCCTTTGGGAAAACCCGTGATTTCTAACAAACTCAATGAACCCATGCAAAGTTCTGGAGAGGTTGTCGGAGCAAAGTTAGCTAACAGTTTCTCTTTTTCAGGTTCAGACAATAACACCGTTCCCTTGCCTTTCTGAAACTGCCAACGTTTGGCAACGCCGTTGAGTGCAGCTGCCTTCCAAGCCTCCTCCCCCGTAGTTTCGGCCATGATTTTTTGCATCATTTCCGAGAATCCTGTTTTATTTTCTCCGCCCGCAATGGTTGAGGCCAAATTGGCAATGAACTCGCTTGTTTCAGAGGTCGACTTGTTCGTAAATTCGGCAATGGCTACGTCAAAAATCTGATTTTCTTTTCCCGCAAAGGAAGCAATACTAGCAAGCCCTGCCCAACGGTCGTGTATGTCCCGTTTTAAGATTGCCAAACGGGCCTTTTCTGACTCGACCGTTTTTGCCAAACCCAGTGTGTTGAGCAACTGAAACCGCACTTTGGGGCTATCGTCGTTTTGTAGCGCGGTCAGTTCGTTGATTAATTCTTTTCCAAAAGCTGCGTTCAGATACCGTTCCGCCACCCGGATGGCGTTTTCGCGTACGCCCGCCGTTTCGCTTTTGAGCGCTTGTACAATGTCTTCTTTTTCAATGGCTTGTATGCCGTCCAGCAGCCAAAGGGCATGGGCCTTCGCTTCGGGAAATTTACTTTTCGTTAGTAATGCGTGCAATGCTGGAATGGCCTCTTTCGCCTGGCGATGCAGCAATAAGCGTTGCGCCGTGCGACGATACCAGCTGTTTTCATGGTCGAGTAATGTGACCAGTTCCGGGGATGATTTTTTGGATAAATTGAGTTTTCCTAACCAATTCATTGGTAGTCCTTTGTGGGGGACAATGCGGTAAATACGTCCCTTGTCCGTGCCGTTATACAACGCGCCCGATTGCGTAATTTCGTCCGACATCCATTCGGGATGCTCCACAATTTGGCGGTAATAATCAATGACATACAGCGCGCCATCAGGCCCGACGTAAAAATTGACGGGCCGAAACCACGCATCTTTTGACGCCAGAAACTCCGATTTTTCATTCAGACGACTCGCTGTAAAACTCGCACCTGCGTCACGTACAATGTCGGCATGGACAAGGTTATGCACTGGCTCCGCAATGAACGTTACGTTGTTGAATTTCTCCCCAAACGCTCCGCCTCCGTACCACGTTATCCCGCAAGAAGACGTAATGACGCCGACGTCGGTCAGCAGTTGGTGATTGGGGGTTTCGGTAATGGGGTAAATTTCGGCCGCCTCGCCGTGGTCGGAAATGTTTTGCGTGGCGTTGGGTACCAGCAAAGCGGGATTGTTTTTTATATAAGTGTTTGCCAACACTTCATGGTAAATGTGGTTAGCGTTGCTCGTGTAAAAATGATGCCCCCATGCGTCCATGCTGTGCCCGTATTGGGTGCGGCCTGAAAGTTCTTCGAGTTCGTAGCTGTCGGGCTTGAACCGCACCGCCTTCCCGTTGGCATTGGGCGCTAAACGCGCGGCTGACGGTTTATCGGGAAAAATAATGTCGGTGCCTTTATCACCAAATTCTTTCTTAAAAACAAAGGGCGTTACCGCACCTTCGTGGCCGAGATAGATCCAGTTATCTAGTTCGAAGCGAGGGGTGTTGAGGTTGTGTTGGGGATTGGACAGCGCAAAGCCCGAAAGCATTTTTTGGCGAATATCGGCCTTGCCGTCGTTGTCGGTATCTTCCAAATAAAGCACATCGGGCGCATCCGTGACGATGAAACCGTTTTTCCAGCGCATGATGCCCGTCGGCAGGGTTAACTTATCCGCAAAAATGATGCTTTTGTCGGGGTAGCCGTCGTTGTCGGTATCTTTCAGCAGTTTCACCTTTCCTGAGCCGCTCACATCCAGCGGATAGCCGTGCATTTCTACCACGTACATATCCCCGTTTTCGTCCACTTCCATCGCTACTGGGTCGGCAATGAGCGGCTCGGCTGCGACCATTTCCACGCTGAAACCCTCCATAACGCGCAACGATTCGAGCGCTTTTTGGTGTTCAGGCGAAAGTTTCGGAGGGGTATTTTTTTGAAACGAAAAAACCGTTAATAAACAGACAAGCGCAATATAACGCATGACGGGAGAGTTTTTATGATGAATAAACTTACAAGGAATGATGAGCATTGAACTCATTTCCTTTTTTCCTGAACATACTTAGCAACCGTGCCGATGGGGGCAATCCACACGCCGTTGGCGGGGTTTTGGGCGTATTCACACAGCTTCCTCAACATCGCAACGCGGGCAGTTTGATTGCCTGATTCGCCCACTTCATGCCCCGCCAAAACGACCCAATGCCCCGTTTTCTTGGCATTTTCGATGATGGGAAGAATCTGCTCAAACTCTTTGCCGTCCATTTCCATGCCCGTCAGTTGGGCCATATCGCAGAAAGTAGGGTCGTTGGGGCCTTCGTCGAGCCAGCCTCGTCCTACTGAAAACAACTCGGCAATGAGCGGAATGTAACTTTTGGTGTTCATGCCGCGCCCCACAAACGTTTGCCCGCAGGGGTACGCAAATACCTTCGGCGTGATGCCCAATTGCGCTTCGAGGGCTTTGTTAGTGCGGATCAATTCACTTTTCATCTTATCGAGGGTGTACTCTTCAAGGGCTTTGGGTTTGGCCCACGGAAAATTCCCGCTGCATGGATGCTGCTCCGTATGGTTGCCGATTTCGTGGCCGTTGGCAATGGCCTGCTTCCACGCGTCAAGGCGCTTACTCACGCTCGACGTCAGCACAAAAAAGGTGGCTTTTACGCCGTATTTATCAAACAGCTTGGTTCCCACATCCACCTGACTCAGTCGTGCATCGTCAAAGCTGAGACTGAGCGCCACGCGTTTGCCTTCGGGCCAAAAAGCGGGAGCGGCAGAAGGCGTTTGTGCCGCGCTTAAATGGGTTATTGTCAGTAAGATAACCAACGAAAGTAGATAAAATAGGCTTTTCATAAAAAAGAAATTATGCTTTCTTAGAAAAGATGGGAAGCCGAGAAATTACTTAGTTTTGGGGGTGAAATGTTGATGTTTAGATCGAGGAAAGAAATTCGTGTCTTTTCAAATGTTATCACTTTTGCTACAGTACAATTCCCCATAAAAAAAGCAGCCAAAAATAAATTTCAGCTGCCGGTATAAAATCATCGTAAACGAATCTTTTCTATTAACTAATCATCGCCGTTGTCCGTACTTGTACTTGTGGGGGCTTTGATGATGCCCCGTTCGGAATTGCGAACAAAATTCACAATTTCGTCGCGCTCGGCGGAGGGGGCCAATTCCAATTCGATGTGCTCCAGGGCTTCGGTATTGTTGAAGCCGCGCAAATAAATATAGCGGTATACTTCCTGAATTTCGTTGATTTGCTCATTGCTGAAACCGCGACGGCGCAGTCCTACCGAGTTGATGCCCGCGTAAGAAAGCGGCTCACGGGCCGCTTTGGTAAACGGCGGTACATCCTTGCGAACCAACGAACCACCCGCAATCATGGCGTGGGCGCCGATTTTTACAAACTGCCGTACTGAACTCGACCCCGCAATGATGGCCCAGTCGCCCATGTGGACGTGGCCGGCCATTTGCACGTTGTTGACGATGATGCAGTTATTGCCGATGCGGCAATCGTGCGCTACGTGCGAGTAGGCCATGATGAGGCAGTCGCTGCCGATTTCGGTCTTCCAGTGCTCTTCCGTACCACGGCTGATGGTGGCGTATTCGCGAATGATGGTATTGTCGCCGATGTAGGTGAGCGTATATTCTCCCTTGAATTTTAAATCCTGGGGAGTAGAAGAAATCACCGCTCCGGGATAGATTTTGCAATTTTTACCAATTCGGGCGCCGTCATTGATGACCGCGTGCGAACCAATCCAAGAACCTTCACCGATTTCGACGTCTTTGTGAACAATGGCGAAGGGCTCAATCTCCACATTAGGGGCGATTTTTGCGTCTGAATGTATATATGCTAATGGATGAATCATAATAGTCCAAGTTGCTGTTTTTCAGCGGAGTTCGTAGCTTTAACAGTGTAAAAGACCGTAAAAAAGACGCGCTTCCTTATCGACTGTTGCTTGTATGTTTTATCTTTTTCTAACTAAACTCGCCGTCATGTCAGCTTCGCAGACCATTTGACCTGCTACATAACCAGCACCGTGCATTTTTACAATTCCACGTTTGATGGGCGCCGTAAATTCACACTTGAAAATGACCGTATCGCCGGGTACAACATTCCGACGGAAGCGGCAGTTTTCGATAGCTGCCAAAAACGGCCAGTAGTTTTCGGGGTCGGGTTGGCTGCTCAGGGCGAGAATCGCACCCGTTTGCGCCATCGCTTCCATTTGTAAAACCCCCGGCATCACTGGATTGTTTGGAAAATGTCCCGTAAAAAACGGCTCATTCATCGTTACGTTTTTAAGGCCTGCCACGCTGTTTTCGTCCATGTAAACGATTTTGTCAATCATTAAGAATGGATAACGGTGCGGCAACAGTTCACAAATCCGCTTCAAATCCATCACTGGCGGCACTTTAGGGTCGTAGTGCGGCACATGGCTTTTGGCCGATTCCATCAATTTCTTGATTTTCTTGGCCAGCGCTACGTTGGCGGCGTGGCCCGGACGAGCGGCCAAAATTTGCGCCTTGATAGGACGACCTACCAGTGCCAAATCACCTACCACATCCAACAACTTGTGACGAGCCATTTCGTTGGGGTAGTGCAGGTCGATATTATTCAGGATACCTACCTTTTTATTGACGCCGATTTTGGGCTTGTTCAATAACTGAGAAAGATAATCCAGTTCGCCTTCCTCAATATCGCGATCCACAATCACGATGGCATTGGTCAAATCGCCGCCTTTGATGAGGTTGGCTTTGTAAAGCGCTTCCAACTCATGCAGAAAACAGAAAGTACGACAAGAGGCAATCTCCCGCGAGAAAGTCGTCAGGTCGTTGAGCGAAGCGTGCTGACTGTTAATGACTTGCGAGTTGTAGTCCACCATCACCGTCAGTCGATAATCGTTGAGTGGTAGGGCCACCATCTCGATGTCTTTCTCGGCGTTGATGTAGCGTACTGGCTCGGGGATTTCAAAGTAGTTACGCGAAGCGTTTTGTTCTTCGATGCCAGCGTCGCGGAGTGCTTCGACAAACTTAATGGAACTTCCATCCATGATGGGCGGCTCGGGACCGTCCAGCTGAATGAGTACATTGTCAATTTGTAAACCAACCAAAGCCGCCAAGGTATGCTCAACGGTATAGACCCGGGCACCACTTTGCTCCAGGGTAGTCCCGCGCGACACATCTACGACGTTGTCCACGTCGGCGTCAATGATGGGTTGGCCTTCCAAGTCGATGCGTTGGAATTTATAGCCGTGGTTGATGGGTGCCGGTAAAAAAGTCATGGTTGCCGACACACCCGTGTGTAAGCCCACGCCCGATACTGATACGGCTTTTTCGATGGTTTGTTGTTTGATGTTCAACATTCCTATTGTTTATCGTCTTTAATTTTCTTTTCTAATTCGTTTACTCTTTTTTCCAACTGAGGCAATTTTCGGAAGATAGCCGCCGAACGCAGGCTGTCTTTGAATTCAATGGCGGGAGTGCCGTTGAGGGATAAACCTTCTTGCTCCCAGGTTTTGGTAATGCCCGCTTGCCCGCCGACTTTCGTACCGTTGGGTACCGTAATGTGCCCATTGAAGCCTGCCTGCCCACCAATCACGCACTTTTCACCGATTTTGGTGGAGCCAGCTATGCCCGCCTGTGCGGCAATGACGGTGTGTTTCCCAATCTCAACATTGTGCCCTACCTGCACCAAGTTGTCTAATTTTACGCCTTCCCGAATAATGGTAGAGCCCATGGTGGCGCAGTCGATGGTCGTGCCTGCCCCAATACTTACGCTGTCTTCAATGATAACGTTGCCCAGTTGGGGAATGGTTTTGTAAGAACCGTCTGGCTGGGGGGCAAAGCCAAAGCCATCGCTTCCGATGACTGCATTGGCAAAGAACGTACAATTCTTGCCAATAACGGTATTATTATAAATTTTTACGCCAGAATGAATCACGGTATTGTCGCCGATACAGACGTTGTCGCCGACGAATGCCTGCGGGAAAATCTTGACGTTTTTGCCGATTTTACCGTTGTTTCCAACGTAGGCAAAGGCGCCGAGATAAAGTCCTTCACCCGTGGTAGTTCCCTCGCCAAGGTGGGAAGGTTGTTCGATTCCCTGCTTCGTTCCTTTGATGATTTGTTCGTACTGTTGAAGAAGCTGCGTGAAAGCGGTATAAGAGTTTTCGACCCGAATAAGCGTTGTATTTACTTTTTTTCTGGCTTCAAAATGCTTATCTACAATTACTGCCGACGCCTCGGTAGTGTACAGGTATGCCTCATATTTGAGGTTTGACAAAAAAGAAATAGTCCCGGACTTACCTTCTTCTATCTTTGCTAACTGATTGATTTTCAGTTCTCCATCTCCCTCTATTTCGCCTCCGAGCAGTCCGGCAATCTGCTTGACGGTAAATTCCATACGGTCTTAATTAAGACTGCAAAGTTAGGGGTTTCATCCAACAAACATAATACTTTCGGACAATATTACTGAGGGCCTTAATGGTCGGTAAATCAGAAGCATCGGCAATGTCGCGTACGCTGCCGTCTTTCATTTTGATGAGGATGCGTTCTTCGCTCGAAACATAGGCGGCATTGGTAGATTGTCCCTCTACTAAATAATAGGGATGCAAATCTTCAGGAATGCCCTGAGCGGTCAATTGTTGATGGATTTGCTGGCGCTGATTTTGACTAAAAGGCTCATCAGCGAACTGAATTTTGTACAATTTTCGGTCCAGCAGCCGTTGGCAAATTGACGAAAGAACGGGGTCTAAATGGTCGGCCCAAGCCTTAATGCACGCCCATATATCATAATCGTCAATTTTGGTAAAGGCATGAAAATAAGTACTATCTTCTTCAAACTGACTGAGAGTCACGGTATTGGTTAGGAATAAAGAAAAATGGGGTGGGGCAAAAACCGCCTCTCCGCTCATCACCAATTCACGTGCTCGCCTGATAGCCTGAATGAGCATCACCTCGGCGCAAATAGAGGTTTTGTGCAGGTATACCTGCCAATACATGAGTCGGCGGGCATTGAGAAAATTTTCGATGCTTAAAATTCCTTTAAACTCCACCACCAACTGGTCGTCTACCACATCAAGCATTTTGATGATGCGGTCGGTGCCGATGGCACCCTCGGCTACCCCCGTAAAAAAACAGTCTCTGTTGAGGTAATCCATGCGGTCCATGTCCAACTGACTAGAAATAAGTTGGTGAAAAAAATGCCGTGGATAACTTCCTTCAAACATCTGAATGGCCAAGTCTAGCCGCCCGCCCAGTTGGCGACTAAGCTCTTTCATGATTTGTAAGGACAGGTATTCGTGGGGAATGTTGGTGAAAATGGTTTTTTCCAACACGTGCGAAAAAGGGCCGTGGCCCGCATCGTGCAACAAAATGGCAATTTGGGCGGCTTCCCACTCGGCATCCCAAATCAAGTGCCCTTTGGAGCGGAGCGTATTGAGCGCTTGGCCCATCAAGTGCATGGCTCCCAAGGCGTGATGAAAGCGCGTGTGCAACGCTCCTGGATAGACCAATTCGGCCAATCCGAGTTGTCTGATGCGCCGAAGTCTCTGAAAATAAGGGTGTTCTATTAAATCAAAAATAAAGTCAGACGGGATGGCGATGAAACCGTAAACGGGGTCATTGAGGATTTTGCGTTTGTTCACGGGCTGTCTAAAATTTGGGAAACGTTTTTTTTGATTGCAATTTCGTGAAAAAATAAAGCCAATACCTAAATGAATCGTTTTTGTCTATTAATTCTCCTGCTGAGTTGCGTGCAATCAATGGCGCAGAAAAAATCCCGTAAAGATTATCTTGTCACCATTCATACCAACTATGGCGAGATGAAAGCGGTATTGCATGACCGCACGCCGTTGCACAAACAGAATTTTCTAAAATTAATCAATGACCGTTTTTACGACAGTTTGCTTTTTCACCGCATTATTGAGGGGTTTATGATTCAGGGCGGTGACCCTACCTCAAAAAATGCCAAAGCGGGCGAACGGCTCGGTGGCGGAGGCTCAAATTTGGAACGGATTCCCGCGGAGTTTAAACCCGAATTGTTTCACAAAAAAGGAGCATTGGCAGCAGCGCGCAACAATAACCCCGAAAAAGCATCGTCGGGCTGTCAATTTTATATTGTTCAGGGCCGAGTTTGGGATTCCGCAGGCCTTACGGCACAACTGAACCGGGGAGGCAGAATGCCGACAGCCGCGCAAAAAGAAGCCTATACCACCGTAGGTGGTAGTCCTCATTTGGATGGGGGTTATACCGTTTTTGGGCAGGTAATCAGTGGTTTAGCGGTCATTGATAGCATTGCGCATCAGCCTAAGGATGCGGCTGACCGCCCTCTCAAAGATGTAAGAATGCGGCTGACGGCTGAAAAAATGAAGAAGAAAAAAATTACGAAACAGTACGGGTATATCTTTGAATAAGATAGAAATAGCAAGGATAAAGCTAAAATATTTGTAAAAGCTCAATTCTTTCGCGTAATTTCCGACGTGGGTTTATTAAATTTGCCCATTCAAGTGCTATTGCACAGCATGTTGTTTTTGTTAATCAAAAGAACGAAAACCTTTTAAGCAATCGCTGTTTGATTAACAACTGACAATAAACGGTTAACATTTCTACTACTGATGGCTAGAATCCTAATTGTGGATGACGAAAAAAGTATCCGGGCGGCGCTGCGGGATATTTTAGAATACGAAGGATATGAGGTTGAAGAAGCCAAAGATGGTGAAGAAGGCCTCAATATGATTTTGAAAAATTCCTACGATGTAGCACTGTGTGATATCCGGATGCCAAAACTGGAAGGGCTCGAAGTACTCCTGAAAGCGGGAGAAGCGGGGCGCTCTACCCAATTTATCATGGTTTCGGCGTTTGGTAATGTGGAAAATGCCGTTGAGGCTACCAAAAGAGGAGCGTACGATTTTATCACCAAACCCCCAGATTTGAACCGTTTATTGGTTTCGGTTCGTAATGCCATCGAGAAATCGAAATTGGTAGCAGAAACCGTTGATTTGAAAAAACGTATTTTTAAAATCAACGAAATTGTGGGTGAATCTGCCCCTATCAAAAGGGTAAAAGATACCATCGAGCGCGTAGCGCCCACCGAAGCAAGGGTCTTGATTACGGGGGCCAACGGCTCTGGAAAAGAGATGGTGGCTAAGCAAATTCACGAAAAAAGCAGTCGCGCCAACAAGCCACTGATTGAAGTGAACTGTGCTGCTATTCCAAGCGAATTGATTGAAAGTGAGCTATTTGGGTACGAGAAAGGGGCTTTTACAGGAGCTGTCAAACAGCGTATCGGGAAGTTTGAACAAGCAGATGGAGGTACTCTTTTTCTGGATGAAATCGGCGATATGAGCCTTTCGGCCCAAGCCAAGGTACTACGGGCATTGCAGGAAAGTAAAATCACGCGGGTGGGTGGCGACAAAGAAATCAAAATCAACGTGCGGGTGATTGCCGCAACCAATAAAGATTTGAAGCGCGAAATCGCCGAAGGGGGCTTTCGCGAAGACTTATACCATCGTCTCAACGTCATTCCGATTCACGTACCGCCGTTGTCGGAGCGCCGGGAGGACATCTTATTGCTGGCCGATAAATTTCTGTATGATATTTCACAAGAATACGGCGGTATCCCAAAAACCATTCTTCCCGATGCCATGCAACACCTAAAGTCGTTGCCTTGGACAGGAAATGTGCGTGAACTTCGCAACGTTATTGAGCGTTTGGTCATCATGTGTGGCGACGAAATCATGCTTGATGATGTACGTTTGTACGCGAGTTTCGGTAATTAATTTATTTAGAAAATAGACTTTGACGAGGGACTTTGAACGCCAGACAATTTGTCTACTGTTCAAAGTCCATTGTTTACGGTCACCTACCAATGTATGAAAATCAATTTTGAAAAATCCCCGGATGGTTTGGTACCTGCCGTGGTTCAGGACCACGAGACGGGCAAAGTGCTGATGTTGGGGTATATGAATGAAGAGGCCTTGGCAAAAACCGAAGCCGAAAAAGTGGTTACGTTTTTCAGCCGTAGCAAGCAGCGCCTTTGGACCAAAGGCGAGACCTCTGGTAACTTCTTGGAGGTCAAAGCAATTTTGGTGGATTGTGACCAAGATACGATTCTCATCAAAGCCCATCCCATTGGCCCTACCTGCCACACAGGTGCGGATACCTGCTTTTTTGAAAAGAACGAAGGCAAAGCTCCTTTCCTGAATTACCTGCAAAAGCAAATCATCCGCGACCGCAAAAACAACCCTTCGGATGCATCTTATACGAGTAAATTATTCCAAAGAGGCGTAAATAAAATTGCCCAAAAAGTAGGGGAAGAAGCCGTTGAATTGGTGATTGAAGCCAAAGATACCAACGACCATTTGTTCAAAAACGAAGCCGCCGACTTACTTTTTCATTACCTCATTCTGCTCGAACAACGCGGCATGGATTTGGACGACATCGTGGATGTATTGAAGGAAAGACATAAGTAAGCTAAACTGGATATTGAACGTTAGACTATTTGTTAATTTCTAACGTCCAATATTTAGGATTATCCCAATGGCCAACTATTCGTCAATCAAACGCTTCGTGATAGGCTGGTAGCTATCAATGCGGCGGTCGCGGAGGTAGGGCCATGTGGTGCGATAGTATTCGGTTTTATCCAAATCCAATTCGACCACTTTTACCTCTTCTTGGTCGTGCGAAGCCAAATACATGAGGCTTCCGAAAGGATTAGATACAAATGACCCGCCCCAAAACTGCTGGTCGGCTTCTCGCCCTACGCGGTTGACCGACACGACATATACGCCGTTGGCCACCGAATGACTGCGCTGAATGGTTTGCCAAGCGTTGTATTGCTCCAAATTAACGGCAGGGTCTGGCTCATTGGTATCCCAACCGATGGCCGTGGGATAAAACAAAATCTCGGCCCCCATCAGACTCGTAATGCGCGCCGCCTCGGGGTACCATTGGTCCCAGCAAATCAGAATGCCTAATTTCCCAAACTTGGTATCAAACACTTTGTAGCCCAAATCGCCGGGAGTAAAATAGAATTTTTCGTAATATCCTGGGTCATCGGGAATGTGCATTTTACGGTATTTGCCCAAGTAGCTGCCGTCGGCGTCCAAGACGGCGGTTGTGTTGTGATAGAGCCCAGGGGCACGTTTTTCAAACAAAGAGGCAACAATGACAATGCCAAGCTCTTTGGCCAATGCCCCAAATTGCTCGGTGGTGGGGCCGGGAATTGCCTCTCCGAGGCTAAAATTGGCGTGGTCTTCCACGTCGCAGAAATAAAGTGATTTAAATAATTCCTGCAAACACACAATTTGTGCGCCCTGAGCCGCTGCCTCACGGGTTTTGGCGATGGCTTTTTCTACATTATGATTAACATCGGCGGTGCAGCTCATTTGCACCAAACCCACTTTTACATTTCGCATGGAAAATTAACTTTGATTAGGACGTCGAAAAACGTCGGCGAGGGCTCGGCGCCTGCCGTTTAAAACCTCACCGACTTTACCGATGACAAAGGTAATGCGAAAACCCTTATTTATTGACAAATCAGGGAAAGTGCCAGTTTAGAACGTCGGCGAGGTTTTGAACCTCGCCGACGTTACACCGACGTTACACCGACGTTACACCGACGTTACACCGACGTTACACCGACGTTACACCGACGTTACACCGACGTTACACCGACGTTACACCGACGTTACACCGACGTTACACCGACGTTACATATTGACAAATCCATGAAAGTGCTTACTTTAGAGTTTAAATCAACAAACCCTTTAAGATGATGTTTTTTACTAACCTATCGAGAATTGTTTTTCTATCAACAGTTCTTTTTTATCATTCCCTCAACGGTTTTTCGCAAACCAAAGAAAAAATTGTTGCCTCCGATTTGACGCGCATTAAGCAAGTGGGCGGGATTGCGGTTTCGCCCGATGGAAAGCGGGCCGTTTATACCATTACATCGCTTGAGCCTGCCTCAGAAGCGCTTGATTATGAATACAGAACCCACCTTTGGCTCGTAGATTTGGACGGAAAAACACCCCCACGGGCCATTACGCGCGGCTACGAAAGTGCCAGTCAGCCCGTATGGAGTCCAGACGGAAAAAGCGTGGCTTTTGTGCGGGCCGTCAAAGGCAAAGCGCAGATTTTTGTAATGCCTCTGGATGGAGGAGAGGCGTGGCAGTTGACCGATTACAAACACGGTGCTTCGGGGCCGCAGTTTTCGCCCGATGGTCGTCATATATTATTTTCTACCAGCGTGGTGTTTTCGGCATTAATGGCTGATTCTACCCTGAATCCGACCAAAGTTGGCCCAGCTTGGAGTTTGGAAAAGGCAGGTTTTGCCAAAAATGAATTTCTGAAAAAAAATACTGCAAAACCCAATCCCGACGGGACGATTGAAGAAATCAGGGCGTATTTGGATAAGGATGTAGAAGACAAAAAAGCCAAGGTCATCAATCGACTCAACTTTCAGGGCGAAGCCTCGGCGGGTCAGGAGTTGAGTTTTAGTCATTTGCTGGTCATTGATGTTAAAGAAGGGGCCAAGCCAGTGGCGCTTACCAAAGGGTTTTATTCGTACGCGGGTGCCGCTTGGTCGGGCGATAGCAAACAAATTTGGTTTAGTACCCGCGCCGATAGCCTGCTTCATCCCGACCGCGACGCCGAAAGTCGCATTTGTGTCATGAACGCTGATGGTAGCGGGATGCGAACGGTTTTGGTAGAAAAAGGCCGTAATTTTGGGCAGCCCACTCCCTCACCCGATGGACAGTGGTTGGCTTTTATTACGTCACAGGCTCCTGTTAAATCGGCCATACTCGACCAAGGACATTTGGGCTTTTTAAACCTAAAAACGACGACTGCCAAATACTCCGTTAATCCTTTTGACCGTTCTCCGGGTAATCTGAAATGGGTAACGCTGACGTTCCCAAAAAACAAGAAAGAAGTTGGTAAGGTAGAATACGTCTATTTTACGGCCTCCTCAAACGGTGGAGCCCCACTTTTCAGAGCCGTTCCGACCATTGATAAAGTAGAGCAATTGTCTGATTTTGATAGTGGAGTGACTGATTTTGATGTTTTTCCCAATAAAGTTGTTTTTGCCAAAACCGAAGTGGCCAACCCGTCTGAATTGTATCAGGCCGATGTATTGGCAAAAAACGCCGTGAAGTTGTCGACGCATAACGATTGGGTAAGCAAAAAAGCATTGAGTATGCCCGAAAAACGGACATTCAAAAATGAAAAAGGCCAGACCATCGAGTATTGGATTATGAAACCGACGTTTGTGGAGGCAGGCAAAAAATATCCGTTGCTGCTCAATATGCACGGTGGCCCTACCGCCATGTGGGGGCCTGGCGAAGCGTCGATGTGGCACGAACATCAGTTCTTTTGTGCGCAGGGCTATGGGGTAGTATATGCCAATCCGCGTGGTTCGGGCGGTTACGGCGTCGATTTTATGAAAGCCAATTACCGTGATTGGGGCACTGGCCCCGCCAACGATGTGTTGCGGGCGTGTGCGGATGCGGCCAAAGAAACATGGGCTGATACCTCACGTCAGGTGATAACAGGAGGTTCGTATGCGGGTTATCTTACGGCGTGGATTATCGCGCATGACAATCGTTTTAAGGCGGCTTTTGCCCAACGCGGGGTGTACGACCTAACCACGTTTATGGGCGAGGGCAACGCGTGGCGTTTGGTGCCTGGCTATTTTGGCGGCTATCCGTGGGAAACCGAAGCCAAAGAGTCAATGGATGCGAATTCGCCTTATACGTTCGTTGAT
This sequence comes from Runella salmonicolor, assembly GCF_024158025.1. Lineage (NCBI taxonomy): Bacteria > Pseudomonadati > Bacteroidota > Cytophagia > Cytophagales > Spirosomataceae > Runella > Runella salmonicolor. The sequence goes on from NZ_JAMZEL010000016.1 coordinate 104,807, forward strand.
AAAATAAAAACCCCGTTTCTCATCAAACACGGCGAGAATGACCTGCGGACGGGCGTAATTCAGAGCGAAATGATGTATAAATCCCTGAAAATTTTGGGCCGTGAAGTTGAATATGTCCGGATGCCGGGCGGTACGCACGAGTTAAGCCGTACGGGCAACCCGCGTCAGCGCATCGATCGGATGTTGCGTATTTATGAATTTTTTGAGCGGTACGTTGGCAAGAAGTAGAAAGGGTAATTTTAAAACAATTATTGCTTATGGATGATGACGAAAACGTCTTAAAATCAGGTAGAGAAAAACCTGACTATAAGGCTGAAAAAGATGAATTTTAGGAGGAATTCATTAAGTCTCAGTAACAAGTAAGAGCTGAATACGAGTACTTGAATAGTTTATTGAAGATTGCTTTAGATGAGTTAAACCATAAATTTTTACGTTAAAAATGAATAATCGCCGCACTTTCATTAAAAACTTAGGCGCTGCCGCAGGAATGGCCGCGTTTGCTCCTGAGCTGTTTGCTGCTGAACCGCAAAAACTGTGGTTTCAGATTTCGTTGGCCGAATGGTCGTTGCACAAAGCTATTCTCAACGAAAAAAAATTGACCAATTTAGATTTTCCCGTGGTAGCTCGTAAGGAATTTGGAATTGGGATTGTGGAATACGTCAATCAGATGTTTAAAGATAAAGCCAAAGATACGGCCTACCTCAACGACCTGCTAACGCGCTGTAAAGACAACGACGTCAAAAACCACCTCATCATGATTGACGGAGAAGGCGGTCTTGCCGAAACCGATGCCGCAGTACGTAACAAAGCGGTGGATAATCACAAAAAATGGGTCGAGTGTGCCAAATACCTTGGCTGCAAAACCATCAGGGTCAATTCATTCGGGCGTGGTACGGCCGAAGAAGTAGCCAAAGCAGCGGTAGACGGTCTCGGAAAATTAGGCGAATTTGCCGCACCTGTCGGTATCAATGTGATTGTAGAAAACCACGGTGGTTACTCGTCAGACGGGCAGTGGCTGTCGAATGTCATGAAGCAGGTCAACATGAAAAATGTAGGTACATTGCCCGATTTCGGCAACTTTTGCATTAAGCGTAGCAGTGGTGGTGAGTGGGGCGGTAGTTGTACAGAAGAATACGACCGCTACAAAGGCGTGAAAGAATTGATGGCTTTTGCTAAAGGTGTAAGTGCCAAAACCAACGACTTTGACGAAAAGGGAAATGAGGCGAAAATGGACTACGCTCGTTTGCTCAAAATCGTAAAAGATGCTGGTTTCAAGGGAATCATCGGTATTGAGTACGAAGGAAACGTGACGTCAGAATACGACGGCATCAAAGCCACCAAGAAGCTGTTGGAGCGAGTGGGTGCAATGGTGTAAAAAGCGTATTTGCAAAAGGGGCGTGTCGAATTTTTATATTCGACACGCCCCTTTTTGTTTAAATAAGTGTTTTTAGAATTCAATCACCAAGCCCAGTGCTGGCGTGAAATTGGCGTCTTCGTTGGCTAAAATGAGCGGAATGGCGTTGCTTCCGTCGAGTTTGAGGGCTTGCCCATCGGTGGTTTTGAAGCCTGAATTGTCGGCGGTGCGCTCAAATGTGTATTGTGGAAAGGCTGGATTGGCAGTCAACAAGGCATTTTGAAAATCAAAGAATAAGTCAATCGACATCTTTTTGTAATTCCATTTTTTATCCACCCGGAAGTCCACGCGGCTGAATGCTTTGAGCCGTTGGCTATTGAGGCGAGTGTAGTCTTCGGTGCCCACACCGCTGGTGAGATACGTTCTTTGAGAAGTTGCCAAGTCAAACGGCGTGTAGGGAGCGCCGCCTTGGTAAAGCCATTTTAGGCCCAGCTCCCAACCCCGCTTAAATTTGTAGCCCAACTGGGTTGAAACCAGATTGCGGGTGTCCCAAGCTGACGCTATGTATTTACCGTCTTTTCCCGTAAATTCAGATTGAAAATAGGTGTAACTCAATACGCCGAAGAAGTTTTTGGTGAGTTTTTGCTGTATAAAAAATTCAATTCCCCGACTTCTGCCTTTGCCAGTACTCGTCACGGCTTCGTTGCCGATGGCGCCAAAATTGCCCCCCTGATTGGCCAACGATATGCCGTCGCGTACCGAGATGGGGTAATTATCGTACATTTTCGAGAAACCTTCGAGCGTGATGCGCGTAGTAGGCGTTGGAATGAATTCAAGACCCGCTACCACGTGGTCAGAACGAATGTATTTGTTGGATTTATTGACAAAATTCCCATCTTGACGGTAGCCCAAAACGGTGTAAATCGGGGTTTTGAAATAACGCCCTACCGACGCATTCAACCGCCATTTGTCGCTCACCTGATAGCTGGCCGACAAGCGTGGACTCAGCGTTTCGAGCGGATTGTTGCCGTCGTTCGTGAAAGAATTCATGTCGGTGCGTAGGCCCGCCGAAAGATTGAGGCGGTCGTTGAGTAGTTTACGATTAACCTGCGCAAAGGCACCGTATTTGAAGAAATCAATGGCCGTATTAAACGTCACCGTGATACCCGGTTGCACGATTTGTCCCTGTGAGTTGGTGATTTCGCGGCGTAAGACGTTGAAAAAATCATTGTTGTATTTGACGTATTGCAACACTGCGCCGTAGCTGTATTCCCATTTTCCAATGAATTTATTGACATCAATCCGTAGTTTATTCTCAATCTCCTGCGAATTGCTCTTCAGCGCGCGGTATCGTTCATCGCCCTGTCGATTGTCTTCAAAGCGGTCCAGACGGTTATTAAACATGTTTCGGCTCAGCGAAACATTCATAAAGCCGTTTTCCAGAAGCCGTTTCAGTGAAAAACCCGTCGTATAATTCCACTGATTGATGTTGGGATTGGAGCGTAAGATGTATTCTTTTTCGGGGCTGCTTTCTTGCGGAACGGCAAAAGTGAATTCGTCGATGGCTCCCACGCCGATGGCCGTTAGCGTGGTTTTTTTATTGATTTTATGCGTGACTTTGTACTGGAAATCCCAATAATTGGGCCGAATGGGTAGGTCAATGGCCTTGAATAAAAACTGCAAATACGAGCGGCGAACCGACGCCAAAAAAGTGGTCTTGGCGGAAATCGGCCCTTCTAGCGTGCCGGCTACTTCGGTGGAGCTGACGCGGATGTTGCCCTGCACACGCTCTGGATTACCTTCGCGCTGACGGAATTGAAGCACCGACGAAAGTGCGTTGTCGTATCGGGCGTTAAAACTGCTCGAACTTAGCGTGGCATCTTCAATAAAAGATACGTTCAAAATGCCCGTTGGGCCACCCGAACTTCCCTGCGTGGCGAAGTGATTGATGACGGGTATTTCGATCCCATCCAGATAAAACACGTTTTCATTTGGACCTCCTCCCCTGATAATCAAATCGTTGCGAAAGCCGCCCACTGACCCAGCCGTCCCGCCAACACCAGGCAATACCTGAATTACCCGTGAGATGTCGAAGTTGCCACCGGGGTTGTTTTTGATTTCTTCGGTCGTTAGTTTTTGGATGGAGTTGGGCGTTTCGACGGAGGCGACCGAAATTGAACGGTTAAAAACAATTTTGGTTTCGGCCAACTGTACGGCATCTTCTTCCAGCTCGAAGTTGATTTGCTGGGCGTTGCCTGAGGTAAGCACAATGTTGAACTTACTGGTGGCTTTGTAACCGACAAATGTGGCTTTGAGGTTGTAGCTACCCACGGGCAAGCTGAGTTTAAACTTACCTTCGGCATCTGTAGTGGTGCCTTGGTTGGTGCCTTCCACCTGAACCGTCACGCCAATCAGTACTTCTTGCGTGCGTTTGTCTTTGACGTTACCGAGGATGGTCCCCGTATTTTGGGCAAAAACCGAAGCAAGGCTTAAATAAGCAACCATGAAGAAGGCTACTATGGCAGTGTAATTCGGGATTTTTTTGAGTGTTGACGTTGAATTCATTGTTTTTAGATTGTATATATATTTCTAGATGGTTTGTAGCTAAATAAGTGTTGTGACAAACATTTTAGGTTCGATTTTGTTCTATCCATGTTTGATACAATACAATAACATTCCAAATTTGAAATTGTTTGTACGAAAACAAATTAATTTTGATATATTAGAATGTTTTTAGTTTAAAAAAATGAATTACGAACTCCTGCAACAGCTCATTGGTCATCTGGCAGATTACGAAGCCCAGCGTTCTTCTTCTCAACGAAAAGACATGGAAGGATTTGTGGCGTATTTGAATCAGCAGGTTTTTTCAAAATCAACCGATGCTGCGGTAGACTTTGAAAACAGCGAAACAGTGGAAGCATTGTTGTCGCAATTGATTGCTTTTTTGTACCGTTATGCCAAAGGGTACATTAAAAAAGCCCTCGAAGACTCGGCGCTTATTACGTTGGATGACTTCGGCTATTTGGCGGGTATATGGCAAAGAGGAGGGTGTTCAAAAACGGAAATCATCGAGTTAAACATCCACGAAAAAACGACGGGAATGGAGGTGATAAAGCGTTTGTTGAATAACAAATTGATTGAACAAACCGACGACCCCAACGATCGTCGAAGCAAGCGTTTGTTAATTACGGAGCGGGGAAAAGGTGTTTTGTTTGGAACGTTCGGTGAGATGCGAAAGGCAAGCTTGATTATTTCTGGCAACCTAAATGAAATCGAGAAGTTGCAGTTGTTATATCTGCTTCAAAAACTGCATTTTTTCCACAAACCGTTATTTCTAAACGAGCGGGAGAAAAGTTTAGATGAACTATTGAATTTAAATCAAACCGAATAAAAAAAGCGTTTGCGAAGGAGTTCGCAAACGCTTTTTATGAAATGAATTTATGGTTCTGACTACTGCTTTACCACGATGGTGTTCGCCCATTTATCGCCAAAACGCTTTTTGTCATCGCTAAATACCATCAGGGCATCAACAAAACCAAAAAGAGGAATCATCAATGAAACTTGGCGCACAATGGCCGCGCCCCAATCTCCCTCAATACCCGCGCCAGTATCTTCCTTAATGACTTTGATTTTCATTAATTTTTTACCGATGCTTTGCCCTCCGAAAAAGCCGCTTGTGGCCGGGATGGCGTCTTTGGTTAGTACGTAAGCAATGGCAATAAGATACCCCACAAAAATGAGTTTAAAAGAAATAAAGGCTAAAATCCAGGCGGGAAGATAACCCACAATACCGTCAATAAAGGCAGCTACAAAACGTTGGATGGCATCGGCTTTTTGCATTAGATTAAGAAGGTTTAGAGTAAAAAAAGTGGTTCAGGGAATTTTTTATCGAACCTACTTCTTTTCAGCCAAACAGTCAAGGAGTTACGGGTTAATTTTTGTAAAAATAAATTACGTAAAATCTGCCTTAACTCTCGATGTATTCTCCTTCTAACTTGGAAATAACGGCCGTAGCTACGGCATTGCCCGCCACGGAAGTGGCCGAACGCCCCATATCTAAAAACGGATCCACGCCGATGAGCAACGCAAGTCCTTCAACGGGCAAATCAAATTGAGCCAGTGTACCCGCAATCACCACCAACGATGCCCTTGGCACTCCGGCGATTCCCTTTGAGGTAATCATCAGCGTAAGCAACATCGCAATCTGCTGCTCGATGGAAAGCGGGATGCCGTACGCCTGCGCAATAAAGCCCGTTGCGAAGGTCATGTACATCATCGAGCCGTCCAAGTTGAATGAATAACCGAGTGGTAACACAAATCCGATGATACGCTTGCTGCAACCGAATTTCTCCAACGCCGTGATTTGCTGCGGCAAAGAGGCTTCTGAGCTGGCCGTACTGAATGTCAGAATCATTGAATCTTTGACGTGCGCCAGCAATTTGAGGTACGGAATCCGCATTACCAGACAAATAGCCCACAAAACCCCGAAAACAAAGAAAAGAAGGCCTCCGAAGAAGCAGAGAATCAAATACGCATAGGAAATAAGAATGCCGAGGCCTTTCAAGGCTACCACGCCGGTCATGGCGCCCAAAACGGCGAATGGCGCAAGTTGCATCACATAGCCAACGATTTTGAACACCACTTCGGCCAAGCTGTCAATCACTTTGATTAGCTTTTTTCCATGCTCGCCCACTGCGCCCAGGGCTATTCCGAAAAACAGTGAAAATACCACAATTTGCAGGATTTCGTTTTCGGCCAATGCTTTAAAAAAGCTGTCGGGGAAGATATGAAGGATAAAATCTTCGACGGTTTTCATGGCTTTGCCCGATACGCCCACTTCAGTTCCTGCGGCAGGACGCGGCCACTGCTGTACTTCTCCAGGACGGGTTACGTTGACTACCACCAAGCCCACAATCAGCGAGAGAATCGTAGCAAAATAAAAATAAAGCAGTGTTTTAATCCCAATCCGTCCTACTACGCTAAAATCACCAAGTTTGGCAACCCCCACCACCAAAGTGCAAAACACGAGTGGGCCGACAATCATTTTAATTAATTTGAGGAAAACTTTACTCAGGATTTGAAACTTATTGGCAATCTGTGTGGCATCTTCGGGGCTCATGGTGCTGTGCAGGATTTGACCGATAATGACGCCCAATACGAAGCCAATGATGATTTTGGTAGTAATGTTTAGTTTCATGAAGTGTTGGGTTATAGATACGTTAGGTTAAAATTTTCAAGGAATTTAGTGAGTGGTATTTTAAAAAGAATAATCATAAAGATTGGAGGCCTGCTTCCCGCGCTTTATGATTCTGCCACAAATTAGGAAAAAAAAGAAAAAGAAGCGTGTGTCAGGACGAAAAACTGCCCTCAACTTGGCGAATCAGGAGACGTTCGGGTAATTTTAAACGCACAAGAGGCTCGGTGATTCACCGAGCCTCTTGTAGAAATAATATAAAGGAATTTTACAAAGCAATTGCAGGGGTTGTCATCATTTCACGAGCCGTTCGAGCAATACCCTCGGGGTCGAAACCACATTCCCGGTGTAGTTCAAGTTGTTCGCCGTGCTCTACAATTCGGTCTGGAATACCAAGACGCTTTACTTGGGCGTGGTATCCGTTTTCGGCCATAAATTCGAGCACCGCGCTGCCCATTCCTCCGGGCAAACAGCCGTCTTCTACCGTAATGACTTTATCGAATTTTTGAAAAACTTCGTGCAGTAGGGCTTCGTCCAAAGGCTTTACAAAACGCAAATCGTAGTGGGCGGCGCTGATGCCTTCCAATTCTAGTATATGGCATGACTTAACGGCATAGTTACCGATGTGCCCAATGGTCAGAATGGCTACGTCGTCACCCGCTCGTACTTTACGTCCTTTGCCGATTTCAATTTTCTCGAATGGCGTTTTCCACTGAGGCATGACGCCCTCGCCGCGTGGGTAACGAATGGTAAATGCTTTTTTCGACTTCTGTGTTTCGGTCAATTGGGCCGTGTACATCAGATTTCGTAACTCCTGTTCGTTCATCGGAGCCGAAATCACCATGTTAGGAATACAACGCATGTACGCAATGTCGTAGGCACCGTGGTGTGTGGGGCCGTCGGCTCCTGCAAACCCTGCCCGGTCCAGACAGAAAATAACGGGTAGTTCTTGAATACACACATCATGCACAACTTGGTCGTAAGCTCGTTGCATGAAAGTGCTATAAATATTACAATACACCACCGAGCCTTGAGTAGCCATCCCGGCCGAGAATGTCACGGCGTGCTGTTCGGCAATGCCCACGTCGAAAGCCCGGTCGGGCATGGCTTTCATCATAATATTGAGCGATGAGCCAGAAGGCATGGCAGGTGTTACACCCACAATTTTTTCGTTTTGTTCGGCCAATTCAACCAGTGTATTTCCAAATACATCTTGGTATTTGGGTGGTTGTGGTTGGTCGTAAACTTTCTTGAAGATTTCGCCCGTAATCTTATCAAATTTGCCGGGAGAGTGCCATTTTGTTTGGTCTTTTTCGGCAGGAGCAAACCCTTTTCCTTTGACCGTGACGCAGTGCAGCAGTTTGGGGCCCGGAATATTTTTTAAATCATTGAGAACGTGTACAAGATGATCAACGTCGTGGCCGTCAATGGGGCCAAAATAGCGTAGATTAAGTGATTCAAACAGGTTACTTTGGCGCAGCAAGGTTGCTTTGAGTCCATCTTCGACGCGGGAAACAATCTCACGGGCATTTTTACCGAATTGGCTCATTTTGCCCAGCAGATTCCAAACTTCCTCCTTTACGCGGTTGTAAGTATGGGAAGTGGTAATGTCGGTCAAATATTCTTTGAGCGCCCCCACGTTGGGGTCGATGCTCATGCAATTGTCGTTGAGAATGATGAGCAGGTTGGTATTGTTTAGCGCTCCAGCGTGGTTCATTGCTTCAAACGCCATTCCGCCCGTCATGGCACCGTCGCCGATAATCGCGATAGACTGTTGATTTTGAGCGCCACCCAACCGTGCGCCAACGGCCATGCCCAGCGCGGCAGAAATAGAAGTAGAGGAATGCCCTACGCCGAAAGAATCATAAGGGCTTTCTTTGCGTTTGGGGAAGCCCGAAATGCCGCCGTAGAGGCGGTTAGTATAAAAATTGTCCCGTCGTCCAGTGAGGATTTTGTGACCGTAGGCTTGGTGGCCTACATCCCATACCAACTGGTCTTCGGGCGTATTGAAAACGTAATGTAAGGCAACGGTAAGCTCAACAACGCCCAAGCTTGAGCCAAAGTGACCACCGTACACAGACACCAAATCAATGATGTACTGTCGGAGTTCTTGCGATACTTGAGGAAGTAGGGATGAGTCTAACTTACGCAGATCTTCGGGCGTATGGAGTTGCGAAAGTAATTTACCTGGAGTGATGAGCATTGTGTAACGGCTTGAAACAAACGTAGTACTATAACCGATGTACCGATAAAAGTGTTTGGCAAAAGTACGAAAAAGAAAAGCAACTTATCAAAAGTTTGAAAATCACCGTCCCCTAACCCATCACTGCTGACTTGCTTTGTAGAGTTTTTGTTTTTCTTCCCGGGTCAAACTTTCATAACCCGACTTCGAAATTTTGTCCAAAATAGCGTCGATTTCGTCTTGGTTTGGAATCAAAATAGCCGAATTTTCGCTGCTGGAAGTAAAGTGACGCGCCGCTGAGGTGGTCGTTGCCCGGGCGCGTTGCGGAATGGTTACGTTGGGCTTGCCAGTAAACAACTTCCGAAAAAAATCATTAATAGCATAAATGGGCGTGCCCCAATCGTGGCCTTTTTTAAGGGATTTGATAAAACCAAAACCCACCATTGCTCCTGCAATGTGTGCTACATTGCCACCAGCATTAGGCCCTACCAGCTGAGCCATTGAAATAATAATGCACAAAGCTGCAATGTATTTTAAACGAACGGGCCCAATCAAAAAGACAAAAAAAGTATGATCGGGCAAGAGCGTAGCTGCCCCTAAAATGACGGCAAAAATCGCCCCAGAAGCTCCAACGAGCGTTGTACTGGCCAATTCGCCCTGAAAATAAGGTAATGTGTTATACAAAGCTAAAAACAACAAACCGCCTCCGAGCCCCCCAAGCAGATACAGAGCCACGAGCCGCCGGCTCCCGAGGTATTCTTCCAACACCTGCCCAAACCAATACAGCGAGAGCATATTAAAGAAAATATGAAAAGGCCCCTGATGGACAAAAAAGTTGGTGAGCAAAGTCCACGGGCGGTGCAAAAACGCATCAAAGTCCGCAGGAAGGCGCAACTGTTCCATCACCCATTCGTAATAAACGGGGTATTGACCAAAAGTGAAAATAATGTATAGAACAATGACCGTCACGAAGACGAACAGGTTCAACAGTATGAGTTTAACAACCGCATTGTTGGTCTTTGAAAACTCCCCCTTAACATCGTCAAAAATGCTGCCCATGCCTTTTGGTCGTTAATGGTTATTGGTTAATTATTAGTAATTTCAAACAAGCTTTTAGGCTTTTTATTGTTATTTTTTTAACGAAAGTTAGGTAAAAATATACAATAACGCAAATCAGTACATTCGCTTCACCCGCCAGACCTTCAACAATATATACGCAAAAATCATGCCTCCAATATGGGCAAAATGCGCCACTCCCGAATCCCTGATATAGACCCCCGCGTATAATTCATACAAAGCGTAAAAAGTAACAAAATATTTGGCCTTGATGGGGACAGGAAAGAACAACAACATCATTTCCATGTTGGGGAAAATAAGCCCGAATGCGGCGATAATTCCAAAAATCGCCCCAGATGCTCCCAACATGGGTATATTCAGGCGCTGTTGGTACAAATCTTTTACAAACCCCACACTCTCGTTGATATACGATAAATTTTTGGGTTGGTCTTCAAAATCATTCAAAAAACCAAGTGCTCCCTGCTTTATGTCGGGAGCAAATCGGGTTACGAAATCCAAAAATGCGTCGGGAGACGGGAATTGTGTGTATAGGTCAACAGCATGACTGAGCTGCGACATTTCGATGTAATTGATGACCGCGTACAAAAAACCTGCGCCAATCCCCGTAACAAAGTAAAAGATGATAAAACGCTTGGTGCCCAGCACGTGCTGTTCTAACAGCGGTCCAAAAAAGAAAAGGCCGAGCATATTGCTGAATAAATGCCCAAAACCACCATGCAAAAACATATATGTAACAAACTGATGCGGCCTAAATTCGGGCCCCATTACGGGATGCAGCGCAAACCAGTTTACAATAAGAGGACTCAGGTCTTGAAGTAAAAAAATGACGACGTTAAGAATTAATAAATTCCGTACAATCGGAGTAATATTGAACATAAAAGCACAGATTAATTAGAAACGATTCTGTTGACGGTTACCTGTTATGAGGGATTAAGAATAAATGACGAGCCGATTTAACGACTAACTTTCCAAAGCTTAACCATTCTTAAATAGATTGGCTATTTTGTCTAACGATAAAATGACAAAGATGGGTTCGCCACTTGGCGTATAATTTGGGTTGGAAGAAATAAAGAGTTGATTGATTAACTTTTCTATTTCATCAGACGAAAGCCGCACCACATAACGCGAAGCAAAACGTCGGGCCAGTGTGCGGGCCGTTGTTTCAGCGCGATTGAGCCGTAGCTCGTCATGACTCTGGTGCAATTGTTCGCACAATTCTTCAAATAATTGCTGTATGTTATCGCTTGGTAAGTCACCCGGAAGGCTTCTAACCACGAGTGTATCGGGTCCCAGTGCGTCAAAATCAAAACCTAAGGCCGTGATTTCCTCCCGCATTTCGAGAATCATCGGAATAGCGGCTGGTGATAGCCTGACCGTGGCTGGAAAAAGAAGCTGCTGCGAAGCGGCATTTTGGTTTTCCAGTTGTTTTAAGTAGCGGTCATATAGTACGCGTTCATAGGCCGCACGTTGGTCAATGAGCATCATACCTGACTTAACCGCCGAGACTACATAACGGTTTTGAATCTGTACCGCCAAACGACGATTTTTAATGTCCTCATCTTCGGCATTTAGGGCATTGGCCCGACTGCCAAGGGTGGTGGGAAGTGACTCTGAAAAGTCCTCTTTTTCGCCCAGCTCCAAGGTGGTTTGCACGGGAGTAGGGTCAGGTTTTTGAAAGCCATCGAATAGTTTTTCCCAATGAGACAAATTGGTTTCCTCACGCCGCGAAGTGGGCAGGGAAGGGGCCAATGCAGAATCTCGCGTAAAACTCGGTGGATTGGGGGCGGTATTGGTCCGAGCGCCCGACATAGGGCTGAGGAAATTAACGTTTGATTCAAAATCAATCGAGTGAGATAAATGATTGATACTGATTGCTTTGCGGATAGCGGCCATCAACAGCGCATACACTGAGCGCTCATCGTCAAACTTTATTTCTGTCTTTGTGGGGTGAATATTAATATCAATGTGTGAGGGGTCGATGTCTAGCATCAACACATAAAATGGATGACTCCCTTCCGAAATGGTGGATTCATAAGCCGCCAACACAGCGTGGTGCAGGTAGCTATGTTTCACATATCGCTCGTTTACGAAAAAAAACTGCTCACCTCGGGTTTTGCGCGCAAAATCGGGTTTTCCCACAAATCCTCTCACGGTTACGTAAGGGGTTTCTTCCTGACACTGAATTAGTTGTTCACGGTAATTTTTTCCAAACATATCCACAATGCGGCGGCTCAATTTGCCCGCGTAGAGATTATAAACCTCGGTGTCGTTGTGATAAAGGGAAAAACTTATTTCGGGATGGGCCAGCGCAACTCGCTGAAATTCATCCAGAATATGACGCATTTCGACGGAATTGGTTTTGAGAAAATTTCGTCGGGCGGGTACGTTAAAAAAGAGGTTTTTGACCAATATATTGGTTCCGGGAAGGCACGCGACTGATTCCTGCGATTTCAATTCGGAACCCTCCATCCTCAACAAGATTCCAATTTCATCGGAAGGACGTCGGGTACGCATTTCAATTTGGGCAACGGCGGCAATCGAAGCCAATGCTTCACCGCGAAAACCCATGGTACGAATTTTGAAAAGATCGTCGGCATGGCGAATTTTGGACGTTGCATGGCGTTCAAAACTCATACGGGCGTCGGTTTCCGACATACCGCCGCCGTCGTCAATAATCTGAATAAGGGTACGGCCGGCGTCACGAATAATTACTTGAATATTTTTGGCCTGTGCATCAATGGAATTCTCCAGTAACTCCTTTACAACGGAAGCCGGGCGCTGTACTACTTCACCCGCTGCAATCTGGTTAGCAATGGCATCGGGCAACAGGCGAATTACATCTTGCATATTGGGGGTAAGTCTTTCAAATTATACAACAAAAAAAAGGGCTCAAAACGTTTACGCTGCGTAGATTTTAGTTAAAAAATATATATGTTGCAACAATTAAAAATAAAAACGCGTTTATATGATTAAAAAGATATATAATTTTACTTTATTGGGATATAGATATCTTTTTTATCTTTGTTCTGAAAATAAATTTACCCCATTTAAATACTTTGGCACGCTGTTTGAGGAAAGGCTTAAAAGAGAGGTATTCTACTTTTAATCAATCAGTTGCACTATACTAATGACACTAACTAAGATGAAGAAGCCTAACCTGTATTTGGCCTTTCAGTGGCTAATTTTCCTTCCGATTATTCTACCATTATGTATTGTGTTCGGAGCCCTCCAAGGAGTGGTTAACACGGTAGAGCAGATGGCCCAACAAATGTGGTCTGATGTTTCGACGGTAGAAAAAACCGTTGAGCCTTCAGAGTTATGAGTGCTTACGAGAAAATACGTTCATCAGGCGCCTGAACATTTTTTTTTCGAAGTTCAAAAAAAACTGAAATTGCCCGAAGAGCCATCCGTAACACAACAGGATGACTTGATAAAGGGGTAAAATAATTAAAATATTAAACGCCCACACGGCCCACGTGCTTTCAATGGAAAGCCACTGGACCATCCACCGCTTTGTGTACATTACAGTAAATCCCGTACAGGCAAAAACAAGTAGTATAATCACTACTTGCCAACTGTTTTTTACTCCCCAACGGTTTTTGAGTTTATCGATCCAAGTCATTTAATGGGTAGTCTGTGTCCGAGAATCAGGCTTGGGTAAGTCAGGTGTATTATTCGTGCAAAAACGCCAAATGTTCAGGTCCGATTTCTTCAGGGTCTAAGTCCAAAAATTCTTCCCAGAACGGGTCGTTTGGCAACGATGCCCGACATAAAATAGATTCTTTTTTGACGGGATGCGTAAAAAACAACCGACGGGCGTGCAGATTGATACTGCCGTCGTGGTTGGGTTTTGGCGAGCCGTATTTTACATCTCCCCGAATCGGGCAGCCGATTTGTGCCAATTGAACCCTGATTTGGTGCGGGCGTCCCGTGTGCGGCGTTACTTCCAGCAAATAATGCTTGTTTACTTCACCCAACAAACGATACGTAAGTTCTGCTTTTTGGGCCTTGTCGGCGGGATAATCATAGGCCGACACAACATTTTTATTTTCATCTTTGACCAACCAACTTACAAGTTTGTCCTGCTTTTTGGGAGGGCGTCGGCGAACTACCGCCCAATAAGTCTTCTGAACGTCGCGTTTGCGGAAAATTTCGTTCATGCGTTCAAGCGCTTTCGACGTTCTGGCAAAAACCACTAAGCCGCTTACGGGGCGGTCAATGCGGTGAACCGTTCCCAAAAACACTTCCCCAGGTTTTTCGTATTTTTCTTTAATGTAATCTTTAACCAGCTCCAAGAGCGGAACATCGCCGGTAGAATCGCCCTGAACGAGGAGACCAGCGGGTTTATTGACGATAATTAGGTGATTATCTTCGTATACTACGTGAAATGGCTTGGCCATCGGAATCAAAAGTTAATAGTGAATGGCAGCTTTTCTGCCCTGAATTGTTCATTACAAACTTCGTTACGAACATTCGTTACGAACAATTAAATCTTAACGGAGAACCACCGCTGATGGTTCAGTAGGATTCTTTTTCGTTCGGAAAATCGTTTGCTTTGACGTCTTTGACGTAATTGCTGACTGCATCGGTCATGATGCTGTGCAAATCAGCGTAGCGCCTTAAAAAGCGCGGTTTAAATTCTTTGGTGATGCCCAGCATGTCGTGAATCACCAGAATTTGCCCGTCGGCATGAGGCCCTGCACCAATGCCGATGGTTGGAATACTGACACTTTCTGACACCTGCTTGGTCAGGCTCGAAGGGATTTTTTCCAAGACCATCCCGAAACAACCGATTTCGTCTAGCATTTTGGCGTCTTGCAACAACTTTTCGGCCTCGGCATTTTCTTTGGCGCGAACGGTGTAAGTGCCAAATTTATAAATTGATTGGGGGGTCAGGCCCAAGTGACCCATCACAGGTACACCAGCGCTCAAAATCCGAATAATGGATTCTTTTATTTCAAGACCTCCTTCGAGCTTTACGGCGTGCGCCCCCGATTCTTTCATGATACGAATGGCCGAATCAAGCGCGGCGCGTGAATTTCCTTGATAGGAACCGAAAGGCAAATCGACCACCACAAAAGCCCGCTTCACGGCACGAACAACGCCTTGTGCGTGATAAATCATTTGGTCGAGGGTGATGGGTAGCGTGGTTTCGTGGCCTGCAATGACATTGGAGGCCGAGTCGCCCACCAAAATAATGTCAATTCCGGCGGCATCTACAATGCGTGCCATGGAAAAATCGTAGGAGGTAAGGGCGGAGATTTTTTCGCCCCGGTTTTTCATTTCCTGTATGATGTGCGTGGTAACACGCTTTACTTCGAGGGAGGAAAGTTGAGTTGACATTTTGATGTATAAGTTGCTGGTTATCTGTTATTTGTATTTGGTGTGCAAATAATGATTACCGTTTTTTTATCTAGGACGCAGCCACGTCTCGGGATTGAGCTTGCTGGTATTTTTCCAAATCTGGAAATTAACCTCCGAAACCCCGTCGCCGTCGGTTGCTACCACGCCAATGGTGTCGCGTGCTTTTAGCTTTTGTCCTGGACGAACATTGACATTCTTCAGTTTGGCGTATACCGTGTAAAAATCCCCGTGTTGGACAAATACCACATTGCGCATTACACCCATGTTGGTTACGTCCATCACCACGCCGTCGTACACAGTTCGTACGGATGTGCCAGCGTTGGTCTGAATATCGACTCCTTGGTTTTCCTGATAGACATTTTTGAGGACCTCTTTTGTTCCAAAACCATCGGAAATAAATCCAGGAACGGGCCAAGGTAAACGACCACGATTGGCGGCAAAAGAAGAAGCTAACGTTACCTCTTCTTCGTTCATCCCTTCGTTATTAAGTTCCTCTTTTTTCGGTTCTGGCTTTGCGGCGGGAGGTTCAGCTTTAGTGATTTCTTCGTTGTTATCTTTCTCTTTGGCTCTTTCGGCGGCCGCTCTGGCGGCAGCTTCGCGCTCGGCCCGTTCCCGAGCGGCTTTTTCGCGGGCGGCAGCGCGGGCCCGTTCGCGTCGTTCTTCGATTTCGCGCTGAATGATGCGCGTCAACGCATTCTCCAATTGCTTGTTTGCTTTTCGTACCTCGGCTACTTCGGACCTAATTTCGGCTTCCCGACCGCTTAATTCTTGGACCACTTTGTCTTTTTCGCCTTTCAGCTGCTCCAGATTTTTACTTTCTGCAATCCGCGTTTTGAGCGCGTTTTCTTGGTCTTTTTTCTTGTTGCTGATGCTGTTTGACTTAGCAATCATGAGTGATTGCACTTTTTTCATTTGGGCAACTTGCTTCTCACGCTCGTCGGTGTATTGCTTTAGGTACTTGTAGCGAACCAAAAATTGATTGAAGGTTGGTGCCGAAAACAGAAAACTCAATTCACTAAGGCTATTGTTGTGCTTTGAGGCATTATAAATCATGCGGGCATACTCCTCGCGTAATTTGTCGAGGTCTTTGTCAAGCGCTACTTTTGCCTGTTGCAGCTCGGTAAGCTCCGAATCCATCAACTTTAAATCATCGTTGATGAGGTCTATTTTACGGTTTTGGGCATTGATTTGCTGTTTGATTGCCTTGAGCTGTCCCAAACTGGCGCGTTTTTGTTCGGTAGTTTGCTTTAGAATTCCCTGCAACTCCTGCAAGCGCTCCATGTTTTCCCGTTTCTCTTTTTCAAGCTGTTGACGGCTTTTTTGGGCCATTGCAGAAAAACAAGAGAGCAACAGTACCAATCCAATCAGTACGGGTAATTTAAACGCCACCGAAGTATTATGCTGAAAACTTGGTACGATACTTTTGCGCTCAGCAGCAGTATTTTCAGCATAACAATCAAACCTTTTTTTACTCATAAATAGCTTATTCAACACAGCAACAATACGTTTTAAAATCGTCCAATCCCCTATTTTCGTTCATATTTGGGTGGAACACTGAACGGAAAACTAAGCGTTTTTTCACTCAATTCCACCTTTTGGTGCTTTATCCGAAACACCGTTTGATACTGTAGCTTATCTTTTTCGGATTGGTAATCCAACTGAATCAAACTGGTATATGGAAACAGGTAATTGTTGAGTTGTGTAAAATCGTCGTAGTCGAGGGTTAGTGAATTTTTGGTGGGCTGTTCGGTAACCAGCAATTTTTTCAAACGACGGTTTTGTTCTCCAATGTAGCTTTCCAACATAATTTTGCCTTCTTGTTGGCGGAGCATGAAATAATCATTTTCCTTCTTAAACCGCTGATTTTCTTTCTTAGGAATTGGCATATTGCCGACCAAAATAGACTGAATCAAATCAAAACTCAGTTGGAAATTAAATTTTTGGCTGAGTGTATTAAAATCGTACTGGTAATATTCTTTGTGGTACCGGTCTACAATCAGAATTGAATCACGCGTGATGAGCCCCCGAACCACCTCAATCGGCCCAGCCACAATCGAAAGCCACAACACGCTGTCTTTCCGCATTCTAATGTTGATATTGGCATTGTCTATGTCTTGGTCTTTACTTTTGAACGATACTTTTGATTTGGCCGATAAATATTTAAAATCAACCATTTCAACGTTCACTTTGGTCTCTTCGGGCTCTATAACAGGCGGAATTGCCGCCAACGCTGTCGTATCTTTTTCCAAAACCGAAACCGTGTCTTTGACAACGGCGGCTAGGGTGTCGGCGGGTGTTTCGGTTTTGTTTTTCTGCCGTGGCCGCTGACAGGCCGAGAAAAGTAAAATCAAGATGATAGTACTGAATGTTAAGAGAGAATTCCACGGCGTATTTGGACTGGTCGGGCGTTTTTGAGTGCGTAAACAACCCGAAGAGACGCGGTGTACCTCAACGACAACTACATTAACTAATGGTACTTTAAGTTTCATATTTTATAGAAAAAGACAGGTACAGATTGCTTTTATTCAATCAATTGACCTGTCGCAATTTTTTTGTCGATTTGGGAGGTGTTTTCTCCCATTGTTTTGGCTTTTTTCCATTGTTCCACTGCTTTTTCACGTTCCCCCAATTGATAAAGCACGTCGCCATAGTGTTCAATAATCGTTCCACTTACTCCTTTGCCCGAAGCGATGGCTTTTTCCAAATTTACCCGCGCTCCTTTATAGTCTTTCATGACGTAGAGCACCCAAGCATAAGTGTCCAGATACGTGGCGTTGTCGGGGTTTCGGCTTACTACCTGGGCGGCCATTTCTTTGGCTCGCTCCAGTTTGGCTTTCCGTAACGATAGAAAATAACTGTAATTATTTTGCACGTGGTCGTTTTTGGGTTCTATTTTAAGGGCTTCTTCGTAGGCTTCGTCTGATTTTTCGTGCTCGCCTAGGCCATTGTAGGCATCACCCAACTGCGCATAAATCACGCCTTGTAGTTCTTTATTTTCAGATGTTAATTTTTGGGCTTCTTCGAGCGCATCTACGGCTTTTTGATAATTACGTTTGACCAAATTAGCTGAGCCGTTGGAATACCAGAATAAACCTTGATTGGGAAAGGTTTCCAACGCCTGTTCAGAATGAGCCAACAAGCTGTCGATTTGGTTGAGGTCTCCGTCTAATTGCAAAATCGCGCCCCACACTTCGTACATCGAACTATTGATGCGAGAGGCTTTGACATAGGCATCGCGGGCTTCTGATTTGCGGTCGGCTTTAGCCAATAAATCAGCGTAGACAACATACGCCCGCATGTCTTTGGGGTGAGCTTTTACGATTTCGGCGGCTCGGTTGAGCACATCTTGGCGAGTTGCCTCGTCTTTTGCTTCGCGGAGGAGCCCCACCAGCGCCTGCATTTTGGTGTCAATGTCGGCGTTGGGATTGTTAAACATCTGCCCGATTTGCTGCTCAGCGGCCTTGCTGTCACCGTTTTGACGATAGATTTCGGCCAGCATCATGCGGGCATTTGCTTCGTCAGGGTTGATTTTTAACGCTTTTTCGAGCTGTTCTTTGGCGTCTTGAGGACGTTTGTCCATCATCAACAGTTGCGCCAGTTCTACCACATATTGGGCCTCGGTCGGTTCTGCGTTAATGAGTTTTTGAGCTTCTTCGATTGCTTTTTTGGGCTTATCGAGTTTGAGGTAAATGCGTTGTTTTTGATGAACCAAATCTTCGTCCACGCCCAAAGCCCGTTCTACTTCATCGTAAGATTTGAGGGCTTCTTCGTATTTTTCGTCCAGAATATAAACGGCGGCCAATTCAAGGCCGTATTCGGCGTTGTCGGAATTTTGACGGATAATGTTGCGGTAAATTTCGGCGGCTTTGGGGTATTTGCGTTGTTGGGTATAAATTTCGGCCAATTGGATGGCGTAAAATTTATTTTCGGGGGCAAGTTGGGCCGCTTTTTGCGAAAAAATAGCCGCTTCGTCCAAACGTTCGCGTTTGAGCAGGGTGCGTGCTAGCTCGTAGTTCAAGGCAGGAACGGAGGCATCGACTTTCAACGCCGTGCGAAATACGCTGTCGGCCCGGATATATTCTTCCATGGCTGCGTATTTCATGCCTTCGGCCAACAAAGATTCTAACTCAAATCGTTGTGATTTTTGGGCGTCGGTTTCGCTGACAGGCTTATTCTTTTGGGCCATTGCGAGCTGACCCAAAAATAAGAATACCCAAATAAAGGGCGTGTGTTTCATTGGTTTCAAATTAATCTCGTTGACTGGTGTGATTGAGGTTCGAAATTGAGATTCAATCTATTATAAAAAACGAGATTAATGAAGCAAAATTGGAAGAATTTAGTCGTTTTACCAAAATTTATAAAAACCCCTCCTAAATACTTCACTGGGAGAGGGGTTTTTAAAGGGATACATCTTTAAAAATCATTGTTTATTTCAAGCCAAACGGGGCAATGGTCGGAGTGGACCGCGTCTGGCAGCTGACGGCAGCTAAGTAGATGGGGGCGTAGGTTGTTGCTGACGGAGAGGTAATCTATGCGCCAGCCTTTGTTGTTGGCGCGGGCGCCCGCCCGATAGCTCCACCAACTGTATTCCACCAAATCTGGATTAGTGTATCGAAATGCGTCGGTAAAACCACTGTCAAACCATTGAGTCATCCAAGCGCGTTCTTCGGGCAGGAAGCCCGTCGTATTTTTTAGTCGGACGGGGTCGTGAATGTCAATTTCTTGATGGGCAATGTTATAATCTCCCACTACAATCAGCTGGGGGCGGGTTTGTTTGAGGGTGTTTATCCACTGATGAAAATCACCAAGAAACTGCATCTTTACGCCTTGACGTTCATCGCCGCTGGTTCCTGACGGAAAATAGGCGTTTATGATGGTCAGGCCGCCGATGTCGGCCCGAATTATGCGGCCTTCGTGGTCATAAAGGTCAATTCCGCAGCCGATTACGCAATTATCTACGGGGATTCTGGAAAAAATAGCCACACCGCTGTAGCCTTTTTTTTGGGCGGCATTCCAGCCGATTAACTGATAGCCCAAGGCTTCTAATCCTGATAAATCGACTTGGTCGGGAGTGGCTTTGACCTCCTGAAAGCAGAGCACATCAAAAGACTTGGTAGAAAGCCATTCAACAAGTCCGTTGCGCATAGCGGCGCGTATGCCGTTGACGTTGTAAGATAGAATTTGCATGAAGAACTGGAGCCTCCCCGTATCGATGGGCTGCCCTCACCCCCTCTCCTTAAAATTAGGAGAGGGGGGTATTTTATAAGGGTGAATTTTTTATTTAAGCGGTGGCAGGCTTGGTCGATTTTTCGCTGAAGAATATCAAAAACAGAACCAATACCCCCGCAGCGATGCCAGCCGGGACCATCCATACACTCAGCCAATTGGTGATGTTTTCGGCGTTGGTATTGGCGGCTACTACTTTACCACCAATCCATGAGCCAATGCCCATGCCGAGGCCGTAGGTAGCCAAGGTAATAAGGCCCTGCGCCTGCGATTTGATGCGGTCGCCAGCTTTGGTATCGGTATAAATTTGGCCAGTAACAAAGAAAAAGTCAAAACAAACGCCGTGTAACAAGATGGCAGCGTACAACATCCATTCACTGGTGTCGGCATCACCATACCCAAAGAAAAGAAAGCGGACAATCCATGAAATTAATCCGACGGCCAGCATCCATTTAACACCTAGTCTGCTGAATGCCAACGGAATCAATAGCATGAAAACTACTTCAGAGACTTGGCCCAGTGACATTTTATTTTCTACAAACTCCATTCCCGAAGCGCGTAACGATGGGTTGGCAAAGGCGTAATAAAACGACAACGGAATACAGATGGCAACCGAAGCGATAAAGAATATGACGAATGAACGGTCTTTAAACAACGAGAAGGCATCGGCTCCGATGATTTGACCAATGTTGACTGGACCCGTGGCGCGCGGTGGCGTATTAGGCAGGGTGAAGGCAAGTAAACCTAAGATAATAGAGGTAACAATCGAAATTTGAAAGATAGTTACTTGGTCGCCAACGTTTAAGAAACCCACTAAATTGGTGACGGCAATCCAAGCAATGGTGCCCATGACACGAATGGTAGGGAAGTCTTTTTCGGGAGATGCAATGTGTCGCATAGAAATCGACGTAGTGAGGGCAATACACGGTGCAAAACACAAACAATACGCTAAAATAACCCAGAAAAATGTACCTGCATCGTTGATTTGCGACAGCACAAAAAGCAATCCAGCACCTACCATGTTGAGCGCTCCTAGTACTTTTTGGGCGGCAAAATAACGGTCGGCCACGGCTCCGATGAAGGGAGAAATAATCATGGCGATGGAGAAAGCGAGGTACGCATTCCCGATTTGGTCGCCAGTGGCGTTGAGTTGTTTGCCGAGATATACACTCATTTGGCCGTACCAAGATCCCCACGTAAAAAATTGGAGGAACATCATTAACATCAATTGTATCCGAACGGTAGACTTCATAGGGGTTTTTAGGGTTGAGTTTTGAATGGGCGAAAATGATGGATTTTGGTTAGAAATTCAAATCCTTCGTAAATTTGGGCCTATGAATCCTGCATTTGGCAAATATCTCATTGGCATTGGTCTCCTGATTGTGGTGGTTGGGGTAATTATCTATTTTTTTTCAGACAAGCTGCACTGGCTCGGCCAACTCCCCGGGGATATACGTATTAAGCGAGAAAAGTTTGGTTTTTACTTTCCCATCGTCACCTGTATTGTGTTGAGTGTGGTGCTCAATCTGATTATTTGGTTGGTACGGCGGTTTTTGTAGAAGCGAAGGGCAACTGGTCACCTTTGCCGTAAAAGTACTTCCCGCCAATGCCTCAAATCCTTTGTTATACTCCTGAAACCGGCGCTTTAGTGTTTTTAAGCGAAGAGAATTTTAGTGAGCGGTTTTTGGGATGATATTTGTAATATTGCATTTGCAGCGACTAAACGCAACCTCTTTCACAATGCTTACTAAGATACACATCGAAAACTTTAAAAGCCTGAAAAATGTAACGCTGGAGTTGCAACCTGTGAACTTGCTTATTGGACCTAATAACTCTGGTAAAACCAATTTTTTGAAGGCACTGGAGTTTATTAAGAATCAAGAATTGGGTGCAAATATGGGCTTTGCAGATTATACTTTTAAGCATGAAAATGTTGATGTACTATTTTTGGTCGTAAGTGGAGAGAACTCGTTACAAATAAAAATTCAAAAAAAAGCCCCTGATACTTATCCAAAACATACACGATCTCTGAATGATTTTGATACAAGCCAAAAGCTGTCGGAAGAAATATCAACTAACACAGACATTAATTTATTTTTAAGAGCAATTACCCAAATCAATTTATACAGGCCTAATCCTCTAAAGTTTACCGACGCTGAAGCAATTGTATCAAATAATTATATCAATGAAGATGCTTCCAATCTTGTTCCTTTTTTAGAAACACTCCGCGACGAGTACCGAGAGCATTTTGCTGAGATTGAAGAAGATTTGCGTAAATGTATTCCTGAATTTCATGATATTCGCTTTAAAACGGTAGCCTCTGGCAGTGATAAGCGTACCTTCAAAAAATGGGGTTTGTACAGTGACATCAGCAAAATGATCTACTGGGCTGATGAGCTTTCAGAAGGAGTTTTGTACTTCTTAGCCTTGCTTTGTATTATTCATCAGCCCAATCCTCCCAAAATCCTGTTATTGGAAGAGCCCGAGCGCGGAATTCATCCCCGCCGTATCAAAGAAGTGGTGGATTTTATTTTTAATTTGGCCCAATCCAAAGACATACAGGTGATTATGACCTCGCATCACCCTTATATTCTCAATGAATTTGAAGATATACCCGAGGCGGTTTTTGTGTTTGATAAAGACGAAGAAGGGGCTACGCAAATCCGAAATTTACAAAAAGATATTATCGCCCCCTCAGATGCTAAGAATGATGTCTTAGGTTTACCCAGAATCAAATTTACTCAAGATTTGGCCGAACATTGGTTTTCGGGCTTTTTAGGAGGAGTGCCCGCATGAGAACCTTGAAATATGGCTATTTCGGGGAAGACAATGCCCAACAAATCTTCCTCGAAAATTATTTGCTTCAGCTTCCTGTCTACCTTGGACTCATTGATAATGTTACGTTTGTGCGGGATGAGCACTTCAAACTCAAAGGACATGACCGGCCAAATGTACTGCGAATCTTTTCTGAAGCGGTACAGCAGGGTTTGACCTTTCACGAACAGGATGTATTTTTTGTCGGACTCGATCTGGATGATGAAAAAATGCAGGAGCACGAAAGATTGCACTCTGAAATGGTGGGGAAATTAGGGAGTAGTTTTATAGATAAAACCTTCATTTTTATTCCAGTACAGTGCATTGAGCATTGGCTTCTCTATTTAAAGTACAAAAAAGAGCATCCTCATTCGAATAAAAACGAGGTGTATGAGCGAATTTCTAGGCCAGAAGCAAAGAAACAAATGTATGGTTTCCCTCGTCCCGTTGCTGAAAAGCAATCAAAAGTAATAGCCGACCTAACTCAAAATATGGATATCAACTGGCTCGAAAACCGCTCCGCCAGTTTTCGGCACTTTCATTTAAAAGTCACTGATTTTCTTAGTAAAATGTAGAAACGAGCTTATTGATATAGGTGAGCTTTCGTTTTCTGATAAATCCCCATGAAGCAACTGATCCAAAACCTTCAAAACGGTCAAACAATACTGGAAGAAGTGCCTGCACCGCAGGTGAAACGAGGTGCTGTGCTGATTCAAACGCGTCGAAGTTTGGTTTCTTTGGGAACCGAACGAATGCTCGTTGAATTTGGTAAAGCCAATCTCATCGAAAAAGCCCGTCAACAGCCTGAAAGGGTGAAAATGGTGCTGGATAAAATCAAGTCTGACGGCTTGATGCCGACCTTGGAGGCCGTTTTTAACAAGCTTGGGCAGCCGCTTCCTTTGGGGTATTGTAATGTAGGTCAGGCGATTGCGGTGGGAGAAGGCGTGACGGATATTCGCATCGGCGACCGTGTGGCCTCCAATGGCCCCCACGCCGAAATCGTTTGTGTGCCCCGCAATTTGGTGGCTAAAATTCCCGATAACATATCTGACGATGAAGCGGCATTTACGGTCATCGGCTCGATTGGGTTGCAGGGCGTACGGTTATTGAATCCAACCTTGGGTGAAACTGTCGTAGTGATTGGACTGGGGTTGATTGGGTTATTGACGGCCGAACTGCTTCGTTTGAACGGCTGCCGGGTCATTGGGTTTGATTTTGATGAGAATAAACTCCGCATTGCACGCGAAAAAGGCATCTTGGCCGCCAATCCTGCCGCAGGAACTGATTCTGTCAAGTGGGTAGAAAGCCTCACCAACGGCGTAGGCGCGGACGGCGTGGTGATTACGGCTTCGGCCAAAACAGATGAGATTATTTCACAGGCCGCGCGCATGTCGCGCAAGCGGGGTCGTATTATTTTGGTGGGCGTGATTGGCCTGAATCTGAGCCGGGCCGAGTTTTATGAAAAAGAGCTTTCGTTTCAGGTGTCGTGCTCGTACGGTCCGGGCCGTTACGACGACGACTATGAGCAAAAGGGCGTCGATTATCCGCTGCCGTTTGTTCGTTGGACCGAAAACCGCAATTTTCAAACCATCCTTCAGTTGATGGAATCGGGATTGCTTGATGTAAAACCCTTTATTACGGAACAGATTGCGCTGGAAGAATACCAAAAAATTTACGGTGATATGGGCAAAGGTGGGGCGATTGCCTCTCTGTTGGTTTATCCCGAAAAATCTTCGGCCGAGCGTACCGTCCGCCACCATGACATTTCTTTTGCGGGCCGGAAAGGAGTTATCGGTATTATTGGTGCAGGAAATTTTACCAAAATGACTTTGATTCCTGCCTTAAAAGGCGGGGCAATGCAAGGCGCAAATATTAAATACATTGCGAGTGCGAATGGACTGTCGGGGACGGCGTTGGCCCAAAAACACGGCATTGCCCACAGCACGACGGATTATCATGAAATTTTAAAAGATAACGACGTCGATTTGGTGATGATTACCACGCGCCACAATCAACATGCTCGCCTGACGATGGAGGCACTGAAGGCGGGGAAGCATGTGTTTGTGGAAAAACCACTGGCGATTTTTGAAGAAGAACTGAGTCAACTCTTGGAAAGCTTTCAAAGTGCAGAAAGTTTAAGTGTTACGGTAGGCTTTAATCGTCGTTTTTCACCCCATGCGCTGAAAATGAAGTCATTGCTGGGAGATGCGCCCATGAATGTGATTGCGACCATGAATGCGGGTTTTATTCCTACCAACTCGTGGGTACACGACCGTGCCGTGGGTGGCGGACGTATCTTGGGCGAAGCTTGTCATTTTATTGATTTGATTACGTACCTGACGGGCAGCCGCGTGACGGCAGTATGCATGAATGCCATGGGGCCGCAGGCTACCGAAACAACCGACAATGCAAGTATCATGTTGCGCTATGAAAATGGCTCAACGGGCGTCATTAATTATTTTTCCAACGGCCACAAATCTTATTCCAAAGAGCGGATAGAAGTATATTCGCAGGAGCGAACGCTGATATTGGATAACTTCCGGACGCTGGAAGGCTATGGATTCAAAGGCTTTTCCAGACTCAAAACAAGTCAGGACAAAGGACATAAAACGCAGTTTCAAGAACTGATAAAACGTATTCAAACGGGAGGTGCGCCGCTGATTCCGCTGGATGAAATTATCAACACTACGCAGGCTGCATTTGCGGCCATTAGGAGCTTGAAAGAAGGCGCTTGGGTGCTTCTAACCTAAAAGCGTCTGGCGGTTTTAAACCGTCGGACGACTACTCGCTTTCTTTTTTATTTCCCATCATCAACCCAATCATCATGACCAACGCTGATAAAATGATGATTTGGATAATCAGCGATTTATTGACCAATGAGATGGTTTGGGAAGCAGGAATACTCAAAAATAATAAAATGGTAATCAGTCCACGTGGTGCGATAAAAAGCAACGGTGAAAGCTCCATTTTGTAGAATTTGAGCAGAATAGCCCGCAGGCAAAAGATATTTATCACAATCCCTACGGCCCATCCAAGCGTACTGAGGTTCAAAATTTCGGCGGTTTCCATCAGGTAGCCAAAAAGCAGGAAGAACAACACCCTAATTACGAACGTAGCCTCAATCGTGATTTCCTTAAATTTCTTCACTTCGCGGTCGAGCAGGTCTGGTTTTAGGCGCTGAATCCACTTAAAGCGTTTTATTTCGTCGAGATTTCCTAAGAATAACCCAAAAATCAGAATAAAAACGAGCGAAGGAAGGTGATAGATTTTTGAAATATTATAAATCAAAATCACCAAAAGAATAATAGGGGCAAACTTGATGTGGTGGTCGATTTTGCTCAAAAGATAGGATAAACCGCCCGTGGCTAGAAAAGAAACAATAATGATGGTCATCAATTGCGCAAAAAAATACCAAATAGAACCCGCGCCAAAACTATCATTGAAGGCTACAAAGTTGAAAAATATCACCCCCAAAATGTCCGAAAGGCTACTTTCGTAAATAATAAATTCTTTCTGATGGTTCATCAAATTCTTGACGCTCGGAATGGCAATTGCGCTGCTAATGACGCAAAGGGGAATGGCATTGGTGAGGCTGTCTTTAAAATTGATTCCGCCCCAAAAATGGAAAGCTCCCGCCGCCCCAAAAGCCAGCAGAAGCATGGGCAACAACGCAACGGCAAATGACTTTTTGATAAGCGGAAATTTTGTGGCATTCAGCTCTAACTCCAAAGAGCCTTCGAGTACAATGAGAATCAGTCCAATTGTTCCTAAAATGGGTAAAATAGGACTGAGATTTGGCAGTGATAAACCAGTGGTAAGGGCCACTTGCTTCACGAGCCACCCCATCAGCAGCAAAAGAATAACGGAGGGTACTTTGGTTTTGGAAGAGGTAATGTCAAAAATATAAGCAAGAAGAATCAGAACGCAAACTGTGATAATAATTGCTGTTGTCATGTAAAGGATGGTTGGATACTTTACAATACTAACAAACACTGGCGTAAAAACAAAGGGTTAGACCATCGATGGCCTAACCCTTTGACTTTTTTCTCAACGTCGGCGAGGTTTTGAACCTCGCCGACGTTTCACCACGTTCAAAACCTCGCCGACATTTCACCACCGTTTAAAATCTCGCCGACGTTAGTTGATAAGTCTTACAAATTAAATCCGAAAGAATAGACATCTTCAGGATAATCTAAATAAAGACCTTCCATCTGAACGCGAGCTCCTTTCTTCTCGGCTAAAGCGGCTTTTAGTTCTTTGACCGAACGAACTGCCTTGTCGTTTACTTTCGTAATTACAAAACCTTCTTCTACCCCTACGCGGGCGAGTTTGCCAGCTTCCATCGCGGTTACTTTTACGCCGCCGCCGATATTGGCGCGCTGAAGGCGCTGTACTTCGCGCGGGTTGAGGTCGCTAAATTGGGCCCCTAATGAACTAAGGGCTACGTCAGCTTCGTCGGTTTTGATGATTTCGCGTCCACCTTCACGGTTGCGGAGCATTACACTGTAGTCTTTTACGCTGCCACCACGATTAACGGTCAGAACGACACTCTCACCAGGACGTTTGCGAGCGACTAGCTCACGGAATTTGGGGTCAGAATCTACTTCAACACCGTCTACTTTCGTGATGACGTCGCCTACTTTCAAGCCTGCATCTTTGGCGGCGCTGTTGCCTTCTCCAAAACCTTGTACATAAATACCCGTGGCTACTTTTACGTCGTATTGTTCAGCTTTTTTGCTGTCGAGTTCTTCGGGAATGATACCGATGTAGCCGCGCTGTACACCACCGTATTTGATAATGTCGCTAGATACTTTTTTCACTAAGCTCGAAGGCACTGCAAAGGCATAACCAGCGTAGCTACCAGTGGGGCTGGCAATGGCGGTGTTGATACCCACCAATTCACCTTTCAGGTTGACCAAGGCGCCGCCTGAGTTGCCTGGGTTTACGACCGCATCCGTTTGGATAAATGACTCCAAGGGAGTATCACCTTTAAACTGGCTGCCGCGTGCGCGTGACTGTTGCTGAAACTTCTCGGCAAGGATTCCGATACCGCGGCCTTTGGCACTTACAATACCTGCCGTAACGGTCGACTCCAAGTTAAACGGATTTCCTACGGCTACTACCCACTCACCTACTTTGATGGCGTCGGAGTTGCCAAACGTCAACGCAGGTAGGTCTTTGGCGGGAATCTGAATCACGGCAATATCGGTAGAAGGGTCAGTGCCGATTACTTTGGCTTTGTAAGTGCGTTTGTTCGACATCACAACCTCCAGTTCTTCTGCACCTTCCACTACGTGGTTGTTGGTAACGATGTAGCCATCCGCGCTGACAATCACGCCCGAACCCGACGACTCTTGCTTTTGCGGGCCGCTGCGGCGCATTCCAAAATCTTCGCCAAACAAGTCGAAGATGTCCATGCCGCGTTGTTGCGCTTGGCGTGTGGCCGAGGCTTTAATGTGTACTACGGCAGGGGTAGAGACTTCGGCGGCGTACGTAAAATCGGCCGCTGCCCCAGGAGCAACTCCCCCCGTAAAACGATTCATGGAAGGAGCGCTTGCTTCCGTAAAAACGACATCTTTTGAGTCATCAATTCCGCCCAAAAGCTTTACACTTCCAACGGTAACTGCGCTTGAAATGAGCCCAACCAATGCCAATGATTTCCAATTCTGATTCATGACTTTTTATTTTGGTTTTGGTTTTAATTACTGTTTATTTTTAGATTCTTCTGTTTTTGCAATTTACACTTCAAAAATGCACGAACATAACGTCTCTGGCAAAAAAATCGGTATCCAAATTTCTACCTTTTAACAATATTTAACAAGCAAAAGTTTGGACTTACTCAAGATATAAAATAATGATGCAAGGGGGCTTTGACTGTCAAATTGTCATTTGTTGGAACGCCTTTTATGAACCAATTACGCCAAAGGCTGACGATTTTTCTGCTATATTTGTGATTTAATTGTCAATTTACCCTGTCACGAGCGCTGAGAGAATATCAAATATAGCGATAATTTGCGGCTTGTGTTTAGTAAAGAATAAACGGGTAACGTACTTAAACAAAGCAAACCAATGGGGCGAATCCTTGCCATTGATTATGGCTCAAAACGAACCGGATTGGCAGTTACCGACCCGTTACGGATTATTGCGACGGCCTTGGAAACGGTACGCTCATTTGAATTAATTGATTTTTTGAAACGTTATACCGCCAACGAAACCGTGGACGTATTTGTGGTAGGTATGCCCCGCACGTTGGAAAATACCGACACCAACAATACGCCGCACGTGAAGGGTTTCATCAAACAACTCAAAAAAGCGTTTCCCGATACCCCCGTGTACGAACACGACGAGCGTTTTACCAGCAGCATGGCCTTACAGACCATGATTTCGATGGGGTCTAAAAAAAGTGATCGACGCAATAAAGGTAATATTGACAAAGTCAGTGCCACCATTATTTTGCAATCGTTTATTGAAAGCCAACGATGAAATCGTATCATGGGTGTTTTGCCCGATAAACCATTAAAAAGGACAACGATTAACAATGATTTTTCCAATAGTAGCTTATGGCGACCCCGTATTACGAAAAGTGGCTCGCCCCATTGAAAAAGACGAACTCAACCTGCCCGAGTTGGTAGAAAATATGTACCAAACCATGTACGATTCTTCGGGCATTGGTTTGGCGGCTCCGCAAATCGGACAAAGTATCCGGTTGTTTGTAGTCGATGGTACGCCTCTTAATGAAGATGAAGAAGAGGAGGACAAAGACCCAAGTTTGGAAGGGTTTAAAAAAGTATTTATTAATCCGCAGGTGTTGGAAGAAACGGGCGACGAATGGGCGTTTGAAGAAGGATGCCTCAGTATTCCGGGAATTAGAGCCGATGTATATCGCCCCGAATTTATTAAAATCAAATACCGAGATATTGATTGGAACGAACACGTAGACACCTTTGAAGGCATGGCGGCGCGTATCATTCAGCATGAATATGACCACTTGGAAGGCAAACTCTTTACGGATTATTTGCCCATGCTCAAACGACAGATGCTCAAAAAACGCCTCACCGACATTACAAAGGGTAACGTTAAAGTGGATTATAAAATGAGATTTCCTAAATAACCTCGAAACGCGAGATGCAAGAACTTCGCCGAGTTGCCAAGAATATTCTTTTTATTGACCTGGAAACGGTGTCAGCCAAAGCGTCGTTTGATTTGTTGGACGAACGAATGCAGGAACAATGGCAACGAAAGGCGGCCAACATCCGCAATGATGAACACGTCTCGGCTTTTGATTTGTTTTACCGCCGGGCGGCGATTTATTCCGAGTTCGGCAAAATCATCTGCATCGGGGTAGGGGCGTTGTATTGGACCACTTCTGATGAGCTGCCACGTTTTAAAGTAAAAACCATTGCGGGCGACGACGAGAAAGCGATTTTGTTGGAATTTAAAGAGTTGATTGAAAAATATCCCCAAAACCAACTCGTTCTCTGCGCCCACAACGGCAAAGAGTTTGACTTCCCTTTTTTGTGTCGTCGAATGCTCGTCAATGGAATTACGCTGCCTGATTCTTTAAAACTTTCGGGCAAAAAACCGTGGGAAATTCTTCATCAAGACACGCTGGATATGTGGCGTTTTGGCGATTATAAAAGCTTCGCGCAGTTGGATTTATTGGCGGCGCTGTTTGGCATTCCGAGCAGCAAGTCAGACATCAGCGGCGAAGACGTGACCCGCGTTTATTACGCCGAAAAAGACCTCGACCGCATCCGTCGTTACTGCAAAGAAGACGTCGTAGTATTGGCGCAACTTTGGCTTCGTCTCAATCAATACGATACCGTAAAGCCCGAGCTGATTGTAAGGGCCGAATAAAAATAACGAACGTCGTCGAGGTCTTGAACTCAAAACCTCGACGACGATTTATTTCAGCTCAATTTTAGCGGTAACGTTCTCAAATTCTTACCCGTCAAATCAAAAACCGCCGCCGCAATCGCGGGCGCTACTGGCGCAAGCGGGGGCTCACCTACGCCGTAAGGTTCGGCGTGCCCTTCCAGAATAATTACCTCAATTTCGGGGGTGTCTGAAAGTTTTGCCATAGGGTATTCGTGAAAATTGGTCGCGGTTATTTGTCCGTCTTTGATGGTTAAGCCTTCATAAAGCGCGGCCGTAATCCCCATCATGGTGGCACCTTCTACCTGCATCCTAATCCCCTCAGGATTGATAGCTAAGCCCGCGTCAAGCACTTGCGTTACTTTTTTTACCCGAATTTGATTGTCAACTATCGCTACTTCAATCACCGCCGCCGCAATGCTCTTGCGGTCGTTGCCGATGGCGATGCCGCGCCCAATCCCCGCCGCTTTGGGTTGGTTCCACCCGCTCTTTTCGGCCAGCGTTTCCAATACTTTTTTGTAACGTTGGTTGATTTGTTCGTTGCCCGCCAACAACTCCAAACGCATTTTGAGCGGGTCTTTGCCCGTTTTATGGGCCAATTCGTTGATAAAGCTTTCGATGGCAAACGTATTGGGAAACATCCCCACACTGCGCCAGATTCCAGTATGAACGGGCAGTTTATTTTGCCATAAAGTGGCTGATTTATGCTCAATGTTATATAAAATACTGGCACCGTGGCCCGCCGACACAAAATCAGCCCCTAAAAGTGTATAGCCGATATTGGCAGGAATTGCCCCAAGCACCTGGTCGGGTGTGGCTTGGTTGTGGGTGATGGCTTCGATTGTGCCATTCTTCCCAATTTTTGCGGCGAGTACATGGTGCGTTTGCGGACGATAAATGGCATTCTGAAACTCTTGCGTTCGCGTATTAAATACATGTACTGGTTTGCCAACAATCTTGGCAATGCGCGCTACTTTTTCGGAATGTTTTGAATCTATCCTTCTGCCAAAACTACCACCCGCGTAGGTGGTTTCGATGTTGAGTTGTTCAGTTTCTACCTCAATGGCTTTGGCGATGGTACTTCTGAAAAGGGTGGAGGCCTGCGTACCTACATACATCGTGGCTTTGTCTTTTTCAACGTGGGCCACGGCACCGTGCGGCTCCATGTGGGCGTGGGTGGCCAAAGGTGTACGGTATTCTTGTTTGAATATTTGGTTGGGCGCTTCTTCCAAAAGCGATTCGGGCGAGCCTTCGCTTTGAATGCGCACGTCGGTTCCGAGGCCCACGGTCGTGAGTGCTTCAAATTCAGCCTGTTGCCATTTTTTCGGAACATCCCATTCGGCTTCTATTTTTTGTAACCCCATCTCGGCAGCGTATCGGTTTTTGGCCACGACGGCTACCAATTCATTGTCCTCCACGATTTTGACCACTCCGCTGACTTTTGCGGCTTCTTGGGTGTTCAGCTTTTTGAGTGTTCCGCCGATGTAGGGAGATTGGAGCATCACCGCATACAACATATCTG
Organism: Runella salmonicolor; assembly: GCF_024158025.1. NCBI lineage: Bacteria > Pseudomonadati > Bacteroidota > Cytophagia > Cytophagales > Spirosomataceae > Runella > Runella salmonicolor. Next base: position 137,415 of record NZ_JAMZEL010000016.1, read on the forward strand.
GAAACGTTTGGTCAATGCCAAAGATGGGTTGGCCCGTCACTTTTGGTTTTAAGTCAATGCGTTTTACGTCTTTTCCCACGTATTTAAAGGCCGAAGAAGGCTTTAATGCGGGTGTTTCGGGTGTTTTCCATTCTTTGGTGGAGGTGGAAATTTCATAATAGGTAGCTTTATGGTTTCCCGAAGTCATGATCCCATTTTCAACTTTGATGCCTGCCACGGGTACGCCCCATTGCTTGGCGGCTTGGGCTTTCAGCATTTCGCGCAGGGTAGCGGCCACTTCTCGAATGGGCTTAAATAGCGACAAGGTGGTGTTGCTTCCGCCCGTTCCGAGCGAGTCTTCCACGCCGTTGGCTGTATTGGCGTGAACCACTTTGATTTGTTCGAGGGATACTTCTAGCTCCTCGGCGGCCAACATCGCTAATCCCGTAAAAATCCCCTGTCCCATTTCTAGCTTGGTAGATTTGTAGAGGATGGTGTTGTCGGGTAATACTTCAAACCAAAAAGAAGGTTCCTGCGTGGAAACTAGTAAGGGGAAATCCATATTTTCCGCTTTTTGGGCCAAAAAACGACGAATAGGCCCCTTTGACGCAATAACCGCTACGACGGTTCCGCCAAAAATGATGGCACCGCGTTGCAAAAATTTACGCCGCGAAAACTTCTTTTTTGTTTTTTTTTCTTCAGTTGCCATGTCGTTATAAAGTTGCGGTTTGGGAAAGTTGGGCGGCTCTTTTGATGGCTTTGATGATGCGGGGCTGCGTACCGCAACGGCAAATGTTGGTGATATTGGTCTTAATATCTTCTTCGGTCGGGTTGGGGTTTTTCTCCAGAAAATTGGCGGCCGCCATCATAAACCCGGGCTGACAATAACCGCATTGGGGCACGTTTTCTTCCATCCATGCTTGTTGAATAGGGTGAAGTTTGTCCTCACTTTCGGATAATCCTTCGAGCGTCGTCACTTTTTTTCCTGCCGCAAAACTTACGGGGATAGAGCATGAACGGTAGGCTTCTCCGTCGATGTGGAGCGTGCAGGCACCGCAAAGTGCGGCCCCGCAGCCGAATTTTGTGGCTTTGAGGTTGAGTTCATCCCGAACTACCCAAAGCAAGGGCATAGCGGGGTCTACGTCCACCTTTGCCGTTTTGCCATTGATATTAAAGTTGATTTCCACTTGGTTTAGTTTGAATATTGATTTTTAGATTGACTAATCACTCTATGTCTAGGGTAAATTTTTAAGGAGTTTTTGTCAGCGCTACAAAGTCTTTTACTTCCAAAATGGGCTTTGGATAGCCTTTTGTAGCCACTTTAATCATGCCCTTTCCCAGTTCTGCCAATGTACTTGCGGCCCCCGGAAACACCTTACGAAACACGGGATACAGCCAACTTAAATACTTGTAATAAGGAAGGGTATTCTTCAATCCGGGCGTGGGGTGCATATAACCAGGTCGGAAGTTATACACGGCCTTGAAAGGCAGTTTCATCAAGTCGTTTTCGGTTTTGCCTTTTACCCGCGCCCACATGCTGCGGCCTTTTTCGGTGCTGTCGGTGCCTGAGCCTGATACGTAGCAGAAGGTCATGCCAGGATTGAGTTTGCTCAATGTTTCGGCTACGTGCATCGTGAGCGTGTAGGTCATTTTGGTATATTCTTCCTCTTTCATCCCGACGGAAGAAACGCCCAAACAGAAAAAACAAGCGTCGTAACCTTTCAATTGGGCTTGGATAGGAGAGACGTCGAAGAAATCTTGGTGAATGATTTCCTTTAATTTGGGATGCGTGAAGCCAGAAGATTTGCGGTTGATAATCAAAACTTCTTCAATTTCAGGGCTTTGCAGACATTCGTGCAATACACCCTCGCCGACCATGCCCGTGGCACCCGTCACAATGGCTCTTATTTTTTTAATTTCTTTCATGGTTATTTTTGTTCGGTCAGCATATCCCAAAGCATTTCAAAGCCGTTTTCGATGATGGGTTTTTGTTGGTCGGGGGGTAAGTTAACAACGTAATTATAGATGCCCATCAAGTGGCTGTTGGCCAACGTATAAATCAAATCAGTGGGTAAATCTTTGATGATTTTGGTGGCTTTTGCTTCTTCAATCAACTGAATGTGTTTCTGGGATTGCTCCATCAAAACCGATTCGGAGATTTGAAAAATATGCGGCGAAAAAAGCACTTGTTGGATGTAATGGTTCTTTTCTCGGTTATCTAAGGCCCAGTAAATGAAATAGATAAAGACTTTTTTTATGATGGCTTCGACGCTATCCTCAGGAGTGATTTTTGAGAATAAAAATTGGTTTAAATCATTTTTGATGGTGATGTATAATTCCTTTATCAGGTCTTCTTTGGTGGCAAAATAATGAAAAAGGGTTCCGTTGGATACCCCCGCTTCTTTGGCGATTTTGCTCGTGGGCGTACCATGAAAACCAAACTCCACAAAGAGCTTCAACGCACTCGCCAGTATCTGTTCTTTTTTATCCATTTATACTAGATTGACTAATCACTCTACAAAAGTAAGGTTTGTATCGGGTTTTCCAAATTTGTTTTTGGGTTTTATTATTGAACGCCAGTTAGAGATAACTCACGGTTGTTACTTCCTGAAACGGAATACCTCTTGATAACTATTTTTTCAGCAGCCAAAAGAAAGGCTTATTTTAGTGCCAAAACAACTTTTAGGTTTGCCATGAAAAAGGTACTTTACTTAACACTTCTAACTTTCGTATTAGGCTGCAAAGGCGAAGACCAACCCACGATTGATCCCGAAATCTTAAAACCCCTTCTAAACGGGTATTTTGAGTATTTCCCTAAGCCCATCGACTACTTTACATCCCGCATCACCTGCAAAGAAGGTCACATGATTATCTCTAAAGCTTTTATTACAAAAAAGGACGAGAAAACCCTCACTATTCAATTTGTTTACGTTGGTAAATGCGCAGGACTCAACCCCAACCCCGGCAACGATTATGAAATAAGGGCTACTTTTACCTCTCCAATGCCTAAACAGGAAGCTACCCGTTATCGTATTGATTTTAGTGGAGTATGTGATTCGGCCATACCGGCAGACCCTCAACTTGTTGGCAAAAAATTGGATGGGTATGCTTATTTGACTCCTGACCTTGGCGAGTTTGTGATTAATCTTCCCGTTTCCGTGAACAACGTCCCTCAAAAAATTACTTCCAAAATGGATATTAGAAGCGATAAGTTTTAGATGTGATGTCTATCTACACCTTAGTCCGTGTCCTCACAGACTTTTTCATATAGATAAGGGTCTGTGAGGACACCTAAAGTATCAACACATCTTTAGTGATTTCTTTCGAGAGTAAATAACCTTGATATTGATCATAGAATCGCTGTAATCCAGTAAAGAAGTCAGTCGGTCCGGGTGGCCTCTGGCTTTGA
>NZ_JAMZEL010000017.1:0-26378 GCF_024158025.1 Runella salmonicolor
TGAAAAATTTGTAAATGTTGTATTATTCTGTGGTAAGTTAATCAAAAGTTAAAAACCCCAGCAATAGTTAGCTGGGGTTTTTAAAGAAAAACAAAGTCCCAAGTAATTTCCAAGGAAAGCCTACTTGATACTCAAATTCAAGGCTTATACCGACATAATATCCTGCTCTTTTGCGGCAAAGATTTGGTCTACTTTTGAAATAAAACCGTCGGTTAATTTCTGAACGCGCTCTTCTCCGATTTTCACCTCGTCTTCCGAAACGCCTTCTTTGGTCAGTTTACGAATATCGCCGTTGGTGCTTTGACGGATGTTCCGGATATTGACCTTTGCGGTTTCGATTTCTTGTTTTACACGTTTTACCAAATCGCGGCGACGCTCTTCGGTCAGCATCGGAATACTGAGGCGAATGTTTTCACCGTCGTTGTTGGGAGCTAATCCAACGTTGCTGTTCCGAATGGCTTTTTCTATTTCCCCAATCAGTTTTTTCTCAAACGGCTTGATGGTAATCGTACGCGCATCGGGGGTTGTGATGGAAGCTACGTTGTTGAGCGGCGACATTACTCCGTAATATTCCACCTGAATTCCGTCCAACATCGACGGCGAGGCTTTTCCCGCGCGGATTTTTGCTAACTCGATGGTCAAGTGCTTGATTGCCCGGTCCATCGTATCTTTGGCGTCTTCGAGATAAAATTCGACTTCTTCCATTGCTACTGTTTTAATTTTTATTCGTTAACTGTGAGATATAGGGGCTATCCCTGATTAGTTGGGTAAAATTAAAGTTTCTTATTCGTTCGTTACCAACGTTCCTACCGATTCGCCATTGATGAGGCGCAGTAGGTTGCCTGGTTTGTTCATATCAAAAACGATGATTGGCAAATTGTTTTCTTTGCACAACGCAAAGGCCGTCAAATCCATGATTTTAAGGTTTTTAGCCAATGCTTCATCATACGAAATTTTCTCATAACGAGTTGCGTTGGGGTCTTTTTCGGGGTCGGCGGTGTAGATTCCGTCCACGCGCGTTCCTTTCAAAACAGCATCTGCGTTGATTTCAATGGCCCGGAGCGCACCTGCTGAGTCGGTAGTAAAATAGGGATTACCCGTGCCCGCGCCAAAAATCACGATACGGCCTTTTTCTAAGTGGCGCACCGCCCGGCGGCGAATCATCGGCTCGGCTACCTGCTCCATTTTAATAGCTGATAGCAAGCGAGTTACCATGCCAAATTTTTCCAGTGAACTCTGAATCGCCATACTATTGATGACCGTAGCGAGCATTCCCATGTGGTCGCCCTGTACCCGGTCAATGCCTGATTTTTCAACCGAGGCTCCGCGAAATATATTACCTCCTCCAATGACCACTGCCACTTGTACGCCAGCATCAACGATTGTTTTTACTTCTTTGGCAAACTGCTGGAGAATGTCAAAATCAATCACCTGCTTTTTGTCAGCACCGCTGAGTGCTTCACCGCTAAGTTTGAGAAGAATACGTTTATATTTAGGTTGAGACATGGTTGATATATTAGTTAGTTTGTATTGTGCAATTTAAGTCCATAACGTTGGTCAATGAACTCATTATTTATTCAAATTCAATCAAGATTTGGTTTTTATCCACCGTATCTCCTTTGTTTATTTTAATACTTTTTACGACTCCCTCTCCTGGTGATTTAAGGGCATTTTCCATTTTCATGGCCACCAATACAAGGACCACATCCCCCGCTTTGACCACATCGCCCACCTGCACTTTGATGTCCCAAATCAACCCTGGCATGGGTGCTTTGAGGTTATTGACTTTATTTTTGGCGGCACCAGTCATGCCCATTTGCTCCAGTAATAAATCAAAACGGTCTTTGGCGGCAACGGTGTAAGTGCTTTGGTTGATTTTGACCTTAAAACTTTTTTCGGCATAATCAGCTTCAATAACTTCGGCATTGTACGAACGACCGTTTTGCAAAATATGAAAACGTCCGTTGTCCAACGCCACCAAGTCCCACTGAAAAGGCTGACCGTTTAGGGTTGTTTGCCCTTTATTAGAATCAATGTCAAAGGTCTGTCGTTCGTTGATGGTTACTTTTAACATAGTAATATTGGTTAAAGAGAAAGGTATTTCGTGTCAATTTTTGGCAATACTAAGCCGCTCTCGACGATTGACCAAATAAATGCCCGTCAGGATAATGCCCATTCCGAGATATTGCTGAAAACTAATCCGCTCACCGTCAAAAAGCCCCCAGCTGATGGCTACAATCGGAATTAAATACGTAACCGACGCCGCAAACAAGCCAGAAGCCAATTGCACTATCCGGTTAAACAACACCGACGCCAAGCCCGAGCCTACCAACCCCAACGCCAATAAAATAAGGCTCGGTTGGAAATTTTCAGCGAGGGTGATTTTGGGAAAGAAATCCGTAAAAAACAAGATAACAAATGAAATAGGACCCGTAAAAGCAAACGTCCAAGAGGTCATGGCCAACGACGGCAAATGACTCAAATGGCGTGAAATAGTATTGATATTAATACCATACAACACTGTGGCAAGCAAAATCAAAAACGCGTAGGGATTAGCGATATTTAAAGCCCCCGCCCCTTTAGAAAAAATCAAAAAAGAAGAACCCAACAACCCCAGCAAAATGCCTATAATCTGCACAGGACGACGCGGTTGTGCAAAAAACACCACGCCAATCACGAGCGTAAACAACGGACTCAGGGAATTGAGCATTCCCGACAAAGAGCTGTTTAGTTTAGTGCCCGCTAAGGCAAACAAAAACGCTGGAATGACAAATCCTGTCAGAGAAGATATTAATAAATAAGGATAACGATCAACGGGAATTTGACGACGGGAGCTAACCATGATAGGAATAAAAAACAGCGAAGCCAAAAACAATCGCCCCGCTGCTACCTCCGTTACGCTAAACGTAATCAGGCTTTTTTTGATTAAAAAGAACGATGTTCCCCAAGTAAGGGCTACTAATACCAACAGTATCCACGCCTGAAGGGGACTTTTAGAAGAATCGTTCACTTTTGAAATGATTAGCGTTAAGACCCACGGCAAAATCGTCAACACTCACAATACATGACATTTTGCCGCTGCAAAAATAGTGGGTTTATTTGATTTCAAAGTGCTTATCGGCAAAGTTCATGTATTGTTGCCAATCATACAGCAGAATATCATGTTTCCCCTCGCGGATGTGATACCCGATGGTTTTTCCAACCGGACTGTTTGGCATGGGCATTGTATTGGTTCCCAAACCCGTTTTTTTGTACAATTGATAGACCTTTTCCGCTTCTACTGCTCCCAAAAACTCCCCTTTGGGGTCGGCCCAAATATCTTCGGTGGCACTGGCTACGTACAGCGGACGCGGGGCCATCAGGCCCAGTAATTCGTGCGAATCTACTGGCAGCTCCGCCACTGCTTTATTGTATTTTTTGTAGTTGGCACAAAACCAATGCGGAAATTGCGTGTTGAGATGCTCTACCGTTTCGCCAATCCACCGTCGCGACAAGGCCGCCCCACCTTCACCAGAATCGTTGGAGATAACCATCGCAAAACGCGGGTCTTCTGCGGCTGCCCACAGCGTGGCTTTTCCGATGCGTGAGTGGCCCAAAGCAATCACTTTTTGCCCGTCAATCAAGGATTCATTTTTGATTAAATAATCCACCATGCGGCTCATGCTCCACGCCCAAACCCCAATGGCACTCCATTTTTCGCGCTGTTCGGGCGTCAATACGGAGCGAAGGCCCGTTTTCCAACCTTCGTTATGGTCAGCTTCGAGGTCACCGTAGTAAGCGGTAGCAACCGCGTAGCCCCGCGCTACGATGGCTTCCATGGGCCATCTCCGTTCGGCAATTCCGCGAGAGGCATCCGTTGCTCGATTGTTTACAAAGGTTTTATCAAAACCAGAATTCACCCATTTTTCGGTTACAAATACGTCTTTTTCGTGCGTGGCGGTGTGATTTCCCGTAAAATTGAGGCTAACGAAAACGGGGGCTTGTTTCACATTCTTGGGTAAATACAGCAAAATATCGAGCGTCAACGTGGGGGAAATTTCGGGAAACCGCAGGGTAATTTGCTTAGAAATGGCTTTGCCATTCAACGCATTTTCGTTGACGGTTTTCACCTCAGAAGCAATTTTTACCGCCCCCGAAAATGGATTGACCCCGTACACGTTTTCTGCGAATAGTTTCAACACCGCTGGCCGGCCCGCTTTCTCCCACACGTCTTTTGATTTGATGGGCTTGCCATTGGGGAGCACCAACGGGTCGGGCAACGTAAAAGAGGGCATTTTTGATTCGTCATAATTGACGGGAATCTTTTGGGCAAAAACATTTAACGACATCATTACACCTAAAACAGTGTGGATTGCCGCCTTAATTGTGGATAACTTGTGCATAAGTATCGGTCTTTGGGTATAACTTTTCTTTTTCATAAAATATACCTGCTTTTTACCCAAAAGACGCTGGTTGTATGATTCTATTGTTTGTTGGGTAATTACCGAAAAAATTGACCTATTCTCTATTCATCAAAACTTTTATAAAGCTCCTATTAACCCCGAATAGTTGGTAACTTTGCGCCTTCGTTTTGCGTTACCAATTCATGGACAATCACAAACCTACCCTTACAGACATCGAACTCACTGGCCACGACCTCATTGAGGTCATGGGTGCCCGCGAGCACAACCTTAAAAATATTGACGTCACCATTCCGCGCAACAAACTCGTCGTGGTGACGGGCATCAGCGGCAGTGGTAAGTCTTCTTTAGCATTTGACACCATTTATGCCGAAGGACAGCGTCGCTACATGGAAAGCTTTTCGGCTTATGCCCGTGGTTTTCTGGGCAATATGGAGCGCCCCGATGTGGATAAAATCGATGGTCTCAGCCCCGTGATTAGCATTGAACAAAAAACCACGTCACGCAATCCGCGCTCTACGGTCGGCACCGTGACCGAGATATACGACTTTTTACGCCTCCTGTACGCTCGCTCCGGCGATGCCTTCAGTTACGTGACGGGACGACCCATGGTGAAGCAATCGCAAGACCAAATCATTGACCAGATTCTGAATCAATTTGAGAATCAAAAAGTAACGTTATTAGCCCCCGTCGTCAAAGGGCGAAAAGGGCATTACCGCGAGTTGTTTGTTCAAATTGCCAAACTCGGCTACACAAAAGTCCGCGTAGACAACGAGGTGTTGGACATTACGCCCAAAATGCAGCTCGACCGCTACAAAATTCACGACATTGAAATTGTGGTGGATAGGCTCATTCCCAAAGCTGATGCTGGAGACTCGCAGTCACGTTTCCGCTTGAGTCAATCGGTCGGAACGACCCTGAAGCAGGGCAAGGGCGTGATGATGTTGTTGGATAAAAAAAATGAAGTTCATTATTTTTCCCAAAACCTCATGGACCCCGTCGCGGGTATCAGCTACGACGACCCTGCGCCCAATAGTTTTTCGTTCAATTCTCCTTATGGTTGGTGTCCGACCTGTCAAGGCTTGGGTGTGGTGGAAGAAATTACACCCGAAAGCGTTATTCCCGACAAAAGTCTCAGTCTGAGCCGGGGAGCCATCGCGCCTATTGGCGAATACCGCGATTTGTGGATTTTCAAACAATTGGAAATTCTGTTAAAGCCCTTCAAAGTAACCCTCAGCACACCAATTGATAAGTTCCCACCTGAAGCCATCGACCTCATGCTCAACGGGACCGATGAGCCGGTACCCGTTCCTTCCAAAAAGTATGAAGGCACCGAATGGAACACCAAATATGAAGGCATCATTACGTTTTTGCGCCGCCAGCAGGAAAATGGCTCGGAGAAGATTCAGGATTGGCTCAAAGATTTTATGACCATCAACACTTGCCCCGATTGTCAGGGGGCGCGTTTGAAAAAAGAAGCGTTGTGGTTCAAGATTGACGATAAAAACATTGCTGATTTAGCCAATATAGACATTCGAGAATTGGCCAATTGGCTCAATGGTCTGGAAGACCGTATCACCGAACGTCAGCAGTTGATTGGTCGCGAAGTGTTGAAAGAGATTCGCAAGCGCGTCGGATTTTTGTTGGATGTTGGCCTAGATTATCTAACGCTCAACCGTCCGCTGAAAACGCTTTCTGGCGGAGAAGCACAACGCATTCGTTTGGCTACCCAAATCGGTACGCAGCTTACGGGCGTGTTGTACATCATGGACGAACCCAGCATTGGTCTACACCAGCGCGACAACGTGCGACTCATTGATTCATTGAAAAAATTACGTGATTTGGGTAATACTGTTTTGGTCGTCGAACACGACAAAGACATGATGCTCGAATCCGATTACATCCTCGACATCGGCCCCGGTGCTGGCCGCCACGGCGGGCAGGTAGTAGGGTACGGTACACCCGAGGTATTTTTAAAAAACGGCTCATTGACCGCCGATTATTTGAGCGGCCGAATCGCCATTGATGTTCCTAAAAAACGCCGCGAAGGCAACGGAAAAACCATTGTTTTAAAAGGGACAACGGGCAACAACCTTAAAAACGTTACGCTTAATCTGCCCTTGGGTAAAATGCTCTGCGTAACTGGCGTGAGCGGAAGCGGCAAGTCGTCGTTGATTCATGAAACGTTGTTTCCGATTCTGAACCGCCATTTTTACAACTCCAAACGCGAACCGCTACCTTACAAAAGCGTGGAAGGTCTGGAGCACATCGATAAAGTCATTGAAGTAGACCAGTCGCCCATCGGCCGTACACCGCGCTCCAATCCAGCTACGTATACTAATCTTTTTTCGGAGATTCGGTCGCTGTACGCCGAACTGCCCGAAGCCAAAATCCGGGGCTATAAGCCAGGCCGTTTTTCGTTTAACGTCAAAGGTGGCCGCTGCGAAGATTGCGAAGGCGCAGGTATGAAAAAAATAGAAATGGAATTTCTGCCCGATGTGTACGTAGATTGCGACACCTGCAAAGGAAAGCGCTTCAATCGTGAGACCTTGGAGGTGCGTTTCAAGGGAAAATCCATTGCTGACGTGCTCGACATGACCGTGGAACAGGCGTTGGAATTTTTTGAAAGTATTCCTAAAATTTTGCGTAAAGTATCGACGCTCAACGACGTAGGACTTGGCTACATCACCCTCGGCCAGCACGCCACTACCCTTTCAGGTGGTGAAGCGCAACGGGTAAAGCTGGCTGAAGAACTTTCCAAAAAAGATACGGGCCAAACCCTCTATATTCTGGACGAACCGACCACCGGATTACATTTTCAGGACATTCGGCATTTACTGGATGTATTGAACAAGCTCGTCGATAAAGGCAACACCGTTTTGATTATTGAGCACAACATGGACGTGATTAAAGTATCGGATTACGTCATCGACCTCGGCCCCGAAGGCGGCAATGCCGGTGGGCGCATCATTGCCGAAGGCCCCCCCGAAAAAGTAGCAAAGGTGAAGGAGAGTTTTACGGGAAAATATTTGAAATTGGAATTACAAGCGTAGAAAAATGTAATTTTGAAAAAAACAGGCAATAGTTATGGAATCAACCTTTGTGCTGCGTCGCGACGAACTTACGAGCGAGTTTATCGAAATTATCAAAGCTCTTTTCAAAAATCAGGAAGAGTTACAAATTACCGTGACTGCTTCGCAAGACTTTGGCCTTAACCAACCCGAAGATAGAGAAGCATATTGGGCACGTTTAAAGAATGCCGCCGCTAATGTTGAATCTAGAACTGAAGTAGTGGAAATCTCCGAAGTCGAACTGGATGACCTCGCTAATCGGTTTTTGCAAAAATGAGAAAATTAGTATTTGACGCCGATGCTTTTGACGACCTTGCGGATTGGGGGATATATAATCGAAATACATTCAAACGAATCTATGAAATCTTAAAAGATATTCGTCGGCATCCTTTTGAGGGAATCGGTAAGCCAGAACCGCTGAAAGGCGACTTAAAAGGGTATTGGTCTCGCAGAATTACCGATGAACATCGTCTGGTGTACAAAGTAGAATCTGACGATTTGATTTTAGTTATTTCAGTTAAAGGACATTATGGAGATAAATAGCGAAAAAAAAACAAAGGGCCGAAAATTTCGGCCCTTTGTCGCTACTCACCATCCTCTACGTTGACCATTGCGACCGTAGTCGTCATAGGTCGAACGCTCATTATCTCGTTTCTCATGGGTTATTTCGCGGTTAAGCGCTGCCAAATCTGAGGTTAATTCACGACGTTCGCGGGGGTTGAGCACCCGGTCGCGCCAGAAGATTTGCTCTTTGCGCTCAATACGCTCCACATCACGCATCAGATTTTTTGCCTCCCGAGACGATATAGACCCTTGCGCGATTCCGTCGGCTATCCGGCGGCGGGCTTCGCGCTGAAAATCATCAATGCGGTCGCCCATATTTCCGCCCCTTCCGCTGCGGGAGTCATAGCCACGATTGTCATCACGATTTCCGTATCCTCGGTCGTCGCGGCGGTTATCGTATCGGTCATCGTACCGGCGGTCGCGGTCATTGTTACCCCATTGGGCATTGGCACTTCCGAAAGCTACTAAGATCATGGCGGCGGCAAATACTAACTTTTTCATGGCATTTATTTGGTTTAATGGTACAATGATTTTGCTTATTTTACTCTTAGAACGCAGAAAATCATAAAGGTTTATAAAGGCTTGGTTAATGATTGTTAACACGTTTTTAAAAGATTTTAGTAACTTGCTACACCAACCTGAACTGCTCCTAAAAACCCCCTTAAAATACCTTATTAGGGCTTTTTTATATTTTTTTGGTCAACACAGTAAGCGCTAAATTTCTTTTTAAACCTAACTAACTCTCATCAACTTCTTCTTTATGAAACACACCTTTATTACGGGCAGTTTGCTATTCCTCGGCATGTATGCCCACGCCCAAAAATCCATTAGTGGTTTTTCAGTTGCCAATCAATCGAAACAAGAAAAGGTCGAACAAGAATACCGTACCAAACAATCTGCCGAGCGTTTTAAAAACCACCTTCAAAAACTCACCAGTGTACCACACTTGGCGGGCACGCCCGAAAATGAGAAAGTGCGTGATTACATCGCCGATGTGATGCGCAAGGCAGGATTACAGGTCGAGATTTTTCCGCACGATATTTATCTTTCCAAAACACCCGGTGAAAGCTTGGTTGAAGTCGTGGAACCCATTCGGATGCCGCTCAACAACCGTGAGTTTATCATCAAAGAAGATAAATATTCAGCCGATGCGCGCCTTACTCCCGGTTGGAATTCCTACTCAGGCTCTGGCGATGTTACCTCAGAAGTGGTATATGCCAACTATGGCCGTATCGAAGACTTTGAGAAATTGAAAGCGATGGGCATTTCGGTCAAAGGCAAAATCGTGCTGGCGCGTTATGGCGGCAATTTCCGTGGGTACAAAGCCAAACACGCCGAAGCCGCTGGAGCGGCGGGCGTCATTATCTATACCGACCCCGCCGACAATGGCTACATGAAAGGTGTAACTTTCCCTGAAGGCTCCCAACCCAACGACAACACCATTCAGCGCGGTTCATTATTGACCGTCGATTATACCGGCGACCCATTAACTCCATTCGAACCAGCCTTGCCCTTGGATGGCCCTAAAAAAATCAAACGCCTCGACCCCAAAGATGCGGCATTCCACAAAATCCCCGTCACGCCCCTGCCGTGGGGCTCGGCCGTTGAAATCCTCAAACGCATGACGGGCAAAGCCGTTCCAGCTGGCTGGCAAGGCGGATTGCCCTTGGCTTATCGTTTGGAAGGTGGCTCGGAGTTGAAAGTGAGGTTAAAAGTAAAACAAGACAAAGAGTTTGTACGTATTTATCAGGTAGTAGGTACGCTGACGGGGAGCGAATTTCCGGATGAATGGATCATTGCAGGCTGCCATTATGATGCATGGTCATTTGGCTCTACCGACCCCAACAGCGGCACCGCTATGCTCTTAACATTGGCTGAATCTTTGGGGAAATTACCTCAAAAACCGAAACGTACGGTAAAAATATGCCACTGGGATGCGGAAGAACACGGCGTAATCGGCTCAGCCGAATGGGTGGAGCAAATGCGCGATGAGCTAAGCGCCAAAGCCGTAGCCTACATGAACTACGACGCGGCGGTTTCAGGAAAAATATTCGGTGGTAGCTCTTCTCCTTCACTGAAAAAATTGCTCATTGAGGCCACACAATCCGTTCAATATCCCGATTCGAACAAAACCGTTTATGAACACTGGATGGCCCAAAAAGGAGGCAAAAGAGGTAGCACCGTAGGCATCAACAGCGCCGCTCCCGTAGCCGTAGCCGATGAGCCAACGATTGGCAACTTAGGCGGTGGCTCTGACCACATTGCTTTTTATATGCACGCGGGCATTCCTTCATTGAGCGCTGGCGTAGGCGGGCCTACGCTTTACCATTCGCAATATGATGACCTGTTTTTCTACAACAAATTTGTGGATTCTACCTACACAATGGGTCCGATGGTGGAGCAAGTAGTAGGTACCATGTCACTGCGGTTGGCCAATGCCGATATTTTGCCGTATGATGTTTCTCGCTACGCAACGGATTTAACAACGCACCTCAAAACCGCTGAAAAGGCCATCAAAGCCTACCAACCAGCTTATTCGATTGATAAATTATTGGCGCAAGTAGAAACCCTGAAACAAAACGCCGAGCAGTTTGAAAACCGCATCAAAACCCTATTGGCTTCTGAGCAACTTGACAAAGTTAAAGTGGCGGCCATTAACAAAGAATTGCGAAATTTAGAAAAGGCCTTCCTTGACCCCAAAGGTATGGCTTACGGTTCGTGGTACCGCTCGTTGTACGCTTCTTCTGACCCGTACAGCGGCTATGCATCGTGGATGTTGCCCGCATTTCAGTATGAAGCATCGCTTAAATCAACGGCCAATCTGCCCGATATTGAAGCGCGACACGCCAAAGCCATTGAAACACTGAATACGAAAATTGTAACAATGAACCAACAATTAGGAGGAAGTCCTTCCTCGTTGGGAGGAGCCAAAAATTAAGATTGGCAAATCTAAGACTTTGAGTATCTTAAGTTCATTTCTGCCTTATTAAGTAGAGTAATTTATAATCTTATGTAACGCATGAAATGGCCCAATAATAAGGTCTTACTGAGTGTATCAGCGCTGGTTTTTGTCGGGGCTTGGTTAGCCATTAGCCCCGACAATCACGTTGATTTCAACACGGAGGTAAAACCGATTCTCAATAAAAAGTGCATGGCTTGCCACGGAGGTGTGAAAAAAGCGGGCGGTTTTAGCCTGTTGTTTCGGGAAGAAGCCCTCGCCAAAACGAAATCGGGCAAGCCTGCCATCATTCCTGGGGACGCCGACGGTTCTGCTTTCATTCAAGTACTGACGCATTCCGACCCCGAAAAACGGATGCCCAAAAAGGGCGACCCACTCACAGATGAGGAGGTTGAAATTCTGCGAGATTGGGTAGACGAAGGAGCCGAATGGGGCACGCATTGGGCATACAGCCCCGTAGAAAAACAAAGTGCCCCACAGCCCAGTTGGTGGGATAAACTTTTTCAAAAAATACCGTGGGGCAATTCCGACATTGACCGTTTTGTGTTTGAAAAACAACAGCAACAAAACAGCGATGCTCTGCACCCTTCGCCCGAAGCCGACCGCGCTACGCTCCTGCGCAGGGTTACGCTTGACCTTACAGGCTTGGCCCCAACGGCTGCGCAATACGAGAAATTCCTAAATGATAAAAGCCCCAAAGCCTACGAAACCGTGGTGGATTCATTGCTGGCATCTCCCGCGTTTGGCGAACGCTGGGCGGGGATGTGGCTTGATCTGGCGCGTTATGCGGACTCAAGAGGTTATGAAAAAGACGATGCCCGAAATATTTGGCGTTACCGCGATTGGGTCATCAAAGCATTTAACGAAAACAAGCCTTACGATAAATTTATCACCGAACAGCTCGCGGGTGATTTGTTGCCCAATCGCACTGAGAACGAACTCATTGCCACGGGATTTCACCGCAATACCATGAACAACGACGAAGGAGGCACCGACAACGAAGAATTTCGCACCTCAGAAGTGCTCGACCGCGTCAGTACCACTTGGGAAGCATTGCAAGGAACCACCTTTTCGTGCGTACAATGCCACAGCCACCCTTACGACCCCTTTCGACACGAGGAATACTATAAATTCATGGCTTTCCTCAACAATACCAGCGACCAAGACGTCAGCGACGAAGCTTCATTCTTGCGGTTTTTCGAAGAAAAAGACCAAAAGAAACTGGATGAGCTGACCGAATGGCTAAAGAAAAATACCACCCCACAAAAAGCCGAGCAGTACACGCATTATGTTCGTACGCTGGAACCTAGGATTTACTTTCACCTGTTTGACCAATACAAAAATGGCACGCTAGAACCTACCGCCGCCGCTATGCTGCAAAACAACGGCTCGCTTCGCTTGAAACAAGCCCCTGTCAGAGGCAAACGAAAAATATTACTTTACTACCGTTCAAGGCAACCCGCAACCGTAGTCCGAATCAGCACCGACAGCCTCAACGGGCCACTTGTAGCCACGACAAAACTCGATACGTCCCGGAGTTTCCAAATTGCCTATATTGACTTACCGCCGTTTTCGACCCGCAAGGATTTACATTTTTCGTTTACCAATGCCAAAGTTAAAGACCAAAAAGACGATATAGCGGCGCTGATGTGGGTCGCATTTTGGGCCGAAGATTTTCCAGGGAAAGGAAAACCTGGCTACGAAGAGCAATATGCCAACTTCCAAAAACTACTGGTGACATCGGCCGAAACGATGCCCATCATGCAAGAAAACCCTCCCGAATACGCCCGTGTAACGCGTGTGTTTGAACGTGGCAGTTTTTTAAGCCCCGCCGCCGCCGTTGCACCCGATGTTCCTAAATCATTGCACGCATTTCCCAAAAATGCCCCCCGCAATCGTCTGGGCTTGGCCCAATGGCTCACGTCAAAACAAAACCCACTGACCGCCCGCGTGGCCGTGAATCGTTTTTGGGAACAACTGTTCGGAACAGGACTCGTCGAAACCCTTGAAGACTTTGGTTCACAAGGCTTTACGCCCACTCACGTTGAATTATTGGATTATTTGTCGTATAAATTCATGCACGAGTATAATTGGCAAATGAAACCACTATTGAAAGAAATCGTGCTTTCGGCTACGTATCGACAAGATTCCCGCGCCACAGATGCGCAGATTGCCCAAGACCCCACCAATCGTTGGTTAGCGCGTGGACCGAGAGTACGCCTCACGGGCGAGCAAATCCGCGACCAAGCACTCATTGTCAGTGGGTTATTAAGCAATAAAATGTACGGAAAACCCGTCATGCCGTATCAACCGCAGGGCGTTTGGCAAGTGGTGTACAGTGGCATTAGTTGGAAACGAAGCGAAGGAGAAGACGCCTACCGACGCGCCATTTATACCTTTATCAGGCGGTCAAGCCCGTATCCAAGTATGCTCACCTTCGACGGCTCCAACCGCGATGTGTGTTTGGCTCGGCGCATCCGGACCAATACGCCTTTACAGGCATTGGTCACGCTCAATGATTCGGCTTTTGTGGAAATGTCCATCAAATTTGCGGAGCGTATGGAAAAAGAAGGCGGCAAAAGTGTGCCTTCCAAACTCCAACGCGGCTATTGGCTCATGACGGGACGCGCCCTTCCTCCCGCAAAACAGAAAGTATTGGTAAACCTCTACGCCGAGGCCCTGCGTCGATTTGAAAAAGAGAGAGGGAAAGCGGTACGTTGGATTGGCCGAGAATCGGCCACCCCAAACGACGCAGCCCTGGCTTTTGTGGCCAATACAATGTTGAACATGGACGAGTTTATTTCAAAGCAATAATTATGAAGCTAAACGACGAACTTCGATTGGCACAGGCGCAATTTGAAACCCGCCGCCATTTTTTGAAGCAATGCACTTCGGGCATTGGCATGATGGCGCTGGGCAGTATTCTGGGAAATTGTACGACTGATTCAAAAAAGGCAACTTCTGCACCACTTGACTTAAATCCGCTAGCGGTGCGCCATCCACATTTTGCACCCAAAGCCAAATCGGTAATTTTCATGCACTTCTGTGGCTCGCCTTCGCAGTTGGAACTGTGGGACTATAAACCCGAATTGGCAAAATTGGACGGAAAGCCCTGTCCGCCGTCATTTCTGGAAGGAAAACGCTTTGCGTTCATTCGTGGCGTACCCGACATGCTTGGCTCGGTGGGGAATTTCAAACAACATGGTCAATCAGGCGCGTGGGTTTCTGATTATTTCAATTATTTCCCATCGGTCGTAGATGAGGTTTCATTCCTGAAAGCCATGTACACCGATCAGTTCAACCACGCACCCGCGCAACTGCTGATGCACACTGGCAGTGCCCGTCTAGGACGCCCGAGCATGGGAGCTTGGAGTACGTACGGATTGGGTTCAGAAAATTCAAATTTACCGGGTTTTGTAGTGCTGACTTCGGGTGGAAAAACTCCCGACGCAGGCAAAAGTATCTGGGGGAGTGGATTTCTTCCTTCTGTTTATCAGGGCGTTCAGTGTCGTTCTGAAGGCGACCCAGTGCTGTTTTTAAGCGACCCCAACGGCCTCGACCGCGACCTTCGGCGTAAAGCCATTGATGCATTGACGGAGGTCAATCGCCAACAATACGACGAATTTAAAGACCCCGAAACCCTCGCTCGCATTGCGCAATACGAGATGGCTTTCAACATGCAAATCTCTGTACCCGAAGTAATGGACATCAGCAAAGAGCCCGCCTACATTCACGAGCTTTACGGCACCAAGCCCGGCGAAGCCAGTTTTGCCAATAATTGTTTGTTGGCCCGTAAATTGGTCGAAAAAGGCGTACGCTTTGTGCAATTGTACGATTGGGGTTGGGATACGCACGGCGACGGAGAAGGCACATCGTTGGAAGTGGGACTTCGTCGAAAAACCGAAACCATCGACCGCTCCATGACCGCCCTGTTGATGGATTTAAAACAGCGTGGTTTGCTGGATGAAACCTTGGTGGTATGGGGAACGGAATTTGGCCGCACACCCATGCGCGAGAACCGCAACGGCAAAGTAATGCCTTTCAAAGGCCGCGACCACCACACCGACGCGTTTACGTGTTGGATGGCAGGCGGCGGTATTCGTCAGGGGTATTCGCACGGCGAAAGCGACGAATTTGGCTACCACGGCATCAGCGGCCGTACGCACATCCACGACCTTCAGGCCACCATCATGCACCAATTAGGCTTTGACCATGAGCAACTTACCTACGAATTTCAAGGCCGTAATTTTCGTCTCACTGATGTAAGTGGAAAGGTGATAAAAGAAGTGATTGCTTAAACGGCCACAAGGGCGGCTCCTACGGGCCGCCCTTGTGGCCAACTATATGTTTATCTTCCTAACTTATTTATGCACAGGGTTTTGAGAAACTCTGAACGTCTGGTTTGAGAACCAGACGGCACCTCAGAACCGAACTCCAAATTTGCTTCTAATCTTCAAACAAATTACCTAAGCCGCCCAATACCGAGCCGCTTTCTTTGCGAGATTGTGGTCCGTAAGCCGACAGGCGGTCAACCAATTTAGAAATTGGCATCGACTGAATCCAACAACGCCCCGTTCCCTGAAGCGTGGCTAAAAAGATACCTTCTCCCCCAAAAACCATGGATTTAAGACTTCCAGAACGCTGCACACTGAAATTGATAGAAGGCTCGTAAGCGACCACACATCCGGTGTCTACGCGCAGGGTTTCGTTGTTGAGCTGACGCTCAATCACTACCCCACCAGCGTGCACAAACGCCAATCCATCACCTTGTAATTTTTGCAAAATGAAGCCTTCACCGCCAAACAAGCCACTACCAAGACGCTGGTTGAAGTGAATATTCAATTTTGTTCCCATGGCAGCGCAAAGGAATCCGTCTTTTTGGACAATCAATGAGTTGCCGTAAATCTTCGATAAATCAATAGGCATCACCGTGCCAGGGTACGGCGCGGCAAAAGCTACTTTACGTTTGCCATAACCACGGTTGGTAAAATGCGTCATAAACAAAGACTCTCCCGTGAGCAGGCGCGAACCCGCCTGAAAGATTTTGCCCATGAGACTCTGGGTAGCGTTTGACCCGTCGCCCATTTTGGTTTCAAACTGGATGCCATCTTCCATAAATAACATAGAGCCCGCTTCGGCAATAACCGTTTCGTTGGGGTCTAATTCGATTTCGACGATTTGAATGTCCTCGCCAATAATCTTGTAATCAATTTCGTGTGAATTCATACCTAGATTAACCTTGATTTTAAAATTCTATTTGATAAGTTTATTGTTGTAAACGCGTTTCCATTCAACGCTTTTCGCCCCAAAATTTATTAATAGACCTATGTATACCTGATAGGCCTCCAAATAATTCATGGCTTGGGCTAAATGCACATTTTCCAATTGACTAACAGCTTTTATCTCAAGCATAATTTGATTTTCAATCCAAAAGTCCACTCTACGAACCCCAATGTGCTCTCCCCTGTAAGAAATTTTCATTTCTTTTTCAGATTCAAAGCCGATGCCTTGGTGACGAAATTCAACAGCTAATGCGCGGTGATAAATGAGCTCTTGAAAACCACTACCAAGCGAATTGTGAACAGCAAAGGCACAGCCAATAACCTTATGGGTTAGTTCTGCATTTTCCATTTTAATACCTTTTCAATAATCAAGCCTAATCAGGGTTCTTCGGTATTTTCATTTAAATCATCGCGCGAACGGAGCTTTTTATCGTCCACGTG
Organism: Runella salmonicolor; assembly: GCF_024158025.1. Classification (NCBI taxonomy): domain Bacteria; kingdom Pseudomonadati; phylum Bacteroidota; class Cytophagia; order Cytophagales; family Spirosomataceae; genus Runella; species Runella salmonicolor. Next base: position 16,718 of record NZ_JAMZEL010000017.1, read on the forward strand.
TTTATTCAAAAACTGATTGATTTTATCAATATCAATCGTGGATGTGATTTCGCCGAATGAATTGATTCGAATGTCAAAGCCATCCAAATCTTTGTGTACTCGCGGCTTTTCGGCGCTTTCGGGAGGAGTTGTTTTTTTCTTCGTCATATCCGTCGATTTTTTTACGAAAATAAGTACCTGCTTCACCATTCGCAACCCTATCTGACTAAACGGTGACTTTTAGATTTTTTTTGGTCAAAAAACAGGGCGAAAGGTTTATCAAAAATAGTTACCAACTTGGCATCGGTATTCGGTAAAACGTGGTGGGGCCCATTCTCATTGCTTTGTTTTTTGTTGGCCGGTGTCGGAATTCTCCTACGCTTTGACCCCATTTTCAGGCCTCAAAATGAGTTGTTACTATTATTATTGCCACTAGCCTGGGGGAGTGTTTCAGGCACTATTAAATGCTTCCGCCCCGATTTAACCGTCATTACCCCCAAAAACTTCATGTTGTTTGTGTGGTTTAACAAGCTCGTCATTATTCCTTTAGAAATTATTGTGGTGGGCAACATGATTCCTGTTGAACATCATCTTAACCAGGATATTTCTACCGAAATCTGTATAACGCTGGTTTCATTCGGGGCTTTTGTTGTTGGTTGGAGTTGCTTTTCACAAAAACAGATTCTCCGACCCGTTATTGCTTTCTCATTTCTGACTACATGGGCCAGTGTTTATTTTCTGGTCGCGCTTATTTCGCTCTCTTTACTTTATGGTTCGTTCGAAAATTATTTATCAGGCGCGATTTTTACGTACGTAACCCGAGAAATCGTTGAGCAAAATGCAACCTTTGTGGGATTTTTGGCAAATATTGGCCAACGATTTTGGGCTTTTGGTGTACTGCTTATGTGGTATAAGTGGAAAACTAAAAAGGGTAAAATCCATTGGTTACGGCAAGTTCCATGGTTGTTGCTTTGTTTGGCAGGCACACTGAGCAGCAATCGCTCCAACATTCTATATCCACTCTTAACGCTGATGAGTGTGATGTGTGCCAACTGGAAAACACGCTATCATTTTAGGTGGGCGATGGTGTTTTCAACACTCCTTCTGCTTTTACTTTTCTTTGGCTATGTACGCGTACAACCCTCATTAGATTTCGAAGTGCTGAAAACGCTTTTCGACGAATATTTGAATCGCTGGGAATATATTGTTCAAGCACACCAACTCTACGTCGGGAGCCCTTATCAAATTACGCCGCTACTTTCCATCCAACCGTCATCGTTTACGCTGATTGCGTCTCTTTTAGAACCCATTCCCATTGTTGGAAAAGCCTTTCGGGAGCAAAGCGGCCCGTATATTTATAATTTGGCGTACTTTCAGTCCTTGGTCTCGCAAGACAAGGTAATTCCAGTGGTGGGTGAGTTGTACTATAACGGTGGCTATCTTTTGGTAGGATTAGGGTCTGCAGTTATTGCAGTAGTATATAAATGGCTGGATGCTGCTTTTAAGCGTAACGTGCCAGTAAATCCACCTTTAGCCGCAGCCTTTTTTTATGTAATGTTGCTATTTAGTGCCACATTATTGCTCAGTTTGTCGGTTTTAATGCAGTTTTTGGTCTACAATGCCGCTCCTGCATTATTGGTTATTGCTGCAAATTGGTCACGAATACGTAAGGCTTCCTAAACTTAGTTGGTTATATTTGCATCCTCAATTTAGTCATCACTATCCCAATTTTAGTCGCTCACATGGAAAAAATCAAAGTCGCAAACCCCGTCGTTGAACTGGACGGCGATGAAATGACCCGCATTATCTGGCGTTTTATTAAAGATAAACTTATCCTTCCTTATTTAGACGTTGATATTAAATACTACGACCTTGGTGTTGAATACCGCGATGAAACCAACGACCAGGTAACCATCGATGCCGCCAACGCCATCAGAAAGTACGGTGTAGGTATCAAATGCGCCACCATTACGCCCGACGAAGACCGCGTAAAGGAGTTCAATTTGAAACAAATGTGGAAATCACCCAACGGTACCATCCGTAACATCTTGGACGGTACGGTTTTCCGTGAGCCTATCGTTTGTCAGAACGTTCCGCGTTTGGTAACCAACTGGGACTCTCCCATCATCGTAGGTCGTCACGCATTTGGAGACCAATACCGCGCTACCGATTTCGTAACCAAAGGAAAAGGAAAACTGACCATCAAGTTTGAAGGCGAAGACGGAAACGTGATTGAGCACGTAGTGTACGACTACAAAAGCGACGGCGTAGCCATGGCAATGTACAACACCGACGAATCTATTCGCGGTTTTGCCCGTTCATGTTTTCAGGTAGCAATGCAGAAAGGCTGGCCTTTGTACCTTTCTACCAAAAACACCATCCTCAAAAAATACGACGGTCGTTTCAAAGATATATTCCAAGAAATTTACGAAGCCGAATTCAAAGCCTTGGGCGTGCACTATGAGCACCGCCTCATCGACGACATGGTGGCTTCTGCCCTGAAATGGAACGGAAACTTTGTGTGGGCGTGTAAAAACTACGACGGCGACGTACAGTCGGATACCGTAGCGCAAGGATTTGGTTCATTGGGCTTGATGACTTCTGTATTGTTGACGCCCGATGGAAAAACAATGGAAGCCGAAGCCGCTCACGGCACCGTGACGCGCCACTACCGCGAGCACCAAAAAGGACGGCCAACGTCTACCAACCCCATCGCTTCTATCTTTGCTTGGACTCGTGGCTTGGCTTTCCGTGGCAAACTCGATGGCAACCAGCCACTTATCGACTTCAGCGAAGCCTTGGAGCAAGTATGCGTTGAAACCGTAGAAAGCGGAAAAATGACCAAAGATTTGGCCGTTTGTATCCACGGAAACAAAGTAAACCACGGTGAGCATTACCTCTATACCGAAGAGTTTTTGGATGCCATCGATGCTAATTTGAAAGCAAAATTGGCGAAGTAATCATACGTACAAAGTAAAAAAGGAAGGGTGAGACAAACGTCTTACCTTTCCTTTTTTTAAAGAACAGGTTCGCTTTTATGGAGTCAATGATGGGAAAAGTCCTTCGCGTATTTCTGCTTTGCACTTTCTGCTTTGTTGTCAACTCACTAAAGGCGCAACGACCACAGGGGCGCTTTCTGACCGACAGCATTGAAATCGGCAAGCCTTTTCAATACGCCCTGAGTTTTCGGCATTCTCCCAAAATCGAAGTTTTTTTTCCCGATACCAGCGCTGATTTTCGCCCTTTTCAAATTACGAAGTCTGATTATTTCCCTACCAAGACCAACGAATCGGGCAGTTTGGACAGTGCAGTCTATACCTTACTTTCGTTTGAACTGGACAAAATCCAAACGCTGGAAGTGCCCGTCTGGATTTTGACGGGCCGCGACTGTACCGCCGTTTATTCCGCCAAAGATTCTATCTACTTAAAGGAGCTCATCAAAGAAGGCGCTTTGGATACGCTTGATCTGAAAGCCGATACGCAGATTATCCCGCTCCAAAACCAGACCAACTTCCCTTTTATCCTGCTCGCTTCTCTGTTGGTTTTGTTGATTGGAACGGGCGTTTATTTACTCTTTGGAGAAACCCTCACGCGGCAGTGGGAGCTGTTTTTGATGTTTCGTCGCAATCAGGAATTTCAACGAAACTTCTCACGACTCACGCGCGATGTGACCGGCAAAAAAGGCATCGACAACGCCGAAAAAGCCGTGATTCTTTGGAAAATGTATCTCCAACGCCTCGAACGTAAACCCTACGCCACCTACACTACCAAAGAGATTACCGATAACCTTTCCAATGCGCAGTTGGCCGATGCCCTCAAATCCATCGACGGCGTTATTTACGGTGGCCTATCTTCCTACAACACCGCCGACTCACTCAACGTTTTGCGCGATGTAGCCACCCAAAGCTACCGAAATCGACGCATTGAACTGGCCCAGGCCCCTACGGCTTCGGGAAGGCGGTAGGGCAATTCAAATCCCCCTCACTCCAACCGTTTCTCATATTTATCAAAGATCAAATCAAAGCGGTCGTTGAGGATGTCGGCTAGGTGGCGATGGTATTCGGGAAAATCGGGCAGGTTGTTGTGGCCACCGCCATAGATAGGAATCAGGCGCGACGATTGCGGCACCAGATTGGCGAGGCGTACGCTCGACCGAAATGGAATCAGCACATCTTTGGTACCATGAATAATGTAAATAGGGCACTTGACGTATTTGATCCAAACATCGGTACGAATGGAAAATTTGAGAATGTAAGAAACGGGTAAAAATGGCAGAAAACGGGTGGTCAAACGCGTAAAACTGTAATATGGTGCATCCAGAATCAACATTTTAGGGTGGTTGACCGAGGCAAGTTTGGTCGCAAAGCCCGAGCCTAACGAACGCCCGTAAATGATGATTTTTTCTTCAACATATCCATATTTGGAGCGCATTTTATTGTAGATGTACTGGGCATCGTTTTTGATACCATCTTCTGTTTGCTTGCCTACGCTTTTTCCAAAACCACGGTAATCAATCATCAATACGTCGTAGCCGTGCTGCGTAAAATCCTTGGCGTATTTGGACCAACCTTTGATGCTGCGCGTATTGCCGTGAAAGTAAATCAATAATCCGCGAGAGGCTTCTTCCTGATAAAAACGCAGGGCATTAATGCGCACATTGGGTTCGGGGTCAAAAAAAAGCTCTTCAAACAAATCCTCGTATTTGTATTCAAAATCCTGCGGGAGCTTCTCGGGTTTGAAGATAAATTTCCCCTGAATCAAATACGCAACAATGCACAGGACGACATAAATCCCCCCAATCCAAATCAGGCGTTCGGTGGTAAAAAACTCAAGCATCGGTTTTAACCTATTTTTTCTACGAAAATAGCAATAAAGACGTGGGAAGTGAGAGTAAGGAATGAGAATTTTCATTGCCCCTACTTTTATTTCTTTGCTCCTTAGCGACTTTGCGTGAATGAAAAGCGCTTAGTGCTTACCTTTGCCTTGATTTTAAGTAAAATCGGCCATTTTTCGCTTTTTTGCATATTAACTTACCATAACTTATTTACCTGTGAAATACCTTTTAGGCTACGACGTAGGCAGCTCGTCCATAAAAGTTGCTTTGTTGGATATAGAAACGGGCAAAGCCCTCGCCACGGGCACCTCGCCCGATCAGGAAATGGGAATGATTGCCCACGAAGCGGGTTGGGCCGAGCAGCACCCCGACAGTTGGTGGCAGGAAGCCGTCAATGCCACGCATAAGTTAAAAGCCAAATATCCCTTTGACCCCGCGCTGGTAGCGGGCATTGGTATTTCGTACCAAATGCACGGCTTGGTGGTAGTTGATAAAGACTTACGCCCCCTACGCCCTTCCATCATCTGGTGCGATAGCCGCGCCGTTGAAATCGGCAATCATGCTTTTGATGACTTAGGCAATGATTATAGTTTGCAGCATTTACTCAATTCACCGGGCAATTTTACGGCGTCAAAGCTCAAATGGGTAAAAGACAAAGAACCACAGATTTTTGAGCAAATTCGGTATTTCATGCTGCCCGGAGATTATCTCGCCCTGCGCATGTCGGGTACGCCGCAAACCACCGTTTCGGGGCTTTCTGAAGGAATTTTCTGGGATTTTGCGGAGCAAAAAGTTTCACAAAAACTCCTCGACTTATACGGGTTTGATTCGTCATTGATACCACAAATTGTGGATACATTCTCTCCCCAAAGTCAGCTTTCGGCTTCGGCAGCAGCAGAGTTAGGCTTAAAAGCAGGCATTCCCATCGCCTACCGCGCCGGCGACCAGCCCAACAATGCGTTTTCGCTCAACGTGCTGAATCCGGGCGAAGTAGCTACTACGGCGGGGACTTCGGGCGTGGTGTACGGCATCAATGCTCAAGCTACCTCCGACCCACTCTCACGCGTGAATACCTTTGTGCACGTCAACAGTACTCCCGAAGAGCAACGCAACGGCGTATTGCTGTGCGTCAACGGAACGGGAATTCTGAACAGTTGGGTGCGTCGTTTTGCGGGCGGTATTTCGTACGATGAAATGAACCAGCAGGCCGCGCAAACGCCCGTCGGTGCCGAAGGACTCACGTTTTTGCCTTTTGGCAACGGAGCCGAGCGCGTGCTCGAAAACCGTTTGTTGGGTGGTCAGTTGCAAGGAATCAACTTCAATACCCACACGCCCGCGCACGTGTTCAGAGCGGCGCAGGAGGGTATTGTGTTTGCGCTTCAGTATGGTTTACAGGTAATGAAAGAAATGGGCGTCCAAACGCATACCGTACGCGCGGGTCACGCCAATTTGTTTTTAAGCCCATTGTTCCGGGAAGCCTTTGCCAACACCACGGGCGCTACCATTGAGTTGTATGATACCGACGGAGCGCAGGGAGCCGCCCGGGCGGCGGGTATTGGTACGGGGGTGTTTGATTTCAAATCAGCCTTCAACGGCCTGACGCAAATCGCCACGGTGGAGCCATTGGCCGATTTACAAGAAAAATATGCCAACACCTACGCCGTTTGGGAAGAAGCATTGAAAAAAATATAACATTTCGCCCCTTTGTCAAAGCGCTGTACTTTGACAAAGGGGGATTTATCCCTAACTTGCAGCGTTATTTCTTAGGCAATCACTCACAAAAACAACGTTTTCACATGGAAGCGCATCAAGAACAGGAAGTTCACTGGGGTTGGCTACTGGCCTACTTTTTGGTTATTATCGTTTTGTTGTTCGTATTTGGCGATGTATTCGTTGCCCTTCTCGGCACCCTCATTCAGGGAATTATTTTTGCAGGATACCACAACGAGTTACACAAAGAAATCTAGCTCACCTTTGAGTAAAAAAATACAAAGCCGACGAGTGTCGGCTTTTTTTGTGGTACTTGAGGCAACAACCTTTTATTGATGTCATAACAAACCGAGCCAGATTTACGTTTTTCTACAAAACCAACCCAACATACTTACCCATGAAGAAAGTTCACATTTTTCTTTTCTTGCTGTTTTTGTCAATGCAGGTACTGGCTGGTACCAATCCCGATGCCTGTCTGGGTACTTGGCTTACTGGCTCCAAAAAGGGCCATGTCCAAATTTATAAACAGGGTGATAAATATTTCGGAAAAATTGTGTGGCTCAAAGAACCCAATGACCCCGCCACTGGCAAACCCCGAACCGACGCCCAAAACCCAGATGTGCATCAAAAAAGTCGGCATTTATTGGGTTTGGTCAACCTACGTGATTTTAAATACGAAGGCAATAATACTTGGGAAGACGGCAAAATTTATGACCCCGAAACTGGCAAAGAGTATAGTTGCAAAATCAAGCTCACCAATGCCAATCAACTGGATGTACGCGGCTTCATTGGCGTGTCGCTCATTGGCCGCACCGATAGTTGGGTGAGAGTAAAATAAACGGCTCGACTCATCAAAACCCACTACATAAATCACATTAAATGAATACGCTCTTTCCTATTTTTCTAAAACTCGAACAACTTCAAGTACTCATTGTGGGCGGCGGCTACGTCGGATTGGAAAAACTTACGGCGGTATTGGCCAATGCTCCCCAAACCGACGTAACGCTCGTTGCGCCCGAAATACGGGCCGAAATCCACGAATTAGCGCATCAGCACCCCCATGTTAAACTCGTGGTTGATGTATACAGCCCCTCTTTTTTAGAGGAAAAAGATTTGGTGATTGTGGGTACCAATGATAAGAGTGTCAATCGGAAGATACAGGAAGATTGCAAAGCCAAACGCCTACTCGTAAACGTAGCCGATACCCCCGACCTCTGCGATTTTTATTTAAGCTCAGTCGTCAAAAAAGGAGATTTAAAAATTGCGATTTCGACCAACGGCAAGTCGCCGACTTTTGCCAAACGATTCCGTGAAGTATTGGAAGAAATCCTGCCCGATACTTTGCAGGAGACATTGGATAATTTACAGCAAATCAGAAATAAGCTGAAAGGAGATTTTCAGGAAAAAATGGATAAGCTGAATGAAATCACAAAAGTAATGAAGTAGGGTAAAGCAGGTAGCGATGCCGTTTTTAAGGCTTAAAACAAATTGAAATTAAAAGGCTTATCTCTCAGGATTAAGAAGTAAATCAGGCCCGCCAATACGATATAACTAACGATAAGCCATTTCTTCTTTTGTTCAAACTCACGGTGATGATGATAGTAATCATAATACATTGAAGCCGATAAGCCAAACACCATCAGCATCACGCACATGATGGCACAATGGGTGCGGTACATAATAAATTGATGCAGAAAAGGCGCTCCCATCAAAATATAAAGTAACCACGTCCCGAATCCCATTCGGTATAAATAAACGCTCAAACGGCGATCATTTTTAAGATCAAAGAGTTTATCATTCATCTGAGTAGGAGGCTGGTTTTCAGTAAAATTAGTTAGTTTTGTACTAAAAGTCAAATTCTTCCAACCCTTATACGTTTTATGTCCCTGAAAGTGTTGATTATTCGTTTTTCTTCCATCGGTGACATTGTTTTGACCACCCCAGTTGTTCGTTGCCTCAAAACACAGCGCCCCGATGTGGAAATTCATTATTTGACCAAAGCTTCTTACAAATATCTGCTCACCGACAACCCTTATATCGACCAGTTACACCTGTTGGAAGGAAGCATTTGGGGCATTGCAAAGCACCTTCGGAAGGAGAAATTTGACCTCGTCATTGACCTTCACCAAAACCTCCGAACCCTTCAAATCAAAGCTGTACTTGGCGTGCAGGCGATTAGTTTTAACAAGCTGAATTGGGAAAAATGGTTGTATGTCAACTGGAAAATAAACGCTTTACCCAACGTCCATATTGTAGACCGTTACCTCCACACACTGCAAACATTGGGGGTAGTCAACGATGACCGAGGACTAGATTATTTCATTCCTTATCGCGATATTATCGAGCCTGATTGGCTTCCCGAAAGTCACCAAAAGGGGTTTGTGGCCTACGCTATAGGCGGCCAACACGAGACCAAAAAACTCCCACTCAACCGCATGATTGAACTGTGCGAAAAAATCAATTTTCCCGTCGTTCTTTTAGGTGGAAAAGAGGATGCCGCCAACGGCGATATGATTGAGAAAGCCATCGGTAAGCATTTTATCTATAACGCCTGCGGTAAGTGTAATTTTAACCAATCTGCTTCGCTGATTCAGCAATCCAAGCTGGTATTCAGTCACGACACGGGTCTGATGCACGTGGCGGCGGCTTTCAAAAAGAAAATCTATTCGATTTGGGGAAATACCGTTCCCGAGTTTGGTATGTATCCGTACCAAACGCAGTTTGTCATGCTAGAGAATCGGCAGCTTACCTGCCGTCCATGCTCCAAAATCGGCCACAAACGCTGCCCGAAGGGTCATTTCAAGTGCATGAACGAACTGTCGTTTTCATTTGAAATCAAGGAGTTAAAACGACAAAGCTGGCAGTAGAGCGGAAGTAACAGAAGAACGTAACAGATAAACAGAAGAACAGAAAAATATAAAATGTAAAAGTTTAAAATACAGCTCGTTAAAAACCACACGTCTTTTTCATTTTCGCGGTTCTACGGTTCTACATTTTTCGGTTTTACATTTCACGGTTTCTCAGTTCTACATTTTTCGGTTTCCCGATTTAACCTTTCGGTTCTACATTTTTCAGTTTCGCGGTTCTACATTTCGCGGTTTTGCATTTTTCAGTTTCTCAGTTCTACATTTTTCGGTT
>NZ_JAMZEL010000017.1:26478-126832 GCF_024158025.1 Runella salmonicolor
TCTCAGTTCTACATTTTTCGGTTTCCCGATTTAACCTTTCGGTTCTACATTTTTCAGTTTCGCGGTTCTACATTTCGCGGTTTTGCATTTTTCAGTTTCTCAGTTCTACATTTTTCGGTTTCCCGATTTAACCTTTCGGTTCTACATTTTTCAGTTTCGCGGTTCTACATTTCGCGGTTTCTCTGCTAAATAATCACAACAGCCCTGCCACCAATTTCACAACTGCGCCCAATCCTTGCGCATCCACTGCGCTGAAATCGTCCAATTGGTCACTGTCAACATCCAACACCATTGCCACGCTCCCGTCAGGGGCAAAAACAGGCAATACAATCTCCGATTTGGACGCCGAACTGCACGCAATATGCCCAGGAAATTGTTCCACGTCGGGGACAATAATGGTTTCTTTACGGGTGTAACACGCCCCGCACACGCCTTTATCAAACTGAATACGCGTACAGGCAATCGGCCCCTGAAAAGGCCCTAACACCAATTGTTGGTCTTTTTTGAGGTAAAATCCGACCCAGAAAAAGCCGAACGCCTCGCGCAGTGCCGCCGTAATGTTGGCCAAATTGGCAATTAAATCGTTTTCACCTTCAATAAGCGCCGCAATCTGCGGCACCAGACTTTCATACAGCGCAGCGCGGTCGGTGGTAGCGGGAAGATATAAGGTTTCGGCCATGATTTTTTAATGGTTGATGAAGCTAACTACTTTCTGAATTTTAAACTTATTCCACTGATATTTTTAGATTTGTATTCTTTCGTACCTTGATACTCATCGAATGTTCAGCCATACAGTATCCACTTTTATGCTCAAACACCGTCTTGGTCTCTTGGTGGCCTATATCGGCCTGACGGTCTTTATGGGGTATCAAGCCACCAAAGTTCGCTTTTCTTACGAATTACCCCAAATTTTACCCGAAAGCAACCCTGATTTTCAATTGTACGAATCGTTTAAAGCACGCTACGGAGAAAATAGCAATGTGTTGGTCATCGGCGTTGCTACCGACCAACTGTTTACGTTCCCCATTTTCAGAGATTGGTACGAACTGAACCATAAAATCAAAAAGATTAGTGGCGTAAAAGACATTATTTCGAGTGCCAATTTAGTGGAAATCGTTCGCAACGACAGCCTTAAACGATTTGATTTCAGGCAAATTATACCCAACAAACCCATTACCCAGGCCGAAGTAGATTCGATAAAAGCCAAAATCAGCCGTCTGCCTTTTTACCAAGGATTCATCATCAGCGAGGATGGGAAAGCCCATTTGATGGCCATCATGCTTGAGCAAGACGCCCTCAATCACACACTAAACACACCTATCGACCAAATCAAGCGAGAAACACTGGCTTTTGAAAACCTCCACGGTCTGAAAGTACATTTATCGGGAATGCCCTACATCCGTTCCGAATACGTCGCTAAGGTGCGTCATGAAATCGTACTTTTTAGCATTTTAGCCGTCATAGTCACGGGACTCATTCTGCTTTTTTTCTTCCGTTCGTGGGTGGTGATGCTTATTTCGTTGGGTGCAGCCTTGGTCGGGGCGGTGTGGAGTGTGGGGTTTATGGGCCTCTTGGGGCACGAAATCACCCAGCTCACCAGTCTCCTACCTTCTCTGATGGTAGTGATTGGCGTATCTAATACCTTCTTTTGGACAAAAAAATACCACGAAGAATTTGGTCGATTGGGCAATCAACGCCAAGCTCTGCAAAGTACTACCGAGAGAATCGGCGAAACCACTTTTTGGACCAACCTTATGGCCACCATCGGGTTTGGTGTCTTTTCACTAACGGGCAGTAAGTTCTTGGCGGAATTTGGCCAGATTGCGGCTTTGAGTCTGCTTTGTACCTACATCATTGGGTTGGCGCTTCTTCCCATTCTTTACAGTTATTCCTCCGCTCTCATCGAAAAACAGCCTCGACGCCTAGAAAACAAAAATATCAGCTTCTTTCTGAAAAAAATTGATGGATGGGTACATCATCGCGCCCCCGTTATTTATGGTTCAGTAGCGGCGCTGCTTATCGTGGCCTTGGTGGGGCTCACCCAAATCAAAAACACGGGCTTTATGGCAGATAATCTCCCTCAAAACAGCCCACTTCTGAATGATTTAGATTTTTTCAAAAGATATTTTAAAGGAGTAATGGCGTTTGAAATAAACATTGACACTGGCCGCCCAGGACGCGTTTTGATGCCTCAAACGTTGACAAAAATTAATCTTTTGCAGAAAGAGTTTGCTCAGTGTCCCGAGTTTACCAAACCGCTTTCGGTAGTTGAAGCCACCAAATTCATTTACCAAGGCTACCGAGACGGCGACTCTAAGTATTTTGTAGTGCCCGATGCGCTCGAACTCAGCAAATTGGCCGAATACGCTGGCAATTTCAAAAGCAACGATAATCGTCTAAGTAGTTTTATGGACAGCACGCGGCGATATACCCGAGTCAGTTTTCAAATCAAAGACGTTGGCACCCATCGGATTGCCGCGCTGTGCGCGCTACTCCAACCCAAAATTGATAGTTTGTTCAATATTGATACCAGCACTGGCAAACAAGTTGAGAAGGAGGAACGATACGAAGCCAAAATCACGGGGAGTAGTGTGGTATTTAGCAAGGGTAATGATTATTTATTACAAAATTTGGTCGAAAGTACCTTGTTAGTTATCGTATTGATTGCAATATTAATGGTGGTAGCTTTCGGTCATTGGCGCCTGATTTTGATTGCCCTCGTTCCGAGCAGTCTTCCTTTGGTTATGACGGCAGGAATCATGGGTTTTGGAGAAATACCTCTAAACGCTGCCACCACGCTTGTTTTTTCCATTACTTTTGGGCTTTCTTCTTCGAGTATCGTCCATTTTTTGACCATGTACCAAGATGAATTTCGCAACAATAAAAAGAGTGTAAGCGAAGCCATTTCCACAACAATTCAGTTTGCAGGAATAAGTATGTTTTACAATGCCATCATACTGTTTGCAGGATTTGTTATTTTTACGGCTTCAAGCTTCAGAGAGACCGTTGCGTTGGGAATTTTGGTCGCCATTACGGTGTTAATGGGAATGTTGTCCAATTTAATCCTGCTACCGACGTTTTTACTTTGGATGAATAAAAAGTTAGTTAATGGCTAAATAGTAAAAAAACACCAATGGTTAGCTTTAACAAGTAATCTCCCCAAAACAATGAAAATACTTTTTAACATACTCCTCATTTTCATCTTCTTTGTTGCCTTTGTTCCTCCCTTCCGGCGCTTCATGTTTTGGTTGCTGGTAGGACGTCAATTGGTAAAAGAGCAGAAAAAAGCAAATCAACCCTCCCAACGCCGCGAAGGCGAAATCAGGGTAGAACCAAAACCCACTAGCTCCGACCAATCGCGGTTTCGGGGCGGCGAATACGTTGATTACGAAGAAGTAAAAGATTAAGTGTTGGTCGTTGTGCTACAGAAAAGTCTTTCTTCCCTCTGTAAACCATCGACTTCTGACCAGTAATAAACATGTGGGATTGGTTTTCTGTCGAATGGTTTTCACTCGCTAAATTACGTGCTTTCAGTTGGGCACATCCTTACTTTTTGTACGGAATATTGGTGATTCCCATTGCTTTTTGGCTGCGACAAGCGTTTCATGCAGGTGCTTTTCAACGCTTAGGAATTACGTTTGTGAATACCGCCCCCCCCAAAAGTTTCTCGGTGTGGCTGCGGTTACTCTTTCCTATTTCGGGCTTTTTGGGGTTAAGTTGTCTTTTGCTGGCGCTGGCCCGCCCGCAGTCTATCAACACCCTCACCGAGCGTGACGCCGAAGTTATTGACATCATGCTGGCTTTGGACATTTCTGAATCAATGCGTGATAAAGACCTGCCTCCCAGCCGATTAGCTTCTGCTAAATCGGTTGCCAAATCATTTATCGGTGGGCGCTTACAAGACCGCATCGGTATTGTTTTATTTGCGGGCGAGGCATTCACCCTTTGTCCATTAACCAACGATTACGAATTACTCTACAGTTTTTTGGACGAGGTCAGTCATGACCAAATTACCATTGCAGGAACCGCCGTTGGGAGTGCTTTAGCGGTATGTATCAACCGATTGCGTGAAAGTGCCTCTAAATCAAAAGTGGTCGTTTTATTAAGTGACGGCGAAAGTACCGCGGGCAATTTGGACCCCATCACCGCTGCCAAACTGGCCAAAGCCTACGGCGTACGTGTCTATACCATCGCCATCGGCCGCACTGTGTCCAAGCCACTTGTGAACAATTCGCAGCGCAACTCAGACTCTCTCGCTCTTACGTCCCCCCAAACCGCCCCCGACGAAGGTACATTGCAGCAAATTGCGCGAGCTACCAATGGCCAATTTTACCGCGCTACCGACAATACCACGCTTAAAAACATATTCTCACAAATAGACAATTTGGAACGCGTCAAAGTCAAAAATCGCCGTTATCAGGAAGTTAAAGACTTCTATCGCGTGTATCTCGACTGGGCCTTGGCTTTCTTTCTGTTGATGATGTTTCTGAAAGTTATCTTTATTGCTAATGTGTTAGAAGACTAGCTACCGTGGTGTATTGACTACTCACACGGGCAATGGGATCTGCAGCTCCATCGGGATCATTGATAGCCGAGCCAAAAGTAGGCACCGCATTGCCACGAATCAATAAAAGTCCTGCCACGTGCGGGGCCGCCATAGAAGTACCCGACAAAATCGCATAACGCCCATTAGCATAAGTAGAGAGGATTCTGACGCCATACGCGGCTACGTCAACCACGTCGTTTCCGTAATTGGAAAAGCTGGCAAAACGGCCCGTACTATCGACGGCCGACACCGTAAACACATTGGCATGATTGAGTCTGCCCGGCGAAAAGCCATTGGCCAATTTTTTGTCATTGCCGGCCGCAATCGCAAATAAAATTCCTTTGTCGGCCGCTGCCTGCACTTGGCGGTCCAGCGTGCTTGAAACTCCATCTAATCCCAAACTCATATTCACCACATCGCCTGCTTTGCCGTTTTGACTCACGTGCGCTACCGCCGCCACCACACTCGAAAGGCGTCCTTCGCCAAGTTGATCAAGGGCTTTCAGCGCCACTAATTTAACCCCTGAAGCTACGCCCACAGTACCGATGGTATTATTGAGCGCACCGATAATTCCCGCCACGTGGGTTCCATGACCATTATTATCGTCGGCAGAGGTTTGCCCAGTAATAAAAGATTGGCTGCGTTGGGTATCGACGTTCAAATCAGGGTGATCGAGGTCAACGCCCGTATCGATAATCCAAACGGTTTTTTCGGCAAAATTTTGGCCATTCCCGTACCCTGTTTTCCGCGTACTCCACGTCACCGAAGCGGGGGCGACTACGTCTACGCAACCACACACACTTACTACCCGGTCGGGTTCAATCACTTCAATGGCTGGGTCTGTTTGGAGCGTATTTACCTCTCCTTTAGAAAGTTTTGCCACAAAACCACGCGTTTTTCCCGCAAAAGCAGTCCGAATGGCCCCAGAAGATAGATGATGTTTGCTCAGAAGTTGCTCCGAAAATGCCGCAATTCGCGCATTTGTAGCGGTCGGGCTTAGCGCCGATGTTTCCGCATTTTCTTTTAAAGTCACAATATACTCTCCTTCTATTACTTCGCCGCGGTGAGCAGAGGCCGCCACCAAACAATCGGCGGCTGGTTCAAGTGAGTTTTCGCTTTCGCAAGCGGCTATCCATACCAATCCTAAGATAAAAGATACCTTTTTCATTTGCAGTCAGTTGATTTTGAGAAAAAGGTAGAAGGTAGGTCATGGAGGAGATGAGCGTTAAATTCGATACATTTAACGCGGGCAAGCAGGGCGAAATTGTTTTGATAAAAATAAAATTGTCAGCATACAGCCGCTACTTTGCAACTGCACACTGACAATCTGAATCCAAAAACCGACAAGCTTATTTTTTAGCTTTTGCAGCTTCTTTCTCTTTGTATTCTTTGTTAAGGCCTTCAACCATCTTTTTGGTCACATCTAGGTTGGCGTCGGCAAAGAGGATTCCGCCGCCTTTGCTGTAACCAAGCACAAATTCGTAGCCGTTTTCTTTGTTATAATTCTTAATGTACTCGAAGATATTACCGTAAAACTCTTCGGTTTTTTTGATACGCTCTTCATCGAGTTTACGCAATTGATCGTCGCGGTATTTGGTAATATCCTGCTCTTCTTTGGCTAACTGTGACTGAGCCGCTTGTGCTTGGTCTTGCGACAACGCCCCCTGCTGAGCACGCTGCTGGAAGAAGGCCACTTTGTTTTGGAACGAACGCCCTTTATTGGCTAAATCGTTTTCTAACTGAAACCCTTTGCTTTCAAATTCTTTTTGAAAGTCTTTGTAATATTCATAGTTTTTGAGGAGGCTATCGGCCTGTACATACACAATTTTCTTGCCTTTCGAGGCGTCCGAAATGCTTCCGCCTGCACTGTCAGATGAATGATGTGAGAAGTGCTGATACCCTAAAAAAGCCACCGCCACAGTCAAAACCGCATTCCAAATAAGTAGTCCGTTTTTCACAATAAAAAGATTTTAAATTTTGATAAAAGTTAATTATTAATGGTAAAGAGTTAATTATTATACGTAAAGAACTGATAACCAAATTCATACTGATAGATTATCGAATAACGATTTACGTTAACGATTGTACGGGCAAAGTTAGAAATAATACTGTACCTTTAAAAAAAAAGTCGCTTACTTGTCGGGTTAACCAAACAAGTAAGCGACTTTCTTTCGATGCCCCTCAGCTACGTTTTTTTACTGTTTCCACCGAAGAGCATTGATATTTTGACCAATCTTCCGTCCCTCTTTTTGGCCAATATCATTGTCCTGAAAAGTATGGATTCCGCCCAAAAACCGCGAATAAGCCGATTCTTCGGCTGCTGCCCAAAGTGATTGAAACGAGCGAGGCTTAAAATCTACGTTACGCTTGGTATCGCGCACCCGATTGACGTGGGAATCGTCAACAAAGGCGAAATCTGCACCAAAGACCGCCTCCAGCGCCACAGCCGCCGCCGAAGACTGCGTGGAATGGCCCGAAGAATACCCAGGAAAAGGAGGCGCGGGCCAAAAAGGAATCCATTTGGGGTCTATGGCCCGACGCACAAAAGTATAAGGACGCTCGTTGTTAAACGCAAATTTACATTTCCAGCACAGCGTAAAGGCATCGGCCACGGCTATTCCTGTACGTGCCAAGGCCTCAGCAGCTTTATCTAGTTTGGCATTGCTGTTTTTGATAGCTATCCGGGCAATGTTATAGGAATGGCCTGGAGGCGTAAAGGTTTCACTCGGATCATCGGCCCACCACACGGCGATTTCTTTTTCGAGCTGCGTTAAGGCAATGTTCTTCTTGTAAACATCGTAGTATTGTTGAAAATAGGGTGAATTAACCTGAGTTGATACCGTCAAAGGCAGCGGCATAGGCATCGAAGAATTTACCGCCAAAAAGGTGCGATTTTTGCCCCAATAGGGTTGCATCGGAATCGTTCTGCCGTTTTCAGTGGGTTGCCAAGAGCCAGGGGCAGTAGGAGCTTTATAATCGGCAGGAAAGTTTCGTGTAAACCCTTCGTGCCCACCATCTGATTTGGACCACTCAAAAATTGCTTTGGCCACTTCATTGCCAAAAGCCTCGGAACGCTCAATGACCTCTTGGTTACTCTCCGCCAAAAAACTGGTTCTTAAAGCTACCGCCAAAGAATCTGCCATCTTTTTGGCTGCTTCTGGAGCGTTGGGCCAGAGGTTTTTGGCCATAAAAAGCTGCGCCGCATTGGCACTTGCCGCCCAATGATATTCTTTTCCAGCCTCTGGTTGTGGAAGCGTTTTCAAACCATTTAGTTGCCCAGCAAGAGAACGATTAGATTTGATACCCGGCACCACCGATTCATACAGGGTTAGGCCAGCATACCCCAATGCCCTCGAAGCAACGGGAGGCGTAAAACCAGGGCTTTGCCGAATCAATTTTAGGCTCATTTCCGACCATTTGAGAGCCACTTCCGCACTATATGTCTGCGTTTCTTTTGAATTATCGGCAGGATTTGTAGGGTCATTCGGTGTTCTACAACTGTATATTGTAAAAGCCAACAATACCGCCACTGCGGCATGATAGCCCCCTTGGTAAAGCAGTTGGGATAAAGTTTTTTTCATGTTAACTGATATAAATTAGCGTCTTTAGAGGAAGAGATAATAAAAAACTACCTCAAGAATAGTGCCAATTTAAAGATAGTACTTGATAGCAACTCTGGATTTTTTTTGCTAACAAAAACAGGGTTAACTAATCATGGGGAACTCTCCCGAAGCATGGCGTTGACCCATCGCTACATAATGAGCCGCACTTTCTAATAAACGAGCCGCCATCGACTCGGGAAGCTGTTTTACTACTTTACCGGGAGTTCCGAGGACCATCGAAAAATCAGGCACTTCCATGCCTTCTGTAACCAATGCATGGGCTCCAATGATACAAAACTTACCAATTTTGGCATTATTCAATATAGTAGCTCTCATGCCGATGAGTGAGCCGTTGCCAACCGTAGCACCATGCACGATGGCGCCATGCCCCACCGTGACATCATCACCGATGATGGTCGGCGAGCCTTCATCGGCGTGCAATACCGCGGTATCCTGAATGTTGGTGCGGTGGCCGACGATGATTTTTTCAACATCGGCCCGAATCACGGCTCCATACCATACGGAGGCCTGCTCCCCAAGCGATACCTGCCCCATGACCGACGCAGAGGAAGCAATAAAAACGGCCTTATGGTTGTCCATAAAACGACAAACGTTTATTGGTTAACTTTGAATCGCTTCTTTGATGTCGTCAATGATTTTTTGGGCTAAATGATCCGCCGTAGAAGCAGTTTCTGATTCTGAATAAATCCGGATAATGGGCTCCGTATTTGATTTACGCAGGTGAACCCATTCTTTATTGAATTCAATCTTCACACCATCAATGGTATTGACGGGATTTTTAGCATATTTTTTGCTGATTTTTTCCAGTACACCGTCTACGTCAATGTCAGCAGTCAATTCAATTTTATTTTTTGAAATGTGGTAACTCGGGTAAGTGCGGCGTAAAATAGAAGCTGACTTGCCAAATTTGGCCAAATGGCTCAAAAATAAGGCAATGCCCACGAGGGAATCACGACCATAGTGCAAATCGGGATAAATAACGCCGCCGTTGCCTTCTCCGCCAATAACCGCGTCGTTGGCTTTCATCATTTCGACCACGTTTACCTCTCCCACTGCCGAGGCAAAATAAGCCCCTCCTGCTTTTAGTGTTATGTCACGCAGTGCACCCGTAGAAGAAAGATTGGAAACGGTATTGCCCACTTTGTTTTTCAATACATAATCAGCAACAGACACCAGCGTATATTCTTCGCCAAACGGTTGCCCATCTTCACAAATAAGCGCTAGTCGATCCACATCTGGGTCTACCACTACGCCCAAATCAAAATCTCCCCGAGTCATTTCACGGCTGATTTCGATTAAATTTTCGGGAAGCGGTTCTGGATTATGGGCAAAGTCGCCCGTGGGTTCACAATTGATAAGTTTAATGTTTCCTTTTTCAATGCCCAACGCCTCCAAAAGCATCGGAACGGCAATCCCCCCCGTAGAGTTGACGGCATCGACGGCAATTTTAAAGTTTTTGGCGACGATGGCCTCTTTATCCACCAACGGCAACGCCAAAATTATTTCGATATGTTTCTGAAAATAGGAGTTATCTACCCGATAAGAACCCAGTTTGCGGACTTCTACAAAATCAAAATCTTCGCTTTCGGCCAATGCAAGCACTTCCGCACCGTCTTGTCCCGAGATAAATTCACCTTTATCATTCAATAGTTTCAAGGCATTCCACTGAATAGGATTATGGCTAGCCGTGAGGATAATTCCACCAGCAGCGTGTTCAAGGGTTACGGCGATTTCAACCGTTGGAGTGGTTGAAAGCCCTAAATCAATTACTTCAAAGCCTATTCCTTGCAATGTAGAAGCCACCAATTTGGCCACCATTTCACCCGAAAGCCTCGCATCACGACCAATGACAATTTTTATATTAGCGGGATTTTTGCGTTTTAGCCATGTTCCAAAAGCGGCTGAAAATTTAACAACATCAATTGGCGTAAGGGAATCTCCTGTTTTCCCCCCAATCGTGCCACGAATACCAGATATAGATTTTATTAATGCCACTTGTTTTTTAGCTTTTTAACAATGTGAAAACCGTTTCAAAAGTAGCAAAATTTAGGCACAATCGACTTAATGTTGTAAAATTGCCCTACTTTTACGATGGATGGCTACAGATCAGATTGGTATATTATGTTTGTTCAGATCAGGATACTATTCAATTATAATGCTATTTGCCATTTTTTTTCTCCCCGAAAATCTATTAGTTAGTACTTTATTAACATCTAACTTATAATACAATTATGCGTAAGTGGTTATTCCTCATCATCTTTCTCCTCATTGTAGGCGGTATTCTATATTATATCTCCTTTGGTTCGTTCAGTGAAGGAACAAGGGTAGGCTCGCTGGTCAAGCTCAGCCGTCGCGGGTATGTATTTAAAACCCACGAAGGGCAATTGATGGTGGGCGGAATGTCGGACGGTACCGGAACCTTTAATTCAACTACCTGGGATTTTTCGGTGCATGACAGCAACAAACAGGCCATCGAAGCCCTTAATCTTTCGCAAAGAACAGGCCAGCGGGTATCGCTCCACTACGAGGAGAAGTTTTTTCAACTTCCTTGGAACGGTGACACCAAATACTTTGTGGTCTCCGTTGAATTGATTCCACTTCAAAATTATCAACGTCCTGTTGTACCCGTACCTGCCCCTCAAACGACTCCCGCAGATACAGGTAAAGCACTATAATCGCACCCACAAAGTATCATTTCTTTGCCGTGCCTCTTTAAACATGCGTCTTCATTGGTTCAGTATATTCATATTAATGACGGCCAGTCTGGTGCTGGTTCACTATTTGCCATTTTGGAAAGATGTCGAGTTTGGCGATGAAACTACCTACCTCGGGTCTGGTCTTTCTTTTTCCATTCCGTTTAAAGGCGGCGTCCAATGGGGACCGCTTTATGCGGCATGGTATGCATTTTGGCATTTTTTTATTCCAGACAGCTTAAATTTATATTATTTTAACTGGGCACTTTTGAGCGTTTTAGCGGGTATTTCCGTCTTTATTTTTGTACGTTCTTTGGGGGTATCCTTGGCGGCTGCTACGTGGATTGCGGTATTATTTTTATTTTCTGACCAAAACGTACCCCTCAACCCCAAAATTTCTATTGCTCCTTTCTGCTTAATTTTGGGCGTATTGGCGCTGATTCAGCTGAGACCGTGGTCCAATTCCCGTCGTTTTTTGGTCATCAGTTTGGTGGGGTTATTGTGCGCGTATTGTCGTCCTGAGTTCTACATATCCTTTTTATTGGCCCTCATTATCGCCGTTTTTTGGTTATGGAAAGAAAAAGGCATTCTTCAACCCACCCTTATGCGTTGGGCTGGGGTATTCGTTATCCTTGCCGTTGGCCTTCATTTACTATTTGGGAATCCCCTTTTTACAGGTGACGACAATCGCAGTACGGTAGCGTTTCAACAGCACTTCGTCGTCAATTATTCGGCTTGGATGAATCAGCCTGAGCCAAGCACCATTGAGGCCCAACTCCAACTTTTCCATAAGGTAATGGGCGAAAATGTTCATACCCTAACGGATGCCATTAAAATGCAGCCTAAATGGACCTTCAAGCATATCACGACCAATATCGTCCATACAGTTACCGCCAACCTGACCAATGTGGTCAGTATATTTTACCAAACCTTGTTTCGGGGGTGGTATTCTCCCTGGCGCATGGGCGTGGCGGCTGGTATTGCGTTGGTATTTTTGTTTTTAATAGACTACAAAACGACGGTACGAAATTTCCGTAAAAACCCAGTTGATGGGTGGGGGTTCGTTGGCCTGATTACGTTACTTATTCCTACATTGATTGCCACTGTGCTTATTTATCCACGCACCCATTACTTGATTTTTCATTTAGTGCTGGTCTTGTGGCTCATTGCTTACGTACTAAGTCGTTTATCTTTGCGTAAGGTCAAAATCATGCAACCTTTCTCGGCAGCTTTTTTAGCCCTGTTGGTTTTATCCATTTTTGTAACAATCCGCGTTCCTGAGTATCACCGTAAAGCCCCTACTCCGACCGCCGACAATGTCCGGTTTATTACTCAATTAACCCCCAAAGAACGCCTAAGGGTGTTGGAACGGGACTGGTACCGGGTTTTTTTGAAGGATAATTCTGACTGGATACACGTTGAAGAATATACAGACGGTGATTTTGCCAAATTTGTCCGAGACAAAAACATCAATTTTATTTTGATGACCCAAGATATGCAAAGCTATTTTGGCAAAGACGCAGGTTTTGCATCGTTCTTAAACCAATATAAATCAGAGGGTTTTGTTAAATTGCCAACAAATTCGGAAGGTGCTTATTTATTCATCAAACAATCACTTTTATAATGAAGTTTTTCCTGCTACTTGTTGCTTTTGTTATCGTTTCTCCGCTGTTTGCCCAATCGGAATGGGTAAAAGAAAATTACACTAAAGTTGAGTATGACATCGCCATGCGCGATGGTACCAAGCTGCACACCATCGTCTACTCACCCAAGGATGCCTCGGCTTCTAAAAAGTACCCGTTTTTAATGCAACGCACCTGTTATAGCGTGGCACCGTATGGTGAAGGCAAATTTCCGGGGCAATTGGGACCCAATAAATTTTTGATGCAGGATAAGTACATTTTTGTCTATCAGGATGTTCGCGGGCGTTATCTGAGCGAAGGTACTTGGACAAACATGACCCCACAGATTGCCAACAAAACCACCAAACAACAGGTAGACGAATCTTCTGACACCTATGACACCATCGAATGGCTCATCAAAAATATCCCAAATCACAACGGACGAGTAGGGCAATGGGGCATCAGCTATCCTGGGTTTTATACCGTTGCGGGGGCGTTGAGCCAACACCCCGCCTTGAAAGCATCGTCGCCGCAAGCCCCCGTTTCTGATTTCTTTTTCGATGATTTTCACCACAACGGTGCCTTTACACAAGGCTATTTTTTAACATTTCCGGTATTTGGTATTCAACATCCTAAGCCCACTACCGACAATTGGTGGCTCTCAGGATTAATCAATGCCAAAACCAAAGATGGCTACCAGTTTAACCTTGACCTAGGTCCGCTCAAAAATTTCGATGCTTACTACAAAGACAATTTCTTTTGGCAAGAGCACAAAGACCACCCCAACTACGACGAATTTTGGAAAAAACGTAGCATTATTCCTCACCTTAAAAACGTAAAACATGCAGTGATGACGGTGGGTGGCTGGTTTGACGCCGAAGACCTTTACGGGCCATTGACCGTTTACAAAACCCTCGAACGCAACAATCCCGGTACCTACAACACGCTCGTGATGGGCCCGTTTGGCCACGGTCGCTGGTCGCAAGAAACAGGGCACACGCTACACAGCAATGTTTACTTCGGCGACAGTGTAGCGACTTTTTACCAACGAGAAATTGAGGCTAAATTTTTTCAACACTTTCTGAAAGGAACTGGCGACGGCAAAACGGGGCTGCCCGATGCTTATTTGTTTAACACGGGTAAGAAAGCCTGGGAAACGTTTGACAAATGGCCTGCCGCCAATGCCGAAAAGAAAATGTTATATTTTCATGCCAATGGAAAGTTGTCTTTTGAAGCACCCAAGACCGCCCGAGCATTCAGCGAGTACGTAAGTGACCCACTCAAACCCGTGCCTGATATTGAGGACAACACCCAAACCATGGGCTTTACTCCTTTCAACTATATGTCGGAAGACCAACGTTTTGCGGCCCGCCGCCCCGACGTTTTGGTGTTCCAGACAGAGCCCTTGACGGAAGACATCACTTTAGGGGGCGAAATTATGGCCAAACTGAATTTCAGCACGACGGGCAGTGACGCCGACTTTTTTGTAAAACTGATTGACGTTTATCCCGGAGATGAGCCCAATCATGCTTACTTGCCAAACAAAAACATTACCCTGAGCAACTATCACCAGATGGTGCGCAGTGAAATCATGCGGGCACGTTTTCGTAATTCTTTTGAAAAACCAGCGCCGCTCATTCCCAATAAAATTACTCCGCTGAATTTTCGTTTGCAAGACGTACTGCACACGTTCAAAAAAGGGCACCGTATTCAGATTCAGGTACAAAGCACGGCTTTCCCACTTTTTGACCGTAATCCCCAAAAATACGTTCCTAATATTTATCTCGCTACCGAGCAAGATTTCATCAAAGCTACCCATCGTGTTTACCATCAGCCAGGTGCTTTAAGCGGCGTAGAAATAGAAATTTTAAAGTAATAGCAACGACATTAACCCAAAATGGAGAAAAAATGGGGGAAGAAAATAAAGTACCCCCAATTTTCGGAATAAAAAATATACCATTTTAAAACAAAAAAATGCCCACTAACGCAATGATAGTGAGCATTTTTTTTGTTTTTATTTGCAAAAAAGGATAATTTATTTCAATTTTATATATTGTTTAGGCATCACGACGACCTGATAAGTATATTTTACCCTGTCAATACCAACTAATTACCCTACTTTAGATTGAAATTATTATCTTTTTTCTCGAATTGTGGCTTCGCAATTCGAATGGCGATTTGGTATATATGCACCTATTGTGCTGTATATAATTGTGCATTTGCACAATCCAACGCTATTACGGTCAAAACCATTGTTTGCCCCAACCCGTGCAAAGGTGAATCAACCTATCTGCTTGTATTTGAAGCTACTTCGGGTAAGGTTTCAACCAATCGTGGGACGATTCGGAACGATACGATTGCGGGGATTTTGCCCGAAAATGACTTTAAAGTGACCCTTACTTTTACTTCCGTTGATTCATTGGTTTCTACCCAAATCGTTCCCTTACCTATTTGTGACCCTATTCTTCCCCTTCCTCCGCTTGTAAACAGCCAAAGTCTGTGCGCTGGCACTTCCATTACCCCATTCAAGGCTTTTACCGTGGATGGCGCTACGGTTGATTGGTACGATACCCCCCATAGCAGCATTCCGTTGAAGTCAGAAACATTGCAATTTATCCCTCCCCGGGCAGGCACTTACTACGCCCGTTCGCGATTTACCGCCACGGGTTGTACCAGTATAGCGTTTACGCCAGTGGTTGTGGAAATAAAAAGGGCGGTATGCCCCGTCATGAGCATTAGAAAAGTAAGCAAGTAAGGCTTTAGTTGACATCCAACAACTAAAGCCAAATGAAAGCCCTCCTTTGCAAACAGTACGGCCCGCCCGAAACGCTCGTCGTAGAAGAATTGCCTGCGCTCCACCCTCAAAAAAATCAAGTCGTAATCGCCGTCAAAGCCTGCGGGGTTAATTTCCCCGATACGCTTATTATTCAGGGAAAGTATCAGTTCAAGCCTCCTTTTCCTTTTTCGCCAGGTGGAGAGGCCGCGGGCGTTGTAAAAGAACTCGGAGAAGAAGTAAAACACCTAAAAGTAGGAGATAATGTGTTTGCCATGCCAGGATGGGGCGGTTTCGCCGAAGAACTGGTCGTAGATGCCAACCGTGCTTTTAGGATGCCGCCCTCAATGGATTACAACGTTGCCGCCTCACTCATGTATACTTACGGCACCTCCTACCACGCCCTCAAAGACCGCGCACAGTTGAAGGCTGGAGAAACCCTGCTGGTACTCGGAGCGGCAGGTGGAGTAGGTTTAGCCGCGGTCAATTTAGGAAAGATAATGGGTGCAAAAGTCATTGCAGCCGCTTCGAGCGACGAAAAACTGGCATTGTGTAAAGAATATGGCGCCGATGGACTCATTAATTATTCAAAAGAAGACCTGCGCGAAAGTCTAAAAACACTTACGGGCGGCGGAGTCGATGTGGTGTATGATCCCGTAGGGGGCTCCTATGCCGAGCCCGCTTTGCGCGCCCTAAACTGGAAAGGCCGCTATCTGGTGGTGGGTTTTGCGGCAGGACAAATCCCTGCTCTGCCCTTCAATTTAGCCTTATTAAAAGGTAGCTCTATCGTGGGCGTATTTTGGGGGGCGTTTGCCGAGAAAGAACCCAAAGCCAACTTTCAAAACATCACAGAGTTGTTTGAATTTTATCAAAAAGGAACACTAAAACCTTATATTCAAAAAACGTATTCATTGGCTGAAGCGCCGCAAGCCCTCAACGACATGCTTGAACGGCGCGTAATGGGGAAGTTGGTAGTGACACCCTGACAAAACAAAAATGGGGCGTGAGCCCCATTTTTGTTACTGTTTATTCATTTGATTATTTTTTATCCCACCATACACGAGTGTATTGATTATCAGCCCCTTGGCTAGTAACAATGGCATCATAGTTGGTTTTATTCAACGTAGGTGCCGTAGTCGGATAAGCCATACGACGTGGAATTTCGGTACCCCCGTTCAATGGTTTCTCCGCAGGTTTCAACACTGGGAACCCTGTTCTACGCCATTCTGCCCATGCTTCACTATTCTGGTAAAACAAAGCAATCCAACGTTGGGTTGCAATTTGCTCAATAGCTTTAGCACTTGTAAATGCCACCTCGGGTTGTGCGATGTACTTTTCAAAACCATCGGCCGTATACACGCCCCACTGCTCCATAGAAGCTTTGATGGCCGCTTCATACAACGTCTTGGCATTGCCAGAAATCCAACCCAACTGGGCAGCTTCAGCCTGCGCAAAAAGCACTTGGGCATAGGTCAACACGTTGACCGATGAGTTTTGCTGACGCATGGTCGCTGCGGCCAGAGATACATCCTGCGCTTTCCAAGTAGGAGGAAAAACACCGTAAGGCACGCCACGGTATGCTCCGTTGATATTTTTATCGGCAATCGCTGGCAAACGCGGATCGTTCACTTTGTTTAAATAATCAACAAACGTACTCGCCACTGCAAAATCTTTGCGGTTGGTCGTAATGTAATTGTTGTACAACGGATGCTCATTGTTGGCTTCTGGTAAATACCCGTACTTTACGTTATCGGCATTGGAAGCAAGCAGTCCATCAGCTACCGCCGCTGCAAACTCCGCTTTACCTTTGGCAGGGTCTACTTTAGACAAACGTAGGGCTGCAATGGCGCGAAGCGAGTTGGCGAACTTTTTCCAACGTGCAATATTTCCACCCAACAAAATATCCCCTTGTACGGTTTTTCCACCGTCAAATTGTGCGGCAGCTTCCTTCCATTCTTTAAACAAATCAGTATAAATATCCTGCTGCTTATCAAATTTGGGGTTAAAATCTCCCGCCGCCTTTAAAGCTTCAGAATAAGCAATATCTCCCCAACGGTCAGTCAGAAATTGGAAAAAATACGCTTTCAGAATACGGGCTGTCGCAATTTGGTTGGCATTTGAGCCAGTAGCGGCCGCATTACTTTTGGTAGCTGCATCGGTATTCTGCTGAATAATAAACTGTAGGTTCATCAAAGGTCCAGCATAGAATCCGTTATAATCGAAGTTAACCGTTTTGTAGCGCGATTCCTCAATGTAGGTTACATCACCGAAATGCTGTACGTAGAGGCCAGGCTGAATTCCAGTCACGGCGGCACCTACGTTACGCAGTGCGCCCGTCAGAATACTCGCCGTATTGGGGTTTGATGGGCTGTTTGGGCTGATGTTCATCGTCCCAAAATTATCGCCGCATGAGGTAGCTACCGACAATAAGGCCGCTACGATGAAGGTATTTAAAATATATTTTTTCATGATTCAAATGCGTTTAATGCTTACAAACTCAATCTCAGGTTTAAACCAAACGAACGTACTGGAGGCAACTGACCACCTTCTGTCCAAAAAGTTTCAGATTCTGAAATATCCAGACCACCACCTACTGCGCTGTAAATCAACAACGGGTTACGAACGATGAATGAAATATTGGCAGATTTTACTTTTACCCGCGACAACAGCGACTTTGGTAAGTTATACCCTAAAGCCACCTCACGGAGTTTGACGTAAGTTTGGTCGTAAGTCCACTGGTCATTGAGCGCAAAGAATTTATCTTCGTACAATTCTTGGGTTTCTACGCGGGTGGTGTTTGGCTTGCCATCTTCGGTTACGGCATCCAACAATACGCCACCTCCAGCAGAAACTGGGTCACGCTTTGGATTACCTAATTCGTTCAAACCAGCAGTTTCAGCGGCCAAACCTGCGTACGCATTAAACATACGGGTAGTAGAGAAAAATCTTCCGCCGACGATAAAGTCAGTATTGACGCGCAACGACAAATTACGGTACGTAAAGCTGTTCAAGAAACCACCTTTAAAGGTTGGTAACACCGAACCAAGTGATTTTTGGTCATCTACAATGTAGAAACCATTTGCATCTACCACTCTTTTACCATCTAATGTGCGGATTTTTTTACCAACCAACAGTCCCCAATCTTCACCTTCACGGGCGTTGACGGTCAGGGTACGCCAAGTTGGTCCACCCAATTGATAGTTGGTTAGGCCGTCTGCCAATTTGATTACTTTCGAACGGTTGCGGTCTAAGTTAATATCAAAATCCCAGTTGAAACCACGTTCTGACTTAACAGGGTTGGCAAAAATGTGTAATTCTAATCCTTTGGTTTGAATCAAGCCAGCGTTAATAATGGCGTTGCGATAACCACTCGTAGGATCTACAGGAAGCGGAATAATCTGGTTCTTGTTGTCGTTTTGGTACCACGTAAACTCTACTCCGAAGCGGTTGTTCATGAATTTCATGTCAAGGCCCGCTTCATATGAAGAAGACAAGCCGGGCTTCAAATCAGCATTGGGTAACAATGTTGGCAAATACTGAGTGGCATTTGAACCGAAGGCATTGCCAGTAGTGTACGTTTGGAAAATCTGGTACGGGCCTACATCGGTACCTACCTGTGCGTATCCTGCGCGCACTTTCGCATAAGACAATATCGAATTTCTTGGCAACAACTCCGTCAAAATCACCCCACCCGAAAGGGAAGGATACAAGTAAGAATTGTTGGCAACTGGTAACGTAGAAGACCAGTCGTTGCGGAGAGATGCCTCCAGAAAAACGATGTCTTTGTAGCCCAAGCTCACGTTTCCATAGAGACTGTTTACCCGGCGCTCAAAACGGTTGTTGCTGATTGCAGGGCGGTCTTTGGAAGCCGCAATATTGTAAAAACCTGGGCTAGTCAATCCACCTGAAGTAGCCTGTCCAAATGTTTCGACTAAATTATAACGAATGTTTCCCCCCGCATTGGCAACTACCGAAAGTTCACCAAATGTTTTATCGAAGCTCAACAATCCTTCGTAGTTATTTTCACGTTGGTTTTGCAGGTAGTTAGAATATGCACCCAAACCACCAGCGTTCAGTGTTCCGTAGGCAATAATCGCATCTGATTTATACTGCTGTTGGTCACGACGCGCCACTACCATTCCTTTTAGATACTTGGTAAATTGGTAAGTTAGACCAAAATCACCGAACAAACGGGTGTCTGAACGGCTATTGGTGTTTTCGTACATTTGCGTGTACGGGCTATCCCAATATTTAGGGCGAGAGTCAAGCGGCCCGCCGATATTCCAGCTACGGAAAGTTCCGTCGGGATTTTTGTAGTTTTTCAGGTCTTCGATTTTAAGCTGACGTTGAAACCATTGGTTGAAAGAACCGATGGTCTGATTGCCATAGCCATCTGCTGGTACGTTGGTACCTTTGGTAGACGTATAGTTAATGTTAAGATTTGCCGTCAGGTTTTTCAACAGTGTGATGCTGTTTTTAGCACTGATAAAATCTTTGGCTTGCTTTGAATTAGGAATAATTCCGTTGGTGATAATGTGCGTATAAGACACCCGCGACTGGAAGTTTTCTCCTCCTTTTGAAAAGGCAATGTTGGTGTTGTTGCTGATTGGCTTATTAAAAAAGTCACGCACGTTATTGGGTTGAGCTGAATAAGGCGTTAGTTGTCCAAACTCAGGCCCTTGCTGCCACGAGAAAGCCGAACGGTGGGGCGAACCGTCAATTTTTGGCCCCCAGCTTTCATCAGCTGAATAATCTAGGAGTTTTTGGCCTTCAAATGCCTTCCAATCAGCGGGGTGAATGGCAGGATTGAATGAGAATGTCTCCCAGTCTTGTGAATACCCACCACCATATTCATTCTGGAACTTAGGCAATAGGCCAATCATGTCCAAAGTGGTACTATGATTGATGTCAAGCTTTGCCTCGCCTGATTTTGCTTTTTTGGTAGTAATAACCACCACACCGCCCGAAGCACGGTTTCCGTAAAGCGCAGTAGCAGAGGGTCCTTTCAATACCGACAATGATTCTACATCATCCATGTTTACCTGACTGATGTCAGTGGGAGTACCGTCTACTACGTAAAGTGGATCTCCACCCGTCAGTGAGTTTACGCCACGAATACGAATATTGGGTGTACCAAATTTGGCGGCCGATTGCCCTAATACCTGTACCCCAGCGATTTTACCCGCCAAAGCATTGGCAACGTTGGGGTCGCGGGCGGCGGTGATTTTGTCACCTTTTATTTCCTGCACAGAGTAGTTCAACGCTTTCTTGTCGCGGGAGATACCGAGAGCCGTTACGACCACTTCCTGAAGCTGCGTAGCATCTGGCATTAATCGAACGTCAATCACATTTTGTGTACCTACTGTTACTTCTTGATTGGTAAAACCAATGAAGCTAAATACGAGCTGTGAGCCTGTGGGAACGGCAATTTTGTAGCTTCCCTCTGAATCTGTGGTGGCGCCGCGTGTAGTTCCGCGAACTGTGATACTTACTCCTGGGAGGATGGAGCCATCGTCGGCAATTACTTTGCCCGTAATAGTGCGGTCTTGAGCAAACAGTGATATACTGCAAAGCAGCATTATCACCGCCGCTGGCAGTGTAAACCTTCTTTTCATACTTGTGATTTTTAGTTTAGATTAAGAATATCTATCTCAAAGATATGCCAATAACCACAATTTTTATGTAACGCGGAAAAATAAAACAAAAAAATTGCGACAAAGTATAGCTTTCTGAATACAAAAGGCCACTCCAAAGAGCGGCCTTTTGTTAAAAATACACGTCAAGCTGAACCCCTATGGATTTGCATTATCCCAGTTAACTTCTGCCACTGGACGTTCGAGTCTTTCGAGCACTTTCATGCCTGCTACGGGCAAATATATCTCGCCCAACTTCTCATAACGACGCATATCTATCCAACGATGACCTTCGTAAAACAGCGAATAAAGACGCTCTTTCAGAATGCTGTTGATAAGCGCATCTTTAGTGGTAAGTCCTTTATAATCGCTTAAACCAGCCGCTTTTCTAACAATATTGATTAACCGTGTTGCTTCGGCGGCATTTCCCTGCTGCGCTGCAATCTCAGCCGCAATGAGTACCAATTCTTCATTGCGAATAATCGACACGGGGTCGTTGGCACCAGTGTATACGCTCGTCAGATACTTTGAACTGTAGGTTACACCTGACGTATACGACAGCGGAGCCGCTTGTTCTTTGACCTTGGCCGCAACCCGCAAATCCCCAGTTTCGGCATCTTCAATCAGTTTTTGAACCGCTACAATCCGCACCGTTGAGGTGTTCAACAACGGATTCTGCACATCCGGGGGAGTGGCATTGAAATTGTGTTTGGGGCCCGCATTCAAGTCGCCTGTGGCATTATAAAAAGTTTGCGGCAACAGCGCGGCGGCTTTGGTAAAGTCTTTTTGATACAGCGCCACCCGCAAGGCTATGGCGCGGTTAAACCTCTTGAAAGTGGCCGGCGTTGTAAAACCCGCGTATCCCGAAGGTAAAGCAAATGGAAAAGCCACCCCTGCGCCGTCCAGCTGAGTTGCGCCTTCATCGAGCACTTTGGCGATGCCCGCCAATGACTCGGTATAGCTCACCGCTTTACTGGGCTTGAAAGGGTCTTCAATGTTTAAACGAATACCATTGGTATACTGCACATTAAGTTGATACAACATCGCCAATCCTTTAAACGTGTTTGCCAATCCGCGGTAGCCATTTTTTTGCTGGTCAGACACCGACGTAGTGATGTTGAGAGAAGCAAGCGTAATGTTGGCATGACGTATCGGCAATCCGAACGCAGTAGTGGCTCCATTGTAAAAAGCCGAGTTGTCAATCGGCCGCAGGCCATTCAGCTCGGTCATCCACCGCGACTCGGTCGAGTTAAAGTTAAATATCTCTTTGCCGAGCGTACCCACTACCTGAAGGTACGTAGCCAATCCATCGCGTGCCGTGGCTATTTGGCCAATGGCCAAAGCGTCCAATTGCGCTTTGGTGGCGTTATTTTGTACTGAACCTACGCTGGGGAAGTTAGGGTCATCGACAATATCCGTCTTGAGAACATTGCAGGAGTTGAGGCTCATGGCCGTCAATCCAGCGATTATAAAGGAATATCTTAAATTTTTCATTTTCATTTTGAGGTTATTTGTTAAGAACAAAAAACATACGGCGCTCATGAGTTGACTCGCCCGTGCTACTGCCCATTAACTGGTTGCTAAAAATCAACCGACAAATGGAACATCATACGACGAACGAGCGGCGAACTTCCAATATCTACCCCGCTGCCCAGCGCTGCCGAACCAAAGTTGGAGTTTTCAGGGTCATAACCTGCTTTGTAATCCGTCCAACGCAGCACATTATTGCCAGACACTCCTACGCGAACCCCTTCAACAACATTACCAAAGGCACTTTTCAAAACCGATTTCGGCACGCGATAATAGAGCGCCACCTCACGCAGTTTCAGAAAACTTACTACACTTGGGTTGTACCCGGGCTTAGGAACCCCATTTTCATCAACGCCATTTACGTTTTGGCGGTAAATCCCGTTGGGTGTTTTGCCATCGCTACCCACTTCATCGGTTCCGTTCCAATCAGAGGTGTTACCGCCTTCATCCCACAATACGCGGGCAAGCGAGACCACCGTGAATTTGTGACGATAATTGAGCAATGCCGAAAACTCAAAATTTTTCAGGAATGAAATACGCTGATTGAGCGAGAATTCAAATTTAGGCTGCTGATCTCCGTACACTGTCCACGAGGTCGCATAGTTGGGGTCGGTTACGGGAAGCGTCCGAGGCTGGCCTACAATTTGCGTAGGTGAGAATCCCTGCTTGATACGCCACTGACCGAAGGTAGCTCCAAATCCGCCCGTCAAACGCTCAGGTATATCCAAACGAGTGATTTCAGAACGGTTAAACCAAAAAATAGGCTGCACAAACCACGTGATGCTTTTATTTTTTACAACGTCGGTTCCGAGCGTGATTTCCACTCCACGGTTGGTCATGTCAGCGGCATTTACTACCGTTGAGCTTACCCCCGTAGTAGGTGCCGTTACCAATGGCTGAATCAGGTCAAATACTTTTTTATTATAAAGCGTAATTTCTCCCGTCACGCGGTTGCTGAATAAACCAAAGTCTACGCCATATTCCAATTCAGTAGCTCGTTCAGGTTGAATATTCACATTTCCTAAGGTAGTAGAAGGGGTCAAGCCGCCCAAACCGCCGGTTCCGACTACGTTCAACTGGGAGAACGGAACACCCCAGTTGGGCAATCCAGCCGTTTGACCGTAAGCAATACGCGGTTTCAGTTGTGAGACTGTATTGCCGCCCCACTCCCCGAATTTGGTCAAATTGATGGCCAAAGAAGCGCGCGGAAAAGCAAAGAATTTGTCAAACGAGTTTCCGTTAAGGTTTGATTTATCGAAACGTATACCTACTGATGCAATGATTTTATCGTCATAGTTGGCTTCCTGCTGGGCAAAAATACCCACGTCGGTGTTTGAACGATATTCAACATCAGAACCGATTACCTTGGCACGGCCTGGATTATAAACACCCGCTGGCAAACCACGCCCGCGTGTGTAGCTCAAACGGGTACGGTTGTTGAGCCGTACCAAACCCGCCGAAGAAGTCAGGTTCAACTTACTGTCCATCACCGTTTTGGTAAATACTCCCGAAATCTGCCAGTTGGTATTGATTACCTCTCCGCGCGTATCCTGAGAAAAACCTGGGTTGGCTTCTTTTAGCTGAGATTGTAAATCTGAAGGCAGCCAAATCAATGAGAATTGATTCTGATAATCAAGTCCCCCGTTAAGTTTCAGCGTTAGGGAAGTTTTTTCATTGTTAATCAATCGGAAGTTGGCATTGAAGCCTTGAAACACCCGGCTTACCTTTTGATTGTTCACGGCCCGGTCGCGAATAGCCAACAGGTTTTCACCTACGTTGGGGTCGTTGGGGTAATTGCCCAGTGCATCTGGCAATAAATTAATGTAAGGTCTGGTGTAGGGCAACGCATAGCCATAATTGGTGTTTGAGTTGTCATTTCCTGTCCAACCACGGTCGTTGTCTGATTGAACAAAGTTTGAACTTACCCCAAAATCAATCCAATTATTGAGTTTATGGTCAATGTTCGCCCGTATTGAATAGCGTTTAAAATCGGTATTTTTAATAATTCCCGTTTCATCAGCAATGCTTCCGTTGACATAAAACTTGGTTTTTTCGGTTCCGCCTGTTACGCTCAGTCGTGTATTTTTTATCACACCCGTTTCTCCGAAAAGTACACGTTCCCAGTCATTATAAGTACCGTTTTGTTTGGCCGCCTTTAACAACGGAATATCATCCGCCGAAAAATAGTCAGTCAGTTTCTGCTCGGTCCAGTCGGCCCCGCCGTAGTACGCTACCGCTTTCGACATGCCTAAATCTTGCCCGAAAGACACTTTGGTTAGGCCACCTTTGCCGCGCTTTGTGGTAATAATCACGACACCTGCGTTGGCGCGCGTTCCGTAGATAGCCGCCGCCGAAGACCCTTTCAACACCTCCATACTTTCTATGTCGTCGGGATTTAAGTCAGCCAAGCGGTTGGCGTTATTATCTTGGCTAGATGCCGCACTACCACCCGTTGCCTTGTTGGCTTGTGAGCGTCCGTTAGAGTATTGGCCGTTGTCAATGTACACGCCATCTACAATAAACAGCGGCTGAGAAGCAGAGCTTCCCAAAGTAGAAACGCCCCTGAATTGAACGTTAAAACCTCCCCCAGGCATTGAACCGTTAGCCTGAATGTTGGCACCGGCAAGTTTTCCTTGCAATGCTCCGTCGGCCGTTACGGGCGACGTGGTTCCCGTTAAATCTTTGGCAGAAAGTGTGGAAACCGCATTGGCCAGATTGGAGCGCTTTACGTTGGTAGCCAAACCAGACACCACCACTTCTTCGAGTTGACGTGAATCTTCTATTAAGACAACATCCAACGTAGAACGGCTCCCAGGGGTTTCTTCTTTACTTGAAAAACCCACGTAACTAAAAATGACTTTGGCATTGGCCGGAACATCAATTTTGTAAGTCCCATCAGCGGCACTTGTGGCTCCCCTATTGGTCCCCTTTACCAATACCGATACCCCAGGCAGTGGATTGCCCGCCCCGTCGGTTACTTTACCCGTCAGGGATTGTCCCTGCGCCCACACCGAAATGCACGACATCAGCATTGCCAACGCCAGTGCAAGCGTAAATTGTTTTCTCATACGATTTAGTTGAAATTAAGGTAAATTAGTTGTCTTTTATGAAGGCAATTGTAAAAAATAATAATCTAAATAGGCCGTTTTTTGTCCATACAAAATTTGGGTTTTAGTTTAAAATGAAAAATAAATATAACGTTTTGCAAAAAGAATAACTGCAACAATAAAACATTTATTTATGCTAAACAAGACCCGACAAAGTTTAAAAATCAAAATCTTATTTTTCTATTTGTCTTGTGTATTTGTTTTTTTATTTACTTTGCAAAACAAAGTTCTTTTTATGATGAAAAACAAAATACTCCTCTTAGTACTTCTATCTGGTATCGGTATTGTGATGCTGGCGGGGCGGATTGCCCTTACGGGCACTCTTGCGCATTGGGGATTATTCTGGAATTTATTTTTGGCGTGGCTGCCATTGGTTTGTGCTTATGTGACTCGTCAATTTTGGCAACGCGGACTACTAAATCATTATGGATTGTTGGCAGGAATGATGTTATGGCTGCTGCTCTTTCCCAACGCGCCTTATTTAATTACGGACTTAATCCATTTGAAGGAAGTACCCGATTATCTGCTTTGGTATGACTCCCTCATGACCTTCTCTTTTGCACTGGCGGGTTTGCTCACGGGGTTTTATTCCGTTTTAATGATTCATCGGCTAATCGAACAAATTACCCATCGGATTACGGCTTGGGTAATTATGGCGGGATGTTTGATTTTATCGAGTTATGGCGTTTATTTGGGTCGTTTTGGCCGTTGGAACAGCTGGGATGTACTTACCAACCCTTTTTCTCTTGTTAAATATAGCGTTTCTAATTTGCATAATCCAATGGCCATGAAGCTAACCATTACCTTTTCTCTGGCCATGCTTATCATGTATATTACTTTTTGGATATATACCTTAAAGGCCAAGGTGGAAGAAAATGTTTAAAATGAAAAGCAACTTTCCAACCAAACCCAGGATTTAACTAACGAAACCGACCACAATAACCGCTTGAATCTAATACACAATTATGATTAACGTACGAAAAATGCTCCGTAGCTTTGGTTACGCCGTAGAAGGAGTGGTCGCTTTGTTTCGATACGAAAACAACGCCCGTTTCCATCTATTGGCCGCGTTGGTCGTTGTCATTGCGGGGATAATTATTGGACTTACCTACTTGGATTGGGTGATAATCGTCATCGTGATTGGTGGCGTTTGGGCCGCCGAGGCCTTCAACACCGCCATCGAAAAATTGTGTGATGTGGTATCTCCTGGTATCCATCCCCAGATCAAGGCCATTAAAGATTTAGCGGCGGCTGGGGTGCTGATTATGGCTGGTACAGCGGCCCTGACAGGAGTCATTATTTTTGGTAAAGCTATTATAACGTCATTCTCTTTTACCTTTTAACTATCATGAATTCTCAACAAGATTCGATTCAGGCTCTTTCAGAAATCCGAGACTTAATGCATCGGTCGTCTAAATTCCTTTCTCTCAGTGGGTTGTCAGGGATTTTTGCAGGCATTACGGCACTTATCGGAGCTTCGGTTGCTTATTTGAGGCTAAAAACAGACGCCTTCAATTACGAAAGCAGCGAGCAAATGACCGTGCTCACCCGACGAGACATGATTGAATTTATCTTGATAGATGGCTCCATCGTCCTGGTCGTGGCCATTCTGCTGGGTTGTTTTTTTACGATTCGTAAAGCTAAAAAATCAGGTCAGAGTGTTTGGAATCCTGTTTCTAAACGCATGTTGGTCAGCTTATTAATTCCGTTGGTGACGGGTGGAATTTTTTGTTTGGCTATGTTTTACCGAAATATGCTGTGGGTAAGCTTTCCAGCCACGCTTATTTTTTATGGCTTGGCCCTACTCAACGCCAGCAAATACACCGTTCGCGACCTCGAATATTTAGGTATCTTGGAAGTAATCTTAGGCTTGATTTCTTTATTTTTGACCGGGTATAATCTTTTGGTCTGGGCTTTTGGATTCGGGGTATTACACATTGTTTACGGCACATTGATGTATTTTAAGTACGAAAGAGGAACTTCTCATTCATAAGTCACTCTTTTACAAACAATTATTAACTAATCACGAATGCTCGAACATTTCAATAAAGCCTTTGAGAGTAAAGCGCGGCTGGGAATTATGTCGGTATTAATGGTCAATGAATCGTTGAGTTTTAATGCACTCAAAGAGTTGCTCAACCTCACCGACGGCAACCTTGCCACTCATCTGCGCGCGCTTGAAGAGCAGGGGTACTTGCTTGTTCGGAAACAATTTGTGGGCAGAAAGCCCAATACTACTTACGGTGCCACATCTGAAGGCCGTCTGGCGTTTACCAATCACCTCAATGCGCTGGAGGCGTTTATCCGAACGGGGCAATATTAGAAACAAAAAAATGCCTGATACCGAAGCATCAGGCACTTAACAACCCTCTCAGGAAGGCTTTATTTTCCTCCAATCGGAATCAAAATCCCGATAGAGCCTTGAATGTTACGCACAAAGCTTTTTTCATTGGCATCTAAATCGCCATCATCATTTCCTAATCCGTAGTAATAACGGCCTTCGATTAACAGTTGAGCTTTACCTAAACCAAGCGATATTCCAGCACCTCCTACCGCTCCGTACTCAATCCGGGGGTCACCTTTCTCAAATTTAATGTCTGTTGTGGTCGTTTGTTGGTTGAGCATGATTTTTGCCTTTCCGTTTAACGAGTAGCTTCCATAACCTCCACCGTTGATAAAAAACTTAAATGATTCACCTCCCAACGCAAACTTGAGCAATACAGGCACGGTCACGGTATTGATTTTATTCTCTCCCGACAAAGTAACTCCGCCTTGTCTAGTGGTCGATTTTACCCCCACCTGCGAGTATAAAATTTCGGGCTGTACCGAAAACACTTTTCCGCCAAAGCTCAAAATAAGGCCTCCGTGGTAGCCGATGATTGGGTCAAGGGTTACGCCAGAACTTGTTTGTGACGAAGGCACCGAATAATTACAATAATTCGCACCACCCCGTAGACCCACTTTAAACTTAAATCCGCCTTCTTCGGCCGGAGCAGCGGCTTTGGGGGCTGGTGCGGGGGCTGATTTTTGGGCAGTTTGAGGTTTAGTCGTCGATTTAGGAGGCGTAGTTGTTTTTGACTTAGTAGGCTGAGTGGCGGGTTTCTTGTTTGTATTTCCGTGTAGCTTATCATACATTTCCTGCATACTCTGAGTTGGCTGAGGTTCAGCGGGTTTGGTCGGAGTAGTCGTTTGCGCATACATGCTGCCCGAAGTAGTGGCTACCGTCAGGGTCGCCCCGAAAATCAACGTAAGGAGTCTGTTCATACTAGAGTAGATAAAATAGATATGGGTTTGCGGTACTTTTTGTAAAGTAACGGTTTTTGAAACACAAAATTCGATACTTATTTCCTTTTTTTTTAGGGTGTTTGTACTATCTTTTGGTAGGTGTTTCTACTTGTTTTTACTTAAAATCAACCGATACCAATACTTTATCGGCCACCACTTGCCCGTTTCGCAAACCAGGCTCCCAATAATCACCGCTTTTGATGATGCGTACTGCTTCTTCAAAAAGCAGTGATTCTGCCTTGTTAATGGCCTTAAAATCAACTAACTCTCCCGAAGCGGTTACCACAAAAGAAAGCCTAACCTGCCCTCTTAGTGCCTGAGGATTTTGGGCGATATAGGCTTTAGCTGAATTCTCAAGGTAGTCTTTGTACTTTTCCCAACCGTTTTTGGGACCAACTTCTCGTTTCATTATTTTCGCATTTCTTGACGGAGCGGTTACCACCACTTCACTCAAAGGCTGCTCATCTTCTTTCAGCACAATGGGAGCAATGATGGAATCACTGACGGTAAGCTGTATTTTCTCAAATCCTACCGATAAGACCGTGATTTCGTCGCCTCGGCGTACATTTGGCAACGTAAAATTGCCTCCCGCATCAGTACTCACGCCCCTCAACTGGTTTTTAAGCTGTAGCGCCACCCCCGGTAACGCTTGCAGGTTAGCGGTCAGCACCTTACCACGAACGTTAAAAACCTCCTCATTTTTGACCGCACTAAATGCACTTCTTTTGGCTAATGCCGACGTAGGAGCCAAGGGTGTTTTTGTACTTACGGCCACATTTTGCCCCGAATCCAACATTTGTATGGCCGCAGGGGCTGCCTCCAGCGCAGGCACATCATTTGCCTTTTCTTCCGAAGTTGGCGTTGGTTTGAGTACCGTTGCAACTTCGGTCATAGCCTCCTTTTTAGATGTGGACGCAGGTTTGCGGTCAAAACGCTCCGCTTTGGCCGAAGAAGTAATCGAAGACGGCGTGTTTCCTACCACCGCAGGCGCTGATTCAGGTTTGAGTACGGGTGGGGGTTGTGGTAGCGCAATGGCCGTCGAAGCCTTCTCAGGCATCTCTGCCTTCTGGGCCATCCACCAACCCAACCCAACCACTAAAACCACCGCCGCCGCTGAAGCATAATAGTACGGTAGCCACGACCGTTGCCGTTTTTGTACGCGTTGGTGAAGTCTCGCGCGTAGCTTCTCTAAGGCTTTTTTATCCTCAACATTGGCTTTTTTTATCGCCCGTAATCCTTCAATTGTATCATCTATCCGCTCGTTTTCCAACGCTGCTTTTTCAATTTGATGTTGCTCAGCAGGCGACAACTCCCCCGCCACATAACGGCGCAGTTGCTCAATTGATGGTTCGATGTATTTTTTAGGTTTAGTCATGCTGTTTGCCCTCCATGCACAGTTTCAAATTTCGCTTGCCATTTTGGAGATAACTTTTGACTTTGGTGATTGCAAAACCCGTTTGCTCGGCAATCTGTTGATAACATAACTGTTGGAAATAAAACAATTCTACACTGCGGCGCTGCTCTTGCGCGAGGGTTTGCAGGCAATCGCCCAAATCAGACAATTGAGCCTCTATTCGCCAATCCTCTTTTTCGGGCGGTTCGCTTACGAAATTTTCGTACGCTTCCTGCTCAAAAATCCCCTCATCTCCCACCGCTACCCGTTTTTGGCGGAGCTGCATCAAGCAATAATTGCGCGCCACACTGTGCAACCAGCTTTTGAAGTTTTGAACTTCGTGGGTTTTCAGATCCATCATCAATTGTTCAAACACCTGCATTACAGCGTCTTTGGCTTCGTCTTCATCCCGCAAATACCGAAAACACACCGCAAAAACCATGTCCATGTGCCGCTCATACAGCTCTCCTAGCCCCGTCAAATCGCC
Source organism: Runella salmonicolor (assembly GCF_024158025.1). Lineage (NCBI taxonomy): Bacteria > Pseudomonadati > Bacteroidota > Cytophagia > Cytophagales > Spirosomataceae > Runella > Runella salmonicolor. The sequence continues at coordinate 57,171 of NZ_JAMZEL010000017.1, forward strand.
CGTACGACGGTAGTCCGACAGATATTCTACATCGGTGAGTGCGGTTTTGCGACGAAATATTTTTAGAAACAAGAGATAAGAGGTGTTTTGAACCGAAAAATGATAAACTGAAAAATAATAAACTGAAAAAGAGTAACCAGAAAAATGATAAACTGAAAAAGGGTAATCAGAAAAATAATAAACCGTATGGACGGCGCCGAGAAAAATGTAAAAGTCAGGAGTGAAAAAATGGAGCCTGCCTTCCACTGAAACATGATTTTGCTTTTTGATGCAGGACTTACGTTTTTTCCATAAAAAAATTTTAAAAACTTTTATGGAATCTTTAATATCCCTGCATCTAATGGTTGAAACTAAAAATTACAACCATGAAAACAAAATTCTTTTGCCTGATTTTTAGCGTATTGGCGCTTTACGCCTGCGCCCAGTCTACACCTGTCACGGTGACGGGAATCGTTTCGGAAGCGGGCACCAAAGTACCACTTGCGGGAGTGACTGTTTTTATCAAAAACACCAAAACGGGCACCATCACCGACACCCAAGGCAGGTATGCTATCCGTGCCAAAACGGGGGATAAACTCCTATTCTTATTCATTGGCTACCAAGGTGTCGAACGAAAAATCGGGGCCGATTTGGTGATAAATGTGGCTTTGAAAATAGATAATCAACCACTACAGGAAGTAGCAGTCGTGACTGGAAGAGCCGCACCTAATGCTAAAATGCAAACATTTGCGGTACAGCCCGCGGCAATGCCCAGCCTGATGCACGACGGCCAATTCAACACGGAGGAATACAAGACATTGAACGAGAACGTTTTTCACGATGCCAAGAAAAACCCCTTGACTACTTTTTCTATTGATGTAGACCGGGCGGCTTACAGCAATGTGCGCCGAATGCTCAATTTTGGGCAATTTCCCCAACGGGACGTTGTCCGTATCGAAGAACTGATTAACTATTTTGACTACGATTATCCCCAGCCCAAAGGCGAACATCCCGTAGCCATTCACACCGAGATTTCGGACTCTCCCTGGAACAAAGGATTGAAATTGGTACACATTGGATTACAAGCCAAAACCATTCCGACCGACCATCTGCCCGCATCCAATTTGGTGTTTTTAGTAGACGTGTCGGGGTCTATGAACTGGGTCAACAAATTGCCATTGGTCAAAGAAGCCTTCAAACTACTCGTTGACCAGCTTCGCCCCAACGACCGCGTGGCCATCGTGGTATATGCGGGTGCGGCAGGAGTAGTCTTACCCTCCACGGCAGGCAATCAAACGGCCACCATCAAAGATGCCCTCGACAAACTCAGCGCAGGTGGCTCCACGGCAGGCGGCGAAGGCATCAAACTGGCCTACAAAATTGCGCAAGATAATTTTATCAAAGGTGGCAACAACCGCGTGATTTTGGCGAGCGACGGTGATTTTAACGTGGGTGTTTCGAGCGAAGGAGAATTGCAGCAAATGGTGGAAGAAAAGCGCAAAAGTGGCGTATATTTGAGTGTTTTGGGCTTTGGAATGGGAAATTACAAAGACAATAAAATGGAAACACTGGCCGACAAAGGCAACGGCAACTACGCCTACATCGACAACTTGCAGGAAGCCCAAAAAGTGTTTGTGCACGAATTTGGCGGAACACTTTTTACCGTCGCTAAAGATGTAAAACTACAGTTGGAGTTTAACCCCAAATTTGTCAAAGGCTACCGACTGATTGGTTACGAAAACCGAATGCTCAAAAACGAGGAATTTCACGATGACAAAAAAGATGCGGGTGAAATGGGCAGCGGGCATACCGTAACGGCCCTTTACGAAATCATCCCTGCGGGCGTAGAAAGCGCCTATTTGGCCAAAGTCGATGACTTAAAATACCAAAAACCAATCGAGACTACCTCTGCTTCGGATGAAATTTTGACGATAAAACTACGCTACAAACAACCCGACAGCGAAACCAGCCGTTTGTTTGAAGTTCCAGTACGTGATACACACACGCCTTTTATGCGTACTTCTGACAATTTCCGTTTTGCAGCGGCCGTGGCCGAATGGGGACTGTTGCTGCGAAAATCTGAATTTAAGGGTAGCGCTACCTACGAGCAGGTGATTCAAACCGCACAAAATGCGTTAGCCAAAGACCCAGAAGGGTATCGCGCAGAGTTTGTGCGTTTGGTTAAGTTGACCCAATCGTTGGACAAAAAGGACATTGTAGCCAAAAAAGAAGATTAAAGCCAAAAAATCCACAAATGGGTTAGTTTTCCACATAGATTGTGGAAAACTAACCCATTTGTGGATGGACCATTCAATTCAGTTGTATCTCTAACGCAGGGTTCCTGTGCTTGGGCTATATTCGCCCAAAGGAAAACTTAAACCCACGTTGATACCCCACGACCGATTATGAACATCACTGACGGTGTTCATCACTTGCGTCAGGCCGAGGTTATATCTTACATCAGCATTGAGCCACACCATGCGGCCAATCGCGTAGTTAAATCCTGCACCCATGGCAGCGCCCCCATCTACCCCTTTGAAGGGGCGAGTTGCGCCTTCAGGATTAATAGACACGTCATTTTCATTGACGGCTTTCAACAGAAAACCGATGTAGGGCCCCAACATTACTTTAGGACGAAATTTATTCCCCCGACCATTGAGATAATAGGTTCCCATGATAGGAATTTGGAGATAATCTAAGTGGCCTTTAGAAGCGCCGTTGGGAGACTCGCCTCCCATTCTTGAGTACAGCACTTGTCCATTAACACCAAATCTGCTTTCGCCGCTGTAATTGATAAAAATACCAGCCGTAGAGCCTGTTTTCCAATCAGAATATGGTTGGTTGCCCGTTAACTTCGAAAAATTAACGCCGACCAGCGGACCGAAAGAAACATTTTTTTGCGCAATAACTTCGCTACTAAAGCAAGTCGCGAACATGGATAAAACAAAAATTACTTTTTTCATAGTGGTAAAATAATGATGGTGATTGATGTTTCTATCACAAAAGTCGTACTTACTCCAATAAGCGCTAAAACGCCCGTATTTGGGGAATTTTTTCCTCAAATACGGGCTTAATAAATAATCAGGCACCCAAAAACTACTTAGGCATCGTGGGCCGCACCTCAATTTTACTCGGTAACGTGCGCGGATTCATTTTTAACAAATCAACCACCATCTGACCGATGTCTTCGGGCTGGATTTTCCAGGCATCCTTTTCAGAAGGCTCATGATTATTGAAATTTGTAGCCACCGAACCCGGCATTATGGTTGTCACTTTAATGCCGTCGTTTCTTACGTCAAGCATTACAGCTTGTGTAAAACCAACCAGCCCAAATTTGCTGGCATTGTAGGCAGCGCCGTTGGCAAAGAAGTTTGTACCTGCCAGACTCGCAATGGTAATAAGGTAACCTTTAGCGTTTTTTAGGGCAGGCAAAGCGGCTTTAACGCTGTAAAATACGCCCGTAAGATTGATGTCAATGGTTTCTTGCCACTGTTCTATCGTCAAAGACTCAATGGGCGCAAAATGCCCAACGCCCGCATTGGCCACCAAAACATCCAGCGCGCCCCATTGCTCAACTACCTGCTTTACAGCACTTTGCTGCGACTCAAAATCACGTACATCGGCCACAATACCCAACGCATGGCCTTCTTTAAGCTGATTCAATTGTTGAATAGCCTCCTGTAATGTATCCTCGCTGCGCCCCGTAATGGCCACACGCATACCGTCTTTGATGAGCATTTCGGCGATTCCGTAACCGATGCCTTTGGTCCCTCCTGTAATGAGGGCAACTTTAGTTTTAGCAGACATATTCTTTCAAGAAAATAAATTTGGAGTTAAAAATTTTTTGAGGGTCACTCAATATCAATTATCATTTTTTTATTTACCTTAACCGCCGGTATAAATGCCATTATCATTAACCTAAACTTTTAAACCAAAAAACGAGTACCATGAAAAAAGTGTATTCTAACTTATCACTCGCGGCCGCCTTTTCGATTGCTTTTGTCGCATGTCAGCAAAACGACATTTTAACCGAAAGCACCACCTCTGGCAATCCGCACAGCTCTGCAAGGGAAGCCGCTGCCAATACAGTACCCAATGAACTGCTCATTAAGTTCAAAAATGGGGTTAGTTCTTCAAAAAAAGCTGAAATTTTAGAAAAACTTGGGGCAAAATTAAAAGAGAAAATCTTAACAAAAATGATGGAAAGAGCGGGCGACAACGAGGGAATTACCCTTGTTGAGCTTCCGATGGCTGCGTTTGAAGCACTTTCCAAGACCAAAGAGTTCGGTGAAATTGAATATGCCGAGCCCAATTACATTTACACCCACGACGCCACCTCAAACGACCCCTATTTCACTAATGGTTCGCTTTGGGGAATGTCAAGTGCCAACCAATACGGAAGCCAAGCCGCCACCGCATGGGCTGCAAACAAGACGGGTTCATCTGCCGTTTACATCGGCATCATTGACGAAGGTTACATGTACACCCACGAGGATTTGACCGCCAATGCGGGCGTCAATCCGTATGAAATTGCAGGAAATGGTATTGATGACGATGGCAACGGCCTAAGAGATGATGTATACGGATGGGATTTTGACGGCAACAACAGCTCCGTATTTGACGGCGCAGGCGATGACCACGGCACACACGTAGCTGGAACCATCGGCGGTGTAGGCGGCAACGGCAAAGGCGTGGCAGGGGTAGTATGGAATGTAAAACTTCTGGGTGCTAAGTTTTTAGGTAGCCGTGGAGGCACTACTGCCAACGCCATCAAAGCCGTTGATTATTTTACGGGCCTTAAAGTCAAAGGCCTAAACATCGTTGCTACCAACAACTCGTGGGGCGGAGGAGGCTTCTCTCAGGCATTGCAGGATGCCATTGAGCGCGCAAACACCGCTGGGGTGCTCTTCATCTGCGCCGCAGGTAATAGCTCCAGCAACAATGATGCCGTTGCCAACTATCCGTCAAATTACCCCAACGCTAATATCATTGCGGTAGCTTCTATTACCTCGGCGGGCGGGCTGTCAAGTTTCTCTAGCTATGGCGCCACCAAAGTAGACATCGGTGCGCCAGGCTCCGCCATTACTTCTACCGTTCCAGTGGGCTCAAAAAGAAGTGTAACATCAGGCTATGCCAGCTACAGCGGAACATCCATGGCTACCCCACACGTAGCGGGTGCGGCTGCTTTGTATGCCTCCTTGAACCCCGGAGCTACTGCGGCACAAATCAAAACTGCCATTTTGAACTCGGCAACACCTACTCCATCCCTTGCAGGAAAGTGTGTGACTGGCGGTCGTTTGAATGTCAGCACTTTCTGATTTTAGACCAACGTTTCATTTCATATAAAAAGCGGCCCCGTGTCATTCCGGGGCCGCTTTTTTATGAAAAACCTTTGGAAACAACATTGGTACTGTACGACGGTAAACCCGATACGCCTCTCCAAATTCGGCCACCAGTTTCTGCTCTTCAAAATAAATTCCAATCAGTGTATAAACCGTTACGCAGGCCGCCATCAGCAGTGTGCGCACCAAAGAATCCGACAAAAACAGTCCCCAGATAAACAGAATCGTACCTGTATAAATGGGATGCCGCACGTAGTGCAACATCCCATTGGTTTTGAGCGTCCCCGAACCTGGTTTTGAATCGCTTGGAGAAAATGTCAAACCCGAAAATTCTTTGAAATTATACCCCGAAATGGCAATCATTACAATCAGCAAACCACCGTATTTTAGAAAATTACCGAGTAAATCTATCCGCCAATCAAACGCCCATAAAGACTGAGCAGGAAGCGTAAATTGATAGAACAGAATTGCCGCCAAAAGTACAAACGCCAACCCATTGTATATCAGCCGATAGAAACGATAACCCGCCCCCATTTTTTGTTCAAAAAAACGTTTGACAACGTTATTGGCCAATACGCTGTGAAGTACACCGTAAGCAAGCCAAAAAGTAACCAAAAGTACGTACGACCCCATTTTGTTTTTTCTGTTTAACGAACATAAAGATACACGTAAATTAGGCGATTTTCGGCATGGTTAAAAGAATCATTTCCGAAGGAAAAGCGGCTTTTACTTCCATTCTGGTTACTTTTGTTTGTTTATCAAGTTTTAAAATAGCCCATCACCAAACACTTCCATCACCGACTATGAAACCTTCTTTTTTACGACTTTTTACGCTTCTGTTTTTCAGTACCTCCCTCCTCCGCGCCCAATCTTACAAACCACCCGTATTTACCGACCCCGAACGGATGAAAAAGATTGAGGCGGTGCTGCCTACCATTGACAAAATTTACAAAGAATACGCCGAAAAAAACCATTTTCCAGGATTTACGTACGGCGTGGTGGTCGATGGCAAACTCATTCATACGGGTAGTTTGGGTTATACCGACCTGAGCAAAAAAACGACGGCCACGACGCAATCCCTCTTCCGAATTGCGTCCATGAGTAAGAGTTTTACAACGATGGCTATTTTGCAACTGCGCGACGCTGGCAAACTCAACCTCGACGACCGGGCCGACAAGTACATTCCTGAAATGAAAAATACCAAACTGCTCACCGCCGACGCGCCCGCCATCACCATTCGGCATTTGCTAACCCACGCGGCGGGTTTTCCAGAAGACAATCCTTGGGGCGACCGGCAGCTGGCCGATACCAATGAAGAGTTGTTGAAACTAATGCAAAGTCAGGTGGCTTTTTCTAATGCGCCCGGTGTGGCGTATGAGTACAGCAATCTGGGTATCACCCTCTTGGGGTACATCATTCAAAAAGTATCGGGCAAAACCTATCAACAGTTTATCAACGAAAACATCTTAAAACCACTCGGAATGACCCACACCAAGTGGGAGTACACCGAAGTCCCCGCCGACAAACTCGCCCACGGCTACCGTTGGCGCGACGGGCAGTGGGTAGAAGAACCGCTTCTTCACGATGGTGCTTACGGCGCGATGGGCGGACTGATTACCTCCATCGAAGATTTTAGCAAATATACAGCTTTCCACTTGGCCGCTTGGCCCCCCAAAGACGATACTGACAATGGCCCACTCAAACGTAGTTCTATCCGCGAAATGCACCAACCTTGGAATATTAGCGGTTTTGCCCCCAACTACAAATACCCAAGCGGACGCCCCTGCGCAACGGTATCGGCTTATTGCTACGGCCTGAATTGGATGCGCGACTGTGAAGACCGCGAGTACGTTGGCCACAGCGGCGGCCTGCCGGGCTTTGGCAGCAACTGGCGCATTTTACCTCAGTACGGCATTGGGGTTATTGCTTTTGCCAACCTTACGTATGCTTCAACCGTCCCAATCAACCTGAGGGTTTTGGACACGCTCATCGTGAGTGCCAAGTTAGAACCCCGACAATTGCCCGCTTCTGACATCCTCAAAAAGCGCCAAAAAGAATTGACCCAACTCCTCCCCGACTGGAAAAATGCCGAAGCAAGCGGGCTATTTGCCGAAAATTTCTTTGCCGATTATTCATTGGAGGCCTTGAAAAAAGAAGCCGCAACGTTGTTTGAGAAGGCGGGTAAAATCGTGAGTGTGAAAGAAATTGTCCCCGAAAATCAACTACGCGGACGGTATATTCTGGAAGGCCAAAAAGCCAATCTGTGGGTCTCGTTTACCCTCACGCCCGAAAATCCACCTTTGATTCAGGAGTACCATATCGGGGAGATGAAGAAATAGAATCACGCAGAGACCCAAAGGTGCAGAGAATCAATGTGCTCTTACACTGCGACTTTGCTCCTTGGCGACTCTGCGTGAATAGAACAACATTAGATAAACCTTCTTCCCTCCTTTTGCATAGAAAAAAACGCACTAAACCTATGCAAACCTCGCGCAGAGATTTCATCCGTTCGGCCTCCGCATTGGCGGGTACGGGCCTTTTTTCATTTGCTCCATTAGAGATTTTGGCCAGCCAACGCAAGCGCGTGTCGGCCAATGAAAAAGTGCAACTTGGTGTTATAGGCTGCAAGGGAATGGGCTGGTCTGATTTGCGCTCGCACCTTCAACTCAGCGACGTGGAATGCGTAGCCCTCTGCGACGTAGACCAAAGTGTATTGGATCAACGCGCCGCCGACGTAGAAAAAGCACAGGGCAAACGTCCCCAATTGTACAAGGATTACCGCAAAATGCTCGAAAATAAAGACATTGACGCGGTCATTATCGGCACACCCGACCATTGGCATTGCTTGGCCATGACCGATTCACTGGCGGCGGGCAAGCACGTTTATTGCGAAAAACCATTGGCCAATTCCATCGAAGAATGTAACATTATGTTAGCGGCGGCCAAAAGAGCCAACAAAATTGTCCAAATCGGGCAGTGGCAACGCAGCGGCTCGCACTACGAAAAAGCCATCGAATACGTGCGCTCGGGCAAATTGGGCAACATTCGGTTGGTGAAAGTATGGGCGTATCAGGGGTGGATGGAACCCGTTTCCATAAAACCCGACGGCCCCGTCCCTGCGGGCGTAGACTACGATATGTGGCTCGGCCCCGCCAAAAAACGCCCGTTTAATCCCAATCGTTTTCACTTCAATTTCCGTTGGTTTTGGGACTACGCAGGCGGTTTAATGACCGACTGGGGCGTGCATGAAATCGACATTGCCCTCTACGCCATGAACGCCAAAGCCCCTAAATCCGTAATGGCTTCGGGCGGAAAACTGGCGTATCCCGACGATGCCTCCGAAACCCCCGACACCCTGCAAACGGTGTATGAATATGAAGGTTTTAACATGCTGTGGGAACACGCCACGGGTATCGACGGCGGCAACTATGGCCTTACCGAAGGGATTGCATTCATCGGAAATAACGGCACACTCGTACTTCATCGGGGCGGCTGGTCGTTGCATCCCGAAACCCAAACCAAAAACGGCATTAAAATCTACAAAATCGAAGATATTCCTGATCAGGCCCGCAATGGTGAATACCTCAATGACCACACCAAAAACTTCGTGCAAGCCATTAAAGACAACAATCCTAAAATCCTGAAATGCGGCATCGAAACGGGTAGTATTGCGGCTATCAACGCCCACATGGGCAATATTGCCTACAAAACAGGCCGTAAAGTATATTGGGATGCAGCAGCGGGCTCTTTCAAAAACGACGCGGAAGCCAATGCCCTCATTAAAGCCCATTACAATAACGGCTGGCAACTCCCGAAAATAAGCTAATCAACGTGGGCGAGGGAACGTCGGCGAGGTTTTGAACCTCGCCGACGTTAGAATATGAGGTGCAAATTTGATAACTTTGCGCCTCATATTGTGTTTAACTCCATGACTGAACGTTACCTCCAACGCGGCGTATCGGCTTCCAAAGAAGATGTACACCGCGCCATTGCCAACCTCGACAAAGGGCTTTTTCCGAAAGCATTCTGCAAAATTGTGCCCGACACCCTCGCTGGCGACCCTGATTATTGTACCATCATGCACGCCGACGGTGCCGGTACCAAAACCTCATTAGCGTATTTGTACTGGAAAGAAACGGGCGATTTGTCGGTGTGGCGCGGCATTGCGCAAGATTCTATCGTGATGAATACCGACGACCTCATTTGCGTAGGAGCTACTGGCCCGATGCTGATTTCTTCGAGTATTGACCGCAACAAAAATAAAATTCCTGGCGATGTGATTGCCGAAATCATCAACGGGACCGAAGAAGTTCTGGAGATGCTCCGCAGCCACGGCGTAGAGATTTACAGCACTGGTGGCGAAACCGCCGACGTAGGCGATTTGGTACGAACGATTACGGTCAATAGCACCGTGATTGCCCGCATGAAACGCGCAGATGTAATTTCCAACGACAACATACAGGCAGGAGACGTGATTGTGGGCTTGGCTTCTTTTGGGCAGGCTTCTTACGAAACCACCTACAACGGCGGCATGGGCAGCAACGGACTTACCTCCGCCCGCCACGACGTGTTAGACAGTTATCTTGCCCCCAAATATCCCGAAAGTTTTGACCCGGAAGTACACAGTGCATTGGTTTACAGCGGCTCCAAACGCCTGACCGATGCCGTTGCAGGCGCGCCCGTCAACGTAGGTCAACTGATTCTTTCTCCTACCCGTACCTACGCTCCTTTTGCCAAAACACTGCTGGACCAACTCCGCCCGCAGATTCACGGCATGGTGCATTGCAGCGGTGGCGCTCAAACCAAAGTCCTGCATTTTATTGACAATCTGCACGTTATCAAAGATAACCTATTCCCAATTCCGCCGCTTTTCAAACTGATTCAGGCCGAAAGCGGAACGAGTTGGCAGGAAATGTACAAAGTCTTCAACATGGGCCACCGCTTAGAAGTATACCTTTCGGAAGCCTACGCGCAACGCGTGATTGAGATTGCTCAATCGTTCGGGATTGAAGCCCAAATCATTGGCCATGTAGAAGCCCATGAAGGCAAAAAAGTAACTGTAAAGAGTGAATTTGGCGAGTTTGTGTATGAATAGTTGTTTGCTTTAACTAAGAGCAATTTTCAATCCTGCTCCGATAAAAACCAGCCCAAATCCGCCTAAGATGACGGTCAATCCCCATAGTTCCCAAAACCCCGCGATTTTAGCATTGGCGGGGTTTTGTGTTTCGTAGCGAATCTTCACACGCTCCCCTTCTTGGTAGCTGCCGTTGCGGCGGGTAGTTCCGACGCCGTTACGAAACTCTATTTTTTGGCCTTCTGCTGTCTCAAAAGCAATAACGGGATAAAACGTAGTTTCGCCGCGCGTTGACCTCACATAATCCCACCGAACCACGTTCCCCATTGCCGAGAGAGATTTGTTCATAAAAGCTTTATCACTTTTGTAGAAGTTCCAGCTCACAGCGGTCATTACCAGCCCAATCAACGCAAACACTCCTCCTCCAATCAAAGAAGATGATTTTTTCATGTAAGTATGTCAGGCTAAGGCTTCTTAGGAAATTTTCTCTCCCCTCTACCTAAAGGATTAGGCATCCGATACACACTTCCGCTGTCTTGTAGCATTTTGATATCGGCGTTCGGCATGTTTTCGGGAGATTGCGCCACTAGAATTGGCATGTTGTCGATGTTGGCATAAGCCATGCTCGAATCTTGCGAAAAACGATACGAAACGGGAGGATAAAGCGGCGGATAAATCTTTTTGATTTTCAACGGCTTTGAAGGTGAAGGAATTCTCAGCTCCAGTTTTTGCGCCCACGCTACCGAAAATCCCAACACAAGAATAGAAGTAAGAATTATTTTCATAGCACTTAGGATAAGTTTTAAGCAAATATATAACGATTTGTTTAATCGCAAAATCTTTAAGCAAAAGGCTTGAAAACAATAAAATTTCGCCAAAATTCAGTGTACAGGGCCGTCATTAAAATGAGTATTTTTACGCTATATATCCTCACAAAAAACATGCTTCTTTGTGACTTTGAAACTTAACCTCTAACAGCCATGCCTCTCGCTACCGCCCTTTTAAAAATTGCCCCACTCTCCGAGAAGTGTCAAGTTGCCATACGAGCCGTATCACAATCTTTAATCTACAAAAGCGGCAGGTACTTATTGGTTCCAAATCAAATCAGTGATAAATTGTATTACATCGAAGCAGGGCTTGTCCGTGCATTTTACGATACGGATAATGGCCGTGAAGTGAGCAACTGGTTTGACCAAGAAGATGGATGGGTATGTTCGGTGCAAAGTTTTCTCACACAAACCCCCGCCAACGAATACATCCAATTGTTGGAAGTCAGTCAACTAATCGCCGTTAGTTATCAAGATTTGCTGCGACTATTGAATCAATACCCTGAACTCAATTTTCATTTTCGATTGCTGTCAGAGTACCATCTTGTTGTTTATGATAAACGCCTTCAACTGTTACGGGAGCAAGATGCTCTGAAACGCTATCAAGGTTTCTTGGAGCTTTACCCCCGATTGGCTTGCCGTCTTCAGGTGAAGCACGTTGCCCAATTTCTCAATCTTGCCCCTGCTACCCTTAGCCGAATTCGGAAAAAATTTCAAGAAGATACATCTAAATAACTTATGTCAATTTATTTTTTGATTTAGGTCAATTCTGCTCTCATTTTTCCTTCTGACCTTTACACACGAAAAAGCCCCGTGGAGTACTTCCGCGTACTCAGCAGTTATCGAAGTTGTCAAATCAATAGTATTATTTTCCTAAAAAACCTCTAAGCAAACACTCTAATTTTCTTTTAGTCTATAGATTAAATAATAAACCTAAAATTTAAAAATGATGAAAAAAATCCACTTCGCTATCTTTCACACTTATTGTTGATTACCTTGCTTACAGGGATTTCGTGTAATCGAGAATCATTGATTAATCCTCCCGAGCCAGTTACTGAAAGCGTAGCTTCCGATGAAATCTCCATCGATAGGGCAAAGGTTTTGTATGAAAACTCACGGCGGATTGACAAAACCTCCGTCAATGCCCGAAAGAAAAATCGGGAGGAAGCCCCAGATTGGGAGAGAGCAAAAAAACTTAAATTTAAGGGTGGCCGAAAAGCATTGGTCGTGCCTGTTTTTGAAATGTCCGAGTCAGCCACTTTGACTACAATGGACTCTATATCTGACAAAAGCAAGCTGACTCTTGCAGAATTAGTAACTCCTGTGCAGTTGGTTCTTTATAAAGACGACGATGAGAAAGAAGTAATTGAACGTATGTATAGCAAAGCTGACCCGGCCTATCAAAAACGAAAAAAGAATAAATCAGAAGACCGTGACTATACAGGTATGCACTGGTTTGAGGACAATGACGGAAACTTTAAGAGGGGATTTGTGTACGAAGACGGGAAGCTAATCAAAACGTTACTGCCAAAGGCAAACGGTGCTAAATCCAACCTACGGACAACCTGCCAAACCACCACCTACAACGTTACCATTACGCATTATTCAGTGACTTGCATGACAGGCTATGGCTGCGGAGACCCTATTTATATGTATTCCGAATCTTATAGCTTTAGTGTAAGCTCCGGAGACTGCCAAAGCAAACACGACACTGATTACTCTCCGTATGACAATGGTGGAGGCACTTCGGACAATAGTACAACTACTAATGAAGAGCAGCCCACTGAAGGCTGGACGGTCCCGGAAGATAAGATAACCCAGTTTTTACAGTGGCTTGGGCGTTTAAATGATAAAGAAACCGCTTGGGTAAAAGCAAATCCCACAAAAGCGCCAGCCGCATGGTGGAACCAAACCTCAGCGGTGAATTTTTCCAAAGCCAAGTATATGTGTGAAAAAGACGGCCAAACGTATCTGGATATAGATGGAACTAACCAAAATGCGTTCAAACATGCCTACTGGAATGCATTAAAAACCTTATCATTTGGTTCATCAGAGGCAAAAATTATAGGGGACAATCACGAAAGCCAAGATATGAACAGCTTAGATGCGAAAATGGACTTATGGAACAATGACCTTGGACGAAAAGTAGCCGAAACCTGCGGATGTAGTGGTTCAGCATTACGTCAGAAAGTTTTGGAGGCAATATACAATAAGCAAGGAAAGCGCCTTTCGATAGGCACAAGTGGTAGAAAAGAAGACAGTTTAATTCAAACCAGTTCCGCAACCAGTTTTTGCAATGATAATTAAAAGAATTTTTATTGGAATTTTGTTGGTACTGATGGGATGTGAGCGAAAAGACATCATAGAGAAGCACATCATCACAGATTTTTCTAAGCCTCGATTTTTATTCTATACCATACAAAGAGAGCAAAGTATAGTGGATTACAAAATTAAAGGATCCATAGACGGAAGCTTAGGATATAGTGAGGGAAATTGCTTTGACAAAAACGAATTTTCGTCATTCATCAAGGGCAAAAATCTTAGTGAAATCGATACTAGTCTGAAAAGAAGGTATTTTAAAATTTTTGCTGATTCGATCATTGCTAAGGGTGGGTGTGAAGGTACTCAAGCTGGGGCTATGTATTGTTTACAATTCATTCCCGGTACAGCAAAGAAAGGCAAAATAGAGGTCGTGTTTCGCGAGCATGGTTACGGGTTTTAAAACGTTTAATAAATGCCCCACAGGTTACTTATTAGGTAATTCGTGGGGCATTAAGTACCTCACAGGCAATGATAATTAAAAGAGTTTTTATCGGCATTTTGTTGATACTAGCAGGATGCGAGCGGAAAGATATAATTGAGACGTATGTTTTCAGCGATATGACTAAAACCCAGTATTTCTTTTACAAAATTAAGCGGGAAGATAGTATTGTGGATATAAACGTAAAAGGATACATGGATGGGAGCTTGGGGTTTGGCAAAACTATTTGTGGTGATACGACAGAATTCAAAGCAAGTCAGCTCCCCATCAGCGTAGCACCGCCATTCGATAGCCTTTATAAAAACACTCTTTCCATTCCTCAGATTCAATCCTATGAAATAGATGATGATGGTACAACTCAAGAGTTTACGGTTGGAGTTACTCAAGGTACAAAAGCAAGCGGAGCAGGTATAGAGGGAAGCTCATCTCAAACTGCAAGTTTTAAACTCACTTATAAAGCTCAGGATAAAAAGCTCGCTGGTGAACTAATACACTACACTAAGTCATCACCAAGTAGTATTGGGGATGGAAGCATACAATTTACTCTTGAAAATTAAGAATTAATCAAAGTGAAGTAACTGGTGATTCGGTTACTTCACTCAAATTTTTAAAAGCATGAAAACATATTTTTATTTGCTTGTACTGCTTGTTACAGGAATCTCTTGCAAACCCGATTATGTCACAGTTGGTAAAAAATTGGAAGGAACTTGGCAATTGAACCGCATTCAATATGTGAATCCTAACGACAAACTAATAGTTATTAATAATCCAGCAGTCGTAATGACTTTTACAGATTCTAAGAGAAATGGGGTTCTAACAATAGATAGTTCAAAATACAATTTTGAGTATAATTTTGGGCCAGAAAAATGCAATATTGATGTAAAAAACGAAAAATCGTTACCTTTGGAAGCCATAGGAAAAGTACAGGTATATTCTTATCAATTTATGGATAAAAAAACCATAAAATTTTCTATTGATAAAGAGTATAATTACACAACTGAGGAAGTACTAAAAAACGTAGAATATATTTTTGTAAAACAATAAAAAATAATTCCCTCACCCCTCCGCAAAAATTTCTTTCAAGTTGGTTTCAAATCCTGCTAACACACTCGAACGAACAATGTCCTGTTCTTCAGCCGAAGAAAACAGCTGGTATTTTCCGTTTTCGAGTACATATACCAAAACCACTTCATTGCGAGGGTCTACAATCCAGTATTCCTGCACACCAAAACGCTCATAATCTTCTTTTTTTTCAATGTAATCACGCGCTACGGAGCCTTTTGAAACCACTTCCACAATCAACGCGGGCACACCTTCTATGGCGCTTTCACCCACTATCTGCGCCTGATCTTGGGCAATAAACACTAAATCAGGCTGGCATACCTCCCCTTGGGCAAAATGAACATCAATAGGCGCAAAAAGCACTTCTCCAAGTCGATTTGAAATCACAAAATAATCCAAAAGTCTAAACAATCGTTTAGAAATCCGTTGGTGTTGAGGCTTAGGGGCAGGTGACATATCAATCAGATTAAAATGACGCAATTCGTACCGCGATTCGGGCGGTAGCTCTCTGCGCATTCGTTCATACGTCCAACGTTCGGTACTGACAATGGTAGCCATAGCTTCATCGGGTCTTCTATGCAAGTTAATCAAAATCAAATCATAATCAGAAAGCTACGGCATTTTTCCGTAATTTTGCCCCTCCAAAAAAGACACTAAACATTTAACGCTGAATTTCACGCGATTTCAGTGTTTTTGGTCAAATGTCAAACATTAAATTTCAAATGTCAGTAAGAATGACTTCCCACGAAATCCGTCAAGCGTTTTTAGACTTTTTTAAAAGTAAAGGCCACCTCATTGTGCCCTCGGCACCGCTTGTGGCCAAAAATGACCCCACGCTCATGTTCAACAACTCGGGCATGGCGCAGTTTAAAGATTTCTTTTTGGGCAACGGCACGCCCCCAAGTAAGCGTATCGCCGACACCCAGAAATGTCTGCGCGTGAGTGGCAAGCACAACGACCTCGAAGACGTAGGTTTTGACACCTACCACCATACGATGTTTGAGATGTTGGGCAACTGGTCATTTGGCGATTATTTCAAAAAAGAAGCCCTTGCATGGTCGTGGGAACTGCTCACCGAAGTCTATAAACTCCCCAAAGAGCGCATTTACGTGTCGGTTTTTAAGGGTGATGAAAAAGACGGCGTTCCTTTTGACCAAGAAGCCTGGGATATTTGGAAAGAAATGGTGGGCGAAGACCGCATCATTTTGGGCAACAAAAAAGATAATTTCTGGGAAATGGGCGATACTGGCCCCTGCGGCCCCTGCTCAGAAATCCACATCGACCTCCGCGACCAAGCCGACGTAGATGCCAAGTCGGGCAAAGAGCTCGTCAACGCCGACCACCCACAAGTGGTGGAAATTTGGAACAACGTGTTCATGCAGTTTGAGCGCAAAGCCGACGGCTCATTGATTTCGTTACCTTCCAAGCACGTCGATACGGGCATGGGCTTTGAGCGCCTTTGCATGGCCATTCAGGGCAAAAAATCAAACTACGACACCGACATTTTTCAAAATACCATTCAGGTCATTGAGAAAATGTGCGGTAAAAAATACGGCGTGAACGGTACGCTCAACACCACTGATTATACCGACATCGCCATGCGCGTCATTGCTGACCACCTGCGCGCCGTGAGCTTCGCCATTGCCGACGGGCAGTTGCCTTCCAACGCCAAAGCGGGCTATGTTATTCGTCGCATTTTGCGCCGCGCTATTCGCTATGGGTACTCGTATCTAGGCTTCACCGAGCCGTTTATGAGTCAGTTGGTACCAGTACTGGCCGAGCAGTTTAAAGATGTTTTCCCCGAACTCAAAGCACAGGAAGACTTCGTAACCCGCGTGGTAAATGAAGAAGAAAAGAGCTTTTTGCGTACGTTGGAAGCAGGTATCAAACGCTTTGAACTCATCAGCGCGCAAACACCAGCGGGGGGAATCATCAACGGGGAAACGGTTTTTGAATTATCCGATACGTTTGGTTTTCCGGTAGATTTAACGGCTTTGTTAGCCAAAGAAAAAGGCTACAAAATCGACGAGGCTGGCTACGAAAAAGCATTGGCCGAACAAAAAAACCGCAGCCGTCAGGACGCCGCCAAAGAAGCTACCGACTGGGTAGAAGTAAGCGAAGGTGGCGATTTTGAGTTTGTGGGCTACGATACCCTTGAAGCCAACGCCCAAATTGTAAAATACCGCAAAGTAAAAACCAAAGCGGGAGAAGAATACCACATCGTGCTCGACCGTACGCCGTTTTATGCCGAAATGGGGGGACAAGTGGGCGATTCGGGGGAATTAAGGATGACGGGTGATGAGTTAAAAGTGATCAATATTGTTGATACAAAAAAAGAGAATGATTTATTCGTTCATGTTTCCCGCGACAAAAACCTGGATGAAATTCTGAATACTCACTCCCCGCTCCTCGCTTCTGTAGATGCCCACCGCCGTCAGAACATCATGCGTAATCACACGGCTACGCACTTGATGCTGGCAGGTTTGCGGAAAGTGTTGGGTACGCACATTGTGCAAAAAGGTTCGTATCAAAACGATGAAGTAACGCGTTTTGACTTCTCGCACTTTGCCAAAGTAACCGACGAGGAATTGAAGCAGGTAGAAGACATCGTAAACGCCAAAATTCGCGCCAACATTGCCCAAAAAACCTACGTCAATGTGCCGATTGATGAGGCCATCAAGAAAGGGGCAACGGCCACATTTGGTGAAAAATACGGCGATTTTGTCCGCGTCGTGGAGTTTGACCCGCAGTTTTCGGTCGAGCTTTGCGGGGGTACGCACGTGCCTTCAACGGGCGAGATTGCGCTTTTCAAGTTCACCTCCGAAGGCTCCGTATCGGCAGGTGTACGCCGCGTGGAAGCCGTAACGGGCGAGAAAGCACTGGAAATCATCAGCCGTCAGGCAGAGGTTATCAGCCAATTGGAAGAGTTGTTCAAAGGCCAAAAAGACGTGGTGAAAGCCGTAGAAAACCTGCTTTCGGAGAAGGCCACGTTGCTCAAACGCATTGAAGCCCTTGAAAACGAAAAGTTGCAACAAACCAAACAAGGTTTATTGGCTCAGGTAGAAACGAAAGGGGAAATTTCTGTCATCATTGCGCGGGTAGACGTAGCCAACGCAGACGCGCTCAAATCGCTGACGTACCAACTGAAAGAGTCGCTCGATACCTGTTTCATTGTATTGGGAACTGTACTCAACGGCAAGCCTCAATTAGCGGTGATGCTTTCGGAAGATTTGGTAGCACAGGGCAAACACGCAGGCAACATCGTCAAAGACCTCGCCAAAGAAGTCAAAGGCGGCGGCGGCGGACAGCCTTTCTTTGCCACCGCTGGCGGCTCCGACGCGAGCGGGCTGGATGCTGCTTTAGCAAAGGCACAAGGAATCGTGTAACGACTCACTTTATTTCTAAATATACTAACACCCCTGCACTTATTCAGATGAATGAGGGTGGGGGTTTGTTTTTTTTGCGGTAAAAACAAAACTCTCAATTGCCATAATATCCCTCCCCAGCCACGAACAAAAAGCATTTTGCCTATAAAATCAAACAAAAAATGCCAAAATTTACCTATTAAATCAAACAAAAAAATCTTAAATTTGCCTATTAAATCGAACAAAATCTTGATAAAAAGGCAATTAGAAACTTTCTTGTACGAGTGGAAAAATTCACTCTCTCGCAAGCCATTGATTTTGCGCGGGGCCAGGCAAGTAGGAAAAACTACCTTGGTGACACAGTTCGGAAAATCATTTGACCAATACCTCTATTTTAATTTAGAGCGGGCCGCTGACCGCCAACTTTTCAATACCGTTGAAAACCTTGCTACAACGATACAATTGCTATTTTTAGCAAAGGGAGAAATCGACAACAAAGACAAAAAAACGCTGATTTTCATTGATGAAGTGCAAGAAGCTCCCAAAGTATTGGAGGCATTGCGATTTTTCTACGAAGATTATCCCCATCTCTACATTATCGTAACAGGTTCGTTGTTGGAATTTGCGATGGAACAAATCGCCCGTATGCCCGTAGGTAGGGTGGAATTTGCGGAATTACATCCACTCAACTTTCAAGAATACCTCAGTGGGATAGGAAATCAGGCACTACTAAATGCGCTCAACCATGTTCCGCTTGACAATCAATTACTTGCCGTAGTTTACCCAATTTTTCACGTATACGTGATGATTGGTGGTATGCCCAATATCACTTACAGTTATCTTCAAGACAAAAACCTAAGCCGAATCATCAGTTTGTATGCCTCTATCACTGAGGCTTACAAAGCCGATATTGAAAAATACGCCACCAACTTCACGCAGCGTACAATCTTGCGTCATGTCATGGATACCGCGCCGTTTGAGATAGACAACCGCATTATTTTCAACCACTTTGGCAATTCATCTTTCAAAACACGAGAGGTAAAAGAAGCAATTAATGCCTTAGAGAAAGCTAAAATCTTAGCACTAATCTACCCTACCACTAATGTTTCATTGCCTGCTTTACCCGATTTCAAAAAAAGCCCTCGTCTCCAATATTTAGATGTTGGATTGGTTAATTTTCAGTTGGGGCTACACCGCGAACTACTCGTTATCAATGACTTAAATGATAGCTCTCGCGGCAAACTTATTCAACAAGTAGTGGTGCAAGAACTCAAGTCATTGCGTTACTTACCCGATTCAGGGCTTCACTTTTGGGTACGCGAAGAGGGTGGAACATCTTCGGAGGTGGACTTGGTTTACCCTTACCGCAATCTGCTCATTCCCGTAGAAATCAAGTCCGGAGCAAGTGGTGCGCTACGTTCATTACACGAATTTATGGATCGTTGCCCCCACGATCTGGCAGTGCGCTTTTATGCAGGAAACATCTCCATCGACCGCGTTAAAACCCGTAAAGGCAAACCCTATCGCCTCCTCAATCTTCCCTACTTCTTAGCTGCTTGGTTAGAAAATTATTTGAAGTGGTTTGTTGTCTGATACCACTCATCCAATTCCTACAAGGCATCATCCTCTAAATCCAAGGCCGTACCCTAAAATCACTTCCTGCGTCATAAGCAGGGCGTTATCTTTGTAGCGTCATTTTTTTACGACATAACCTAAACTTTTAACCACTGCTTTTGCAGACTGCACATGGATTTTTTAGAAAATGCCGACCCTTTTCTGAAGGGGCTTTGGTACATTACGCTCCCAGCCTCGCTGGTATTTTTGATTCAGACCGTGCTCACTTTCATGGGCGGAGATGCCTCTGATGGTTTGGACGCCGATTTTGACGGAGATTTATCACACGCAAGCGGGCCGTTTCAACTGTTTACGTTTCGCAACCTTATTCATTTTCTGCTCGGATTGGGATGGACAGGCGTCGGTTTTTACGAAATCATTGCCAATAAAATCGTTTTGGTCATGGTATCAATGGCCGTGGGACTGGGGCTAGTCGGATTGTTTTTTGTTATTATTAAACAGATACGAAAGTTGAACCAAAACAATACCATGCGTATCGAAAATGCACTCGGAAAAGAAGCTCGGGTGTACTTAACCATTCCTGCCAAACAAAAAGGTCACGGAAAAGTACACATAAGCATTCAACATACCCTCCGCGAACTTGATGCAGTAACCACTGGAGGCGTATTGCCGACGGGGGCTTCCGTAAAAGTCGTTGATATATTGCCCAATGGTGTATTGGTCGTAACCGAAACCCTTTAAATCAATTCTTTATACTTTTAACACAAAACAACACATGACTCCATTGATTACGATTGCCGTGATTGCGGTGGTTATTTTTGCAACCATTACGGCTTTATTGACGCGTTATAAACGCTGTCCTTCCGACAAAATTCTGGTCATTTATGGCCGCACGGGCACCGACAAAGACGGCTCTACCTCGTCGGCGCGCTGTATTCACGGCGGCGGGGCGTTTGTCTGGCCCGTGATTCAGGATTATTCTTTTCTAGATTTAAAGCCCATTTCCATCGAAGCCAACCTGACCAACGCCCTGAGCCGTCAGAACATTCGGATTGATGTACCGTGTCGTTTTACGGTCGCAATCTCAACCGAATCTGATAGCATGAACAACGCCGCCGAGCGCCTGTTGGGTTTGTCGATGCAGGAAATTCAGGAATTGGCCAAAGATATTTTGTTCGGCCAATTGCGTCTGGTGATTGCTACCATGACCATCGAAGAGATCAACTCCGACCGCGACAAGTTTTTGACCAACATTACCCACAATGTAGAAGCTGAATTGAAAAAAATCGGTCTTAAACTCATTAACGTCAACGTAACTGACCTGCGCGATGAATCAGGCTACATTGAGGCCCTCGGAAAGGAAGCGGCAGCTAAAGCCATCAACGAAGCCAAGATCAGCGTAGCCGAGCAGGAAAAAGTTGGGGAAATCGGAAAGGCCATTGCCGATCGTGACCGCGATACGCGCATTGCCGAAGCCCAGCGCGAACGCGACATTCAGATTGCTCAAACCAGAAAAGACAAAGAGGTGGTGATTGCCGCTACACTGCGCGACGAGGCAATCGGAAAAGCCGAAGCGGAAAAGGACACCCGTATCAAAATCTCGGAAGCCAACTCCATAGCCGTTCAGGGAGAAAACGAAGCTAAAATCACCATTGCCAACTCCGAAGCCTTGCGCCGCGAACGCGAAGCAGAAGCCAACCGTCGTGCCGGAGCCGCCGAAAAAGTGCAACAGGCCAAGGCATTGGAAGAATCATACGTGGCTGAGCAAAAAGCCGAAGCCGCCCGGGCTGACCGCGAGCGTTCGTCACAATTGGCTAATACAATTGTACCAGCCGAAGTAGCCAAACAGCGCGCCATCATCGAAGCACAGGCCGAAGCCGAGCGTATCCGCGAACGCGCCAAAGGGGAAGCCGATGCCATCTACGCCAAAATGGAAGCCGAAGCAAAAGGTCTTTATGAAATCCTGACCAAACAAGCAGAAGGCTACAAAGAAGTAGTTAAAGCCGCTGGCGGCGATCCTTCAAAAGCGTTCCAATTGCTGTTGATCGAAAAATTACCCGAGCTGGTTAAGATTCAGGTAGAAGCTGTAAAAAACATAAAAATTGACAAAGTAACGGTTTGGGACAACGCCGGCGGAAGCGCCGACGGCTCTACCACGGCTAATTTTATCTCTGGAATGATGAAGTCAGTGCCACCTCTGAATGACCTTTTTAATATGGCTGGCCTTAATTTACCAGACTACTTGAAAGGTAAAGATGAAAGTCAAAAACTACCCCCACACCTACCTGAGCAATAAAAGGACATTTTCTATATACCTTTAATTCATTTTTTTATACACCCGCCTTTAATATTTTTGAGGGGGGTGTTTTTTTTAGCATCTTTATCGCTTGTTTAACCTGAATACGCTATAAAATTTTATATATCAGGCAAATAATAGGTCGACCATAAAAGCAGAATGTTCAATATGAACACCCCAAACAAGTACACATTTTACTTTATCTCTTTTTTTTTTCTCACAAAAATATACGCTCAGCCCCCTACCCTTTCACTTGAAATATACCAAACAGGATTAACCCGTCCGACCAATATTCAATCGGCTGGTGATAGCCGGCTTTTTGTTTCTGAAATCGGTGGGAAAATAAAAATCATTCAAAACAACAGTATTCTATCGACGCCTTTCTTAGACATTAGTTCCAAAGTTGAGGACACACAATGGGCGGGCATTAATAGTTTTGCCTTTCATCCAAACTACGCCGAGAACGGCCGTTTTTATGTACTCTACATTCGAAAACCCGATAACGTTGTGCAACTCTCACAATTTCGAAAAAGTGTCGGCAACGCTAATCTAGCCGATACCACCGAAACGCGTTTACTTACCATCCCACACGTACTGAATATAGGTCACCGTGGCGGAGCAATCTGTTTTGGCGCAGATGGTTATTTATACATTTCCACTGGAGATGATGCCGATGGCGGAAGAGGCACGGTCGGAGACCCGTTCAACAATGCCCAAAATCTGTCCAAACTTTTCGGCAAAGTACTGCGCATTGACGTCAACGCTAACAATAACACCTACGCCATTCCAGCGTCTAACCCCTACCAAATGCCCAACGACGGCATTCGAGACGAAATCTGGGCGCGTGGACTCCGCAACCCTTGGCGGATGAGCTTCGACCGCTCAACCGGAGATTTATGGATTGGCGACAATGGGCAGGACGGCTGGGAGGAAATCGATTTTTTAGCCAAGGACGCCCCCAGTGGGGCTAACTTCGGATGGCGGTGTTATGAAGGCAACCATCGGTATCTTCAACCCGTATGCGAAGATTCAATCAGTATGACTTTTCCCCTCCACGAATACGCGGGCTTCACCAACAATGGCGGCGCCGGGCGGTCAGTGATTGGCGGTTTTGTGTATCGCGGCCAACAGTTTCCCGCCATGTACGGCCACTATATCTACGCCGATTATATTTCAGGAAACTTTTGGGCTTTACGCCGCAACCCCAACGGCGGCTACCAAAATGCGGCGCAATCTATCTCCCTTTCAAGCCCCGTTACTTTTGGGGAAGATTGGCAAGGAGAGCTATACACGGCTTCGTTTTCGAATGGAAACATTTATAAAATAAAAGCCCAAAACTGCCCTTCTTCTATTACATTGACCTCTTTCGACCCGATAACGAGCAATAATACATTCAATGCAAGCAACTCAATCAACGCAACCAATGCAATTGCAAATGCCATCAATGTCACCTACACCGCTGGCAATTCCGTTGAATTAAAACCTGGATTTACGGCCGCGCAGGGCAGTGTTTTTAGCGCAAAAATAGGCACTTGTCCAACCGCCCCTTAAAGCTGCGGGATGCGTTTCAAAGCCTTTTTTTACTCCCCAAAAACATCTCCCCTTTCTGCTCATTGGTCAGAATAAAATCTTCGTTGTTAATAAAGACAATGGCCTCGGTTTGTCCTTGAGCAAACTTTAAGCAGTACAACGGCTTCCGGAAATTCATGCCCTGGCTAACGTCAAAAAACAAGAGTTTTCCGTAGGTTAGTAGCACCAGCGTTTTTCCGTCGGGACTTACATCAGCCGCCGTCACCATGGCCTTGCTGTACACGCTGTCGATGGGTGCAACCGTGTACGTGCCAGCGCTATCGGGCACGGCGTACATTCTTACGTTGCGGTTAGTTGTACTGCGGTTTTTGGAGAACAAATACAATTTATTTTGGTGCCAAACGGTAGCCTCGCAATCAAAATTTTGCTCAGCCGAAGGCGGTGGAAATGCTTTTTGGTCGGCATACGCCACGCGGATGGCCTCATACTTATTCAACTCATTGGGGTTAATTTTGTGGATGACAAGGTCTTTGCGCTGGTTGGCATTATTGCCCAAATCGGCGATGTAGAGATTCCCTTTGGTATCTTGGGCCAAATCTTCCCAGTCGATATTCTTAAATTGAGGCAATTTCAACACCGTTTTTACCTTCCCTTCGTCGTTCACTTCGTAGAGTTCGGCAGGATTATCACCGTCGTTGTGCGTCCAAAAGGTCCGAGCTTCTCGGCCCAATGCCAAGCCTGACGTTTCCCGAAGTTCGGGAGGGAGCTGGCCGATTTTGACCATTTCGTAGACGCTTTTTCCATTGACAAATCCAACATTTTTTTTTTCATTATGACAGTCACACAAAGCCACTCGCAGCGTAAAAGCCCACCAAATCAGTTTATGCATAATAAAATTGCGATTTTTTGGTTGTTTCGTCTGGTTTATTCCTAAATTTTCGTGCCATTTGGCTTTCACTCTTTCTTAAACATGCAAAAGTCGTTTCCGTTTTCCGTTCGCCTCGCTGGGTGGTTGCTCTCGGGCGTTATCATCGTTTACATTCTTTACGTACTCCGCGAAACTTTGGTTCCCCTTACGTTCTCGGTCCTTTTTGCGGTGTTGTTGTACCCTATTTGTGCCTTATTGGAACGCTGGCGTATTCCGCGTATTGCGGCGATTTCCATTAGTTTAATCTTGTTTTTTGCGGTTTTGGTTGGCTTAATATACGTTGCTTCCGTTCAAATCATCAGTTTTGGGGAAGAATTACCTCGTTTGGAGAAAAAAGCCAATTTCTGGATTGACCAAGGACAAGATTTCTTGTCCGACAACTTTGGGATGAGCCGCCGTAAACAACTCACCGAAGGCCGTAAGTACCTCACCGAAGCCCTCAAAAACAGTGCCTCTATCCTCACGGGTGCGGTGGCTACCACCACTGGCACGCTTGCCTCGGCGGCGTTGGTGCCCTTGTTTGTCTTCTTTTTCCTTTTGTACCGTGATTTTTTTCGACGATTTTTCTACAAGGCTTTCAACGGTCGCCACAAACGCCGCGTCGACCAGGCCATTCGTCGAATTTATGAGGTCGTACAAGGCTACCTAGTTGGCTTGGTTTCGGTGATTTTGATTGTGGGTGTCATGAACTCGGCTGGGTTGTTGCTGCTGGGCGTACCACACGCAATCTTCTTCGGTTTCTTTGCCTCTTGCTTATTACTGATTCCTTACATTGGGTTAATGATTGGCTCGTTGCTTCCTGCGCTGATGGCGTTGGTGGCACTCGATTCGCCCATGTATGCGTTGGGCGTTTTAGGCGTTTTTGGGGTAATCCAGATTTTGGAAGGCAATTTTATAACGCCTTACATTGTGGGCTCTAAGGTGAGCGTCAACCCCTTAGCGGCCATGATTGTATTGATTTTGGGGGGGCAATTATGGGGCGTATCTGGCTTGATATTGGCCCTACCGATGACGGCCATTTTGAAAGTAATATTTGATTCGGTCGATGCCCTCAAACCGTTCGGGTATTTGCTCGGAGAAGCAGAAGACGGAAAGCCCATCAAACTCCCGATTCCGCCTTCGATGCTTGAGGAATAAGTGGGGAGAAGTCAGAGGTACGATGTAGGTATTTATTATCATTCAAAATTCGTTATTCAACAATGAAGCTGTTTTCGTTTGCCTTTTTTATCTTGTCAATTGCCCTTACTTTTTCTTTTCGAAAAACATCCCCCTCGGCAGATAGTACCTCTTTTGCCCCTAAAGAAAATCTTTCGGAATACGGATTTTTTCGGGGCAAAATCGCGGACCAGCTTCCCGCCGAAGGGGTTGTTCCTTACCAGCTCAATACGCCGCTTTTTTCTGATTATGCCGAAAAATTGCGATTCGTAAAACTTCCTGCCGGCACAACCGTAGCCTATAATGCTGAGCGTGTACTTGACTTTCCCGTCGGAACCACCATCATCAAGACCTTTTATTATCCCAACGATTTTCGCAATCCCACCGCGGGGCGCCGCATCCTGGAAACACGTCTGCTGGTTCACGAAGAATCGGGCTGGAAAGCGCTGGAATATATCTGGAATGATGACCAAACCGACGCTTACCTAGAAGTAGCCGGAGAAACCAAAGAGGTGAGTTGGATTCATTCTGATGGCAAAAAACGCACCATTCAGTACGCAATGCCCAACCTAAATCAGTGCAAAGGCTGCCACAATCAAAATGAAAAAATGCAGCCCATCGGGCCGTCGGCAAGGCAATTGAATGGTGATTTTGAATATGGCGAAAAAGAAAACCAATTGGTTCATTGGCAAAAAACAGGACTTTTGACGGGACTTCCCGCCCTTGCCGATGTGCCCAAAGCGCCCGTCTGGAATGACCCCGCCAGCGGCTCCTTAGAGGCTCGGGCCCGGGCGTGGCTGGACATTAACTGTGCGCACTGCCACCGCAACGAAGGCCCCGCCAAAACCTCGGGCCTAATGTTGAATTACGACGAAACCGATTTGACAAAATTGGGCATAATGAAAGCGCCCATAGCCGCAGGAAGAGGCTCCGGCGGACGGCAATACAGCATCGTACCCGGCCAACCCGAAAAATCCATTTTACTGTACCGCATGGAATCCACCGACCCTGGCGAAATGATGCCTGAACTCGGCCGCAAAACCACGCATACGGAAGGAGTAGCGCTGGTGCGGGAGTGGATTAGGTCTTTGAAGTGAGGTTTCCCCACCTCAAAACCGCACCCGAAACACCGTCTTTCCTTCGTGCTCGGTGTGGAGCGAAAGCCCGAACCCGTGGTTGACCAGAATCTCCCGAATGAGCGTGAGCCCAACACCCTGTCCGTTGCGTTTGGTAGAGAAAAAAGGGCTAAACAACTGCTCTTCAATACCTTTCTGGATACCTTTCCCCGTATCTATGACTAGCAATTGAGGAGGCTGATGAGTTGTTTCAAACGTAATGGTCCCGTCATTTTCGATGGACTCAATAGCGTTTTTGATGACATTGATGAGTACTTGTTCCATCTGTGAAACGTCGGCCGCAATAATCACATCATTGTCACTGAAATTAAATTCAAAACGAATCTGTTGGCGTTTGGCCACCGACGACATCAGGCTTGCTGTTTTCATTACTAAATCACTGATATTCAGTGGCTCTTTGTGCGGAATGGGCAAGCGAACCACGTCGGCAAAACGTCGCATAAATTGGTTGAGGTTTTCGTTGCGGTCGCGGGCTACTTGCAGGGCTTCCGTTACGTCGGGTTGGTTTTGTTCCAACGAAATGGTCGTATCCAAAATCGAATTTACGGCCCCCACCGAGTTGTTGACTTCGTGCGCCATCATCCGTATTACCTTGCCGTAAGCGTTCTTTTCGGCGGCCAGAATTTCGGTCGTCAGTTCTTCGAGCATGATAAAATAACGTGGAAAACCCCGATCCATAAAATGCGCCTTTTGGCATTTATAAGTCTCCAACCCGTTGAAATTTATGGTCCGTGACTCCCCCGTTTTTAAGTGACTCAAGGCCTGCAAAACAGGATGCTCAATCGACGACAGCGCGCTGTGCAGCACGGCGTCGGCCTGAATGCTCAGCATGGCCTGCGCTTTAGGATTGATGGCGGTGATATTTTCGTCAAAATCCATCATCAAAATACCCGTGGGGGAGGTATGAATCAGTTTTTCAAGAAAAAAATGCTGTTCCTCTTGCCGGGTGCGCTCGGTACGCAACTGGTCAATCATCTGATTGTAAATTTCAATGAGCCGGTCCATTTCGTACTTTCCCGTTTTCAGAAATTTAACGTTAAAATCACGGTCTTTGATAGCTTCTACGCCCGTCATGAGCAGATTGAGGGGCTGAATCATTTCGTTGTACAATTGCCAAGCGATAAACAGCGAAAGCAGAATAAACACCTCAGAAGCAATGAAAAAAAGTGGCTCTTTTTGGAAAATATACAACGACAATCCCACCGCCACCAAGTGAATAATGACGATGAAAGAAATGAATTTGGTGCTTAGTTTCATATATTTAGCCATGCGTTACAACACAAAACCCAATGGATTTAGAACAACATTATCATCAGTTATGGACACGTTCGGTTCAGCAGTTTGAGTCAGGGCACTTTGAATATGACCCCATGATTGACGCGCCCGTAGACTCCCGCCGGGGTATTACTTTATTGGCCCGCCCACCGCTAAACGTCAGAACGGCCATTGAAACCATGCTCAGTGACCTCAAAGCGTCAGAACCTGAGCAATATTACTATCCAATTACGGATATTCATCTGACCGTTTTGTCAATTATTTCTTGTTACGAAAATTTTAGCCTTTCCCTCATTGATGCGGCCCAGTACGTGGCATTGGTTCAGGAAGTGATAAAAGCCCAAAAGTCGTTTAAAATACAGTTTAGGGGCATTACGGCTTCGCCGAGTTGTTTACTTATCCAAGGTTTTCCGTTGGACAATGCATTGAAAAAAATACGCAACGGCCTGCGTCAACGCTTTCAGAACGCTGGGCTGCAACATTCCATCGATAAACGCTACGCCATTCAGACGGCCCATTCGACGGTGGTTCGTTTCAGAAAACCCTTTATACAGCCTGAGGCGTTGCTCCAAAAAGTAAAAACCTACCGAGATGTAGATTTCGGGACGTTCGATGTCAACGAATTAGAGCTCGTTTTTAATGATTGGTATCAAAAAACGGGGATTACAGGCGTGCTTGCGAAGTATCCTTTAAAATAACGGAATCTGCTATTCTTCATCAAACGGAATACTGTACTTTTCCAATCGCCGGTACAACGCCGAGCGCGTTAGGCCTAGGGCTTTGGCTACGCGGGCCACTTTGCCCCGGTGAAATTCCATCGCACGCCGAATCATCTGAATTTCCATTTCTTCGAGCGTCATGCTGCCTACATCAGGAAGGGGGGATTTCGTAGATATGAGGTCGGAGGGGCGAGATTGCGGCTGATAATTTTGCTCAAAATCGGCCACTTCTAGTATGTCATTGTTGCTGACCAAAATCGTCCGTTCAACCAAGTTTTTGAGCTGGCGAATATTGCCCGGCAAGTTGAGTTGTTTGAGCCATTTTAGCGCGTCGCGGCTTACTTCTAAGTGCGGGCGGCTGTATATACTGCGTAGGTTGTTGACAAAAAAATCGACCAACAGCGGAATGTCATCGGGACGCTGGCGCAAAGACGGCAACTGAATCGTGATGAGGTTGATTCGGTACAGCAGGTCCTCCCGAAACGTACCTTTCGCCACCATTTCTTCCAGATTTCGATTGGTAGCACACACCACGCGCACGTCCAGCGTTTTGGTCTTGCTACTACCCAATATTTCGAAGGTTCGGTCCTGCAACACACGCAGCAATTTCACCTGACTGCTCAAATCCAGTTCGCCGATTTCATCCAAGAAAATGGTGCCGCGATTGGCCAATTCAAAGCGACCCGTGCGGTCGTAGCGCGCATCGGTAAACGCCCCGCGAATGTGCCCAAACATCTCCGATTCAAACAAACTGGTTGAAATCCCGCCCAAATTCACCTTGACGAAGGGGCGCTTGGCGCGTTGGCTATTTTGGTGGATGGCTTCCGCAATAAGCTCTTTTCCTGTACCACTTTCACCCATAATCAATACGGAGGCATCGGTCGCGGCTATCCGACCGATGGTGCCCAATATTTGCAACATGGATTCCGACTGCCCAATAATTTGCCCAAAATCGTACTGCCGGTCTAGTTGGCGACGACTGACCGACTGATTGGCCGCCCGTTGCCCTGAATTCACCTCTTTAGGTGCTTGGTCATTTGCCGCTAAATCTTTGCCTTTTGCCTCACGCAACGCCAATGCGGTACGGACCGACTGCATCAAATGCGTATTTTGCCAAGGTTTACTGATAAAATCAGCCGCCCCGATTTTCATCCCTTTGACGGCCAAATCAATCGTGGCCCAACCCGTAATGAGAATCACGGGTACGTGTGCATCTTGTTGTCTGATTTGAGCGAGCAGATTCAAGCCGTCATTTCCAGAGGTGTCGTTAGAAAAATTCATGTCGAGCAACACCAATTCAATCACATTCTCAGTCAAATGAATGAGAGCTTCTTCGGGTGTTTGGGCCGTTGCCACGTCGAACTTCTCTTTGCGCATCAGCAGCGAAAGAGAAGTTCGAACGGCAATATCATCATCAACGATTAAAATCATACTTATTCTTCGTGCAAAACGGTCGCTGGCTGCATCACAGAAGCCTGACGACTCGGATAAAAAGCGCAAATGCTGACTAACACATAAACCGAAATGACGGCCATTAAAATCCCTAATAAATATACCCCTGCCTCTACATCAAACACATTCAGCAAGGGAAATTGAACCGCAAAAAAGACGCCTAAAATAAGCCCAAAAGTAGCAATAACGGCGGTTTCGCCAATAAAATGCCATAAGATAGCTCCCTGCGTAGCCCCCATGGCACGGCGTACGCCGATTTCTTGCTTGCGGCGGCTGATGGTTTGAAATAGCACCCCAAACAGTCCTAAGGCGACGTTGAAGACCAAGAAACTGCACACAATCAATAAAATCAGGACGGGCACTAGCACAAGGTTGTTGCGGTTGGATTTCATGTTGTTCATCTGCTGAATTTCGATTGACCAATCCTTGCCCAAGCGCGCCACTTCCTTCGAGATTTGGGCTTCCAATTCCGCCCCACTGCCTGCTTGTACCTTCATCACCATGGTATCATCCCATCGCTCAGAGGGCTGAAATATGCAGCTGGAAAGCTTCTGAAAGTCATCTTTGTGTTTAAAATAATCCACCACACCGACTACTTTCATTTTGGGGTCGTTTGCGCCTGCCCCCTCACCATTGCCCAACGTTTTCCCTATCGCACTTTCATTGCCAAACAGTTCTTCCTTCAAGCGACGCGTAATGACGATAGGACGATAATTACCCGCTTTATCTGCCTCATTAAACCAACGCCCTTCAGAAATCTGCATGTTCATCACCTTCGGAAAATCAGGCTCAACCCTCATGATTTCGCTCATCGTGGTCTTTTTGTTGTACTCCACATTGTTGTTCATAGAACTGAAGGTAAACGGAGCGTTAGCGCTGGTAAAAGAAAAGCTATGCACCGCCCGATAGCGCGTCAATTGCTGCCGAACCAATTCTTTGTATTCGGCTTTGATGGTGTCGTTGGGTGCATTAAAGTTAAAAAAAGCAACCCAAACATTGTCGGTTTCGAGGCCCGAAGGCTGGGCGTAGTTTCGGTAGTTATAGATACCGAGCGTCCAGACCGCAAACAAAATAAGAAAGGAAAAGAATATTTCGAACATCATCAAAGAGTTCATCTTTTTCCGTTTCCAGATGAGTTTAAATAAGTGTTTTAACATGGCTTTTTAATTTTTAAGGGCTTCCACAACTTGTAATTTTGACATCCGCCAGGCAGGGTAAACCCCCGACAAAAGCCCAAACAGCAAGCTGACAAAAATGGCAATAGAAAAAACTTTCCAGTTGAAACTCAAATCAATGTAGGCGATTAAGTTGCTGTTGTTTAGATAATAAATAATTCCCAGCGACAGAAAAACCGCAATCACTCCACCAATGAGCGTGAGAATAATATTTTCAATCACAAACTGCATCACCAAGGTTTTGGACGAGGCCCCGAAAGCCTTCCGAATGCCAATCTCCGAAGCCCGCTCCATGATACGACTCATATTGATGTTGACCAAGTTGATGGCCGGCAAAGACATGAATAACAAGGCGATTCCGAGCATAATGGTAAAAAAATACCCCACACCGTCGTTTTCACCATCGCCCTTAAACTGACGGGTAAAACTGGTAATGTAAGAATCGGCAGAAACATACAGTTTATCGGGCCTAAACCACTTATCGCCCGTGTCGGTCAATTTAATTTTTGAAGCTATAACGTTGAATTCGGTCTGTATTTTAGGAATATCCGATGGATTATTGGGCAGGATTATCGCGGCAAAGTTACCCCGTAATTCTACCTTTTTTAAATCAGCCTTGGAGGTATTGTACGGAAAATACAAATCCGATGAAACGTGAATCCGGGTAATCGGACAGCCACGTACTACCCCGATAATGCGGTAATTGACGTTGTCGATTTCAATCATTTTTCCCACCGCCGGCTGGCCTTTACCCACGTATTCGTCGCGGACGTAATCGTTGATAACCACTACATAATCGTTGTTGGCGATGTTTTGTTCGGTATAATTTTTCCCTTCCAAAAAATCAAAGGAAGTAACCTCCCAAAAATTACTGTCGGTATGCCGATAGCGGACATTCAGCTTATGGTTATTGAGGTAAATATTGATGGTACTTGGCATCGAAACGGCAGCAATCTTAGCGGGTGTTTTGAGCGACCGAACGTAAGTATTGATGAACGAAAAGCTGACGGGGCCCGAGCTTTGGCCTTGGTTTTTGGTATCTTTCTCCTTTACATTCCAGATATACAAAGAGCGGTCGCGGTTGATTTCAGGGTAGCCAGCCGCAATCAAGTGGTCAATAAAGGCCGTAGCCACCACCAAAATAGTGAGCGTCAAACTGATGCCGAACAGGCTGATAAACGTGAAAAACTTTCGACGTTGCAGCACGGCAAGGGTGATTTTGAGGTAGTTGAGCAGCATGATTAGGAAACTTGTGAACCGTCAAATAATCTGATTAAGCGATGCGTACGTTTGGCCATGTTTTCATCGTGGGTTACCATGATGATGGTGGCTTTGTCGCGTTGATTGAGCGTAGTCAAGATGTCCATGATTTCGTTGCCCATGTTGCTGTCCAAATTGCCCGTAGGCTCATCGGCCAAAATAATCTGCGGCTGCCCCACAATGGCCCTTGCAATCGCCACCCGCTGTTTTTGCCCCCCCGAAAGTTGATTGGGATAATGCTTCATTCGGTTACTGAGTCCCACTTTTTCCAGCGCTTCGCTCGCCAAGCGGCGGCGCTCGCTGCTCGAAACCTTGCGGTACAAAAGTGGCAACTCTACGTTATCCAATACTGGTAAATCATTAATCAGGTGAAAACTCTGAAAAATAAAGCCCAATGTTTGATTGCGAAATTGCGCCAACTGACTGTCGGGCAAGCCATTGGTGTGTTTTCCACCAATTTCTACTTTACCATTCGACGGCTCATCCAATAGCCCGATGATGTTGAGCAACGTACTTTTGCCGCAACCCGAAGGGCCCATAATGGAAACAAATTCTCCTTTTTCAACGCTCAAATTGATGTTATTGAGCGCAACTGTTTCTACCGTGGCTGTCCGATAGACCTTTTCGATGTTCTTTAAATGTATCATGGTTTATTTCAATTTGCTTTCTGTTTCAAAATCATACAATGTCAATTGCCGCAGCTTGTAGTAAGCCCCCCAATAGTCGCGTAGGGCATAAATATAATCGCGTTTGGCTTGGTCTTTTTCGGTAAACGAAATACTTAAATCGGTGATGCTCAGGTTTCCCAACACGTACCTGTCTTGCGCAATTCGGTACTTTTCCGACGCAATGCTATCGGCCTGAACGGTGAGTGAAAGTTGGTCGCGGAGCATTTCAAACAGCGTAACTTGGGTATAAATTTCCTGTTGAAAATTCTGTTTGTCCTGCTCAACTGTGTACTGAGTTAGTTGGCGCTGGGCTTCGGCGGTTTTGGTACGGGATTTAGAACGCCCCCAGTCCAAAATCGGAATGTCCAATTGTAATTCTACCGTTTGTTGGTCTTGGGGTTTACGGTACAATTCGGGCACCGTAATACCACGGTTTGAAAAACCCAAGGTAGCGGTGAGGGTGGCATTGAGGCCATTATCGCCTTTAGCTTTTGCCACAGCCCGTTCGGCTTCCAGTGTTCTTCGGCCAAACGCAATCGCATCGGAACGGTTAGCAAACGCTTGCTCAATGGCCCTCTCAGACGAAAGCGTCAGCGCGGCGGGTTGGGTGGGTGTTTGTAACTCTATTTTTCCTTCTGCCTGTAGGCCAATGTAGGCTTTTAAGTTCAACGAAGCCACTTCCAAGTCACGTTTTGAGACACCTACCGCCTTTCGCGCTTTGAGCAATTCGAGTTGTAATTGCAGTATTTCGTTGCGCGTGTTCTTACCCAATTCATACTTTTCATTGGCCACTTTCAGAATGTTTTGGGTATTGGTCAAATTGGTTTCGGCAATCTGTAAATTGACCTGTGCCAACAGCAAATCAAAGAATAACCCACTGGCCCGCAACGCAATCTGCTCCAACGATTCGATGTAAGTTTGTTGACTTTCGTTGAACTTAAGTGGCTCGATTTTCTTATCCCATTTAAATGAATTGAAACGCAGCAACGGCTGCAAATACCCAACAGCGAAGGGAGTCCCGTTGTAGAGGGTATTTTTTCGGTCAAAATCATCAAATCGCTGCAATTGTGAGGTGGCATAAATACTTCCACCCGTGGCGGCGATGCTCTGACTCAGCGAAAGATTTAGCGACGAATTGTTATTACGAATGGGCTGAAACTGAATCGTCCCGTCAGGCTGACGTACCTCAATAAACGACCGGCTAAACGCGGGCAGATTCCCGCTTAACGTTAATTGCGGCTTGTAGTTTGACAAGAAAGTGCGGTATTCCCAATACTTTGTTTCTTTGGTAGTAGACGCTTGACGCGCTGAAATAGATTGATTTTTGGCCATTTCTACCACTTCTGAAAGCGTTAGTTGGGTTGTTTGGCTATGTACCGATATTGACAAAAAAAAGCAAAAGACAAGTAATTGTACACCCAAGCGACAGACCTCTTGCACCTGTACTATTCGCCAGTGACGGGTTCTACATAAACATATTTTATTCATGGCTGTTTCGTTCAGATGGGCACGGCAGGGCATGCCCATACATAATGTGGCTTTATTTTATCTCCAACTCCTTGACATTCTTATACTTGCTCATGTCTGAAATGATTACGCGTTCTCCAGCTCGAATGCCCTCTTTGACTTCAACAAAGTCAAAATTAGCCAACCCGATTTTTACGGTTCTGCGCTCTGCTTTTCCGTCGGGACGAAGGACAAAAACATCTTGCACAGGTGTACCCGTAAAGCCTGCGCCGTTGGCCACTCTTACCACTTGGTTATGGGCATCTGTCACAGGATACACTTCTACTTTCATCTTCGGGCGCAGCAGTTTATTAGCTTTATCATCAAGTTGCACGTCAAAATTGACGATATTGTTCTGAACAGAAGGCAGGATATTCGTAAGTGTACCGCGCAATTGCGTATCGTTGATGCGTACTACCACAGGCATTCCAACCCGAATCAGGTCAGCATAATTATCAGATATAGAGCCAATTACTTTAAACCCGCCCAAGTCCGCCAAACGAGCCAATACTTCACCTTCTGCGACCTTGGAGCCGATGTTTTTGTTGACGTAAGTAAGCACTCCGGCGCGGTTGGCAATGATGTTGGCTTGCTGGAGTTTGCGTTGGAGTTCTTGAAGGTCTTTTTCTTTGATTTGCGCGCCAATTTCAGACTCGCGAATGTCGGCCCGCATCGTTTGTTGTTTGATGCGAATATCGTTTTCGAGCTGTCGCTTTTCCAATTGTGCAATACGCAGATTCTGCTCGGCTTGGTCGACACTTTCGCGCGTGCCGCCACCTGCTTTAAACAATCGTTTGGCATTTTCAATATCGGCGCGTAAGCTATTGATTTTTAGAACCTTAATAGAGTCATTTATTTTTAAATCATAAAAGCTCTTCTCCAACTCCCAACGCAGTTTAACGATACCATTGCGTTTGAGTTCAAGCTCGTCTTTCATTTTTTCAAAATTCAACTGCGTAAACTCCTTATCCAACTCCAGAATCTTATCGCCATTTTTGACTGAAGCCCCCGCATCAAGGTAGATTTGTTGGATTACCGCCGTAATCGGACTGGTAATCACGGCTTCAAAATCAGGTTGAATCTCGCCCGAGGCAGTAAGTGTATTCTCAACATTTCCGATTTCGGCGGTTGCGAGTCGAAGGTCACTTTTGTTTACGGAATTGCTCAAGGAGGTGCGTAAGCCCCACACGGCCCCTGCGACAACAAGGGCAAATACACCAATCCAAAGCCAACGGCGGCGGGATTGTTCTTTTTGGTTTTCTTCGGGTATATCTCTGTCCATTTTTGAAAATAAATTGGCTGTATATACAAAAGGGCATCCAAAGGCGTGCCACCAACCAACCAATTGATTATCAGAAATTTATTGCATTTTCAAAAAACAAAAAGTGTTCGGTATCGAACACTTTGTTTGAAATTGGGAAAGGATAAAAAAGGTTATTTTATTCGTTTTTCAATTTTTCCAGTTCTTCGACGGTTAGCCCTGTCAAGCGAATAATAATATCCATGGGAATATTTTCGGCAATGGCATTACGAGCTATCTCAATCTTGCCTTCTATTTTGCCTTCTATTAATCCTTCTATTTTACCTTCAATCTTGCCTTCAATTTTACCTTCAATAAGCCCTATCATTCGACCTTCCGTTTTGCCTTCGGCAATGGCCGTATCAATGACATTTTTCAAATCTCTGTAATATTTAAGACTGGCTTCATAACTGTCGCGTTCGTCAGGGGTAAATTTGGCGATTTCGGCGGCCTCAAACAATCGAGCAAAAATCTTCTCCTGCAATGCTTTCGGACGATTGTCTAAATAAGGGAGATGTTTCAAAACATACAGCCATTTGTCATAGGTGGTTTCTAGCTCTTCCTCGGTTTTTGTAAAATGAGGCATTTCCAGATAAATAAAAGTCAATTTATCATAGAATACCCGGCAGTTTTGGTCTTTCAATTGCACTTCATGACGTACTTCTTTTTCATTGCTATCTTCTGTAAATACAAAATCCAGAATGCCAACGGTGTATATTTCCGACAATTTAAAATCCCAATCACCCCGCTTTGCCTGTTCTTGTATGGGAAAAGAAGAATAAAAAATGCTACGGTCTTTAAAGTAGTTTTGCTTGGCCTTTTGCATTTCTACAATGAAACGTTCGCCGTTTGTGCCTACACAATACAAATCAAAAATGGCCTTTCGATCAATTTCCGTATTCCCGATTTGTTCATTCTTTGCGTAGGACAATTCCGCAATTTTATGACGGTTAGGCAGCACTACCTGGTTTAAAAAATCAATCAATAAATCTTTGTTGAGCTCTGTGCCAAACAATTTTTTAAAGCCAAAATCCGTAAATGGATTAACATATTTCTCTTTAATAATCACGTGGTTATGCAGTTTTGAAACAAATTTACGATTTTTAAGTAAATGCCACTTTTAAAATTCTTAGTAAGTAACAATCCTCCAAATGTGCCTATATTTACTCAATAGGCAATTCAATTACAGTTTCGTCGTCACCAGTAGGCCGTTCGTCGATAAGAGGGCGGTTAAAGGTTTGCAAAACCTAACTTTTATATTCAATTTTATGTTATATACCAAAATTTAACCTTTTCAAACATGGCATTATTTAACCTGAAAATCAACGGAAAAACGTACAAAGCCGACGTTGATGCCAATACGCCTCTGCTCTGGGTATTGCGCGACCACCTCGATTTAGTAGGTACCAAATACGGCTGCGGAATGGCAATGTGCGGTGCCTGTACCGTACACGTAAACGGCGAGGCTACCCGCTCATGCGTGGTGCCTGTATCTAACGTATCAAACGCAACCATTACGACGGTGGAGGGGCTATCCGAAACCGGAACCCACCCAGTGCAGGAAGCGTGGGATGAAGTAGACGTACCGCAGTGTGGCTACTGTCAGGCAGGTCAAATGATGACGGCATCGGCATTGCTCGCCAAAAATGCCAACCCTTCCGACAAAGAAATTGAGGAAGCGATGGTGGGTAACATCTGCCGTTGTGGCACGTACCACCGGATTCACGATGCGGTGAAGTTGGCCGCCGCCAAAATGAAAAAATAATTCCTTTCCTGAACCATTCTAACCACGGGCGGGTCCGTCCGTACCACATAGCATGAGCACTAATCAATCCAGAAGAGATTTCTTCAAAACATCTGCCACCGCGGCTGGTGGCTTAGTACTCGGATTTGGCTGGTTTTCGTCGGAGGCCTTTGAGCCTGGCGTATTGACCAAAGCCGCCGCCGATACCATCGACTTTAACGCTTATCTGGCCATCGCGCCTTCGGGCATCATTACCATATATTCGCCTAATCCTGAAATCGGGCAAGGCATCAAAACGGCTTTCCCAATCATTGTGGCCGAAGAATTGGACGCCGATTGGAGCAAAGTAAAGGTAGAGCAGTCGCCGTTGGATACCAAAAAATTTGAACGTCAACTCACCGGAGGAAGCGGCGCTATCCGCCACTCATGGGAACGCCTACGCAAAGCTGGAGCCACTGCCCGCGCCATGTTGATGGAAGCCGCCGCCAAGAAATGGAGCGTACCCGTCAGCGAGTGTAGCACCAGCAAAGGCTTCGTAATGCACAGCTCTGGCAAAAAACTAAGCTACGGCGAGTTGGCAACGGATGCTGCCCAAATTACGCCTCCAACAACGGTAAAGCTCAAAGACAAAAGCAACTTCACCTTGATTGGGACTTCCGTAAAAGGCGTTGATAGCAAAGACATTTTGACGGGGAAAAACCTTTTTGGCATTGACTACAAGCGCGAAGGTATGCTCAACGCCATGATTCAACGCCCACCAGCTTTTGGTCTCAAATTGAAATCATTTGACGCGACCGAGGCCAAGAAAATGCCCGGTATCACGCATGTTGTTTCCTTTGGCAATAAAGTAGCCATCGTCGGAAAAACCACTTGGGAAGTGATGCAGGCCCGCAAAGCCGTGAAAATTGAGTGGGAAAAAGAAAAAGACCTCGAAAGCTCCGCCGACCACGACCGCATTTTCAAAGAAATGCTCAACAGCACCACTGCCACCGTTCACCGCAAAGACGGCGACATAGAAGCGGCTTTCAAAAATGCCTACAAGGTCATCGAAGCCGAATATCAATGCCCATTCTTGCCGCATAGCCCGATGGAGCCGATGAACTTTTTTGCCCATTTCAAAGGCGACAGCATCGAGATGGCTGGCCCCAGCCAGACGCCCCAAAATGCGCAAAATCAAATTGCGAAAATGTTCAACATCGCTCCCGAAAAAGTCACCATAGAACTGACCCGTATGGGCGGAGGATTTGGACGCCGTCTCAACACCGACTACGCCGTGGAAGCTGCCGAGCTATCGAGCATCATCAAAGCACCCGTCAAAGTAACTTGGTCACGCGAGGATGACACCGCTGGGGGAATTTACCGCCCTGCCGTGCGTTATCGCTTCAAAGCGTCTATCGACAAAGCCGGCAATATCACTGGCTATATGCTCCACGGTGCAGGAATGAACGCTGGAAACGCCACCCGCCCCGACAACTTTCCAGTAGGTGCTATTGAAAATACACTAATTCAATCCAACGACCACAAGTCGCCCATAACTACTGGCCCTTGGCGGGCACCGATTACCAACTTTTTGGCCTATGCCGAACAGGCGTTTTTGGATGAAGTAGCCATGGCGGGCGGCAAAGACCCCATTCAGTTACGGATGGAGCTGTTGGAAAAAGCACAGAAAAGCCCCGTCGGAAAACTCACTTACGAGCCCGAACGTTTCCGCGAGGTCATTAAGTTAGCGGCTGATAAAGCGGGTTGGGGCAAGAAGAAAAAAGGAGTTTACCAAGGTTTCAGCGTGTACTTCTCACACGCTTCCTACGTGGCCCAAATTGCCGAAATGGCCAATGTTAAAGGAAAACCCGTTTTGAAAAAGGTATACGCAGCCGTTGATTGCGGCATCGTCATCAACGAAAGCAGCGCCCAAAACCAAGTCTACGGCGCTATCGTGGATGGGCTTGGTCATGCCATGTACGGAAATCTTACTTTCAAAGACGGCGCACCTCAGCAGGATAATTTCAACAAATACCGCCTGATTCGCTACAACGAAGTTCCTGACATTGAAGTACATTTTGTCAAAAATGGCATCGACCCTACTGGCCTTGGAGAACCTGCATTGCCTCCAACGGGCGGAGCCATTGCCAATGCTATTTTCAAAACAACGGGCAAGCGACTCTACAATCAGCCTTTTTCTGAACAAGGAGCTACATTGGGTTAATAGACAGCGAAGGAAGACTATTGTCAAACCAACTTTTCCGTCTATTTTTGTGACGCCAATACGGTAACGTCGGCAAGGATTGGGTTCCCCACTCAAAACCTTGCCGGCGTTTTGAAATTCACTACTCAATACACATAAATACATGGCTTCACAGTACGATTTGATAATTATTGGCAGCGGGCCCGGTGGCTACGTAGCCGCCATCCGCGCTTCCCAATTGGGATTAAAAACCGCTATTGTAGAAAAAGAAAGCCTCGGAGGTATTTGCCTTAACTGGGGCTGTATCCCTACCAAAGCGTTATTGAAAAGCGCTCAGGTATTTCAGTACATCAACCACGCCAAAGATTACGGTATCACGGTTGGCAATGCTGAAGCTGATTTCGGCGCGGTTATTAAGCGTAGCCGCGACGTAGCCAATGGCATGAGCAAAGGCGTGAACTTTCTGATGAAGAAAAACAAAATCGACATCATTGAAGGCGCAGGTCGCGTAAAACCTGGCAAAAAAGTAGAAGTTGAAAAAGACGGTAAAAAAACCGAATACACGGCCACGAGCATCATCATTGCCACGGGAGGCCGCGCTCGTCAGCTCCCCAACGTTCCCATCGACGGTCAGAAAGTAATCGAGTACCGCAAAGCAATGTCGTTGGAAAAACAACCTAAGTCATTGCTCGTCATTGGTTCTGGAGCAATCGGCGTTGAGTTTGCGTACGTATACGCCAGCATGGGCACCAAAGTAACGATTGTGGAGTTTATGCCTAACGTGGTTCCCGTAGAAGACGAAGACGTCTCAAAAGAACTGGCAAAACAATACAAAAAAATGGGTATCGAAATCCACCTCAATTCAAGCGTGGAAAAAGTAGATACAAGCGGTGCAGGTTGTGTGTCGACTGTAAAAACCCCTTCTGGTGAAATCAAAATCGAAACCGACATTGTACTTTCGGCGGCTGGTGTGGTAGCCAACATCGAAAACATCGGTTTGGAAGAAACGGGTATCAAAGTTGAAAAAGGAAAAATTACAACTGATGATTTTTACCAAACCAATGTTCCCGGATATTACGCCATCGGTGATGTGACTAAAGGCCAAGCCTTGGCACACGTAGCCTCGGCCGAAGGAATTATCTGCGTTGAAAAAATCGCGGGCCAGCCGCACGTTCATCCGCTCAATTACAACAACATCCCTGGCTGTACCTATTGCACCCCCGAAATTGCTTCGGTAGGCTATACCGAAAAAGCCGCCAAGGAAGCCGGATACGAGATTAAAGTAGGTAAATTCCCCTTCTCCGCATCAGGAAAAGCCAAAGCCGCTGGTACGCCAGAAGGTTTTGTGAAAGTAATTTTTGACGCCAAGTACGGCGAATGGCTCGGTGCGCACATGATTGGCACCAACGTCACCGAAATGATTGCCGAAGTAGTTGTTGCCCGTAATTTGGAAACCACTGGCCACGAAATCGTGAAGTCGGTTCACCCACACCCTACCATGTCTGAAGCGATTATGGAAGCGGCCGCCGCTGCTTACGGTGAGGTGATTCACCTATAAAATTTTTAGTAAAATAGTTGCAGGCCCGTATCCGTCAATCACTGATACGGGCCTTTTTTTAAAGGCCCCGCTGGAAATACCCAGTTTTCCCCAAAAACATCGCTCGGTATACTATTTCAGGACTGGCATACATTTTTACCAAAGTTAAAAAGCTAATTTCTACTGATTCAACCCATTTAATTGCTTTTCGTCACAATAGACAAGCCTTTTATCCGTTTTGGATTGCGTATTTATTTATCAAATGCCATCTTCGCGTCAAATCTCACTCAATGCCATGATTCGCATTCTCAATTATAGTATACTTATCTCCGTTTGTTGCCTCTTAGTTTCCTGTTTTTCGGAAGAGAAAAAAGCCACCGTTACTACTGGGCCAGTTTATACCTTGGTTTTTATGGACAAAACCCAGAGTGTCAATATCAATAAAGCGTTTGTCGCCCAGAAATATCAGCAAATATTAAGTGATTTGATTGAGCAAAATATCCGTCAAAAAGGCGACAAATTGGAAGTGTATTTTATTCATGAAAATACCCAAAAAGCACGTGCTTTATCACTTACCTGCCGTACCGAAGTAGAAGATATCAGTCACATGAACGCGACCGACCGCGAAGCGGCTCAAACCACCGCCGACCTCACCCTTCAGCGCGAACGTATGATATTTCTGCGGCAGTTAATGGCCAAGTTAGGTATCCAAAA
Organism: Runella salmonicolor; assembly: GCF_024158025.1. Taxonomy (NCBI): domain Bacteria; kingdom Pseudomonadati; phylum Bacteroidota; class Cytophagia; order Cytophagales; family Spirosomataceae; genus Runella; species Runella salmonicolor. The sequence continues at coordinate 99,733 of NZ_JAMZEL010000017.1, forward strand.
CGTGGGAAATTCTCAGCGCCAAACCGATATTTGGGCGAGCCTGCCCGTTATCAACAAAGCCACCGAAACGGGTGCTGAAGTAAAAGTATACTATCTAAGCGACATGATCGAGAGTATGAAAGGCGCCAATCGCCGCGATTTTCATTCAACTCCTCCTCAGGACAATACCCAAGCTGAAAGTTGGGCCAAAACTGATGCCCAAGCCATGCAGCAATACGCCCTAAACGCGGCCGAAATCAAAATTGCATTACCTTTTGAACCTACAAGCAGCACCAAAGAAAATAACCCTACCGTAACCCATTATTGGAGTACTTTATTGCAGGAGCTGGGAGCTGGTACGGTGGATGAATTGTAACTTCAGTTAAATAATTTTCGCCATCCCCACAAAAGGAGGACGAGTAAAACGGCAAAAATCACCAGTACGTATTCAAATTTGAGGTAAGAGAAGACCACAATACGCGTACGGTCTACAATCCACATCAGGGAGATGACTGCAAAAATCATCAGTACCAACCCGCTTAATTTCTGAAATCCAGGAATATAATCAAACGAAATGACATTCCGACGAATCAGCCAAAGCGTTAGCAACATGGCAAAAAAGGGAAGAATCTGCGTATAAATGTTAAAATCAAAAATGCTCCGACGTTCAAACAGAAAAAGGTAAACATTGAGCGCCACGGCAAAAATACCTGGTATACAAGCCAAATAAATCAAGAAAGCGTAGAAGTAATTCCAAGGTGACAGATGCCCTTCGTTTTTGCCCAGTAGATTTGCCAAAAGGGCCATCAAAGGCAGTAAGGCGAAGTAAATAAGCACCCAGTCGGGCCGTTCACCTACACGATCAAAGAATTGTTGTAATGTCATGGTTTAGGAGTCATGAGATAGAAACGAGGAGCGAATTTCATTCTCAGAATTCGCCCCTCAATGCTCACTTCTAATTAAAAAATATCCGTAATTCCACCACCCGCATTTTTTTGATCTGGGGTAAGTTTATAATTGGGGTTAGAAACGCGATTGGGGTCGCTCACTTCAAATTCCCCTCCTTTGATTTGATTCGCAAAAGTTTCAAGGCGAGCATAAGCGCGCTCGTCGTTCGGATTGAAATCTTTGACGATGCTGTCCAAATCGCGGATATTGGCTTGGGTATTGGCAATATCGCTGGCAATTTGTCCCGAAATCACTTCCAGCGCATAATCCAACTGCCAATCCTGATTTTGTCCGAGTACCTTACGAGCACGAGTAGTGGCGTTGTTGGCGGCAGCCATCGCCCGTGATTCTGTTTTTAATAAGTTAATACTGGTGGCAAAGTCTTTGAGTTTCTCGTCAAACGCATGACCATACCCCACCAATTTACGGTCAAGTTTTGCAAACACGTTGGCCCGTGAGCCAAAGGTATCGACCAGCCTCCGATAGGTTTCTGCTTCCGAAACCGACCGGTTGCCATCGCCAATAGCGGCATTTAGTTTTCCCTCCAACTCCACAAAATCGTCGGTTTCACGCGCGGCATCGCCGCCTTTTTCGATCATTTTGTCCAATTTTGCTTTCAGCACCTTAGCTTCTTCTTGGCAGTAAACAACCTTCTGACTGGCATCTTTGGCCAATTTTTCTGCTTTTACGGCCTCTTGCTTCATTTGAATTTTGCAGGCGTTTATTTCCGCTTTGACAGTTTCAAATTCTCGCCGAGAGTCTTTCATTTTGCCGAGCTGGTCATCCAATTCGGCAAATGGGTCAATTCTGATGAGAAGCTTGTGTAAACTCCGAACAATGCGACGGAAGACTTTGAAAATGAGCGGAGAGAGCATAAAACCTAAAAGGACTGCGCCCACCACGACCATGGCTTCAATCATTTTGAAACCCAGCGTAATGACCCCCACCAGCAACGAAGTAATCAGCGGCAACAACACCGTGATAAAGCCGTAGCCCACGGCAAGGATCAGGACCAGTCCTACCAACCACGCAATGGATTTTTCGCCTTTTTTCCAATTGGCCATATTTTCGGGAAGGACTTTCAATTTATTTTCGCCGCCTTCCAAATGTTTCAGAATCGGCAAATCAGAGAGTTTGGTTAGAGCTTGGTTATTTTCCATGAGCGAAAAAGTGGTTTTGATGCGTTCAAAAATAGTTATTTAAGTTTGAAATCTTCGTCGTCGGTATCCTAAACTTACTCAAAGTGAGAAAGTGATAAATGGTTAATGATTGTTAACGATGATTTATTGATTACAAAGATGAAAACAGTAACTTAGGTGCAAGTTAAAGAAATCCTTTCAGTCAAAAGCGAAGCAGTTAGTTAACGGCCTTTAACGCGACAGTAGGTTGAAAATCAAGTTTCTACATGGGTAGGATTGCTTTCGGAGATTTAATACACCAAAGGTATAGTGTTCTCTGAAATCGTTTTAGGGTATTGGTATGAATGGTTGCGTAGCTTTAAGAAGTGTAAATTTTAATTAAGATTGGCGGAATTTTCCAAATTAAAAAAAAACTGAAACAATCTCCCACCCGCCACAGGCGTTAATCCGTCATTACCATGTTTTTATTTCATAATTAACTCTCTCTTACAACCATGAAAAAAATATTTTTTGCGCTGGCTTTTTTGGTGGCATTTCAGGCAACGGCCCAGTTTAATCGCAAATTGATTTTTATCGGTGTCAGGGGTGGTGCAAATTTTTCTCGGCTAGAGACCCAAGACCTTAGTATAAAACGTCCGGGCGCATCAACCCTTGATTTTTTCAAAACCAATTCTACCAACAGAACAGGCTACGTAGTGGGTGCCTATGCGCGCATCGGACGGAAATTATTTATTCAGCCCGAAGTTCTTTTGTCCTCCAAAGGGGGCACATTCGAAATATTCAAGGACGGCAGCACTACGCCTGTCAATGTAGATGTCAAGTTCAGTCAGATTGATATTCCTGTTTTAATCGGGCTTAAACTCGGCCCTCTGCGGTTTAATGCGGGCCCGATGGCATCACTTAACATCGCACAGGGAAGTCAGCTTGGCGATGCCCTCAAAGTATATACGAGTCAAAATGTTAACAAGACCATTGAGCAGGCTACTTTCGGTTTTCAGGCAGGTGTGGGGTTGGACATCCGCTCTTTCAACATTGACCTTCGCTACGAAAGTGGTTTATCTAATATTTCACAACTAAACCTGCAAAACAACGCACAGTTTAACAGCAAAGTCTCTCTTTGGCAATTAACGGCTGGTTTTGTGTTGTTTTAGCGCCTAAAATAAACAAGCCGCTCCGATGTCGGAGCGGCTGTATGACCAATTAACCCACTAAAATATAATATTTTTGACTAAGCGCACTTGACAATTGGCGTAAGCACTTCACAAACTTCACGGATACGACGACGTGAGATGGCTATTTCTCTTCCTCCGCGTAATTTTAGTGAACGCTCATACTCACAAAATTCCTGCAAATACTTCAGATTGATTATCCACGATTTGTGTACCCTTAAAAACATCTGATCATCCAAAATCGCCGCATAGCTTTTAAGTGTTTTCGAAACTAAGTATCTTTTGCCATCATTAGTATATAAAAATGTATAATTACCGCATCCTTCCATGCACATCAATTGATCGGTTTGAATTACTACCTGATGGTTTCCGTTAGGAATAATAATGCTGTGTATCGCCGGAGAGCTAACCGTCTTAGTAGAAAGATAACTGTTGAATAAAGGTTGAGTATTCATGATCGTGTTGATTTTATGATTAAGGAGTTGTAGGGACGTCGAATTGACAAAACAAACTTACTACAAAAAAAACCGTCACAAAAACACGTAGAAATACGCACAAAGACATAAAACCCTAACAGACAACAACTTATAGACAAGACAAATGAACTAAATCAGTACTACCACTTGATAAAACACGTAGAAATACGTATAGCAAAAAGCCCCTTACACAATGGTATGTAAGGGGCTTTTTGTGAATATAAATAATTATAATACTATTCTTTGGGTGCCTGAGAATTAGATAATTTAGCTTTATTAGCCGCTTTGACAATCAGAAAAATCACCCACATCGTTATTAGGAACTGAATGACTACGTTTAAAAATCCTCCGTAGCGAATGGCTACTTCGGCCGCTTCTGTGGCGGGATCAGCCGCTTTCAGAACTATTTTGAGTGCTGAAAAATCAACCCCACCAATGGCGATGCCTAATACTGGATTAATAATATCATCCATAAAGGCTGTAACTACTTTCCCAAAAGCAGCACCAATAAGTACTCCAACCGCCAGGTCAAGAACATTGCCTTGTGCAATAAATGTTTTAAATTCTTTAAGCATAACAATACAGTTTTGAGGTTTAAGAAAGACCTAAAATAGATATAATACAACTAAATATAACTACCAACTGTATAAAAACCCAAAATTGATTGATTGTGCCAGCTGCATTTGTGCTACTTGGTCCTGGTCATAAATTGCAATTAATCCCAAGTTTACATTGAAATATTTAGCAAATTTTGCGGTCAACTGCGCATCCAAACGGTTATCAATTGCTCTTAAGTCTTTTGCCCCCGCAAACGCCTGATACCTCCACTTAAAATTTACGTCTTTGACAATATCCTTGTCAAAATTCATTACTAGCTGCATGATTGCCACTTCATTACGAACTGATTTTCCCCGCTCAACACCGTAATTAGAAAACTTATATTCGGGGGCTAAAAGGTCAATGGCTTTATATAGATTTTTATTTCCCAAAATAGTCTGCCGAACCGCCCCAGGAGAAAATTGCATACTAAAAAACTTATTGGGTTTCCATTCTATACCAATGGCTTCCGTTAAATAAGCGGGGGTAAAAAAAGCAGAAATAAACGGCATTCGCTCATTCCCAAAGTCCCGTCCGTTGGCAATTTGGGTAAGGAAGTTAAGATTTGTAAAGAAATACCACTTCGAAACTTCACCTAATTTACGCCCGTATTTAGAATCAAAAAACAGCCGGTCTACGCTTTTACGAAAAGCATCACCTTTATTTTTGATTGCTCCCAGCTGAAATTGAAAATCATTAACCCAATTATTGCGGTCGCGGGTATATTCTCCTTTTGAGTTAAGGTACACACCCAGCGCGATATTATTAAGCCCTCCTCCTTGCCACCCGTCATTAAAAGTTCCTTGGCTAAGATTGAGACCAAACTTTGACGCTTTTTTCCAATAGCTAGTATCTTTGGGAGCTTCTTGAGCCAATGAGGCTAAAGAAAAAAAACACGAAACCCAAAACGTAAGAATGCAATAGTAATATTTATTCATCATCAGAATAATTTGGCTTGATAAAATAATTATTCATTTTCAAATATTTCAACTTTTTTAGCTTGCAAAGTCTGAAGGGGAAATACAGTTTTTGTTTCACCCGTTTGAAGGGTTAGGGTTGTATTATCAAGACTTGTAATGATTCCTTTTGTTTCATCTACTTTGATAACTTGGCCCTCTTTGTAACGACTTTTTGTGTAAAATGAAGAGAGAATATTTGCTAAAACATCCCTAGAAGCAAATCCATACCCTACGGCAAATGCTAAAATAATTCCGCCAATCATTAAGTTAAAACTCGATTCGAGCAACTCCGTATTGATGCCTGCCTGCCCCAAAGCGCTGATAAGGGTAATCACTAAAAAAAAAGCAAAAATTACATTACCAATTAATTTAGCTGAAGGCACATTAAACGACTTACATATAGAAACAACAGCATTTTTAATAGCCTCTGCTACCAACACTCCTATTTGAAGCATGATGGCTGCTACAATTAGTTGAGGGACAAAATTGACTAATTTTTCCACCAAACTTGTAATAGCTCCGATACCCAAAGTCTTGGTAGCATCGGTCACAAAGCCGAGCATGATAAAATAATAAAGTACCTTAGAAACAATTTGGCTTAGTTTTATTTCTGTTTGTAATTGTTTTACAATACTTATTTCATTGAGCTTATCTCCAATCTTATCAAACCCCACTTTTTCTAATACTTTTTTAGTAAGGATAGCCAATATCTTGGCCACCACATATCCAATAAATAGGATAAAAAAAGCAAAAATAAATCTTGGTACAAATTCAACAAATTGGTTAATTAACTTTGTTAAAGTACTAATTAATATCTCTTTTAAATTAGGTAATTCTTTCATCAGTAATCATTTTATTTTGATTCCTCATTTGGCTTATCAGGGTTAATCATTACCTCAGCTGCACTGAAAAAATGGCTAACAAACAATGTAACAATTTCAAAAGTATTCCGAAGTGTATCAATTTCAGAAACCAATGCTTTTTTCAGTGATTCAGGTACGCTATCGTCTGGGTCAATATCAAAAAAAGGATTATTCATATTTTTATGCAGACCTCAAAGGTTTAATGTTTTGCCCACCATTTAAGTAAAATAAGTATCTTACTTAGTAACAGTATAGAAAAGAGCAAACTTTCTGCATATTTTTTACGTAGTTTCTCTCGTGTCCGCTTAAGCCTCATTTTAACGGCGCTTTCAGTGAGGCCAAAAGTATCCGCTATATCTTTAATACTAAAGTCATCTTGATATTTCATCAGCAGAATCGTACGTTCTTCGGGAGCGATTCCATCAAGTACTTCCCGAAGTCTTTTAGCATCCATTTCTATTTCTTGGATATCATCTGAGTCATCAATTACATCAATACCCTCCGTTAATTCATCTTCTGCCATTTTCTTAGCTGTTCTCAATTGATCCATACAATAGTTGTAAGTAATTGAGAATAACCATGTTGAAAATTTTGAATTTTCTTTAAATGAACCTAAACGAACGATAAGCTTCAAGAAAATATCATGCGTAAAATCTTCGGCTTTTGCTTGGTCTTTGACGAAGGAAAGGCATTTTCGGTACACTTTATCAGCATAACGGTCATATATTTCTTCAAAAAAAGGATTACGCTGGGTATCAACGTATAAACGCACTAACTGCTCGTCAGTATAGTTCTTCATTCCAATCGAGTGTACGTTCATTATGACGAAAAAAAATAGGTTAAGTAACGAAAAAAAGAAATAATTCAGCTAAAAATTTCACAGGTAGCTTACAAGCAAAACAAACTATGCTCTTTATTGGCTAAAAATAAAACTTTTATATTAATTTATTTATAAATTCGTTCGTGATATATGATAATTGTCATAAAAAAGGCAAAAAAAACCCCGAAAATGATTTTCGGGGTTTTCATTTAATATGTTATTTAATTATGCACCGATTGCAATGTGCTTAAAGGTCTTAACTGTTAAGCCTTTTTGTGTTTTATCAAGTAATTGAGAAATGGTTAAAGAACCATCTTTAATAAATTCTTGATTCAACAATGTGCTCTCTTTGTAAAATTTATTCAAGCGACCCAAAGCAATTTTTTCAAGCATTGCTTCTGCTTTTCCTTCATTACGGGCAAGCTCTTTACCCACTTCAATTTCACGCTCAATCGTAGCAGCATCTACGTCACCTTTATCAACTGCAATTGGCTTCATGGCTGCAACTTGCATTGCAATGTCACGACCTACTTCTGATAGATCTGCACCGTTTACGCCAGTGAAAGCAACCAGTACACCGCGCTTATTGTTTGAGTGTACGTACGAGCTAACAACATCTCCCGTTACGTTTTCGTAAGCGATAAGCTCTAATTTCTCACCGATTTTACCGATAAGTTCTGTAATATGCTCAGCGAGCGTACGGCCGTCAGCCTGAGGAGTGGCAAGCAATGCTTCTTTGTCGGGAGCGTTGCCAGCTACTGCTTGGCTCATAATGTTGGTAGCCAGATTTTGGAAACTTTCTACTTTCGAAACTGGCTCAGTTTCACACGCCAAACCTACAATTTTACCATTAGTACCATCTGGACTAACGTGTACAAGAACAAGACCTTCTGAAACTACGTTGTCGGCACGTTTAGCGGCGACTTTCTGACCTTGTTTACGAAGAATATCAACTGCTTGCTCAAAATCACCGTCTGCTTCGGTAAGGGCTTTTTTACAATCCATCATACCTGCACCAGTCATTTGGCGAAGCTTATTAACATCTGCTGCTGTGATAGCCATTTTATGAATTAAGTTTTGAGATTTAATTAGTTTTAGTTTTGGAATTTTAATTGATTCTACGATTCTGAAAAGGGATTTTCTTGAGTAGAAGAATTCTGAAGACAAAAGTCGTTAAAATCAATTAAGTTCTACTTTATGAAATCGTTAAACGGAATAGCCCATAGCTTATAGAAGGCTACGGGCTATCCGATTAGACGGCTGAGGCACGGCCGCTGTCGCGGGACCGCCGCCGAAGCGGGTCTATATTATATCGAAGTTGTTTATTCTTCGGTGTCTGCCTCAATAGCGGCTTTTGGCGCTTCTACAACATCTGCTGCAGTTTCATCTACTGCACGTTTTGCATCTTCTTCCTCTGCCAAGCGAGCATCATCACGCTCTTGCTTGCGCTCAAGTAAGCCTTCCTCAATTGCTTTTCCGATCGCTAGTGTAATCAACGAAATTGATTTGTATGCATCATCATTGGCGGGAATTACGAAGTCTACCTCGTTAGGGTTAGAGTTCGTATCACACATGGCAATGACAGGAATGTTCAAACGTTTTGCTTCCGCAACTGCGATGTGTTCGCGTTTTACGTCAACAACAAACAAAGCAGCAGGCAAACGAGTCAAGTCAGCTACACCACCCAACAAACGCTCCAATTTATCTTTCTCACGACCTTTGATAAGGCGCTCACGTTTTGCGATATTGCTGGCAGTGGACTCGTCGCTAAGCATTTTGTCCAACGTCTGCATTTTTTTCAATGACTTACGAATAGTGGCGAAGTTGGTCAACATACCACCCAACCAGCGCTCCGTCACAAACGGCATCTTCAAACGACGCGCTTCTTCCGATACGATTTCTTGGGCTTGCTTTTTGGTAGCAACAAACATCACTTTACGACCTGAACGTACTACGCTTTTGACATAGTGACAAGCTTCATCCAATGAAGCAATCGTTTTGTTAAGGTCGATGATGTGAATCCCGTTTTTCTCCATGAAAATATACGGAGACATACGCGGATCCCACTTACGGGTCAAGTGACCAAAATGTACGCCTGCATCCAACAGGTCTTTGTACTCTAATTGTGCCATTTTTTTGATTTGATAAATGTTAGAAATAATCCTTACCAACGAAGGATTTTAAAAGTGTGCAGCACCACACATCGGACACGATAAGCGCGGCCTGGACTTTTCATTGAACAATTAACATTTATCATTAAATAACCTTGGATTGAGCTTGGGAGCGCTTTCCTTGACTTACTGTTCAAATGGTTAGTACTTAATGGTAACTGTTCAATGAAAATATTAACGTTTAGAGAACTGGAACCGACGACGGGCTTTGGCGCGACCGTATTTTTTACGTTCAACCATACGCGCGTCACGAGTCAAGAACCCTTCTTTTTTCAATGCTGGACGGAACTCGCCGTTGATTTCGCACAAAGCACGAGCAATCGCCATACGAGTGGCTTCTGCTTGTCCTCTGATACCACCTCCTCGAACATTTACTTTAATGTCGTAGTTGGTTGCTACGTTAACGGTGGTCAACGGTTGCTTCAAAATGATTTGAAGCGTCTCAACAGGGAAATACTCAGCAAACTCACGGCCATTGACCTTGATGTTGCCTTGCCCGGCTGATACATAGACACGAGCCACTGAAGTTTTTCTTCTACCTACTGTGTTAGTAACTTCCATTTTTTTATTTTTAGTACTTAAAAGTTAATGGTTTAACTTTTAATGAACTCGTTTTTTAAAAGGTGATCTCTTTAGGTTGCTGAGCCGAATGCGGATGTTCTCCACCTGCGTATACGTACAAATTCGTAAATATACGACGTCCCAGACGGTTCTTTGGAAGCATTCCTTTCACGGCCATCTCAACGACGCGGTGCGGGTGTTTTTCCATAATCTCACGAGGAGTAGCGAAACGCTGTCCACCCGGATGTCCTGTGTGACGAACGTATTCTTTGTCTGTCATCTTCTTGCCTGTCAAACGAACTTTGTCGGCGTTGATAACAATCACGTTGTCTCCGCAATCTACGTGCGGGGTAAAATAAGGCTTGTGCTTTCCACGCAAAATTTTGGCAATTTGGCTGGCCAAACGTCCCAAGATTTCGCCGTTAGCATCTACCACGATCCAGTCCTTTTGGACGGTTGCGGAGTTAGCCGATACGGTTTTGTAACTGAGTGTATCCACTTTAGTTATTACTTTTTTCGTTGAAAATCAATTAATTAACTATATAAACGGGCATTTTGAGGCGAAAATCGGACTGCAAATATAGCGGTTTGATTTTTGAATCACAAAATGATTCTGAAAATTAAATTATTAGTGATTTATTCTTTATTCTTGCAGTGGCAGAGGCTCCCCCCTTTTCAAGGGGATTTTCGGGCCTGAAAATCATAAATCGCAATTCGTACATTGAAAATTATTGTTGTATATGCCTCAATTTGATTTTTTAGTGATTGGCTCTGGCATCGCGGGCTTGAGCTACGCCGCCAAATTGGCGCGGCATTTTGATGCGCAAAAAGAGAAGGTCTCCATTGCGGTTATCACCAAAGTACAAGCCGACGAAACCAACACCAAATACGCTCAGGGGGGAATTGCCGCCGTGTGGGCCGAGGAAGATTCGTTCGAAAAACACATCGAAGATACGATGGTGGCGGGTGGCGGAATCAGCAAAAGAAATATTGTAGAGATTGTGGTTAAAGAAGCGCCTGAGCGCATTATGGAGCTAATTTCTTACGGTACGCGCTTTGACAAAGAAGCCGACGGCGAGTATGATTTGGCCAAAGAAGGCGGCCACTCCGACCACCGTATTCTGCACTTCAAAGATGCCACGGGGGCCGAAATAGAACGGGCGCTTCTGAGCGAAGTCAAGAGCCATTCGTCGATTCAGATTTTTACGCATTATTTTGCCGTAGATTTAATTACCCAACACCATCTAGGAGAAACTGTCTACCGGCACCGCGACGATATTAAATGTTTTGGAGCCTATGTTTTGAACACAAAAACGGGAAAAGTAGAGAAATTTTTGGCCAAAACAACCATGCTGGCCACGGGGGGAATCGGCAATATTTATCAAAATACGACCAATCCGCGCATCGCTACTGGCGATGGCATTGCCATGGCTTACCGCGCCAAAGGCGTCTGCGACAACATGGAGTTTATTCAATTCCACCCCACGGCGCTTTATCAGCCTGGCAAAAAGCCCAACTTCCTGATTTCAGAAGCCGTGAGAGGTTTTGGGGGGATTTTACGCAACAAAAAAGGCGAAACATTCATGGAGCATTATGACCCGCGCCTTTCGCTTGCCCCCCGAGACATTGTAGCGCGCTCTATTGACTCCGAAATGAAAAAATACGGTGATGAGCACGTTTATATCGACGTTACGCACTGCGATTACGAAAAATTTATTGAGCATTTTCCCAATATTACCGCCTACTGCAAAGACAATCTGGGCATTGATATACGCAAAGATTACATTCCGGTAGTGCCCGCGCAACATTATATGTGCGGCGGTATCAAGGTGAATGAATTTGGACAGACGAATATTTTTTACTTGTACGCAACGGGAGAGTGCGCCTGCACGGGCCTGCACGGTGCCAATCGTTTGGCTTCAAACTCGCTCCTCGAAGCCGTGGTTTTTGCACATCGGGCTTTCGAGAAAACAATCGAGAATTTAGCCGACGCCTACATCCCTGACAACATCCCTGAGTGGAACGACGAAGGGACTACGCATCCCGAAGAAGCCATTTTGGTTACCGAAATGACCAAAGAATTGGAAGCAATCATGTCAAATTATGTCGGAATTGTGCGCACCAACCGTCGTTTAAAACGCGCCCACGACCGCGTAGAGCTTATATTTAAAGAACACGAAGAATTGTACTGGCAATCAAAGGTTTCGGTGCCGATTATGGAACTCCGTAACATGATTAACGTATCGTATTTGGTCTTGAAAATGGCCATGGCTCGCCGCGAGAACGTGGGACTTCACTTTAATTTAGACCACGTGAAGAAATAAAAATAACATTCTCGAAACGTAGAATTTAATATTTTTGGGTGTTTATCAACAAACACCCTTTTTTTAGTTTTACTAAACCCTTTTATGAAAAAACCTTCTGAATTTCGCCTCATGGTATGGGGGTCTACTGCTGCTTTTTGTGCCTATGCCTGTATGTACGCTTTTCGAAGGGGGATTACGGCCGCCACGTTTGACGGGTTGGTTTTTTGGGGTATCAATTATAAAATCTGGTTGATTACGCTGCAAGTACTGGGCTATGCTTTTTCCAAACTTATTGGTATTAAGGTAGTTTCAGAAATGAAACCTGCCCAACGCGCCATTTATTTGCTATCTTTTGTGGGGTTTGCAGAATTAGCTTTGTTAGGTTTTGCACTCGTTCCAGCCCCTTATAATATTCCTTTTCTATTTTTAAATGGGCTTCCGTTGGGCATGGTGTATGGCACAGTGTTAGGCTTTTTGGAGGGCCGTCGCCAAACGGATGCGCTGGTGGCTGGGCTTACTGCGTCGTTTATTTTTGCTTCAGGATTTGTCAAAACCATCGGCAAAACGCTGTTAAATTCGGGCGTATCCGAATTTTGGATGCCGTTTACGACGGGTTTGCTGTTTGCCGTTCCGTTGGTATTGGCGGTTTGGGCATTGGCAAAATTACCCGCCCCTACGGCCGAAGACCGCGCCGAGCGCACCGAGCGTGCCCCCATGAATGCCGCCGACCGCAGCCGCTTTATCAAAACCTTTTCGGTGGGCCTGATTACCCTGATTGTTTCCTACGTTTTCCTAACGGCCTTCCGTGACTTCAGAGACAATTTTGCTCCTGAAATATTAAAACTCGCTGGGGTAGATAATCCCTTGATTTTTACCCAAACCGAAACCTTTGTATCGGTCTTTATTTTGCTGCTGATGGCTACGCTGCGTTGGGTAAAAGACAATTGGAAGGCGTTTTATCTCATCAATCTGCTGTTGATTGCCGGAGGAATTACGGTAGGTGTCAGCACGTGGCTGTTTCAGCAGGGAATGCTGTCACCGGGCGTGTGGTTTACGCTGACGGGCGTGGGGTTGTATTTAGCGTATGTGCCTTGTAACGGCCTTTATTTTGAGCGTTTTGTGGCTTCGTTCAAGTACGTAAGCACGGTAAGTTTTGTGGTGACCCTAGCCGATTGGTGGGGTTATTTGGGAACCGTGGGCGTATTGCTCTACAAAAACTTCGGCCAACCCAACATCAGTTTTCTGGATTTCTTTATTTACGGAGCCTACATTTTGGCAGTGGTGTATGTGGTGTTGGTGGTGGTTTCGTTTGGGTATTTTAAGCGAAAGTACAAAACCATGCAACCTGAAGTTGTCAGCTAAAAACTTGCGTCCTAATACTGTAAAGTTGCAGTATTAGGACGCAAGGCAATCATCTCTTATTTCGTCACTGATTACTCCTTCGCCAAAAACGCTTCAATCTGCTCCGCCGTTAGGTACACTTTTCCAGAACGGGTTTTGAGGTGCTCGCGGAAAGCGGCTTTGATAGGCTCTGACCATTTCATGTCTATTTCGCCTGGCGTAAATTTATTTTCACGGAGCATTTTGTGGCCAAATTCATCTTGAAGGGCAATAAACTCTGCTCTGTTCACTACTTTTTCGGCCAAATGCGCTGGAATAAAAATCACGCCTTCAGGTTTTCCCAAGACTAAATCTCCCGGCAATACCGACGCCCGACCGATACGGATGGGGCAGTTGATACAGGTCATGGTCATGTCTTTGATGGCCGACGGGTCGTAGCCACGCGTAAAACCCACAAAGCCATCAATGGCGCTCAAGCCCTCCAAATCGCGTACGCTGCCGTCAAATACCACGCCTGTTTTAGATTTGGCGTAAATAGAATTGCCGAGGTTATCACCGATGAGCGTTCCGTCCACGATTTTTCCGAAACCATCGGCTACGTATACGTCATTGATCTGTAGGGCATCAATCGGCCAAGAATTAGAAGCGCCTTTTCGCCCCTCAGCTTTACCTTTTTCTTTAATTGGCTTTTCCATGTCGGGGCGAGAGGGCATGTATTGGGCCGTAAGCACGCGCCCGACGAGTGGTTTTTCGGGGTGAATAATCTGAAAGCCTCCTTCAAATTGGTTGTTATACCCATCGCCGCGCATAATCCCCCAAGCTTCTTCGATAGATACATTGGCTAGGCGTTTCACAATCTCATCGGGCACTTTCGGACGGCCATCGGGAAAGCGTTCACCTTTCCATTCTTGGGTGTAAAATTGGATAAGCTCTTTGGGAGCTTGGATTTGGGCCAGTAGTGCGTAGTGAGTAGCGAGTAGTGAGAAAAGTATAATTAGCTTTTTCATAATCAAAATAGTCCACCTCCCCCGAGGAGGATGTTAAGTTTGGTTTACTCCCCCTCTGGGGGATAGGGGGCTTACAAAAATCCTACAATTACCTCATTTACACTTCTATCTTTTTCCAACGGTGAATTTTGAAATATTTTCAGAAAAAATTGACCTAATCTTGTGTTTCCGTACTGTTGACCGCCAGAGAAGCAGTAGTTCGGAGCCCAAATTCGTTATCCCCGGTTTCATTATTTCTTTTCACATTTTTAATTCTAAACCCCAATGAAAAAACTATTAGACCGATTCAAACTCCCTGATAACCACGCCCAATCCGAAAACAAGCGCCGCGATTTTCTAAAAAAAGGTATGTTGGGCGGGTTGTCGTTAGGGTTAATGCTGGATGGTAAACATGAGCAAGAAATGGAATACATTACGCAAAAAGTAAAGCGTGATTCTAAACCTGCCGATCTTAAAATTACGGATGTACGCATCGCGCATTTGCAGGGAGTTCCGTTCAAAAGCCCCATCATCAGAATTGATACCAATCAGGGGTTAATAGGTTGGGGGGAAGTACGCGATGGGGCAAGTCCCAACTATGCGCTCATGCTCAAAAGTCGTTTGCTGGGCCAAAACCCCTGCAACGTTGAGAAGATTTTTAAAGAAATCAAGCAATTTGGCGGACACGGTCGGGCCGCTGGTGGCGTTTGCGGCGTAGAAATGGCGCTCTGGGATTTGGCCGGCAAAGCCTACAACGTACCTGTTTATCAAATGTTGGGTGGAAAATACCGCGATGAAATCCGGATGTATGCCGATACGCCCGAAATTACAGACCCTACCAACTTTGCTAAAAAACTAAAAGAAACCCGTTTGGATAAAGGCTATACCTTCCTTAAAATGGATTTTGGTATTGGTCTGTTGGCAGATAAACCTGGAATGCTGACGGGGGCAAATGTTTGGAAACTCAACCAACGCGACAATAAAACCAAAACCGTGGGTAACTATGGCGCTACCAAACACCCTTTTACGCGTATTCAAATTACCGATAAGGGGTTGGATTATATTGCCGAGTATGTAAGCAAAATTCGTGAAGGAGTGGGGTACGAAATCCCCGTTTCAGCCGATCACTTTGGACACTTTGACGTTAACACGGCTATTCGTCTTGGCAAAGCCGTTGAAAAATACCAATTGGCTTGGCTCGAAGACCTTGTGCCTTGGTTTTATACCGACCAATGGAAGCAAATTTCGGACGCTATCGACACGCCCACACTGACGGGAGAAGACATTTACTTAAAAGAAGAATTTATTAAACTCATCAACGCCAAAGCCGTTGACATGATTCACCCCGATTTGGCCTCTTCTGGGGGTATTTTGGAGACCAAGAAAATTGGCGATTATGCCGAAGAGCACGGCATTCCGATGGCAATGCACTTTGCAGGTAGTCCGATTTCGTTCATGGCCAATGTTCATTGTGCCGCTGCTACCGAAAACTTCGTAGCACTTGAGCACCACGGCGTAGATGTACCCGGCTGGGAAGACATTGTAACGGGCAGTAAGCCACTCGTGGTCAATGGATTTGCCCCCGTACCCAACAAACCAGGCTTGGGCGTGGAGCTAAACGAAGAAGGAGCAAAACGCTTCTTGATGAAAGACCAGAAATGGTTTGCCCCGACCGACGAATGGAACACCAAAGATTCGTGGGACCGGGATTGGAGCTAGTTCATTTTTAACCTATCAATAAGTACCTGTGATGTAGGCGTCGGGCGGTTCAAAACCGTCTGGCGCTTTTTTGTTTCCAACCATTTAGGCTTGATTTTCGTCCAATAGAAAAAAGAATTACGCAATGAAAAATCTCCTGTTGTTGGTGTTTTTAGTGGGTATGGTAGGGTGCCGTGAAAAGGCCCTTTCGCCAGAAGAATTACAGCCTCTGGCAGGTAAGTGGCGATTAAGCGCGGTTCAACCAGCGGGCAAAAACGAATGGGAGGATGTGACCCAAAGCGGCCAGTATCAATTTGAAATACGCTACGACGGCGTCATCCTTGACCAAAATGGCTTACCTGCCTGCTGCGCCCCAAAATACCTCAGTGTAAACGGAAAAACATTTACCATTGTGCCCAAGGAAAGTCTTCCCACCAATCCCCAATGTGCATTGGTGAGTTGTTTAGCTTGTGATACGTGGAATATGGATTTACAGGGTGATAAGCTGATTGTCAGTTACTGCGAGGGAAGCGGTCGCAACCGTTTTGTGAAAATGTAAAGAGTTTCTTTGCTATCATTCAAGAACAAAACTGACGGGCAAATTATACTTTACTCTCACTTTTTGACCGCGCTCCGTGCCAGGAAACCACTTACCGCTCATTCCTTTGACCACCCGCAGGGCCTCTTCGTCGCAACCGCCGCCGATTCCTTTGAGTACTTCGTAGTCGCACAGGGAGCCGTCTTCGCATACCACAAAAGAGATGAAGACTTTTCCTGAAATATTTTTTCGGGCCGCCGCTTTGGGGTAGTTGATATTTCTCCCTAAAAACATTGCCAAAGCCGAAAGCCCGCCCGAAAACTGCGGAAGTTCCTGTACTTCGGTGTAGGTATGTTCTGTACCGTCCAACAACAGGCGTCCCTGTACCAATTTGCCTTTATCGTAGGTTTCTTCATAATAGAGCGTGCTGTCGGGACGCTTGGCAAGCCACTTCCCTGCTTTTTTGCCATTCTCAAAAGCGCCCTGTTCGATGATCCATTGGTCTTTTTGAACCTTAGTTCTATAAACACCCCAACCATTCCCACCTTTAACCCAGACGTTACCTTCCCGAGACCACAAATCAATGACAGTGATTCCCGCCGGCTTTGTCGGGTCGGGCAACTCCTGTAACCGAACTTCTTTCAGTTGGCCGTTATCATACCACATCTGTATCTTTTCGTTTTTCCCGTCTACTATCTGCCGTTCCTGCAAGGCACCGTTGGCGTAATATTCAGCAGAGGAAACGACCTTATTGCCCTGTTTTTCTTTGGTTGACAACAGTTGTCCATTTTTCTGAACAATCGTTTCGGGCACGTACGAATTCCAATCTTTATCCCTGACTGTCAACCGATAAGCTGGAATCGAATCGATCATTGTTTCATTGACAATCTTGTACATCAATGAATCTCTCTTAAACGGCACCGACAAAAAAGGCTTCCATTCTTTTTTCTTCAACTCTTCAAAAACCACATCATCCCTTACAAGGCCGTTTTTATCAACGGGAATGTATCTCCGAAAATGGTACTCGGTGGGGTCTTGCGTAAACTGGAATTTTTCGTTAAAATAATCCACCAGTCGTTGGCTGGTGCTGTCATAATTGGTGACGGGCATATCGGGGAAAACAACGAAAAAATTGAAATCCTGACGAACGGGCTTTGTGTCTTTAAGGGCAGGTTCCCACGCCCGATAAAGCCCTACAACCCTCAGCGCTTCGGCATCACAAAGTGGATGGATGCCTTTGATGATTTTCAGGCCAGAGACGCTGCCGTCGGTTTCTACAATACCACTCATAAATACCCGCCCCTGTACTGATTTAAGCCGTGCCTGAAAAGGTATCTGCAAATTATCCTTGACGAATTGCTGCAAATACGCAAACCCGCCTTGGGGTTGAGCCGCTTTGTCTACGTCACGTTCGGGATAAACGGTCTGGCTGTAAGCAGTAAGCGAGAGCAGGGTGGATACCCATAGAATCAAAGTAAATTTCATGGCGCTGTAAGTAGTTGAGGTTGTATTGTGTAAAAATCAAAAGACCTGCATTTAAACAAAAAGTAACGGATTGTCCAAGGTTTTTTGGCAAATTATCCGTTACGTCATTCCCCACATGCCATGTTTGGGTAGATGGGATGATTTTAGCAATTTTGTCGCTGCTTACTTACGACAGACGGGCCGTCTGTACCACTAAATATGAAAATTGGGTTTGTCGTTTCTTTCTTTGATTTCCGCAACGACGTGCGGCGTGTAATGGCCGAAGTTGCTAAACAACACGAAGTAATCATTTTTGGCCGCCCCGAAAATCGCAACGAAATTCTGCGGCATCTGCCCGAAGGACTGGAATTCAGGGTCATCAACGAGCGCAAAAACAGTTTTTGGAATAACGTTTGGATGAAATTGTTCGTACTCTTCAAACGTATTCCCAAAAGTCGTCATAATTTTTTCCTGATGGAGCTGTTCAAAGCCTCTCATGCCACCGACCCAGCAGTTCGAAAAAAAAATTATAAAATCATCCAATGGGTCCGGCGACTGCCCAAGTTCATTTCATACGATACTTACCTAAAAGGTCTGAACTATCAGAAAGGTACTGACTTAAGCGAAATCGACCAATTTGTGTGCTTTACGGCCATTGCCGACGATTTCCTATTGGCCCGCCTTCTCCACGAAAAGTATCCCGTAAAAGTATATGTATACAGTTGGGACCACGCCTGCAAGCACATTTGTTTTTCTGAACGCGCGCATTATATCTGCTGGAATGAGCGCATCAAAGAAGACATTGTTCATCTACAACATGTTCCACCAGCCCACGTAAAAGTAGTTGGCGCAAGCCAATTTGCTTACATCCATGAGTATCAACAACGGCAAGCACAACTACCCCGAACTTACCCCTTTCGATATATATACTTCGGCTGCGCCATCGGCATTGATGATTTGGTCAAAGAAGAAGTCAGTGTGGCCATTTCAGTGGCACAGGTGTTAGCAAAAACCCGCCCTGAGCTCACATTAGTGGTTCGCCCTTATCCAGTACAGGGCAATTGGGAAGTGTATCAAGCCCTCCGTAATCTACCCAATGTAATCATGGACGATGGTTTTCGGACGGTTGATTTGTCGGTAAAAGATGGACATATTTTGGAAAAATTTGAGAAGATTGCCCACGCGGAGGCCTTTTTTCATTTAGGCACCACCATGGGCTTGGAAGCATGTTTCACAGATACGCCTTCGTTCATCTTAGATTATGGCTACAAAAACAAAGACGGTCTGAGTTTGTACAGTTTTATTCACCAATACCAAAACGACCGCCACTTGATTGACCTTGCGCCCCAGAATGCCGTTCGGTCCGAACGTCATTTGACAGAAATTTTAAAAGAATTGAACAACCCCACGTATCGTCTACTCAATAAACAAGTACAAGCACAATATCAAATCAAGTCATTTCAACAATTCTCGGAGGATTTGTTAGCACCATAGTTTCTCTTAACTTTGGTCATTTTCAAACCCTTAACGATATGCCCTTGAATCATTTTTGCCGTGCCGTGACCTTGATGCTGCTGTCAGCATTACCACTTTTTTCTCAAACGGGTACCCGACAAGCCCCTCCCCTCCTATCGGCGGCTACGCCCGAGTCGGTGGGGATGTACTCAGAGCGGCTCAATCGGCTGGACGGCATGATTCAGTCGTATATCGACAAAGGCGCTTTTCCGGGCGTGGCGGCCATTGTGGTTCGTAATGGTAAAATTGTGTACTACAAAGCCTTCGGAAAAGCAGACCTTGAAAGCAATAAACCGTTGGCCAAAGATGCCATTTACCGAATTGCTTCCATGACCAAAGCCATTACATCGTTGGCCGTGATGATGCTCCACGAAGAAGGCAAAATCATGCTCGATGATCCCATCAGCAAATACATTCCAGAGTTTGCTAAGCCAGTTGTGCTCGACCAATTCAACCCGAAAGACAGCAGCTTTACGACCCTGCCCGCTAAGCGGGAGATTTCGGTGCGGCATTTGCTGACACACATGTCGGGAATCAATTACAATGTCATTTCCAGCGATGAGCGTCTTCGGGCCATTTATACCAAAGCAGGAATTGTGGATGCCTTTACCACCGAAAATCTCAAAATCGGGGATAACATCCGAAAACTAGCCAAACTTCCGCTCAATCATCAGCCCGGCGAAAAATGGACCTACGGCCTAAGCGTTGATGTACTAGGGTATTTGGTGGAAATTGCGTCCGGAATGACCCTTGACCAGTTTTTTCAGCAACGGATTTTTGCCCCACTGGGCATGAAAGATACTTACTTTTATCTGCCTGATTCTAAAAAAGACCGTTTGGTGCCGCTGTATTCCGAAGATAAAGACAAGAAGTTGGTCAAAGGCACCACCAACTCGTTATCGGCAAACCCCAATTACCCGATTGAGGGAGCCAAAGCCTTTTATTCAGGCGGCGGTGGCCTATCAAGCACAGCATACGACTATGCCATTTTTCTTCAAATGCTCCTGAATGGCGGCGTGTACAACGGCAAACGGCTGTTGAGCCGCAAAGCCGTGGAGCTTTTTACCAACACCAACCAAAGTGGAACGTTGTTTCCCGACCCACGCAGCTACTTCAGTTTGGGGTTCAGCGTCGTAAGCGAAGCAGGGCGCTCAAAAGGTTTGGGCAGCGTGGGCACCTTCAGTTGGGGCGGGGCATTCAGTACCAACTATTTTGCCGACCCTAAAGAAAAAATTTGCGCCGTTATTATGAAACAAATGTGGCCTACCAGCTACGGTGGCGAAATAGACCGTAAGTTTGAAATGATGATTTATCAGTCATTGGATGATTAAGGCACAAGAACGATTTTTCCGATGTGCTCTGAGCTTTCCATCAATCGGTGGGCTTCGGCCGCCTCGCTGAGTGGAAATGTTTTATAGAGAATCGGTTTGTATTGACCCGTGCCCATGAGGGGCCAAACGTACTTTTCTACTTCGGCCGCCAAAGCCGCCTTAAATTCGGCATCACGGGGGGCAAGCATGCTTCCCGTGATGGTCAGGCGTTTGCTCATCACTTCCAAAATATTGAACTGCGTTTGCGCGCCGCCCAAGCTGGCAATAAAACACAGACGACCATCGGTTCGCAACAGACGTATATTTTTGGAGGTGTACTCTCCGCCAATGTAATCCAAAATAGCATCCATTCCGAAAGGTTTAAAGACGTCTTCAAAATTTTGGGTTTTGTAATTTACGCATTTTACCGCCCCCAATTCTTCACAAAATCGACATTTTTCATCCGTTCCTGCGGTAGCAAATACCTGTGCCCCAAAGGCTTTTGCCAATTGAATAGCGGTGACCCCAATACCGCTTGTACCACCGTGTATGAGCAGATTCTCACCTGGCTGCAAGTGCATCCGTCGAAACACATTGTCCCATACGGTCATGCTTGTCTCGGGCAAACAGGCAGCTTCTTCAAACGAAAGGCCTTCTGGAATGGGGAAACAATGATGGGCATTGGCCAAGGCATATTCGGCGTAACCACCGTGGCGAATGAGCGCGCATACCCGGTCGCCTACTTTCCAGCGGCTCACCGAAGAGCCTATTTGCTCCACTACCCCCGCGATTTCTAAGCCCAACGGCTCGACAGGCGCCTGACCCGAAACCCCGTAACGCCCTTGACGCATCAACAAATCGGCCCGGTTGACCCCTGCCGCATACACCCGAATCAGTACGTCTTGCAGCACAGGTACGGGCAAGGCACGTTCTTGCAAATTCAGGACTTCGGGCCCGCCCGTTTGGGAAACAATAACTGCTTTCATTATATTCGAAAATTAGATAAACAATTGTCAATACAATCCATGAAGGTACATGACACTCCAAAAATAAACATCCATTAACTTTGTATTATTACTTTTGAAGTATTTACTATAACAATCCTTAGAACGATCCAAACTACTAATACATAAATATGTCAGCGACAACCATTCAATTTAAGCATGTAAGCTACCTTTGGGATGACGCCAAAGCCGCCGAGTTGGCGGGCGATGAAGTAGCTCTCTTTATCTACCGCTCCAATATCCTTGGTGCCGACCTTCGCCTAACAAACTACGGAGGAGGAAACACATCGGTCAAAATTACGGATAAGGACCCACTTACCGCAAAAGATACGGAAGTAATGTGGATTAAAGGTTCAGGAGGGGATATTGGTACCCTCAAAAAATCGGGTTGTGCGGCATTGTATCTGGATCGTTTGCGTAGTTTGGAGAATGTTTATCGCGGCTTAGAATTTGAAGATGAAATGGTGGAGTTGTTCAACCATTGTATCTTCGATTTAGCGTCAAAAGCGCCTTCTATTGATACTCCTTTACACGGATTTTTACCGTTTGCCCATATTGACCACCTTCACCCCGACGCAGCGATTGCGATTGCAGCGGCCAAGGATGGCAAAAAAATTACGAACGAACTCTTCAACGGCGAAGTGGGCTGGGTAGAATGGCAACGCCCAGGCTTTGAATTGGGCCTCCAACTTCGTACCTGTTTGGAAGAAGCCGCCGCCAAAGGCATCAAATTACGTGGTATCATGCTCGGCTCACACGGCTTGTTTACGTGGGGTGATACTTCTTATGAAAGTTACATCAACACGCTCGAAGTCATCGAAAAGTGTGCTGAATATTTGGAAGCAAATTACGGCAAAACCCGTCCTGTATTTGGCGGTCAGAAAATTGAAAGCCTGTCGCCAGAAGACCGTCAAAAACAAGCGGCTAAATTAGCCCCTGTATTGCGCGGTTTTTGTTCGTCATACCGCACCATGGTTGGCCATTTTACGGACGACGCACGCGTATTGGAATTTATCAACTCCAATGATTTGGACAAATTAGCGCCTTTGGGCACTTCTTGTCCTGACCACTTCCTTCGCACCAAAATCAGCCCGCTGGTATTAACCTTGGCCCCTGACGAAGATTTGTCGGACGTGGCGGCGTTGAAAGAAAAACTTCTGCCGGGCTTTGTCGCGTACCGCGAATTATATACGGATTACTACGAAACCTGTAAGCATCCCAACTCGCCCGCCATGCGTGACCCTAATCCGGTGGTTATTCTATACCCCGGCGTAGGAATGTTTACGTTCTCAAAAGATAAAACAACGGCCCGTTTGGCCTCTGAATACTACATCAACGCCGTCAATGTGATGAAAGGCGCCGAGGCAGTATCAGAATACACCTCATTGCCCCGTCAGGAGGCTTTCAACATTGAATATTGGCTGTTGGAAGAAGCTAAACTTCAACGTATGCCCAAGCCCAAGGCGCTTTCTGGACGCGTAGCGTTGATTACGGGAAGTGCGGGAGGTATCGGAAAGGCCATCGCTCGTCGCTTTGCCGAAGAGGGTGCGGTAGTGGTCTTGAACGATATTAATGAAGAGCGTCTGGCGGGAGCCAAAGAAGAGTTTGTGAAGAAATTCGGTAAAGATGCCGTGTCGACCACGCTTCTGAACGTGACCGATGCCCAGAGCATTTTATCGGCAATGGACGCTGCCGCCTTGGCCTTTGGCGGTGTGGATATCATTGTCAACAACGCAGGAATCAGTATCTCTAAACCCATTGAAGCCCATACGATTGAAGATTGGGATAAGTTATATGACATTTTGGTCAAAGGTCAATTCCTCGTTACCCAAGCGGGTATTGCGGTAATGCGCAAGCAGGGCTTTGGCGGAGATGTCATCAATATTGTGAGTAAAAATGCCTTGGTATCAGGACCTAACAACGCAGGTTACGGTTCGGCCAAAGCTGCTCAATTGCATTTAAGCCGACTTAATGCCGCCGAATTAGGCGGTGATAAGATTCGGGTCAATACCGTCAATCCCGACGCGGTTATTGCCGATTCAAATATTTGGGCTGGTGGCTGGGCCGAAGGCCGCGCCAAAGCCTACGGCATTACAGTAGAAGAATTACCCGCATATTATGCCAAACGAACATTGTTGAACGAGGCTATTTTGCCCGACGACATTGCCAATGCCTGCTTCGCCTTCGTGGGAGGGTTGCTCAGTAAATCGACCGGTAACGTGTTGAACGTAGACGGCGGTGTAGCAATGGCTTTTGTTCGTTAATTAAAGATTGTTTTTTCATCATAGGTTAGTTTAATACTCGAATCTAACGTCTGACTTCAGGCGTTAGATTTTTTAAATCGTTTATTTCCTAACTTCAAATCGGTCATTACCATGCAACTCGAAAAATACAAGATACAACAGCACAACGACGACCTGCTCAAGGGCCACGAGCGCCGTTTGAGCTATATTACTTCCGAAATCGAAAACGCGGAAGCCATCATTCAGAAAGTCGTTGATTTTCAGATTGCCATTCCTTCGTGGGCATTGGGTACGGGCGGCACCCGTTTCGGGCGTTTTTCGGGCGGCGGTGAACCGCGTACATTGGAAGAAAAAATTGAAGATGTGGGTCTGCTGCATTCTTTAAATCAATCCAGCGGAGCCATTTCACTGCACATACCGTGGGATATTCCACAAGATGCCAAAGCCATCAAAGCCTTGGCAGCGCAACACGGTTTGAAATTTGATGCCGTCAATTCCAACACCTTTCAAGATCAGCCTGACCAAGCCCTTACTTACAAATTCGGTTCGCTGCAAAACGTCAATAAAGCCATCCGCAAACAGGCAATTGAGCACAACATCGAGGTAATCAAACAAGGTATTGAGCTCGGGTCAGAATCTTTGACGGTGTGGCTTTCAGATGGTTCGTGCTTCCCGGGCCAATTGAATTTCCGTAAAGCGTACCAAAATACCCTCGAAAGTTTGCAAGAAATTTACGCGGCTTTGCCAGATAATTGGAAGCTGTTTTTGGAATATAAAGCCTTCGAACCCAATTTTTATTCAACCACCGTCGGCGATTGGGGACAATCGTATTCGTACGTTCAGAAGCTCGGCAACAAAGCCTATACACTCGTAGATTTGGGCCACCATTTGCCTAACGCCAACATTGAACAAATCGTTGCGTTGCTGTTGATGGAAGGAAAACTAGGCGGCTTCCACTTCAACGATTCCAAATACGGCGACGACGACTTAACTGCTGGCTCCATAAAGCCGTATCAGCTATTCCTGATTTTCAACGAATTGGTAGAAGGAATGGACGCACGCGGCATGAACCACGCCACCGATTTGGGTTGGATGATTGATGCCTCACACAACGTCAAAGACCCCCTCGAAGATTTGCTGCAATCGGTCGAAGGCATCATGATGTCGTATGCGCAAGCGCTATCGGTAGATAGAAAAGCGCTCGAAGAAGCCCAAAACAATAACGACGTGGTGCGGGCACAAGAGATTCTGCAAAACGCGTTCAGAACCGACGTTCGCGCCTTGGTTGCCGAAGCTCGTCTGCGGGCGGGTGGGGCATTGAATCCTTTAGAATTGTACCGCAGCCAAAAAGTACGCGAGAACCTCATCGCCGAAAGAGGGCTCAAAACAGTAGCGACCGGTTTGTAATATGAAAATTCCCGTTTGCGCCGTATTAGACATCGGCAAAACCAACAAAAAGCTTTTCCTTTTTGACGAAAACTATAAAATTGTCCTCGAAAAATCGGGGCAATTTCCCGAAACTACCGACGAAGACGGCGACCCGTGTGAGAACGTAGCACTCCTCACCTCTTGGGTAAGCGACTCGCTACAAGAGGTATTTGCGTTAGAAGAATACGACGTCAAAGCCATCAATTTTTCGACCTACGGAGCCAGTTTGGTCCACGTAGACGAAAAGGGGGCACCCGTGGCACCCTTATATAATTACCTCAAACCTTACCCTGAAACGCTCCAAAAGCAATTCTACAGCGCCTACGGCGGCGAGCAGGAATTCACCCGCAAAACGGCTTCACCTATTTTGGGAAGTCTCAATTCAGCGATGATAATTTATCGACTGAAATACGAAAAGCCTGAACTGTTTGCCAAAATCAAGTATTCATTGCATTTGCCACAGTATGTAAGTTCATTGGTAACAAACCTGTTCGCTTCTGATATCACGAGCATTGGTTGTCATACCAACCTCTGGGATTTTGACCAAAACACCTACCACGCTTGGGTAGCGCAAGAAGGCATTCTGGAAAAATTAGCCCCGATTGAGCCTGGCGATAAAGTAGTCACCAAATCCATTAACGGCCACGACCGACTCGTGGGTATTGGCCTGCACGACAGTTCGTCGGCGCTGATTCCGTATCTGGTTAGTTTTCATGAGCCTTTTGTCTTGATTTCCACGGGCACTTGGTGCATCAGTCTTAATCCGTTCAATCATACGCCCCTAACCGACGAAGAGCTTCAATACGATTGCCTTTGTTATATGCAATACAACGGCAAGCCCGTCAAAGCGTCGCGGTTGTTTGCTGGCTACGAACATGAACAACAAACCAAACGGTTGGCCCAACATTTTCAAAAAGAAGCCAATTATTACAAAACCGTTGCGTTTGATGCGCGCATTATCAATGAATTGAAAGCCGAGAAAAAAACCGATGGTATTGATTTTGAGCGTCTTTCTAAGCCCCCCATGACCGAAGGGCTTTTTGGGCAGCGCGATTTAGCAGGCTACGATTCCTACGAAAAGGCGTATCACCAACTGATACTAGACATTGTCAATCAACAGATTATCTCGACAGGGTTGGTCCTGACGGGCTCAAGCGTGAAGCGCATTTTTGTGGACGGAGGATTTGGTAAAAACCCTATTTACATGAATTTGCTCGCGGCCGCATTCCCCGAAATGGAGATATTTGCGGCGTCGGTAGCGCAAGCCACGTCGTTGGGCGCGGCGCTGAGTATTCATCGTCATTGGAACACCCAACCCCTCCCCCCTGACCTCATTGATTTACGATTTTACAATAGCGGCTCAACTTATATTCAGCAGTAACAACTAAAAACAAAAATCTCTCTGTAAGAGCTTATAGTCTCTTTTGCAGAGAGATTTTTTTGATTGACGACAGTGAACTAGCGGATCAAAACCAAAAGTTGTGGAGAGCGTTGGATTTTTTTAGGTTTGTGTTTTAATCAACCCTATCTGTTTTGGAAAGTTTTCTGCCTTTATTAGAGTACCTCTTACCTGATTTTATCGTAT
>NZ_JAMZEL010000018.1:0-103281 GCF_024158025.1 Runella salmonicolor
TGGTGGTTACAGGGCGGGTGTTCACCTCTTCCCATTCCGAACAGAGAAGTTAAGCCCCGCTCCGCCGATGATACTGAGATAAAACTTGGAAAAGTAGGTAGCCGCCACAATATTAAAAATGAAGAGCTCGCTGAAAAGCGGGCTCTTTTGCGTTTATACAACCTGACTAAATAATTCATAAAAGAAGCCCAGTAAATGGGCTTCTTCTAATCATTAATATTCATCTTCGTTAAAGAAGAAATCGTCCTTTGTGGGATAATCAGGCCATATTTCCTCAATACTTTCATAAGGTTGGCCATCATCTTCCAGTTCCTGCAGGTTTTCGACGACTTCCAGAGGAGCTCCCGTGCGAATCGCAAAATCAATTAATTCGTCCTTTGTGGCGGGCCAAGGCGCATCCTCCAAATAAGAGGCTAATTCCAGTGTCCAATACATACTCAATTCCTTTTATTAGTTCTAAAATAAGGTTTAAAAACCAAGCAAACTTGCCAATCCAACGCTTTTTTTGTTGAATTTGTTGCGAAGGATAGCATTTTTTTTGGTTATGTCAAGAAAAATTTTCAACTCGTTGATTATTAGTACTTTACTTTTATTCCATGGTATGAGTCTTGCTCTTCATAATCTTTTTGGAGGGGATGACCTTCCCAATCTTTTGGAAGTAGAATTCGACGCAAATCAGGATGATTTTCAAAGTGAATTCCGATTAAATCAAACGCTTCGCGTTCATGCCAATCAGCTGTTTTCCAAATACTAGATACGCTTGGTATAGAAGGCTGTTTCCCATCAATCTGTCGTGGAAGCATAACTTTCAAAATTAGATTCCTTTGATAGGGGATTGAAGTCAAATGGTAAATTACTTCCATTGTGCCTTTTTCTGGACCATTGTCAATTCCCGTCAGGCAAGCCATAAAGTCAAAGTACAGTAACTCATCTTCATGTAAAAATTGACAAATGTCCAAAAGTAAATTTGCGGGAATCTGTATTATGGGTTGAGCAGTTTTTTCGTTTACAACCAGAATCGCATCTGTGTTAAATTTACTTTTTAATCTCTCTACTATATCATGTGTGGTCATGTGATCAGGTGGTATGGTTTTCGGCCTCCAACTCCAAGAGTAGCATGGGGGCAATTGGATGTTCCTGACGGATTTTTTCCTGCAATTTTAAAAAACCTCCAATTAATGCTTCTGGGCGCGGCGGGCATCCAGGCACGTAAACGTCTACTGGAATGATTCTATCTATTCCTTTTACAACGTGGTAGCCATGTTCCCAGTAAGGACCTCCGCAATTTGAACAGCTCCCCATGGAGATTACGTAGCGCGGTTCTGGCATTTGTTCATATAAACGGCGAATCCTATCTGCCATTTTGAAGGTAACGGTTCCAGCAACAATCATTACATCTGATTGACGAGGAGAAGGGCGGGGAAATATCCCAAATCTTTCAAGGTCATAGTTTGAGGCGTATGAAGCCATCATTTCAATGGCGCAGCATGCCAAGCCAAATCCCATTGGCCACAACGATGATAATCTTGACCAGTTGAGTAAATCCTCCACACTCGAAAGAATTATGCCACCTTCACCCGTTTTTAATCTGTTTTCCTGAAAATCTATTGCTTGCGACATTTGTGATAAACGCTAGATTGTTTGTGATTCAAATTTCCCATCCGACACCGTAAAAAAAGAAGTTTCAATCAATTGCCGTTGGGAAAGGTATTGGTCATACTCTGGATAAAAACGTAGCCTATTGGTAATCGTTTGATCATGTATTTGGGAAAGCCCCAGCAAAAGTTCACACCCTTCTCGAACCGCAAAAGCACCACCAGCCTGTCCGGTGATGTAGTCGACAAGGTTATGGTCAATAACGTATTTTTGAAACAGAGGGTTGCCACCGTGCCGAACCATGATGCGGATGCCGCACTGCTCGGCAATGGATAAATCCAGCGCATCGTCAAAAAAGAAGGCTATTTCTTCTGGTTTGAGATGATGGATTGCCATAAAATGTTCAAGAGCGGCAATTTTATGTTTGATACGAAAATAGCAGGAATCATAGTGCTCTCGTTTGGCCAGCTGAAAAGACATGGTATTCCGCTCTCCTGAAATTACGGCTGTGTACGGCATCTTGGACTGAGACAGCCACCAACCAAAACGAAGTAAGTTGATTCCCATTGAATCTACTTCACTGAAGTTGCTGGTTCCGTGTTCATTTTTTGTACCGTCGTTGAATACGCCGTCCCAGTCAAAAATAAAGGCTTTTATCTTTTTTATTTTTTCCGTAAAAAGCTCCATAGGAATAATAAATTCCCCTCCCAATTTGCTGAAAAGAGTAGAAGTATCTTGAATCGTATCGGTCATTCCCTTTTTTATTGATTAGCGTAAAAATAGGGAAATCCTCTCAAGGAAGGTGAGAATAAAGAAAGATAATTGGGGGCTAACTTAAAACGACTGCCTTAAAGCAGTCGTTTTAAGTTAGAAGAGTGGTAGTTTGTTGAATTTTTGGGTAAGAATCTTGGTGGAATCTGTGTGAAGCCAATCATCCAACAATGTTGCGTATACTTCTCGAAAATCAATGCTGTATTTTAAGTCGCCGTTATCTAAGTTTGTTAAATCAGGAGCTTCGTTTAAAATAGGGCGGGTACGTTTCGGGCCACCGATTAAAAATACATTATTGGCAGTTCCATGATCCGTACCGCTACTTGCATTTTGCTTTACTCTTCGGCCAAATTCACTGAATGTCAAAACCATAACATCATCAAGGCGGCTATTGGCTTTCATATCATTGACAAAAACGTTTACCGCTTCAGCATATTGGCGAAGAAGACGGTCTTGTTGGTCATTTTGGCGTATGTGAGTATCAAAACCAGACAAAGAAACGTAATACACGCTTGTGCTTACGCCAGATGTGATAAGTTCAGCAATGGTATTAAGGCGTTTCCCTAATTCAGTCGTTGGATACATCATTCGGGATTTATTGACTTTTGCTTTCGTATGAACATATTCGGCAGACGACACAGTTTCGGCCAGCGTTTTATAGAGATAAGCAACATTGTCATGGTTATCTGCTGCAGGAATATCGGTCAATGTTTTGACAAATGCACTTTGCGTTTGTCGGTATAACTTCTCAGGGTTTTGCAACGATAACCCATTGACTTGCTGCCCTTTTAAAGCTAAACTTAATGTATCGTCAATTTCAAGGGCTTGGTGCGGGAGGCAGGATTGGCCAATGCATTGAGCATCCAAATAACGACCTATCCAGCCGCTGGATAGATATTCTTCCGAACTGCTTCCCGTTTGCCAAATATCCATCGAGCGAAAATGGGAGCGGTCGGGATTGGGATAACCTACATTATTGATGACAGAAACCAGTCCATTGTCATATAATTCTTTGATTTTTTCCAGTGCGGGATTAAAACCGATTTCATCGTTGAGCCGCAGAACATTATTTTGATTGATGGCGATGGAGGGGCGCTCTCGGTAGTAAATATCATTCCGAAACGGAACTACCGTATTAAGGCCGTCATTGCCGCCAGAGAGTTGAATAACCACCAGGATTTTATCGTTGAGCGGTTTTTGTCCAAAGTGTTTTTGCTCATACGCTTTTAAAAACTGAGGAATTAAAAGCGAACCAGCGGTAGTAAAAGCCGTTTTTTTGAGAAATGTGCGACGTTTCATTATTGAAATACTATTTATGAAAAACGGGTTAGCAAACTTGATATTCGAGTGTACTCATTAAAGAAATGCAAAGTTGTTTTACCGTCTCTGAGCGTTCGGGGGCCGAAACCTTATTTTCAATGCGTTTTATGGTTGCATCATTAATTGGTACCTGTAACAAATAGGATGCCAAGGTTTTGCAAAGAGCAGAGTCAGGAATTGATTCGAAAGAATGGGCAAAATCCTGCCAGTTCATATTGATTTCAAACTTATTCTTGCGGACCAATTTTTCCTCGTTGACATCTCCACTTTCTTTTACGCTGACATTTATGGTTTCGTTGCGAAAGAGTACACTAGGGAGTTGCAACCGAGAAAGTAAACTGGAACTATCAATCCAAGCTTTTCCGCCAGGCCAACCAGCTACATTGGGGGGATTAAAAAGAACTTGGCCCAATATTTTTTGGGTGTATAACACGGGCGTCTTATCCACAAAATTGAGGTTGAAGGTTCGTTGCAAGCCAGATAGATATTCTACAGGAGATTTAATTTGTGCACCGATGTTTACGGAATGGTAAAACCAGTCAGATGTAAAAACGTATTCCATTAAGTCGGCAATGTCGTACTGGCTATGATAAAAACGTTTTGCCATTGCCGTGACGTGAGCTTCGTCTACTTTTTCATTGACAAATGCGCGATAAATTTTGGTTGAAATGTGTTGGGCCGTTTTAGGATTTGCCAGTAGCATTTCGATTACATCTTCTCCTTTATAATTCCCAGATTTGCCAAAGATGGTTTTGAGGCCATTGTCGTGAAAGTTTTCTCTAAAAATGAAATCACCATTGATATTAAAACCCCATCCTGTAAAAGCCCGCGCTGCTTCTTTAATATCCTGTTCGGTATATTGTCCTCGCCCTAGGGTAAATAATTCCATCACTTCTCGGGCAAAATTTTCATTAGGGCTACGCTTTCTGTTTTGTTGATTGTTCAAAAACTGTAGCATCGCAGCGTCTTTTGAAACGGCCATCAACAAGTCTCCGAATTTGCCAAGTGCATGGGTGCGTAAGGTGTTATTTTGTTGTTGAATGAAGCCAACAGCTCTACTGCGGCAGGCGAAATGGTTGTGCCAAAAAAGCGCCATTTTCTCACGAAATGCATAAGCTTCATTTCCCATTTGAGCAACCCATGCATCATTGAGAGTGCTAATGTTTTCACGGCGTTCTTGGGCCATGAGTTTAAGCTTGTCGCGCAGGTCTTCACGGGAGCCTCCTGCATTTTGTTTAACCGCCTGCCTAAGATTTTTTAAATTTTGAGCAGGGGTATCAGATACCTGTTCCAATAGTTTTAGGTGGCTGCTGTCTCTGAATAAACTTTTAACAAGCTGAAGTCTTGACATTGACATCGCTTTTTGTACTTCACTAGGTGAAGCTCCGAAGCCAGCTCTCCAAAATAGGTGTTGAATAGTGCGTTGGTGTTGGATAGCGTCCATGCAGATGAATGGTGTTGAGCGTTTGTGTAAGTTTTCAGGCAGTTTTAGAGCTTAGATGGACGGTGAGGAACAAAAGTTTAATGAAGGGCCAAAAAAATACCCCTGCCAAGTATTGCATCGGCAGGGGTATTTTTAAAAAAAAGTAAGATTAATTACCAGAATACGGTATAAAGTATTGCGATAATTGCACAAATAACTGCGGTGCCGATGGCAAAGGTTCCTTTGATTTTGAACATGGAGGAATCAATTGCTAAGCCTTTACTGCTAGGCTGCCAAAGTCCTAGTACAACCATTACTGCCACGCAGATTAAGAATACGATTCCCATTCTGTCTAAGAACGGAACCAAAGTCCAGTCAGTACCGGGTAGCCAGTTGTTGTGCATTGAAAAGGCAATAAGAAAGCCACCGACAATTGCAAAGAGGGCCCCCGCCGAATTGGTTTTTTTCCAGAAAAAGCCCAGAATAAAAGCGGCAAATACACCGGGTGAAACAAGCCCAGTCATTTCCTGAATAAACTGAAAACCACCTTTTTTGTCAATACCCATGTAAGGAGAAATAATAATTGCCAAAATCATGGCAACAACAATCGTTACCCGTCCAATCCAAACAAGTTTCTTTTCATCAGCATCTTGGCCGATGTATTTTTTATAAATATCAAGGGTAAAAATGGTTGAAATACTATTTGCCTTTCCTGCCAAAGAAGCTACAATTGCCGCCGTTAAGGCCGCAAAAGAAAGACCTTTAAGTCCAACTGGCAGCAAATTTAGTAATACCGGATAGGCGCGGTCCTGATTGAGTTCGCCACCTTCAAGCATTTCCATTTGAAACAAGCCTTTTTGATATAAGGTATAAGCGGCAATTCCTGGTAGTACCACAATGACAGGCATTAAAAGTTTTAAAAACGCGGCAAAAAGAATCCCTTCTCGCGCTGTTTTGAGATCAGCACCGAGCGCACGTTGCGTAATATATTGATTGCAACCCCAGTAATTCAGGTTGACAATCCACATTCCTCCAATGAGTACCGTCAAACCGGGCAACGCCATGTAGTGCGGGTTGCCTTCTTGGAAAATCATGTGGAAGTGATCTTCTGACTTCTCAAGCATGGTACCGAAAGCACTGGTAATTCCCTCTACACCAAACTCTTGAGAAACCAAATCCATGGCTAGGTAGGTGGTTGCTAATCCTCCCAAAATGAGGAAAAATACCTGAATAACGTCGGTATATCCAATTACTTTCATTCCACCGACCGTAATGATAACGGCAAAAATGGCCAGCCCAATCATACACACCGTAAAATCAATTCCCGAAATGGTAGAAACCGCAAGCGCCCCTAAAAACAGGATAGAGGTTAAATTCACTAATACGTACAAAAACAGCCAAAAAATGGCCATAATTAAGCTAACGGTTGTATTATAACGTTGATTCAGGAATTGTGGCATTGTAAAAATACGATTCTTCAAATAGATAGGCATAAAGAAAATACCCACCACTAACAGCGTGGCGGCGGCCATCCATTCATAGGTTGCAATAGCCAATCCCATTGAAAACCCATTGCCCGACATCCCAATGAATTGTTCAGCCGAAATATTGGAAGCAATTAAGGATGCGCCGATTGCCCACCAGGTAAGCGAGCCTTCAGCCAGAAAGAAATCAGTTGTACTAGCTTCTTTGGTTTTTTTTCGTTGATAAATCCAATAGCCGTAGCCAGCGACCACTATGAAGTAAAAAAGAAATACCAGATAGTCTAAGGTTTGAAGTTTTTGCATGTCTTCCAGAAAGGTTAGTATGAGGGTTAAAAAACGGGGTGCAAGATACTTAAATGTGTATAAAAAAATAGGAAAAATACCATTTTAGTAATAATCTACAATATAACTGTACGATTGCCGTGGATAAAGACGCGGTCATTGAATACCAACTTTAAGGCTTTAGACAGTACAGATTTTTCGGTGTCTTTTCCCAAAGTAGCCATATCTAGCGCCGTTAGGCGGTGATCTACTTCTTTTACGTCCTGAGCAATAATCGGCCCTTCGTCAAGATTATCATTGACAAAATGGGCCGTAGCTCCAATGATTTTGACGCCTCGTTCATAAGCTTGGCGATAAGGGTTGGCTCCAATAAAAGCGGGAAGAAAGGAATGATGAATATTTACAATTCGATGGGGGTAGTGTTTTACAAAATCAGTGGTCAGAACACGCATATATTTGGCTAAAACTAGATACTCAGGTTTGTAAATATCAAGGGTTCTTAAAATCGCCTCTTCATGTTCATTGCGGGTTTTGTGTTCGTGAGAAATGAAATGAAAAGGAATGCCAAATTTGCTGACCAAAGGTTGTAAAGTATTATAATTGCTTATAACGGCTTGGATTGTGGCATCGAGTTCGTCAAAAGCATACCTTATGAGCAATTCGCCCAAACAGTCATGCTCTTTTGTTACAAACACCACAATGTCTTTCTTTTTTTTAGGATTGAGGCGTAAGTTAATGCCAGTAGGTAGTGTACTGTACAGGTCGTTAATTATTTTTTCAGGATCACCTTCGCCTTCAAATTCGGTTCTCATAAAAAACTGTTTGGAAGGACTTACGTATTCATCCTGACTGATAATATTTTGGTTATGATTATACAGTACATGGGTTACGTTATAAATAAGCCCTTTATTATCAGGGCCGTTCATAAGTAGAATATGCTTCATATTTCAATAGGTTTGTATACATAAAAAGCGGTTTATATTGCTATATAACCGCTTTTCTGAAAAATCTAAAATAGTATTTTATGTTCTTAGTAGTAACATCTTAGCTTTCGGCGCTCGGCGCGTCGGGCTTGGGTACCGAGTAAATACTCAGCCCGAAACGATAAAAATCCGTAAGAGTCTTTTACTTTAGGATTTCCCCGTTGATTTCCAGGCTCATTTTGTGGAGAATACCCGGACGGCAGATTGGTTAATTCGGGCCTTCTATCCGACAAAGCCAGTGCTAGTTCAGACATTCCTCCTGGATTAGGATAATTTGTACTGACATCATCCAAATAATCTGAATTTGCAAAATTATCACTAAGCTCAACGGCAAAACTCCAACGGTCGTCGTGTTTCCAAGAAACTCCCACCCCAATCACCGCAATACGCACGTTACGTTTGTAAGCTACTCCTTCAGTCATTAGCGGCGGCAAACTATGCCAAGTGCCCTGATACTTTGCTTTAGGATTAATTCTTGTCATGCCGATTCCCCCCAATAAATAAGGTTTTAATAGGCGTTCGTCGTTATAACGGAATGCGTCAATTTGCAATCCTATATATCCAGCTGGGTTATCAGAACGAAAGGAAAGATTATTGTACCAAATTGGGCCACCCGCCTGTTTTCCCGAAATACGATATATATCCACTTCTCCCCGTAACGCAATGCGCTCGGCTAGTCTATAACTCACCCCCAGTGCTAAATGAGGCTGGATAAACCTCAAATCAGTTTTGGCACGCATGTCTCCCATATAATAAGATATGCCGCCTCCAGCAAAAACTTTAATTACGCCAAACGCAGGAACATTCCGGCGAACAGGGCTATTACGCCTCGATTGAGCGCTGGCGTTTGCACAGAAGAAGATAGCTAAGAGGGTGAAAGCCACTCTAATACATACATTTGTCATAGTTTACGGGTTGTTCCTCGTATAGTCTACTAACGAAAACTGTGCCAACAGTTATACATTGAACAATTGAATTGTTAAGGTATAAAGCTGCCAAAAATAAAGGATTAAAATTATCTTCTGAAATTTTTAAAGTATAGCTTGCTTTTCAAGAATAAAATTCAGACCTTTGCGAGCCTTTAAAAAAGACACTTTTAAAGTTTCAATCGACATAGATTGGATGAAGGTCCGAAAGGAAACCACATCTGGATTCATAACTTAGGCTAAGTAGCAATTACTTTTCCACAGTAAAATGAGGTCAGATGTTTATCATCTGACCTTTTTTGTTGAAGTGAAAAATAAAAAAAGTAAAATAGTTGGATTGCTGAAATTAATTTCAGACTTTTGCAGTCCGTTTTGTAAAATAAATTTTATAACCTGCTGTAAATCAAAAAGATGTCTGGTTTAATAGGAAAAAAAATCGGGATGACTAGTGTGTACAGTGCGGACGGGCAGGCTCTGGCATGTACGGTAATTGAAGCTGGTCCTTGTGTTGTTACGCAAGTCAAAACCGACGAAACTGATGGATACAAGGCTGTCCAACTCGGTTTCGGAGAAAAAAAAGAAAAGCATACGACTCAACCGCTCGTGGGTCATTTTAAGAAGGCAGGTACTACGCCAAAGCGCAAATTGGTTGAATTTAAGGAGTTCGAAGAAGAACTTAGCCTTGGTCAAGCATTGTCAGTAGCAGATGTATTTGGTGAAGGAGACTTCGTTGATGTGGTAGGTACTGCCAAAGGACGTGGTTTTCAAGGTGTAGTAAAACGTCACGGTTTCGCAGGGGTAGGTGGCCAAACACACGGTCAGCACAACCGCCAACGTCACCCGGGTTCAATTGGTGCATGTTCATTCCCTTCTCGAGTATTCAAAGGGATTCGTATGGCAGGACGCATGGGGAATAACCGCGTTAAGGTTCAAAACCTTAAAGTGTTGAAAGTAATTCCTGAGCAGAATCTCGTTGTTATTAGTGGTTCGGTGCCAGGTGCGAAAAATTCGTTTGTAATCATCGAAAAGTAGTTAAGGCGAACCGTTCAATCCGATCAAGACAATGGAACTTTCAGTATTAGATATAAAAGGACAAGATACGGGCAAAAAAGTAGCCCTTGCCGAAACAGTATTCGGCATTGAGCCAAATCAGCACGTAGTGTATTTAGACGTAAAGCAATATCTTGCTAACCAACGTCAGGGTACGCACAAATCAAAAGAGCGCGCAGAGGTTTCGTACTCTACAAGAAAAATTAAGCGTCAAAAAGGAACTGGAGGCGCCCGTGCAGGGTCAATCAAATCGCCTTTGTTCGTGGGTGGTGGTCGTGTATTTGGACCAAGACCTCGTGACTACAGCTTCAAACTTAATAAGAAAGTGAAAGTATTGGCGCGTAAGTCAGTTCTTTCGACAAAAGCGAAGGCAAACGGTATCTCAATTGTAGAAGATTTTACTTTTGAAGGTCCTAAAACCAAGCAGTATCTTTCTTTCTTGAGTGCTTTCTCTTTAACAAATAAGAAAACACTTCTTATTCTGCCCAACCACGACGATAACGTATTTTTGTCTGGCCGCAATATTCCAAAGGTAAACATCACTACGGTTGACTCTGTAAATACTTACGATCTCATCAATGCTGAAGTATTGTTGATTAGCGAGACTGCAGTGTCGAAGTTAGAAAATCTCTTGAACAAGTAAGACAATGAGTGTACTCAAGCGACCGATATTGACCGAAAAAGCTACTGCGCTCAGCAATTTGGGCAAGTATGTATTTGAAGTGTCTAAAACTGCCAATAAAATTGAAATCGCAAACGCCATCGAAAAAGTGTATGGTGTTAAGGTAGCAAGTGTAGATACCATGCGTTCAATCGGCAGAAAAAAATCAAGAATGTCACGAGGTAAAGCAATTAGTGGTATTACTTCAACGTACAAGAAAGCCATCGTGACTCTAAAAGCAGGCGAAATAATTGATATTTATTCAGATATCGCCTAACTAAATCGTTGAAGTAGCAAATAACTGAAAAAAACAATGGCAGTCATTAAGCTAAAACCAACAACTCCCGGTCAGCGCTTTCGTACGGCTCCGTCGTTTGATGAAATCACAACCGACAAGCCTGAGAAAAGCTTGTTGGCCCCTATTAAAAAGACAGGTGGACGTAACAACCAAGGTCGTCGTACAGCTCGTTATATTGGTGGTGGTCACAAGCGCATGTACCGTATTATCGACTTCAAACGTGACAAGTTTGAAGTTGAAGCAACAGTAGTATCAGTCGAATACGATCCTAACCGTTCTTCTCGTATCGCATTGGTTGAATACCAAGATGGAGAAAAACGTTATATCCTTGCCCCGCAGGGTATTAAAGTAGGACAAACTGTTGTGTCAGGAACTAGTGTAGCACCTGAAGTAGGTAACGCACTTCCTTTAAGTTCAATGCCGATTGGTACAATTGTTCACAATGTAGAATTACATCCTGGTAAGGGAGGACAATTGGTACGCAGCGCTGGTACTTATGCCCAATTAGTAGCTCGTGATGGTAAATATGCAGTATTGCGTATGCCATCAAGCGAAATGCGCATGATACTTTCAACGTGTATTGCTACGGTAGGTTCAGTGTCTAACGCTGACCATATGAACGTAAGCCTCGGAAAAGCAGGCCGTAAGCGTTGGTTGGGTATTCGTCCACGAGTTCGTGGGGTTGCGATGAACCCAGTCGATCACCCTATGGGTGGTGGTGAAGGTCGTGCATCAGGAGGTCACCCTCGTTCTCGTACGGGCTTATACGCTAAAGGTAAAAAGACACGTACTCCGAAAAAGTATTCAAACCGTTTGATTATTAGCAAACGTAAAAAATAATCGAAGATAAATGGGACGTTCGATAAAAAAAGGACCGTACATTGATTTCCGCCTTCAGACCAAAATTGATGTAATGAATGGTGCCGGCAAGAAATCAGTTATCAAGACTTGGTCAAGACGCAGTACAATCTCCCCAGATTTTATTGGTCATACTTTTGCAGTACACAATGGAAATAAGTTCATCCCTGTGTACGTAACCGAAAACATGGTCGGGCACAAATTGGGTGAGTTTTCCCCAACACGTAATTTCCGGGGGCACATTGCCAAAAAAGATAAAGGCAAAAGATAGAATAGTCAATAGTTGTTCAGTCAATAGCCATTTGACCTAATGACTGACACTAACCACTAACGACGCACAACAAGAAAATGGAAGCAAGAGCTATATTAAGAAACGTACCCACTTCACCTCGTAAAATGCGGCTTGTAGCTGATATGATTAGAGGGCAGAAAGTGAGCCGTGCGCTGGCAATTTTGCAATATCAACCGCAGGGTGCCGCTCCAGTTTTGAAAAAAGTATTGATGTCGGCTGTTGCCAACTGGCAGCAACGAAACGAAGATGCTAAACTCGAAGATGCTGAATTGTACGTAAAAACAATTTTTGTTGATTGTGGCGCAATGTTGAAGCGTCTGCGTCCAGCACCTCAGGGTCGTGCTTACCGTGTTCGTAAACGCTCTAACCACATCACAATTGTGGTAGATGATGCAGCAGAAGTAATCCAACAAGAAGCCTAAAATTTCAATAACGAATGGGACAGAAAGTTAATCCTATAGGTCTGCGACTCGGTATCGTCCGTGGTTGGGATTCAAGCTGGTACGGAGGACGTGAGTTTGCCGACAAGCTGATTGAAGACGAGCAGATCCGCAAATATATTTCCGCTCGTATTCCTAAAGGTGCTATCTCCAAAGTAGTCATTGAACGTACTTTGAAGCGTATCACCCTTACAATTCACACGGCTCGTCCAGGAATTGTAATCGGTAAAGGCGGAAATGAGGTCGACAAGATTAAAGAAGAGTTAAAAAAGATTACGGGTAAAGATATCCAAATCAACATCTACGAAATTAAGCGTCCTGAAATTGATGCTAAATTGGTGGGAGAGTCTATCGCTCAACAATTAGAAAATCGTATCTCATACCGTCGTGCTATGAAGCAAGCGATATCGTCTGCGATGCGTGTAGGTGCTCAAGGAATCAAAGTTCGTGTATCTGGTCGTCTGGGTGGTGCTGAAATGGCTCGTACAGAAGAATATAAAGAAGGACGTGTGCCTCTTCATACGCTCCGTGCCGATATTGATTATGCAATTTCAGAAGCACTTACCGTATATGGTAAAATCGGTATCAAGGTATGGGTTTTCAAAGGTGAAATCTTCGGAAAGCGTGATTTATCTCCTATAAGCGGTGGTGCTGCTTCGGCAGAACGTGCTGGTGGTAATGACCGTGGCGGAGACCGTGGAGATCGTCGCAGAGGTGGTGATGGAGACCGTCGCAGAGGTGGTGGTGGAGATCGTGACGGAGGTGGAGATCGCCGCGGAGCTGGAAACGGTCCTGGAGCTGGAAACGGTCCTGGCAAAGGCCGGAACAACAATAACCGTAATAAGAAAAAGTAATTATCGAAAGCAACGGGTCTTTATTGACTCCGAAAATACTGCTGAACCATGTTACAACCGAAAAGAACCAAGTTCCGCAAACAACAGAAAAGTAAAGGGTCTGAAAAAGGGATGGCCACTCGTGGCCACCAGATCGCTTTCGGTACGTTTGCCATCAAAACGCTTGAACCAGGCTGGATTACAGCCAGACAGATTGAAGCGGCTCGTATTTCTGTAACGCGTGCTATGAAGCGTGAAGGTCAGGTTTGGATTCGAATTTTTCCTGACAAACCTATTACCAAAAAACCCCTAGAAGTTCGTATGGGTAAAGGTAAAGGTGCTCCCGAATATTGGGTAGCTCCCGTTAAGGCAGGAACGATTCTATTTGAAGCTACAGGAGTATCACTCGAACTCGCAAGTGAAGCACTTCGGCTAGCCGCTCAAAAGTTACCTGTTAAGACTAAATTCGTAGTTCGTCGCGATCATCAAGAAGAAGCAGAATAAGCATTAGTCAAATGAAAAATAGTGAAATCAAAGCGCTGACGGTAGAGCAATTGAAGCAAACCCTTGTTGAGGAGCAAGATCGTCTACTCAAGTTGAAGTTTGCTCACGCCGTATCTCCGATTGAAAATCCGATGCGTATTCGTAATACGCGCCGTCTGATTGCAAGGTTGATGACGGAGTTGTCGGCTAAGGATAAAGCCGCAAGCGCGTAATAATGGTCAGGAGACCCCAATTGCAAAATAACCGACACAATGGAGGCAGCAGCACAAACAACTACAACTGTAGAAAGAAATTTACGCAAAGTCAGAGTTGGCCGCGTGGTAAGCAGCAAGATGGAAAAATCTTGTGTTGTCGCGGTAGAGCGTAAAGTTAAGCACCCAAAATATGGTAAGTTTATGAAAAAAACTACCAAACTCATGGTGCATGACGAAAACAATGAGTGTGGAGTAGGAGATACCATTCGCG
The DNA here is from genome assembly GCF_024158025.1 of Runella salmonicolor. Classification (NCBI taxonomy): domain Bacteria; kingdom Pseudomonadati; phylum Bacteroidota; class Cytophagia; order Cytophagales; family Spirosomataceae; genus Runella; species Runella salmonicolor. The sequence continues at coordinate 14,187 of NZ_JAMZEL010000018.1, forward strand.
TAATGGAAACCCGCCCGCTCAGTAAGAACAAGCGTTGGAGATTAGTCGAAATCATTGAAAAAGCGAAATAACAATGGTACAGCAAGAATCAAGACTGTCTGTGGCCGATAACAGTGGCGCAAAAGAAGTACTAGTTATCCGTGTATTAGGCGGAACTGGGAAACGATACGCCTCGATCGGAGACAAAGTAGTAGTGACAGTTAAGCAGGCAATTCCTTCAGGTAACGTAAAGAAAGGTACAGTTTCAAAAGCTGTAGTTGTTCGTACCAAAAAAGAAATCCGTCGGAAAGACGGCTCTTACATTCGATTTGAAGACAATGCCGTCGTATTACTCAACAACCAAGATGAACCTCGCGGTACTCGTATCTTCGGTCCTGTTGCTCGTGAATTGCGCGAGAAAAATTTTATGAAAATTGTTTCATTGGCACCTGAAGTATTGTAGAAGCAATGGAAAGAAAATACAACAAACAACCCAAATTACACATTCGTACCGGTGACACGGTGAAGGTAATTGCTGGTAACTCTAAAGGCCAGTCGGGTAAAGTCACCAAAGTATTGGTAGAGAAGCAACGTGCTATCGTGGAAGGGGTCAATTTGATCACGAAACACATCAAGCCAACGGCCGCCAATCCACAAGGTGAACTGAAGAAAACAGAAGGTTCAATTCATATCAGTAATCTGATGCTTGTTGATCCTGCGACTGGACAACCTACTCGTATCGGCCGTAAAGCCAATGAAGAAGGTAAGTTGCAACGTTACTCGAAAGAATCAGGTAAGTTTATTGCTGATCCTTCAAAGTAAGTAGTTTGATGAATGGGTAAAACCATCCATTAAAAACTCTAATAAATAACTGTGGGTCGGAAATCCACAAAAAAAAATCAAAAATGGCAACTCCGAGATTAAAAGAAAAATACACAAAGGACGTCGTTAAGCATTTGCAAGACAAGTTCCAGTATAAATCGGTAATGCAAGTACCTCGTTTGTCGAAAATTGTTATCAACAAAGGAATCGGTGCAGCGGTAGCTGATAAGAAGTTAATTGATCAGGGGCTTGAAGAGATTACTATTATTGCTGGTCAAAAAGCAGTACCTACTATCTCTAAGAAAGCAATTTCAAACTTTAAGTTGCGTGAAAAAATGCCAATTGGCGTTAAAGTTACTCTACGCGGCGACCGTATGTTTGAATTCTTAGACCGCTTGACTTCTATTGCTCTACCTCGTGTACGTGATTTTCAAGGTATCAGCGACAAAGGTTTTGATGGACGTGGTAACTATACATTTGGCGTAAAAGAGCAAATTATCTTCCCAGAGATTCAGTTTGATAAAATTAACAAAATCTCTGGTATGGATATCACGTTCGTAACTACCGCCAATACTGACGAAGAAAGCTACGAATTGCTTAAATCGCTTGGTATGCCCTTTACTAAAGGTAAGAAATAAGAATCCCTTTTTCAACGAAATAAGGAAATGGCTAAAGAATCCGTAAAAGCAAGAGAATTGAAAAAACAAAAGCTGGTTGCTAAATATGCCTCCAAAAGAGCTGCATTGAAAGAAGCTGGCGATTGGGAAGGTTTAGACAAGCTGCCACGTAGTTCATCAGCAGTTCGTTTGCACAACCGTTGCCGTTTAACTGGACGTCCCCGTGGATACATGCGTAAGTTTGGTATTTGCCGGGTGGTATTCCGAGAAATGGCTTCGGCAGGAAAAATCCCTGGTGTTACCAAAGCCAGCTGGTAAATCTCTTTTGTTTTTTAAAATCAATTCCGTAACTTTGCAGCCCTTTTACGGAAGGGCCGCAACAAATCAGTAGAGAAATGTTAACCGATCCCATAGCAGATTATCTGACGAGAATCAGAAACGCCATAAAGGCGAAGCACCGGGTTGTGGAGATACCTGCTTCTAATATCAAGAAGGAGATCACCAAGGTACTCTACGATAAAGGCTTTATCCAAAACTACAAGTTTGAAGATAATGGCCCGCAGGGTATTATTAAGATTGCTTTAAAGTACAACCCAGTAACAAAGCAATCAGCAATTGTTGACTTGCAACGTGTAAGCAAGCCAGGTTTGCGTAAATATTCGGGTGCTACCGATATTCCACGCATCCTCAATGGTCTTGGAGTAGCGATTGTATCTACCTCTAAGGGGGTAATGACCGACAAAGAAGCGCGCGTGCTCAACGTGGGCGGAGAAGTATTGTGTTACGTTTACTGATAAAATTCACAGAAAGAACATGTCACGTATAGGAAAAAAGCCGATTACGCTACCAGCAAACGTCACAGTAAGTGTATCTGACGATAACGTTGTGACTGTGAAAGGTCCCAAAGGAACGTTAGCCCGTACCATTGACCGCGACATTAAGGTAGAAGTAGAAGGAAGCGAATTGACAGTCGTACGTCCGACTGAACAAAAGCGCCATAAAGCATTGCACGGTCTCTACCGCTCTCTCATCAGTAACATGGTGACTGGAGTGCATGAAGGCTACAAAGCTGAGCTGGAAATTGTTGGGGTAGGTTATAAGGCGTCCGTGAATAATAATATTCTTGAGATGAGCCTTGGCTATTCACATGGTATCTATTTTGCAGTTCCTTCAGAAGTGAAGGTAACGGCAACAATGGAAAAAGGACAAAATCCAAAAGTTTTTTTAGAGTGTATCGACAAAGAACTTTTAGGCCAAATTGCCGCTAAAATCCGCTCGTTCCGTAAAGTAGAACCTTACAAAGGTAAGGGTATCCGCTTCATCGGAGAACAAATCAGACGTAAAGCTGGTAAAGCAGCAGCTAAGAAGTAATCAGTAATCTGAAAATTGTAATCAATCATGGCTTTAGCAAGAAGCGACAGAAGACAGCGCATCAAGTACCGGATTCGGAAGAAAGTAGCTGGAACAACAGAAAAGCCTCGCCTTTCAGTATTTCGTTCAAATGCGCGCATTTATGCGCAGGTAATTGATGATACAAAAGGAGTAACTTTAGTCTCTGCTTCATCTATTGAGCTTGATACCACTAATAAAGCGAGTGTCAATGCAGAAGATGCGAAAAAAGTAGGCATTAAACTGGCTGAGAAAGCAATTGCAGCTGGCGTTAGTTCAGTTGTATTTGATCGCAACGGTTATTTATATCACGGCAAAGTAAAAGCACTGGCAGACGGCGCCCGCGAAGGGGGTCTCAAATTCTAATAAGATATGTCAAACAGTATCAAACCTGTGAAATACAACGAGGCAGACCTGAAAGAAAAGGTTGTGGCTATCAACCGCGTTGCCAAAGTAGTAAAAGGTGGTCGTCGTTTTAGTTTCTCAGCAATTGTGGTCGTAGGTGACGGCAAGGGAGTAGTAGGTTATGGATTAGGTAAAGCTAATGAAGTAACTGATGCTATCGCAAAAGGAATCGAGGACGCCAAGAAAAACCTTGTACAAGTTCCTCTCTTGAAAGGAACAGTCCCTCATGAAATGCACGGTAAATTTAGTGGAGGTCTGGTTTTTGTTAAGCCAGCCGCCCCTGGAACGGGTGTTATTGCAGGAGGTGCTATGCGTGCTGTTTTAGAAGCCGCTGGTATACACGACGTGTTAGCAAAATCAAAAGGATCATCAAACCCTCACAACGTAGTGAAGGCAACGATTGATGCACTCCTTAAGATGAGAGCTCCTCACCAAGTTGCATTCCAACGCGGAGTAAAGTTGGCCAAAGTATTTAATGGATAATCTTTTGGGAAAATGGCAAAGGTAAGAGTAACACAAGTTAGAAGTAAGATTGGTAGACCCGAAGATCAAAAGCGCACCTTAGCTGCTTTGGGATTAGGTAAAATCAGTCGCAGTATAGAGATTGAAATCAATCCTGCCATTTCTGGTATGATTCAGAAAGTAAATCATTTGGTGAAAGTCGAAGAGATCTAATTGGCATATGACAATGAATCTTAGCTCATTAAAACCAGCCTCAGGCTCGGTAAAAACAAAAAAACGCCTAGGTAGAGGGCATGGCTCAGGAATGGGCGGTACATCTACGCGTGGACACAAAGGTGCTCAATCACGTTCAGGCTATAGCCAAAAAAGTCACTTCGAAGGAGGGCAAATGCCGCTCCAAAGACGTGTTCCGAAATTTGGTTTCAAAAACGTTAATCGCGTAGAGTACAAAGCACTCAACTTAGATTCTATTCAGGCATTGGTTGAAAAAACAAATGCTACTGTAATCGATATTGAAGTGTTGTACAACAACGGTTTAGTTTCAAAAACTGACTTAGTAAAGATTCTTAGCCGTGGCGAATTAAAAGTTGCCGTAGAACTGAAAGCTCACGCTTTTTCAAAAGCAGCAGCAGAGGCTATCGAAAAAGCAGGCGGTAAAGCCGTTACTTTGTAATCTTACCAAAGATTTTTTGTAACTTTGCCTGATTTTTTCACGGGTAAATCTAACAAACGCATGAAACGGTTTATACAGACCTTAAAAAATATCTTTTCAATTGAAGAGTTAAAGAATAGAATTCTTTATACTCTCCTTTTGATTGCGGTTTATCGTCTTGGTTACTACATTGTTCTACCTGGAGTAGATAGTAGCAAACTTAATATCGATACATCAGGCTTATTAGGCTTGTTAGATACATTTTTGGGCGGCGCTTTCAGTAAGGCTTCAATCTTTGCTTTGGGTATCATGCCCTACATTTCTGCTTCTATTGCCATTCAATTGTTAACAATGGCACTTCCGTATTTCCAAAAAATGCAGAAGGAAGGAGAATCAGGACGTAAGAAATTGAATCAGATTACGCGAGTATTAACCATTTTTGTTACCATTGCTCAGTCTGTAAGTTATTTGCAGACTACAATACCAACGGATGCACTTTTAATCACTCGCGCAGCCTTTACGATATCATCCGTTTTTATTTTAACAGCTGGTACAATTTTTTGTATGTGGTTAGGGGAAAGAATCACCGACCGCGGAATTGGAAATGGTACATCAATGCTGATTATGATTGGTATTGTGTCTCGTTTTCCAAGAGCTATTTATCAGGAAGCTGTTTCAAGAGGTACAGGAGAAGCGTTAATTTTTGTTCTTGAAATTGTAGCACTCTTTTTAGTCGTAATGTTTGCAGTAGCTTTGACACAGGCAGTACGTAGAGTGCCGATTCAATATGCAAAGCAAGTAGTTGGAAACAAAGTAATGGGTGGTCAAAGACAGTATCTGCCACTTAAACTCAACACCTCTGGTGTGATGCCAATTATCTTTGCGCAGGCTTTAATGTTTATACCATCATTGGTTGCAGGGTTATTTGCCGAAAAAAGTGATTTCGCTAGTTCAATAGCTACTACTTTCAATGATTATACAACTTGGCAATACAACGGTCTTTTTGCAACCTTAATTATTGTATTTACGTTTTTCTACACTGCCATTGCAATTAGTCCTCAGCAAATTGCTGACGATATGAAAAGAGGAGGAGGGTTTATCCCAGGAGTTAAACCAGGGCTTTCCACTTCTGACTTTATTGCTACGGTATTAGATCGTATTACTTTACCTGGAGGTATACTTCTTGCGGTGGTTGCTATTCTGCCATCATTGGCAAGTATGACTGGAATGACGAGAGAATTTGCACAGTTTTTTGGAGGTACCTCATTGCTGATTTTGGTTGGTGTCGTACTTGATACTTTGCAACAAGTAGAGAGTTATCTCCTCATGAAACGCTATGAAGGTTTAATGAAGTCTGGCCGAGTAAAAGGCCGTACTGAAACTGTAGCGGTATAATGACAAAAATGATTTTTCTTAAATCAGAAGAAGAAGTTTTACTGATTAAAGAAAGTGCTCAAGTTCTGGGAAAAGCCCATGCCGAAGTGGCAAAATGGATAAAACCTGGTATTACTACTAAGCAATTAGACAAAGTCGCGGAAGAGTTTATAAAAGACCACAAAGGTCAGCCTTCTTTTAAAGGGTATAATGGTTTTCCAGCATCACTTTGTATCTCGCTAAATGATATTGTGGTACATGGTTTTCCAAGCCAATATCAATTGCGAGAAGGAGATGTAATCTCTATAGATTGTGGCGTTAAGTTAAATGGATTTCACAGCGATAGTGCATATACCTACCCAGTAGGAAATATAAGTGCTGAAGTAATGAATCTTCTAAAACGTACTAAACAGTCACTGTATTTAGGGATTGAGCAGGCAGTAGAAGGTAAAAGAGTAGGTGATATTGGCTATGTGATTCAATCATACGTTGAAAAATTTGGCTACGGTGTTGTTCGAGAATTAGTTGGTCATGGTGTAGGTCGTAATTTACATGAAAGTCCTGAAGTACCAAATTATGGGAAACGAGGACAAGGACCTAAGTTACGGGAAGGAATTGTGATTGCGATTGAACCAATGATTACGTTAGGAAAAAGATCCGTGGTTCAGGAAAAAGACGGTTGGACTATCCGAACCACAGACCGAAAACCTGCTGCACATTTTGAGCACACTGTGTTGGTTCGTAAAGGCAAAGCAGAAATTTTAACGACGTTTAAGTACATAGAAGAAGTAACTGAAAATACGACGTTAATGGTAAGCATCTAATTCACTTACCGAAAAGCAGTATATGGCAAAACAAGGACTCATCGAAGTTGACGGAATTATAGTAGAAGCGCTCTCTAACGCTATGTTTCGAGTACAGCTGGAGAACAAACATGAGGTAATTGCTCATATCTCTGGTAAAATGCGAATGAACTACATTAAAATTTTGCAAGGTGACCGAGTTAAACTCGAAATGTCGCCTTACGACTTGTCAAAGGCTCGGATTATTTACCGATATAAATAGTAGTAACTTGATTGTAGATTGTAGGTTAAAATAGGATAAAGGAGTTTAGTAGAATTCCCGTCACGAGAGACCGAAATCTTAAATCCAAAATCACATACAACAATGAAAGTAAAAGCGTCTATTAAAAAGCGCAGTGCTGATTGTAAAGTTATTCGCCGAAAAGGTAAACTTTACGTTATCAATAAGAAAAATCCCAAGTACAAACAAAGACAAGGATAATTATAAGATATGGCACGTATTGCAGGTGTTGACATTCCAGACAAAAAACGCGGAGAAATCTCGTTGACTTACATCTACGGGATAGGCCGTAGCTCTGCTCGTAAAATTTTGGAGAAGGCTGGAATCAATTTTGACAAAAAAGTATCTGAATGGTCTGACGAAGAGTCTAATGCTGTTCGTGGAATCATTAACGGTGAATTTAATACCGAAGGTGCACTTCGTTCAGAAGTACAGCTAAGTATCAAACGGTTGATGGATATCGGTTGTTATCGTGGCTTGCGTCACCGTAAAGGATTACCTGTACGTGGCCAAAGAACAAAAAATAATAGCCGTACTCGTAAAGGTAAGCGTAAGACTGTAGCCAACAAGAAAAAAGCTACTAAGTAGTAAGTAAAGTTATCCGTTATCTGTTTGTTAATGTGTGAACATCTGTAACAGATAACCATTAACAAACGGCTTTCCGAAGCGATAACAACTAACGATTAACATTACAAAAAAATGGCTCAAAATAAGCGTAAAGATAAAGCTAAAAAGCGCGTTGTACAGGTGGAGCAAGTGGGTCAAGTTCACATTAGAGCTTCATTTAACAACATCATTATTTCGGTTACCAACATGTCTGGACAAGTGATTTCTTGGGCATCAGCTGGTAAAATGGGGTTCAAAGGCTCTAAGAAAAACACTCCTTATGCCGCTCAAACTGCCGCTCAAAGCTGTGCTCAAGTTGCCTACGACCTTGGCATGCGTAAAGCAGAAGTCTTTGTGAAAGGTCCAGGTTCAGGTCGTGAATCAGCTATCCGTACCGTACAAAATGTCGGTATTGAGGTTACTACGATCAAAGATATTACTCCGCTGCCACACAATGGTTGCCGTCCCCCCAAACGTAGAAGAGTTTAATTTTTAAGTTTTTATAAGGCCGTAAGGACAATCCGCAATTTGGACACTGGGGTTGCAGGATTGTTCCTACGGTAATTTTTGTGTTTAAATAAATCAAATTCAAATGGCACGTTATACAGGTCCAAAGTCCAAGATTTCGCGTCGTTTTGGTGAGGCCATCATGGGTCCCAGCAAGGCGCTGAATAAGAAAAACTATCCTCCCGGCCAACATGGTCGCGGACGTCGGAGCAAGAAGTCTGAATATGCACTTCAATTGCAAGAAAAACAAAAGGTAAAATATACCTACGGAATATTGGAACGCCAATTCCGTAATCTATTTCACCGTGCAGCTGTTCGTGAAGGTATTACAGGTGTAAACCTTTTAAAACTTTGCGAAGCCCGTCTTGATAACACCGTTTATCGTTTAGGAATTGCGCCTACTCGCCGTGCGGCTCGTCAATTGGTTAGCCACAAGCACATTACAATCGATGGAGAAGTAGTGAATGTTCCATCATTCTCACTGCGTCCTGGACAAATCGTTGGTGTTCGCGAGAAATCAAAATCTCTTGAAGCAATCACCGAAAGTTTGGCGGCACGTACAGCTACTGCGAAACGTTTCAATTGGCTTGAATGGGACAGCAGTTTGTTGGTTGGAAAGTTTGTTCAGTATCCAGAACGTGATCAGATTCCTGAGAACGTGAACGAGCAAGCAATCGTCGAATTGTACTCTAAATAGTTTTAAATCATTACAAAACCCATTTGATGTGGTGTTCCCATATCAGGGGTTTTGTTTTTGTGTGTTTGGTAAAACATACTTTTTTGCGGTTAATTACCGCCCTTCGGACTCTAAAAAAACTGCTAATCCTATGTCTATTTTAGCATTCCAAATGCCCGACAAAGTCGTAATGGAAAAAGCCGACGACTTTCACGGGTTGTTTGAGTTCAAGCCACTGGAGAAAGGTTTCGGTGTAACCATCGGTAATGCGTTGCGTCGTATCCTACTTTCGTCGTTGGAAGGCTATGCCATCACCAGCGTCAGATTTCCCAGTGTGCTCCACGAATTCTCTTCGATTGAAGGAGTTGTGGAAGATGTTACCGAAATCGTGCTGAACCTCAAAATGGTTCGCTTTAAAAAGGTTTCGGAAATGGTCGATAACAAAATCACAGTAAGCGTTAAAAATCAATCGGTGGTGACTGCTGGCGACATCGCCAAGTTTACGTCATCTTTCCAGGTTTTAAACCCTGATTTAGTTATTTGCCATATTGACGACCAGATGACATTTGAGATGGAAATCTTGATTGAAAAAGGTCGTGGTTATGTACCAGCTGATGAACCGCGTAATCAGGAGTTGCCAATCGGCCACATCCCTATTGATGCGATTTACACACCTATCAAAAATGTTAAGTACAGCGTTGAAAACACGCGCGTTGAGCAGAAAACTGACTACGAAAAATTGTTAATTGAAGTGACAACCGATGGGTCAATTCACCCAGAAGAAGCACTAAAAGGCGCAGCTTACATTTTGATTCAGCACTTTATGTTGTTCTCAGATCAAACGATGACGTTTGAGACTCAGAAAAACGACGAAGTAAGCGAGGTTGATGAAGAAATGTTGCGTATGCGTAAACTTCTGAAAACGCCTCTTGCTGACCTTGATTTGTCAGTTAGAGCTTACAACTGTCTCAAATCAGCTGATATCAAGACCTTGGGTGACCTTGTGAAACTTGAAGTAGCCGATATGATGAAGTTCCGTAATTTCGGTAAAAAATCACTTACTGAATTGGAACAACTTGTCGCTGAGAAAAATCTGACATTCGGTATGGACGTTGTGAAGTACCGCTTGGATGAGGACTAAGTAATTATTGGGCTTCGAAAGCTGATTTAGCAATAAATCACCGCCTTTCGAAGCCCAAACTTTAAGTAAATTGTTTCACCGGTTAGTATTCTGAAGCGCGTGAACCGCCGCTCGAAGCTAATCACAAACTCAAACCAATGAGACACGGTAAGAAAGACAATCATTTAGGACGTACCTCCTCACACCGTAGCGCTTTGTTGCGTAACATGGCGGCGTCTTTGATTTTACACAAACGCATTCAGACAACATTGGCAAAAGCAAAAGAACTGAAAAAGTACATTGAGCCAATTTTGACCCGTGCAAAAGAAGATAATACGCACAACCGTCGTATTGTGTTCTCTTACATTCCTGAGAAGGATGTAGTGAAAGAACTTTTCAGTACTGTAGCTGACAAAATCGCTGACCGTCCGGGTGGTTACACTCGTATTATCAAACTGGGTACCCGTCAAGGTGATGCTGCTGAAGTTTGTTTGATGGAATTGGTTGATTTCAACGAAACATTATTGACTGCTGCCGAAGAAAAAGCAACCAAAACACGTCGTAGCCGCCGCGGTGGTAAGAAAAGTGCTGATGCTGAGACCTCGGCCGTAGAAGTGAAAGAAGTAAAAGCAACTCCAGTCATTGAAGAAGCTCCTGTAGCAGAAGCTGAAACTTCAAGCGCTGATGATTTGGAAGTTGTAGAAGGAATTGGACCGAAAATCGCCGAAGCGCTTGCAGATGCAGGTGTAACGACTTTTGCTCAATTGGCAGACATGACTCCTGAGGCAATTCAGGAAATTGTATCGGCAGCTGGCATCGGTTCAAAGAGCCCCGCAACATGGCCTCAGCAAGCCGCCCTTGCTCGTGATGGCAAATTTGATGAATTGAAAGCTTGGCAAGATGAATTAAACGGTGGCCAAGAATAACTTTTCTCATATATACTTTAATAAAATGAAGAAAAGTTAAAATATAGAAGGGGTTAAACGAAAGTTTAGCCCCTTTTTTTTGAAATTTGCAAAATCAAATTAAAGTTGTCATAAATACAGGGAAAAAATAAACTCGTTTATGACAACCGTAACCATACAATACCAATATAAAATGGGTTCTCAACAACCAGCACTCTTACTTCTTGAAGACGGAACAGCACTGAAAGGTTTAGCTCTCGGTAAAATCGGTACCATGGGTGGTGAAATATGTTTCAACACTGGTATGACGGGTTATCAGGAAATCTATACTGATCCATCTTACTATGGTCAAATTGTAGTTAATACAAATGCGCACATCGGCAATTATGGTGTACAACTGGAAAGTGAGGAAGAATCCAGCTCAATCAAAATAAGCGGGATGGTCTGTAATTCATTCTCGCAGATTTATTCTCGGAAAACAGCCGACTTTTCGCTTCAATCATACTTCGAAAAAGCCAATATCGTTGGCATAAGCGAAGTGGATACCCGCCAGTTAGTACGTCATGTGCGACAAAAAGGAGTTATGAATGCGATTATTTCGTCCGAAATACTCGATGAGAAAAAATTAATGGAACACCTGAAAGAGGTTCCGAGCATGGATGGATTGGAACTGTCGTCGTTGGTGAGTACGACCGAGCCCTATTTTATGGGCGATGAATCAACGTCTCAGTATCGTATAGCGGTGATGGATTATGGGGTTAAAAAAAGCATTTTGTTGAATTTAACCCAACGGGGATGTTTTTGTAAAGTGTTTCCCGCTAAAACATCTTTTGAAGAGGTAATGGCATGGAACCCAGATGGATTTTTTATCTCAAATGGCCCAGGTGATCCTTCGGCAATGCCTTATGCAGTTAAGACCGTTCAACAGTTTTTGGACACCAATAAACCCCTTTTTGGTATCTGTTTAGGGCATCAAATTTTGGGTTTGGCCAGTGGAATTTCTACTTTTAAAATGCATCACGGGCACAGGGGGTTAAATCACCCCGTGAAAAACTTCCAAACAGGTCTGTGTGAAATAACCTCACAAAACCATGGTTTTGCGGTGAGCCCTGATGAAATCGAGGCGCATCCTGATGTAGAAGTAACCCATATCAATCTTAATGACAAAACAATAGAAGGAATTAAAAGAAAAGATAAGCCAGCGTTTTCGGTGCAATACCACCCCGAAGCTTCGCCAGGCCCTCATGATTCACGTTATCTTTTCGATGATTTTGTAAAATTGTTTGAAGCATAAAAAATACAAATAGTTAAATTCAAAAAGCTTCTTGCCAATGGTAGGAAGCTTTTTGAATTTAAAAGGGGCTTTATAGCCGACTGGCAGTAATTCAGGCTTTGCTTTTGCTTTTGTAGGTGCATTTATGCTTTTAAACCTCTGACTATCTTAACGAATGAAAAGTTACCTGTATACGCTATCCATTATAGTGGCTGCAACACTGGCCATGATTTTTCCAGAATACTTCACCCAGGTCGGAGACTTTCAGTTAAAAACACTCATCGTACCTTTGCTCCAAATCATTATGTTTGGCATGGGTACAACCATGAGCCCTAAAGATTTTGAAGCCGTTGTAAAATCACCAAAGAGTGTAGTTATTGGGCTAATTTGTCAGTTTACAATCATGCCGCTCATTGGGTACACCTTAGCGACAAGTTTTAATTTTCCCCCTGAAATTGCCGCGGGCGTAATTTTGATTGGATGTTCACCTAGTGGCTTAGCATCCAATGTAATGGCTTACATTGCCAAAGCTAACGTAGCGTTGTCGCTTACCATTACTTCATGTGCGACTTTGTTGGCTCCTATTTTAACGCCATTATTGATGAAATTATTAGGAGGAGCATTTATTGAAGTTGACTTCTTTAAGATGATGGTTGAAATTCTGAAAATTATCATATTACCCATTGGCGTGGGATTGATAGTCAATAAAGTGTTTAGAAATCAAACCGAGTTTTTAAATAAGTACATGCCGCTGGTTTCTATGGCTGGGATTGCCCTGATTATTTGCATTATTACGGCAGCTGGGCGCGAAAGTTTACTCAAAGTAGGAGGGGTACTGATTATCTGTACCTTAATCCATAACATAAGTGGTTATTTGTTGGGCTATTGGAGCGCACGAGCGTTAAAACTTCCCGAGCAGGATTGCCGTACGGTGGCGATTGAAGTAGGACTGCAAAATGGTGGATTAGCGTCAGGCATTGCACTGCAAATGGGGAAAGTAGCTACTGTCGGCCTTGCACCAGCACTTTTTGGCCCCATCATGAATATTACAGGCTCATTATTAGCGAGTTGGTGGAGTAAGAAGCCAACCATTGATTCATCTCAAAATAAATAAGTACAACTATTAATGTTACAATTTAAAAATCAGGTTGCCATCGTTACTGGCGCAGGGCAAGGCATTGGACTGGAGATTGCACGACAATTGGCGGAGCAGGGAGCTGCGGTTTTGCTCAATGATTTGGATGAAGAACTGGCCGAGAAAGCTGCTGGATTTATTCAAAAGTCGGGAGGAGAGTGTGTTGCTTACAGTGGCAATGCCGCAGATGTAGATTTTGTGCAGGCCATGGTGAATGAGGCCGTACGCGTGTTTGGTAAACTTACGATAATTGTTGCGAATGCGGGTATCACTACCTTTGGGGACTTTTTTGAGTACACGCCCGAATCTTTACAAAAACTGTTAGATTTAAACCTCCGGGGTAGTTTTTTCTTAACACAGGCCGCGGCGCGACAAATGCGCACACAAGGAGAAGGAGGACGCATTTTGTTGATGTCGTCTGTAACGGGCCATCAAGCGCACCAATTTCTGGCAGCTTATGGCATGACAAAAGCGGCACTCGAAATGTTAGCTAAAAGTTTAGTTGTTGAACTTTCCCCTTACGGTATTACCATTAACGCCGTAGCTCCTGGCGCTACCATGACCGAACGCACCGCTGAAGACCCTGAGTATGAAAAAACGTGGGGACGCATAACGCCAATCGGTCGGCCCGCCAAAGTGCAGGATATTGCCCATGCAGCGTTATTTTTGGTTTCACCTCTAGCGGGGCATATAACGGGGCAATCGCTCGTTGTGGACGGAGGATGGACGGCCGTGAGCCCGTCGCCTTATGAAAGTTGAAACCACCGTAGGACATTGTGCGTTAAGGATGCATGGAAAAAGCTCTTCTTATCCTTCTGACCACGGCAGGAATCAGTTTTGTAGGTTCGCTTCAATTAGGCCCTGTAAATCTTACGGTGATACATACGGTCTTGAAACGCCGCTTAAAGGCTGGATTACTAGTTGCGCTGGGAGGATGTGTGCCCGAATTGATTTATGCCGCCGCCGCCGTATGGGCTGGAATGTGGTTGGAAAAACACCCCGATATTTGGCGACTGCTTGAATGGGCTTCTATTCCGATACTCATTGCGATAGGAATTGTACTTCTTCGGAGTGGTGGCCAAACCATGAATAAAGTGGAATCGTCCACGGGGCGGTCGGATATATTAAAAGGCTTCTCTTTAGCGATTTTGAATCCTCAGCTCTTTCCGTATTGGCTGTTTATACTGGTGCAATTTCAAGGGTATGAACAATTAAAAGTTCATCTACCAAGAGAGCAGATTGCTTTTGTGATGGGGGCAGTTTTGGGGGCGGTAGGCTTATTGTTTGGGGTTGCCTATTTGACCAGCCGATACCGGGAAAAATTGCTTGGGAAGTTGGGAAGAATTAACCTTAATCAATTACTGGGTTGGATATTTTTAGGAATGGCGGGTTTACAGTTTTTTAAACTTATCCACTGAAAAAACAAAAAAGCGATAAACTGCCTGAAGCAACTTATCGCTTTTTTATTTCGATTTCCAATTAAATCAGGAAATAACGGATGACTACTTCTTTCCGTATTTCTTGAAGAATTTATCAACACGACCTGTTGTGTCAATCAAAGTGTTCTTGCCAGTATAGAATGGGTGAGATTCTGAACTAACTTCGACTTTGTAAACAGGATAGTTTTTGCCTTCGAAATCAATGGTTTCTTTGGTAGGTGCGCAAGAACGCGTGATGAATTTGTGATCGCTCGACAAATCCCAAAAAACTACCTCTCTGTAATCTGGATGAATGCCCTTTTTCATTTCTGTATCAACTATTTATGATGTTACTGTGCTTTTTCTAAAACGGGACGCAAAGATAGTAACTTTTTGAAAATCAAAAAAGTATCTAAAAAAAGAAGTTAGAAAGTGGAAGGAGAAAGAAAAAGTAAAGTGTTCATTTACAGTGTGTTGACGCTTTATTGTTTTTCGCCTAAAAAACACACAATCAGCATTCAGAAAATTGATAAATTGCATCAAACAAGCTAAAAACATGACAAATCCCAGTGTTCATTACCGTGCGTGCAATTTATGCGAAGCTATTTGTGGATTAGAGATTACTTACACAGGCGCTGAAGTTCTGGCCATCAACGGCGATAAAAACGACCCGTTTAGCAGAGGTCATATTTGCCCTAAAGCATTGGCATTAAAGGATATATATGAAGACACAAACCGACTTAAGTTGCCATTAAAGCGTACCGAAAAAGGGTGGGAAACAATAAGTTGGCCAGAAGCATTTGATGATATAGCGGCGAAGCTAAAAGCAATTCAGGAGCGCGATGGCCATAACGCCGTTGCTATGTATGCTGGCAATCCGTCGGTCCATAATTCGGGGACGTTCCTCTCTGGAACGGGGTTGATGCGGGCATTAAAGACCCAAAATATATATTCTGCTACTTCTGTAGACCAGCTGCCTCATCATTTTGCGGCTTGGCAAATGTTCGGGCATCCTTTTCTATTGCCTATTCCCGACATTGACCGTACTGGTTTTTGGCTTATAATGGGCGGTAATCCCATTGCTTCTAATGGAAGTCTAATGACGGTTCCCGATGTGGCTAACCGACTGAAAGCCATCCAACAACGGGGTGGAAAAGTGGTAGTGATTGACCCACGTTTTACCGAAACTGCCGCTAAAGCCGATGCCCATCATTTTATTCGCCCAGGTACAGATGTGTTTTTACTGTTGGCGATGTTGCAGGTTGTTTTTGACGAAGGCTTAGACAAAACGCCCGCTTTTGTTACGGGATTGGATGAGTTAAGGGCACTGGTGGCCGAATTTTTACCAGAAAAAGTAGAAGTGCAAACGGGCATCGCGGCTGATGCCATTCGAAACTTAACCCGGGCGTTTGCAAATGCTCCTTCAGCCGTTGTGTATGGACGCGTCGGGCTTTCAATGCAAGCATTTGGTGGGGCATGTCAATGGCTCTTAAATGCCTTGAATGTAGTGACTGGCAATATTGATCGGGCTGGTACGGCCATGTTTACTCACCCTGCCGTGGATATATTGGCCAATACTAAAGGAGTTTATAATAAGTACAATCGTCATCGTAGCCGAGTTCGGGGTTTACCCGAATTCATGGGCGAGCTTCCTGTATCAGTGCTTGCAGAAGAAATACTGACTGAAGGGGATGGGCAGATAAAAGCACTGATTACCAGTTGTGGTAATCCAATCCTGTCAACACCCAATGGTCGGCAATTGGATAAAGCACTTGAAAGACTGGAATTCATGGTCGCGATTGATATTTACATTAATGAAACCACCCGCCATGCAGATTATATTTTACCGCCAGCTACGGGCTTGGAGGTGGCACATTACGATTTGACATTCAACGCCTTGGCCGTTCGAAACGTTACGCGTTTTTCGGAGCCCTTGTTTCCCAAAGCAGAAAATGGAAAATACGATTGGGAGATTTTTCAAGAATTATCGGCGCGGCTTTCAGAAGAAATTGGGGCCGTTCCTCAAGACCCGCACGTAAAAGTTGACTTGGGCCTGCGTTTTGGTGGGTATAATTTAAGCTTAGAACAGCTCCGTCAACATCCTCATGGGTTGGATTTGGGACCGTTACGGCCTGATTTACCAAATCGGTTATTGACGCAGGATAAAAAAATTCATCTTGCTCCCGAGCTATTGGTAAAAGATATGAGCCGTATCAGGAAGGTTTGGAAGGAAAGTAAGGTAAATACGCACTTCGACTTGTTATTGACCAATCGTCGGCATTTACGTGATAATAACTCTTGGCTGCATAACTCGCATCGACTGGTGAAAGGCCGCAATCGGTGTACATTAATGATGCATCCCGACGATGCTAGGCAACGTGCTATTTCTGAGATGGATAGTGTAAAAATCAGTTCACGGGTAGGGGAGGTGACGGTTCCTGTCGAAATTACGGAGAAGGTAATGAAAGGCACCGTAAGTCTGCCTCACGGATACGGCCATGGGCGAGAGGGCGTCCAACTTTCGGTAGCACAAACGCACGCAGGAGTGAGTGTCAACGACTTGACAGATGACTTGGTCATTGATGAATTGACTGGCAATGCGGTTTTTGTGGGAGTGCCTGTCCGAGTGGAAGTTTTGGAAGCGATTGGAAATACTGTTTGATAAGACTAATTTTGCCGCTGTGCAGTTCATAAAACGTTGAATTGCAGAATCTGATTTATGTATAAAAACAAAAAAGTGATTGTTGTAATGCCTGCGTACAAGGCAGCGCTTACGCTCGAAAAAACGTATCTTGAAATACCTTTTGATTTGGTCGATGAGGTGATTTTGGTGGATGATGCCAGTCCAGACAACACTGCCGAAGTGGCAGAGCGGCTTGGGATTAAACACGTCATTCGCCACGATAAAAATAAGGGTTATGGGGGCAACCAAAAAACCTGCTATTCTAAAGCACTTGAACTTGAGGGCGATATCGTCATCATGCTTCATCCTGATTATCAGTACACTCCCTTGCTACTTACGGCCATGATTTCAATCATTGGTAATGATCTTTACCCAGTTGTATTTGGGTCAAGAATTTTGGGAAAAGGTGCGCTCAAAGGCGGAATGCCGATGTATAAATACATTGCTAATCGGTTTTTGACGCTTGCGCAAAATATTCTAATGAATCAAAAATTGTCGGAATACCATACGGGGTATCGCGCCTTTTCTGGCGAAGTACTAAGAAATGTTCCTTTTAATAAGTGCGATGATGATTTTGTCTTTGACAACGAAATGATTGCCCAAGTTTTCTGGAAAGGTTACGAAATTGCAGAAGTGACGTGCCCGACCAAGTATTTTGATGAAGCCTCTTCCATTAATTTTCAACGAAGTATGAAGTATGGGTTGGGGGTTTTGAGAGTCTCTGGCCGGTATTGCTTGGCCAAGTTGGGTCTTTGGAAGTGGAGTTTACTGGAAGCCTAACAGAAAAGGACCAACAAACGTTGGCCCTTTTCTGTTAGATGGTATCCGAAAATTTAAGCGTCTTTCCAGCCAATGGCGCAGCCAACGGCTTTCGTTTGGGTTACAACTACTGGCTTGCCCATCAGAATATTGGATACGGCATCTTCCACGTATCTTTTGGTTACTCCAGCCGGGTCTTGATAATTGTCGTCGATGGTTCCGATGTACTGTACCGTAAATTTGCCACCATCGTTTCGTAGTATAAATACGTGAGGAGTACGGGTAGCGCCGAATGCTTTCGCGACCCCCTGTGTGTCGTCTTGTAAATAAGGAAATGTAAACCCTTTTTCCTGAGCGCGTTTTTTCATGTTGTCAAAGGAATTTTCTTCATAATCGCCAGCATCGTTAGAGTTGATGGCTAATACCGGAAAGCCCTGCGCGGCGTATTTTTTATCTAGTCCGATGATACGCTCTTCATAGGCCTTCGAAAAAGGACAATGATTGCTAGTAAACACCACAATTACGCCTTTTTTATCTTTGTAATTTGATAAAGAAACAACGTTGCCGTCTACGTTTTTAAGCTTGAAGTCGGCCACGGTTCCACCTATCGGATAGCCCGCAGGCGGGGTTTGAGTGCTCTCTTTTCGGAGTGCAGCGCTGACCAAAGTACCTAAGGTCAGGGTTATGATAAATGGTACCCAAAATTTCTTTTTCATATTAGTTATGTTAACTGCTGTTTTGACCCTATTCGATTAAAAAGTCACAGAAAATCAGATAGTTCCTTCACCAAACGGTCATAGTCTAATTTTTGTTCAAAAAAGACTTTTTTCTTTTTTTGATTGTTGACAATCAACGTTGCTGGAATCGCCCCCGACCATTCGGTGCTGATTTTATCAATCCAATTGTTGGCGTCGGGTTCATTCAACAACCAAACTTTTCCCGTGAGTTGATGTTGACTTACAAACGGAATTACCCGCGCCGTTAAATCCTTTGCAAAATCCATGCTAACCATGATTACTTTGACATTCCGGTCTTTGTAATTTTTTTGAACCTCTTCAAAGTGCGGCAATTCTGCCACGCAGGGTTTGCACCACGTTGCCCAGAAGTTGACAATGTATGTTGTATCAGACGACTGTGACAAAATGTTTTGGATTTCTTTCCATTTCACAACCGATACCTCCTGAGCCTGAACGAGTTGATGCCCAAAAAATAACCAAGTGCCCAACAATCTAATGCTTTTTATCATTAGCCTATAGTGATTTACCAATATAAATTTAACTCATTTAACGATAAGTTGTAACTTTCGGTGCTTTTAAAAGCACAAAAGTTATTCATTGATTTAAGTAGGTTGTGTGTTTCTGGGCAACAGCCGATTTGAATTTATATAATCTAATGATTTCCAATGCCTTCTATAAAAAAAATCCTCGTTGCCAACCGTGGTGAAATTGCGTTGCGTGTGATGCGCACCGCCCGTGAAATGGGCATCAAAACAGTAGCCGTATATAGCGAGCCTGACCGTACGGCCTTGCATGTCAGATACGCCGACGAGTCGGTGTGTATTGGTCCGGCAGCCTCCTCAGAATCTTATTTGCGAGGCGACAAAATCATTGAAGTGTGTAAGCAGTTAGGAGTCGACGCAATTCATCCAGGATACGGGTTTTTGTCGGAAAATGCCCGCTTTTCGCAGATGGTAAAAGACGCAGGGCTCATTTTTATTGGCCCGTCGGCGGAGAGCATTGAGATTATGGGCGATAAATTATCGGCCAAACGAACTGTGGCGAAGTACAATATTCCGATGGTGCCCGGCACGCCCGATGCGGTTGAAGACCGCGCTGAGGCTAAATTAATTGCCAATCAAATTGGCTATCCCGTTTTGATTAAGGCCAGTGCTGGTGGTGGTGGAAAAGGGATGCGGATTGTTGAAAATGAAGAAGAGTTTGATGAACAAATGGAGCGTGCCGTCAGTGAGGCGATTTCCTCGTTTGGCGATGGTGCCGTTTTTGTCGAAAAATACGTCGCCTCGCCTCGGCACGTAGAAATTCAAGTGTTGGGGGACCAACACGGAAACATCATTCATTTATTTGAGCGTGAATGCTCGGTACAGCGTCGGCACCAAAAAGTGGTGGAAGAAGCACCTTCGTCCTGCCTGACGCCCGAAATCCGGGAAGCCATGGGTAAATGCGCCGTTGACGTAGCGCGTTCATGCGGGTATTATGGTGCGGGAACGGTAGAGTTTATTGTCGACGAAAAACTCAATTTCTATTTTCTGGAGATGAATACCCGTTTGCAAGTAGAACACCCCGTGTCGGAGATGATTACGGGCGTAGACTTAGTACGGCAAATGATTTATATCGCGGAAGGAAAGGCCTTAGAAATCAAACAGGAGGACCTGAAAATCAACGGCCATGCGATGGAAGTACGCGTCTATGCCGAAGACCCGACCAACAATTTTTTGCCAGATGTGGGCACTTTACATACCTACGTTCGTCCGCAGGGTAACGGTGTCCGAGTAGATGATGGGTTTGAGCAAGGCATGGCTATTCCGATTTACTACGACCCAATGATTGCAAAATTGATAACGTATGCGGCTACGCGTCAGGAGTCTATTGATAAGATGGTAAGGGCCATCGATGAGTACGAAATCACGGGTGTACAAACGACGTTGGGCTTCTGCCGATTTGTGATGTTACACGAAGCATTTACTTCGGGGCAATTTGATACCCATTTTGTGAAGCACTATTTTACCCCAGAAGTACTCAAAAAAGGCATCGATGAAGAGGAGGCCCAAATTGCGGCGGCGTTGGTGGGGTATTTGATGGAGCAGGCAAAGAAGCCAGCCAGTGGCAGCACGGGCGCGGCAGTACCCGTTAAAAGTAAGTGGAAAGCCAACCGAATGAACTAACCGTAAAAGTATAGTATATTTTATACGCCGCTAAAGACCGAAAAATTGGGCACTTTAGCGGCGTATTCTTAAAAGGCGTACAAGACAAACCCCGCCATTGTCATCAGAAAGTAAGGTACTAATGCCGCTGCTCCAGCATAATCCTGCGCAATTCGTTGTCCAAAAAACAGACACACCAACGATAACCCTCCCAAGCCCATGCCCGTAGCTGCAACACTGTTGCCCGCGTCGTGTCCAAGTAGGAGTAAAAGTAAGCCAACCAATGAGGTGACACCCGCCGATGTTTCGAGCAACGTAATGACGGGCATCAGCAAACCAACGGTAGAAGCAAGGGGTGATTTTTTGAAATGGTCTTTAAAATAATCCAGATTTCCTTGATAATGAAAGACTTTATCCAAGCCCGACTGGGTGAATAGAATTCCGTTAAACGCCGCAAAAAAGAGTTTAGAAAGTAGTAATACAGAAAATCCAAAAAGTTCCATAGAAATTAATGTTGTAAGGGTGAGACGCGTGTAAATTTCGTGGTTTTTGGCAATTATTTTGTGGATTTAAACTTTTTATCAAATAACGTAGTTAAATTTACGAAACAACACCATCTCCATGCTCTTCAGTCAGCGCATACGAAAAACAATCGCCAATGGCATCTTGGTGCTTTTTGCCCTGATGCTCCTGAATGGCATTGTATTCCGGCACGCGCACAAACTGTCGAGCGGAAAAATAATTACCCACGCCCACCCTTACAAACCGTCCAATCCTAATACTCCTTTTCAGCCCAACGATCACACCAGCAATGAGATTTTTTTGCTGGAGACGGTCACCAATGCGGTGTTTGTGGGATTGACCTTAACGGTAGCTTTGGCAAGCGTCAAAATCAGTCAGATTGTTTTTTCCAAAAAACAGTCCTTCTACTTATTAACGGCGTATCGTAAGCCATTCTTTGGCAATTTCTCTCATCGAGGCCCGCCTGCTCATCAGTGTTAATGATTTCATTTCTTTAATGGATTTCCATGTCAAAACCTGCAATAAGGGATTGATGTGGATGTATTGCATCATTATTTATTTACACTGATTCTCAATGAAGAAACTATATGTATTGCTGGCATTTTTGCTGGTACAACTTTCTGCGTATGCCCAAACAGGAAGTATAAGGGGTACGGTGACCGTAAAAGGAAAACCGCTTGAGTTTGCTACGGCAGCCCTTAAGGGTACACAATATGGTACTACCACCAATGAATTAGGGGTTTTTGAGCTTAAAAATGTAAAGTACGGAACGTATCAGTTGGTTATATCGTCTATCGGATACCGCAATATCACTAAGGCGGTGACGATTTCGGAAGCGAAGTTTTTTCAGGAGCTTACTCTTCAAACCGAAGAATTGGAAAATTCGCTCAGTGAGGTGGTGGTTACAGGAACCATGAAAGAAGTATCAAAGCTTGACAGTCCTGTCCCCGTTGAAATTTACACGCCCGTTTTTTTTAAGCGAAACCCAGTGCCAAATCTCTTTGAATCACTGCAAAACATCAACGGTATTCGGCCGCAGCTAAACTGTAATGTTTGCAACACGGGCGACATTCACATTAATGGCTTGGAAGGCCCTTACACCATGATTATGATTGACGGAATGCCCATCGTTTCGGGCTTGTCGACGGTGTATGGTTTGAGCGGAATTCCGAGTGCGCTTATTGAGCGGGTAGAAATCGTAAAAGGCCCTGCATCAACGCTCTATGGCTCCGAAGCGGTAGGTGGTTTGATAAATGTTATTACTAAAAAACCATCTTCTGCTCCTTTGGTGTCGGCTGATGTAATGGGAACTTCATGGTCGGAGTTTAATACTGATTTGGGGGTTAAATACCGAGTAGGTGAAAAAGTCCAATCATTGTTTGGTCTAAACTATTTTAATTTTCAGCAACCAACCGATAAAAACGGCGACGGCTTTACGGATATTACCCTTCAAAATCGTATTTCATTATTCAATAAATTTAGTGTTGAACGTAAAGATAATCGTTTGTTTACGGTAGGTGCCCGCTACGTGTACGAAGACCGTTGGGGAGGTCAAACTCAATGGACTCCCAAATACCGAGGAAGTAATGAAGTGTACGCTGAAACGATTCAAACCAAACGATGGGAGGTGATAGGGGCGTATCAATTGCCTATCAAAGAGAAAATCACGTTTCAATTTTCGGCCAACGGCCACAATCAGGATTCATACTACGGCACGACTCCCTTTAACGCTCTTCAAACGATTGCTTTCGGACAGTTAACCTGGGATAAGAAAGCGGGAGAAAATCATGATTTTCTGATTGGCACTGCTCTTCGCTACACACACTACGACGATAATACGCCTGCCACCGCTACTGATGGTCGGAATGCGCCTTCGGTTGTGAAACTCCCCGGAATATTTGCCCAAGATGAAATTTCACTGAATGCCAATAACAAATTGTTGTTAGGACTTCGCTATGACTACAACTCCGTTCACGGAAGTATTCTGACGCCCCGTTTAAACTACAAATGGACCTCCACGGACAAGCGAAATGTGTTGCGGGCGAGTTTTGGCAATGGCTACCGCGTAGCCAACGTATTTACCGAAGACCACGCTGCCCTGACGGGAGCGCGGCAGGTGGTATTTACGGAAGAATTGAAGCCCGAACGCTCGTGGAACGGCAACGTGAATTACGTTCGCAAATTCTTCCTGACAAACGGAAGCTTTATTGGCTTGGACGCCACGGCCTTTTATACTTATTTCAACAATCGTATTATTCCCGACTACTTAACCGACCCCAACAAAATCATTTACAGCAATTTAGCGGGTAACGCCGTGTCGCGCGGGATTTCGCTAAACGTGGATTTTTCTTTTGCTAACGGCCTGAAAGCCATGGCAGGCGCTACGGCCATGGATGTATTCCAACGAGAGGATAACGGAAGTGGGGAGTTGGTAAAAATGACGCAATTGCTGACGGAGAAATTTACGGGTGTGTGGTCTGTGTCGTACTCTTTTCAGCGCATCGGTTTGTCGATTGATTATACTGGAAATCTGTATGGCCCCATGAAATTGCCCACTTTAGGGCCGATGGACCCGCGTCCAGAGTATTCGCCTTGGTGGAGCTTACAGAATATTCAAGTGACCAAGAAATTTAACAACGGGCTAGAAATTTATGGAGGTGTAAAAAATCTGCTGAACTTTACCCCGCCGCGCGATGCCATTGCCCGGGCTTTTGACCCTTTTGATAAACAAGTAACTTTTGGTGCTGACGGGCAGGTGATTCCGACGCCCAATAACCCCAATGCGTTAACGTTTGACCCCTCGTACGTATATGCCCCCAACCAAGGCATTCGTACATTTTTGGGAATTAGATATAATTTATTCAAATGAAAAAAGGCATTCTCATCTTGATTTTCGCTTGGTTTGGGCTTTATACCACTCAGGTAGAAGCCCAAACTCTGCAATGGACGTCATTTGAGCATCTCAATGACAGCCTGCGAAAAGAGCGCCGTCCTTTGCTGATTTTTATCCATACAGATTGGTGTAAGTACTGCAAAATGATGGAGTTGAAAACATTTACCGAACCCGAACTGGTGAAGGTGTTAAACGCTCAATTTTATTGTTTGGACCTTAATGCCGAAGATACCCGTACGATTCTGTTTTTAAATAAAAAGTATAAATTTAAACCTACGGGCGTCAATACTGGCGTGCATGAATTGGCAGAACTACTCGGAACCGACAAAGGCCGGTTAACGTATCCTACAACGGTTTTCTTTGATCAACATCTGCAATTGCAAAATAGAATGGTAGGAGCCCTGGAAGCCAAACAGTTGCAGCAGCTTTTTGAATGACTAGGCATTTTTACATGATTTTTGTCATTACATTCAACCAAGTCCGGCACCTATCTTGCCGGACATTTGTTTTTATACCATGCCAAAACTATTAGAAACCCGTGAAGATGTAGAGCTGATGGTTAATCAGTTTTACCAAAAAATTCGTCAGGATGCTGAGCTTGGGTATATTTTTGAGGAGGTTGCACACATAGATTGGGAGCTGCATCTTCCCAAAATGTATGATTTTTGGGAAGGAATTTTGCTGGGAACCGCCAATTATATGGGTCGTCCTATGCCGCCTCATTTTCGCCTTACCACCAAGCATACACTTACGCCCGAGCACTTCGACCGTTGGCTTCATTTGTTTTTTGAAAATGTGGATGCCTTGTTTGAAGGTGATATTGCCGCCGAAGCCAAGTACCGTGCTTATAGTATAGCAACAATTATGAACCAACGGGTTCAGCAGGTAAATGCGCAGATTTCGGAAGAAAATTGATTTTGAAGGGGTTAGATAAAATGGTTTTTTTGGGGGTTAATTGTAATGATGAAGTTTTTAAATGTACTTTTAGAAGAATATTGATAGGTAACTAATTGGTATTCATTGACTTTAATTGTATTTATTTTATACCTTTGTGCTGCAAACCAAAACCAACAAAAACACTATGGCTATTGCAAAGCAATTTTTGAAAAGCAAACCTGTCTGCAAAGTAACGTTCTCTCTGTCTGCTGATGTAGTGGCAGATGCTAAAGATGTAGCAGTAGTAGGCGAGTTTAATGACTGGGCTGCCGAAGCCGCTACTAAATTGAAGAAACAGAAAGATGGTTCATATAAAGCAACGCTCGAATTGGAAGCCGGAAAAGAATATGCTTTCCGTTATTTAATCGACGGCGCTACCTGGACCAACGACGAAGCCGCTGACAAATATATCCCAAGCGGAGTATCTTACGAAGAGAACTCAGTAATCGTTCTGTAAGAAAAAACACTGCCAAAACGCCTCTCTCTAAAGATAGAAAGAGGCGTTTTGTTGTTTTATAGGTTGATAATAGCCATTGTTAAACGGCTGATACAAACCAGTTTGTTTTCTTCATTTGTGATGCGGATTTCCCAGACGTGCGTCGTTCGACCGATGTGAAGAGGGGTAGATTTTCCGTATACCCACCCACTTTTTACCGCTCTAATATGATTGGCATTAATGTCAAGCCCTACGGCTTGCTGCTTGGTGGTGTCGGGCAAGAGCAGGAATGACGAGAGGCTACCGAGGGTTTCGGCCAACACAACAGATGCCCCCCCGTGCAATATACCAAACGGTTGATGCGTACGGTGGTCAACGGGCATTCGCGCCACGAGATAATCCTCGCCGATTTCAAGGTATTCGATGCCTAAATGGTCGCCAATGGTGTTTTTGTTCCATTGTTGAAGTTGTTCGAGCGCAATATTTTTGTTGAACATCAGGAAAAGGGGTATTTTTGTAAACAGAATTTAAGTCGGGGGCGGGTCGTTTGATTTTGAAAGTTGACTAACATTTTCTTTCTGCACAAAACTACAAAGAACCGTCAAACATACATTAAACTTAAAATTACCCACAAATTGTCTTCAAAAACTATTTATTTGATTCGCCACGGCGAAACAGATTATAATCGTCGCGGCGTAGTACAAGGAAGCGGCATTGATGCCCATCTCAACGAACTTGGTGAAGCACAAGCAAAAGCGTTTTTTGAGGTATATCAAGACATCAAATTTGATAAAGTATACACGTCAAAGTTGATCAGGACGGTACAAAGTGTACGCGGTTTTTTGGATAAGGGGCTGCCGCACGAGGCGTATGAGGGACTGAATGAGATTAGTTGGGGCATTAGAGAGGGGCGCACACCCAACAGCATGGACAACGACTATTATCGTTGGCTGGTGACTAGTTGGCAGCAGGGAAAAACCGATTTGCAGGCCGAAGGAGGAGAAAGCCCCGAAGATGTTCAAAAAAGGCAGTTGCCAGTCATTGACTTGATTCTGGCCCGCCCCGAAGAAAAAACGGTGCTGGTGGCCATGCACGGCCGGGCAATGAGGGTACTTTTAGCCACTATTTTTAATCGACCTTTGCACTTGATGGATGAGTTTCTTCACACTAATTTGGGCTTATATCTGTTGCATTACGATTACAATTCAAAAAGTTTTTCCCTCCAAAAAGAAAACGATATTGCTCATTTACAATCTCTCGAAACCCTCTAATCATGAATCGTACTCAACTGATTGAACAGATAAAACGAAAAAAATCATTCCTCTGTGTTGGCCTTGACCCTGATTTAAAAAAACTCCCCAAGCATATTCTCCGTGAGCCAGATGCCATTTTTGAGTTCAACAAACGGCTCATCGACGCCACCGCCCCTTATGCCGTAGCCTATAAACCCAATATTGCTTTTTATGAAGCCCTCGGCCCGCGCGGTTGGAATAGTTTACAGCGGACTTTAGGGTACATACCCAAGGATTGTTTTACCATTGCCGATGCCAAACGGGGCGACATTGGCAATACGTCCTCGCTCTACGCCCAGGCGTTTTTTGATAAAGGTTCTTCGGGAATGTCGTTTGATAGCATTACGGTAGCTCCTTACATGGGGCGCGATTCGGTCATTCCATTTTTAGAATTTAAAGATAAATGGGTGATTTTGTTGGCCTTGACTTCCAACGAAGGCAGCGCTGATTTTCAAACCATGATGATGAATCCCAAGCTCTCTCGCAATGACGACGATGATTTTGGGCTTTCCAACAGTCAGGTGGTGCTGGATAACGAAAACGAATATTTGTTTGAGCGGGTCGTTCGGGTATCTCAACAGTGGGGAGGGAATGACCGCCTTATGTATGTTGTGGGGGCCACGCAGGCACCCATGTTGCAACAAATCCGTAAGCTAGCGCCCGAGCATTTTCTGCTGATTCCGGGTGTAGGTGCGCAGGGGGGTAGCTTAGAAGAAGTATGTAAATACGGCATGACCAAAGAATGTGGATTGTTGGTCAATGCTTCGCGGAGCATTATTTACGCGTCTTCAGGGATTGATTTTGCCCAAAAGGCGGGCGAGGAGGCAAAACGAATGCAGCAGGAAATGGAGCAGCAATTACAAGTATTTAAGATTATATAAGACACAGGAATGGTTGTTATCTGTTGATTTTTAGCTTTTTAAACAGCCATTCCTTCTCTACTTCAACTACTTCAGCGGGTTGCATTGTGCCTAGTTTAATATCTTCAATGGCCCAACGGACCAAGCGTAGCGTGGGAAATCCCACGGCTGCGGTCATTCGCCTCACTTGGCGGTTTTTTCCTTCATGAAGCGTAAGGGCTATCCAACTTGTCGGAATGTTTTGGCGGACTCTAATCGGAGGGGTGCGCGGTGGTAAAGGTGGTTCATTGACCAATAATTCTACCTTTGCGGGAAGCGTTTGGTGGGGCTTACCATCTATCGAAATTTTTACGCCTTTTTGAAGTTCTTTAAGAGCGGTGTCTGTAATTTGTCCGTCAACCTGCACAAAGTAAGTCCGCTGATGTTTGAATTTTGGATTTAGCAGACGATTGTTGAGAAAAGTGTCGTTGGTTAAAAAAAGCAGTCCTTCACTATCGGCATCTAACCGGCCAACAGGGTACACATCTTTGGCAAAATCAAAAGATAAATCTGCCAACGTAGCCTTGTCGCCCTCGCGTGAAAACTGCGACATCATGCCGAAGGGCTTGTAAATGAGGAAATAATGGTATTTCATTTGAAAAGACGGCTATCGAAGGAGAAAGGGATAATTTCTACAACTTTTGCTTCTTTCATGCGGGGATGATTTGGATTGATAAGGTAGTTGAAGGACATTGGTACAATAACAGAAGGTAATGCAATCGTTAAATGCGTTTGTTGGGCAAACCAATTCTCCGTAAATTGTTGAGTAGCGGCTGATATATGAACATCGGCCCAGTTTTCAGGTAATAGTTCAGTATTCACCTGAAAAATAGAGTCTGACGGGATTTCGATTGTTGCCAAAACGTGCTTAGGTAAGTCATCAAGGTAGATTTCTTCAATATGCACTAACGTTTCTAAAAGAGCTAATTCTGGAGAAGCAGAAGTGTAAACAACGGCATTGCCAATGGTGTTCCAACGACCCCCAAACAGTTCTGCGCCATATCCCGATAAAATGTTTTCGATGGAAGAAAACCTCGCTTTCTGAAGACGAAACACTTGAATCATTGTTAGATATACACGCTGTGTTCAATGCGTCCTAAGGCAGTTTCAACGATTTGCATACCAGTTATTGTATTGAGTAGGGCAAGTGGGGCTTCACCATACATAGTGCGCAGGGGTCGTCGCATCCAACGCTTAAACTTTTCCCGTTCTTCAAACACTTCTTCTCCGTATTGAAGTAATTTCTTTAACTGCAAAAGTCGGTCAGAGGCACTTACATCAAGGCGTGCTTCCTCTTTATATCGGTGATAGGTACGTTCTGAAAGGTTAAGGATTCGTGCCATTTCACGGTCGGTCAGGCCATAAACTTCTGCCAACGCATCGGCGTCGTCTTTGGTGAGACCTTCGCGGGTTTTTTCGATGAGCAAAAAAGGATCATCGAAGGTCAGCAGCATGAAGGTTGATTTTCTTGATGGCGCTATCATGGTAGTGTGCTATTTGACACAAAGATAAGTGACATTTGGCACATAGTCAAATTTACTACCAAAAAGTCACCTATGGATTTTTCTCATAAGTGACTCATTAAATAGGTAGAACGCTGGTTAAACCTTTTCAATGATAATCGCCGATGCGCCACCACCGCCGTTGCAAATAGCGGCAAGACCGTATTTGCCGCCTTTTTGGTTCAATACATTTTGGAGGGTGACCACAATACGCGCCCCCGAGCACCCTAATGGATGGCCTAGCGATACGGCGCCACCAAACACGTTGGTTTTTTCATGCGCAATGCCCATTTCTTTCATAAATGCCATCGTCACTACGGCAAACGCCTCATTTACTTCAAAATAATCAATTTGATCGTTAGTGAGGCCCGCTCTTTTGAGGGCTTTGGGAGCCGCTACCGTGGGAGCGGTTGTAAACCATTCTGGCTCATGCTCGGCATCGGCAAAGGAAACAATGCGGGCCAAAGGAGTAATGCCCAATTCGTTTACTTTTCGTTCGCTCATCAAGACCAGTGCCGCGGCACCGTCGTTGATGGTGGAAGAGTTTGCTGCCGTTACGGTGCCGTCTTTGTTGAAGGCGGGCCGTAGCGTCGGAATTTTATCGAATTTAACGTTTTTGTATTCTTCATCTTGCGTCACTACAATGGCATCGCCTTTGCGCTGAGGTACTTCAACCGAAATCACTTCTTTATCAAAGTAGCCTGCCTGCCATGCTTCGGCGCTGCGTTGATAGGAGGCGATGCTAAAGGCATCTTGCTCCTGTCGCGAGAAACCGTATTTGACGGCAGTAGCATCGGCGCATACGCCCATGGCCATCCCGCCGTAAGCGTCTACCAAACCATCCTTGGCGAGACCGTCGATAAAGGTGCCGTTGCCGTAGCCATAGCCGCGAAAACGGGCCTTGTCGAGATAAAAAGGAGCATTTGACATGCTTTCCATACCACCAGCTACCACCACATCAGCTTGACCCAGTAAAATATCTTGTGCGGCCATCATCACAGATTTCATGCCAGATGCGCATACTTTGTTGACGGTTGTGCAGGTAGCGTATTTGCTGAGGCCTCCCAAAATCGCCGCCTGACGCGCGGGAGCCTGCCCAAGGTTGGCGGATACCACGTTGCCCATGTACACGGCCTCTATCAGTTGTGGGTCGAGGGGCAGAGATGATAGAGCGCCACGAATGGCTGCCGCGCCTAAATTCGTAGCTGAGAGACTAGAAAATGTGCCACCGAAGCTACCAATGGGTGTTCTTACGGCCGAAACAATGTAGACGGATTGCATTAGAGTTGATGAGTTGAAGTGATTTTGGAATGAGTATTAATGCCTGATTTTTTTGATAAGCAAGAACCAAAGGTAAAGGTTTTTCAGTTTAGTCAATATGTCTAAAACGTACTATTGGTTGGGGGCCGCAATGGTTTTTGTAGCGGCTTTTTGCTTTGCACTCAAAGGAATATTTATCAAATTGGCGTATCGTTATGAGATAGATACTATTTCACTTTTGACACTCAGGATGGGGCTTTCGTTCCCTATTTATGCATTTTTTGCCTTTCGCCTTACTGCACAAGAAACCAATGTTCGGTTTACCATAAAAGATTGGTTATGGGTAGCAGGTTTGGGAATTACGGGGTATTATTTTTCAAGTTATTTTAATTTTTTGGCGTTTAATTACATCAGTGCGGGACTAGAACGAATCCTCTTGTTTACGTATCCTACGTTTGTATTGGTTATTAACGCCATTTTTAGAAGAAAACGTGTAACCAAACTGCAAATGGCGGCCTTGGGCTTAACCTACTTTGGGATTTTGGTGGCATTTCTGCAAAACATTGAGCCGGGGCAGCAAAAAAACCTCATTTTAGGTGCTTTTTGGGTTACATTGAGCGGGTTGGTTTATGCGTTTTATTTGGTAGGAGGTGATAAAATCATTCCCAAAGTAGGCTCGCAGAAATTTACGAGCTACGCCATGCTTGCCGCCACCATTCCTACCGTTTTACATTGTTATGCCGTCAACGGTCTCGAAATTTGGCATTATCCGCCGCAGGTATATTGGATTGGAATCACGATGGCCATTGTGGTTACGGTACTGCCTACGTTTGCGTTGGCGGAGGGAATCAAGCGGGTAGGAGCAGGAAATGCGTCTATTATTGCCAGTATTGGTCCCATTTTTACGATTTTTCTGGCTACCACTATTTTAGACGAACAAATTACTGCACTTCAGATTTTCGGAACATTGCTGGTGCTTGTGGGTGTATTTCTGATAAGTTGGAAAGGTAAAAAGTGAATTAGGAAAATGCTGATAATCGCCTAATTTTGACCCGATTTCATTTTGTCGTACGCTTCAACATTGGAGTTGTTTTTTTCTTAATCGTATGTTTTTTCGCCGCATTTATCAATTTCATGAACGAATCAAGTCAAATTGGCTGTGGTTGGTTTTGACTTCTTATTTGATTACCGCTCTGTTGACGCTTGGCCTCCACGCTTGGCGACCGGGGGAGGCAGGAGTGCTTTTGGATGGGTTTTTGACGGCTCTGGCAGGCATTTTAACCACGATTGTAGTAACTACTTTTTCGTTTGTATTTGTGGCACTGCAATTGGCTTCGGTTCAGTTTTCACCGCGTATCATACGGTCTTTTTTTGAATATGATCAATTTAGCCGCTTTTTTCTGTGGTCATTTCTGGCGTGTGTAGCGTACCTGATGGGTTTACAATATTTTGGGTGGTCAGATGCGGCCCTGATTTATCCCAAATTCGGGATTGTTGGTAGCTTTTACCTGATTATAATGGTGTTTCCGTTATTCATTCATCACATTATTGGCAACATCAACGCGTCCAGTATTACGCATAACATTGCCCTTCGAACCGTTCGGGAAATCGACGAATTGTACGATGCCCTGCCCCCCCTGCCTGAAACAGAAACGGTGATTCGGATTAGGTCACCCATCAGCGGGTACTTGGATTCTTTGCGGTATCAAAAGTTAGCCCAAATTTTTCCCGATGACCGTCATTTTAGAATGGACGTGCGTCCGCACATTGGCAGTTTTGTTATTCAAGGGGGAATTTTAGCCGAAATAAAGTGCCCTTCTGAGAAAAAATCCCTTTTTAAGGCCTTAGAAAAAGAAATGTCAGCTTGTTTTGTGGTGGATAAATTTCGCAGTTATAAACAGGATATTCCCTTCGGAATCAGGCAATTGGTCGATATAGCCATTAAAGCCATCTCGCCAGCCGTCAATGACCCAACTACTGCCCTAAACTGCCTTGATTATCTAGGAACAATCATCGAAAAAGCGGCGTTGAGCGAAACGGTCTCGAAAGAGGCAAAACTGTTGGCCGAGAAAAATATTTTTATTCGGGAATTTAGCTTCGAACAACTCGTGGATTTGGCCTTCGATCAAATTTATTTTTGGGGAAGAGAGGATTACATCGTTGTGAGGCACATTATCAAGACCATCACCAATTTGGTGCCCTTTATGCCTACCTCTGACAGACTTTTGGTCATAGCGCATCAAGTAGATGATTTGGAATTGCAGTACCTCCATACCATAACTCCAGATTCGTCAACAAAGTATGCGGGTTCTTTTGCTAGGTGCGAACACCGAAATAGTCTTCGGGATCATTTGACGGAATTTTATGAAGCCGTCATTAAACGAATCGAGGAGCTGGATGCCAAAGAAGAAAGGATTCAAAAGAAAGTGGCGGTATATAAGCGTTATCTGAAAGACTTGGATTCGAGTCGGGAAGAAGCGCGGTTTTGAAAATAAAATGCTGAAGGCATTGTTTCTGCCTTCAGCATTTTATTTTGCTCCTATTGACTCCAGCTGGTTGGCTCGCGGTCCCAGCGGTGGCCTTTGAGTATTTCGAGCAATTCTGCCTCTAATCCCGTGCCGTCAGAAGAGGCCATATTGGCTTCTACGTTACGAAGTTTGCGCATTCCTGGAATGGTGGTTGCCACATCGGGATTACTTAAAATAAACCGCAGCGCCATTTCTGGCATGGTCATACCCGACGGAATCAGTGGCCGTAGCGCATCGGCGTGTTCGACGCTGGAGTTGAGGTTTTCGGGCACAAAATACGTAGCTCGCCAATCGTTTGAGGGGAATGTGGTTTCTTTGGTCATCGTTCCAGTGAGCGTACCTTCATCAAATGGCACACGGGCAATCACAGCCACGTCCAACTCGCGGCATAACGGAAACAGATTGTCTTCGGGGGCTTGGTCAAAAATATTATAAATGACTTGCACCGACGAAATAAGCCCTGTTTTGAGGGTGTTCAGTACATTATCGGGTTCCCAGCGATTTACGCTGATGCCCCAGTGAAGTACTTTTCCGTCGCGGGTGAGTTGCTCAATCGCTTTTTGCCATTCTTCATGCTGTGCCCAATGGTCTTCCCATACGTGAAACTGCTGTAAATCAATTGTTTCAACGCCGAGATTCCGAAGGCTTTTTTCGGTGTACTCAATAATATGTGAGGCTGGAAAGCATTCTTCCAACGGATACTCTGCTTTGGATGGCCATTTAAAGTTCTTGGGCGGGATTTTGGTGGCCACGTACAGACGTTGGTCTGGATGACGTTTTACTAGTTCGCCGAGGGTTCGTTCGCTTTGCCCGGCACCGTATCCCCAGGCGGTGTCAAAGAAATTACAGCCTAGCTCGACGGAGCGATTCAATGCCGCATTGTATTCATTTTCTTCGGAGCCAGTCCATCCTGCTAGCCCCCACATTCCGTAGCCGATTTCGCTTACCTGCCAATCAGTTCTTCCAAATCTTCTATATTGCATCGTGTTGGTATGATATTTTTATATGATAAAAGTAATGTATATTGTAGTATTACTTTTATATAAAAATGACTTTGGCGCAAAGTGACCATTTTTAGTTTGCAAAGTGCTCGTTATCAATATCTTTTTATTTACGTTTGACAGTTTGTTATTTTTCGGTTTCAAGTATGTCTTTTTCCAAAACAACTCAAATCATCCTTTCCTTATTCGGCGTGTTAGCGGTTGTGATGGGAGGTATGTTGACTTGGGCCTATCAATACCGCGACGACGCTTTTCAGTACATTCTAAAAAAAGCAAATCAAGAGATTAATGGTCGGTTGACGGCCCGTGATTTTGGTTTTACGCCTTTTGCTAACGGAATTGGCTTCTCTTTCTCGCTTTTTGATGTTCATTTGCAAGATACGGCTTATGCAAGGCATCGTGCAGAATTTCTTTTTATTCAGCAACTTACGATTCAGGTAGATATGAAAAGCCTGTTTAAAAAAGAATTTCAGATTAAATCAGTTTGTTTGAAAGAAGGTAAAATCAATATCCTTGTCGATAAAGAAGGGTACAGTAATCTCAGCGTTTTTCGTCCACGAGATAGCTTGTCAGTAGGCCAAAAGAGAGACTCTGCATCCCTCAATAAAGTAATTGGAAATTTAAAGGATGTGTGCCTCAAAAATGTGTCTTTCTCTTTGGAAAACATCCGCAAAGACCAACACATTGCCTTAAAAGCCGGAGAGTTGACCAATTACGTCAACCGAAGGGATACGCTTTGGGAGTTGGAGTTGAAAGGGAATGTCTATTTTGATGAAATGGCGTTCAATAAAAAGCGGGGTGCGTTTCTGAGCCATAAACCCACCGAATTGGATATGAACATGACGTTTAGCTCTCAAACGTCCTTTTTGCGCATTTTTCCTTCCAAAGTCAAAGTCTATGACGATACATTTGAATTGAAAGGCAGCTTTGATTTTGCACCTCAAGGCCACGCTCGCCTTGAAATTAAGACTGATACAATTCACGCGACGCGGGCATTGGCGATTATCCCCAAACGGTTAGCCGATACAATTAGTCGGTTTAATATTTTGCCAGTCGTAACTGCTACAGTTCGGTTGGATGCACCGTTGTTTCAACGGGAAAACCCAACGGTGTCAATTGATTTTCAGACCAAAAGGTTTAATTATGAAAGCCCCATTGGCGCTATACTAAATGTATTGGCAACGGCCCATTTTACCAATCAGGCCAATCCTGCGCTGCCGGCAAGTGATCAAAACTCCCGCCTGATTGCCAAGCATATAACGGGTCAATTGTATGGAAATATCCCGTTGAACACCTTTTTTACGGTCACTGATTTTGAGGCACCCTTTCTGTCCATGGAGGGCAATTTTAAAGCAGATTTGCCCCAATTAAATTCATTGTTTGACGAGCATTACTTTAGATTAAATGCAGGAAAAGCACTTATCAGTTATTGTTATACGGGCAAAATGAATCCTATCTTTAACGAAAAAACCAATGAATTGAATGGGAAGTTGGACGGGAACGCCAAACTCGAAAATGCCGCTTTTACGTATTTTCCTCAACGAATGAATTTTACCCGTATGTACAGCACTATCCGATTCAATGAAAAAACGGTCGATTTGTCCTACCTACATTTTAACCACCGCCGAAACAAAATTCGGATAAGTGGCAAAGTGACGGGGCTGTTGCCTTATGCGTTCAATTCGTCCGATAAAGTCAATGGATACATAGCTCTGTTTACGCCAGATTTGGGCTTGGATTGGATTCGAGATTATAACAAAACACTTTCCAGAAAAAACAATAAACTTTTTACCAAATTGATTGCCAAAATCGCGTCACAGCTTGAGTTGAAGGCGGTGGTGATGGCTAAAAAAGTGCATTATCGTAAGTTTGAAGCGACAAATGTAAAAGGGCGTATCTACTTCAGTGAGAAATCAGTAAAATGTGAAAATGTAAAAATGAACGCCTTTGGCGGTGATTTTCAAGTCACTGGAGGGATTGAGGATTTTGATCGTCCAGTGCACCGTCTATATGCCCGGGGAAATGTAAATCATGCAGATGTTCAAAAGGTTTTTTATGCATTTGAAAATTTTGGCCAGACCACCATTTCGGACCGTAATCTCAGCGGAAAAATCAGCACGGATTTCACTTACAGCAGTCAACTGACGACCTCATTTAAGTTTGTACCTGCGAGCATGAAAGGGCGCCTTTCATTTGAGCTTTCCAATGGTGAACTGAATCATTTTGAGCCTATTCAACGGATTCAAAGGATATTTTTTAGAAAAAGAGATTTTGAAAACGTGCGGTTTGAGAACATCAAAAACCAGTTTATTCTTCAGGGACAAGAGATAAATATGGAGCAAATGAAAGTCGAATCTAGCGTGCTGACCTTTTTTGTGGGAGGTACCTACAGTTTCAGAGATAAAACGGACTTGTTGGTGCAGGTACCGCTAAGTAACCTGAAACGGAGCAACGATGATACCATAATGCATAACTTAAATGGAAATAATTTGGTCATAAGGGCTTTGGACGAAAAAGGGGAAATCAAATTGAAATATCAATTGGATTGGCGCAAGAAGCTAAGACGGGCCGACCGACCAGACTCGCCGCACTTAAACTAAGATAACCTTTATTTTTGAAAGATGGTGTTAACAATTTCTTAACATACGCCTCAAAAGTTTACTTTACCTTTGCCCTCAAAACCTAACTTAATAAACACATAAGTAGATAGTTTACATAGGTGTAAGCCTTTAATTATCAAAAAGAAGGTGAAAAGTGAACTATAAACGATAAACTACGAACTCCCCATGTTTGGCTTAGAAACAGACATTTTTATTCTTCTCTGTATTTGCATTTTATGCGCCTGTGCTTTTGAATTTGTCAATGGTTTTCACGATACCGCCAACGCCGTTGCTACCGTTATTTACACCAATTCCCTCAAACCTACCACCGCCGTTATCTGGTCGGGTTTTTGCAATTTTTTGGGCGTTATTTTGGGAGGGATTGCCGTGGCAATGGGAATTGTGAACCTTTTACCCGTTGAGTTGCTCATTGACCAAAATGTATATCACAGCATCGCTATGGTGCTTGCGTTGCTATTGAGCGCCATCATCTGGAATTTTGGAACTTGGTATTTTGGATTGCCCTCTTCGAGCTCGCATACGTTGATTGGCTCTATCTTGGGAGTCGGTTTGGCGTTTTCGGTGATGCCCGAAGCCACCGACGGTGCGGGCGTAAACTGGGGCAAGGCCACCGAAATCTTTGGGTCGTTGCTATTGTCGCCGTTGGTTGGATTTAGTTTGGCCGTTATTCTCATGTTTGTATTGCGGCGTGCCTTGAGTAAAGAAGCCCGCGAACAAGTATTTAGTGAACCTAAGAAAAACCAAAAGCCGCCTTTGTGGATTCGAATTGTGCTGATTGTAACATGTACAGGGGTAAGTTTTTTCCATGGTAACAACGACGGTCAGAAGGGAGTGGGGCTAGTTATGCTGATTTTGATTGGTATTGTACCCACGTATTTTGCACTTAACAATGAAGTGGACCCTAAGTCACTGAAGCAAAATTTGGTGACTATCGAACAAACATTGGCGAAGATTGATACCACATTGCTAGGAATCGAAGAGAAAAAACAACTCTCAAAAATCAGAAGTAGCAGCAATGACCTGAATACCTTAGTGGTGCACACCACAGAAGGGAAAATACGGCAGGATGAGCGCCTGAATGCGCGCCGTGATATATTGGTGATTAACAGCAATTTGAAAAAACTGACTGAAAGTGCTTCGGCCAACCTTAGTGAGCAGGATAAAGCGTCTATCAAAGAAAATACCGATGATAAAAAAGGACTACGGCGGTATACCGATTATGCACCTTTCTGGGTTGTTTTGATGATTTCACTTTCGTTGGGTTTGGGTACGATGGTAGGTTGGAAACGTATTGTAGTGACCGTGGGCGAAAAAATCGGTAAGTCGCACCTTACCTACGCGCAGGGCGCATCGGCGGAGCTAGTAGCGGCCAGTACGATAGGCTTGGCATCTGGATTGGGACTTCCCGTGAGCACTACGCACATGCTCTCGTCGGGGATTGCGGGCACGATGGTGGCCAGCAAAGGAATCAAAAACCTGCAAGCCAAAACAGTTCGAAATATTTTGCTTGCGTGGGTTTTGACGTTACCCGTTTCTATTTTTCTGTCGTTTACACTCTACGTATTTTTCCGCTGGATTTTATAACTTAAAAATACTGACGGAAATATCTTTTAAAAACCTGACGGAATTTCGACTCCGTCAGGTTTTTTTATGCAACATTTGAGTACTATTTCGCGTTAAAGTTTAGCAGAAATTAATCATTTTGCTAACTTAGCCGCTTACGCATCGCACCTGACTTATTATGCAAAAGCATACATTCATATCCGGCTTGGCCTTTGTGGGTTTAATGGCCATTTTGACCGCGTGTAATTCTACACAATCTATTTTTAAACAGGGAGTTCGCAAGTTTGACAACGGTGAATACAGCCTGGCAATTAAGGATTTACAGACGGCAGTTACCGCTGGTTACGAACTTGGTCGTGCCAATTATCTCATTGCTGAATCGTTTCGCATGTCGAATCGTTTTGAGTTGGCGGTTCCGTATTATCAAAAAGCCTTAGAAAATGGGATAACCAATCCAGAAGCTCCTTTTAATTATGCCTTTGCACTCAAAGCCGCTGGCAAATACGCCGAAGCCGCCGCTCAACTCGAAAAATACATCGCGAGCAACCCTACCAATAAAGTAGCAACTGAAAAAGCAAACCGTGAGTTGTATACGCTCAAAGCGATTGACATTATTCAGCAGAAAAAGACCTTTTACCAAATCAAGAATTTGGAGAAACTCAATACTGCTGGCGCGGAATTTTCGCCTTTCGTCAAAGATGAAGACTTGATTTTTGCCGCTACCCGCAAAGAGACCCAGTACAAAAACAACGGTATGCCAATGACGGGGATTTATAAAGTGAAATTGGCGGAAAACTATGACGAAACAGGTGGAGAACCCGAAATATTCAGTCCTGCCTTATTTTTGGAAGGGGTCAATGAAGCCAACGTTACGTTTACCAAAGACGGAAAAACCGTTGTGTTTGCGCGCGGAAATACGGGTAAAAAGAAAGGAACGGCCGATGTAGATTTGTACCTGAGCCGCTTTGCGAGTAATAAATGGACCGAGCCGCGCCTGATTCCAGTCAGTGATTCAGCCGCTTGGGACGGAAGCCCTGCCTTTTCGCGCGACGGGCGGACTTTGTATTTCTGTTCCAATCGTCCTGGTGGCGTAGGAGGAATTGATATTTATCGAGCCAATATGGATGCCTCTGGGCGTTTCAGTAAGCCCGTCAATATGGGTAAAGATATCAATACGCCTGGCGATGAGATGTTTCCGTACGTAGGCCCCGATGCGAAACTGTATTTCGCGTCTGATGGTCACCCGGGCTTAGGCAAACTGGATTTATTTGTGGCAA
Source organism: Runella salmonicolor (assembly GCF_024158025.1). NCBI lineage: Bacteria > Pseudomonadati > Bacteroidota > Cytophagia > Cytophagales > Spirosomataceae > Runella > Runella salmonicolor. Next base: position 53,663 of record NZ_JAMZEL010000018.1, read on the forward strand.
CACGTTCACAAGGGGTAATTACCATCGAAAACCTCGGTGCCCCCATCAATTCTCGCTTTGACGATTTCGGGCTGGTCTATCTTGATGAAGATATGAAATATGGTTTCTTCTCCTCCAACCGAGTGGGTGGTAAAGGAGATGACGATATTTATGCCTTTGAAGACGAAAGCGTAGGATTGGATTCTACCCAAATTGCCGAGCTTGAAAAACTGCCTCTGGATGACCCTCGTCGCCGGACGGTGGGTAAGCCCGAGCCGCCTAAAATTGTTAATTACTATTTGGCAGGAACTATTTCATCCAATGAAACACCAGCAGCGTTGCTCGATTCGGCCATTGTAAAAATATTTGAAATCAGTGCCGATAGCTTGGTAGGGCAAGGCATTTCAACTGGTGGTGGTGTATTTGGTACGTTTCCGCTGGAAGAAGGCAAGGATTATTCGTTGTTGATTGAAAAGCGGGGATACATCACTAAACGCGAGCCATTTACGATGGCGGGCAAATCCATTCCGCAAATTTTCCGTAAGAAGCTGACGATGGATACCACGTTTTATGTAGCGCTGAAAATGGACCGTTTGGCGGTGAACAAGACCTTTGTTCTCGAAAATATTTATTACGACTTGGATAAATTCAATATCCGTTCAGATGCGGCCGTTGAACTTGATAAATTGGTTCAAATCCTGAAAGATAACCCTACCGTAAGTATTGAGCTGAGTTCGCATACGGATGCGCGTGCTTCGGAGAGCTACAACAACAAACTATCGCAAAATCGGGCACAATCGGCGGTGGATTATATCGTGACGAAAGGAATTGAAAAAGAACGATTGATTGCCAAAGGTTATGGTGAGTCGCGGTTGATTATCAAGGAGGCCAAAACCGAAGAAGAACACCAGAAAAACCGCCGTACCGAGTTTACGATTTTGAGTTATTAAGAAAATGGAGTTTTAAGGAATTAATTGGGTAGAGACGCATAATCATGCGTCTCTACTTTTTTTTACGCGTTCCAAAAATGATTTTGGCGAAGGTTTTCTCGGGCTGAGTTTCATTAATCAGAATGGCTTCCTGTACAATTTCCAGAAAGGCATCTTCTATGGCCTTGAATTCCTGAAGGTTGCGTACCGTAACTCCCCGAATTAGCTTGCGGCCTTTATCTTCCAACAATCCCTGCTCGTTTGACAACAAAAACCCTTTTACAAAGCCAATTTCAACGCCTTTCGTTTTGTGGATTTTTCCAAAATAACAGACGTAGTCTAGGCAAATAAAAAAAATGGTATTGCTGTACATAAACTTTTCTCGCATTTTTGGGTGGGAGACCAGCAATAACTGCCGAATGTATTGGAGTACCTGTCGGATTTCGGGGGTTTGATTGGCAAAAAAATCGTCGATGTCTGAATACGTGGTCATGCCTTTAGGAGAGGGTTTTGGATTGAATTCTGTAAGCATTCAAAATCGCCAATAACGCTACGCCTACGTCAGCAAAAACGGCTTCCCAAAGGTTGGCCACACCGCCAGCTCCTAGTGCCATAACGGCTATTTTTACGCCCATTGCCAAGATAATGTTTTGCCAAACAACTTGTTTGGTGAGTTTGCCGATTTTAATGGCGACCACAATGCGCGAAGGCTGGTCATTTTGAATCACAATATCAGCGGTTTCAATGGTGGCATCCGAGCCTAAGCCGCCCATGGCGATGCCAGCATCGGCAAGGGCCACGACAGGCGCATCATTGACCCCATCGCCAACGAACGCGATGCGTTTGCCCGCGTTTTTAAGCTCCTGTACTTTTTGTACTTTATCTTCGGGAAGTAAATCGCCGTAGGCGGTTGAGATGTGCAGTTGATCGGCTATTTTTTGAACCACTGCCGTTTTATCGCCCGACAGCATAATGGTCTCAATGCCTAGTTTTTTTAAATCGGCTACGGTTTGGGCGGCATCGTCTTTTACTTCATCGGCAATGGTAAGATAACCAACATATTGATTATCAATACCGACAGCGACGATGGTGTCAACGATTTGTTCCAGCTCGGTGGGATAGGTAATGTTGAATTTTTGCAGAAGTTTAAGATTGCCGCACAGAACGGTTTTGCCAGCAACGATTCCTTTTAAACCCTGTCCCGCGACCTCTTCTACCTTTTCAACGTGGGGTGTTTGGGTTTTTTCATGGGCATATTCCACGATGGCTTTGGCAATGGGGTGTGTTGAGGACTTTTCCAGCGCGGCTACCGTTTGAATAAATTCCTGTTCGTCAAGGCTTGTTTTTATTTCCTGAACCTTGAAAACCCCTTGGGTGAGGGTCCCCGTTTTGTCAGAAACAACGGTGGTTAACTCGGTCATTACATCCAAAAAATTAGAGCCTTTCACCAAAATTCCATGACGAGAAGCCAGTCCGATTCCCCCAAAATAGCCCAGTGGAATGGAGACCGTTAAGGCGCACGGGCATGCAATCACCAGAAAAACCATGCCTCGGTACAACCATTCTTTGAATTGATAGGTATCCACAAAAAAGAAAGGAAAGAGAATCACCGATAATGCCAAGAAGAAAACAATGGGTGTATAAACTTTGGCAAAACGGCTGATAAACAGTTGTGTAGGGGCTTTTCGGGCGGTAGCGTCCTGTACCATAGACAAAATGCGCGAAAGCTTAGAGTCCTTGAAAGCGGTCGAAACCTGCATTTCAATGACCGTCTCTAAGTTAATCATTCCCGCCAATACGGCATCACCAGCGTGTTTGGTATCGGGGCGAGATTCTCCTGTGAGGGCGGAGGTATTGAAAGTAGCTTTTTGAGTAAGTAGTGTACCATCAAGCGCAATTTTTTCCCCCGCTTTTACCATAATCATTTCCCCGATTGCCGCATCAGAAGGGTGAATTATCTGATGATTTCCATTGCGTACAACAGTAACTGAATCGGGACGAATATCCAATAAGGCTTTGATAGAACGTTTGGAACGATTTACCGCCAGACTTTGAAACAACTCGCCGATTTCATAAAAGACCATTACGGCCACGCCTTCGCTGTATTCGCCAATGTAAAAAGCACCGAGTGTCGCGATTGACATTAAGGTAAATTCGTTGAAAAAATCGCCGCGTTTTATTGCGCGAAAAGCGCGTTCGAGGGTAGGATAACCCGCCAATAAGTAGGCCGCCACCATCAGGCCTATCTCTACGGGTTGAGTCAGTTCGTAGGATAAGACAAATGTTAGCAGCAGAAAACCTATCAAAATAGCCAAGCTCAACCACAATCGCCAATAGATTTGCAGGAGACTTTCTTCAGGGGCTTTTGAGTGATTATGTTCGTGGGTAGGCTTATTGGCTTTTTCGGGAGCTTGTTGCGCCAAAGGTACACTATTGGTATTTTTCATAAGAAATGCCTTTTTTTAGAACTCAATAAAGAAATTTAAAATGGCTAACCCAATGAGTGTGAGACCTGTAATAAGATTCTCGTTGTGTTCAAACCAGTGCGCATTGACTAATCGTAAACCACGGCTCGCTACCCAAACCATCAGAATCATTCCTGCCAACGTAACCACGTTGTAAATCAAAGCAACTAAACCCAAAGCCTGCCATCCCAACGCGCCCGCACTCAGGAAGTAGGCGTTGATTTCCATGCAAGGCGATAAAAACATGCCCACACAAAGCGATAAAAGCAGGGTTTTGAACGATTTTCCATTAATGGCAGCGGGGTCAATGTGCTCGTGAGTATGCGAATGGCGAATGTGTTGCATCAAATACCAAAGGCCTAACATCAACAAAACCGCAGGAATAACGCTTTCGGCAAGCTCGTGGTAGCTTTCTGACAATTCGTAGCCCGCATATCCGATGATAAGCCCCAAAATGCTTGTGCTGACGGTATGGGCCAAGCCCGCTAAACCCGTCACGGCCAGCGTGCGGCTTTCAGACCAATGTTCGGTTTTGCCGATGGTCACAAAAGGCAGCCAGTGGCTAGGAATCAGCGCGTGTAAAATGCTTAAAATCAAAGCGCCAAAGAGGATTTCATTCATTTGTTTGCGAGTTAGGGTGATTGTTAGGTCAAATCATCTTTTGTTATTTCTCTAAAATAAGTTTCCAATGCTTTTTTACCAAACGTATAGAATACCACGGGCGTTACAATAATATCCAAGAATGTACTCGAAAGCAGCCCGCCCAGAATAACCGTTGCAACGGGGTAAAGTATTTCTTTGCCCGCCGCTTGTGGGTCGAGCGTGAGCGGAACGAGCGCCAAGGCGGCTACCAGCGCCGTCATTAATACTGGGACAAGCCGTTCGAGAGAACCTCGGATAATCATGGGTTTGCCGAATGTTTCACCTTCTTTTTCTACCAAGTGAATGTAGTGGGAAATCATCATAATCCCATTTCGACTCGCGATGCCCGTGAGTGTGATAAACCCAACCAGCGTAGCAACCGAAAAAGTACCACCCGTAAGCATGACCGCTACCACACTGCCAATCAACGCGAGCGGAATATTGAGCATGATTTGTAATACGATGGCGATGGATTTGAAATGCGAATAAAGCACCAAAAAAATGGCCAAAATCGAAAAAATGGCTAAAAATATAATCAATTGCGAGGCCGACTCCTGACTCTCAATCAAGCCTGAATACACAATAAAATAGCCTTGAGGCAACGGCACTTTGCTCATTTTCTGCTTGATTTCTTCAACCGTACTCCCCAAATCGCGCTCCTGCACATTGGCCGAAACCACCATCCGACGTTGGGTATTTTCGTGTACCACCTGATTGACGGTCATGGTTTGTTCAATATCCGCAATTTGATGCAGCGGAATAAGCTCACCTTCGGACGTGGAGATTTGGGTATTTCGGATGGCTTCTAAATTGCTGCGCTCGCGCTCGTTGGTACGAATCAGGATGTCAAATGATTTTTGCCCTTCGTAGATTTGCCCCGTTATCTTTCCGTTATAAAATACTTCCAATTCTTCGGTGACTTTTCCGGCCTGTAATCCAAAACGTTGCAGGTCATTGCGCCGTACCCGAATCAACAATTGGGGCACCAGCGTTTGGCGTTCGATGGCAAGGTCAGTGACACCCTCTACCCCTTGCATGGCAGCCTGCACCCTCTGAGCCGTAGAGCGCAGTTCGGCCAAATCGTTTCCGTAAATCTTCAACACAACCTGCGCCTGAACCCCCGACAGCAAATGCTCAATGCGGTGAGAAATCGGTTGCCCCACGCCCACGGAAACACCCTTTAAAATGCTCAGCTTTTTGCGAATATCGGCAATGATTTCGCTACGACTCCGCTCAATATCAGGCCGTATTGTGACATCAATTTCCGACCGACTCACGGGTTCAACGTGCTCGTCCAACTCGGCTCGTCCTGTTCGACGGCTGGCGTATTCCACTTCGGGGATTTGCAGCATCAGTTTTTCGGCCAGCGTCCCTATCTTATTGGATTCCTCAAGCGAAGTTCCTGTGGGGGCAATCAAATTAACGGTAAAAGCCCCTTCATTAAATGGCGGCAAAAACTCAGTTCCAAAAAAAGGAATTGTTCCTAAAGAAATTAAAATCAGCACAATAGCGGTGCCAATAATGGCCTTAGGCCGATTGAGCGACCAATGAAGCAACCGCGTATCTTTTGTTTTTAACCACTTTACCAAACGGGTGTCGGTTTCTGAGGCGGCTAGTGTTGAAATTCGATTCCAAAAGCCTTTTGAGTGCTTACTGGCACTTTTTATTTTTAAAAAATAACTGCACAAGACGGGCGTAAGCGTGAGGGAAACAAACAGCGAAGCGGTAATGGACGTAATGTAAGCAATGCCCAAAGGGGCAAAAATCCGCCCTTCGATGCCTTCCATGTAAAATAGCGGAATAAAAACCAGCACCACAATGACCGTGGCATAGACAATGGAATTTCGGACTTCAGAACTGGCTTCGTAGACCACGCGTAAGGTAGATTTGGGCGTATCGAGTTGCTGATTTTCGCGCAGACGCCTAAACACATTTTCGACATCGACGATGGCGTCATCTACCAATTCACCAATGGCAATAGCCAATCCGCCCAAGGTCAGAGTGTTGATAGATAAGTCAAACGCTTTGAAAATCAGAGCAGTAATGACCAATGATAACGGGATGGCTGTCAAGGTAATGACGGTGGTGCGGAGATTCATTAAGAACAAAAACAGCACAATGACGACCAAAATAAACCCATCGCGGAGCGCTTCTAAAACATTGTCAATGGATGCTTGAATGAATTTGCTTTGCTGAAAAATGGACGGATTTATCGTAATGTCTTTCGGAAGTGACCGTTGAAGTTCGCTACAGGCTTGTTCAATCTGTTTTGTGAGACCGACGGTATTCGCGCCGGGTTGTTTTTCTACCGCCAATATCACGGCGGGCTTTCCGTTGATGCTGCCGTCGCCTCGTTTGAAGGCAGAGCCAAATTTGACATCGGCCACCTGAGATAGTAGAATCGGCACACCGCCCTGACTTGTGACTACGGTATTGGCCAAGTCTTCCAACGATTGGGCGCGGCCAATGTTACGAATCAAAACCTCGCTTCCGTATTCATAATAAAAGTTTCCCGACGTGTTTTGAGAAGCTTTTGAGAGCGCATTTTCAACTTGGTCCAAACTTACCTTGTACTGCTTGAGCCTTTGACCAGAAACTTGTACTTGATACTGACGCCGCTCGCCACCAATCGGAATGACTTGAGATACGCCTTTGATACTCAATAACCTGCGCCGAATGCTGAAATCTGCCAACGTTCGAAGGTCGGCGGGGTTGGTGGTATCGGCGCTCACGCCTACGTACATAATCTGCCCCATGACGGAGCTAATGGGCCCCATGATGGGTGTGATTCCGTTGGGCAATTGCACCGTTTGGAGCTTTTCAGCCACCAGTTGACGAGCTTTGTAAATCTCAACATTCCAGTCAAACTCCACAAACACCATTCCCAATCCGATGGCAGAAGTGCTTCGGACAGTTTCTACGCCCGGAGCGCCGTTGAGGGCTGTTTCGACGGGCAATACCACCTGTGTTTCTATTTCTTCGGGTGCTAATCCATTGGATTCCAGAAAAACAGTCACCCTAGGGCGATTCAAATCGGGTAAAACGTCGATGGGAAGTTGAAGACTTACGTACACGCCATAGACCAACAACATTGCCGATAATGTGATGATAAACAGACGGTTGTGTAACGAAAACTTAATGATTCTGTCGAGCATATTACCGATTTATAAAGATCATTTTTAATTGATACGTCGAAGCCACCACTACTTTATCATCGTTGTTAATGCCTTTGAGAATGGTCGTAAAGTCGCCGTTGTTGGGGCCCGTGGCTACGTATTGAATTCGGTAATTTTCTGGGGATTCTTTGACGAAAACACAGGGTTTTCCGTTGACTTGGCTCAGGGCTGAATTGGGCAAGGAGAGCGTATTCCCATTCGTTTTCCCCTGAATTCGAATCGACACAAACTCGCCAATTTTAAAATCATCCGTAGGATTTTCTACTTCAAAAAGTGCTTTTTGGGATTGATTGGCATTGACCGACTGCGCAGCGGATAATAGTCGCACGCGGGTTGTACGGTGTTGTCCTGCTTCGCGTTGACAGATAACTTCGTAGCCCGTTGCCGAAAAGAGGCTCTCAGCATCGCGTTCAAATAGCTGTGCTTCCACGTATACTTTGCCTAAATTGGTTAGTTGAAAAACTGTATCTCCCGTCCCAACGGTAGAGCCAATAGCGATACTAAAGGGCGATACCAGCCCGCTGATGGGTGCAACGAGCGGAAAGCGACGATGGGTACCTTTGCCGCCTTGGGCAATGTCGTTGAACACTTTGAGATTTTCCTGTGCTTTTTGCAAGCGTGCTGTGGCCTCTGATACCTCACGCTTGGCGGCAATATCTTCGATTTTTTTGAGGCGGTCATATTCTCGTTGGGCCACAGAAAGTTCGGCTTCAAGGGTATTGCGCTCTACTTGGAGATTTATCAATGCTGTTGCGTCCAAAGTCTGTTCTAAGATGGCTAAGGTCTGGCCTTTAGATACTTTTTGGCCTACCCGCACATTCAGCGAAATGATTCGCCCGGGTTGGGGAGGTTGTACCACCGCCAGCCCCGTGGAAGAAGGAATGACTGTGCCGTTGAGCTGCGTAGTGGGAAGAAAACCACCCGCGCTGACTGGTTGGGTCAAGACTTCAAACAAAAATTGGGTTTCTTTCGGTACTTCAAATACATCGGTCAACGTTGCATTGGCCTGATGGGTATTTTCTCCCTCGTGGTCGTGGTCATGTTGGGCAGAAACAGGCTGGTAATTGGCGAGAGGCAAAAGACAAAATCCTAAAATTAGAATGACAAATAATGTCCGATTTCGGCTTTTCATGACCAAAAACATGACTCCTAACCCTACCAAAAGCCCGCCACCAAAGATGCCCCAAGTTTGCCAATTTCCTAAGGTCACCTGCCATCCGTTGGCTTCGCCGTGGACATGAGCACCTTCGTCATGGCCTACCCTGATTCCTTTCAAAAGAAGCATGTCAGTGCCATTAGTGCCGTTGACGGCCAACGTTAACGTAAAAGTTCTATCGCGCGAGAAAGTGGCGGATATTTCGTAAACTCCTGATTCTTTGGGAGTAATATCAAATTTGGCTTTGCTGTCCAATGAAGTCGTCAATTTCAATGATGCGCCCGCAATGGCTCGATTGGTGGTAGGGTCGGCGAGATAAAGGGTCATTTTTTCGGCTTCGCCAGCATGAAGGTGTTCGTATTTCAGCACTGCTTCATACTTACCTGAAACTGCTTCAGATTTCTGTAGTTTTACCTCTTCTGTCTTTGCCGTTTCTTCGCCGTGGCTGTGGCCGCCGTCACCGTGGTCATGGTCGTGCTGGGCGTAAGCAGAAGTAAGCAGGAAAGATTGGGTAATAAATACGAGGAGTAGCAACCCTGTATATTTTTGTTTGAAGGCTGTATACACTTGGGATAAGAACATGCCTTTGTGTGCCGTGTTCTCTACTCCCATTGCTTTTTTAAGTATCTTTTTCATAAGTTTCCTGTCAAATAATGAATGGCCAATACTGCTTGATTATAATTTTGTAGGGCTTCCAAATAGCGTAGTTTGATGGCGTAGGCGTCGTTGGTAGTGCGTAAAAAATTGGTGTAGTCGGTTTGACCGTTTTCAAAAAAACGCTTCGCTGTGCCGATAATCGCGTCGGCTTGGCCCATAGCCACGGTTTCGTAAAAAGTCAGAGAATTGGCCGACGAAGTCAGGTCATCTTGCGCTTGTTGCAACGCCGAGCTAACCGTTTGTTTTTGCACTTCGGTGTTTTGTCGGGCTATCTGTTGCTCAGTTTGCGCGGCATTGATGCGGCTTTTATATTGCCCTGACCACAGCGGAAGGCTGATTCCTGCCCGCCAGCGTAATCCGAAAGCAGCTTCTTGAGTGCCTTGGTTATAATACCCTACCATAAAACCTGGCAGGGCATTGGCGCGCTCCACCTCAACGGCTTTTTTAGTCACGTTTTCCAATTGCTGCGCCACCTGAACCGCGGGGTTTTGGACAATGGTTGAGGTATCCAATGCGGGAGATGGAAGTTTTACTAAAGGCGTGAATACAGAAGCAGAAAGCGAGATTCCCATTAAAATCTCTAATTGTTTTTTCTGACTCGCAATCTGAAATCCAGCAACTCGTGCCTGATTTTTTACCTCTGCTGCTTGTGTTTGGGCGTATAGAAGTGCCAGTTTATCAATGGTTCCCGCATCAAAGTTACGTTGTGCCGCTTGGCTGATTAGGGTATACAAGCTGTCTTGCGAAAGTAGTTGCCGTTGATAAGCTTCGGCCGATTGGATAGCGGAATAAATGGTACGGACGCGGTATTTAAGGTCGTTGGCCGTAATGACCTGTTCTTTTTGAGACAACAGTATTTGCTGCTGCTGTTGTTGATATTGACGGCCGTACACCGTAGGAAAGCGAAACGATTGCTGAACTCCAATGGTATAAAAAACACCCGTTGGGCTATCAAAGGTCAGGTCAGGATTGGGAACGTTACGGGTTGCGCCCAATAGCTGTTCGTTGCGCTGCACGGCCAATGCCGAGGCTTTGATTGCTGGATTTTTCTGCAAAGCGAGATTGACGGCCTCCTCAACAGGCAGCCTGACTTGCCCAAGAATTAGAGGGCTGAATTGCATTATCAATCCAAAAGCAAGAATGGATTTTTGCCAATAGTGTTTCATTGAAAAAAAGCAACTCCAATCCCAAGGAGCGCGTTGGTTCGTACTTCAATGAGGAGGTGTTTTTCCTCAAAATCGGATGAAATGAATTGAATTCAGTGAAAAAAGGGCATAATTATCCCTGTACTGGCAATTTGGGCGGTTGCCAGATGGCAGCAAAAATGCTTGGTGTATAAGAAGATTGGTTGCTAAAAACAAGCGTTTGGGCTGAGCAAATCAGCGATATTATTTGAAGTTCGAAATGAGGCGTAGGAACTGTAAAGCCGCCATTGCAGGTACATTGGCAAAAAGGAGAACAAACGTGATGGTGCTCGTTTTCATTCTCGTCATGGTCGTTGTCGTCTTCGTGTGACGCGTGATGAGAAATCGTTTCTCTATCGGTAATCATACGCAAATCATGGTGATGTGTACACGGAATGCACGACAAAATCACCAGATAGCTTGCCCAAAAGAGTGAAAACCATTTCATGAGGCAAGTTTAAATAAAAAACGGGTGCAACAGGGTTTCAATTTAAAAATCATTGGTTTATACCACTTTATAATTCTTGTATTCACCAATGTACCAGCCCGTCAGTTTGGCGACCCAAAGTTTCAGTCGGTATTTTAGGCTCAGGTTTTTATGAGAAATGTCGTGGCTGAACTGCCAATTTTGTCGCTTCAACCGCGCTTGCATTATGTGGGGGTGCGTACCCGTAAATTTGGCCAAAGAATCAATTTGTGAATAATCAAAACCCTCAGCGGAGACTTTAATGTGCTTTTCGGGGTCGCCTGGGTGCCAATATTTATGAATATGAAGGTGTTTTTGCTGCATCACACGCGGGTCTTTCACCCAGCCGTAATGATAAACACTCGCTTCGATGGGCTTGACGCGGAGCTTTTGGTTGTCGTTTTTCCGAAACCCTTGCGCATCGCGGTATGAATAGATGTTTTTGTTGTTTTTGACAATGCGTATTTCGTGGCGGTACCATTGGGGCGAGTCGCCCACGTAATCGTATGAACCGTAAAAATGGATGTACTTAAACAAAAGACCGTCAACGTTGTCGTCATCTTTCCAGCGTTGCATGGCGGTTTTGATGGCTGGAAGGTCTTTTTCGTGGATTACTTCGTCGCCCTGAATGTAAAATGCCCAGTCTGATTTTTTGGAAATTGCCTGAAAAGCCTTGTCGGTCTCTTTGGCGTAGACCGTCCCGCCTTCCCGCAATGACTCATCCCAGATTGTTTCGATGATTCGAATTTTTACGGGGTCTATTTCTTGAATGAGTTGCAGGGTTTCATCTTCACTTTTTCCGACGGCTACCACAAACTCATCACAGATGGGTAAAATAGAGGAAATTGCCTCAACAATCGGGAAGTCAAATTTGACGGCGTTGCGAATAAAAGTAAAGCCTGTGACGTGCATTTTGTTTCGGTTGTCTGTTGCCCTTTGGCCAAAAAATCGGAGGATGGTTGACGAAAAACCTATGAGGTAGGTGGTACGCAAAGGTAAGGGCTTTCTTCCGTTTTATGGCGCTTTTTGTCCGTTTCAAAAACCTTGACTTTGATATTGGTCATAGGTTATGTTGTTTTGAATCGTAATCATTGCCATTATATTAGGAACCTAGTTCATACAGCATGATGAAAAAGACAGCTCTGATTTATATTCTCATTCTCTCGTTCTCGCATCCCATTTTTAGCCAAACCGTTATTAAGGATGTAAGTGAAGCGATTGAATTGGCCAAAAAAAATAATCTTGACCTTCAAATTTCACGACGAAACGCTCAGGTACAGCAGTGGAATATGACGGCGGCCAAAGGCGCCCAGTTGCCGCAGTTAAAATTGACGACGGCCTTTGATTATAATTTTGTCTTGCCTACGCAGTTGATTCCCGCGCAGTTTTTTGGTGGTAGAGAAGGAGAGTTTCGCAGTATTCAATTCGGCGTTCCGTTCAACCTCACGGCAGGCTTGGAAGGAAATGTTCCCCTTTGGAATGCGGGCTTAAAACAGGAGGTAGAGATGGCCAAAGCCAACCAAAAAATCGGTATTTTACAAACCCTAGTCTTGCAAGACGACCTCAGCACGCAAGTCGCACGGCTGTATTTTGCGACGGTTTTTACCCAACAATACATTACCATTACCCAACAAAATCTTGCCAATACTGACAGCATTGCTCGTATAGTTGCGGAGCGCAAAGAAAAAGGCCTGATTGACCAACTCGAATACAATCGTGTGCGCTCCACGCGTTTGGCCATCGAAGACGTACTTCACCAAAATGAAATGGCCTACCAAAAGAATCTAAATCAATTGAGATTGGTGCTGGGAGATTCAACTGCCACGGTGATAACCTCATCTCCCAACCCCGTCTCCTTCAAGGAAAAGGGGGGCGAACTTCCCTCCAGCAATGAGGTGCCCCGCCTACAGCTCCGGGCGGCGCAGTTTTCGTTGGCCAAAGAGCAGGTTAAAAAAGAGCAAAAGCTCCGATTGCCAACGCTTTCGGCTTATGCCCGTTACTCTGAGCAGGCGCAACGCAACCAATTGAATTTTCTGAATTTCAATGAAAAATGGTTTGGAATTGGCGTAGCGGGGCTGCGTTTTGAAGCGCCGATTTACAGCGGACGGATTCGGGAAAGCGGCATTGCTCGCGCTCGGGTCAACGCTGAAATTGCCCAATTGCAACTTGACAACGAAAAACGCAAATATGATTCCGAAACGCAGGATTTACTCATTACTTACAATCAATCGCTTAACTCGCTCAAAATCAATCAGGAAGCATATCAATTGAATGAGGAGAATATGAAATTAGTGCTCATTAAATACAGAGGTGGCATCCTGAGTTATGACCAATACCTGAATGTGTTCAATGAAGTGCTCAACGCCCAAAATAAATACCTCCGCACGTTGGCAGATGTAATGATCAATGGCAAACTGCTGGAAATCAGAAATTCCTATTAATGACAGATTGGAGATTATTAGACCTCATAGCAATGGAAAAGACAGTTATTCGCGTATACACTTATTTACTCATTCTCTCCTTATTTTTTGTGGGTTGTCAACCAAAGTCCGAAACGACCTCGCCCGCTTATAAAGACCTTACCGAAGCAGTCTACGCTTCGGGGAATGTGTTTCCGAAAAATGAGTACAAAGTCGTGGCCAATGCCGATGGGTATTTGCAGCAGCAGTCGGTCAATGAAGGAGATGTGGTGAAAGGGAATCAATTGTTATTTACGCTAGAAAGCCTCTCACAGGATGCCCGCGCCGAGGCAGCAGCCAATATTTACCGGCAGGCCGAAGCCAATTATGCTGATAACTCACCGATTTTGGCCGAATTGGAAGCCGCATTGCGCAGCGCCCGCACAAAACTTGAAAATGACTCCGTTAACTACTTTCGTTACAAAGCATTATACGACCAAAATGCAACCGCTAAAGCCGACCTTGAACGGGTGGAGCTGGTGTATCGTACCTCCAAAAATGAGGTATCGGCCCGCCAAAAAGCGTTGGCACGGACCAAAAGCCAATTGTATGTAGAATTACAAAACACACGTTCCAATTTTCGGGTAAATGCCCGTGAAGGCGATAATTATCGGATTCGGAGCATTGAGTCAGCGCGGGTGTATGAAGTGTATAAAAAAGTGGGAGAATTAGTCCGTAAAGGCGAAGCCATTGCGCTGTTGGGAAATCCCAACGAAGTGTATTTGCAGTTGGCCGTGGATGAAACAGATTTTTCAAAACTCAAAGAAGGGCAGGAAGTATTGATTAAAATGGATGCTTATGGCGACAAAGTGTTTAAAGCCAAAGTCACCAAGATTTATCCCAAGCTCAACAAAGTAGACCAGTCGTTTAGGGTCGATGCCGATTTTGTGGGCGAAAGTCCCTCGGCCTATTACGGCCTGACGGTCGAAGCCAACATCGTTATTTCCAAAAACCCTAAAGCATTGACCATTCCCAAGGCCTATTTGGTGGGAAAAGACAGCGTGTGGATTGAAGAAGGCAAAGAAAAGAAAAAAGTAAAAATTCAAAAAGGAGCCGAAAACTTTGAATTGGTTGAAGTCAAAGGTGGCTTGACGGAGAAGAGTGTGCTAGTGAAAGAGTAGTGAGAACCGAAAAATGTTAAACCGCACGGGCGGCCCCGCGAGAAATGTTAAACTGAAAAAGGAAACAGGTTATAATCTCTGATTTTTAACTTTTCCAGCCTTCTTGTGAGATGCATTGGGATTTCGAATAAGGCGCAAAGCGCCCGAAATACCACAGCCTCGAACGAGAAGGCGAGGCCCAGCGGCGGGGCCGCCTAGGCCAGGAGCGAAACGACCAAATGTGAATGCAATAGATGCCTCCGCGCGGCGGACCGTCGGCATGACAAAGCGTAAACAAAAACCATGAACCTCAATCTCTCCTTCCAAATTGCTAAAACCCACCTTTTAGCCAAAAAACGCCAAACGTTGGTGGCCATGTTGGGCGTCACCTTTGGGATAGCGATGTTTATCGTCATGATTAGCTTCATGCAGGGTGTCAACCAATTTTTGGAAGATTCCGCGCTGGATGCCAGTCCACACGTACGCATTTACAACGATGTCAATACCCAGCGGCCCAGCATCCTTGATGCGGTTGAAAATGGTGACGACCAAATAAACATTGTCTATCACCAAAAACCCAAACAACAACTGACCCGCATCAAAAACGGGCTACAAATGGTGAGCATGATTGAGCAAATGCCGGGCGTGTTGGGTGTTTCGCCAGAGGTAAGTTCGCAGGCATTTTTCAATAATGGCCCCATTCAGATTTCGGGCGTGATTGCGGGGATTGATTACCCGCGCGAAAACCGATTGTATAATCTGGATAGCCGGATAAAAACGGGCAGTTTTAAGTCGCTTTTGGCCAATCCCAACGGCATTGTGTTAGGGGCTACATTGGCCCGAAAGCTCAATGTAAAAGTAGGCGATAAAGTAAGCGTGACCACACCACTTGGCGGCAATATCACTTTACGCGTGGTCGGTACTTTTGGATTTGGAATTGGCACGGTCGACAATATTCGTTGTTATACGAGCATCAGCACAGTTCAGGAGATACTCGGAAAAGACGCAAGTTATATCACCGATATTCACATCAAAATGAACGACCCGTTGCAAGCCATTGCCTTTGGTAAAAATCTCAGTAAACAATTCAATACCTATACCGAAGATTGGTCTACGGCCAATCAGGCCATTCTGGCGGGCGAGAAAATCCGTAATGTAATGACGTTTGTGGTGTCCATAACACTGCTAGTGGTGGCAGGTTTTGGAATTTACAACATCATGAACATGAACGTTATTAATAAACTCAAAGACATTGCCATTCTGAAAGCGACGGGTTTTGGCGGCAAAGATGTGGTGGCGGTATTTCTGTTGCAAGCCATCATCATTGGCTTGGCGGGAGGATTGTTGGGGTTGGTTATTGGATTCGGAATCAGCTATCTTTTGTCCATTTCCCCGTTTGAAACGGGTGATATGATTAGCCTCAAAACATTTCCCGTGGTTTTTCGCGTCGAATATTACGTGATGGGGCTGGCTTTTGGCTTGATTACGACCATTTTAGCGGGGTATTTCCCTTCCAAAAAAGCCTCTAAAATTGACCCGGTAGCGATATTGAGAGGGTAGGTTAACGAAAATATCTATGGGAAATACTTATAAATATCTTTACGGTGGTCAAATGTTACAAAGTAGACGATATTATCAATCACATTTAAACCAATTCGGTAATCACCAACTCTGATTCGATAATAAGTACTATAACCTGCCAATTTCTTGATTTTAGGAATGTCTTCTATGGCGGAAGCGTGTTCTACGGAGACAATTATCCTATAAATGGCATCCTGTAAAGCTTTATCTTTTAGCTTTTGGAGTTGTTTTAGAAAACTTGATTTGAACTCAATGGTCATTTACCCAATGCTTTCATGATCTCATCACGACTCACGCCGGAAGTTTTCATTCCTTCGGAGATTTTATGAGCAATCACATGCTCCTCTAATTCTTTAGAAGTTACATAACGGGCTCGGATGCCTAACTTTTTGGCAAGGTCCATGAGAATTTTTAAGTCATTTTTAGACTCACTTTCAAATAGTGCCGCTGTCATAATGTATCTGTTTTTACAAAAATAATTAAAAAGTTAACACTAACCATGAGCAATACGGTTCTTCAGGCCAGCCATATCAACAAATATTTCTACGAGCCAGAAAAGTTTCAGGTGTTGGAGAATGTCAACTTTGAAGTGAAAAAAGGGGAGTTTTTGTCAATCGTCGGTAAATCTGGTTGCGGCAAGTCTACATTGCTGTATATCCTTTCGACCATGGATACCGACTACGAAGGCAATCTGGAAATGAACGGCAGTCGCCTCACGGGCCTGAGCCAAGACCGCCTCGCCGACTTTCGCAATGAGCATCTGGGCTTTGTGTTTCAGTTTCACTTTTTGTTGGCGGAGTTTACGGTATTACAGAATGTGATGTTGCCAGCGCAAAAACTGGGAAAATACAGCACCAAAGAGATTGAAGCGCGCGCCTACGAAAAACTAAAATTGGTCAACATGGAAGACTACGCCCGCAAGCAATCTTCCAAACTGTCGGGCGGACAGCAGCAACGCGTAGCCATTGCCCGCGCGCTCATCAACGACCCGACCATCATCATGGGCGACGAGCCGACGGGCAACCTCGACAAAGCAAATTCAAATCTAGTCTTTGATATTTTTCGTAAAATCTCCCACGAAAACCACCAAACCATCATCACCGTTACCCACGACCCCGACTTCGCCAAAGGCGGCGATAGAATCATTGAAATGTCGGATGGGAAGATTGTGAGCGGGGGGAGGTAATATGTATTTACATTACAATTCTTGATTGTCTGTCCAGCTTTCTTGCGTTAATTTCCGTTATATTTTGGTCAATGATATTTTTAAGGTGTAATTTCAATTGAGGGTTTTCTATCCAAAAATGTAGTTCACATTTTGAGACGCTCTCTAACAAATCACCCTCATAGAAATCGGCTTCAACAAAAGGATCTTTATCCAAAATATTTAAAGCAAATGGAATCAAATATTTTAAAGCAATATTTTGACCAATCAGGATACGTAAATCAGAAGCCGTAAAATTATGAATTGGAATTGACCACAGTTTATGGATTTTTCTTAATAAATGACTGTCAAATTCTAATGTTGACAGATCATATTTTTCCAAATCATTTAAAGTTTTTAAAGCTGGATTCATGTTATATATTTGTCTTGTCACTCCACCAAATGCCCCACAAACTGCGCCGTATTGTCAATGATTTTTCCACCGCGACGATAGCCTAACCCACAGGCGTCGCCCGCCCAAAATACGCCAGCTTGGTAGCGTTGGCCTAGGGCGTCGCGCGGGAACTCTACGTATTCCTGATAGATTTTTTCATAATCACCGTAGTCGCCGTCGGCGGCCGTGATGACCGTGCCGTTGGTTTCCAGAATGCGTACATTGGCCCCTTCTCGGCCAAAGAGTACCTTTTCCACACTTACTTTATTGGGAAGCGGCTGTGCCGTAGTGGGCAACAAAAGAGGGTGATTCGGGTACAAATCCCACAACAATTTCAAGATATATTTTGATTGAAACAGCAGCGTATACGCAGGGTTGATAATGACCGCTTTGCCGTTTTTAACGATTTTTGTCAATAATTCCGCCAATTCGGGTTCGTCGTAGCCGATGTATTCCCAGGGTACGAGCTTAAACCAAAAGTCAAATTGCTCGAACTTCCCGTTTTTGGGATTTTGCTTGAAAATCCCTTCGGTGGCCGTAAATTCCACTTCGTCCATGTAGCTAAATTCTACGTCAAAACCAGCTTCACGAGCGGCTTCACCGAGTACGGCTACGTTGGTGTCGTCCTCGGGGGCGTCGCGCATGGTTGAGAACAGCAGCGTGGGCGTTAGGTGCATATTGCGGCGGCGAAGCTCGGCAAACTGCTCTTTCAAGGCCTCATACACATTGTTGAACTGCTTGCTTTCATCCATGTGGTTGGCCTTGAGGTGTGCCCATTGCACCACGGCCGTTTCGGGAATGCAGGTAGCGGTGTCGGCGTTGAATTCAATGAGTTTGATGGGTTCTCTGCTTACGCCTCCTGCCAAGTCAAAACGCCCATAGATGTGCCAATGACGGTCGTCTTCCCACGTCAGTTTTATCAATTCAATGAGACTTTCTGGAATGCCCATTTCCTTCCACAGATTGCGGTCAATGGCGTGTTGAGCGGCCTCTGCATAAATCTCATACAGTTCGTTGGCGGCATTGTAATAAGCGTCTGCTTCGTAGGTCTTCACCGTGACCGCCTCGTTGGTTAGATAAGGTAACGTATCAGCCCCGAGCATCCAGTCCCAGCCTACATTGCGTAGTTGAGCTTCGGGACTGTTATTCAAATATCTTGTGTTGATCATTTTTTATCAAATATAAGTTCACGCAGAGCCGCTAAGTCGCAGTGTTTTTGCGTCTCTGCATCTTATGCTTCTTTAAGTGAATAAAAAACTAACTCCCAGAACTACGGCTGCGGCTGAAAAATCCACTTCGGCTGCTGCTGGGCCGTGAAGCAAAGCTTTTGCGGTGGCTGTGGTAACTTTCGTGAATACCAGCCGAACGCTGATAAACGGAAGAGTTGGCATAAGCCCCTGAGCTGTATTGGCGCTCGCGCCCTTCATTATAGAATTGAGAATTATTGTTCCGACCCAACATATACCCCATACCGCCCCACAGCAAGGCATTTGATAATGAACTGCTGTGATGATGATGCGAATGGTAGTGATTCGGGTTGTTGTAATAGTCGCGGGTGGTCGAGTCGGTTTTGACCAATCTTTGTGCTTCCGCCACGGTGAGCGTGTCGCGTCGCCCGTCAAAATAACGGACTATGGCGCCCGCTTCTTTATCACTACTCACGGCGACTTCGTCCGTGATTTTATACTCACCGGGTTTCATTTCGGTGATGTACGTTTTTACAGGGCGCCCTTTAAAAGGGGCCTCCTGTTGTTTTTGCTCGTCGTCGGAACTGCCGCAGCTTTGGAGCATCATTCCTCCGTTCAATAACGCCACCGTCAGGGCAGCGCCGATTGTAATGTCTTTGACAGTCTTGACGACGGCCCCTTGACGTTTAGGTGTCATGTGTGTAAAGGTTGTTTGATAATCAACGATAAAGTTAATGTTTCATGGCTGAAAAAGGTAACGTAAAGGTAAGGTATTGATTTAAAGGCCACCAACGAAATCGGATGAACAGCCATTTTTTAGAAAGTCGCTCTTGTAAACCTTGGATGAACGGTAAAAGAAAGAATGCACCAGACGGTTTGCACGGGGGCGCTCAGGCAGCCAGATTCAGTATCGTGCGTCCGACGGTTCTGAACCGTCAGACGCATGGTTCGTTCGGAGAGTTTAGGAAGTTCTGTTCCAAACCATCACTCACAGAAGGAAAGAGGTTTTATTTGTAACTTCCTAAATACCGCTTCACTATATGTTTTTAGCATTAAAAATGCCTTTAAGAGTAGCTTTAAAAGGTTTTCACCCTATATTTACGGCCGGTTTAAAAAAAACGTTAATTCACCAATAAATTCATAATCCCAATGAAAATTACCGTAGTAGGAGCAGGGGCAGTAGGCGCAACCTGCGCTGACAACATCGCTCGCCGTCAGTTGGCTCAGGAAGTAGTATTGCTCGACATCAAAGAAGGCTTATCGGAAGGAAAAGCCCTTGATATGTTTCAAACCGCTACTTTGAACGGATTCGATACCAAAATCACTGGTTCGACCAACGACTACGAAAAAACCAAAGGTTCGGAAGTAGTAGTAATCACTTCAGGAATTCCGCGCAAGCCCGGCATGACGCGCGAAGAACTCATTGGCATCAATGCGGGTATCGTTAAGGGAGTTGCCGAAAATATTCTAAAATATTCTCCAAAAGCCATCATCATCATCGTTTCCAATCCAATGGACACCATGACCTACTTGGCGTTTAAAGAATTGGGATTGCCCAAAAAACGCATCATCGGAATGGGCGGTATTTTGGACAGCGCACGTTTCAAAACCTACTTATCAATGGCGATGAACGTATCTCCCAACGACCTTCACGGAATGGTAATCGGTGGGCACGGTGACACCACCATGATTCCTTTGACCCGTTTGGCTACCTACAACGGTATTCCAGTAAGCCGTTTCTTGTCCGAAGAAAAACTACAGCAAGTAGCCGCCGACACCATGGTGGGCGGAGCTACCCTGACTAAATTGATTGGTACTTCAGCTTGGTACGCCCCGGGTGCGGCGGTAGCTACGTTGGTAGAAAGCATCGTTCGTGACCAAAAGCGCATTTTCCCTTGTTCAGTATATCTTAATGGCGAATATGGCCAAAAAGACATTTGCTTAGGTGTTCCAGTAGTAATTGGTGCTGGCGGTTGGGAAAAAATCATCAGCCTACGTTTGAGCGAAGCTGAAAAAGCAACGTTTGCCAAATCGGCCGATGCGGTTCGCACGATGAACAACGTACTTTCAACGATGTAATTGACGTTAAGTTCTTAAAAAGAAAAGCGGGGCGCCTTGTGTACCTCGCTTTTCTTTTGGGTAAAAGCAGGGCTAAGTGGTCTTTATCAGTTAAAACAAGGTTGCTGTTCATGAAAAAAATCGTTTTATATTCATTCATTCTGTCGTTTGCTTCGGTACTCGTGGGCCAGACGCAAAACCGTCCCATGACCGAAGAGGATTATTATCGAATTGTCACACTTCCCATTCCCGAAAATGTCCAATTGGAAGTCGGAGGCTTGTCAGTATTGCCAGATGGCCGCTTGGCCGCCTCTACCCGTCGCGGAGAAGTTTGGATGATTAACAATCCTTACCTAAAAGGTTCTGGACAACCTACTTACAAGCGTTTTGCGCACGGTTTGCACGAGCCATTGGGCCTCCTGTACCGTCCAGACGGCTCCTTTTTGCTTTCGCAGCGGGGAGAAATTACGCATTTGGTAGACTCTGATGGCGACGGGGTTGCCGATGTCTACGAGTCATTTTATAAATGGCCTTTGTCGGGCAATTACCACGAATATTCGTATGGCCCAGTATTGGCCCCCAACGGTGATTTGCTGGTTACGCTCAATTTGGACTGGATTGGCCACGGGGCGAGTTTGGCAAAGTGGCGCGGCTGGTTGTTGAAGTTCGACGACAAAGCCAATATGAAGCCCATTGCCACGGGCTTGCGCTCACCCGCGGGCTATATTGCGCTACAAAACGGCGACATGTTTTACACCGAAAACCAAGGTGACTGGGTTGGGTCTGGCCGCATGACGCACTTAGAAACAGGAGATTTTGCGGGTAATCCCGAAGGGCTTGTTTGGAGTCAAGACCCCGAATCCCCTGTAAAATTGACCATGAAAGACATTCCTGATACGGGCGAGCCTTTATACGATGTTGCCAAACGGGTGCCTGGCCTGAAAGCTCCTGCGGTTTGGTTTCCGCATACGCTAATGGGAATTTCAACGTCAGATATTAAAGAAGACATGACAAAAGGGGCTTTTGGGCCTTTTGAAGGGCAATTGTTTGTGGGAGACCAAGGCCATAGTAAAATTATGCGGGTGATGCTTGAGAAAGTAAAAGGCCGCTGGCAGGGTATCTGTTTTCCTTTTCGGGAAGGATTTCAGTCGGGGATTTTGCGGATGGTCTGGGGATTGGATGGTTCGATGTTTGTAGGGCAAACCAGTCGGGGTTGGTCGGCTACAGGCAAAGACCCGTTTGGTATCCAACGGTTGGTGTGGACGGGGCAAATGCCTTTTGAAATGAAAAAAGTTATCTCGAAGCCTGATGGTTTTGAAGTAGAATTTACGTTGCCCGTTGATAAAAAAACGGCGCAGGATCCAGCCTCGTACCAGTTCAATTCGTTTACCTACAAATATCACCACAACTACGGAAGCCCCATCATCAATGCTTCTGAGCGAGCAATACGCCACATTGTTGTGTCGGACAATGGCCTGAAAGCCAGAATTGTGTTGGACAGTTTAAAACTGGGCTATATCCACGAAATCAAAGCCGAAGGAATTCGGTCGGCGGCGGGTTTGCCTTTGTTACATAACGTAGGTTACTATACTCTGAATGAAATTGCAGAAGGTGAAAAAATCCCCGCGTCTCAATGGACGGTAAGTGTATCAAAGCCAGCCGATAATTCAATGACGGCTCACAGCGGGCATACCATGCCTGTGTCTACAACCGCTGCGCCCAAAGGGCCAAGTACTGCAAAAAGGAACGTTGAACAACCAGCAGACTGGACAAATGGGCCTGACCAAGTGATAACTCTTGGTACAGTGCCAGGATTAAAGTTTGACATAACTCAGGTGCAAGTAAAAGCGGGAAGCCGGATAAAATGGGTATTCAACAACAACGATGACATGCTTCACAATTGTGTTATTGTAAAACCTGGAACGGCCAATCCAATCGGCGAATCCGCCATTAAGTTAGGGCTCAAAGGGCCTGATTTACAGTATGTTCCTAAGTCATCAAATGTATTGTTTCATACCAATATTTTGCAGCCCGAAACAAGCGAAGCTATTTATTTTATTGCCCCCAACGAACCTGGCGACTACACTTTTCTATGTACGTTTCCTGGACACCATACCTTGATGCAGGGCAAGTTGAAAGTGACCAAATAAAAAAATAGGATAATTGTCCGGGGGCTTTAGTACTTGGCAATGAAGTAACAAAAAACGACCGCCAAGCTTGCTTGACGGTCGTTTTTTGTATAATCCGTGTACTTATTGACGGGCCCGATTCTGTGATTCCAAGGGTGTAAAATCCTTGAAAGCGCGGCCGATGGCCTTATCGGTGGCTTCTTTTTTGTTTTCCCAACCAGCATCCAAATCGAGCGTTACCAGTCCTTTGATGGAAAGCGCGGCTTTAAATTCATCGCGTTTTTTGGCGTAATCTGGCTGACGGCGGGCCGCTTTGAGTGCATATTCACGCGCAAAAACGTCGCCCTTGTTTTGAATCTCAATTTTCTTTTCCAACACATAATTATATCGGTCCAGCAAATCGCGTAACGGTTTCCCAATGACCTCGGCGGCTTCTAAGGCTCCGATGGTGACAATCGTTGTACCACCCACAGCCGATACAATGGATTTAGTTTGTGGCGTTTTTATGATGGCTGGGGAAAGACCCGTCGTTGCGCCCAAGCCAGCATTGACCATCGACCGATTCTTTTTTCCTTTTTTTGCTTTTAAGTAAGATCTTTTGAGTTCTTGCTCTTTCTCACTGAGTTGTGTAACGAGATTCCAAGCTTCTACCAAGGAGCTCCGGTACATTTCATAAAGTTGGCGATCTTTCTCGGCTTCATTGACGGCATTGAGAATCGTAAATCTGATTTTGCGCTCATCACGGTTTTGCTCTTTATCAATCACGAAAAAAGTGATGTTAAATGACAAAGAATCGTAGGGATCTTTAACGAAATCATAATTAGGTGTCCAAATAAACTCGTATTGGTTGGGTGTATTTCGTACCAGCGTACTCGCTGGAACATCTGGATTGTCGGTTACTAAGTCAAACGTAGCAATATCATCATCGCCATTAGGGTCAGACAAGAAAAACTTAAGATTGATAGTTGCGTTTTCTTTGGACTTAAAATATTCTCCTTTAGGAATCTGAATAATGCTCGGGGGCAAATCCATCTGCGTAGCCTCAATTTTTAGACGTCCTTTGGCCCGCGCTTTGGCGGGCTGGTCTTCCACAAAAAAATCAATAAAAATCGGGTTTGATTTGAGGTTATTAAACTGCGTCAATGAAGGTTGCCACGTAAGTTCTCCTGCCGAACTAAGCTTTGCGCCTTCGGGTAAGGTCTCCGTGACGGGAATGATGACCAAAGGGTCGCTGTCATCGTCTTTGAGCGTATTGGCGTCTATTTTATAAACATTCTGCGTGCGGTTTTGTACGTAAAAAGGCTTTAAATCTTCGACCCGTGGTGGGCGATTGACGTGAAATACCTTGAGCTCTACCGAACGGGTAGTGGTTTCGTTTTGATTGTTTCGGGCCTCAAAAATAACCTGAATATTTTTTTGCGTATTGGTGCGGTCGGCCAAGTCGTAGGAGGGAACCCACGCAAAGTGGCCCGTTGAGTCAAACGACATTCCTTCAATCAACCCTTGCATAATGACAAAAGTCACCGAGTCGCCTTTGCCACCTGATGTTTTTAATGTAAATTCTAAACGACTTCCTTCCGATACCCAATTCCAATTGGGTTCGGTAGGGACTTCGATTTGGAAACTGGAACGATTGTCCTGCGCTCGGAGTAATGTATAGGAGAAAAGAAACAGCAGGACAAGGAAATGAACCGAATATTTCATAATAACAGCTAAATTCTCATCTGATTTAATAAAACGTAAAATTACGGCTTTGATTTTACCTCTCCCTAAAAAATTGCTTTATTTCTACACTAATCTACTTAAAAGATTGAAAATGACGACGTTTAATTGTATAATTTTAAGAATCTTTTAAAATCATTCATTCTTCATTTGTATCGTACCCTAAATACTCGATATTTAACAAACAAGACCTTTATTCACGAAAAAATATCACCTCAAAATGACTCGCCATTATGCTCTCTTGATAGGATTAGTCGTTGGAATCCACCATGCTACTTTTGCCCAAAACAAACGCCTGCGCGACCTTGGGGTAAAAATAGGAATACTGCCAACGGGTAAATTAAATGCCATTACGGATGTGGCAGGGGTAAAAGTTGGGCAAACCACGCTGAATGCGGGAGATAGTATACGTACGGGGGCGACGGTTATTTTACCGCACGACGGCAATGTGTTTCAACAAAAAATCCCCGCTGCCATTGAATTAGGAAACGGATTCGGGAAACTCGCAGGTTATAGTCAAGTGGCCGAATTGGGTAACATCGAAACCCCCATCGTCTTGACCAACACCTTAAATGTTTCGACGGCGGCCGCCGCGCTGATCGATTGGACATTGACCCAAAAAGGTAACGAAAATGTCCGTTCGGTCAATCCGATTGTGGGAGAAACCAACGATAGTTACTTAAATGATATCAGAGGGCGGCATGTAAAACAGACTGATGTGATAAAGGCTTTGCAAACGGCCTCCTCGGGCAGCGTGGAAGAAGGGAATGTGGGTGCGGGCACGGGGACCGTGTGTTTTGGGTGGAAAGGTGGCATCGGTACTTCTTCCCGAAAACTGCCCGCCCTGTTGGGCGGATACACGGTAGGTGTGTTGGTTCAAACCAATTTTGGGGGTGTATTAGAAGTGGCTGGAGCACCCGTAGGAGTAGAACTTGGTAAGTATTCATTCAAAGAAACCCTTGATAAATCTGGCGATGGTTCTTGCATGATTGTCGTAGCCACCGATGCGCCGCTTGACGCTCGAAATCTGAAGCGTTTGGCAAAACGAGCCTTGATTGGCTTGGGTAAAACGGGAGGAATCATGGCCAATGGAAGCGGCGATTATGTCATTGCATTTTCGACTGCGTACACCATTCCGCACGATTCGAAGTCAAAATTTGAAGAGCAGAAATTGCTTCGAAATGACGATACGTCGCCTTTGTTTTTGGCTGTGATTGAAGCAACCGAAGAAGCCATCCTTAATTCATTATTGATGGCAAAAACGACAAAAGGCTACCAAGGGCACATCGTAGAGGCTCTTCCGGTGCAGAAAGTGGTAGAAATTATGAAAAAGTACGGAAAGGTAAAATAAGCAGCGCGGGCTTATTTGCGCTCTGGCTGTTGTTCCAGATTAAACAAATCATTGAGCACGTCAATGAGCGTTTCGGCTTCTCCGCGCTTACAGGCCGCTTTGAGCTGAAGAACGGGCAGCTTGAGGATTTTTTGCATCATGCTCGATGTGATTTTATCCACTTTTGCAGCTTCATCTTCGTTCATTGATTTCATATAACGAGCCAATTCTTCTTGACGAATTTGCTCCAACGCATTTTTTAGCTTTTGGATTGTGGGAGAAACAACCATTTCTTTCGACCAGTCTCCAAACTCATCCAAGGCTTGTGTAATGATGGCCTCGACCTGTGGGATAGAAGCCAAACGGCGGGTGAGTGCTTCGTTGGCGCGTTGCTGAATGTTATCAATGTTGTACACAATCACCCCAGGAACCTGTTCGGCGTCCATCGCTACACTACGCGGTACCGATAAATCAATCAGGTATTTGAATGAGTACAGGGATTGTTTACGGAGAAGTTCTTTGGTAATAAAAGGTTCGTCGCGCTGAATCGAAGAGATGACCACGTCTGCTTTACGGATTTCTTCTTCTACATTTTCAAAATCTCCTACTTCAAATCCGAGTTCGAGAGCGAGTTGTTCGGCCTTGGCGCGGGTACGGTTGATAACCTTTATATTGGTATATTTCTTTTCTTTCAAATTGCGACAAACATCCGTTCCGATTTCACCCACACCCACGACCAAAATGGAAGGGTTTTCCTTTAAAGTAGTAACGTGCTCAATCAGCTCTACCGCAACATACGAAGTCGAAGCGGCACCATCTCGGAAAGAGGTTTCTTGGGCTACGCGCTTATTGGCAAAGAAAATTGTGTGCAATAAGCGGTGTAAAAACGGCCCCGCCATGCCCAAATCAACCGACCACTGGTACGCGTGTTTGACTTGATTAGGAATCTGCATGTCACCCACTACCTGCGAGTGTAATCCTGTGGCTACCTCAAATAAATGACGTGCCGCGGCATCTTGAGAAGCGTAAAAAGTGAAATAGGAGAGATAGGCTTCGGTATTGATTAGGCCTTTTTCAATCAGAAGTAACTTGGCAATGGCTACGTTGAAATCCTGAGGGGCGTTGTAATAGATTTCCGTGCGGTTACAGGTTGAAACCACCAAGATGTCTGAACCACCAAAAAATTCCTGCACTTTCAACATCAAAGCTTTCGCTTCGTCTTCGTTTAATGCAATTTGCTCCCGGATTTCGAGGGGAGCGGTTTTGTACGAAATGCCTATACTTCTAAACTGTAATGATTCCATGTCACTTGCCTAACAAAAAGTCTACAAAGTTATTTCAAAAACCTATTTCAAAGAATTAAAATGCGCCCACTTAGTAATTTAGAAAGATTATAAATTATTAACCGTAATTCCTTGGCAATATCTGATTAGTTGAGAATGCGTAAGATGACCTTTGGAAGTTTATAATATGATTAAAGTCATATTTTGGAAACTCAAGAGGTGCATCACCAAGCTTTGATTAATCAAAAGAATGTCTGTACTTTTAATTTTATGCCATCGTTTGATTGTACGTACGCATTCTCTCAAAAATTAGATGCGTGATTGAAATTAGGCGCTGTAATTTATACTCATTCTAAATTAATCAAAGGGGCAAAGGTGTTTTCGCCATTTTCAATGTATTTTTATAGAAACCTTTGCGTCTTATCAATGCTATGAAGCTACCGGCAATCGACATTTACAGTCAAAAGAATCTTTATCAAATTTTTATCGGAATCAATCTAGCTTTGATCGGCATCGCTTCCATTATCTATACCTACAATATTGTTGAAAATGTAGATGCCCGTGAAAAACGTCAGTTGAAATTATATGCCCAATTGATTGAATATTCGGCCAATCACTCGATTACGGAAGACTATACTTTCCTGTTTGAAGTTGTAAAAGACAATATTTTTCAAAGTCGAATCCCTACTATTTTGGTGGGAGAGGACAAAGTGCCCATCGACGGCACGAACTTGGATTTGCCTGCGCACGACCCTTCAGAAAAACAAAAGTTACTCATTGAAGCCTTCGAGGAAATGAAAGATGAACATCCGCCGATTGAAGTGGATGTGGCCGGTACGAAACAGTACATTTATTTCAGCGATTCGTCATTATTGGTACAAATGAGGTACTACCCTTATGTTCAGTTGTTGAGCTTGTTGGTGCTGGGGTTCCTTGCATATCTGGTGTTCAGTGCATCGCGCACCGCCGAACAAAACCGCGTTTGGGTAGGATTGGCGAAAGAAACGGCGCATCAGTTAGGAACGCCGATTGCCTCTCTTATGGGGTGGGTGGAGTTTTTTCGGACTGACCCCGAACGTTATCCTGATGAATACACTGGTGAGATTGAGAAAGACGTAAAACGCTTGGAAATGATTACCACACGTTTTTCCAGTATCGGTTCAACGCCCGCGATGAGGCACGAAAATGTAGCGGAGGTTGTGTCCACTTTTTTAGATTATCTCAAACGACGAATTTCAACCAAAGTAAAAGTTACGTTTGTAAATGACCTGCCCGAAGAGCGTCAAATGAACATCAATCGAAACCTGTTTGAATGGGTGATTGAAAATATCTGTAAAAACGCCGTCGATGCCATGACGGGTGTGGGGGCGCTGAAGGTCAGGATTTTTGTGTTGAACAAGCAAGAAATAGCCATTGATATCAGCGATACTGGGAAAGGGATTTCGAGAGGGAACTGGCAAAAAGTATTCAAACCTGGCATCAGCACCAAAAAACGCGGCTGGGGCTTGGGCCTGACGCTTGCCAAGCGGATTATTGAGGAGTATCACGGAGGAAAATTGTTCGTCAAAAATTCGGAAGTAGGAAAAGGAACGACTTTCCGGATTATCCTCAAACAACCGTCGACTTCATAGTAGATGAGTGAAAGTAAAAGTCGGTTTTTTTAAGGGTTGAAAAACATTCTCTCAAAACCCCATTCTGGTAAGTCTTTTAGCTAATTTAAGCAGGTAGTTTGTGCGTGACCAAACTTGCCAAAACCCGTTTTTGCACAAGGATTATTGAAAAAAAATGGCATTTCTATAGAAAATATCCAAAATACTACTCAAGGGTGTTTGGCTTTAATAAAACAAACGACTAATTTTGCGGCCTGAAACTTAAACAGTTAATGCTTAGTAGCAATTCCACAACGGCGCTCCGTTATGGTTACAGATTCAAAAATTAACTACTAACGTATAAACTCATAACGAATAACACTATAACATATACAATGGCAAACACAACAAACATAGGCAAAGTAACGCAGGTGATTGGCCCAGTTGTGGACGTGAGTTTTGAGGGGGAAGGCAAGCGCCTACCATCTATCCTTGATGCTTTGGAACTAACCAAACCCAACGGACAGAAGGTAATTCTGGAATGTCAGCAACACCTCGGCGAAGACCGCGTACGCACCATCGCAATGGAGGGTACCGAAGGGATTCAACGCGGGATGGACGTATTTGACTTGGGAAGCCCCATCACAATGCCCATCGGTGAAGACATCAAAGGGCGTCTGTTCAACGTAGTGGGAGATGCTATCGACGGAATGAAGCAGGTAAGCAAAGAAAACGGCTTATCTATTCACCGTTCAGCTCCTAAGTTTGAGGATTTGGCTACGGCTACCGAAGTTCTTTTCACAGGTATCAAAGTGATTGACCTTTTGGCGCCTTACGTAAAAGGAGGTAAAATCGGTTTGTTTGGTGGTGCTGGGGTAGGTAAGACCGTATTGATCCAAGAGCTGATTAACAACATCGCTAAGGCGTATGCTGGTCTTTCGGTGTTTGCCGGAGTAGGTGAGCGTACTCGTGAAGGAAACGACTTGATGCGTGAGATGATTGAAGCGGGTATCATCAAATACGGTGACGCGTTCAAACACAGCATGGAAGAAGGCGGTTGGGATTTATCGAAAGTAGATTACGAAGAATTGAAAAAATCGCAAGCTACGTTCGTGTTCGGTCAGATGAACGAGCCTCCAGGAGCACGTGCCCGCGTGGCGTTGTCAGGTTTGACGATTGCTGAGTATTTCCGCGATGGAGACGGTACTGGCCAAGGTCGTGATATCCTTTTCTTTATTGATAACATTTTCCGTTTTACGCAGGCAGGTTCTGAGGTATCAGCCCTTTTGGGTCGTATGCCATCAGCCGTAGGTTATCAGCCTACACTCGCAACCGAAATGGGTGCGATGCAAGAGCGTATTACTTCTACCAAGCGTGGTTCAATCACTTCAGTACAGGCCGTTTACGTACCTGCCGATGACTTGACTGACCCTGCTCCTGCTACGACATTTGCTCACTTGGACGCTACGACGGTATTGAGTCGTAAGATTGCCGAGTTGGGTATCTATCCTGCGGTGGATCCACTCGATTCTTCAAGCCGTATTTTGAGTGCTGAAAACCTAGGAGATGCGCACTATAACTGTGCTCAACGCGTAAAACAAATCCTCCAACGCTACAAAGAATTGCAGGATATTATCGCGATTTTGGGGATGGAAGAATTGTCGGAAGAAGATAAACTTACGGTAAACCGCGCTCGTCGTGTACAGCGCTTCTTATCACAGCCGTTCTTCGTGGCAGAAGCCTTTACGGGTTTGAAAGGAGTTTTGGTTGACATCAACGATACCATCAAAGGCTTTAATCAAATCATGGATGGTGAGTTTGACCACTTGCCCGAATCAGCGTTCAACCTTGTTGGAACCATCGAAGATGCCATCGAAAAAGGTGAGCGTCTGTTGAAAGAAGCGGCGGGTAGATAATTAAATCGTTTCCGATATGAATTTAGAAATCATTACTCCCGATAAAAAAATCTTCTCTGGCGAAGTTTCTGCGGTAACTTTTCCAGGTACAGAAGGACAGTTTCAGGTTTTAAATAACCATGCTGCCCTTGTAAGTACCCTCGGACAAGGCGCTATCATTGTAGAAGGGGCCCACAAGGAGACCTTCACGGTAGATGGCGGCGTAGTAGAAGTACTGAACAACAAAGTACTGGTACTGGCCGAATCTATTTCGTAAGATTTTTTTTCGAATATATTACAGGCGCGGGGCTCGAAAAGCTCCGCGCTTTTTTATGCAGAAATCTTTTTAACGGTTTTTGCTGTATATTAGGGGAAGTAAAACTCCCTTTTTGGCATGAAAATTCTCTCTGGTTTGGGCTTAGGCCTGTTTTTGGCGGGTTTCGGGTTATGGCTTTATACGTTGACTATGAATGAGTTTACACTCACTCCCGTCATTTTGAAACAAAACATCAAGCCAGAGCATCAGTCTACATTGGGTACGCGCCTGCAACCCATGCTCAACAAAACCTACAGTAACGGTTGGGCGTTTACTTATGCGTTTGATAATGAGCTAAATGGACTCAATTCGGAGTACAAAGCCGCCCAACAGTGGGATAAGGTGATTTATGACGAATATAGTTTTGCCATTACCAAAGCCGCCGCCCACGGGCCGTTGAAAGAGACCCCGTCCAAGTGGTTTTTCTTAACCTTTGGCTTGGCTATTTTAGGGGCATTGCTTTACATATTGCCCCAATTACGGTTACTTCCTGGTATTAAAAACAATCATATCTTTCAACAATCATCTACCGCAAGAGGGGCTTTGGGGTGGATGGTAGGTACTTTTCTGATTGTTTTTTATATTTTACTTTATTATTTCCCGCAGTACCTCGTCAATTGGACGCTGCTTGTAGACCCACTGAGTAAAGCCCTTAACGGCGGTGAGGCAAGTCGGTGGTTTTTGTACGGGTTTTTGTATACTATTTGCGTGACGGTAATGGGCGTTCGGATGCTGATTAAATATCGCCACAGCAGGTACCAGCAGGTACGTACACTGTCGGTGATGTTTTTTCAGACGGCGGTGGCGTTTATTATTCCCGAGATACTGGTAAGTTTGAACAAGCCTTATTACGATTTTAAAAATATCTGGCCGCTCGATTACGACTTTTTCTTTGATTACAATCTCAATAGTTTGGTTCAAAGTGGTGGTTTGGGGATTTTTATGTTGGTTTGGGGCATTTTGTTGTTTCTAATCGGAGTGCCGATTATGACGTATTTCTTTGGAAAACGCTGGTATTGCTCGTGGGTATGTGGCTGTGGAGGCTTGGCCGAAACACTAGGTGACCCGTATCGTCAACTTTCGGATAAGTCATTAAAGTCTTGGAAAATAGAGCGTTATATTGTACATGGAGTGTTGGTGTTTGCGGTGCTGATGACTGTGATGGTTCTTTACACGTACTTTACGGGCTCGTCCAATGTCCTATTTATTGACAGCTACAGCGTGCGGTCAGCGTATGGTTTTTGGATTGGAGGGATTTTTGCAGGCGTGGTCGGAACGGGCTTTTATCCGCTTATGGGCAACCGCGTTTGGTGCCGTTTCGGTTGTCCATTGGCTGCTTATTTAGGCCTTTGGCAGCGCAAAAAATCACGTTTCCGCATTACAACCAACGGCGGGCAATGTATCTCCTGCGGAAATTGTTCGACGTATTGTGAAATGGGCATTGACGTGCGGGCCTACGCCCAGCGCGGACAAGACATCGTACGCTCATCGTGCGTGGGTTGCGGTATTTGTTCGGCGGTATGTCCGCGTGGAGTACTTAATCTGGAGAATACCTCCGAAGGCTCAAGGGTGATGGTGGCCCCGGAAGTGATGTTAGGCAATGATATGAAACGGTAATTGTGCCACTTTTAAAATCCATACCTCAATCCTGCACCTACGCCGAAGAGGTGAGGTTTGGCTTCAAAAAGTGCATCAGAACGGGTATTGGAGCCAAGCGCCTGTTGGTAATTTCCTGAAATCAACGTGGTCCAGCGTTTGCTCATTTTGTATTGAACCCGCATTCCCGTACTTGCTGACAGCGACAGCGTCTTGTAAGGATTATCGGCTCCGCTTACGGAAACGATGCGCTCCTGTCCTGATTCAAAGCTATTTCGTAAGAAAATATTATTGATAAATCCGCCTATAAGCCAAAGAGATAGCTTGCGTTTGGGCTTGACCAACGCAAATCCAGCTTGCACTGGGACTTGTAAATACTGGTATGCGTTCGAAATGTTTTGATTGGTGGCAAATGACTGAATTTGGGATTTATCGTTCCCTGCACTGGCAAAATCATATTGTTTTGTAAGATTATTGCTCAGATTGACGGCCGCTTCGAGGTTGTTGACGTAACTGTTGGTGTAAACATTGAATCCATTTGTCCCTTCAAAGACAGAATTCCCCTGTAAATAGTTGACTCCTGTTTCGATAGACCAACGTTGGTTTAGTTGTAAACCTCCTTGCCACTGAACCGCGTACGAAAGGGCAGCGCGGTTTGAGCCAGCGTTGGTAGAGTTGGTTGTATTGGCCAACGCATTTTGGCCCGACATCGCAAATGCCCGACCTGCCGAGCTTCCTCCAATGGCCACCCCGGCGTTATAGCTGGCAGGCATAATACCGACCGACGCCCAGTACTCTTTCGTTGAGGCTTTTTTGGGTGCTTCGGCACTGCTTTCTGGTGCCTGATAGGCTACCCAAATTTGTTTTTTGGATAAGCCAGGTAAGTTGCGCAGATTTTTGCCGTCGAGCGCATTAATCTCTACCGCTGGTGTAGCTTCAAAAATAGGTGTGGATATAGTCAATTGGTTAGTAATCAAATCATTCGTTTGCAGGCTGTTTTCTTTGAAGTTTGAATTTGATGGTGGAGTGGCGGATAAAACGGGCAGTGGGCTGGAAGACTGCGTTTTAGCAATTGTACTTTCTTCTTTTATCGCCCATTCTTTTGGTAATTTTTTAGCAATATCGGTAGCACCCGCCTTGTTTTTTTGGTTAGATGAGTTGTCAGTTGAGGCAATAGATGTTTTTTTAGAAAGTTGGAGTGGATTTTCGTCAGCTTGTTTATCTTCTTTTTGTTCAATCGTCGATTGGGCAGTTTGTTCGGCAGAAGCGATTTCAGGGGTTGGTTTTTTATTTTGTTCCTTTGAAATAGCCTCTTTATTGGGAACAATTACTTTCGCTTCATTTTGGGCGATGTTTCCACGCAACGTATCTGAACTGGTGTTTTGACGCAACCACCAGCCCCCTAACGAAATAGCCAACAAAGCCACACCCGCCGCCGCCATCCAATGCATATTTTGCCAACGACGCCACAACGGCAACACTACCACGCGCTCCTTCTCCTCTTCGTCCAAACGTTCCTCTATCCGCGCCCACACCGAATCGGGGGGCATCTCGGAGGCGTCGTCAAACGCTCTGCGCCAGTTTTCCTCAAAATTATTCTGTTCCGACGTATCCATTTTTTCTAACTGAAACCTAATTAAAAACTTTCCAACATCTTTGCCTGTAACAACTGTTTTGCCCGGGCGTATTGCGATTTGGACGTACCTTCTGAAATTCCTAGCATTTCGGCAATTTCATTGTGTTGATAACCCTCGATTGCGTACAGGTTGAACACCGATTGGCAGCCAGGGGGTAATTCGCGTACCAACGACAGCAACTGCTGGTATTGAATACCCGACAGTGCTGTCTCGTTTTCTGCTACGGCATCGGTATGATTATCAATATCTGCTTGCTCTAAATACGCTTTTTCTTTCCGCAAGTATGAAATGGCGGTATTGATGACCACACGCTTAATCCACGCTTCCAACGGACAATCATATCTGAACGTATGTATCTGGGAAAAAACCTTAATAAACGCTTCTTGAAGAACATCCTCGGCCTCAAAACGGCTGCGCGTGTAGCGTTGACAAACGGCAAACATTCTCCCCGCAAAACGCTCATAAAGCGTTCGCTGGGCTATGCGGTCTTTATTTCGACACCCTTCAACTAACGTTCGTTCATCTTTCATGTATGCCGGTATGTTCTAATGACGCACAGGTTTAAAGAAAGGTTGGAATGGGTTATAAAATTTTGTATGCATCGATTTTTGGAGAAAAACTGCAGAGGTGATTTGACGATTTATCATTATTACGGGCTGTTAATTAAAGGTAAAAACGTGATAATGAGTGTGATTGGTTTCCGACAAATTCAAAAAAACAGACCATTGAGCCAGAAAAGTTTAGGCGAATACAAGATGATTTTCGTTTTTATTGAACAATTTAGGGCTGCTTGTCATTTATCTGGTATATAACGTTCCATTTATCAAAATGATAACAATCGTAGTCGGTACCAATCGGCGAAACTCCAAATCAAAAGACGTAGCTTTGTTTTATCAAAAGTTACTCGCCGAATTCAATGCCGAAAGTCAAATTTTGGACATTGCCGAACTTCCTGACGACTTCATAAGGACTGCCTTGTACGAAAATAACGGAAAAAATGAAGTTTTTAATGCCTATCGTAAGATGATGAAGGAAGCCGATAAATTTGTTTTTATCGTACCAGAATACAACGGATCTTATCCTGGGGCACTAAAAGGATTCATTGACGGGCTGGGTTATCCTAGCGAATTGAAGCACAAAAAAGCCGCCTTGGTCGGAATTTCAGACGGTGTGCAAGGGTCGGCGTTGGCGTTGAGTCACTTGATTGATGTATTTCATTACCTAGGATTGAATGTGTTGGCCCAGCGGGTGAAGATTCCGTTTATGAAGAAAAATTTTCAAGAAGGAGAAATTAAAGATGCGCTTATCAATCAACTTATTCGTGAGCAAGCGGAATTGTTGGTAAATTTTTAACTTCGCGGCCTAAACAGGTCAATGTATTAAAGTAACCGAACTTATGGCACACAATTTCGATATTCCGTTTGAAGGAACCGCAGAAACAATTTTGGCGAAAGCAAAACGCGCCATTGAATCAGGAAATGGCACCATGACTGGCGACAGCGCAGCGGGCTCTTTTTCGCTTCCTGCTGGAATCAGCAAGGTGAAAGGTGAATACGCAGTAGAAGATAACAAACTCAAAATAACCATCACCGACAAGCCTATTTATGTGAGTGGCGACATGATTGAGAATATTCTCAAAAAGCACCTGTCGTAACTAAAAGCCCTCGAAAGTCCAAATTTCGAGGGCTTTTTAGTCTTAACTCAAAAAATCCAATGCTCTACGTTCGGACCACGCAAATTCATCGTTTTTGACCAAAAAACCTACGTGTCCGCCCGTTTTTGGGGTTTCTACAAAAATAAAGGGATGCTTTTCGGCCAATGCTTTCGGCGCGCAGTCGGCATTTAAAATAGGGTCGTTTTGGGCGTTACAAATCAAAACAGGAATGCGTACTTCTTTGATGAAATTGACGGCGGATGCCTGTTCGTAAAAATCGTCGGCATCGCGGTAGCCGTTGACGGGCGCAGAAAAAAAATCGTCAAAATCTTTCCAAACTTTAACGTTTTTCAAGCGGCTCATGTCCAATTTGCCTGGGTATAGCTCCGATTTAGCGGCGATTTTTTTCGTTAGTTTTTTCATAAATCGGTCGCGGTAAAACCGATTTTTTGGTAAATCGAGCAGTTCTGCGCTGGTTTTAAGATTGGTAGGGGCTGAAAAGGCGGCCGCGCCTCGTACAACGTCTGGCAGCTCTTTACCCTTTGCTCCCACGTATTTCAAGGAGATATTTCCGCCCATGCTGTATCCCACAAGTACTATTTTTTCGTAGTGTTTGGTGCGCAGTGCGTGATTGATGAGTTCGCTGATGTCGCCAATTTCGCCGTGATTGTACAACCGGAAGGCTTTGTTCATTTCACCGCTACAGGAGCGGCAGTTCCATGCCAACACATCCCAACCGTTTTGCGAAAACAATTTGGCGGTTCCTTTGATGTAATGTCTTCCCGAATCGCCTTCCAAACCGTGCGTTAGTACCACCAGTTTTTTACTACGTGTATCGAGCCAATCAATATCCACAAAATCACCGTCTGAGAGCAAGAATCGCTCGCGCTCGTATGTCACTCCTTCAATCTTCCGAAAAACACTGGGAATGATGGTTTGCAAATGACCATTGAACAGATAACGAGGTGGGCCTGGATAGGTTGACTGATTAATAATGGGCATTAGAACATATTTTTTACAAAATTGACGGTAATTTTTAAGAAATCGTCAATTTTTGTACCAAACATTCTTTGGACATTGTTCGAAAAAATCATTACTCGGTCGACTCGATAGGTTGATAGAGTAGAACTTTCAACGTATTTTTGCAGTTAATAATTTTTCAGTGTCTTAAAACACTTCAACATCTCCCCAAACTACTCCCATGATTCGCTCCGTAGCCGACCGTGTTTATCTGGACAATGCCGCCACCACCCGTATATCCCCCGAAGTTATCGAAGCCATGCTTCCCTGGATGACGGAGCAGTACGGCAATCCATCTTCTATTCATGGACACGGACGTGTGGTGAAATCGGCCATTGAACAGGCGCGTAAAACGGTAGCGGGGTTGTTGAATACTTCTCCGGCACAGATATTTTTTACATCGGGTGGTACCGAAGCCGACAATACGGCCATTACTTGTAGTATTGATAATTATGGCTTAACGCACGCCATTACATCACCGTTGGAACACCACGCGGTATTGCATACCTTGGAATATCTGGCCAAAGCGGGCAAAATCAAGTTGAGCCTTGTGAATATCGATGCCAAAGGCCACGTAGATTTGAATCACTTGGAGGAATTACTTCAGACGAATCCGCGTTCGTTGGTATCATTGATGCACGGCAACAATGAAATTGGCAACTTGCTGGATTTGAATGTAGTAGGCGATTTGTGTGCGCAGTATAACGCTATTTTTCACAGTGATACGGTTCAAACCGTGGGGCATTTGCGTCATGATTTAAAACAACTCAAAACGCATTTTATCGTTGGAGCGGCCCATAAATTCAACGGCCCGAAAGGCGTTGGCTTCTTGTACATCAATGCCGATGTAAAAATTCACCCTTACATTCATGGTGGTTCGCAGGAGCGCAATATGCGTGGCGGAACAGAGAACGTATACGGAATTGTGGGGTTGGGAAAAGCCCTAGAAATTGCGTATCGCGACATGGACAGCCACCGTACTCATATTGAACATTTGAAAAAACGTATGATTGCGGGCTTCCGCGAAAAGATAGAAGATGTGCGTTTTAACGGTGATTGTGAAAACATGGAGCGCAGTAATTATACCGTACTGAACGTCAGCCTGCCGCCGTCGGACATCAGCGATATGTTGCTTTTTAATTTAGATATTGCCAAGATTTCAGCTTCTGGCGGAAGTGCCTGTTCTAGCGGATCAGAAGTAGGCTCGCACGTGTTAGGTGCGCTTGGCGTGGCTCCTGACCGTGGGAATGTGCGTTTTTCATTTGGAAAATATAATACCGAAGCGGATATTGATTACGCCGTAAATACCGTTGCAGAAATGTATAAAGCAGTGACGGTCTAAACATCCCACGATACGCGTACATCGGCCGTGAGTGGGTGCGCCATGCAGGTTAGCACGCGGCCGAGCGTTACTTCTTCGTCAGTGAGAATTTCGTTGTATTCCATTTCAACGACACCTTTTGCGCATTGGGCAATGCAACTTCCGCATTGGCCTGAGCGGCAGTTGTAAGGTAAAGGCAAGCCTACTTTTAATC
Organism: Runella salmonicolor; assembly: GCF_024158025.1. Classification (NCBI taxonomy): domain Bacteria; kingdom Pseudomonadati; phylum Bacteroidota; class Cytophagia; order Cytophagales; family Spirosomataceae; genus Runella; species Runella salmonicolor. The sequence continues at coordinate 92,006 of NZ_JAMZEL010000018.1, forward strand.
CCGCATCCAAAATCGTTAGGTTGTTGATGACTTCAACCGTTGTGGATGTGCCTTTAAAATCAAGTGTAACAAATTGTGGTTTGTACTGCTTTGGAGTAGGGGGTTTGGTATCGACCGTATAAAATTCGCGGTGGATGCGGTCTTTGGCGAAGCCCATGGTAAGGAGGGTAATTTGTACCATAAGCATAAAATGCAACGGCCCACAGGTATAAAAAGCGGTATCGTCTTTGGCAGAAAGCAAATGTTGCTTGACAATCTCTTCCAATAACGAATTATTGAGTCGGGCTTGCTGCAGATTTTTGGCATTTCCCCAGAAAAAAACCACTTTTAGGCGGTTGGGATGTGCCGCTTGCAATTGGTTGATTTGCTCATAAAAAATCGTAGATTCGACCGTTTTGTTGCTGTAAAGAAGCGTAATGTAGGTTTGGGGTTCGGTGTAGAGAAGTTGTTTTAATAAAGAGAAAAGCGGCGTAATTCCACTGCCTGCTCCCACCAAAAACACATGGTTTGGCACCTCATGGGCTGAGATTATAAATCGTCCTGAAGGTTCCAGGGCCGTAAGTAAGTCGCCCTCTTTGGCGTAATCAAGCAATCGACGGGAAACCAATCCGTTGGGCACGCGCTTGATGGTAATCGCAGGCAGCTCATCTACTCCTGGTGCAGTCGAAAAAGAAAAAGAGCGCCTGACCTCCTGACCATATTCATCAAATAACAACGTCACAAATTGCCCTGCTTGATACTCAAAAGGAGCATCATCAATGGGCTGTAAGACAAACGTCTTTGTATCGGCTGTTTCGGGGATGATTTGCGCGATGCGGAATTTGCGAGTAGTCAGGTCCATAGGTCAGAAAGAAGGCGAGGGGTTTGCCTCGCCTTATGGTTCATTGATTTTATCCGTTTATCCAGCTCTCCACTTCCTCTTTCTTCGGCATGGGAGCTTCGATTTTCAGTTTTTTACGCAGGCCGCCCAAGTCGTTGAAGACTTTGTTGGGGTTAGCGGCTTTGAGTGCTTCGATGGTCAAAAAGCCCATTTTCTGCAACGCCGGAATCCAAATGGTCGGTACGCCCTGTGTCATGTAATCATTTTCGGATGCCACTTCGGCTTTCTTTTCGGGACGCATTTGTGGGAAGAACAATACTTCCTGAATGCTCGTCTGGTCGGTCATCATCATCGTAAGACGGTCGATGCCGATACCGATTCCCGACGTGGTCGGCATTCCGTATTCCAGTGAGCGGATGAAATCTTCGTCCATCGCCATGGCTTCTTCGTCGCCGCGCTCAGCCAGACGGAGTTGCTCCTCAAAGCGTTCACGTTGGTCGATGGGATCGTTCAGCTCAGAATAAGCGTTGGCAACTTCTTTTCCGTTGATAAACAGTTCAAATCGCTCCACCAGCCCCGGCTTGCTGCGGTGTTTTTTGGTCAACGGCGACATTTCGACGGGATAATCAATGATGAATGTCGGTTGAATCAGGTTATCTTCCACCTTAGCCCCAAAGATTTCATCTATCAATTTGGCGACGCCCATGGTCCCGTCCGTTTCGATGCCCCATTCGTTGCAATGCGCAATCAATTCGGCTTCGGTTTTTCCTTCAACATTGACTCCCGTGAATTTTTCGATGGCTTCAAAAATACTCAATCGCTCGTATGGGCCAGCAAAGTCGATTTCGTTGCCCCATGATTGTATTTTTGTTTGACCATTTACCGCCAAAGCTACTTTTTCCAGCAGTTCTTCGGTAATACTCATCATCCAGTGGTAGTCTTTGTAGGCCACGTAAAATTCCAAGGATGTAAACTCGGGGTTGTGCGTGCGGTCCATACCTTCGTTGCGAAACATTTTCCCGAATTCATACACACCGTCAAAACCACCTACGATGAGGCGTTTGAGGTACAATTCGTTAGCAATGCGCATGTACAGTGGCATATCCAACGTATTGTGGTGGGTTTTGAAAGGACGGGCCGTTGCACCGCCGTGGATGGGCTGCAAAATAGGCGTTTCTACTTCCAACCAACCTTTATCATCAAAAATACGCCGCATGGTACTGATGATTTTGGCGCGCTTTATGAAAATATCTTTGACGTGCGGATTCACAATCAAATCCACATATCGCTGACGAAAGCGCTGCTCAGGGTCTGTAAAACCGTCGTAGGTTTTTCCGTCGGCTTCTTTGACTACGGGCAGTGGTTTCAACGATTTGTTCAGGATTTTGAATTCCTGTACGTGAATGGAAATCTCGTTGGTTTGGGTCGTAAACACAAACCCTTTCACGCCAATGATGTCGCCGATGTCGAGGAGTTTTTTGAATACGATGTTGTACAGCGTTTTGTCTTCGTCGGGACACAGGTCATCGCGACGGAAATATAACTGAATACGACCGGTGCTGTCCTGAAGCTCCACAAAAGAGGCACTTCCCATGATACGGAAGCTCATCAAACGGCCAGCGATGGAGATATTTTTGTAATTAAGTTTATCGTTTTCGTAGTTTTTATGGATGTCGGCCGCGGTGACGTTGACGTCAAACGATTCGGCAGGGTAGGGGTCAATCCCCAGTTTCATCAAATCTTCGCGCTTTTGGCGGCGCAATAGTTCTTGTTCGCTTAGCATTGTATTCGGCAGTTTGCGGCACCGAAGTACCGCTTTTGACTTTTTATGAGGGCGCAAAATTAAAAAAAATAACGGTTAATCTGTGCTTTTGCTACCCTTTCGGTTGATTTTGAACGCTTTTCTTGTAAAACTAAACGGTTGGGAATTGGTTTTTCCCACTCATAAATCGGTTTTGCCTTTTATCATTGTTGTAGAGAAATTTTCGTTAAAAATGGATACTATTGTAATATCAATTTAATATCAAATATGTCATGAAAGAAAAAGAACTTACTTCTACTTCGGGTTATGCATTCATTGCGGCAATCTTGGTCCTGTGGATCTTTGGGGGAATGATAGCTGCGGGCGCACAGGCAGGTTTACTGGCCACTATTTTATTCCTTGTCGGCACGACTTTGTCGATGGGCTTAATCGTCATTAATCCCAACGAGGCTGCTGTAGCTACTTTTTTCGGGGAATACGTCGGAACCATCCGACATAATGGATTACGTTGGGTCAACCCTTTGTATCGTCGCCGTAAAATCAGTTTGCGTGCCCGCAATCTCAACGGGCCAAAACTGAAAGTGAACGATAAAATGGGCAATCCCATCGAAATTGCCGCCGTTGTGGTCTGGCACGTACAAGATACTGCCCAGGCTTCTTTTGAAGTGGATAATTACCAAAAATTTGTAGAAATTCAGTCAGAGGCAGCTATACGAAAATTGGCAGGTATGTATTGTTATGATACCATTGAAGACGAGGATGCCCAAATCACGCTGCGGGATGGTTCAGGGAAGATCAATGAAATGCTCGAACACGAACTCACCGAGCGATTGGTTCGGGCCGGGGTCGGCATCCACGAAGCGCGCATCAGTCACTTAGCCTATTCGCCAGAGATTGCGGGTGCAATGCTCCAGCGGCAGCAAGCTTCGGCGGTCGTAGCGGCTCGTAAGCAAATTGTGGACGGGGCCGTTGGAATGGTGGAAATGGCATTGGCAAAACTTTCAGAAAAAGGTATTGTACACCTTGACGAAGAGCGCAAAGCCGCTATGGTAAGCAATTTGCTGGTAGTGCTGTGCGGTGAAAAATCAGTAAGTCCGGTCATAAATGCTGGCACCTTATACAATTGACCATTTCGCTTAAATTTCTACTTTTGGGAATGTTTAAAGACATCGCTGTCTAAACATTCCCTTTGGATTTTTTGTCAATTTCATTTTCAAACCAATGGCCAACGAAAAAAAGGCGTTTGTGCTTCGCGTCAGTGCCGAAATGCTGAAAGAGTTGGAGCGGTGGGCACAGGAAGAGTTTAGAAGCACCAACGGCCAAATTGAATTTCTTCTGAGCGATGCGCTCAAAAAACGACGAAAGTCGCCAGGGAAGCTGCCGCCAGCCGCTGAATAATAGCTTAAAAAACAATACCTCAGACTTTGATGTATAAATTCCTGATGTATATATTTGCGTCATGAATAACTCTCAATTATACAAAGGAAGCCTCTCGCTCATTATCTTAAAACTACTTGAAGAAAATAAGCGAATGTATGGCTATGAAATCACCCAGAAGGTAAAAGAGCAAACCAACGGCGAATTGGTAATCAACGAAGGGGCACTGTATCCGTCGTTGCACAAACTGGAAGCGGAAGGCCTGCTGACGGTCAGCATTGAGCACGTTGGCAACCGCCCCCGCAAATACTACGCCTTAACGGAAAAAGGCGAAGCCGAAACCGTAAATCGTTTGGAAGAACTTACTGATTTTGTCAAACACATGCAATTATTGTTGAACCCCAAACTTTCCCTTGGCTGATGACGAAGGAGTTAACCCCTGCGCAAATTGATGAATTGTATGCGTTTGTAAAGCGCAAAGGCGTAGACTATTATGATCTGCAACTTGAATTGGTGGATCATTTGGCTTCTGAGATTGAACAAAAAAGAGAACAGCATCCTGGGTTGACGTTTGAGCGCGCGCTGGAAAGCGTCTATGCCGGGTTTGGGATTTTTGGCTTTACGGAAGTGGTCGAAAAAGCGCATGTGGCAGTAGCCCGTCGGAGCAATAAACTATGGTGGAGTTTCTTTAAGCAGTTTTGGAAACTGCCGCGCCTGTTCTTTACCATTGCCCTGATCGGCTTTATTTGGGGGTGTTTTCTGGAATTTGGGGTAAGGTCAGTGATCATTGTTAATGGGATTTTGGTTATGATCAGGCTTATCCATAAACTTTATGAACTGTCTCAAAAACGTTCTAAACGTAAATTAACGCCCCGAACTCCTTACGGTGACAGCCCAGTGGAAGTTGTTCAAAGCCCCTTTATTCTTCAATATCTTTATTTTTTCTCAGAAAACATTACGCTACCGCATGGATTATTGGCGGTAGCTTTTGGACTGGCTTGGGTGTCAGTATGGGCGAGTTTTGAGACAGAAGCCTATTTCATTAAAGAACAAAAACGTCTTTATCCGCAAGCTTTTGCCTGACAACTATGAAGACAGAATTGACCGCTGCCGAAATCGACGAGCTCTATGCTTTTGTAGAAAAAAAGGGCGTAAAGCCGCTGGACGTTCAGATTGAACTGGTGGACCATTTGGCTTCTGATATTGAGGATATACTATCTCACTCACCTCAAGTGACGTTTGTGGAAGCGTTATTACAGGTCCATGCCAAATTTGGGCGTTGGGGATTTGACTATTTGGTTCAACAAGCCGAAGATAACGCCCGCCGCCGTCAGGAAAAATTATTTTGGATGTTGTTTCGAGATTTCTTTCGTTGGCCCAAAGCGGTGTTTACCATCACATTGACGCTGTTGCTTTGGTGGGGATTTGATAAAGGATACTTTTCGAAAGATGTGCGGGAGGTATTGGTGCCTGCGTTGCTGGTTTTGTTCTTTGGATATGCTGGTTTTGTTGTTGTACGTCATCGACGGATGAAAAAGACGGTCACTGTGGCGATGCCTCCCTTTTGGATGGGCTCCTGTGCACAAATTCCTAGCCTTTTAAACTTTTTCTTAGGCTCGCTCTTTCAGGGATTGCCTGCTGCTCACTTTGTCGTTTTTGCTACATTCCTTATCGTAATGAGTATTTTGTGTACATGGGCAACGATTGAGGTCTATGAACGGATGCGGGTAGAAGGTAAGCGCTTATATCCGCAAGCTTTTGCTTAAAAGGGAAATTAGCTTTTTAATAGATAAAATCTTTTTGCTTTTCTACACTTCACATTTATTAACTTGGGGGCGAAAATCACTTCAAACAATGAAAATCACCTCCCTTTTTTGGGCCCTGTACGCATGTTTTTCTATTACGACATTTGCGCAGGAAAGTGCAAAACCAGCAGAATATTATGTTTTGATTGATGCCACACATATAGAAACAAAACAACCCGTCTCAAGTGCTAAATTTTTTGTGACCGATGAAGAAGGCAAACGCGTTTTTGAATTACAGGCCGATGCCGCTGGCAAGGCTTCGGCCAAACTTCCGCGTAAAGCCAATTACCTCGTAGAATGCATTGCGGAAGGCTTTATGACGCTTATTTTGCCCATTCGTGATTTGCGTCCTCAAAATGTGGTACAGTTTAAAATGATTCCAGCCAAGAAGGAAGTGGAAACTTTTGCTCAACTCGAAAAAGGCAAAACCATCACACTGAAAAATATTTATTTTGACCGCAGTAGTCCTGTGCTTCGCGCCGACTCACAGCCCGAATTGGATGCGCTGGCCGAAGCATTGCACCAAAACCCTACAGTCCGTATTGAAATACGCGGTCATACCGACAATGCTGGTGATTTTGACCTGAACGTAAAACTTTCTCAAGAGCGCTGCCAAGCGGTAGAAGCCTATCTAATCAAAAAAGGAATTCAACGCTCGCGTCTTCAAAGCAAAGGACGCGGAAGCCTTGACCCAATTGCCCCCAATACGTCTGAAGAAAACAGAAAAAAGAACCGCCGGGTGGAGTTTGTGGTATTGTGATGGGAGGCTTTTGCGTAATTTTGCAATATGCATCTGTACCTCCATATTCCTTTCTGCAAGCAAGCTTGTCATTATTGTGATTTTCATTTCAGTACTAGTCTGAAGTCGAAAGCAGAATTGGTGACGGCCATTTGTCGTGAAATAGTGCTTCAAAAAGATTATTTGCCCACGCGTGAGCTCGAAACCATTTACTTTGGGGGAGGAACGCCCTCGTTGCTGACAGAGGCAGAATTAGGGCAAATTTTTGAAACCATTCACCAAATTTACCACGTTCAGCCGTCGGCCGAAATTACCTTGGAGGCCAACCCAGATGATTTAACTTCCCAAAAACTCCTTTCGTTACGGCCTTTTATTAATCGCCTCAGTATCGGGCTGCAGTCGTTTCATGAACCGTATTTGCGTTTTATGAATCGGGCGCACAACGCAGTTGAATCAGAAGCCTCGGTAAAACGGGCGCAAGATTATGGTTTTCATAACTTGACCATTGATTTGATGTACGGGATGAGCGAAACACAATTGGGAATAAAATATATACCGACAGCTTCTGATGAGCAATTATGGCAGAGGGATTTGGAAATGGCCGTTGCCTTAAATACCCCCCACATTTCGGCCTACAATCTAACCATTGAGCCCAAAACAGCTTTGGGAAATTGGCTCAAAAAGGGGAAAATAAATCCCGTAGATGAGGAGGTATCGGCGCGCCATTTTGAGCAAATGTTCACGTACCTTGACTCAAAGGACTACGAGCAATATGAAATCTCCAATTTTGCCCGCGATGGTCAGTACGCTCGGCACAACAGCAGCTATTGGAAGCGTCGTTCTTATTTGGGGGTCGGTCCAAGTGCGCATTCGTTTAATGGAACTTCGAGGCACTACAACATTGCCAATAATGCCCTTTACATTCAGTCAATTAAAGCGGGGAATCTGCCTTTTGAAGCTGAAATCCTGAGCCCTTTTGATCAGGTAAATGATTATCTCCTCACTAGCCTACGCACGATTTGGGGGTGCGATTTAGGAATTATTCAACAACTGGCGGGAATTGATTTGAGGGAAACACAAAAAAAATATATGACGACGTTTATGGATAATGGGTGGATATTTATTGACAATGGCGTTTTGTTTCTTACACCCAAAGGTAAATTATTTGCCGACCGAATTGCGTCAGATTTATTCGTTATCTGAGGAGTTTGCCAGATGTATAATTTTTGTGCCACCTAATTTTTAAATCATCTCTTTAATTTTTAATATATTTAATAGCTCAACAAAGACATTTTTATGGCCGCTAATCGTATTCGTCCTGCTACCGCCACCGCACCGAAATCTAAGCCTGCTTCTGCTGGGTGGCGTTCACTTATTGTGCGGATTTTACTCAAAACAATTCTTTATTTTGTGATTGGCTCAGTGATATGGGTAACGGTTTTAAAGTTTGTTCCCGTTTGGGTTACGCCATTGATGATTGCCCGAAAAATGGAGGCCATTTCAGAAGGGCGTAGTAGTAAAATTTATTCAGATTGGACACCGATGAGTGAGATGTCTAAAGAGGCGCCGTTGTCAGTCGTAGCTTCTGAAGATCAGTTGTTTCCAGAACATTGGGGATTTGACTTTAAATCAATGGGCAATGCTTTCAAACACAACCTCCGAGGGAAAAAAATCAGGGGGGCCAGCACTATTTCTCAGCAGGTGGCCAAAAACGTATTTCTCTGGCAAGGACGTAGTTACATTCGAAAAGGATTGGAAGCGTATTTTACGGTCTTGATTGAAATAATATGGGGAAAAGAACGCATTTTGGAGGTATACTTAAACGTAGCCGAAACAGGCAATATGACTTTTGGGTATGGGGCGGCGGCGCAGCGTTTTTTTTATAAACCAGCCTCATCTTTGACCCGAAATGAAGCGGCAAGGATTGCGGCGGTGCTACCAAGTCCGCTTCGTTTTTCGGCCAAAAATCCATCCAGTTATGTGCAACGGCGTACGGCCCAAATAGCGCGCCAAATGCGGATGCTGGGTCGCGACTATATCCTTAATTTATAAATTTATTAAATATTTTTACTTATCTCTTGGATAATAGATAAAAAACATATTATTTGGTCGTATAAAACAATTAGTCAAACAATTATTAGTTGACTTAGTTTATCTAATATTGACATACTAATTGCTGAAAAATTAAAAAATTACCCTACTTATTCAAAAAATTCTTGGATTTGTTCAATAATAAATCCAAGAAGTAAATTTTACACCCATGAAATAAATCATGGGGTATGATTGAAAATTTTAAAAGTAGGGCATATGAAATTAAATATTTTTCGCTTTTTTATTTTGATAATGATATTAAGCGGGCTGTGGATTTGTAGCAACGCTACCGCACAGATTGTACCTTGTGCTGTGACCGACCCATCTAGTGAAAGTATCATCGCTCTGGAAAAAAGGCTTTTGAAATTAAAAAGTCAATTCGTTAAAAATGCCCAGACTTCGGGCGTGACGGAGGTTCAGTACATCCCTATCAAAGCGCATATTATTCGTAAAAGCGATGGAACTGGAGGCCTCAGCTTGGCGGATTTAAACACTGCATTGGTGCAGGTTAATCGCCATTTTCAGAATATAGGTTTGGGGCTGCAACTTTATTTTGCTGGTCTTCCCCACATCATCAATAATACTACTTACTACGACTATATCAACACGGACGAGCAGGCATTATTGAATACCAATAGTGTTTCGAATGCAATCAATATCTACTTTCCCAACAGTATTAGTTTTGGCTCAATGAAGGTTGCAGGCTATGCTTATTTCCCGAGCAAATTAAGTATTTCAAACAATCTCTTCGTGCAGGCGCAGGTTGCAACGGATAATCACACGTTTGCGCATGAAATGGGGCATTATTTTAATTTACTACACACATTTCAAAACAGTGATAATACAAATAATGAAGAACGAGAATATGTAACACGTAGTCCGGCGCAGGGGGCAAATTGCACACTAAAGGGGGATTTATTGTGCGATACACCCGCTGATCCTTACGGACGGGATTCGGTCACCATCCAAGGCTGTACTTATACTGGAACCGCGCGTGACCCACAGGGGCAATTATACGCCCCATCCTTATCAAATATAATGTCTTATTATCCGTTGAGTTGTGGCAGCGATTTTACCCCAGGCCAATCTGCACGAATGGCCGACGGTTTTCTGCTACGTACTGACCCCTCCAATCAATATAATTTTTCTGGTGGGTCTACGGTAACGGGTGGTAGTATACCAGGAAATTTGACGGCAAAGCTGTTAGCTTCAGGGTGTTCTTTGACCTTTGATGATAACTCTTCCGATGAGGCAGGCTTCGTCATCGAGCGATCTAGCATTTCAGCAGCAGAGGGTTTTATGCCGATTGGTGGCTTACCTCCCAACACAACCAATTACATAGACCAAACAATTACCTCGTACACAAATTACTATTATCGTGTCAAAGCTTCTAATTCTTCTGTGCAATATAGTGAGGTGCTTCCAGTTTCAACAGCCCTAAATTACTGTGTACCTAAATATACCTACCCTTGTAGCACTACGGCAGTTCTTATAAATGAATTTGTATTGAAGCAAGGAACAACGACTATTATTAATAATAAGGACTCAAATTGTTCCCCCGCCAACTATGGAGACTACACGAGTACTGCCTACCCCGTAACGGCTGGGAATACTTATACTTTTACTATTGGACAAAGTGCGGGTACTTATTATGACCAACATGTGTCTGTGTGGGCAGATTTTGACCAAGATGGTTATTTTGAATTAAACGAAAGGGTGTATCGAAGTGATAGTTTAGCGTCGATGCCTCGTATGAATCCAACGGCATCCGGGTCCTTTCTTATACCTAGCTCCGTTCAAGGATTAGTACGGGTTCGGGTACGTTCAGGTTATAATTTTGGAGCTGGTAGTGCTGTCACAGATCCATGCGGGCTACTTTCTTTTGGTGAAGCTGAAGACTATATGTTACAGGTAACATCTATGTCTCCTCCAACAATCACTACAAATACAGTTACTCCAAGTCCTGTATGTGCGGGGAGTACAATCAATGTGGGATTTACGGCGGTTAATCTTTCATCGACCTCTTATGCCGTACAGCTTTCTGATAATACTGGAAATAATTTTATTACTCTTCCTACTACTGGTACAGCAAGTCCGCTAATCGCTGAGATACCAGTAAATATAACTTCTGGAACGGGTTATAAGGTAAGGGTTATTTCCAATTCTCCCAGCGTCACTGGGTCAGCAAGTAGTACATTTACGATCAATGCGCTGCCTTCTCCCCCAGGAGTAGTTACGCCCGTAAGTTACTGTCAAGGCCAAACAGCGTCTGCTTTGAGCGCCGTTGGCACAAACCTAAAATGGTATTTGGCAGCTTCTGGGGGTGTTGGCAGCAGTACCGCGCCCACGCCCTCCACGGCCAGCAGTGGAACGCTGAGTTATTGGGTAACCCAAACGGTGAACAGCTGCGAAAGCACTCGCACAAAGATAGACGTGGTTGTAACGGCCCCTCCCTCCCCCCCAGGAGTAGTTACGCCCGTAAGTTACTGTCAAGGCCAAACAGCGTCTGCTTTGAGCGCCGTTGGCACAAATCTAAAATGGTATTTGGCAGCTTCTGGGGGTGTTGGCAGCAGTACCGCGCCCACGCCCTCCACGGCCAGCAGTGGAACGCTGAGTTATTGGGTAACCCAAACGGTGAACAGCTGCGAAAGCACTCGCACAAAGATAGACGTGGTTGTAACG
>NZ_JAMZEL010000019.1:0-64869 GCF_024158025.1 Runella salmonicolor
GTTTAAGTTGTTGTTAATCAGTAGAATAACTGTAAATAATGTAAATAGATTTTGAGTTTATTTACATTATTTCTAAGTTTGTTCAATAACTGTTACAAACGGTATTGCTATGGCAAAAAAAAACAATTTAGAATACATTGAAGACTTACAAAACAATTCTGAGGTGGTAATTCTTAACAACCCTATTGCAACGCCGACCTTTATACGTCAGTTATCGAAAAGTAAAAAAGCAGAAATAAATGAAGTATACACCCCTAAGTTATTTTATGAAATAGCTTCCAGGCTTAAACCCTCTGACCTCGAAAACTTAAGCCGTCACTCAAACATTGTTCTAACCCTTGAAATCAAAGATTTTTTAAAGAGCATCCAAACCACTAACACGTCGGGATACTCCTATTTGATTGATTCCATCAAAATGTTGCAAACTACACTGGTGGAATGGGTTGAAGGGCGAGAAACCATCATTGTTCCGATTATTTCACAAAGTGTTCATAAACACGATTCGGGCAAGATTGATCTCTATATTGCACACGATTTGGCAAAACAGATTTTGCAAGTACGTGAGACCGAAAACTTTAGTTTTTTTAAGAAAAATGTCTTCGCGCTTCAAACTACGCGGTCTATTAAATTATTCCCATTTTTTAGCAGTTGGAAAAATTACGGGCGTCCGATTGAAGTTGATTTAAAGTCATTTAAAGAAAAGCTGGGTTTTAATAAAGCGGTTTATTCTCGTTTTTCCTCACTCAAAAAACATGTTATAGACCCTGCTATTCAGGAGATTAACGAAAAAACAGATTTGTTTGTCAAGTACGAACTGCTGGGTAATAATTTGGATTCAAAAAAACCGCGTGTGACTGGCATACGGTTTTGGGTATGGGAAAAAAAGAACCTTAAAGCACTGGATGACAAAAAAACGGAGGTAAATAAAGGGGAGATTTTTGCTGATATTGATAAATACATCGCGCAGCTTTCGACCGACTATAAAGCCCGCCTGCGCAAACATGCTGACGAATTTTATGACCGCCTTTTGGCCAATCCAGCCAACAAGACCCATTATAGTGAATTGATTGTGAGATTTCAGGGGACAGCATTGGTCAATCAGTTTAACATGGTAACGGATGTTGAATGGATGATGAAAGAGTTTTTCAGGATGTTTCCTTACCATGCAGAATCGCTTCGCTCCCTTTCGGCAATACGGTCACACATTGAGGTAACGGAGCTGGACGCCAAAAGCAGAGGTTTCTTGTTGTATTTTGAACTTGATGAGGCATTTGATTTAAAGATAATCAAGGTAGAGTCTTAAAAATTAGCTTCAAAATTGCAGGCTGTAAGCCGAACCTTCAAAAGACCCAAACACTTTTCTCCCATCAATAGGTCTTTAAAGAATCTGGTGATTTCTTAGATAATTTTATATCTTAAAAATGAGATATTGATAAAATTATATCTAATTTTGACTCACTACTTTAACCCCCTTATGGCTGATGTTGACACAGGATATTGTGTTTCGATTTCTTAGATCAAAACCTGCACTGAATCATTCACAAATTGAAAAAGAGGCGGGATTGCCTTCAAAAACCCTCTACAAGGCGCAGGGTGGACTGATAAATCTCAACGAGAACCACTTGTCTAAATTGGGACCAGTATTGAGAAACTATGGTTTTTCGGAGGAGCAATTCAGCAAAGCCAAAGTAATATCTATCGTCAATCACAAAGGCGGAGTCGGAAAAACAACATCTACCATCAACCTTGGCAAAGCCCTGAGTTTGCTCGGGAACCGCGTGCTGATGCTGGACATGGATTCGCAGGGAAATTTGTCACAATGTTTTGGAATCCATCAACCCGAAACGCAGATAATTGATTCTTTGTTGGATAAAAGAGAGCTTCCAATCATCGAAATAGAGCCAAAACTGCATTTATCCCCCTCTGATATTCAAATGGCTTACCGGGAGTTAGAACTGGTAAATTCAATTGGCAGCGAGAAGCGATTATCCAACAAACTTGCTCCTATTCTCTCCGAGTACGATTTTATTTTGATTGACTGCCCTCCCGCACTTAATGTGCTTACTACCTGCGCGTTGGTTGCTTCGCACGAATGTCTCATTCCGATTCAGCCCGAAGCATCGGCCTATCACGGGGTTGAGAATCTGTTTAATCGTATTTTTGAAATTAGAGAACATTTGAATTATTCGTTACGAGTGAGGGGGATTTTTTTTACAATGGTTCACAAAAATCAGAGCGTTCATCGTACCATGATTGAACATATTCGTCAGGTTTATGGTCATTTTGCCATTTTTGACACCCTGATTGAAACCTCCACGGTCATCAAACAATCGCAAGTAGCCAAACAAGACCTGTTTGAATATTCCCCCAAATCCAATTCCGCAAACCAGTATTTAGCGCTGGCTCAGGAACTTGCAACAGCTTAAATTTTCTTCGAGATATGGCAAAAGATTTCATGTCGGGTATCAAAAAAGCAACCGCTCAATTGCCTAGTTCGGCATTTTCTGAAGTGGAAAAAATAAAAAAGCAACTTATCATTCTGGAAGAACTTCGTCAATTTATTACCCCACTGACGACCGACGAATTGGCCATACTGGGAGCAAATATCTTGAGCCAGGGATGTAAAGACCCACTGGCCGTATGGGAAACAACTCGAAAGGCGGCGGGTTTGGATGACACTGACGAAGTGGCTTATGTGCTAATCGACGGGCACAATCGATACACGATTTGCCAAAAATATACGATTGATTTTAAGATTGTACTTCTAAAGTTTGATGACCTTGAGAAAGTCAAGGATTACATGATTGATTTCCAACTAGGACGTCGAAATTTAAGCCCCGAGCAATTGTCTTTTTTTAGGGGGCTAAGGTACAATCGTGAAAAAGGTCGCAAGGGAAAATACGACCGCGAAGAAGGTGGTATAGATATCTCGAAGCAGCTGGCCGATGAATTCAAAGTAAGTCAGCGTACAATCAAAAACGACGGAAATTTTGCCAAGGGTATTTCTAAGTTTTCGCCTGAGCTACGTCAACAGGTATTGGCTGGCAACGCCGCTCTGAACAAAACAACAATACAAGAATTAGGCAAACGGGAAGATGTTGCTGAAGGAGCGTTTCTATCCCTTGAAGCACTTTCTGAGCCCGCCAAAACAGACTCATCTCCTTTTCTGGAAGAGCTGACACAACGCAAAAAGGAAGTAGCCCGAATTGCGACAAATATGGTTTCAAAATCAGACTACGCACTGCTCGTGCAAAAGGTAAAAGAATTAAAAAAATATTTGTAATGTGTTAATAATCATTGTTTTAACCATAAGTGCAAAACTTGCACTTATGGTTTTTTACCTTTTCGATGTAGAAGTATTTGTTTCAAAAACACACAAATATTCGGTTGTTCTTGTAAAAAAATGAAAGACTTTAAAATTGTTGTTTTTCTGTTCAAAAAAAATGAAAAAATATTTGTAACTATTTGATAAACAATAATTTAATCATAAGTGCAAAACTTGCACTTATGATTAAAACGTCAAAAGTTATGACTACTTAAGACTTCACTCAAGGTTAAATATATACCTATTAGCATTCAAATCAGAAAAAAGGTATATTCATTCGGTTGAATTAGTAGTTTTGCGTGAGTTATGAGAGAACCAACTCGTCTTTTACTTAATAGTAGGAGTTGAAGTAGCTAAATAAATCATCAAAAGACTTCGAAGTCAGTATTATAATCTGTTAAAACCCAACTTTACTCAATGACCATAAATTTCTAACTTATATGCTAAAAGTCTCCTACACACTAATTGCATCGTTGCTTTTCCTCATTTTAAACGGTACCCAACCGTGGAGAACAGAAACACCGAAAAACTACACTACTATAACCAGAATTGATTCCCTACGGAATGCATCAAGTTGGCCCGAAGAGCTGAGTATTTCTAATTTCAGCAGCGCCGACATCACACCCAGTCCAGCATGTATTGCCGTAGCTCCTTCAGGAGAGGTGTATGTGGGGGTAGATAAAATGGGTTCACTCGGTAAAAAACCTGGCAATGGAAGTATAGTCAGATTGGTTGATACCAATAATGATGGAAAAATAGACCAACATACTACATATGCTTTGGCGGACAATCCGCGTGGAATTCTACCCATTGGCGACCGGGTTTATGTACTTCATACCGTGTTCTCCAAAGAAACGGGAATTGCAACGGGAATGAATTTGGTGGTTTTTGAAGACAAAGACAATGATGGGGTGGCCGATGGACCTTCATCCCTCCTTATCGAGCACATCAGTTCGCCTAAATTTCTGCAAAGTCGCGGAACTGACCACGCCACCAACGGAATCCGCATGGGGATTGATGGATGGATTTACATAGCAGTTGGGGATTTTGGTTTCCATAACGCTACCGACCGTTCAGGAAAAAAAATGACCATGTTGGGCGGGGGAATTGTCCGTGTTCGTCCTGATGGTACCGAAATGGAAGTATATACCCATGGCATGAGAAATATTTATGACGTAGCCATTGACCCGTACATGAATATTTTTGCCCGGGGCAATACCAACGACGGCGGCGGTTGGAACATTCGTTTCAGCAACCAAATTCAGTCTGGCGAATACGGTTATCCTGTGTTGTTCAAACATTTTACCGATGAAATCATCCCCGCACTGATTGACTTGGGAGGCGGCTCGGGAACGGGAGCGCTGTTTATGGATGACGCAACTTGGCCCGCAAAATACAATAACGTACCCATGATGGCCGATTGGGGGCGCAGCCAGCTCTATATTCACCGCGTGACGCCAGATGGTGCCAGCTTTACTCAGAAAGAGGAGCCGTTTATTAAATTAGCCCAAATCACCGATATCGACATCGATGCTTCTGGGCGGGCTTATCTTTCAGCTTGGGATGGGGCAGGTTATTCGGGCAATCCTAAAAAGGGATTTGTGGTGCGGGCTGTCCCCAAAAACTGGGTTTACAAGCCTTTTGCTGACCTTAAAAAAGCGTCGGTCAGTAAGTTAACTGCCTATTTATCTTCGGGTAGTGCAGTAGCTCGATTGGCAGCCCAGCAGGAATTGCTTACTCGTCCGACGAAAAAATACAGTAAGGCGGTTTGGAAATTAACAACCGACAAAAATAAACCGCTTGCGGCACGCGTAGCGGCGCTTTTTACCTACGCACAAGCCACTGGAGTTGAGGGTATTGCGAATCTACTCAAGCTGACTGAAGATGCCGATTTGAAAGAATTTGCTTTACGCGCATTAGCCGACCGAAAGGGAAATCTGGCGCCCGTGCCAACAGAACCATTCCTAAATGGATTAAAAGATTCTTCTCCTCGGGTTAGGGTGGCGGCTACCGTTGGACTGGGCCGTTTGGGTCGTACAGAGGTCGCTGATGCGCTGTTGCAAGTGGCCGTTCCTTCCACGTTTGCCGCTCCAGCCATTGGTACGGAAGGCCCTCACGCTACGCCAAATTCGGCCATTATTCCAGCCCACATCGCGGTACGGTCGCTTGTAAGCCTAAATGCCGTGGATGCTTGTGTAAAAGCCATTGGAACGGCCAATTCAACGATTGCCCTTTGGGCGTTGCGTTATATGCACGATTCTAAAGCTGCAAATGGGTTGATGGCTGCCTACCAGCGTACAAATGATGAATCGCTAAAAAAGCAAATCCTAACAACACTTTCGCGGATTTATAAAAAAGAAGCTGATTACGACGGCTCTTGGTGGTGGAGCACTCGCCCAGATACCCACGGGCCTTATTATAAAGCAATTACGTGGGAGTCTTCAGCGGCAATCAAAGATTTCTTGGTGGCAGAGTGGCAAAAATCGACCGATAAACAGTTTTACATTGACCTGAACAGTCGTCATCGGATGGAAATTCCTGAGTTTGGGAAAGAAGAGCCAGTGGCCGTGAAGGAGGAAGTAAAGGTTGATTTGGAAAAAATCAGGAATAAAAAAGGACAGGTAGGAGAGGCGTCGATTGAAGATGTTATGTTGGCCATGGCTAAATTTCAGGGAGATGCGGCGTTAGGAAAAACGATTTTTACCCAACAAGGCTGTATTGCCTGCCACAGCCTTTCAAAAGGCGAAGTAATGAAAGGCCCTTTCATGGGGCAAATTGGCTCTATCATGAATCGGGAACAGATTGCAGAATCTATCCTAAAGCCCAATGCCTCAATTTCGCAAGGATTTTCTACGGTTCTCATCACTGCCAAGCGTAATAAAAGCTACATGGGCTTCATAACGGAAGAATCTGCGACCAAAGTAGTATTGAGAGATATTACGGGGCAGGTCACAACCCTTAAAACATCTGACATTGTCAGTCGTAAAGAAATGGAAACATCGATGATGCCTTCAGGGTTGGTCAATGCACTTTCTTACGAGGAATTTGCTTCATTGCTGACTTTCCTCGCCCAACAAAAATAATGTAACGTATCTAAAAATATACCTATGAAAGCATCATTGACAGGCCTATTGATTCTACTCGGAATCGTGGCTTTTGGGCAAAAAAAAGCCGATAAAGAGGAATGGAAACAATTGTTTAACGGTAAAAATCTCGACGGTTGGGATGTTAAAATCAGAGGATACGCCTTGAACGAAAATTTTGGCAACACCTTTCGTGTCGAAAACGGTAGCATGGTTGTGAGGTACGACGCCTATGATGATTTCAAACAACAATACGGTCACATTTTCTACAAAGGTGATTTTTCGTATTATCGGGTTGCTGTTGAATACCGTTTTGTGGGCGAGCAGGCTCCCAAAGGAGAAGGCTGGGCCTGGCGCAATAGCGGCATCATGGTTCATGGTCAGCCCGCCGAAACCATGGGCTTAAAGCAAGATTTCCCCGCATCCATCGAAGTACAATTATTGGGAGGAAACGACAAAAAACGTACTACCTGCAACCTTTGTACACCGGGTACAAATGTTGTCATTGACGGTAAGTTAATTACGCAACATTGCATTAATTCTACCTCACAAACCTATAATGGAGATCAATGGGTACGGGCCGAAGTACTGGTATTGGGCGATTCACTCATACAACATTTTGCTAATGGTGAGAAGGTGTTGGAATACAATAAACCCCAACTCGGAGGCGGTAACGTGAGCGGACACGACCCTGCACTGTTGGTCAACGGAAAATTATTGGAACATGGATCAATCTCGCTGCAAAGTGAAAGTCACCCCGTTGAATTCCGTAAAGTTGAGCTATTAGAGCTGAAAGGATGTATGGACCCGAAAGCCAAAAATTATAAATCCTATTTTGTAAAGTCCGATAACTCGACCTGTGAATACAAAAGAAAGAGAAGAAAATAGTCACTTAAGTCCTTCATTTAAAGGTGTTTGTTGAAGTAGTTGTTTGCTTCAACAAACACCTTTTTATTGCAAAACATTGAAAGAAAGAATTACTCTAACACCCTGACGCTGACGTAAGAAGAACTATTGCCTGAGCAATACACACGGTGAAAGGCTTTCTGAAAATCACTCGCTTCTGCTTTGTAAATATTTACGAACTTTTGTGGATTACGGTCAACCAATGGAAACCAACTGCTTTGGACCTGAATCATAATTTTATGACCCTTCTTGAAGCGGTGGGCGGCGTCTTGCATATCGAAGGCTACCTGTTCAACTTTATTGGGGACCATCGCTTCAGGCACCGTAAAACTTTTTCTGAATTTAGACCGCATCACTTCTCCTCTTACCAATAATTGAAATCCGCCCATTGCTTTACGTGGATTTTCGGGACTATCATTGGGCGCATTGCCTGGATAAACGTCAATTAATTTTACCACAAAATCGGCGTCAGTGCCCGTGGTTGATACAAACAGATTGGCAAAAACATTGCCAGAAATGGTCACATCCTCCGTCAACACTTCCGATTCATACACCAGCACATCGGGGCGTTGGGCGGCAAATCGTTGGTCTTCGTACATGAAATCGCTTCCTCTGATATTTCTAATTTCGGCGGTGTAAGGAACGGGCTTGTCGGGGTCGCTTAGGTACTCATTGAATGCGGGTGGGGCCGTTGTGAAGGTGGGCGAAAAAGAAAGACTACCATCAGGGTGCAGATAAAGTTTTTTTTCAACGGTATTTTTGGGAGGCCATTGGTCATATTTTTTCCATTCGTTGGAGCCAGTTTCAAAAATATAAGCTTTGGGCAGTTCTGGATTTGGTTTGTCTTTCAGGTAATGATTAAAAAAGGGTAATTCAATGTTTGTTTGGTAAAAATCGCTTGTACGGGAGCCAAAACGGATGTGGCCCAACGATTCACCCGTGCCTCGTGCCCATCCGCCGTGAATCCACGGACCCATGACCAAGTGATTGGGTGATTTTGGTTGGTTATGTTCAATACCTGCGTACGCTTTCAACGGTCCGTACAAATCTTCTTGGTCAAACCAACCGCCCACCACCATTACAGCGGGTTTGATGTTTTTAAGGTGCGGAACTGGCGTACGCGATTGCCAGAATTCATCGTACACTTCATGCTCCATTAACTGATTCCAGATGCGGTTTTCTCCCTTAAAAATCTTCTCATTTACGTTTTTAAGTGGACCTAAATTCTTATAAAACTCGTAGCCATCGGGGGTGCCGTAGGCCGAAAACCCTGGCTTACCCTTGGGGCTGGGAGTGGGTCTTGGCGCGCCGTAAGAAGAGATAAACGAAAACGTTCCCATCAGAAAAAACGCCCCGTTGTGGTGGCGGTCATCGCCCATAAACCAATCTGTTACGGGGGCTTGTGGTGAAGAGGCTTTCAAGGCGGGGTGCGCTTCGATGTTGGTCATGGTAGTATAATAACCCGGCGCAGAAATGCCCCAAGTGCCCACCCGACCGTTGTTTCCTGCCACATTTTTGACTAACCAATCAATCGTATCAAATGCATCGGAGCTTTCGTCATTATCGGTTTTGTTTTTCTTGTTTGGAATAAACGGGCGATAGGCTTCAAAATCACCTTCAGACATGTATTTTCCTCTAACATCTTGATAAACAAAAATATATCCATCGCGGGCGAAATGCATGGAAGGCCCCAGTGAAGTTTTGTACAGTGTGTCGCCATACGGTGCCGAACTGTAAGGCGTGCGGCAAAGCATAATGGGGTATTTTGCCCCCGTCGATACATCCTTTGGAATATAAATTGAGGTAAATAGTTTGACCCCGTCACGCATGGGCACCATTCGTTCTAGTTTTGTATAATGCTGCCGTACGTAGATAGAATCTTCCTTGGCTTTTGTAAGTTGTGCCATCGAACTGGTGGCGTAAAAAAGGAAAAAAAACAAAATCAACGTGAAGCCATTTTGAGCGTTTGATGTAAACCAATGTGGGGAGAGTTTACTAAATAATGGGGGAGGAGGGGATGTAAATTTAAGTTTTTGCATAATGAAGTGAGTACAAAATAGAATAACCTATAATTATCGCAATATACGGCTTCAACGCCTATTTTTAGCTAACAAAAGCGCTTAAACCTGTTTATTTTAAAGGTATTTTTTGAAAAGGCAGTTTTTTATTTTGTTTTTCAATTGTATTTTCTTCTCAAACAGTAGTTAAAATTTGCTATTTTTTGTAACTTGCAGAAATACAATTATCAATTATAACCTTTATTTGGTGAAAAAAGCGGCAAAACTGATTGGTTTCTTAGGCATTTTAACCCTGTATGGCTTTATACTAAGCCTATACAGTGGAAATGCTTTTGTCAACCATTCAGCAGATTTGCAACTTGCTGATTCTCAAAGTAAACACAGTAGTTCGGTACAATTACCAGAGCTATTTTGTCTCACTGCGCACGCCGAAATATCCGTTGCGCCACCACAATCCCCTTCGTTTCCTCGTCCCGAAAACTTTCTAAACAGGTTTTTGTCGTGCTACAAAACCGCTGAGCAGTTATTTGACACGACCTTTTCACAGTACAGTTTCTATTCCCTCAACTTATTGGTGCGTTTAGAGCGGACCGACATTATTTTTCCTTTCCATTACTTCTGGTAATTAAGTTTTTATCCTTTCGTGACTTCTTAAAAATTATTCTTTGCAGAAATGGCTTTGACGGCCGTCTCTGTAACGATTGCGTATTTTAAAAATTTAAAAGACTAAAAAATGGATTTAGGAGCTTCAATCGTAGGTATGATTGTCATACTTATCTGTATCATACCGTTTGTTTTAATAAGTATAAAAAATCGTAAAAAAGGTGAGGAACTACGCCAAAGGCTTTTCGATTTTGCCAAAAAGAGCAATTTTACTGTCAGCAGATTTGATTCATGGAATCGTTCAAGCATTGGAATTGATGACCAAAATGGCGTAATTTTCTTTACAAGAACCGTGAATGACCAAGCGTTTTTACAACAAATAAATCTCTCTGAAATTCAAAAATGTCGGGTCATTATCACCCGAAAAACAGACAGTAGTTCGGGTGGAATCGATATACTTGAGTTGGCATTTACTTACCAGAATAAACAAAAACCAGACGTTATTTTGGAATTTTATAATGCTGCTCATGATAGTTTGACACTTTCTGGTGAGCTGCAAATGGTAGAAAAATGGGGTAAGATTGTCAATGACAAAATTGCAGTAGTGACCTCTCTACGATAAATTTCCCATCCCCAACAGGGTAGCTTAGCGACTCTGTTGGGGATAAAATTCACACCCATCCATTTCAAAATATAAAAAATATGAATTCGTTCTTAACCAAAGTAATCACCCAAACGATTCTTCGCAATAAGAAATCGCTAGGGGACCAACAGAAATATTCAGACTTCGTACTGGCCAAAGGCTTTCGCGAACTCAAGATTAATATTGTCAGGTATTTCAAAGATTTTATCTTGGTTTGCCTCGGCATTGCGTCGGCTGCTTTTGGGTTGGAAAGTTTCTTGATTCCCAATAGTTTTATCGATGGAGGTGCCACCGGAATATCACTCCTTATTACAAAGCTGACGGGTATACCTCTCGCGGTTTTATTGGTGCTGATAAATTTACCGTTTGTCTTCCTCGGATATATCGTCATCGGCAAACAATTTGCGGTCAAAACGGCCCTCGCCATTGCGGGCTTAGCGGTTTGCGTGGCAACTGTCCATTTTCCAGAGGTAACTAACGATAACTTGTTGGTGGCCGTATTTGGTGGTTTTTTTCTGGGAGCCGGAATTGGTTTATCCGTGAGGGGTGGGGCCGTGATTGATGGGACAGAAGTCTTGGCTATTTTTCTAAGTCGCAAGTTTGGCACCACCATCGGTGACATTATCATCATGATTAACATTGTCATTTTTTCGGCAGCAGCCTACTTTCTTTCCATTGAAACCGCCCTTTATTCAATGATTACGTATTTGGCCGCTTCCAAAACGCTAGATTTTGTCATTGAGGGTATTGATGAATACACGGGCGTTACCATTATTTCTGTTCACAACGAAGAAATACGGCAAATGATTATCAACGAAATGGGCCGAGGTGTGACGGTATACAAAGGAAAACGCGGCTACGGTAAAAGCGGTGAAACTGGTGAATTTGATATTATTTACACGGTTATTACGCGTTTGGAGCTTAATAAATTGAACACCGAGATTCAAACCATTGATCCCAATTCTTTCGTTGTCATGAGCAGTGTAAAAGATACCAAAGGTGGGATGATTAAAAAGCGCTCTTTGAAGCACTGATAAAAGTTTGTGAAAAACAGTATCGTTTTGTTGCGCGGGGAGTAGCTGAGCCTACTCCCTTTGAGTCATTTCTTGTCATTCAACCCTAACTTCAGGGCAATAAACTCTCTTTTTAGCCCTCGAATTTCATTCAGTATTTCTCCAAAGGGTGCTTCTTGTTCGGGTTCGGGAAGTTCAGAACTCATATAAAGACTGAATTCCCAAATCTCCAATACCTCTTCCAATTTTAAATCATAGGGAGCATAAAGCTTATTTAAGGAAGTGAGTGTCAGGTACGGTTCGGTGGTTTGGACTGAGGGTTTAGCTGTTACTATTTTAAAAACGATGTCTTCTTTGGTGATGATGATATAAGCATTGTTTTCGCGGACGCTAAACCAGTTATGAACATGAGAGCCAAGTACATACGAGCCATCAGGGATGGGATACATAGAATCTCCTTCTATCTGAAACATCCGAAACTTGCGATTTGTGGGGAGCATTGGTAACCTAAACTGTACCAGCTCGGATATAAAATCGGCATCTTCGTGCCCTCCGCCAATGTACCCTGCTTTGGCTTTTTTCGGTACCAATTCTACGTTATCAAGGTTGTCGTTGCCTACTGATATAGGCAGAATGCGCAAGTTGAGGCCCTTGGCATTTTTGAGGTGAGCATTAAAGATTTCATCCAGTTGGCTGGCATTCATGGTTGCCAAATTCTTTCTTACCAACGTCTCTAGGCTTATCTTAAAAATATCAGCCAGTCGCAGGAGAACCTCCATCGGTGGCATAGAACGTCCGCGTTCGTATTGTGAATAGCTTCCCCGCCCGATTTGTACTGCATCGGCGATTTCATTCTGACTTTTATGTTCTTTGTTTCTGAGGAAAACCAAGTTTGACGATACGTACATGCTACAAATTGTTACGTGACAAATGTACAAATGGTTGGATGAATACCCAAATAGTAGCCTTTTTATTGGTATATAAAAAATATCCCTAAAAAAGCATGGCAAAAACTTGTATATGATACATATTGTAACATATATTTGCAACAATAAGTATCAACGATAATCGTCTGATGTACAAGCTCAAATCTTTAGCGATACGGTTTTGGGTACAGTCGTCCGAAGTGCTTTAAGTTCAAAATTTAAAACAACAATACGATGGATTGGCTGCCCAACAAACGAAACGTATTTAAGGTATGGGATGGAAAAAAAATGCATCTCTCGCCCGTTAAGCTAACACTCGATGGTTTGCCTGTGCAACTTCATATTGATGAGGGATTGAAACTTATCTTACCTGATGGCTCGGCTTTTCAGTCCAATCCGAAAATAAAATGGTTTATCGAACTCCAATTTATTGGTTTTAGTGACAAAAACGGGGAGAATCTCTTCGAAGCAGATATTGTAAGCTACCACGTACAACCTTGCGTCATTCTTTGGAATGAGGTTTTTAAAGCCTATCATTTTTATTCGGTCAAAGACAATAAACTTCATTTAGAAGGCCCAGTTAGAAGTTCGCATGAAAAAGAAATTGAGATACTCGGTAATATTTTAGAGAATCCTGAATTCATAAAACCATTTCGGGTTCAAATAAATAACTCCTTCAATAACTCTCGACGTATGGCGGGATAGTAACCTTCTACTGCTTTAAGCCAATATTTTTTTCGTCATTTTTGTCCCATCTTTAAGCTACATTTAAAGGATAAATTAATTGCACTTATTTGTATAAATTTTATCTCTTATTTGTGTGTAAATTAAATAATTACTTACGATAAGGTTTAATTATCACAAGTAATAATTATTTTTGTTTTTCACCCCTTTTTTGAACCTATGTCAAAAAACACTGCCTCTCAAAACGTTCCAGCAACTTCGCCGAATGCCCAACTTCCCAAAGCACTTGCTGGAAAAATCGCCGATTATGTGCGCAAAGGCTTGGAAGGGGCAGCCAATACCCAACGCGCCTATAAATCGGATGTACATTATTTTAAGGAATGGTGTAATGAAAACGGGCAAACAGAATTCCCCGCCACCGCTGCGACTTTGTCGGCATACGTATCGCACTTAGCTGATACGCACAAGTGGGCGAGCATCAATCGTAAATTAGCGGCCATTCGGAAGTTGCACGAGTTGAATAATGTTGACCTGCCCACCCATGACCGGGCTTTCCAGGCGGTGATGGAGGGCATCAAACGAACCAAAGGCATTCGCCAAAAACAGGCTCCTGCTTTTCAGATGAATGAATTAAAGAAAGTTTTACGAACAATGGAGACCGAAACCCACGCTGGAATGCGTGATAAAAGCCTGATTTTATTGGGCTTTGCGGGAGCTTACCGCCGTTCAGAATTGGTGGATTTAAACATCGAAAATGTTGAATTTAACGAAGAAGGAGCAATAATAACCTCGTCAAAAAGTAAAACCAATCAATACGGGGAAGCAGAAGAAAAGGCATTTTTTTACAGCCCCGAAGCAAGTTTATGTCCTATTAGGAATTTAAAAAACTGGATAATGCGGCTAGAGCGCTCCGCAGGCCCGCTTTTTGTAAGAGTACGTAAGGGCGACCGACTAACGACTGACCGACTCAACGACATGACGGTTTATACTACGGTCAAAAAATACTTAGGAGAAAAATATTCGGCGCACTCCTTGCGGGCTTCATTTATCACCATTGCAAAGATCAACGGTGCCGATGATTCTGAAATTATGCGTCAAAGCAAGCATAAAACGAGTTTGATGATTCAGCGATACACCCGAATTGAGGACATCAAAAAACACAATGCCGCCACAAAATTAGGTCTTTAAAGCCGCCTGAGAATCGTTTATTTTCTGAGTCAATGTACTTAGCCCTAATTTAAACAATTCTCAGGCAGTTTTCAGGCCTATAATTCTACTGATTTACCATTGCCGCAACGCGTGTCCCAATCAATTCGATGGATTGCATCAGCTTTAAATGCGATAATCCCGCATTATCCATCTGGAAAGTTAATCGGGAAATACCACCAAGTGCTTCGCTGTGGCGCAGAATTTTTTCGGCTACTTCTTCTGGATTACCAATGAGCAGCGCTCCCTGCGGTCCCCTTTGGGCGTCAAAATGTTCTCTTCTCACGGGTGGCCAACCCCGTTCTTTGCCGATTCGGGTAAAAGTTTCGGCGTAACCTGGATAAAAATCGTCAATGGCTTCTTCGGTTGTATTTGCCACGTATCCGATAGAATGTAAGCCTACTTTTAATTTTTCTGGTGCGTGGCCAGCCCTTCTTCCTGCTTCACGGTACAAATCAATTAAGGGCCGGAAACGGTGCGTTTCGCCCCCAATCACGGCCACCATCAGCGGTAGGCCGAGCACTCCAGCTCGTACAAACGACTGAGGTGTTCCGCCTACCCCTAACCAAATGGGGAACGGATCCTGTTGGGGTCTTGGGTAAATGGGTTGGTTTTTGAGTGCAGGACGGAATTTTCCAGACCACGTAACCGTCTCATTGTCACGGATGTTAAGCAATAATTCTAGCTTTTCTGAGAAAAGCGCATCGTAGTCCTGAAGATTCAGCCCAAATAAAGGAAAGGCTTCAGTAAATGAGCCTCGTCCTACGACCATTTCGGCCCGACCTTGAGAAATCAAATCAAGGGTTGCAAAGTTTTGGAAAACCCGCACAGGGTCAGCGGCGCTGAGCACTGTAACCGCGCTCGTCAGGCGGATTTGTTTGGTACGGGCGGCTGCCGCTGCCAAAATAAGCGCAGGGGCCGAGTCAAGAAACTCCTTGCGGTGGTGTTCTCCAATCCCAAACACATTAAGTCCTGCCTGATCTGCCTGTTCGATTCGGTCCAATAAACGGGCCATTGCCTCAGTACTTGTATTTTCTGCACCCGTCGAGTGGATGGTTACCGCGGCGAAACTGTCAATTCCAATTTCCATTTTTTAGTTTACAATTTTGTTGATTTGTTCAATGCTAAACACCGTCGTGTCACTTCTTTTTTGAAAATCGACGCCACCATATACCAAGTTCAGTTGGGCATCAGGGGCTATTTTTTTGAAATAATGGAGACCTTTAAAAAAATCGTTGTTGATGGTTTTTCCTGATTTTATCTCCACGGCTTTTAGTTGCGTTCCTTCTTGTATTAGTAAATCCACTTCGTTTTGACCATAATCACGCCAAAAATAAAACCGTGGCCGTGCTCCTGCATTGAGTACATCTTTTTGTAACTCATTAATAATCAGGTTTTCAAACAGTGTTCCTTTGGCAAAATGTAGATTTAGGTCATCCGTAGATTTTATCCCTAGTAAATACGCCGCTAATCCTGTATCATAAAAATAGACCTTAGGCGTACCCACCACACGCTTATTAAAATTTTGGTAATAAGGTTGTAAGCGAAAAGCGATGAAAGAAGTTTCCAAGACTGAAAGCCACGAATTCATGGTTTTGTTGTCAAGCCCTAGTTCGATTCCCAAACTATTTTGGTTGAATAGCTGCCCGATTCGGCCCGCTAGGAGCTGAATAAAGCGCTGGAAAAGTCCTAAATCCAAAATGTTTTTTACTTGACGAACGTCCCTTTCAATGTAAGTACGCAGGTAATTCTCGTAAAATGTATCTGCATCAATATCATCGACGCGTTTGCGCGGATACGAGCCCTCTATCAGGTATTGCTCCCAGTTTTGCGACTTATACTCGGTGTTTTTTAGTTCGTTCCACGAAAAAGGTAAAAGATGAAATACCGCGACTCGTCCTGCCAATGATTGGGTAATTTTTTCCATCAACAGAAAATTTTGGGAACCCGTCAAAATGTATTCACCTTTTCGGTTTCTTTCGTCAGTGTACACTTGCAAGTATGAAAACAATTCGGGTACGTATTGTACTTCATCCAAAATGACCCCGCCTTGGTATTGGGTCAAAAACCCCTGCGGGTCTGATTGGGCAAATTGACGAATACTCAAATTTTCCAGACTTACATACTGATAGTCAGGTCGTACCATTTTTGCGAGTGTTGTTTTACCCGACTGTCTTGGCCCCGTAATACTCACAATCGGGTATTTTTCCAACAATGCATTTATCTTAGACGAGAGGTGTCGTTGAATCATTTTTGTACATTTAGGAATTCAATTCCTAAATGTACAAAAAAACTAACTTTCTAAAAAAACGAACAATTTTAAGCCAAGCAAAAATTGCTCCCCGTAAAAATGCCCTCTCGTGGAAAATAGCCCTTTTCGTAGTATAAGTGCGACAATAAAAGCTTTTTATGTATAGTTCGGAAATATACCGAATCGGCTTATTTCATTACCTAAAATACATTCACACGACCTTCTATTGCCGGTATCCATTACCGGGCCGCAAATTGTATGAAAAAGAGAAATGTAAAGGCTTTACTCAGTCCTATTTTAGTCGTAATTTCCATTGCCCTTGGGTCAGTAGTGGCCCAAAATCAGCCTAAAATAGCCCCTTCGACGAGCCAAATTTTTGAACTTAAAGACAATGACAGAGTCGTTTTTCTAGGAAATTCGTTGTTTGAAAATGAATTTCAATATGGATACCTTGAATTGGCCCTCACCACGCGGTGGCCAGGTCATAACATAACATTCAGAAATTTGGGTTGGACGGGTGATAATGTTTGGGGAGAAGCGCGGAGTACATTTACCAATCCTCCGACCCCTTATGAGCACCTCATGCAGCAAATCACCAAAGCACAGCCAACCGTTGTTTTTGTAGCTTATGGTGGTGTAGAGGCGCAAGAAGGCGAAGCAGGCCTGCCGCGTTTTAGGGATGGCCTTTCCAAGTTACTGGATAAAATTGATTCACTCGGCGCAAAGTCTATATTGCTTTCACCGATTCCTGTCAGGTACGATGATGCCACCGCAAATGTTGAAAAAAGAAATGCAAATCTTGCGGTTTATGCTTCTGCCATCGAAAAGTTGGCTGCTGAGCGCGGCAAAATGTTTATTGATATTTACAAACCCATTGAAGAAATGAGCAAAAAAACGACCATTTTGGAAAATGGAGTTCACTTAAATGAGGCGGGGTATTATTACTTGGCCGAAGTACTGGAAAAAAATCTCGGATTGGATCCCCAACCAAAAGCCGTCAGCATTGCAGTGACAAAAGATAATGTTGAGGCGGTGGCAACGGCTAAAATGCTAGACGCTGATGTTAAGAATGGGATGCTGAAATTTACTGCCGAGGAGCGTTTTTTACCCCTTCCGTTTCCAACAAATAACATCTCGATTCCTACCAAAGGCCAGATAATCAGGGTAACAGGGTTGAAAAAGGGGTTTTATACCCTGACTGCCGATAATCAGCAAGTGATTACGGCGTCGGAAAAAAAATGGGCTGAAGGGGTTGAAATTACCCAAGGGCCGTCATTCAATCAAGTCAGTAAATTGAGGGAAATGATTTTGAAAAAAAATGAGCAATTCTTTTTTCAATACCGCCCGCTTAACCGAACGTACATTCTTGGGTTTCGCTCGTACGAGCAGGGGCGCCACGCCAAAGGCCTCGAAGACCAAAGTCTCATCATCAAATGGCTGGAAGGACAAATAGCCCTGCACAGTGCTCCAAAGCCTATTGTGTATCAACTTGCCCCGGTAAAGTAATATAAAAGATTTAAAAGTTATTATGCAAAAGTTCAGCTTTTTCAATTCGTCCAACACCACACTTGTGTTTATTAAACGGTTTATTTTCATTCCTTTATCTCTGCTCATTACGTCTACGGTTCACCAAGACGACCGCAAGGCAAATCCCGAACCAGATGTGGAGCGAGAGCTTCGTTCGTTTAAAGTAGCAGAAGGATTTGAAGTAACCTTGTTTGCCGCTGACCCGCTCGTGGCTAAGCCCATTCAAATGAACTGGGACGCTGACGGACGTTTGTGGGTGGTGAGCAGTACCGCTTATCCTCACCTTAAAACGGGTGAAGAAGCCAATGATAAAATTTTTGTAATCGAGGATACCGACGGCGACGGCAAGGCCGATAAGTCAACCGTTTTTGCCGAAGGGCTAATCACGCCCACCGGAATATTGCCAGGGGATGGAGGCGTCTATGTGGCGAATTCCACCGAAATTCTGCATTTTTCTGATACTGACGGAGATGGAAAAGCCGACAAAAGACGCCGCATCTTAAACGGTTTTGGAACAGCCGATACACACCACCTTATTCATACGTTCCGTTGGGGCCCCGAGGGACGACTTTATTTTAACCAGTCTATTTACATCTACAGCCACGTTGAAACGCCGTTTGGGACCAAGCGCCTCGAAGGCGGTGGTGTGTGGCAGCTCAACCCCAAAAATCTCGACATGGATGTCTATGCCCGTGGGTTGATTAATCCGTGGGGGCTGCAATTTGACCGATGGGGGCAATCTTTCCTGACCGACGGGGCAGGTGGAGAAGGCATCAATTATGCTTTTCCGGGGGCTACTTTCGTAACCGCTCCTGGCGCGGCGCGAATCATCCGGGGCCTGAATCCGGGTCAACCTAAACACAGCGGGTTGGATATTGTTTCGGGTAGGCACTTGCCAGAATCGTGGCAAGGAAGCTTGATTACCAACGACTTTCGTGCCAACCGTATCAATCGGTTCAAACTAGAAGAACAGGGAAGTGGGTATGCTTCGAAGCAGGTTGAAGACCTGATGTGGACGGATAACGTAGCCTTTCGCCCCGTTGATATTTCAGTGGGACCCGACGGAGCTATTTATGTAGCCGATTGGTATAACCCGATTATCCAACACGGAGAAGTGGATTTTCATGACCCGCGACGCGACCAGCAGCACGGTCGTATCTGGCGGATTGTGGCAAAAAATCGTCCGCTGGTAAAAAAAATGCAATTAACCAAAGCTTCCGTGAATGAACTTTTGGAAGCACTCAAACTGCCCGAAGACTGGACCCGGGCGCAGGCCAAGCAGGTATTGAAAGCCCGTGGGGCCACGGAAGTGATTCCAGCCCTGCAAAAATGGGTTCAGAATTTGGATAAAAATGACTCCAATTATGAACATCAGTTGTTGGAAGCACTTTGGGTGTACCAAACCCTCGACACCGTCAACGAACCGCTACTTTTGACTTTATTGAACGCCCAAAATCACAAAGCGCGCGCGGCTGGCCTGCGGGCTCTTGGGCTTTGGTTTACTAAAGTCACAAATCCTGTTGCCCATTTGACAAAGGCTGTAGCCGACCCTCATCCGCAGGTGCGATTGGAAGCCGTGATTGGACTTCGCAATGTAAAAACCGCGGAATCAGCCCGTACGGCGCTCTCGGTATTAGATAATTCTATGGATGAGTTTCTGGATTTTGCCCTTTGGCAAACCGTTCGAGAGTTAGAGCCGTTGTGGGCTGCGCGCCTGAAAACTACCCCAGATTTCTTTGGAGATGCCAAAAAGACGGTTTTTGCCCTGAAATCAACCAGTAGTACCGAAGCGGTTTCGCAACTGGCGCAGTTATACCAAGCCGACCGGGTGCCTGAGGAATACCGCAGCGATGTATTGGCATCAATATCTAAATTTGGTAAGGCGGCAGATTTAGCCATCATTTTTGGCAAAGCTGTTGATGGAAATGCAAATAAAAATAAACAAGTTGCGGCACAATTAACCGCGCTAGAAGAGGCCGCCCGTCGAGGTGCAAAACCATCTGGTGACTTGAATCGCATTACAGGGTTTATTGAAAGTGAAGATGAAGCGGTTGCCACTGCTGCTATTCGTCTGATTGGTTTGTGGCAAATCAAGGAATTGAACGGCAAATTGGTCAATTTGGCCGAAAAAGGGGAAAAGAACAGCCGAAAAGCGGCTCTTGACGCTTTGGTTTCTATGAAAAACGACCAAGCGCGCAATTCCCTGATTGGGCTCACGGGCAGTAAAAACCCAGCTGATTTGCGAGTTGCGGCCGCTTCACGATTGGTTTCGACAGATGCCTCTGGAGCAGCCCGCATCGCATCGGACCTGTTGCGTACGCTGCCAAGTCAAACGGATGTTTCTGAATTATTTAGGTCATTTATTGCTACCAAAGCCGCTACCGTTGCTTTGACCGAAGAATTGAATTCCCAAAAAATACCCGAGCCGATGGCCATCGCAGGTCGTCAGGTTTTGCAACGCTCCGTCCCTTACAACCGACGAAACAGTGAAGATATTAAAGCCTTCGTAAAAGCATTGGAAGCATCGGGGGGCGTATTGCCCGTTGAAAAAATGCCGCAGGAATTAAACGAAAAAGAAATCAGCAGTTTGGCAAAAACCGTCGCTGAAACCGCCGACCCCGCCAAAGGAGAATTGATTTTCCGTAAAGCTGGACTTGCTTGTCTCACCTGCCACGCCATTGGAGGAGCAGGGGGGCGCATCGGGCCAGACCTAAGCAGCTTAGGAACTAGCTCGCCCGCCGAGACCATCATCCGCTCTATTCTGTACCCTAATGCCTCCATCAAAGAAGGTTACGAGCTACAACGCATCGTGAAAAAAGACAAAAGTGAGATGATGGGGTACATTGTCAGTAACGGGACGGCCGAAATCATCATCCGCGACGTAACGGGCTCGGAAGTAGCAGTACCTAAAAGTCAAATCAGTGTCGTTGAAAAAATTTCAGGCTCGCTGATGCCTGCGGGATTGACGGCTGGTTTGGACAAAGAAGAATTCAAAAACCTTATCGGTTTCCTTTCCAAAATGGGCGAATCTGGTAAGTTTAGGGTTCCGACAACCCGCTTTGTTCGTCGTTGGAATAGTGTTTCTAACAGTAAGGAGTTGGTCAAAAAGATTCTTTCGGAAGGCCCTAGCTACGTGGCAAAAGACAATGCCAAGCTTACATATGAGCCGTTTTATAGCAAAGTAGCGGGTGATTTACCCTTGGAAGAACTGCCTGTTGTTGAAATAAATGCAAACAAAAAGTACACGTTTGTGAAGTTTGACATAGAAGTGTTGAGCAAAGGAAACGTCAACTTGGCTTTTAATTCTACCGCAGGTATCACCGCTTGGGTGGGCGGAAAACCGCTCAAACTAACGGAGCGAGGCGTAGCTGCCGACCTAGCAACAGGGATTCATACATTTACATTGGCATTGGAAAGAAGTTTGTATAAAGACAATGCTTTAAATATACAACTAACTGAAAATGAGAATGGAGCGGCACAAACACGATTGGTGATGGGCAGATAGTAAGACCTAAAATAGCTTAATTTAGCGCAGAGGTTCTGCATAAAAATCATCCCTGACTTTTGGAAAGAAGAGTTAGGGATAATTTTTGCTAACTTTGAAAAAAAACAATTGATGCCGAATCAGGAGCGTATTGAGCAGTTGGAAGCTTATAAAATCAAGGAAAGGTTTATTTTAGATCATTGGGAAGACCGCGAAGTGGAGTCTTCTTCGGAGCAAACGATTGAACTAATGCGAAACGAAGTGCTGCGTTTTGCCGACTTTTTAATCCACCAACTCAGGGCAGAAGCGCCTAACCTTCAAGAGCGCGTGCAGACTTATTTTACAGAATGGGATAATGAAAATTTTAGCCAAGATGAAACGGAGTTTATCGTAGAAGTGGAATACGAAGCCATGAGAATTGCAGGTATCAAAATTGACGATCTCTTGATTTAATCCCAAAGAAGTTCCTACCGAAATCATGTTCTTGCAACGACTTCCATTATTAATTTTACGGCCAAAGGCTGTCTAAAAATGATTAAAAATATCACCATTGATGAATTTCTTCCCCTAAAAAACGCCATCCCTTTGGTCGACGTTCGAACCCCCGCCGAATTTGAGCAGGGGCACATTCCTGATGCGTATAACTTACCGTTGTTTAGCAATGAAGAACGGGTTGTAGTGGGTACAACTTACAAACAAATAGGACGGGAAGAGGCGATTTTGCTGGGTTTTGATTTGACTGGACCGAAGTGGTCGGGTTTTATCAAACGGGCGTTGGAAATTGCTCCCGAAAAAAAAATCGGTGTACATTGCTGGCGGGGAGGTATGCGAAGCGGGGCAATGGCCTGGGCACTAAATCTATATGGATTTGAAGTTTACCTTCTTGAAGGGGGCTATAAAAGCTTCAGAAGGTGGGTATTGAATCAATTTGGAAAAACCTACCAGCTCTGGATGATGGGAGGCATGACCGGGTCAGGAAAAACCAAACTCCTTCATGCCCTTGAAGACGAAGGTGAGCAGGTGATAGACTTGGAAGATTTGGCGCAGCATCAAGGTTCTTCCTACGGGACGATGAACAAAATGGTGCAGCCCACGCAGGAACAGTTTGAAAATAATTTTGCCGACCAATTGCGTATGCTTAATCCGCAACGCAGAATTTGGGTGGAAGATGAAAGCCTGACCATTGGTAAAATTTTTATTCCTAACCCTTTTTGGCATCAGATGAAAGAGGCCGTTTTGATAAATATTCAGGTAGGACTCGAACAACGTATCAATGCTTTGGTGCAGGAATACGGAGAATTAGACAAAGATTTTTTGGTCGAATGTACCGAAAGAATCCACAAGCGACTCGGACCACTCCAAACCAAACAGGCCGTAATGGCCATTCGTGAAAACCGTATGGCGGATTTTGTTCGGTTAGTGCTAGTATATTATGATAAAACCTACACTACGGGTTTGGCTAAACGTCAACCTGAAAAACTATTTACTTTTGATATTACTGATAATGACATGGCAGTCAATGCCAGCAAAATTTTAACTTTTACCCAAACCCTGCCCCTCCTGGAGCAGGTATAGCTTACGTCAATGGATAATTCAACAATAAAACTTACGCAGTACTCCCACGGTGCAGGCTGCGGTTGTAAAATCAGCCCCGCCATTCTTGATAAAATTCTTCACAGTCCGATTGCGGTTCAAACAGACCCTCACTTGCTGGTAGGAAATGACAAACGCGACGACGCGGCGGTGTTGGATTTAGGCAACGGAACGGCTTTGATTTCTACGACCGATTTTTTTATGCCCATCGTGGACGATGCCTATGATTTTGGGCGCATCGCCTCGGCCAATGCCATCAGCGACGTGTACGCAATGGGCGGAAAACCCGTCTTGGCCATTGCAATTTTAGGCTGGCCGATTGATAAACTTCCGCCTGAAGTTGCCCAAAAAGTATTAGAAGGCTCCCGAGCGGTTTGCACCGAAGCTGGCATTACGTTGGCTGGAGGTCACAGCATTGACTGTCCTGAGCCCGTTTTTGGACTTGCTGTAAATGGAATGGTGAGCATTCCTCAGCTTAAACAAAATTCTACCGCACTGGAGGGTTGTCGATTGTATTTGACCAAAGCGTTGGGGGTAGGAATATTATCAACCGCACAGAAAAGAGGCGTTTTGCTGCCAGAAGATGCGGCTATTGCCTTGAAAAGTATGGTTACCCTCAATAAACTAGGCGAAGTTTTTGCCAAAATGGAAGGCGTAAAAGCAATGACCGACGTAACTGGTTTTGGATTATTGGGGCACCTTTCGGAAATGTGTGAGGGCAGCGGCCTATCGGCTGAAATTGAATTTGATAAAGTCCCCGTTATCTCATCAATCCCGTATTACCTTGCCCTCAATTGTTTTCCGGGCGGCACACAGCGTAACTTGAAGAGTTATGGCCATAAAGTAGGACCGCTAACCGATGAACAAAAATACATTTTGGCCGACCCCCAAACGAGCGGCGGTCTGTTGGTTGCCGTTTCAGAAGAAACAACGGAAGAATTTGAGCAATTAATAAGTGAGCTAGGCCACGATTTTCAATCATTCGGGTGGCTTAAAGCGCAGAATGATGGTCCATTGATAACGGTTCTGTAACTAATATTTAAGTCAAGTTGTGGATGATTTTTTTTTCGTCCACAAACTTTGGCAAAATATAATGAGGATTACTTTACTATAAATGCTGGAGTATTTTGGAGTTTAATATAAAATATAATTATATCGAAATAAAACCGTTATAAAACTAGAGATATTATTAAATATGATTTTTTTAAATCTAGAAAAAAGACATAATTACTTACAGTTACTCGAATTACGAAAACAACAAAAACCTTAACACCCAATTATATAAATTATGGAGTACTGCCATAAAATTAGTATAAATCTAAGTTAGCGGTACGGGTATTAGAGGCAAAACGATTGAACACTCCCAATATTTTTTTATTCAATCTTAGAATCATAAATTACTAAACGATTACTTCTGTCCTAAAATTGATAATAATAACCAAACATATACAATCAATTATTTTGCATGTATGAACCAATAAAACAAACGTATATACATTATAGTTATATTTCAAGTACCGTTAGATAAATTTCTCACTAAATAAGGGTAAATAGTAACCAAAAGTACCAGCAGGGAGAATTACAGCTACTGTACAAATACGAAATATGTACCAAATAGAACAATTCCACTTTCCTACCATTGGCTCACCACTGAATAAAATATGATTTTTCCCAGAATCCAACCCTGAATACCAGACACTTAGTAAAAAAAAATAGCCTACTTTCGAAAATATGTCTTACAATTTTTAGATAAATACAAATGGTACTTGCAAATAGGAACATTTTTCATTTATTTTTGTATGAGTTTTTTTATGCTAATGATTGAGAACATTTAGTTGAAATATCTAAATTTCGGGCTACTGTGGTTAATGCACAAGGCTTCATTTACCTAAAGTATTGACCGAATAGATGGAATTGGTATGAAAAACCTCACACATGAAAAAAACACACATACTTCTTGCAGAAGGTGAGCCCATTGCAGGAGCTGATCTTAAAGACCAACTACAGGAAATGGGTTACATTGTAACTGGCCCGTTTTCACAGGGAGAAAATGCGGTGAACTCATTAAATAACGGTTATCCAGATTTGGTTATCTTAGATATTCAACTGGCAGGGAAATGGGATGGAATCGAAACTGCCAAACGAATACTAACAAAACAGAAGCTACCCATCATATTTTTATCGAGCAACTCCGATGCGGATACCTTCGCTAAAGCGAAAAATACGGCACCAGTAGCCTTTATGTCTAAGCCATTCCGCATCCGTGATTTAAAATATACGATTGAATTAGCCCTTGAAAACTCAGAAAAAGAACCAAAAGATACAAAACCTATTAAGTCTTCCGAATGTACTCCATGCCTCAGCGACCGACTGTTTATAAAGACAAAAGACCGAATGGAGCGCGTTTTCTTTGATGATATATTATGGGTTGAGGCCGAAGATTATTATTGTAAAATTATATCGAAAGAAAACGATATTCTGCTTACCCAGAACTTGGGCAAATTAAGTGAAGCCCTTGAAAACCGCCCCGAATTTATACGAGTACATCGGTCTTTCATTGTAAATCTCAAACATGTTGAGCAAATACGCGAACTTCATCTTCATATTGGAACTAAACAGATTCCTCTAAGTAAATCATCGAAAGAAGAGTTAATGAGCCGACTTAGAAAGATATAAGTAATTTTTCTACTTATATTAACTCAAAATGGACTTTTTGACTCCTAGAGCTATTTTTGAACCGTTAAATGGTATTTTTCTTTTAACTCTCATTACATTATCAAGCCCAAAATGAAGAATACTAATGATTTTTAAGAGACTTGACAAGTTTATATCTAAATACGATAGCTTACTGGGCAAAATGAGTCATTCACTGAAAAAACAAACACTTTCACTGAAAAAACAAGGTTATTTACCTCTCAATAAAAAACAAGCATAGCCCTAAAAAAGGCATATAAAGTCAATTTTATCCTAAAAAGACACCTATATATTAAAGGCATATAAAGTTTTTGCTTTCCCTGTAAATTTTAGCGATAAAAAACCGAATCCCTGATGAAGATTGGCATCTTCCCTGCGAATAACATACAATTCAATGGAAAATGAGCGTTCTTCACTGAAAATATTTGGTATTCTTTAGGGTATCAATGATTTTTGATATATCAATGTTAGCATAAAGACTCAAAACAAAGTATTCTCAAACGTTTTAATCCTTCGGCAAGCACCGCTGAAAAACTCTAAATCAATTGTGCTTGGTCCTGTAACACTCTTGTGGCAAGCAAATTCGTCAATCTATTTTTTTAGGTCATGACTTTTTTTGTTTTGCCTCTGATTTCAAATGTGCTCATTCAATGTGCATTTGTGGAGATGTGCATTATTATTGATTGTAACCCCTAAACCCGGTAACACTTTTGACCTCATTAATTACAAATTCGAAAAAGAAACTACTGTTTGAAGTTTCTTGGGAAATATGTAACCAAATTGGGGGAATTCATACTGTAATTCGTTCAAAAATTCCATCAATGATGGATAAATGGGGAGATGGCTACATAATGATGGGCCCCTATTTTGCCCAAAAGGCGGTAGAATTTGAACCGATTGATTATCCGAATGATTCCCCTGTTGGCAAAACAGTAGAAAAGTTACGAGGTATGGGCCTAACCATACATTGTGGCTATTGGTTGCTGGTTACAGGTAAACCAAGGGTAATTTTATTTGATTTAAACTGTATTTGGTCCAAACTCAGTCACCTCAAAACCGAGTTTCAGGAACAATACAGAGTACAGGACTTTGG
Organism: Runella salmonicolor; assembly: GCF_024158025.1. Taxonomy (NCBI): domain Bacteria; kingdom Pseudomonadati; phylum Bacteroidota; class Cytophagia; order Cytophagales; family Spirosomataceae; genus Runella; species Runella salmonicolor. The sequence goes on from NZ_JAMZEL010000019.1 coordinate 27,050, forward strand.
GACAGACCCACTTGTAAATCAAGTACTTGCGTTCGGTGAATTGATTCGACTTTTTATTGTTGAATTCATGTCGGTCAATCCCATTTCCAATGAAGTTGTTGTCCATTTCCACGAGTGGATGACGGGGAGTGGTTTGCCAAAATTGTTCGCAAAAAAAGTAAACATCGCTACTGTATTTACCACCCATGCAACCATTTTAGGGCGGTATTTAGCCCAAAATGAACCAGATTTTTACACAAAACTCGAAAAATTTGACTGGCGACAAGAGTCTCGCCGATATGGTATTGAGGCGCAGGTGATTATTGAGAGGATGGCCGCCCAAAGTGCGGGTACTTTTACCACTATCAGTGAAATTACCTCACAGGAATGCATTCATTTTTTGGGCAGAGTACCTGATTTGATTACGCCCAATGGCATCAAATTGGAAAAGTTCCCCCTCTTTAAATTAGAAAATCTGCATTTGCAATACCGAAAGCACATTCATAAGTTTATAATGGGTCATTTTTTCCCGAGTTATTCATTTGACCTTAATAAGACCATCTATTTTTTTACGTCGGGTCGATTTGAATATAAAAACAAAGGATTTGATATTACCCTCGAAGCACTTTCGCTGCTTAACACTAAAATGAAGCAGGCGCGTATGGACACCACAGTGGTGATGTTTATCATTACCAATCAAAAAGTTAGGTCGGTCAATGCTTCGGTCATCAATTCACACTCTGTACTCAACGAATTAGAAGAAACCTGTAAATCCATTCAAAAAGAAGTAGGCAGTAAGCTCTTCAAAAGTTTTGTAACGGGCGACCAGGTTCAATTGCCTAATCTCAATTCTTTTGTAAGTGAATACCTCCAACACCGGAGGGTAAGAACGATTCTGAGTTGGCGCTCAGAAAATCAACCTGCCTTTTTGACCCACGATTTGGCACAGGACGATGAAATCACAGATTATTGTCGACAGACTAATCTCCTTAATAATCAGAAGGATAAGGTAAAGGTAGTTTATCACCCCGAATTTATCACTTCTTCAAATCCACTATTTGGACTTGAATATGGGCAATTCGTGTGTGGATGCCACCTAGGGATTTTCCCAAGTTTTTATGAGCCTTGGGGCTATACTCCCCAAGAATGTGTGGTGGCGGGGGTGCCAACGGTGACCAGTAATTTATCAGGTTTTGGACATTATGTTACCCAAAATATGAAAAATCATGACGACCGGGGTATCTATGTTGTCAACCGAAAATCTCAAACGTATACTGAATCCGTTGAGCAGTTGACAGATATCATGTTTCGGTTTGTCAAAAAGACCCGACGCAGCAATGAATCAGAGCGCAACCGAATGGAAAATGTGCTTGAAAAATTTAGTTGGAACAACATGCGCACCCATTACGACACCGCGCATGAAATAGCCCTAAAACGAAAAAAAAACATCCCTCATCCGCCTGCTTTGCCCGTCGAAGCGAGCGATATGTATTGAGGTAAACAAGCAAAATCAAAGTGTAAAGTATAATATTCAATTTATCGTTCATCATAGATTTTTTCTCTTTTATGTCTAAGAAAATTTTGGCTATCCTGTCTGAGTACGGGTACTGGGGCGTTGAGTTAGTCGGGCCCCTCGAAAAATTGGAAGCCGCCGGTTATACCGTCGAGTTCATGACCCCGAAGGGTAAAAAGGCCCAGGCCTTACCCCCAAGTTATGATACTACTTACGTAGATCCACCGCTGGGCACCTGCGTCACTACACCCGAAGCCGCCGAAAAAGTGAAAGCTTTTGAGGCTACAAATCGCTTGGAGCAACGTCGCAACCTTTCGGAGGAAGTTCCTGAAAGACCTTATTTCTCAACGCCAAACTTTTTGAGAGCATTTGAGCAGTATTTTGCTGACTTAAAAGTGGCCCAAGAAAAACTAACGGAAGAGTATGCAGGTCTTTTATTGGTCGGCGGTAGCGGTCCAATCATCGACATGGTAAACAACCAGCGCGTCCATGACCTCATTTTAGGCTTTTACAAAAAAAATCAACCCATCGGCGCGATTTGCTACGGGGTTGCTCCGTTGGTTTTTGCCCGTGATTTCAACGAGCGTATTTCCATTATCAAAGGCAAACACGTGACTGGTCACTGCATTGAGTATGATTATCACGACGGTACAGGATTCCTCAACACCGACCTCAACATGGGGCCTCCACCGTATTGCCTTGAATACATTCTGGCCGATGCCGTTGGCCCTGAAGGTCAATTCCACGGAAATTTTGGCAAAGAAACTTCCGTCATTGTGGATTATCCATTCATTACTGCTCGCTCTCTTCAATGTTCATTCGAGTTTGGCGACCAATTTGTAAATGTGCTTGATAAAGGAGTAAAACGGTATGGCTGGTAAAACAGGTAATCAAAAAATCGTCGAGCAGTTTTTGGCCGACGGGATGGACTTTATGTTTGGTAATCCGGGAACGGTTGAACAGGGTTTCCTGGACGCCGTTGCCGAATACCCCGACATGAAGTATATCCTTACATTACAAGAAAGTATTGCCGTAATGATGGCGGATGGGTATGCTCGGCATACCCAACGCCCTACGTTGGTGCAGCTGCACAGCTCTCCCGGAATTGGGAATGCGGTGGGTGCGGTTTACCAAGCCAAAAGAGGCCACGCACCACTGGTGGTGATTGGGTCGGATGCTGGTACGCAATACATGAACATGGATGCGCAAATGGCCAATGACTTAGTGGCAATGATGGCGCCCGTCACGAAGTTTTCGACGATGGTGATGGATTCGAAATCATTGTTGCGAACCCTCAGAAAAGCCGTAAAAATTGCCTCTACCCCACCAATGGGGCCCGTGTACGTTTGTTTGCCTATGAACGTCCTCGACGAAGTAAATGAAGAGGAAGTATTCCCGACCTGTATTCCATCTACGCGGGTACTTCCTGACCCTGAGCTGATTACCCAAACGGCAAATATGCTTTTGGCTTCCGAAAAACCCATGATTTTCATCGGGGACGGAGTGGCCTACTCTAATGCCATCCCAGAATTAACTCAGGTGGCGGAGCTCATCGGTGCCGAAGTATACGGTGTAGATTTTGGCGATGTTATTTTTGACACAACCCACCCGCTTTACCAAGGCACTACGGGGCACATGTTTGGGTCATACAGTCTGCCCATTACATCCAAAGGGGATATAAACCTTATCGTTGGCACTTATATGTTGCCAGAGGTATTTCCCGAAACGGGTGAGATTTATGCCCCTGGGGCCAAGGTGGTGCATTTCGACCTCAACAGTTACGAAATCGCCAAGAATCACCGGGTTGATGTAGGCGTTGTCAGCGACCCCAAACTGTCGCTAAAAGCCCTGGCTGATGCGCTGAAATCAGCCATGACACCCGAATTTAAGGCAGCGGCGGCGGCCCGGGTTCACCAGATTGGGGATGAAAAAGCAAAAAAACATTCTGCCGAACTGGCCAAAGACCAAGACGAACCCGCCCGAGAAACCTTACGGATGGCGCAGTTTGCCGAAGTACTGTCTCGAAAATTGCCCTCAGATGCCATTATTTTCGACGAAGCCTTGACCAATTCACCAGCTATTACGCGGTACATTCCACCGCGCCAAGCGGGGCATTACTTTGTTACCCGGGGCGGTTCACTCGGGGTTGGTTTTCCAGGTGCCATTGGGGTAAAACTGGCAAATCCTGACAAAGTCGTGATTGGATTTTCGGGAGATGGGGGCAGTATGTACACGATACAAGCGCTTTGGTCGGCCATAAGACACAAGTCTGGAGCTAAGTTTATCGTCTGCAACAACGGTTCGTATAAGTTGCTTCAACTCAACATTGACGTTTATTGGAAAGAACGCAACATTGATAAGCACGATTACCCGCTGCCCTTTGATTTATCTTACCCTGCCATCCGTTTCGACCTTTTGGCCCAATCCATGGGAGTCAAAGCGGTGCGGGTAGAAAAAGAATCAGAAATCCTGCCAGCCATTGAAAAAATGCTGGCCGACGACGAACCATTCCTGATTGACTTGGTGCTTGAAGGAGATTATAAACCCGACTTGATTAAAATCAATTGTTCTCATTAATATCAGTTGACGTTATTTAAAACTTTCCTAAACCTTTAATGAAATCTCACTGTCACTACATTATTATCGGAGCAGGTGCTTCGGGAAGCGTCATTGCAAACCGACTCAGTGCCGATCCTTCCGTGCAGGTTGTACTGCTCGAAGCCGGAGAATGGGATCAAACCGCCAATGTTGTTGACCCAGGCGGCTTTGTAAAATTGTGGGGTTCTCAACTTGATTGGTCGCTCCCCACCACTCCACAACCTGCAATGGCTGGCCGCGAGCTGACCATCAATCAGGGAAAAGTGGTAGGGGGTAGTACCTCTATCAATGCCATGATGTATGTTAGGGGCAACCCCGCTAACTTCGATCAATGGCAAGCACTAGGGGCCGACGGGTGGAGCTACAAGGATGTGTTGCCTTATTTCAAAAAATTGGAAGATTACCAAGGTGGAGATCCCAATTTTAGAGGTACAGGCGGCGAAATCTCCGTGCGTGACTGTCCAGACGAAGTAATGCGCTCGGAGGAATTCTTTCAGGGTGCCGTCGAACTCGGTTATGATGGCCCTTATTGGGACTATAACGGTGAGCGACAAGAAAATGGAGCTGCGTTGCTTCAGTTTCACATCACTCCAGAAGGCCACCGCGCCAGCAGCGCCACCGCTTTTTTGCAGCCTATTCTTGACCGTCCAAATTTTACACTCATTACGGGCGCCGAAGTAACGCGTATATTGATTAAGGATAAGCGGGCAATCGGCGTTGAATACCAACTGAACGGCAAGATTGAGCAACTCCTAGTGGAGAAAGAAGTAATTGTCAGTGCAGGAGCGCTAAGTTCTCCTAAAATCCTCTTGCTGTCGGGCATTGGTGAGGCTGAACATTTACAAAGCGTTGGTATTCCAGTACAGCATGAGCTGCCTGGCGTGGGTAAAAACTTGCAGGATCACGTGCAACTGCCCGTTATTTTCCGTACCAACGACGGTCCAATGACCACTTTGTTGACGGGAAATGCGTTGTTTGTTAGGACCAATGAAAATTCAGTTGGGCCAGATTTGCAGCTCAATTTTACTCCCAGTATTCCCGCACCTTTAGCTCCTGTTTTACCAGATTTTGGCGGCAATGTCTGCATTTTTCTCCCGATTCTGGTGCAACCCAAAAGCGTAGGCGACGTCAAACTTCGTTCAGACGACCCGCACGACAAGCCGCTCATTAATCCAAATTATCTGGAGCATCCCGACGACATGGAGGTATTGCGAAAAGCCATTCAACTGGTTCGCAATTTGAGCAATACCAAAGCATTTGCGCCCATTAATGGGGGTGAGTTAGCGCCTGGTCCTGGTGATCCTGATGGGTTCATTCGTACGCAAAGCTCAACGCTTTGGCACCCCGCAGGTACTTGCAAAATCGGCACTGACGACTTAGCTGTGGTAGACTCCCGCTTGCGTGTTCACGGAATATCTGGTTTGCGCGTGGCCGATGCCTCCGTAATGCCAAACGTGACGAGTGGCAATACCGTAGCGGTCTGCTTTATGATAGGCGAAAAAGCCGCTGATATGATTTTGGCAGACGCATAAAAGAATAATTACAAATCTTGATTTGAAGTAACTAAACCAGCTTATAAATTTTAATTTCTACAAAAATGTCACAAGGCAACCCAAACAAAGCCATCGCGCGTCGGTACTTTCATGAAATCATGAACCAGGCGAATAAGGATTCAGCCTATGAAATTCTGTCAGAAGACTTCGTTTTTACGTTACCCACTCACCCCGAGCCCTTCCACGGGCCAGATGGTTTTTTGGGTCTGGTAAATATGTTACACAGTGCATTCCCCGATTTTTACATTGACCCCCAAGACATGGTGGCCAGTGGAGATTGGGTAGCTACCCGCTGGGTAGGTGGTGGTACGCACGTTGGTGGGCCGCTGTTGACCGTAAAAGGCAATTTGGAAGCTACCGGAAATTACTTCCAGATTGATGGAATGACGTGGCACACCATCAAAGACGGCAAAATTACCGAGTCAATCGGCCACGAAGATACCCTCGGATTGATGATGCAACTCGGTGTAATTCCTGCCCCTGAGATTGTGGAAGAAACCACGCCTGAGCAAAACGAGGCCTTGGCCATGCGTTATTTCCAAGACATCATGAGCGAAGGTAAACTGGAAGTGGTTGAAGAAATTCTGGCCCCCAATTTCGCCTTCATTATTCCTACCCAACCAGAGCCAATTACGGGATATGAGGCCTTCAAAGGCTTCGTGATGTACCTCCGTAATGCATTCCCCGACATTCAGTTTACGGCTTTGCGCCACATGAGCGAAGGCAACAAAGTAGCCAGCCGTTGGCAAATTACGGGAACTCACTTGGGAGAGTTCTTGGGAGCACCCGCTACAGGAAACAAAATCAAAGACTTTGGTATCGACATTTTCACCATTCGCCACGGCAAGATTGTTTCTGTTCACGTCAACGAAAATGATTTCGGTCTCATGCAGCAATTAGGCGTAATTCCTGCCTAAATAAACTCTGTTTTTTTTACCGAAAACGTTAAACCTATTCTCATGTCAATTGAAGCCAACAAAGCAGTGGTTACCCGGTACTGGATTGACCTTTGGAACAAAAAGGATGAAAAGGTAATCGACGAGATTACGCATCCAGACGTAAAATTACACTTTCCGCCCGGTCAGGCACACCAGCCTCCATCTTTTCAAGTATGGTTAAAAACGGCACTTATTGCTTTTCCAAATGTTCATTTTACCATCCATGATTTGGTAGCTGAAGGTGATAAGGTGGTTTGCAGGTGGTCCTATACTGCCACAAATACAGGTGTATTTTTGGGAAACCCTGCCACCAATCGCGATGTGACAGATCAAGGACTCAATATGTTTCGCATCGAAAATGGCAAAATTGCCGAAATGTGGATGTCGGGCGATAGCCTCGGTTTATTACAGCAATTGGGTGTGATTAAATAAACAATAATACCTCCAACGAAAAACGTCATTTTCAATCATGCAGGAAAATCAAAACACCCAAACCGCCGAAGCCGAAGCTTTGCAAGCGAAGCAAATGGGTTTTCTGCAACGAGGTGATATTGACGGAATGGTTGAGGAGTGTTATGCTGCCGATGCCCGTATCCACGGATTCACTTTCAGGGCGGAAGGACACCCAGCCCTAAAAGAGTTGATACGACTGTATTTGAGCCGCTTAAGCACACTAGGAGAACGTATCATTGACAAGTTTACGGTGGGCAAAAATTTTATTTGGATGGAAATGACCATTCAACCCCCCCAAGGTAATCCTGTCAAAATTTACGAGGTAAAGTTTATTCAAAACGGAAAATTCTACCTCCAACTCTTTGGCTTACGCCAAGGTACTGTGTGGCAACCCGATGATTTTTCGGGCTTTACGGCTCCTGATTCCAGCATGGCGCGGGCGTTTCACAGTCGCTATCTGGAGTTTCACAGTGAGGGTGATTTTAATGGATTGGCGGATGATTTTTTTACGGAAGATGCCCAATTGATTACGGCCCGCGTAGACGTGTCAGGTCGTGAAGCCATTCGGCAGATGTTTCAAGACCTGTTTGCCAAAGAATCGGGTTTTACGCCCCTTTCGGTCGAAAACATTACCAACGACCATGATTACATTTGGTTTGAGGCCACCGTAAAAAGTTCGTTGGGCCAACGACGTGTTTATGATGTGATGCTGATTCGGGACGGAAAAGTATATCTGCAATTGGTGGGTTCATTGATGGGCGCACTACCGACGGAAGTAGCTTTTGCCAACGACACAACCACCTCATAAATAACATTTTACAACAAAGTATGAAACAATTTCCTTTACAAAAAACCAATAATAAAACCTAAAACACACAGTTATGTCACTTACTCCCGAACAAAATAATGCGATTTGCATTGAGTTTTTTGAGGCCGCATGGAACACAGGAAACGTACGCGAAGATTTATTATCTGCCGATGCAGTTGACCACTCTTTGGTAGGTGGTAAAAGTAAGACAGAACCCGGCTCTGGCAGCTTCAAACACATCGTTGGTATGTTTCGTCATGCCATGCCTGATGTTAAGTTGACCATCCTTGACGAGATTTATACAGCAGATAAAGTGGTACACCGTTGGAGCCTTTTAGGAACAGATACGGGTGGTGTGATGGGAATGCCCCCCAGCGGTAAGACCATCACCCTAACGGGCACAACGATTGTAAGAATGGCAGACGGCAAAATTGCTGAGCGCTGGGCAAACGTGGATGAATTAGGCCTATTGCAACAATTAGGCGTGGTTCCTCCTCCTCCCGGTGCATAATCAATCCATAAGTTGGGTTTTAAACCCAACTTTCATCCTCTCAAGCCAACTGTCATCATGACTAGAATTGAACAAAACAGAGTAGCGATTCGCCAGTTTCTGGAAGATGTCTGGAGCAAAGGCAACGTAGAAATCGCCGAGAGAATCATTGACCCAAACTTCCAGTTTATACTGGCTTTTGCGCACCTCGACGGTCGTGCTGCATTCATGGGATTGGTTGAAAGAAACAGAAGTATTTTTGAGAATTTGACCTATTCAGTTGAATCAGAGGACGATATTGTAGCTGATGACACAAAAGGCGCCGCTTTTTGGGCCATGAAGTCCAAGCACATTGGTACTTGGCGCAATGTACCAGCCAGCTACAAAGATGTTGCCATCAACGGAATGACACTCTTCAGATTTAACGAAGAAGGAAAAATTTACGAAGCCAAGGTTCAGAATGACGTCATGAGCCTGATGAATCAAATCGGCGGCATCAAAAAACTGTACGACTTTTAAGCATTGCGGGTTGCAGTCATTAAACTCTTTTTAAAACTCCAAAAAATTATGTCAGTCGAAGCAAACAAAGAACTTGTCAGAGGATACGTAAATGCCATCCTTGTCAATCGAGACTTTAGTAAATTCAGTGATTTTACAGCCCCGGGTTTTTACATCGACCGTTCGGCCGTTCCAGAGGCAATCAAAGGGGAAAATGCCCTCCATAATCAAATGGATATGCTATACGGCGCGTTTCCAGACCTTGACCTCCAAATCGTAGACATGGTGGCCGAGGGCGACAAAGTCGTGGTACGGTTTGCCGCACCAGGCACGCACCAAAACACGTTTGCTGGAATCCCAGCTACGGGCAAAAGAGCCACCTGGAAAGGCATAGTTATGTACCACGTCGTAGATGGTAAAATAACAGAAGCATGGGCGAACTGGGACGATTGGGGATTGCTGGAGCAACTTCGCTAAACCTTACCTTCAACAAATTCCCAACTAAACACAAAAATGGAAACTAACACCTTATCCAAAGTACTGGTAAGATTACCGAATCTAATCACGTTGTTTTTTTCACTAACGCTCGTAACGGGCTTTCGTCTTCTTAATGACCGCTTTCATTGGAACACATCCCCAAACTTTGATTTTACCGTTTGGAACGATGTCTTGGTGTTAGTTTCTTTTCTGACCACGCTGTTTTTTATCGTTACGGCGTGGTTAGGATTCAGTGTTTTGATGGAGCGCGTTCCGTATCAGGGTTCTTTCAACCGATTTATCTTCGATACCGCCCGTTTTTCGGCTTTATTTCCGATTTTGATGTGGTCATTTTTGGCAGAATCTCCGCATCATTTTCAACTGTATGTTTGGGCCCTTTCAACTTGGCATTTTGCCATGACGATTTGGTACGTTTGGCCCATTGTTTTTAACCATAGCAACCGTACTGGCCATTCTTCAGACCTTAATAGCCACGCAATCATCTGCGCGGTCTATTTTGTATTAGGACTTGCTTATTATCTGTTGATTAAAAAGAGATGGGAAACCGAGCCCAACGATACGCTACGAATTGCCCTCGTTTTGGTGACGTTGGCCAGTATCTTTTTTTGGTCGCTCAACCGGCTTTTGGGACTTCAAAAACGCCTTGTCAACGAAGCTGCTCACAAAGAATAAACAACCTGAAAAAATATTATTTGTCATGAAAAACGTACCCGACAGCCCGCTGGGCAACATGTACCGCGAACACATCCAACTTATCCTTGACAAAAACATTGAGGCACTACTGGATCAATACACCGACGACGCGCTCCTGATTAGCAGTTTTTCAAAAGCGCCCGTTATTTACAAAGGTCGTGACCAAATCCGTGAACACATGCAGGGAATTTTGGGTATCGACGGACTAGAAACCGACATCGTGTTTTGGGCCGAAACAGAAGACCCACAAACCCTGATGATTACCGAACAAATCACGATGAAATTCGGGAATGATACCGCCAATATGCGCTTTGCCGACAGCTGGGTGCTAAAAGACGGCAAAATCGCCATTCACTTTGCAGGTATGGTGCAACACCCCGACGGTACACTGGCCTAAGCCTCACTCATAACCCATCGCATCAAATTATAACTTTTATTAAACAAGAAATTATATGTTAACTCCAGAATCAATACAATCACTTGCCGAGGTTTGGTACCGCAAGTTAGACGTTCACGCTCCTATGGTTGAAGTACTTCCGATGCTGGCCGACGAAGGATTGGAAATGGTTTTTCCAGAAGCAACGGTCTATGGCTACGCTGGCTTTGAAGGCTGGTTTCAGCGCGTTATCCGCATTTTCTTCGATGAAGTACACACCGTAAAATCGACCGAAGCCGTCATCAATGGCGACACCGCCGTGGTAAAAGTTGTAGTAAAATGGGAAGCAAGTGTTTGGAATGCACCCGATGCTTACAGCAAGCGCATTACTCTAGACGCCTACCAAACATGGGACGTGAAAGTGGGCCCCAACGGTAGCCCCATCATCACCAGATATACAGTCGACGATTTGAAATACTACGAAGGGTCGGCAACGCTTTAATTCAAAGCAGGTAAAATAAAGAATTAATACCGAGTTCTTTATTTTACCTATCTTACTGAAATTATTTAAAAAGTTGCTGATTTACAACCCATTAGATTAGCCTTTAAACCGGATTAACATGAAACTTATTGGTAAAAAAATTGGAATTCTCTTTGAAGCCGACTATTACGAAAACGAGATATTTTATTATCAATATCGTTTTCCGGAAGAAGGAGCCGAAGTTCATTTCCTGACCCGACTCTGGGGGCAGCCCAAAATCACTTTCACCGGTCACGAACACAAAGTGCCGATGGACTGTTGGGAAAGTTTTGAAAACATGAGCGACGAAGAGTTGCGGAGCTACTCGGCCATCATCGTGCCCTCGGGCATGGTGTCTGACCGGCTGCGGTATACTGAAAATGTTGAAAAAATCCCTCCTGCTACTGAGTTCCTCAAACGCGTTTTTGCCGAGCCAACCATCCTCAAAGGCATCATTTGCCATGGGTTGTGGCTTACGGCCCCCGCTACTGAGCTAGTCAAAGGTCGTAAACTGGTTTGTCATAACAACCTTATCGGCGACGCCAAAGCCTACGGAGCGATTTACGTCAATGAGGATGTGGTCGTAGACGGCGATTTAGTCACGGGTCGTTCGGGCGGACATGCGCACTTTTTTGCCGCCAAAATCATCGAAATCTTATCCGAAAAAGCTTAAATAAGGCTGTATATGCTCTCTACCTCATTTTTTCACGTAGCGGTAACGGTCAAAGACCTCGCCGCATTTGAGAATTTTTATACAAAATACTTCGGGTTTAAACGAGCGCGAACCATTTCGTTGGGCGAAGGAAAAGAACTGGTCTTCATGAAAGATGCTGGTAATTTTTACTTTGAAGTTTTCCCTCCCGACGAGGAGCGCCCCATTCCCAACGTGGAAGGCGACGGCCCACATTATCCCGGACTACGTCACTTGGCTTTTTCAGTTGCCGACGTAGATGCCAAACTGGCAGAAATGGGTTCAGATGCGGTCATTACCTTAGGCCCACTGGCGTTTGACGATTTTATCCCTGGCTGGAAAACCGCCTGGGTCAAAGACCCCGAAGGGAATATCATTGAAATCACCCAAGGCTACGTTGACCAAGAAGGTTAATCAATGATTGAACTTCAGACTGATTCCTAAATCTTTAATTTAACACTATTAAACACTCAATACATGAAACTCGATTTTACCTTCTCTGATACCCTTGCTGGGTACATCATAGAATACAACGCCGCCGAAAAATGGTATACTGTCGAAACTTCCGATAAGCGGGTTTTCAAAGTAAATTTGCTTCCTTCTACGTATGCGCGTACGTTCCGTAACCTTGATGAATCCTATCAAGATGCCTCCGGAGTGATGCAAGATTTGCTGGCTCAGAAAGGTCAATTTTTGTATTCTTACGGTACATTTTATCCACCAGTAGAAGGTGGCGAGCCCGTTTTTGAAGTTCAGTGGATTATTTTCCCAAGTACCAAACCCCACGAATACCGCCACGAAGCCCAAGATTGGTGGATTCAGCAAATTTCTTCCATTGCCACGAGTTATTTGAAATGGCAGTTTAACTATCCGCAAGAGCCGATTAACTATAAAAACTACCGCACCATGCTTCACTTGGCGGGTGCAAAAAAAGGGGATTATTTGCAGGAAACCGATACCATTTCCCGCATGATTTACGGGTTTGCTTCGGCGTACATGCTCACTGGAAATGACTCGTTTTTGGAAGGTGCAGAGTTGGGAACTGAATACCTCCGCGACCACATGCGTTTTTATGACAAAGATGCCGACTTGGTATACTGGTACCACGGCGTAAAAGTAGATGGCCAAAAAGAAACCAAGTTATTGACTTCCGAATTCGGCGATGACTTGGATTCGTTGCCAATGTATGAGCAAATTTATGCCTTGGCTGGTCCTACCCAGACTTACCGTTTGACGGGTGATCCGCGCATTATGTGGGACATTGAAAAAACGATTGAACTGTTTGAGAAATACTTCAAAGATGACAAGCTAGAGGGCTATTACTCACACATTGACCCGATTTCGTTGGATGCCCACGAAGAATCGTTGGCTCACAACCGCGCCCGCAAAAACTGGAACTCGGTCGGTGACCACGCGCCCGCTTACCTCATCAACCTTTACTTGGCTACGGGTGAGAAAAAATACGCCGACTTCCTTGAGTACACTTTTGATACCATCACAAAATACTTCCCTGATTACGAAAACAGTCCATTTGTACAGGAGAAATTCTTTGAAGATTGGAGCAAAGACCAAACATGGGGCTGGCAGCAAAACCGGGCCGTTGTGGGTCACAACCTCAAAATCGCCTGGAACTTGATGCGTATGCAGTCGCTCGTTGCCAAAGATTCTTACCTCGAATTTGCCAAGAAAATCGCCGCCCTGATGCCAGAAGCAGGCTCTGACCCGCAGCGTGGTGGTTGGTATGACGTGGTAGAGCGCGAAACCAAAACCAACGGCCGTCACCAGTTTGTATGGCACGACCGCAAGGCGTGGTGGCAACAAGAGCAAGCCATTCTTGCGTACATGATTTTGCACGGAATCCTGAAAGACGACGAATACCTCAAATACGCCCGCGAGTCGGCCGCCTTCTACAACGCGTTCTTCCTTGACACCGACGACGGTGGGGTGTACTTCAACGTGTTTGGCAACGGTATGCCATATCTGTTGGGTACTGAGCGCTTCAAAGGCAGCCACTCAATGAGTGCCTATCACAGCACTGAGTTGTGCTTCTTGTCGGCAGTATATACCAACTTGCTTATCACCAAAAAACCAACTTATTTCTACTTCAAGCCATACCCTAATGGTTTCAAAAACAATAAGTTGTTTGTATCGCCTGATATTCTTCCCAAAGGAAGTGTGTACATCAGCGCGTGCTACATCAACGATGAGCCGTACCCCAATTTTGACGCCAACGAGTTATTTGTCACACTCCCTAAAACCGACGAAAGGGTTCGGGTGAAAGTGCTTATAAGTCCAGTTATTTAAATTAGACAATACACTATCGACATGAAAGTAGCCGAGAATATAATAGAGAGCATTGCTGTCATTGAGGTGGAAGGCAACATAGATAGCAAAACCGCCCCCGAATTTGAAAAAGCCGCCATTTCGGCCATCAAAGGACAAGGGCAAGTCATTATTGACCTGAGCAAAGTGGAATTTCTTTCCAGCGCTGGTTTACGGGTTTTATTGATGATTTATCGGCAAATAAAATCGCAAAGCGGCAAAGTGGTGCTCGTGGGAGTATCCGAAGATATTCAGGACGTAATGTCGAACACTGGTTTTATCAACTTCTTTATCATCGTTAATAAGTTAGAAGAAGCGGTAGAAACACTAAAAAAGGGCTAACTATGGCAGATATTCGTATTGATTACTACCCAACCCACGAACACGAGGGTATAAAATTCCGGCGGGGGCATACGCTACCGTTTGGAGCAACCATGGTGCCAAACGGGGTCAATTTCAGCGTCTATTCAAGTGCTGCTATTTCATGTACTTTGGTTCTTTTTGAACGTGGCGAAGCCCAGCCGTATGCAGAAATCCCGTTTCCCGACGAATTCAGGATTGGGGATGTGTATTGCATGACGGTTTTTGACCTTGATTTTGAACGACTTGAGTATGGCTATCGCATGGACGGGCCGTTTAAACCCGAAGAAGGTCATCGGTTTGACAAAAATGTCATCTTGAGCGACCCTTACGCCAAAGTTTTGGGTGGCCGTGATACCTGGCGTGCCCAACCCAACTGGGATGATGTGTACCCCTACCGTTCACGGTTGGCCTTTGAAGATTTTGACTGGGAAAACGACCACCCGCTCGAAACCCCCATCGAAGATTTATCCATCTACGAAATGCACGTGCGGGGTTTTACGAGTCACCCATCTTCTGAAACCAAAAACGCGGGTACCTTCGCGGGTATTCGTAGCAAAATTCCGTATCTCAAATCGCTGGGTATCAACTGTATTGAACTCATGCCCATTTATGAATTTGATGAGTGGGAAAATAGCCGCACCAACCCCAAAACGGGCGAAATGCTGGTTAACTATTGGGGATACAGTACCGTAAACTTCTTCTCGCCCAAAGCAGGCTACGCCGCCACGGGTAAGTTTGGAATGCAGGTGGATGAATTGAAAACCCTCATCAAGGAACTGCACAAAAACGGAATCGAGGTGTTTCTGGACGTGGTGTTTAACCACACCGCCGAAGGCGACCACCGTGGGCATACCATCTCGTTTAGAGGAATTGACAATAAAACCTACTACATGCTCACGCCTGAGGGGTATTATTTCAACTTCTCTGGAACAGGCAATACCCTGAATTGCAACCACCCCGTGGTTAGAAACATGGTGCTTGACTGCCTGCGTTATTGGGCATCCGATTATCACATCGACGGTTTCCGCTTCGACTTAGCCGCAATTTTGGGCCGTGCCCAAGACGGTAGCCCGTTGAGTAACCCGCCGCTGTTGGAATCACTGGCCTACGACCCCATTTTGGCCAAGTGTAAATTGATTGCAGAAGCCTGGGACGCGGGCGGTTTATACCAAGTGGGTTCGTTTCCTGCCTACGGTCGCTGGGCCGAATGGAACGGAAAATACCGCGATACCGTACGCCGTTTTCTGAAAGGAGATACGGGCCTGGTAGGAGAAATGGCCCAACGGCTTCAAGGCTCCCCCGATTTATACCCCTCCAGAGGACCTACCGCGAGTATTAATTTCGTGGCCTGTCACGATGGATTTACGCTGCACGATATGTTTGCCTACAACGAAAAACATAACGAGGCCAACGGCGAAGACAACAACGACGGTGCCAACGACAACAACTCGTGGAACTGCGGTTGGGAAGGAGAAACCGACGACCAAGCCATTAATTTTCTGCGCCACAAACAAATCAAAAATGCCTTGACGATTTTAATGGTTAGTCAGGGAATTCCGATGATTTTGATGGGCGACGAAATGGGACATACCCAACTCGGCAACAACAATACGTATTGCCAAGATGTTGAATGGAACTGGCTGAATTGGTCATTGGTCAATAAAAACGCTGATTTGTTTCATTATGCCCAACAGATTCTTCGATTCCGTCGGGCGCACCCTGTACTCAGAAGCCCAACGCACTTCCGTCATTACGACTACGTAGGAAGCGGTTTGCCCGATATTAGCTTCCACGGTACGTTGGCATGGCGGCCAGATTGGTCGGCAGAAAGCCGCACTTTGGCTTTTATGCTCTGCGGAAGCCACGCCAAAGGGGGAACCATACGCGACGAAACCATCTACGTAGCCCTGAATATGTACTGGGAGCCGCTGCATTTTGAACTTCCGACGCTGGAGCCTGGGTTGAAATGGCACGTTTTTGCCAACACCGACATGGCCAACTCAGAAGACATCCACCAAATTGGAGAGGAACCTTTGCTCGAAAATCAAGCAGGCTTTTTTGTAGGCGGACGCTCAGTCATTGTTCTGGTCGCAAAATAAAATTGATTAATCTCAACCAAAAACACTCAATAACATGGATTTTACAATAACCTCAGAAGTAGTCGATAAAGTTGCCAAGCTTAAACTGGCGGGCGAGCTGGATTCATTATCGGCCCGGGTTTTTCAAAAAGAAATCGAAAAAGTAGCGCTTGAATCGCCTACCGAACTCGTTCTGGACTTAGAAAATCTGTCGTTTATGTCATCGGCAGGATTGCGCGTTTTGATATTTTCAAAGCAAAAAATGGGCGTTGGACTTACGATTTACATTGTAAAACCGCAGGAAATCATCGTCGATACGCTCGAAAAAACGGGGCTTCAACACAGCGTCAATATTGTTGATCAATACCCCGTTTAGGTCATCACGACAAGTAAATGTTTTTGGATACATCAAATAGACTTTAAGTGGTTGAAAAGTGGTGATACTACCATATTTCTCAGCCACTTAAATCTATTTTAATGGCAAAAGCATTCACTAACATTTAGGCTTCGTATAGAGAATCAACTCAATCATCGTTCGTACTTTGTCAATTAACAAATGGAACTGAAAACCTTTCCGGCAACCATTGACTCGCTTGATGCCATACGGCAGTACGTCAAAGAAAAATCCCAAGAGGCGGGAGTAGACAAAAAAGCAACCTATAATTTATTGGTAGCAGTCGATGAAATTGCGACAAACATCATCTTGTACGGTTATCAGAATGCTGGATTAGAGGGAAATATTGACGTCTTTAGCGAAGCTACCCCCAATCAATTTAAAGTGATTTTTGAGGATGATGCTACGCCCTTTGACCCTACCACTCGTGAACTCCCCGACGAGGAGGATTTCAATCTACCACTGGAAGAAAGGCCCATTGGCGGACTAGGAATTTATCTTACCATCACCGGTGTAAGTGATTTTTCTTATGAGTACAAGAATAATCGAAATCGAAATATTTTCGTAGTGGATATCAAAAGTCCCTAGCCCAAAGGGGCAACCCTTGACTGTCTTTTTTTAATATGGCACCCAACAGAACTTATGCGAACCCCTACCCTGGACTGAGAAGTTTTGACTCCAAAGACGCAAATCTTTTTTTTGGAAGAGAAACGCACGTCAAAAAACTGAGAGAAAAATTAAGTAGCTCGCGTTTTTTGGCCATTATCGGTTCGTCTGGAAGTGGAAAATCTTCGTTAATTAAAGCCGGCTTGATTCCTTCATTGGAAAAAAACCGATTGGAAAACACGCACGAAAATGGCTGGCATATTCTCATTTTAAAACCAGGTGCTAACCCTATAAAAAACCTAATAAGTATTCTTACCGATTACATTTCAAAATATAACATCGGTAGTTCTTCCCCAGAAATCATTAACAACCTAGAGTCGTTCATTTTTAATGATTCTGATGGTTTAACCAAAGTTTTTCAACTATTCGGTGACAAAAATATCTTGTTGGTCATTGACCAGTTTGAAGAAGTATTTCGCTACCGCCAAAAAGAAGCACAAATCACCACAGACCGTGATGAAACCATTCTTTTTATTGAATTTTTAATCCGACTCATTCAGCAACGCACGATGCCCATCCACGTGGCACTAACGATGCGCTCCGATTACTTAGATTATTGCACCAACTACAACGGCCTGACTGAAGCCATAAACCGCGGGTATTATCTATTGCCCAAGATGAACCACGCCGAAATCATTCAGGCCATCAACGGGCCACTCGAAACCGTTGGCGTGGATATTTCGCCCACTTTAGTAGATCGTCTCTTGGGCGACATTGGCAGCAAAACTGACCAACTTCCCGTACTTCAACATTCACTCATGCGTACTTGGGACTATTGGCAAGTCCACAAATCACCGCAGCAGCCGATTGATGAACAAGACTATGAGGCCATTGGTACCATGTCTGATGCACTCTCACTCCACGCCGAAGAAATTTATCAGGATGTATTTGATACTAAACGCAAACAAGTAACAGAAAAACTTTTTAAGTCGCTGATTGTAGTTGGTACAGGAGATGTCGGGGTGGTTAGCCCTACTACGGTTTCAACCATTAAAAAAGTAACGGGGGTAAATGAATTTTTGCTTTTGGATGTCATTGACCGCCTGCGCGAATTGGGGACTTCTTTTCTTTCTCCCTCCTACTCCACTCCGCTATCTGATGCATCGGTGGTGGACCTCACCCACGAACGCCTTACCTACCTCTGGAAACGCCTGAAAACGTGGGTCGATGAGGAAACTGAATCAGCAAAACTATACAAAAACCTAAGTTTTTCGGCCGACTTATACCAACAAGGGAAAACAGGTTTATGGGTAAATCCCGAATTACAAATTGGGTTGAGGTGGTTGAAAGAAAACCGCCCCAACAAAGAATGGGCGCTCCGCTACGACCCCTATTTTGAAAGAGCCATAAATTACCTTGAATACAGCCGCAGCCAATATGAATTTGAGGTACAAAATAAAGAAAGTCGCCACAAAAAAGAGGTAAAACGAACCCGCCAATTTGCCATAGCCTTGGGGATTGGCTCGTTGTTGTCGCTCATGTTTTTGGTGGTATCCATCATTCTCCGAACGCAAGCCCAACAAAGTGAAAAGGAATCGTTAGAAAAGGAGCAACTGGCTTTGTCAGAACAAAAAAAGGCTGAAATCCAAAAGCGGGAAGCAATCTCACAAAAAAGGATTGCCCAACAACAAGAAGAAATTGCAGAAGCCCAAAAACAACTCACCGAAGAACAAAAAAGGATTGCGGTAACCGAACAACGAAAAGCGGAGATTCAGCGACAGGAAGCAATTATGGCCCAAAAGGCCGCAACTGAACAAAAAAACAAAGCAGAAATAGCCCGGCGCGACGCTGAAAATCAAAAGACAATTGCCGTAACGGCCAAAAGTGAGGCCGAAAAACGTAAAGATGAGGCCGAAAAAGCAAGCCGCGAAGCGGAAAGGCAAAGAACCATCGCCGAAAACGCCAAGCGAGATGCTGAACGGCAAAAAATAAAAGCAATTGCCCGGGCAATTGCCATTCAGTCGTTTCAAATGCCCGAAAATTCGCAGGATGAATTGCCCGCCTTGCTGGCCCTGCACGCTTATAATCTCAACCTGAAAAGCCTCGGTGAAAAAAGCAATCCTGATATTTTTAATGCCCTCGCCAAAGCCGCTGGTACAACTGCAAAAGTAATACTAAGGCGGCACACCGATGTGGTACGCTCAGTAGCCGTTGGAGTGAAATCAGTCGACAATATCTTTGCCTCAAGTAGCGATGACGCCACCATTAAACTCTGGGATTATGGCCTCAACCCGATTCAACCTACCCGTTCGTTCAGTCGCGGAAATAAATCAAACGAGGGATTTAGGGCTGTTATCTTGGACAACAATGAGAAAAAGCTTATTGCAGGTGGGGCTTTGGGCACTTTATTCAGTTGGAACATCGACTCCCCTACCCCAACGCCAGTGGTAGTAAAAGGGCACCGCAGCCCAATCCATTCACTATTGTTGGCCCAAAACAATCAGCTGGTTTCAGTGAGCAACGATGGAAATATTCGTACTTGGAATCTATCGGGCAACGGCATTGACTCCGTGGCCAATCTACGTTCAGGGATTGATATTTTTTGCGCAAAACTTAGCCCTGATGGCCAAAAAATTGTTTGTGGCTCCAAAGAAAAAGTTGTTGTTTTTGAACTAAATGATTTGAAAAAAGCACCCGCCGTTTTTGCTTTTTACGGTATGGGCGCACGAGTAACAGCGCTCGCATTTAGCCCTAATGGTAGGAAAATATTGACCGGAAACTCTGCTGGGGTTCTAACGGTATGGGATTATGAAAATGACAAAATCGTTGAATTTTCGGCGGGTACAGTACTGGGTAAACACAATTCGACCGTCAGTGATATTGTTTTTTCTCCCGATGGTCATTTGGTGGCAACGAGCAGTTTTGATTGGTCGGTTCACCTATTTAATTACGAAGATATAACACGACAACAACAGCCCATTGTCATCAACGATTTCAACACGTGGGTAACGGGTGTGCGGTTTACAAAAGACAGTAAAAAACTAATCTCTTATGGCGCTGACCGTACGGTAAGACTCTGGGATATTGGCATTGAAGAGCTGTATGATAAAGTAAGCAAAAAAATCACCCGGGACTTGACCGTCGATGAATGGAATAAATATGTAGGAAAAGATGTCGAATTCACAAAAGTGCAAACGGCCTTAAAGTGACGTTACTTTGAAAATGAGCTGTACAATGATGAAAATTATACAACTGATAAAATGGGGAATTCTGGTTGGGGCATGCTTACAGGCAACGTGCTCAATGGGACAAATTTGTGACGAAACGGTGAGCATTCCTGAGGCCGAAAAAAAGTACACCACGGGCAACTTTGACGAAGTCTTCCAAATCCTTTTGCCTTGCCTAAAAACCGATTTTTCGCCAACGGCCAAGGTTCAAGCCTATAAAATACTGGCCATGGCTCATTTGGCAATGGACTCAAGCGCTAGAGCTGCTGAATCCATTCAGAGTTTGTTGGCTATCAACCCCAATTTTGACCCTGATTTTGCCGCATCACCCCAATTCAAAGATATGTTTCAACGTATCAAAGATTCGCAGGAGCGCATTATACAAATTACCTCGGTATCTAAAAGGGCTGAAAACGTATTGAAAGTACCCGCAACAGTAATTGTTATTACGGAGAAAGATTTTGTAAGACGAGGCTATCAAAACTTAGAACAACTTCTGCACGATTTATCAGGATTCGACATTGCCAAAGGCAACGGCCCGGGCTATTCAAATTTCTACACGCGGGGCTATCGGTCTACTTCCAACGACCGTATGCTGATGCTCATTGACGGGGTGGAAGAAAACGATTTAGCCTCAGACAATATCCCCATTTCGCGCCAGTATACGCTTTCCGACATCGACCGGGTGGAGGTAGTGTACGGGCCCGCTTCTACTTTATACGGAAACAACGCTTTCATGGGGGTAATAAATATCATTACTAAAAAATACCGCGAGATTATCGACGGGAACAACAAAGTACGGTTTAATGGGCAAATAAAGTCAGGAACTTGGAAAACCCGATATGCTGACGGAACCGTAGCGGTCAAAACCAAAGACGTGGCCATTTCGGTTACGGGTAGGTTTTTTGAGTCCAACGAAATGAATTTGTCGAAATACCCTGAATGGAATTACGACGCCCGCAACCCCGCCGCCTATGGCACACGACTCGACAGAACAGGCACCGACGCGCTCAATTACATCAACAGTACCCAACTATTGACCAAATTTCCGAACTCTGATTTGTTCAACGTTGAATACACCAACGGTGTACCTAGCGCACTCCGACTTACTCCGAAAGGAGCCGAAAAAGCCGCTGAGCTAGATAACCGACTTTTTAACGGAAATGCCTTAGATAAACCCGTCCAGTTCAACGATTATTCTAAGAACTGGTACATGAAAACCAAAATTGAATTTAAAGAATTAACCATTGCCATCACCAACTGGAAAACCGACGAAGGGGCCGTGCCTTGGTATACAAATTTATCCCGAATCAATACCGCCGACTTAGGTCGGTGGATAACTTATTATCGAAGTTTTGCCGTGACTTACAACAAGGTAATAAATGATAAATTCCAGATTATCAACCTTTCATCCTACCGCCTTCATGAAATAGACGGAGGGACCAATTTGCCTTCATACCGCGGTTATTACAACGCCCGTCTGGGTATCGCCGACTTAGCAGCAGGTACTGGGCCTACTTTCTCCACTACTTACAATTACCGCGTTTCCAACCAGTTTCGAAACGAATTTCGGGCGCTCTGGAGTCCTTTGCTCAACCTCGACGTCAACGGTGGGGTAGAGTATCGAAACAGTATTATTCAGGGCAATTATGTTACCTCTGGTACTGGTAATCCCGAAGAACAGGGTTTTCCAGCCGATACACTTCGGGGTGGCAACAACTTTCGGGTTTTTGATATAGGCATCTACGCCCAAGCCACATATCGTTATTCCGAATCGCTCAGTTTGGTAGGTGGTTTGCGGGTTGACAACAACAGGGTTAGAAACAACGGCGGATATGGCATGGTAGCAAACCCTAGATTATCAGCCATTTATAGCAAGGGGAGCTTTATCTTAAAGGCTATATATGCAGAAGCCTTTAAGGATGCTTCGTATCTTCAAAAATACGGCACCACCGCCGAACGGCGGCTGAATAACCCTACGCTCCAACCAGAAAAAGTGAGAAACATGGAATTCAGCCTTTACTACAAACCCATCAAAGACCTCAATATTACGGTTGCTGCCTACCGCGCCAACTATAGTAATGCGGTGGGTTTGGCCTCGGTAGTATTGGAAAACGGCACCAAAACCAATCAATTTCAGGGCATTGGTCGTCAGCGGATTTGGGGGCTCCAGGCCGAAGTAAACTATCAATGGGAGAAACTCAACGTATGGAGCAATTTTACCTACACCAACCCACTCGACTTAACCTCAAATTTACGCATCAGCGATATTGCCGATTTTTCATTCAATATTGGGGCAAACTATCAATTCACGAAAAGTCTGAGGCTAAACATCACCTCTCACTATGTGGGTGCCCGTAAAACTGGAGCTGGAACTTCTGGCAGCCGAAACCCCATCCAACTCTTCGACCCTTATTTTATCATGGATGGTGCGCTGACTTACCACGACATCATCAAAGGGGTATCGTTGCAGGTAACTAGTTATAATCTACTAAACAAAGAATATTTTGTCCCTGGCATCAGAGAAGCCGACAATATTGTGGGAGCTTCGCGTTTTCCGCAAGAAAAACGAAATATTTCAATGGGTATATTATTTGAAATAAAATGATTCATAATGAACACTTTACCCGATTTTTTTGACTTTTTAGTAATGGAAAGAAACAAAATAAAGTCATTGCCCGACGGGTTTGAAATTCATGAGGGCTATTTTCCAGAGCGAATGGAAGAAATTGGTCGGTTCAGAATTAGGGCTTGGCGGAATGAGAATGGCATAAATCCAACTTTTTTTTCACAGGAAGTTTGGATTGATTCTTTAGATAAAAACGCACACCATTGGATTATTACCAAAGAGAAAGTCATTGTGGCAGCGGCACGTTTAAGTTTTCATGAGTGCCTTGAGGAAGTACCTTACGCAGATTTTTTGCACGACGAACATCGTCCGCTTTTTCAAAAAAGCCCCATTGCTTCCATCAACCGTTTGGTGGTCGACCCTGCGTTTCGGGGTCGGGGTTTTGCTAGAATTCTGGACAATGAGCGCATAAACTTAGCGGCAAAAGCGGGTTCAAAAATAATGATTGCTTTTCCTCAATTGTCCCGACTTGTGCACTTACAGAAATTAGGTTTTAATTTAATTTCTCAACTTGAAAATATCCCCGAAATGCCCGAAAGGCCTTTTTTCCTGATGAAACTAGACCTTTAGTCCATTTATATTTTACTTGATTATGTTAAAAAAAGAGCGACTATATCACCTGATGAACTTGAAAGAAGGCGACCTCAAGGTTGTCAATCCTTTCATGCGTTACTCTTTTTTTATGGGGGTATCCGTTGCTATTTTTTATACCGCAACGATGTCTTTGTTTCTCAATAGTTTTGACCGGACCATGCTGCCAAAGGCGTATATCGCCAGTGGCATCATCGTTTATGCTTTGGGATACATTGTTTCTAAAATTCAAGAACGCGTATACTTTTCAAAAATCGCCCTGTTTTTGATTGTTTTCTTGATAATTTCCGTTTCAGGACTGCTCATTGGCCACTTCATTACTGGCAACAAATGGATTTACTTTTTTCTGTTTATCTGGAACCGCGTCTTTGTTTTTGTCAATGGTATCTCATTTTGGGCCATTGTCTCTCGCATTTTTAACATTCAACAAGCCAAGCGCCTCGTTAGCTTTATTACCACAGGCGACGTAGTATCATCCATCCTAAGTTATTTATCCGTCCCGCTGCTATTGCAGTTTACAGATACCAACGGATTATTGTATTTATCGATTGGCACGCTGGTCTTTTGTTTGGTTTTGATGGTAACGATTTCTAAAAGATATGAATCAGAACTTTCCATTTTCTCGCGCGAAAAAGAAAAACCGAAACAAAAAACCTTCAATTATTTTTTCAAAACCCCGTATTATACAGCGGTATTTATGTTGGCGTTGTTCCCCGTAATGGGGTTGTTTTATGTCGAATTTATTTTTGCCGTTGAATCCAAAAAAGTATTTCCCGACAAAGAATTATTAACTGGCTTTTTGGGGTTATTTTTTGGCCTTTGTGCCATTATTGAGCTGTTAATCAAAACCTTACTGTACGGACGCTTTATTGAAAAATACGGTTTAAAACTTGGCTTGGTTGTATTGCCCTTGGTCCTGACCATCTTTTATGCGTTTGCCGCCGTTTATGGAACCTTTTATGGTACTACCTACGTCTTTTTTGCGTTTATCGTCATGAGCCGTTTTGCAATGAGTACGGTTCGAAAATCCATCAGTGACCCTTCTTACCAATTGCTTTTCCAACCCATACATCCTGAAGAAAGGCTTGAACTACAAAGCCGGATTGAAGGAGGCCCCAAAGCGGGAGGAAATATTGTAGCTGGAGTACTACTTTTAGGTCTGACCTATTTTACGTTTATCGACACCATTTATCTTTCCTACATTTTTGTGGGTATTCTGCTTGTATGGTTATGGGTTGCGTTCAGTACCCAAACTCTTTACCGGAATGTGTTGAAAAATTTATTGAAAGAATCAGCACAACGTAAAAATACAAGCGATAAAAAAAACACAGAAACATTTATGCCAGTGGAGTATACGGGCAAAAAAACGGATTTCGATGTTGTCATCAAAATGGCAAACTCTCCGTTGCCCGAAGAACGGCTTGAGTCGGTGGCCCTTCTTGAAAACTCAGGCCGGTATTATGCCTTCAAATATATTGATGCCCTGATGCAGGACCCCAACCCTCGCGTAAAAAGGGCAGCTCTGCTGGCCGCTGGAAACATCCGAAAAATGGAATTATGGCCACATTTGTTGAATAATATCACGTCAAACTACTTTAAGCTCCCCACAAAAACCGCTCTAGCTTCCATCGGCGACCCTGTCATGGGAGAATTAGAACGTTTTTTTAACCGCTCTGAAAACGACCGGGCAACCCAAAAAGAAATTATCAGTATAGTTGAAAAAATTGATAGCCTATCTTCAACGCGTTTTTTGAGAGCCAAAATGAACCACCCTGACCCCCACATCAGAGACCGGGTTTTTGAGGCGCTTAATCAAAATCGTTATACCGCAACGGTGCTCGAACGCACCCACATCAACGCTGAAATTGACGAAAAGGCAGCCTTTGTGGTTTGGCTGATTGCCGCCCAAGCCGATATTGAGCGAATGCCCGAATTAGCTCCGCTACTCCGTTCGTTGGAAGAAGAAACCAGACAAACAGCTCCTAAGCTATTCAATCTGCTCAATATTTTGATTGTAGACCAAGATTTTAACTTAATTAAGGACTTATACGAAAATAAAAATGAAACCACACAAGGCTTTGTTCAGGAAGTCTTTTCGATGGCCCTTTCTGAAGAACTTCGCGTAAAATTGGCCCCTATTTTTGAAGATGAGTCGATTGAAGAAAAACTACAAAAATGTCGCGAAAATTATCCACAGCAACGCTTATCGCCCGAGGAGCGCGTGCTTGACATTATAAACCGGGATTTTGCGCAGCTTTCAAGTGAATTAAAAGCCTCGGCAATTCAAAGCTTATTGCATTTTCCGAACTCCCAAAATCAATACATTTTAATCTCTTGCGCACACTCAAACAGTGAAGTGATTGTTGAAACTGCCCTTTATGTGTTGCACCAGTTATACCCAACTGCATTTGAAGAATTTAAGGAAACAGCCGCTTTTTTACCCAACTGCCATCGCTCTGACCTTTGCAAAAAAATTGAACATGGGTTAAAAAGAGAAGATTTATTAATCAATAAACTTAACGCCATTCGGTCCATAGATTTATTTAAAAAATTACCCGCCGATTCGCTCTTGCCAGTGACCATTTCACTGCAAAAACTTCAATTAACCTCCTACGAAACCCTTCTCATGGATCGGTATTGTACGGCTGGCACACCGTTGTTGTTTGTATATGACGGTGAAATTGAACTATTTGAAACCGACGGTAACCAGCAATGGATAAACGAAGGTGGGTATTGGTTTCGCGAACCCGAACCTCCGCCCAAGGTGTATCTACACTCGGTAAATGCCCTGAAAGACAGCACTATTTTTCTTTTGGACCCCTATTTAGTTTATAATCTTATTGCCGAAAATACTGCTTACAAAGAGGATGTTGCTTTGGAAATAGCCTAAACCGTCCAGTATAAAAGAATCAATGAAAAACTTATTGTCAACCTATCAACAACCAAACAGTTTACACCAAATAGCTGTTTTTGCCCGTGGAATGACCATGTGGCTTTTGTTACTGTGGGGAGGTGGAGCGTGGGGACAATACAACAAACAGGCTACGGAAAAGGGAATACCCCTCAGCAGAATGTTTAATCCGAAACAATACAATGCCCACGGTCAAAACTTCGCCATTGCGCAAGATAAACGGGGTTTGATGTATTTCGGAAATTTTGCGGGAGTGCTTGAGTACGACGGCGTTTCGTGGCGAACCATTCCTACCCAAAACATCACCAAGGTTTCGGCACTGTGTGTAAGCGAATTCGGGCGGGTGTTTGTGGGTGGAAAGGGTGAGTTTGGCTATTTAAAACCTGACAGCACCGGAACGCTCTATTTTGAAAGTTTAAGCAAAGCCATTAAAACCTCCTTTGGGCAAATCCTGAATATATTTCAAACAAAGGCGGGCGTATATTTTATCTCACAAGAATACGTTTTTTTGCTCACCTCCAAAGGACTAAAAGAATTTAGAGTTAAAGGTACCATTCTGTCTTCGTTTTATGAAAATCAAAAAATTATCTTATTTCTAAAAAACGGAGGGCCTCAGTATTTAGAGGGCCAAAACTTGGTTCCGATCCCAAAAACCGCTATCACCCCTACTCTTTTTGACCTAACCGCGGTATTTCCATTAGAAAACAATGAATTCCTGTTGCTTACGAGCAGTCAAGGTTTATTTAAATTATCCCAAAATACCATCAAAGTTTTTGATTGTGAAGCCAATAGCCAATTAATTACCAATCAAACTACCTCTGGAACTATACTAAGAAATGGTCAATTTGCCATTGGAACCTTAAATGCAGGCATCGTCATTATTTCTAAAAATGGTCAAATTATCAACCAAATTAAAGACAATGACTACCTGCAAAACTTACTCGTTAATGCCATGTTTACCAACCGTGACGGTGCATTATGGTTAGCGCTTAATAACGGTATTGTACAAATTGAAGTAGACTCCCCCATTGAAAAATTCAACGAATTTAGTAACCTGAAGGGCGAAGTAAAAGCCGTAGTCCGGGCCAATGGACGCCTATATGCTGCCACTCTCAACGGCCTTTTTTACATCGACAATTTTAACGTCAAGCCCGTAGCTACCCTCAATGCAGGCTGTTTTGACTTGGCCGTGGCCTCTAATGGACTTTTAGCGGCAACTAATAGAGGATTATTTTTAGTTTCAGAACGTGGTACTCAACAACTTACTCCTTTTTATTCACTGTGCGTCTACGTTTCTAAAATCAATCCCTCCGTGGTTTTTGTGGGGCAGCAAAATGGGTTAGGAATGTTGAACCTAGCAGGCGGTGGACGAAACTTCCGACTTGTTGGTAAAACCAATGAGCAAATAGTAGGCATAACCGAAGATGAAAAAGGGAATCTGTGGCTTGAAACCCTATCTGACGGCGTCATAAAAATCAATGTTCAAACCAACGAGGAAAAAAAGTATGCCGCCCAAGATGGTTTGCCGCCCTTGTCGTACAATCGTATCACCAACACCTCCAAAGGACTTCTTGCTTATAATCAAAAGGGGATTTTTCGGTTTCAGTCCCAAAAAGACAAATTCGAGCCATTTAATCTTTTCCAGACCGATAGTGCAGCAACTGTGTATTGGAACGGAAAAATTTTGGAAGAGCGAAGCGGAAAAATATGGACCACCCGTGGCGACGAAAAATTGATTACTTCGTATCTACCAACAGGCCAATCCAACAAGCCTTATCAGGCCACTAGTACCCCATTTTTGCCGATTTCAGATATACCATTTAACGTCATTTATCCAGACCAATCAAACATAATTTGGTTTGGGGGGTCTGAGGGTTTGATTCGGTTTGATTTAAACCTCAGTCAACAATACCAAAGGTCGTTTCCAGCATTGATTCGAAAAGTGACGGTCAAAGGTGAACAGGCGCTTTTCAACGGTTATCCTACCGATACAACAGCCATTACTGACAATCTATCGGTGCCGAAAATTCGTTTAGAGCCCAATAATAATAATATAGAATTTGAATTTTCGGCACCGAGTTTTAATGTCAACGAAGTATTAAGCTTTCAATACTACCTCGAAAACTTTGATAAAGTGTGGTCAGAATGGACTACACAATCTCAGAAGGAATACACCAACCTTCCGCCAGGAAACTATAAATTTAGGGTAAGAGCCCGCAATATATACGGAAAACAAAGTGATGAAGCCATCGTCGAATTTTCGATAGCCACGCCAATGTATCTTAAATGGTGGGCTATTGCTGCCTACATTTTACTGATTGGGGCGCTTATTTACAACTCCGTTCGTTGGCGTTTGCGGGTATTGGTTCGTGAAAAATTGGAACTCGAAAACCTCATTCGTGAGCGTACGGAGGAAGTGGTGACCCAAAAAGTTGAGTTGGAACAACAATCCGAAGAGCTTACTACCAAAAATGACCAACTCGAAAAAATTGACTTCATCGTTCAGGCCATCAATACTGAAATCAACTTCGCGAATTTGTTTCAAACCGTCTTAAACCGTTTGAAAATCATACGTAACATGGACTGCGCCAGTGCTTTGATTTTTAATAAAGAAACAAACGGCTATCAATTCAAAGCACTTTATGGCTTCAATGAACTATCGACGGTAGAATCGGTTCAATTAAGCCTCGAAGAAGCCGAAAATCGCTATATTTACGAAGCCATAGAGGTCTACGAAGATATTTATTTTAAGAATGACATTAGTTATGAAAAACTGAATAACCCCATTGATTCCTTGGTGACTCCTAAATCCATGATTGCCATCGTTATCAAAGTGGATAATCATATTGAAGGTTTTATCACGCTCGAAAACTCCGTCCGAGCCAACGCGTTTGACCAACGAGATTTCAACATGATTAAAAACTTAAAGGAACACCTGATTGCGGCTTACATCAAAACCCGCATTCTGGAAGACCTCGAAAACACCCTGAGCAACCTTAAGAATACCCAAGAAGAGTTGATTCGACAGGAACGTTTGGCCTCGGTGGGTCAATTGACCAAAGGAATTGTTGACCGAATTTTGAATCCGTTGAATTATATAAACAACTTTTCTGAATCTTCAACCATTTTGATTGATGAACTCAATGAGCTGCTCGAAAAGAACAAAGCGGGTATCAATCAGGATTTACAAGAAGAATTTGAAGATTCGCTGACTTTACTCAAAAATAGCATTACCAAAATTTATGACCATGGAAACAGTACCACGCGTATTGTCAAGGACATGCAGAAATTGCTCAAAGAAAAATCCCGTGAGTTTTTTGAAACAGACTTAAATTATTTTATTGAGAGCAGAGCAAAAGTCATTTTTCACGACTTTACCCAAAAGAATAGGGATTTTAACGGTGAATTACTTATCGAACTGGAAAACCAATCGCTCAAAACCCGTATTCTCCCGCCTGAGTTTGGGGATGTTCTTTCCAACATCATTGATAATGCCCTTTACACGGTGTCGGAAAAAAGTAAACTCAATAAAAATTTTTCACCCCAAATTAAATTAACAACGAAATTAATCAACGGTGAAATTCAGTTAAGAATCCGCGACAATGGAAAAGGAATCCCACAACGTGATTTAAATCTAATTTTTAGCCCTTTCTTTACCACCAAACCAACTTCAAAAGGTACTGGATTGGGCCTTTTTATGACCAAAGACATCATTGAACTCCATAAAGGGAAAATAGAACTCACTTCCAAAGAGGGTGAGTTTACCGAAGTAATTATCACGTTACCAACGCTCAACTAAGCCTCTTTTAACCAAAAGGATATATGGAAAATGACAATAAAACGATTGAGTCTGAAAAAAAAGGTGAATTAGAACACCAAGAAAATCACCAATCTGAGCATGACATTGAGGCACTTAAAGAGCGGTACAAACAAATGAATAAATTGGCCGAAATTGGTCAGTTAACGGCAGGAATTCTGCACGAAATTCAAAATCCCCTAAATTTTGTCAATAACTTCTCGAAACTCTCCATTGAATTAGTCAAAGAAATAAAAGAGATTTTTGACAATCGTAAGGATGTTCAGCTCACCGAAGAAGAGGAAGATTTGCTTTTTTTGCTTGACCAACTAACTGGTCTTAACCAAAAAATCGGAGAAAACGGGGCCCGAATTACCCGAATTATCCAAAGTATGTTAGCGCAAACAAGAAGTGAAAGCAAGGACCCCCAATTTGAACCCGTTGATTTAAACGTTTTGTTAGAAGAATTTACCAAACTCGCCTATCAAGGCACCCGGGGAGAAGATAGGTCGTTCAATGTATCGTTGGTTTTTCAATTGGATACCACCGTAAAAATGGTTAAAATCTCCGCTACCGAGATCAGTAGGGTGGTCCTTAATTTGGTTAATAATGCCTGCTACGCCATCAACGAAAAACTCAAACTGCAGATTGAAGGGTACGCGCCCCAAATCATCGTCACTTCAAAACGGCTGAGTGATATGGTTGAGATAAAAATCAGGGACAACGGCATAGGAATTCCAGATTCAATTAAAGAAAAACTGTTTACACCTTTTTTTACCACTAAACCCGTTGGTAAAGGCACTGGATTAGGGCTAGCACTGAGCCGTGATATTGTAAATATTATGCACCGAGGCACGGTGAGTGTTGACTCTGAGGCGGGTAACTTTACTGAATTTACCCTTCAAATTCCTTTAACATTATAATATATTTAAGTGCATTATAACCCATTATGACCTAACCAATCAGTTAAAACGTTAAAACTCACCTCAAATTACCAAGACAATGGCAATCAAGATACTAAGTATGGATGACGAATTAGATATGGAAATGCTCATCCAAACTCGATTCAGAAAACAAATTCGTGAAAAAAGATACGAATTCATTTTTGTACACAATGGCGTTGAAGCCCTCGAAGCGTTGACTGAACATTCCGACATCGACATTGTGCTTTCGGATATTAACATGCCCGAAATGGACGGGCTGACTTTTTTGTCGCACCTCAACCAAATAAAAAAATCAAGGATAAAAGCGGTGATGGTTTCGGCCCATGGTGATATGGACAATATCCGGCGGGCTATGAACCTTGGAGCGTTTGATTTTATAACAAAACCCATCAATTTTGATGACTTAGACATTACCATCGACAAAACCGCTGGGTACATCGAAATGGTGATACAGCATGAGAAGGAGCGAGACCAATTGGTCTCGATTCAGAATGATTTGCTCATTGCCAGGGATATTCAACAATCAATGTTGCCTAAGATTTTTCCACCTTTCCCCAATCGAAAAGACCTAGATTTGCACGGCTTTCTCGAACCAGCCAAATCGGTAGGTGGAGATTTATTCGATTTCTTCTTGATTGACGAAAATCACCTTTTCTTTATCATCGGAGATGTATCTGATAAAGGAGTGCCAGCGTGTATGTTTATGGCCATTACAAAAGCCATTTTCAAAACCCATTTTTTACACCGTAACTATGAAGATATCGCCGATGAAGTAAAAGAAGTTAACGCATTCTTATCGGAAGACAACGACTCTTTTATGTTTGTAACTGCCTTTATTGGCATTTTAGATTTACAGACAGGCGTCGTTGAATACGTAGATGCAGGCCATGAGCCACCTTTCATTTTACGAAAAGATAAGGGAGTTGAACCGGTGGTAAAAACAACGGGTATGGCACTTGGTATCGACCCCAGCTACAACTATAAAAAACAAGTGTTGACTTTAAACCCCGGCGACACCCTTTTTATGTATACAGATGGTGTAACCGATGCCAATAATACGGCAGGCGACCGCTTCGGCACCCATAGAGCAGAAGAAGTTTTAACACCTTTTGTTAATGCGCCGTTGCCCCAAGACATCAACAACTCCATTCGCCAGCACTTGAAAGACTTTATCGGTGAAAACTCACAATTTGATGATATTACCGTCTTGACCATTCAATATAACGGTAACTAAGGTGTAAATATCGTTTATTAAACGAACAAACTGCTTAAAAAGCAGCCTCGAAACGCCCCCTTTTAGGGATAGTTTCAGAGGCTGCTTTTTTTTCGTATAATAAAAAACCACGATTGGCATATAATTTTTAGCCCTTTCGTACACAAAAAAATGATTTTTAGTCCTAAAATGGCTTAATTAGACCCTTATTTAATACACTAATGATATTGACCTTTTTCCTCAAAACTTCCTTTTAAGTAAATTATGGATGCAATTCAAATCGTTATTGTTGAAGATGACGCCATTATCGGAGCAGACCTCCAAGACCGCCTTGAGGAGATGGGCTACGAAGTGATTGGACTTTACGATAATGGTGAGGAAGCTTATGAATATCTCCAACTATCTTCTCCAGATTTAATAATCATGGATGTGCAGTTGTCGGGAAAATGGGATGGGATTGAAACAGTAAGGCAGATTTCAAAAAAAGTACAGTTTCCAATCATTTTTTTAACGGGTAATTCTGATGAAATTACCTTTTCAAAAGCAAAAACCACTGCACCAGCGGCTTTTCTTTCCAAACCTTATCGTGGTCGAGATCTAAAACATGCAATTGAATTAGCCATCATTCAATCAGCTGTAAAAACAAAAAAAATGGTTGATGTTGCAGAAAATGAAAGTGCCTACGTTCTTCAGGATCGGCTTTTTGTCAAAGTAAAAAACGGTATGGAACGATTATTTTTTCAGGACATCCAATGGGTCGAAGCCAACGATTATTATTGTAAAGTTTTTACTCGAACGAAAGAGATTCAAATTTTACAAACCTTAGGTAAATTTAGTGAAACCCTGAGCAATCTATCCGAATTTTTGAGGGTACATCGTTCATTTATTGTTAATTTGAACCATGTTGAGCAAATTGGTGACCTTTCCCTCTACATTGGTAAGCACCAAATTCCAGTTAGCAAATCTGCCCGAGAAGAAATCATGGGACGTTTAAAGAAGATTTCTTAATTTCATTTCAATAATGAAAAAAACTTTACTCAAAACTCTGGCTTTTTTGTTTAGTTTTTCGGCATTTTCACAAAATACTCTCCCCGAAAGTTCTGAAAAAAATATTTTATTGTTAGACAATACTCTCCTCAAAATCAGAAAATTATATACATTAGCAGAATCAATAAACAACACGGATATAGGAAGGGCTAAAAGAATTTTTCACCTATCTTACCATATTGCAAAGGAAAATAATCACCCAGAGTGGATTCCCAAAATTGAGTTTAATCTAGGAAATGTCGGGGCAAATTTAAGTCAACCCGACTCAGCTCTTTATTACTACAATCGAGCTTTATACGCATTTCAGAAGCAAAACAATTTAAAATGGGAAGCCAAAATTTTTGGTAGAATCTGTTGGGTATACAATTATTTGGGCAATTTTGATAAAGCGTTACTTTACGGATTTCGGGCGCTTACAATTTATCAAAAACTCAATGACCCCATTGGAATTGCGAAAGCAAATTCAGATTTAGCTTCCGTTTTTTTTTCACAGAATAACTCTGAAGAAGCAATCAATTATGCACAAAAAGCATACGATGAACAAAAACAATCTAATATTTTAAGAGACCTCTCCACGTCGGCCCAAATACTAGGAGATGCTTGGATGCTTTCTGGTAACTTTCAAAAAGCATTGGCATTTCTTAACGAAAGCCTCAAAATTAGGCGTCTATTTAACTACGACACAGATATTGCACTCTCATTGAATAGTAGAGCCAACGTTTACAAAAAAAAACGACAATACATAGCCGCCCTAGCCGATTATAAAGAGAGCCTCAGAATAGCCCAAAATAGCGGAATTTATTGGCTTACCGCCTCTGTTACTGGTAGTATTGGACATATTTACACTATGATGGGAAAATATCGGGAAGCTCTGCCATATTTAATTGAAAATGAAAAGCTATTAAAAAAAACATTTCGCTCCCAACAGGCTGTTGATAATTATAAACTTCTAGCTGAAACCTATGGTCAACTAAACAAGTATGATTCAGCCTTTTATTTTCAAAAGAAAGCATCGTTTATAGGTGACAGTTTACTGAATGCTCAGAAAAATATTCAATTTTCAAGTTTAAAGACCCAATATGAATCCGAACAAAAGGAGACTCAAATTGCACTACAAAATAAACAATTATCGGAGGACCGAATAAAACTTTGGACTTTATCTTCTTTTCTAGGACTGATGATTATTGGTGGTCTTATGCTTTTTAGGCTCATTCGTACATTACGCCAACGCAATAAAGAAAAGGAATATTTGATAAGGGAGATTCACCATCGTGTGAAAAACAACCTTCAAGTTCTTTCAAGTTTATTACATCTACAAAGTAAATACATAAAAGATAAAGCCGCATTGGAAGCAATAAGAGAAAGCGAAAATCGCGTAGAAGCTATGGGGCTTATTCACCAAAAATTATACATGGGAATCAATCCAGGAACAGTGGATATGAACGATTATCTCAAAAACCTGGGTATTTCGTTATTGGATTCATTTGGTTTGCTTACCACTGAGCAAGTCACGATTAACTATAAGCTGGACCCAATTTATTTAGATGTAGACACCGCCATGATTATTGGCCTGATTGTTAATGAATTATTAACCAATTCCCTAAAATATGCTTTTCCAGAGGGGCGAACTGGCGAGATTGAACTTTCATTTTGTGAGGAAAATGGCAAACTCTGTCTTCAAGTAAAAGACAATGGTATTGGTTCTGCCAAAGCACCAGAATTAAATAATGGAACCGCCTTTGGATTGAATCTGGTAAAGATTTTAAGTAAAAAACTCAAAGGAGACTCCAAAATTATTGAAACAACTGAGGGCTACTCAACCTTTCTCCAATTTGAAAAGGTATTGGGTAATCGGTCAACAAATTGATTCAATTTTATTTGACAAATTAATCATAAATCAATTATGTTTTTTTTCCCATCAAATCCTTGTATATTAATGTTTTGTATTGAATCAATTTTTGATATTTGAAGTTCGTAATATGGTTTAATAATGGGTAATACAGGCAGCCTTAAGGGATGTGTTTCGGGTAAAATTGATTTAAGTCATAGCGCATGAGTATCTTTTAAATTTGAAGAGTTAGAAAAATATATTTTTTAATTCATCGCTAGTGTATTTTTTTGTTTGTAAAAGTTGATGATAGGAGTAAGCTTTGTTGATAAGGGTTTCAGTGAATTGTAACGAAATAAAGTTTACACCGTTTTCGTACAGAAAAGCTTGGTAGTGAAGTAAATTCTTTGCATTACCACGACCCGAATACATATTTTTAAAATTATGATATTCAATTCCAACAATTTCAGCTAAGTTTTTGAGGTTCATTTTTTTTATTCCGTCGATCAAAGTAGTATCTGCGCGTTCAAAAATAGCATCGGTCATTTTACGATTCTTGTAAACAAAAAAGGAGTAGGTAAATACCAATTTCCAGTAATATTCACAGGATTCAGCATGGCTTTTAATTTCTGAAAGTTTTGCCCTTAATACCTGTGGATCTTCATTTGATTCAGATGCTATTTGTAAAGTTTTTAAGACTTTCTCACCAACTAAAATAGGATTATAGTTGCCTTTTTCATCACTATCTAATTTGGGTCTTCCTCTTGATTTCATTTTTATTTTTTTCAAATTGAGCACTAAATCTACATTATTAGTTTTGTAAACAACTATTTTTATTCACAAAATATGTCTTTTAATACTTCCAACGAAATTATTTCTGTCATTGGGTTAGCTGGTTTTTATCATGCTTTCCATAAGAGATAAGACAGTTCTGATGCATACTTAGCTTTTTAGCCATGGAATAATTTTTATGACTGTTTTAGATGAGTTTAAAAAGATAATCATGATTTATACATGGATAAATATACATATTAACCCAAAATAAATAGTATATTTTATTCATTTAGGTCTAATAATTGATATTCAAAGGTAATAAAAAACAGATTTATAAGTAGATTTTTATTGACAAAACTATACTTATTTGGACACTATGTTGTCCCCATTCGCCGATTTTACAATCGTTTTTTAGTTTTATTGAAGCTGTTCATAACATCGCTTTAAAATTGGATTAATCTATACGAGGAGCATTTGGAGTTACAATAGCCAAGCACTCTTTTTATGATTCTAGCATTCTGTCTAACTATTTACGTAGCGCTTTCAAAGTTTTAAATAACAAATGTTTGGATTAATACCCAATATCCCACTAGAACCCTCAAAAACACCTTCTGTTCAACTATTTAATCCCAATATGTTCCTGATTGTGTTTTCTGATAAAATCGTTCAGAGCGCCCAAAAAGGCGCTTAAATCGCATTCCTTAATTTAGATTGAGCTAGCAAGTGTGTATTTGTTGATTCAAATCAAAATCATTTTTGTTTTGACTTTTTGTTTAATGTATACTCATTCATGTTACGCAATAAATCATTTTTTTTATTACTTTTTAAAATCATCTTTTAAACTACATTTTAAACCATACTTAAACTATGTATTTAGTAGTCTAATTTATTCTTTCCCGTAGGTTAAAAAAAAATAAAAAATTAAAATCTCTTTTTTTAAAAAGTTTTTTAATACCTTTTTTAAATACTTTTTTAATAAAGTTTTTTAGCAGTCCAAAAATTGGCCATAATCAACTGATTATCATTGATTTGCAAAATCAATAATGTATATTCATTCATGTATAAATGTATATTCATTCATGTATAAATGTATACTGAGTCATGTATAAATGTATACTGAGTCATGTATAAATGTATACTGAGTCATGTATAATCATAAAATGAATAAAATGTATATTCATTCATGTGTGGATAACTATGTACCTTATTGATTAATAAGGTTTTATGTGAAAAATTATGTGGATAACTTTCAATAAAATGTATATTCATTCATGTAAAACAGCCTTTTAAGCCACAAAAAATGTATACTCATTTTGGTTTTTTTACATTGTTGTGGATAAAGTGACATTTTAGGGTACATCTTACAGTTTAAGTTGTTGTTAATCAGTAGAATAACTGTAAATAATGTAAATAGATTTTGAGTTTATTTACATTATTTCTAAGTTTGTTCAATAACTGTTACAAACGGTATTGCTATGGCAAAAAAAAA
>NZ_JAMZEL010000002.1:0-800519 GCF_024158025.1 Runella salmonicolor
GAATCCTTCAACGCCAAAATCAAAGCGTTCAGAAGTCAGTTCAGAGGGGTAAGAAACGTAGAATTCTTCCTGTATCGGCTAACTCAGATATATGCTTAATCTAAGTTACTCCACAACTTTTGGAATTGATCCCGTATGACACCTGAATACGACCGACTTTTTAGAGAAAATCTATTGGCCTTTACGAAGGCAGTACACAATCAGGGGAAAGAATACACGGCTTTTTATCCCATGATCGGAAAGGAATATGCTCAGGGGAAGCATTTGTTGGTGGTAGGACAGGCCGTAAATGAATGGCTGCCTTCTGGATTTACCATCGGAGATGATGAGCATAGGTTGGATGCTCATATAGAATTGGCGATTGAGGAGTCGCAGGCCGAAGGAGAAGAGTGTGCGTTGAACTGGGTCAATACCAACTGGACAAAATCGGGCCTTTTTCGCTCTTTCTTTTGGAATGTCACCTACAAACTGGTTAAACAAAAATACGGGAAGACCGACAAGGATTGGAATGAGGTGATTGCTTGGAGTAATTTGATGAAAATTGCACCGCAAAAGGGCTGGAACCCGGATGGCGATGAGATAAAAGCGCAGGAATATGCGGCTGAGCTATTTGTTGAAGAGCTTAACTGCCTTCAACCCCAAAATGTGATCCTCTTTACCAATCTGGAGACGTGGGCCAAGCCGATTTTTGAAAAAGCGAGGATTCACTATGAAGCGCGTCCTTCGGGTTTTATTCAGGCAACGGCTGCCTATGGCAATTCAAAAATCATTGTTACAGAACGTACAAAAATGGGGCTGAATCATCAACACTGTATTGATGAGTTGATGAAAGAAATGGTATAGTAGGAGTAATGGTCACAACAAAGAAAACGCTCGGTAAGGCCGAGCGTTTTCTTTGTCAAGCAGATAAAATTTATTGGGTTTTTCTATTGCTTAACAGTACAATATCTACCAAAGACGCGCTCTTAAATTTAGTTTCGCTGCTTACCAACGGCAGATTTATCCATTGAGCCGTAGCAACGATGATTGAATCCATCAGTTTTAAAGAAGTAGACAGCCTTGTTTTAATAGCAAGGTTTTTGATCTGCTCATTTATTTCAAAAATAACCAACTGATCTAATAATTGCTTCAAAAGTTGACGTTCGGAAGAATTCTGGGCTTACATTGTATCTCCATTTCGGTAATGATGGAGATGCAAGGCCTTTTATTACCAAGTATCAATTTTACCAACGGGTCGCCTTCCAATAGGCGAATCAGAGCGTTTGTGTCAAATAAAATATAATCTTCTCTATTCACCTCTCAATTCCCGTTGAAATTTCAGAGGATCTTGCCCCCATTGCATCTTTCCGAAAAACTTGTCAACGTCAAACTTTTTCGATGCTTTGTTAAGCTTTTCCAATGCAGCCTCTATTTGCTTTTCAGTGGCGTTAGGCGGAATAATGACAGTCATTGTTGTTGGGAGTTGATTTTACATCAAAAATACATTTCATTTCCCAAATAGTCAATCAGCCACGAAAAACCCGGATAAATTCCTCAGGTATGAAAGCATCATAAAGCTATCTCTGCCGAAGCTCGCTCAATGTATTCTACTGTGATTTCCAACGCTTTGCTTGAATCAGATTTCTATAGATTTTCCCAAAAGCGGCTTTAACTGTGAGGCAATGGCAGCCTCAACTTCGTAGGTTTGTGCTGAGTCTGCAAGGGGGATGTAGTAAAATTGTAGCTTAGGGGATTCGCCTACCCAATGTTTGAGATGCATGGCGTACGTTTTTTGAGGGCCTACTCCCAAATGCTGTTTGATACGGGAAAGAATATCTTTTTTGACACTGCCCACATATAAGGCGATTGAGTCTTTGTCAAACTCCTTTTTACTTCTTGATAAAGCAAAGAC
The DNA here is from genome assembly GCF_024158025.1 of Runella salmonicolor. NCBI lineage: Bacteria > Pseudomonadati > Bacteroidota > Cytophagia > Cytophagales > Spirosomataceae > Runella > Runella salmonicolor. The sequence continues at coordinate 1,892 of NZ_JAMZEL010000002.1, forward strand.
CTTAGATTCAGGACTTGCTTTGTATTCCTTAAGTCGATTGAAAAGCGTTTCGCCGTTTTCGGCATGGTTTTCAAGTACATACACGTACACCACGGGCTTTTGATTCAGGCCCGTTGCTCGGTCAATTTGTGCTATTTGGTCTAAAAATGTCTGACAGTCATTGACGGTAAACTCAATGGGGCCATTCACTTCAAGAGACGTAAAGGCTGATTTAACCAACGCAATCTTTGAAGTAAGTTTTTGTATGCGCTCTTCGGCGGCTTTATGCAGATTTAAGGATAACATTGATTATTTTTTTAACGCCTCCCTTAACACCTGCTGCAAAAGCTGTTGGTTTTGCAGCTGACTGCTTTTGATGCTTGCCTCCAACGCATCGCAGGTTTGCATCAATGACTCCAATTTTTCTACAATGCGCCGCTGCTCGGAAAGGGGTGGGAGTGGGATAATAATATTACCAAGCTTTGTCCCATTAAAATTGGCTTGGCCATTTTGCTGTATTATTTGTGGTTCAAGTTGTGTCAATCTACATAATGAACTGTTTATGTAATTTGATATAAATCTTGAATTAATATCCATCATAAATCTAACTCGAATCAAATAAGAGGCTAAAGTATAAGGCTTATCATTTTCAAAAACACCAGTTTTCCCGACTAATTCAAAACTATTAGTTCTATTAAAAACCATATCCCCATTATTAAGATAAAGCTTTGGAAGAGCAGGTATTGTTGAAGAAACATATTTTAGATTTGAATAAAGGATTTTACCGTCTGTTGTAATATTGCCCATCCGCAATACTGGTATTTCTCCTTCCTCAAAGGCTTTTTCAGATGTTCCATATACTATTTCTTCTGAAACCTCCCCCAAACGACACCAAGTCCAATGCTCTGGTATCTCAAAAGGAATCTCTTCCGCTTTAATGGGCGGCAGCTCTTTTTCTTTTTTGAGTTTTTTGGCGGCAATGAGTTGGGCTTTCTCGGCTTTGATTTTAGCTAAAAGTTGTTGGCCGGTTTCTCCATCGTGGCTTGACTCAACGAGTTTGCCCTGCATGGCTTCGCGCAGGAAGGATTGGCGGAGTTGTTTGACAAGGTCGAGTTGGTGGGTGAGTTCGGTGGAGAGTTCAGAACTTTGATTTTCAAGCTGTTTATAGCTTTCAACGAACTTCAATTGCTCTTCAATGGTTGGAGGCAAAGGGATTTCAATTTGAGCAATTTCTTTGAGCGGCAAAGAGACGTTTGCCATGCCTTTCATTCGTCCAACTAACTCATTTTCTTTGTTAGAGTCCAGAAAACGGTATAGATATTCGGCATTAAGGACGGTTGAGTCATTAGGAATAATCGCACACAGAATGGAGCCTAAAGCAAATTTGCCGGTTTGATAATGTATCCGTTTTAAACTGGCATGACCGTGACCGGTAGAAGAGACTAAGGGTACAATAACAGCCTCTGCATCAAATTGGTATTCGTTGTGGGATTTTCGTTCTTCACTTGTTACAACCATTGGATAAGGGCCCGGAATTGCTTTTTGAATCCCGGTCATCCCTTTTTCAATGGTACATATATTCCCTAATTTTACTTTTCTCCAACTCATTGATTGTTTTTCGTAAAATGTTTTAAATTTTATTGCTTCGGATTAAGGCTTCTGCCAATTTTAATTTGGTGAGCCCTTACTTTTCTTGCTTGCCCAAGAAAAGTAACAAAAGAAGGGCACTTTTGCCAAAGCTTCCCCGCGCAATCCTTACGCACACCACGCTGGCAAAAGATTCCTCACGCGCAAGGACTTTTTTGTTTATGATTTTAGTAAAAAAGGCAATTTTTCTACTCATGTTGGTTTTGTGTCAATCTGCTTGTTTTCGGTGGTTTGTGCCTTTGTCTGTGAGGCTAAACTAATTTTTTTTTATCTTTGTTGAAAGGCTATATAACTCAGGCACCGATGAAAACCATAACGCCCAAAATCAAAACAAACGAAGGAAACAGCAAATCTCCCAAGAAAAACACCCAACACCCAAAAATAACATTGGGAGCAGGCAGGTATTTGGCCGAGATTGACTACGATGCCGTTTTTGATAACGCTGTGAGATAGATACTTCCCTGATTACCCCATTCGTATGTTTGACTACGAATAGCCCTCATTTAGCCCTGCACCGCCTCCTTCAACTGCCCCAACAACGCGTGGCTTTTAGCAAATGACTTTTCCAACATGGCCATCAGTTCGGCGCTGCTGTGGTCGTGGCTTTCTTCTTGTTTTACAGGGTTTTTGATGTCCAGATCGTAGTTGCGGTCAATGATGGTTTGAATGTCTACCTTCCAGCACACGTCGCTTTCGGTGCGGTTGTTCCACCATGCTTTGATGGGCTCAAACTCCTTGGCTTGGATGGTTTTGGTTTTGGAATACGATTTTTGGCCTTCGGGCAGGCGGTGTTCGTAATACCAGATTTCCTTGGTCGGCGTGCCTTTCGTGAAAAAAAGCAGGTTGGTTGCTACCGTGGCGTAGGGTTGAAACACGCTGTTGGGCAACCGAATGATGGTGTGCAGATTGCACTCCTCCAACAGGCGTTGGCGTACGCGCAGCTTCACGCCCTCGCCCGTGAGGCTGCCGTCGGGCAACACGATTCCCGCGCGGCCACCCTGTTTGAGCAGGTGAATCATCAGGACCAAAAACAGGTCGGCACTTTCTTTGGTGCGGTAGTTTTGGGGAAAGTTGTTTTCGTTATTGTTGGCCACAATCCCGCCAAACGGAGGGTTGGCCAAAATAACGTGAACGCGGTCTTTCTCGGTAAAATTGCTCAAGGGTTGGTCGAGCGCATCGCCAAAACGAATATTGGGCACTTCGATATCGTGCAAAATCAGGTTGGTGGTCGCCAATAGAAACGGCAGCGGTTTGTACTCCCAACCGCGCACGTTTTCGGCAATGCTTTGGCGGTCTTCCACGCTGTTGGCCTGTGCTTTGAGGTGCTCAATGGCGCAGGTCAGGTAGCCGCCCGTTCCGCAGGCGGGGTCAAGAATCTTCTCCCCGATTTTGGGGTCAATGATGTCGGTGATAAACTGCGTAATGGCGCGGGGCGTATAAAACTCGCCGCTTTTGCCCGCACTTTGGAGTTCTTTGAGGATTCCTTCATACAACTCGCCAAAAGCGTGGCGGTCTTTGGCCACGTTAAAATCTATCTCGTTGAGTTTGTTCAACACCTTTCGGATGTTGATGCCGCTCTTCATGTAGTTGTTGTTGCCCTCAAACACCTCCCGTACAATGAGCGCCCGGCGGTTGCCCGTACTGACGTCGAGGTTGCGCAGGGCCGGAAAGAGTTTACGGTCCACAAACTCCAGCAGTTCGTCGCCCGTGATGCCTTCGTCGTCGCCAGCCCAATTGCCCTTTTCCTGTATCCAATGAAACTCCGCCGGAATGGGCGAAGTGTAGGTGTCATCCAGCAGTTCGAGTTCTAAGTCCTTGTCGGAGAATATTTTAAGAAAAAGCATCCAGCCCAGCTGTTCCACGCGCTGGGCATCGCCGTTGAGGCCCGTATCCTGCCACATGATGTCGCGGATGCTTTTGATTACGCCACTTATGTTACTCATTACGCTAATTTATAAAGTTCTTGTTCTAATTCTTTGATGGCTTTCAGATAGTCAGATTTGGTGCCAAAGCCCTTAATAATCTCTACCGGTGAACCAAAGTCGGTTAATGGTTTTACTTTGAGTACGTCCATGCTTTCGATGTTGGTAATGCCCTCGTCGGCATATTTGTCGAGCAGGGCTTCCAGCACTTTTCGGGATTGGGGGCCGTACTTGGTGAAGTAGTTGCGCTTCTTCACGTTGTTGGCCCGTTCTTTCCGACTCAGCGGTGGTTGGTCGTAGGCGACGTGGCAAATTAAGTCAAATAAATCAACTTCTTTGTCGACCGCCTCGTACAGCGCCTCAACCATTACGCCCTGTTCGAGCAGTTCGGCCACGATAGCATCCTTACGTTCAGTGCTATTCCAACGATTCAAAAAATCATCCAACGAAGCAAATTTTCCCTGAATAATGCCCTTCGTATGGTCTTTCAGGCTCGTAGTAATGGGTTTGCCCTGATTATCAAAATACAACTCCCGACTCACCAGCACCGACACATCCACCCCGTTGACGTACACTTTTTGGCGCGGTTCCTGCAATGTATCGCCGCTGCTGGGAAGGGTTGGATACCGAATTACGGGCGCTTGGGGCGTCAGATCAATTTCTTCTCCTGATACTTCATCAATGATAGGTTCGGTATTGTTGGCGTCCTCTTCGACGATGCCGCTCAGGTCTTCTTCTTCGCTTACTGGTTTTATCCGAATCGGGTCACCGTCAAAGGCCGTATCAGCAAACAGGTCGGTGGCATTTCTGAAGTCGAGAATGGTAAAGTAGCGTTTGCCGTATTCCTCGTTGATTCGGGTGCCGCGTCCGATGATCTGCTTGAACTTAGTCATGGAATTGATGTTGGCATCCAACACAATCACTTTGCAGGTTTGTGCATCTACGCCCGTGGTCATCAATTCAGAAGTGGTCGCTACAACGGGATAGCGTTCTTCGGGGGCAATGAAGTTGTCAAGCTCGCGTTTGCCTTCGTCGTTATCGCCCGTGATCTGCATCACGTACTTGTAGTTTTCGGCCACCAAATCGGCATTGTGGCGGGCCATGGCCGAGCGCATTCGTTCGGCATGATCGATGTCCACGCAAAAAATGATGGTTTTGGCAAAGCGGTCGTAGCCTTTCAGAAATTCCGTGACTTTTTGGGCTACGGTATCCGTTCGCTCGTCAATCGCCAATTTTCGGTCATAATCCGAGCGATTATACACGCGGTCTTCCACCAAGTTTCCGGCTTTGTCGGTTTTGCCCTGTTCAGGTCGCCAGCCTTCGGCATCCACATTGAGCGCGACGCGTACTACTTGATACGGAGCCAGAAATCCGTCATCAATGCCCTGCTTGAGCGTATAAGTATAAACGGGCTCGCCGAAATATTCGCTGTTGCTGGTTTCTTCGGTTTCTTTGGGCGTGGCGGTTAGGCCCACGTGCGTGGCGTTTTTGAAATAACTCAGAATTTCGCGCCAGGCACTGTCTTCATTGGCGCTGCCCCGGTGGCACTCATCAATGACAATAAGGTCAAAGAAATCGGGTGAAAACTGTTTGTAAACGTTGGCGGCATCATCAGACCCCGAAAGCCCTTGGTATAAAGCCAGATAGATTTCGTAGCTCTTGTCAATTTGGCGGTGTTTGACCACCGTCATTTTATCCCTGAAATGCTTGAAGTCACCTCGTCGTGTTTGGTCAATGAGCGCGTTTCGGTCGGCCAGAAAGAGAATCCGTTTCTTGGCTCCGCTTTTCCAAAGTCGGTGAATGATTTGAAAGGCCGTATAGGTTTTTCCCGTTCCGGTTGCCATCACCAGCAGGATGCGATTTTGTCCGTTGGCAATGGCTTCCACGGTACGATTGACCGCGATTTGTTGATAGTAGCGTGGGTTGCGTCCACTGCCGTCGGCGTAATATGGCTGCGCGGCAATCTTCTCCGCGTCGGGCGTAGTGATGCCCTTGTATTTTTTATACTTCTCCCAAAGCTGTTGCGGCGTAGGAAAGTTATGCAAACCTAATTCTTCTTCAATCTGCGCATCGGTGGCGGTGCGATCATGGAAGAGAAAGCCGTCGCCGTTGCTGCTGAACACGCAGGGAATGTCCAAAATGCGGGCGTAGTTGAGCGCCTGCTGCATACCAGCCCGCACCGAATGTTTGTTGTCTTTGGCCTCAATGATGGCAATGGGAATATTGGGCTTGTAGTACAGAATGTAGTCAGCCCGTTTGCGTTCTCCCCTTGCGGTCATTTTACCGCGCACGTAGATTTTGCCGTCGGTAAACGAAACCTCCTCCAAAAACTGAGTCAATTTATTCCAGCCAGCTTTTTCGAGTGCGGGCGTAATAAACTTGGTGCAGATGTCTCTTTCAGACAGGCTTTTTTTTTCCATTGATTTAGGGGGTGGAATAGCAAGGGAGTCCGTCAACGTTGAATGACGACTACCCTATGATTTTTATGGTACAGGTATTCTCACAAAATAATGCAAGCCCATGGGCTTTTACTAATTTCGAGCCCTAAAACTGTCGGATTAGTTATCAAAACTTTTCAATTCGGGCTACCACTGTATCATAGCTTCCTGCGGATGTAATCGTTTTGTTGCCATAAACACCCTTTAATTCAAAATTTCCGACCACAAAAACATTACCTGAAGCATCAATCGCTATGCCCTGTCCATAATCATCATTTGCACCTCCCGCCGATGTTGCCCACTCAAAATCTCCGTTTGTGCTGTATTTTGCAACGTAAAGGTCGTTGTACCCGGCTGAAACGAGCGAGCTACCTCCAAACATGGCGGATGTATTATAATAGCCCGTCAGGTACACACTGCCTATGGCATCGACTGCTATTTCTCTACCGTTCTCGTTATTTATTCCTCCTGCACTTCTCAGCCATAAGTTAGTGCCGTCGGTTGTATATTTAGCAATAAAAATATCATTATTGCCTTTGGAGGTAACGTACCTATTATCAAACCGTACTGTAGTATTAAAATTACCGCTGATGTACACATTGCCGTTGCCATCTACGGCAACTCCCTGTCCGTTTTCAGTGCCTGTTCCTCCGGCCGAACGTACCCACTCTTTCCCTCCGTTGGTATTGTATTTAGCCAAAAACACATCATTGCTTCCTTCAGATGTGATTGGGGTGCCATCAAAAAACGCAGTCCCAAAGTAAGAGCCTGTCACGTATACATTCCCATTAGAATCGGCAGCGATGTCATAACCAAAATCATTGCTGGAGCCTCCGGCAGATTTTACCCATTGGAAGGTTCCATTGGTGGTGTATTTTGCAATAAATACATCGTCATAAGGTAAAGGGGTAGCCGTAATGGAAGCGGTTCCGAAAGTTGATGTTCCCTGAAAATACCCAGTGATATACGCATTCCCGGCAGCATCGACGGCAATACTGTTTGCCAAGTCACTGTTTGGCCCTCCTGCTGATCTCACCCATTGTAAGATACCGTTGGTGTTGTATTTAGCAATGTATAAATCACTGTTTCCAGCGGAAGTAAGGGTGGTGTTTTCAAAAGATATTGTGATATGGTAGATTCCAGTTATGTATACATTACTACTGGTATCTACTGCGATGCCAAGACCAAATCCATTACCCCATCCTCCTGCTGATTTTACCCATTGCACCTGTCCATCGCGATTATATTTTGCGATAAACACACCGATACCACCGGCAGAAGTAACGGAAATGTTTCCAAAAGCGGCAGTTCCTTCAAATTGTCCTGTGATGTATACATTGCCCACGTTATCGACCGCGACACTTTGACCTATATCGTAGCCATTTCCACCGGCAGAGGCAATTGAGGTAATGTTAGGGTTAAAGTCGGAAGCGTTGGATATTGTACATACCCACTTAGAGCCATTATATACCCGAAGGCATTTAAAGGTAAGGTCGTACGCTAAATCGCCTTCAATTGGCCCAGATAGGGCCAAAATAGCATCATACGTGAGGCGTGGGTAGTTAAAGGAGGGCGTAACCCCAGTGGGAGTGATGGTAACATTCTGGGCATTAAGTCTTAAAATGACCGCGATAAAGGCAAGAGAAAGAAAAAATAATCGCATTCTTAACGTTGGTATGAAGATAGTAATAATATGATGATGCTTTTCAAAGGGACAAAAGGGGGATGAGTATTATTTTACTTCAAATTATGCGCTTATTTTTTTACCCCCCCCCCAGAAAGGAGTTTAAAGACCCCTTTTGAAGCCTTAATTGGGCTTATTCTGGCTAGATATTAAGTACATGTTGAATCGAACTCAAGCCGTTTTAAAAGGCTGTATTTACTTAAGTAATTAAGCAAATTTATTCACGCAAAGTCGCACTGGCGCAAAGAGCATAAAAGGTTGATTATCTAAAACTTAGCGGCTCTACGTGAAGTATAAATTAATTTTGCACATTTACTTAAATCAAGTATAAGTATTCAGTTTAGTAGCTTAATTAGCCAAAATTGCAGCTTTGTAGTATTTGAATTTTTTAAAAATAAAAACAAAGTCCGAGTCGAAAACCTGAATTAGTACCTTTTTGTGTTTTAGGGGATAAAGGAGCCCCTGTAATGAAGTCGGGATAGGTTTCCTTTGCTCTCCGAAACATCTTATCTAAATATATACCTAAATCTATGCTCATTTTCGGTGTAAAAAAATACGCCGCACCACCCCCAATCTGGATCACTTGTACTCGATTAATATATTCATAAGTCTCTAGTTGACCATTGGGGTTTCTTAGTTCATATTTCCCCAGATTCTCCCTACCAAACCTATACAGGAGTTGTGCATAAGGTTTAAAATCTTTCTTTCCAAAATAATACCTCAGCGCGGGATTAATACAATAAATGATAGGGGGATCATCAAAAAGCCTCAAGATACTTTTGGGAGGTATATGAACTGAGGTCCCCAAACTAACGGCAAGGTTTTCCTTTATTAAGTACCCGATAGTAGGCATTTCTACCAAATAAGACCAAGCCCCTTTGGAGTTAGGTATCGTCGCAAAGGCATAATTTTCGGCTAAACCTACTCCTAGATACCATTTGTTTTTTTTGCTTTGTGCCTGAGTGATGGTTATACTCAAATAAAAGAGAATAAGTGAAATGGCTGTTTTTAGCATAAGTTAAATAATTGAGATAATTTTCAAATGCAAAATAATCGAAATAGTGTAAATGGATATCTGCATTGCTTAAAAATAATACGGCTTCTCCTCAGTACTAATTTTGGAAAATATCTTTGGAAAATATCTAACGAACCTAGGAGGATATTTACGTAAATCAAGTGAATGTCTTCACGCTTGTATGTACAAGGTCGTTGGAGTCAAGCTCTTGGGATTGATACTTTATATATTTCGGGCGTTTGCTCATTTTAGTAACTCAGCGATTAACAAGAAATGCCACTCCAGTCTCTAACAACAGAACTAATAATAGCCAGTTGCGTTTAGCCCAATCCGTTATGCCAGTCATTGTCTACATCAGAATGCCTCGCCCGTAAATAGATAAAAGTTGGGGCCGTCTTCGGAGAAACCAACGTCTAATCGGAGATAAATATCCCGCCTTGGGAAGAGCAAATAACGCAGTCCGACACCAGCAGTAGGGCGGATGTATTGGGTAGAAAATTCGCTGATTTTGGGGGCTACCACGGCCGCTCCCGCAAAAGCAGCGGCCCCAAATCGCTTACTAAAACCGAAAGGCAACCAGCGATGTTCTACCTGGGCGGCTATCATGTTTTTGTCGCGGTAACGGCCTGAATAATACCCCCGCATAATCATTTCGCCACCCATCAATGCCAGTTGGTTGAAGGGAATATTGCCCCCGTAAAAATTACCATATACCTGCCAAGCCAGCACATTGCGCGGGCTTGTCGGATGGTAGGAGCGCACATCCAGATTGACCCCGTGAAAGGTATATTCGCTGCCAATACTTGGATGATATTTAAGAAAGGAGAGTTCACCAAAAAGGCCTTTTCTTACATTCAGCACATTGTGACGGTTATCATACACCAAGGCTGCTCCCAGACCCACATTAATGGTTCCGTTGGTGCCTAGAGGTTTTTCGTAGAGGTGATCTTTGGGTTGTTTAAACGCCGTGTTGTAGAGCTGCTGATAGTCGATTTCGGGGCCGACAAAAAGATTGGGAATGATTTTTCTTAAAACCCGTTGCCGGAACAAAAGATAGTTGGCGTCGATCAATGCGGGCTCTTTGGCAGAAGGCGAGGGCCCAATGCCATAATAGAGAAGCGGAAATTTCTGGAAGCGCATTCGGCCCAGCAAAAACCAATTGTCGTGGTCTCCATAAATGGCATTATCAATCCATAAGCCATATTGCCCTTTCATCGTGACAAAGCCAAACGCTTGCACTTCACTTAAGCGGTTGAGGGTATCATTTTTGGCCTGAAAAAGCAGGAGTGAAGATACCCCAAACTCAAAGCTAGTTTCGGGTGCGTAAGCCAGCGTAGGATAAAACCGATAACTGGGTTTGCCGGGGGCGGTAGTATCTGATATTGTTTTTTTTATAAAACTTTTGAACCGACTATCCTGCCCCAAAAGGGGAGTGGTCAATCCAAAAAAGCCCATCAAAAAAAGCAGAAATATTCGCTGCAACATCAACATAGTATCAATCATAGTGTAGATATAAACCCAACTCAAATAAAACCGTTCCTGTAATTTGGCATTTAGTTGAATTAACGTCCACTTTGTCGAAGATGTTTTAATATTTCAGCTTGATGTTATACAACGTCCAATGCGGCAATTTGTGGCTTGTAAGCCTCGGGCAAAATTGCATTTTTGAGATAGTTCTCTACTTTTAGTAATCTCAGAAGCTTGTAGGTGCCAATTGCCGACGCAAAAATGGGGAATTTGCCGAGCCTAAGAAGCCTGTTTACCCTTGGAGGAACGACCAAAATCTGCGCTTGTTTGAGCAAAAAAAATCGGAATGAACCTAAATGTTTTTTGTACTGCTGGTAAAGATCAAGGGTGAAATGGCTTGATAATAAGTTCTCCTGAATGTGCTCTTCGCGCATTTGTTGCCACTCATCAAAATGGACGGGTAAGCCTTTGATGCCCATTCTTGCCCCGACGCGGTAAAATACCTCAAATACCTCCTCTTTTTCTGGTTGGCTTAATTTTCGTTCCAGTAACTCAAACGACCGGATGGAATAATCGATGAGCATAAAAAGAACGTCGCGGTAGGCCCAATCGGGGATTTGAGCGCCTCTTTTCTGCTCAACGCCCTGATGAATCGCCGCGATTTTGTCAATGGCAAAAAGGGCCTCGCTGTACTCCGAAAAAACGATTTGGCGGGCGTACGAAACGGTCGAAAACAAACGCCCCAGTGGGTCGGAGGGGAGTTTACCCGTGAAATAAAGCCAATCTACGGCCTTGTTTAACGCAAACTCGGCCGAGGCGCCCGCAAAGATAAATAGGATTGTGTCGGCTTTGCCCCAGATTTTCCGAACGATGGAATCAGGCGCTGCAAAGTATACCATTTTGATGAATTTAGATTTGTTTTCGTTTCTTCAATCAGAAACAGCAAGGTAAATATAAAAAATGAATCAAAAAGTACTTTTGTTTACAAAGTAAATTAAAAGTATTGATTTTGTCAATAGGGCATAACTTCCGTGCTCATGGGTTGGGTAGTAAAACCTGTGATTTATGTAAAAAAAGGCAAAATATACATAACACTTTTTTCTTGGATTATTCCCTAATTGAACACTGAATGCATGTTATTTTATTGCATAAATTTAAGGAATAAGAAATTGATAATCTGCGTATTATGTATAATGGTTAGGCCATTAATACCCACACTTCCCTAATTTAAATAGACTGAATGATACACGATGGAATGGGTTGGTTTGTTGATGAATGGCCATTCATCTATTATTCAATCGGATTTGTTTTACTCATTGTTTTGGGACTTGCCTCGGGCATTGTGCCTGATTATACCGCCAAAATGTCCGCAAAAAGCCATTTTGGACTGCTCGTGGTGATGATTATATTTCTCCGGATTCCGAGTATTGGGTTCAATGAAGAGCTCAACCCCGACGAAAGCCAGATGATGGCGCAGGCCATTACGCTAAGGCAAAAACCCATATTCTGGGCGTCGGTTGATGGAACCACTTCTGGCCCGCTCAACAGTTATGCGCTTTTGTTGCCCGCCGTTTTTGGTCTTCCCCTCGATTATACGGCGGCCCGAATCACCGCATTGGCATTGATTTTGGTTGCTTTTTACTTCTTTTATCGCAGTCTCCAACGGATGTCTACGCCAATCGTCACTCGTTTGAGCGCCTTGGCGGTTGCCGTCTTTTTTGGTTGGACCACTTGGTCTGATTTTCTGCATTACAGCAGTGAACTTGCCGCCCTGCCCTTACTGACGGCTTGCTTCTACATTGCTTGTCGGTGGATGAGTGGCGCAAAACGCTCACCGATTGACTTATACCTGATGGGTTTTATGGCGGGCTTGATTCCGTTTTGCAAGTTGCAGGCTTTGCCTGTGATTGCGGGTCCGTTGTTGGTTCTTGCCTTTTTTCTGCTTCGAGCCCAACGGCCCAACTACCGGGCACTTTTCACGTTGATGGGCGGCGGAGTGAGCAGTATCGGTATCATTCTGATGCTATGCGCCCACTATGGCGTATTGGATGACTTTTATACCTACTATTTGCTAGCAAATTTGATTGGTTATGAAGAATTAAACCAATATTCAACGATGTTGCCCCATACACTTTGGGAGAGGTTCATTGCCCTGCCAACCTATCTGGGGCACCATCTTGATATTCTTGGGCTCTTCGCTTTGATTGTGCCGTTGTTGTTGCTGCGGTTTTTGAAGGTCAATCCTTTTGTCAATAAAACGGGAGGCTATCAATGGATTGCGGTCATGGTGGCGGTTACGTTGGGGCTGTCTCTTTTTGCGGTTTTTAAACCCGAAACGCAATTTAGTCATTACCTGCTTTTTGCCGTTTTTCCTCTGGGCTGGATGCTTAGCGTTTGTCTTTCACCGTTGCTAAAAGAGAACGGTTCGACCGAAAACAGGTGGCCAACTGGGGTGTTTATGGCGACGATATTCTTCTTTATTTTTCTACGGTTTACCCTGTACGGCTATTTCAGCGTCTACAGTGTGGCTTTAGTGACCTATCCGCCAATGAGTAACAATGACGTTGGAAGCGGGGCTTCGGTAGCCTTCAGGATTAATCCTTATCTCGCGGTTTTTCCGCGTTATGCCCGTTTGCAGCAATCAGCCGTTGCCGAATGGATTCAACAGGCTACAAAGCCGACAGATTGCATTGCCGTGTGGGGTTGGAACTGCCGTTTATACGTTGAAAGTCAAAGGCGGCAGGGAACGGCAGAAACGCATTCGCAACGTAGTATTATGAAGAACTCGTTTCAGGCGGTGTACCTTGAAAAATACATTCGGAATCTTCAAGAAAACCAACCCGCTTTATTCTTGGATGCGGTAGGGCCTAACAATTTGATGTTTACGCTAAAATCGCAGCGGCATGAATCTTACCTAGTATTGAATCGTATGGTAGCGAGAGACTATTCTTTCGTCAAGGAAATTGACAGTATTCGAATTTATCAACGAAAAGACCTCATTCGTCAAGCACCTATTCAGGTATCGTTGTCGGGGCACTGAAAGTGCCATGCCTGCTTCCAAGAAAGCCTCCGTTTTCTGAATATTCAAAATTGCGAAGCGTATTTTGAGCGATAAATTCACCCGCCAATAGGTTAATTTCGCAGGCAAATAGGTAGGTTTCACCGGTGAATAGGTAGGATTCACGGCTTTTAGGGATAAAAATGAATAAAAGTTTATGTTACTTTGCTACCGTAGTCTAAAGAATTCAGCAACAAGTGTGTTCCTGTATTCTATAGTCAACTCAATGTTATGAAAGATAAAGTGAGCCGTGAAAGCGGTTTTTGAAGATTTATTCAAGTAGGGTAAAGTTGTTGCATGACCCGTTCTCTTTGAGAGCGGGTCATGTTTTTTTTTGACACCACTACCAAGCATCTTATATTGAAATGGCAGGCAAACGGACCGAAACGGTGGTGCCTTCTGTGGGGATAGATTGAATATTTAGCACACCCCGATGAATGGTAACGATTTTTTCGGCCAACGTCAGGCCCAGCCCAAAGCCTTTTATCGTTCCTACATTCTCGGCCCGCATCATGGGCAAAAATACCTCTGAAAGTCGGGCGTTGGGAATGCCGATTCCTTGGTCAATAATATCAATTATGACCCAGAATGGTTGGCAGGTGATCACTGCTTGTACGGGCTTAAAATCAGAGTATTTACAGGCGTTGTCAATAATATTTATCAAAGCCGTGCGCAGCAAGCTATTGTTGCCGACCACCTTAATGCGCGGGCTGTTTTCGATAAATACTTCGGTCAATTGCAAATCAATTTGTTGATGGGGGTACTTTTCCTGAAAATAGCCCACGGTATCCAAAATCGTATCTACCAAATTGACATCTTCCATGAGTCGATTAGGGTTTAGCCCTTCTACCTCCGTCAGGTGCAGGAGCGAATTGGCCAACTCAATGGCGTCTTCCAGCCGGTGCAGCGCTTTTTCCATGCTCTCGCGGGTGGCTTCGGGGGTTTGATCGTAGGCGAGCCCCGTTTCCAACATTCCCTTTACGACCGTCAACGGCGTTCGGATTTCGTGGGAAGCATACCCAATAAAATGCTCATGGCTGACGGCCAATTTTTGTAGCCGACTCAACAGTTGATTGAATGAGCCCGCCAAGTAACTTGCTTCGTCGGGTTCGGCTTTATAAGATAGACGAAATGAAAAATCGTTGACGGTAGCGGTATTTATCTGACTGATTAAGCGGTCAAACGGCTGCATGGCCCGCCGCGCAAACAAAAAGCCTGCTAATATAATTACCGCCAATGATAAAATGTTGCCGCCCAAAAGGATGGCAAATAAGTTAGTGCTGGTCTGGTGCCCGTTGAGGTCATAAGCCGTTACGACGACCACATAATTTCGGTTTTGGTAATTGAAAGACAGCGCTACGCCTTCTTTGGGGGAGGGCCATTCGGGCGTTTTGTAGGTAAAATACATCTCTTTACGGCGCGCTTCCCGGAGCAGGTCTTTGGTTGGTACATAGTCGTGCGGACCCGTGGAGGAATAAATGAGATTGTTTTCTACGTCAAAAATCATTTCTTTTTGTTCGGGCAAAATGAGAAAGCTGAACCGGTGAAATTCACTGCGATTCAGAAAATAGGTTTGGGCCGAGAGCGCACGGCGTTGCAGCCGGGTGCGCATCATCGAACGGCGGTACGATTCGTAGGCTTCAAAAATAAATAAAGAAAACAGCACGAGTATCGTGGCTACCAATAACCCAAACGCAATCGTCACTTTTTCTTTGATGCTCATGGCTCAGCCCCAATCATGTATCCAACCCCAAAAACGGTATGAACGAGTTTTGGCTCTACGGTGTCTATTTTTCGACGCAAATAATTGATGTACACATCCACTACGTTGGTGTTGGTATTAAAATGTACATCCCACACATTTTCTTGAATGCTCACTCGACTCACTACGCGCCCCTGATTCACCAACAGGTATTCCAGCAGGGCGTACTCCCGGGCGGTCAGCGTAATGCGCTGCCCCGCTCGCCAAACCTGATGCGATTGCGTGTCTAGTTCCAAATCCAGCAGGGTCAGGCGTTTGGGTAATAGCGGGCGGGAAGAATGCCGCCTTGCAAGGGCTTTTAGTCTGAATACCAGTTCTTTGAAAGCAAAAGGTTTGGTGAGATAATCATCGGCTCCCGATTCAAACCCCAGTACTTTGTTGTCAAGACTCCCCAGTGCCGTTAATAATATCACGGGAATAGCGGGCCAGTTTTGTTTGATAAATCGGCACAAATCATACCCATTGAGGCCCGGAATATTTACATCCAACACTACTACATCATAGCTGTGCTCATTGACCAAACTGCGCCCTATGATTCCGTCGTAGGCCATCGACACTGGAATGCCCTCCGACTGTAAACCCTTCTGAATGAACTGTGCCAGTTCAACGTCATCTTCTACCAATAATACATTCATAACACCCTAAAAACACTTTTGAATGGCTAATTCTACCACTAAAGTAACCATTAAACGGCTTGATATTGGTTTCTAATCAAATTCTAATAAATCACTAATGAGTCTTTAATGAGCGTGGTGGTTATTTTGAAGGGTGAAACGACACCTCCACCCATTTCTTAATTTATTGCACAAATGATGTTTTTTGCCCGTCGTAATTTTGCATTGGTTGCCTTGATTTTAGTGAGTCATACGGGTTTGTTTTCGCAGGTATTGACGATGGAAAGGGCCATTGACGCAACCTTTTCCCATTATCCGACGCTGGCAGCGCAACGCTCGGCGTTGGAGGCGATTCGGGCAAACGCCCGGGTGGTGCGCGACAACCGCTTGCCCAACGTTCGTCTTCACGACCAGATTGATGTCGGAACGGCCAACGGCCATTCGGGTTCGTATTTTTCGCTGGGGTTAATTGTGCCTACTTCGGGCGGACGGCGGACCGAAAACCGTATGGATTTGGCTTCGGGCAATATCGCGCTGGCCTCTATGGACTGGGAAGTGTATAATTTCGGGCGTTTTAAGGCCGAAGACCAGCTTGCCCGCACCGATATTGCCGTTGGAGAATCTGCGCTAGAACGTGAAAAATTTGGACTGCGCCAACTCGTCATTACGACCTATTTGGACTTGCTTCGACTGCATCAACTTTTGAAAATTGAGCAGGGAAACATCGCCCGCGTGGATACCGTTCGTCGAATCACCGTTAACTTGGTGCGTAACGGTATCAAACCGGGGCTTGATTCATCGCTGGTTTCGGTGCAGTTTTCCAAGGCTAAACTCGGCTATTGGCAGGTGTTGGAAGATTATCGGCAGGCCGCCAATCAGCTCGCCACGCTCACGGGGCGCCCTGTTGAGCAAATGCAAATCGATACCACTTTTCAGTCGGCATCGGTGGGTTTATCTCCCCTTTACTCGGAGCCTACCAACGACCACCCCTTGCTGAAATACCGTGATTATTTGGCGAAATACCGCTCGGCAGAGATTGACGTGATTCGTAAAGCTGCCCTGCCGAGGGTGTCGCTGCTGACGGCGACTTGGGCGCGGGGTTCTAGCATTAACGTTGAAAATAACTACGGACCTTTGGGCAACGGGCTGCTTTATAGCCGGACCAACGTACTGGTCGGGGCGGCAATGACCGTCAACTTGACGGATTTTCGTCGTTCTTCCCATCGTATTCAATTGCAACAGTTTCGGGTAAAAGAAGCGACCAATCAACTGGCGGCGGAGCAACTGCAACTTAAAAATACCCTAAATGCTTCGGAGGCGATGCTTTCTGTTTTACAACTCGAACTAAAGGAACTGCCCCTTTCATTGCAGTCGGCTACGGCGGCTTACAACCAACGGCTTTCGCGGTATAACAATGGATTGGAAAATATTTTGGGGTTAACGGATGCCCTGCAACTGCTTACTTCGGTAGAAAAAGACGTAGTAACTACCCAAAGTCGCGTTCTTCGGGTGCAACTCCAAAAAGCCTCCGCCACCAATAATTTCGAGGCATTTTTCGCCCTTTTTCGTCGGTAGTATCCCTTAACCACCCATTGTATTTATGTCGCTCTTGTCCACATCGTTAAAACGTCCGCTTTCGGCTTTGGTGCTGATTGGTGGGCTTGTCGTGTTCTCAATTTTATCGGCTACAAAGATTCCGATTGATATATTTCCTCGGCTAAATTCCCCCGTTATTTATGTCATTGAGCCTTACGGCGGGATGTCGCCCGCGCAGATGGAAGGTTTTTTTGCGACCAGAATGCAGGATCAGTTTCTGTACATTTCGGGTGTCAAAGAAATTCAGAGCCGCAGCGTGCAGGGGCTTACCATCGTAAAACTGGCTTTTTATGAAGGGTCCGACATGGCGCAGGCCGCTGCCGAAGTGGCGATTCAGGTCAACCGGGCCATGAAATTTTTTCCGCCGGGGGCGTTACCGCCGCAAGTGGTGCGCTACGATGCCTCCTCGGTACCCATCGGTGACTTAGTTTTTAGTAGCAAAACGCGGGCTCTCAAGGAGATTCACGAATTGGCCGTTACGCGTATTCGACCGCTGTTTTCGACCATTCCGGGCCTGACGGCCCCGCCGCCGATTGGAACCAACTCGCGGACGGTTGTGATTAATCTTGACCCCGACAAAATCAGGAGCCTGAACGTATCGCCCGATGAAGTGGTCGAGGCTTTAGCGGCCAATAACGTCATGACGCCTTCGGGGAATATTCGCATCGAAAACCGGACCTACATTACCACCCTCAATTCCCTCGAAGAAAAAGTCGAAGATTTTAATCAGATTTCCATCAATACCAAGGGCCATCGCACCATTTTTCTGCGTGATTTAGCGACGGTCTCCGACGGTTCTGACGTAACGGCGGGCTACGCCTTGGTCAACGGCAACCGTTCTTCTTATATTCCAGTGGTCAAAACGGCCGACGCTTCAACTTGGGACGTGGTGACGCGACTGAAGGCGAAATTGCCCGAAATGCGCAGCCTCCTTCCAGATGACATTGAGGTTTCGTACGAGTTTGACCAATCCGTTTTTGTGATTAACGCGGTCAAGAGCCTGATTTTTGAAGGGGCCCTCGGAGCTATTTTAACGGGCCTGATGGTGTTGCTTTTTTTGGGCGATTGGCGTAGCTCTTTGATTGTGATCATCACGATTCCGGTCTCCATTATTGCGGCGGTACTACTGCTGAATTTAGCGGGACAAACCATCAATATCATGACTTTGTCGGGGCTGTCGTTGGCCATCGGTATACTGGTGGACCAAGCCACGGTGACCATTGAAAATATTCACCAACATTTGGAGATGGGGAAACCCAAAAAACTGGCCGTGTACGATGCCTGTCGGGAGGTTGCCTTGCCGCTTTTGCTGATTTTATTGTGTATTCTGGCCGTTTTTGCTCCATCCTTTTTGATGTCAGGCGTACCGAAAGCCATGTTTCTGCCGCTTTCGCTTTCCATTGGATTTGCCATGACGGTCTCTTATTTTTTGGCCCAAAGTCTGGTGCCAATTCTGGCCAATCACCTCATGAAAAGCCACCCTCATGTTGCCGAACACAAAGTGAATGTAAAACAAAAGACGTCGTATTTTGAATGGATGCGCGACGGATTTGTGCAGCAAACTAGGCGATTGATGCGACGAAACAGGCTGATTGTCAGTGTATATCTTTTGATTATTTTCGTTTTGGCGGGCGTTGGATTTATCTACATCGGTAAAGACATCTTACCCCAGATTAATTCTGGACAGATGGTAATTCGGATGAAAACCCCCGACGGAACCCGCCTCGAACGCACCGAGGAAAAGGTAAAAGAACTGCTGAATTTGGTGGATGAAGTGGCCGAAGGAAATCTGGCCGTTTCGTCGGCTTACGTGGGCGTGGTACCTACAAACTACGCCACCACCAACCTGTACGTGAGTACGAGCGGCTCCAACGATGCGGTGATTAAAGTGGCCTTGGCAAAAGAATACCGCGCCAATATGCAGGATTTTAAAGAACGCTTGCGTGAGGCGGTAAAAGAACAAATGCCCGGCATCACGCTTTCCTTTGAGCCCGCCGACCTGACCGAAAAACTCATGAGTCAGGGTGCGTACACGCCCATCGAAGTACAAGTGGCTGGGCGAGACATGGCCCAAATTGAAAGCTACGCCAATCAACTCGTGGGTGGTTTGGCAGAGGTGCCTTTTTTGCGGGATGTGCGCATCATTCAGCCCCTCAAGTTTCCCGTCATCAATATCAAACTCGACCGCCAAAAACTTGCAATGATGGGGCTCAACATTCAGCAGGTAGCCCGGTCCATCACGGCGTCAACGTCTTCGAGCCGATTTACCGAAAAAAATCAGTGGCTTGATCAAAAATCGGCGTACACGTACCAAGTGCAGGTGCAGATTCCTGAATATGCCATGCGGAGCTTGCCCCAATTGCAGGAAATTCCGTTGGTGGCGGGCCAGGTACGCCCAGTGCTTTCGGATGTGGCAACGTTTTCGATGGATACCCTGCCGGGAGAATACGCCCGTACGGGACCGCGACGGTTTGTGACGGTTTCGGCCAATATTCACCACACCGATTTGGGAGCCGCAACCACGGCCGTTGAGAAGGTAGTGGCAGGTATGGGCGAAACGCCCAAGGGCCTTGTTACGCAAATCAAGGGGATGTCGTCGTTGTTGGTCGAAACCCTCGACAGTTTGCAGGTGGGTTTGGCCATTGCGGTATTGGTCATTTTTTTGCTTTTAGCCGCCAACTATCAATCGTTTAAGTTATCATTTGTGGTGCTGTCCACCATTCCAGCGGTGATTGTCGGGGCCATTGGCTTGCTGTTGCTGACGGGCAGTACGCTCAATTTACAATCTTACATGGGGATTATTATGTCGGTCGGGATTTCGGTTGCCAATGCCATTTTGATTGTAACCAATGCCGAGCAGCTTCGGTGGGAGTACCGCGACGCCCGCAAAGCTGCCGTTGAAAGTGTAGGTATTCGCCTGCGCCCGGTGTTGATGACGAGTTTTGCCATGATTGCGGGCATGGTACCGATGGCCCTTGGTACGGGCGACGCGGGCGAGCAGGTGGCTCCGTTGGGGCGGGCCGTGATTGGGGGCTTGATTGCGTCAACGATTGCGGCTTTGTACATCGTTCCGCAGGTCTATGCTTGGTTGCAGGGGAGTACCGACTTCCAAAACCCATCCCTTTTGCCCGAAGAGGAGCCCGTCACGCACCCCATTTTTGAAGAAGAATCCCTTGAAATCCATCATTTAGTTCATAAAGAAATATGAAAACAATCGCATTCAGCGGTCTGGCCGCGCTGGTCGTTTCGGTCAGCCTGACGGGCTGTTCTTCTTCGGAGACGGCCGAAAAGAAGGACAAAAAAGCCCAAGTAGACCGACCAAAGTTCCAAATTGGCAAAGCCGTTCCGCAAAAAGTGGGGCAGACGTTTCGACTTCCGGGCGAGTTTAAGGCTTTTCAGGAGGTAAATATTTATCCCAAGGCCGACGGATTTGTGGAGCAGGTATTGGTTGACCGGGGTTCTTTTGTAAAAAAAGGACAAATACTCATGGTCTTGGATTCGCCCGAATCAGAAGAGCGGCTGGCGGTAGCCCGCTCCAATGCCCTGAAAGCCAATGCGCTACTGGTGGCAAGCCGGGAGCATTACCGCCGCCTGAGGGCTAGTAGCAGAGTGCCGGGGTCGGTCTCGGCGCTGGATTTGGAAACCGCCAACGCCCGTATGATGGCCGACAGTGCGTCGATGCTGGGTGAGGAAGCCAACTTTCGGGCACTGACCAAAATCAAATCCTACCTGACCGTTCGGGCGCCGTTTGATGGCGTGATTACCGAACGAAATGTTCATCCTGGTGCACTGGTCGGGGCAGGCGCTAAAATGGAGCGTCCGATGATGGTGTTACAACAACAAAATCACCTTCGACTCGTGCTAGATATTCCCGAAAATTATAGCACAACGCTAAAGCACGGAAAAACGGTTTCGTTTACGGTTGGTGCGTTGCCCGGCCAGGTATTTAAGGGAAAAATTACGCGTCGATCGGGCAACATGAACGAGCAATTTCGCTCCGAAACCGTCGAAATAGACATTACAAATGCCGCTGGAAAGTTTAAGCCGGGCATGTTTGCCGAAATAATTCTGGACTCAGAAGGCAGCACTGGCGCTTTGGCGGTGCCGCTTACATCGGTGGTGGCTTCTACGGAGCGGCAGTACGTGATTCGTGTGATTGATGGCCGGGCGCAGTACGTCGATGTGCGGCGCGGTCAGCAATCAGGAGATTTGACAGAGGTGTTCGGCAACTTGCGGGCCAATGACCAAATTGTCATCAATGCCCGCGAAGACTTGAAAGAAGGAACGGAAATTCAATAGTTATACGAGGCTGTAAACGGATGAAAGCGATTTTGATGGGGGCGTGTTTGTGGGTGTTTATGGCCAAAACCCAAGCTCAAAAGAGAGCCGATAGACCTAATAACGGGGTCTATCTGACGGTGGATGATTATATTCACCATCGTTTGGTCCACGAATTTACCAATAAAGGGGAAGGGTTTGAATTGCGCACACCCCGCATGAACCGCATTAAAATCACAACCCCCGATTCTACTTATTTGTACGATTTAGCTACCGTATTTGGGTACCGTCAAGCAGGTCGTGATTGGTGCTATCGGAGCGGGGAGTTGGTGGAAATCATTGGTTATAAGTCGCTTGAATTGCTGAATTATGAAGGCTTATGGCTGTATCGCCGCCGCGACTGGTCGGAACTAAGCCCCAATTATACCTATTTTTTTAGTAAGCATCCAACGGGAGAACTGAGTTGGTTGAGTCGAAAAAAAGTTAAAGAAGCCTACAAAAAAGATGCAGAATTTATGAGCTTACTCAATCAAGTGCGTTGGGGCAGAATTCTGGACACTTCTACCAAGACTGGTCGGCCTCTATTGCTAGATATTTACGCAACAGCGCACCAACTTCACTTTAGTCTGAAAGATAAAGAATAACCTAAGTCGTATAATAAACCAGCGGAGAACCACTCCCCACCAATGAAATTTAGCATCAAGAAACTCGCTAATTTGGCTTTGTAGCTGCTTTGGGAGTGGTGGTAGAAAAGAAACTGTTTGGGACGACCGCTTTCCATAGTTCAAGGTATTTGTCATGCCCCAATTTGCCCCTAAAATGTCCTTTCCCGCCATTGTCCCGCCAAGGGCCTTGGGTGGCGGGGTTGCTTAAGTCAATTCCAAGACTCGTGTTTGGTACTGTATTTAAAACCTGCTGTATTTTGTCATTGACAACTGCTGTGTTTTGATTTAAAAAGTCAACGCCTTCCTTGCTCAATTTAAAAGCCAGTTGCGAATGATTTGCCTGAACCGTTCGGGTATGGTTGATGACAAAAACGAAGTTTTCGTAAAGAGTAGGTAAAAAGTTTGGCCCCACATCATTGCCTCCGTGTTCAACCAACACCGCTCTTAGACCCGTGAGGGGGATGTATTTGTAGAAAGCGGCCTCAACGGGGCGGTAAGGCATCCAATATTGGTCTTGTCCGCCAAACCAGTCAAATCCAAACCGTTCCCTTTTTATGTTTTTCATGTTCATCCATACATTAGACCCACCGTAGGCGGTCATATATAGCAAAATTGGGACATTCAGACGTTTGGCAAGCGTGTCCCCAAAGCGCCCCCACATCCAACTGTGAACCCCAAAAGGACCAATGTTTGAGGTAGTAATGGGCTGAAAAACGAGCGGAAGGACATCAAGGTCTTGCAATTTTCCAGGTTCGTTGGGGATTGAAGGATTTCGAAGCACTTCCACCGTGCGCACTCTGGGGTCGGACGAAGGCTCATCGTAAGCTGGGTCTCCAGCCAGAAAACTGTGCCCCCAAAGCAATAAAACCTCACCCACACCCACCCGATTTACGGTCCGAGAAGTGCCGTAAATCGGCGTCGTACCGTTGCTTGTAGGGATATACCGTAGGATTGTTTTGACTTCTAACCGGTAATCTCCGCCTGTAATCCAGAGACTGTCGAGGTACTTACCGTTGGTTGCAAGAAACAAATCACTTTGGGCGGTTCCGCCCTGTATAGGCACCAGATTTACTTCCACGGCTACGGCACTACTATCACAGGTGCCCGAAATCCGCAACATCGCCTGATTGGAGTTGTTGCGTTGGATAATCTGATTTGGTTTTGGGAAATCAACTTCAATTTGTCGGCCAACAATTGTGCCCAAATAGAAACTCGAACCCGTTGCGGCGGTTGCAAAACCGGGGGATAATAAAATATACTTAGCGGCCGAATCAGCCTTGGAGGGAGGCTGCACAAGCAGACTGTTTCTTGTAATATTACTAGAAGTAGATGCCGACGCTCCAGTTCTCAGGTTGTTGACTTTTGGGATGGAATCTGCCTTCGACGAACGCAAATCGGGGGACTGGGAAAAACTGAAATTATAAAAAAACACAAAAGGAATCAGTAAAAGTAGACCTCTTTTTCTCATTTTTCAGGACACATTTAGTCGTTAATTACTTGATTTTTAGTCGCTTTTTGGTTTTATGTCAATGGGTTGTTGCCTTTAAGCGAATTTGATGAATAAAAAAATATCTATGGTATTTGACCATAGATAACCCATATAATAAGTATAAAAACCTGAAGTGCTCAAAGGTAATCGGAAAGATTCAGAATTGAAAAGTTTCTTGAAGGAGTCTCTTTTTTTTTGAGAAAAAAATATACCAAATGGAGATTCTCTGTGGGGCTTTTCGTTATGGAAAAGCAAGATTAGGGTATTTTGGCCGGATGTTTTATTTTGTTTTTTTATCTTTTTTGAAGAATGGTAACGTACCATAGCGGCACGTTACCAGTTAAAGGAATTATTTTTTTAGATTATTTTCAAACAGAAATACACCGTTTTTATTGGCAATGATGATGTCGGGTTTGCGGTCTTTGTTCATATCCTGTACCGTGATATTTAAGCCTGCCCCCGAATCATTGTCAATGACGTGCTCCGTCCAGTAGGGCTTTTTGCCCGGCGTCAGGTCAAACCATAGGAGGTAGGCGGCATCTGCATCGCCAGGGTCGCGGCCGTGGTGGGCCAAAAACCGCTTGCCAGTGATGTATTCTTTACGGCCGTCACCGTTCAAATCTGCCATGATTGATGAGTGGGTTTGGGCGGTGGTAGTGCTCATTACGTGCGTGGTGAAGTTGATTTTACCTTCGTTATCGGTAATCTGCTGGTGCCACCAAATGCCCAAAGCGTGGGCCGAGGCGCTGATGACATCGTTTTTGCCGTCACCATCTACATCCACAACCTGCATGTGTGAGCAGGGTTGTCCCAAATCGGCGGGATGAAATTTCCAGTTTCCAGCGGTTTTATCGGTAGTTCCTTCAAACCAACCTTCGCGAATGACCACGTCGTTTAGACCGTCTTTGTTGACGTCGCCATACCCAATTCCGTGCGAAAAAATCTCGGTTCCTGGCACATTTTCGGCGCTTAGGTTGTAGCGTTTCCATTTCGTATCACCACGCTTTACGGGGGCTTTCAGCCAGATAATCTGTTTTTTGGCTTTGTCGCCGCAAAGAATGTCAAGGCGTCCGTCGCCGTCCATGTCAATAAATCCCGGTGATTCGTTGGCGATACCGACCGAATCGGCAATGATGTGTTTTTGCCAGACGCCCGGTTTATTGCGCGGATTTTCAAACCAGAAGGCGGGTTTTCCCGGAAAATCAATGATGACAACATCGTCCCAACCGTCCAAGTTTACATCCATACCCATGTTCAAAAACGAGTTGCTGTATTCTTTTCTAGGATTAAATACCCTTGAAAACATTCCAAAACCTACCGTCGATGCAGAGGCTTCAGCGGTTGAAGCGTTGGTGATTTCGGCGGGGGCCATTTGGTGTTTTATCCAAGAAGGAGCTTCAAACCAATAATAACCCGCAACGATGTCCAATTTTCCGTCTTTGTTGAGGTCGGCTACGGCTACGCCTTCCGAGATAAAATCCCTCGTCAATTTTGTTTTCTTGAAGCCTGAAGGGAGTGTGGTGGTTACGGGTTGGCAAAAGGCGGTCTCGTAAACAAAAGCGAAAAAAATGATTATCAGATGTTTAGTCTTCATTGTTGCGAAGGTTTTATTTTCCTAATGCTTTATCAATCAGCATCTCACTTTCGTGGTTTTCGTGCGAATGCACTTTTCCTAAGCGGTCTTTCAGGTCTTTGAGTAGTTTTTTAGACTCTTCGGTTCCAATCGCCGTTACGCGCTGAATCGTGTAAGGGAGTAGCTTAGGGAATTTGGAAGTTTCGGCCATTTGCAGTGCGCGTTTTGCATCGACGGCTGCCAGCGGTTCGGCGGCGTACCATAGCATCAATGGTAGATTATGATCCTCTTTATCTTCGGCTTTCTGCGCAAGGGCTTCCACCACATCCCATCGCTGCGACGGTTCGAGTCGTATCATTGCCGAGGTTAGGTAAAGTCTTACTTGGGCAGAAGGGTCATTTTTTGCCAATTCAGCAAAACGTTTTAGGGCTTCAGGACTCACGCTTTTGTCTTCGGTCACCAACTGAATGGCCCAGCTCCTGACGTATTCGTTTTCGTGGGAAAGTAACTCAATTAAATCCTTTTCGGTCAGTCCTTGGGTAACGTGGAGTGCCCACAGTGCGCGTAGTTTACGGGTAGCATCAGGATTTTCGGCGAGTATTTTTTTGAGGGCTTTGTGGACTTTCTTATTGGGTCCACGCTCCTGCAACAGCGTGCGGGCCTGCCGTACGTACCATTCGTTGGCGTTTAGCTGGTAGTTTACTAATTCCATATCTGACGCCTTGGCCAAGTTTACCTGTACCCATTTGTCATTCTCGTGGGTAATTTTAAAAATTCGACCCATGGTTTTATCATGAACGTCGGGATTGGGGCTATGGCATTGGTTTTTATCATACCAGTCAATGGCAAAAACCGACCCGCTGGCGTCGTATTTGAAGTTGAGCCACTGCGACCAAGTGTCATTCATCGCCATAAAATCATCCCGGTGTCTAACCACGTACCCCGACCCGCTCCGTTGGGGGTGGTCACGGTTTAGCCGGGCACCGTTGATGTTGTTCATAAAAATCTCATTTCGGTACTCTTCAGGCCATGAACCGCCCAGATACACCATGGCTCCCGCGTGGGCATGACCGCCGCCTTTAGCCGCCGACCGAAAATTGCCCGCGTGGGGGCCGCGCTCACCCACCCAGTGTACGTGGTCAGCGGCGGTTTTGATGTCGTCGTAGGTGTAGGGGTTAAAATGTTTTCCCGCCTGTCGCTGATAACGGGCATTTTGGATAATATGGTACATGTGCGGAATGACGCAGGCCGTGATGAAAGGATGCCCGTAGTCGTTAAAATCAATGCCCCAAGGGTTGCTCGTGCCTTCGGCAAATACCTCAAATTGGTGGTTGGTGGGGTGGTATCGCCACACACCAGCGTTGATTTTAGTGCGCTCAGCATCGGGAGCGCCGGGTTTTCCGACGTTGGAATGGGTAAACACACCGTGCGTTCCGTAAAGCCAACCATCGGGCCCCCATCGCAAGCTGTTCAGGGTTTCGTGGGTGTCTTGCGTTCCCCAGCCGTCCAATAGTTTTTGGGGCGGTCCTGCGGGTTTGTCATTTTTGGCGTCTATCGGGATATATAAAAGATAAGGAGCCGCTCCGAGCCATACGCCACCCATGCCGACCTCAATGCCACTGACCAGATTCAGGCCTTCCATGAATACTTTTCGGCTGTCGAGGGTGCCGTCGCCGTTGGTATCTTCCAAAATCAAAATGCGGTCTTTGCCTTGTCCTTCGGGAGCAGGAGTGGGGTACGTGTGGCCTTCCACCACCCAAAGGCGGCTCCGTGAATCTATCGTAAAACTAATCGGACGCACCACGTCTGGCTCGGCAGCGGCTAAGGTTATTTTAAAGCCTTTGGGTGGTGTCATGGCCTTGGCCGCTTCGATGCCCGACAGCCCCGCATTCAGGACGGGGTCTAAGGGGGGAAGAATAATGATGTCTTTCTGTTTCAGCTCGTTAGGGAATTCGGGACGGGTGGGGTAAAATAGAAATTCATCAAAGTTGATGTGCGCCCACTTGTCGTGGGGAATATACGGGATTTGGGAAATACCCGTTTCGTTGTCAATAATCTTGATGTAAATCTCTTTGTCTAAGTACCCCTGAAGGTCGACCACGACTGGTTGCAGGGTGGCGCGTCCTTGCCCAGTGATGTTAAAGATAATCTGATTGGTGCCAGCTAAACGCAATTCGACGCGGGTGTCCGCTAATGCCCCCCCCGAAACCCGAAACGCAGCAAAAGGATGAGTGACTTTAAAAGGAGAGGAGGTTAATGTTCCCGTCAATTTTGCGTTGGTTGTACCTCCGCTGCTCAGAAAATGCGTTCCCTCAAAGCCAATACGCATATCTTTTTCGTGGATGGGAGAGGGGTCGAGAGAAATCAAAGGGTTGGCAAAGGCCGTTCCGGTGGCGGTCCAATCTTTTAACGTACCCGTTTCAAAATTAAGATTTAACGGTTGGCCGTCTTTTTTTGGCAACTGCCCCTGAATGGTCGCGGTAGAAATAACGCCCTCCACCACTTCAAAATTTCCAACCATACCTGCCGCCCGGTGGCCGGGTACGGAGCAATAATAAATGTCACTTTGAGTGGCGGTGAAAATAAGGGTGGTACTCATCCCTTTTTCCAGAATGGTCTTACTTTTTATGCCCATTTTTTCCAGGGCTATGTCGTGGGTCATCAATTCTGCATTGGTGATTTTTATCCGAACCCGGTCGCCTTTATTGGCCCGCAGCGTAGGGTTTCGCGCCCCGTCTGGGCTAAAATACCCCACCATTGAGGCCTCTAGCGCATAATCGCGGTCAAAGCGTGTAGTATCTTGAGTTTTTGATTGCTGGGCAGTGGCGTGTTGAAATGCTAAGAATAAAGCGGTGCATAAAGGTAGCAGCAGACGTGAAAGGTGCATAGGATAGGTAAGAAGGGTTTGGTTATACAAATTCCTTTTAAAATTATAAAATTATCTTAGTCTTTGATACTAAAAGTATTACGTGAAATACTATATACGTTGCTATCTAAAGGAGTAATTATCCCTTTATTTACTTGACAGACAGGGTTTATGATCATAAATGTGGATTTGATTCCCCGTTTACGAGCGATGACGGCTGGCATTAAAATTGAGTATGTCATAAATATTCTGCACATTTTTAATCAACTTAGTATTTATTCATGGCTAACTAATGAAATCGCGCTACAATCATGGCAACGAAAAAGAATGATAATGACAAAAGCGAGCGGGAGGAAGAGTTTCCGGGCTATCCGCTTTATCCAGCAAGTGAGGATATTTACAACAAGGCAACGAAAGAGGGGGATTTGGACCCCGAAGACCTGACCCAACGGAAGTCAGAAAACGATGAGGTGGGCGAATGGAACGAAAAAGACTTCGAGGCTGATATTTCGGGGGGAGATTTGGATATTCCGGGCGCTGAATTGGACGATGAGCTAGAAGCCATCGGGTCTGAAGACGAAGAGAATAATTATTATAGCCTGGGAGGTGACAATCATATCGACCTCGAGGAGCAAAATGATGAGTAGAGCGAAAGCAATCTAGCGGGGGAATATTCAAGTTATTCCTCCACTTTTTTTTAAAAAACAATGATGGCTCGCAATCGTTACAGACCAACTAGCCGCCGCTTAGGAAGACCGTCGCAAAATGTGATGGGAGAAATGTTCCAAAAAACCCCTTGGTGGGTATGGATTATTGTGTTGCTGCTTCTTATTCTCTTTTGGAAATTGACGGAAAGATGAACGTCTTGGATGTATACCAAGTGAATTGTAGAAACTGGATAGATGGACAAGTAAATGCCTTTAAACGCAACGATAAAGGCTTTTTTAAATTTTTTTAAAATTTTTTATTGAAAAAAATAAGCCAAAACATGTTGCTTTTTCCCTTGTTGGGGTAGATGTAAGCGCAGAATTGTAGAAATTTTAGCAGTAGGGTAGATTGTCTATTTTTGTCTTTATGGGATATTTTTGTACTTCTATTTGTCGACACCTCTACTCATTCACCCGTAATTGTTGTAAGTCAACAAAGACTTAAAAATATAACAATGTGTATTCGTTTTTGTATTTTTATAATATTTTAACAGGTGGGCCATTTGTGTTTTTAGATATATTTCCACATCTCAAGTAAATAAGTTAAAGGAGAATTGAAGTAGGCAACTGGTTGCTAATATTTTTCAGATGACTACCAAAATATACTTAAAGTCAAAACAGGTTTTAGCTTCACCAAAATATTACGAATCGATGGTGTTTTTCGATCAAAAAATGGAGAATGATGATTGATTTTGCTCCATCAAATGGCGCTGAATAAGACAGATTTAATTTGGAATTTATTTAGCTTATCTGCTATATTTGAGGAAGTTACCCTACTAAATACCATAAAAAATGTTTATTCGTTACGCAATCTGTCCAATTACTGGGCTTGAGATTGTACCTTGTTCTAAGTCCGATGAAACCTTTGACGGCTACAAGTACATCATTCCCAGTATCAGTGAAAAACTGCTGGTTTCCATCTCAAACAACGTTCTCCAAGACCAAGAAAGTCGCAATGCTCTTATTGAGCACCGCGATAAGTTTGTGAAAAATCTTCAAATGATTTCTAAACTCAGGGAAGAAACCTTTGTTTCTCAGGGCAACTGGTGGCTTTTTGTAAAATAGTATTTTTCTTATTCTACCGCCCCGATTGATGGCGGATTGGCCCGTGCGGTGTTGTAAAAATCGTCTGTTAGAAAAGACTGATACAAGCCAGCTTTTTTGGCGGGTGAAGTAGCAAGCAGCTTAAAACTTACTTCATCCGCCAGACCCGCTGCCGCTGGAGATGCAAAATAGCGATTGTTCGTAATCAAACTTGGCTTGGTTACGCTTTGCTGACTCCATATTTTATCGTTGGCAGTTGTTTCACTCTGTTGGAAAGACAAGTTGTTAAATATTTGAATATCACCTCCCTGTAAATTATAGACGTCCACAACTACCCCCACAAATACGGTAGGTTTTGACGTATTCATCTTGCCAGCTGTATTGTTGAATACT
The DNA here is from genome assembly GCF_024158025.1 of Runella salmonicolor. Taxonomy (NCBI): domain Bacteria; kingdom Pseudomonadati; phylum Bacteroidota; class Cytophagia; order Cytophagales; family Spirosomataceae; genus Runella; species Runella salmonicolor. The sequence continues at coordinate 32,089 of NZ_JAMZEL010000002.1, forward strand.
TTGGTGTTGCAATAAGTGCTTACGTCTGGTATGATGTGGTGTGCAAAACTTTGCACTTCCAGCGCGCTGTATTTACGACTGTTCCACACAATGTTGTTATAAAGTAGCACTTCTCTGGGCTGAGAGCCTTGGGAGAATGGCCAGAAACGGATAAAATTTCCCTGATGATTGGTACATTTATTGTTGTAGACACGCCCGTTTCCGAGCAATAAAAAAATGCCGTTGTGCTTATCAGTACCTCCGTTGATGTCGTCAAGTATATTATGGTGAATATCGCATCCTTCCACGTTTCCGATGTAAAGTAGCGTTTCAACCGTTGGACAGTTCTTAAAAGTACAATAGGCGATTTCGGGGTTTTTACAAAAACCATTATTAACTATGCCACCCGAATTATTGAGGTTACCGTTGATTTGAATACCTCCAGTATGCTCAAAATCACAGTGTAGAAGTTTAAAATTCAGAAAAGCGGTGGCATCTGTGCCGTTGTAGGTGGCGGTATTGTCGTAGAAAAGGGCGTAGTCTTCCACATTTTTCAGGCGAATTCCTTCCAGTGTCAATGCCTGTGGAAGGCTTCCTGTGATGGTAATGGCGCGGTAGGTTACATCGTGCAGGAAAATGTTTTTAGCTTTACGATACCCCGTCACCGTCAGATTGGATACATTCTCCAACGTGATTCCTCCACCGACTACTTCTACGGGACCATTTGCCACAAGTGTGACGGGTTGAGTGGCCGTGCCGTTGAGATTGGTAAACAACAGGTCTTTGTAGGTGCCGGGAGTGATAGCTATAATTTCGCCGGGTTTAATAGAAAGAGCTTTCCCGTCAATGGTTAAATAGCCCGAACCCGAACCCAAGGTGCGAGTGGGAATGAGTGGTACTTGGTCGTCTACCTCAAAAATGGGGTTGTCAAGCGGGGTTGCATTTCCTTTGCAACCGAATAAGAAAATCAAAACCAGAAACAATTTCAACGTGTAGGGTAGGATAATGGTTTTATGGACAGGGCAGTGCATAAGTGACATTAAATTTGCGAGAGTTATCAGGTCTCCCGTACTATTTCTTTATGGGTATATCAAAGATAACAGAATGGTATATATTATAACGAAAAAACAGCGTATTTTATGTGCGATGCTACTGGTGATTGGGGGGGATATTCACGACAAAGCCCCGAGAAGAGTCTTCTCGGGGCTTTGTCGTGAATATATTGGGTACTTTCTCTACATTTTCTTTACCGCAACGGCACTTGGCCCTTTTTGGCGTATTTCAATTTCGAAAGTAACTTTATCGTTTTCTTTGATTGGTCCGCTTAGTTCATTGATGTGTACAAAGATGCTTTCCTGAGACTTAAGGTCTCGGATAAAGCCGTAACCTTTTTGTTCGTTAAAGAAACTCACAACTCCCTCTCTGATAATCTCTACAGGTTCGTCAATCTGTTTGGCGACCCCAAGCGTAATATCTTCACTGTTAACGACCTTCTTTTTCCGTGGGTCTGGTGGCGTGTTGGAAATGTTGCCATTCTCGTCAACGTAGGCAATCATGTCTTCGAGGGATTGTCCCTTCTTGGCACTTGCCTGCCGTTCTTCTTTTTTCTCCTCCTTGTCCTTTTTCTTCTTTAATTTTTTCTTCTCTCTTTCTTTTTTACTAAATGTCTCCTGTGAACTAGCCATATTTTATTGTTCTTGAGCGTTGTATCCGTTTTTCAATAGCATGAGGGGGTTAAAAAACAGATGGTGTTGTGGTTTTATTGAATAGAAATACCAATCAAATGAGAGCTTACTATACGACTTAGGGATGCCCCAACGAGTGATCGTAAAAGGCATAAGTTGGACGGAAAAATCAGGAAATATTGGTATTCTGTTTAGTATCAACGCAAAAAAGTGCGTAATAATTTCCTATTAGATTAATTATATATTGTGATTTAAAAATAAATGAGAAAATGCTCTTCTCAAAACCCTTTAAAACCCCTTTTTTTAGCCATTATTTTTCCTCTTTAGCGCCCTGAAATGCGCATATTTTAGTTTAAGTATTTGATAATCAATGGTTTGTATTTTTGGTTGCTTCTCAACAATTATCTGAAGGTATTTTTTGACGAAAGCATACCGAAAAGCTTTTATTTTGAGGATACAAAACGTTTTATTTGTCCTTTATAATGATCAAGTACGTATATTTCGTGGTTGGCATCTTCGCCAAAGGCCGACACTGACCCTCCGTTGGCGTTGAGTAATTCATGACTTGTTTTGGTATTTTCTTTGAATGTCAATGTCCATATATTTCCATTGCTGTAGTCGGCAAACAGGTATTTGCCCCGCAACGCGGGCAGCCTTGAACCCCGATAAACAATTCCTCCGGTGACTGAAGTTCCGTCGCTGCGGGGATACTGGTGAATCGGATTTATAAGGCTATCTGACGGGTCACAATCCTTGCGGGGATTGTAACAACGGTTCCCCTCTTTCAATCGCCAGCCATAATTGCCCCCTTTGGTGATGATGTCAATTTCTTCAAATTCATTTTGTCCTACATCGCCTGCCCAAAGTTGGCCCGTTTGGGCGTCAAAACTGAACCGCCACGGGTTCCGCAGCCCGTACGCGTAGATTTCTTCCCGATACCCCAGTTTATTGGCGGCATAGGGATTATCGACAGGGATTCCATAGTTGCCTTTGTCGGTTTTGGCCACATCGATGCGGAGAATTTTTCCGAGCAGCGATTGCCGATTTTGGGCATAATTGTGCTGATCGCCCCAAGCGCCCCCGTCTCCCGTAGAAATATACAGAAATCCATCGGGCCCAAAGGCCATTTTTCCGCCGTTATGGTTGTCGTAGGGTTGGGTGAACTTCAACAGAATCACTTCGGTAGAGGCCACGGCTTTCATGTCTTTATAAGACGCAACTTGATAGCGGGCAATGATGGTTTGGAGGGGTTTTCGTTGGGTATAATTGACGTAAAAGTAGCCGTTTTTGATAAAATTGGGATCAAAAGCCAGACCCAGCAATCCCATTTCTCCACCGTCGCTTACGCGGTCACGAATGTCGAGAAAGACCTCTGCTGATTTCGTGGCGGCATTGTTGTCAAATACCTTGATTCTGCCAGACTGCTCTACTACAAAGACCCGATTGGTACTGTCGCCAGCGTGGGTAAATTCTACGGGCTCATTAAACGATAAATTCGGGAAAGCGTTTTCAAGAATATTGGTGGCGCCGGGAATTAAGTTTTTGACGTATTTTTTTTCGTTAAATTGATACATCAACAACACCAAATAGGCTATTCCTACAGCCGCTACTAAAATAAGGAGGGTTGTTGCTTTATGTTTGAATGAAGTCATTATCATTGGCTAAGAATTTCTAAAAAACAAATAAGTAAATTCAACGTTTTATGTAAATCGTTGAGTATGATTGAATAATACGAAGAATATATCGCCGTATTGTGCCTTTTTAACCATAATAAAATGAGTGGTAAGTCGTAACGCCCATGGGTGTTATGTCAAAAAGTAACAGCTCATTCTTCAAAGGTACAGGAAGGTAATTTGTTACTTTCCAATTTTCGGTGATATTTTTGGGGCGTCAAAAAAAAGTACAACTAAATCTGCTTAATTTTTAATACGTATCATTAGTAAAAACACTAGATGCCAACCTTTATTTATACTTAACCACCCGAAAAAACATGAACCGTAGAGATGCTATTCAGCACGTTGCTATCCTTCTGGGAAGCGTGATCTCCGCTCCGACAATGGCAGGAGTAATGGGTCAAAAATTGAATGTAGGGGAAAGTCTTCCCGTTACTGCCGAACAAGAGGCATTTTTGGCCGAATTAGCCGACGTAATTATTCCCACTACCACTACACCTGGTGCCAAAGCCGCTGGTGTTGAGAAATTTATTGTGCGGGTAATGCGCGATTGCTACCCCAAAGCTGACCAAGAAAAATTCTACTCAGGTCTTACTCAACTCAATACCGATAGCCGCTCGGCCTTTGGAAAGAGCTTTGTTGAACTCGACTCAAAACAAAAGATTGACGCCGTAAAAGCGTTGACTACGAGCAATAAACCTTTCTTTTTGAGAATGAAAGAATTGACGGTGACGGGCTATTTTACGTCCGAAATCGGGGCGACTAAGGCGCTGGAATACCTGCCGATTCCCGGGCGTTTTGAAGGATGTGTACCCTTGAAACCCGGCCAAAAAGCTTGGGCTTTGTAATGACAGATGAATCAAATTTATAGGTTAGAAGTCACTTTTATACTTTTACCTTTTCACACTTAACTTTGACCAAACAATGTATTTAAATATAGATGCACAAAAAGAAATGACCTACGATGCCATTGTGGTAGGCTCGGGGGTGAGCGGTGGTTGGGCAGCCAAAGAGTTGACAGAAAGAGGATTGCGTGTGCTGATGCTCGAAAAAGGGCATAAATTGGAACACGTTACAGGCTATGAAAATGCCATGAAAGACCCGTGGCAGTCAAATTATAACGGTCGGTTGACCGAGGCTCAGAAAGAGTCTCATCCAAAATTGAGCCGCGATTATCCTTACAATGAGATGTCGGAAAAATACTGGATGAATGATTCTGATTCTTTATACAAAGAAGTTAAACGATTTGACTGGTATCGCCCCAACATCGTGGGTGGAAAGTCAATCATGTGGGGGCGGCAATCGTATCGCTTGAGCGACATTGACTTTGAAGCCAACCTCAAAGACGGTATCGCCGTTGATTGGCCGATTCGTTACAAAGATATAGCGCCTTGGTACAGCTACGTGGAAAAAATCGCGGGAATTTCAGGTGAAAAATTGGGCTTGCCCCAATTGCCCGACAGCGAGTTTTTGCCGCCGATGGATATGTACTGCGTAGAAAAAGAAGTTCGCAAACGTATTGAGAAGGAATTCCCTGGTCGTACCATGACGATTGGACGGGTAGCTAACCTTTCTAAGCCGACTCAGCTGCAAATCAACAACGGTCGGGCGGCTTGTCAATATCGCAACAAATGTGCCTTGGGATGTCCGTTTGGGGCGTATTTCAGTACGCAGTCGTGTACTTTGCCACCAGCGGTGAAAACGGGACTTTTGACGCTGCGCCCTGAGTCAGTTGTTACCAATCTAATTTACGACGAAAACAAAAAGAAAGCCACGGGCGTACGCGTGATTGATGCCGTGACGATGGAAGAGCGTATTTTCAACGCGGGACTCATTTTTGTGTGCGGCTCAGCATTGGGAACTACGGCAATATTGCTCAATTCAACTTCCAATCGCTTCCCGACAGGTTTTGGAAATGACAGCGGTGAATTGGGACACAACCTCATGGACCACCACTTCCGTACGGGAGCAAGCGGAACTTGGGAGGGAGATGCCGATAAATACTATTTTGGGCGCCGTGCCAATGGTATCTACGTGCCGCGTTATCGTAACATCGGTAATGACAAGCGTGATTACCTCCGTGGGTTTGGTTATCAAGGTGGCGGAAGCCGCGCAAGCTGGCAGCGCAACGTGGCCGAATTGAGTTTCGGGGCCGATTTCAAAGAAGAACTCACTAAACCGGGTCCGTGGTCGATGGGCTTGGGTGGCTTTGGCGAAACGCTGCCTTATCATGAAAATAAAATGTACCTCGACCCCAAAGAAAAAGATAAATGGGGGATGCCTTTGGTGGTATTTGACGCCGAATTGAAGGAAAATGAGAAAAAAATGCGCATTGATATGGCCAATGATGCCGCAGAAATGTTGGAAAAAGCAGGTGTAAAAAATGTGAGGTCTTATGACCGTGGCTCATGGTTGGGCATGGCAATTCACGAAATGGGAACGGCACGCATGGGCCGCGACCCTAAAACTTCGGTCTTGAACGGCAACAACCAAGTACACGCTTGCAAAAACGTATTTGTGACCGACGGTGCTTGTATGACTTCAGCGTCTTGCGTGAACCCATCGCTTACTTATATGGCCTTGACTGCTCGGGCGGCCGATTTTGCCGTAAAAGAGAAAAAGAAAGGCAACATCTAAGAAGCATAAATACCAACAAAAAGGGCTGATTACCAAATGGTTTTCAGCCCTTTTTGTTGGTAAAATGTACGATTGTTCTTTGGCTAAAGGTGCACAGTATAAGTGTCTGGTTTTGTTTTATTTTTGGGTTGGACTGGCTATTGAGCTTTCTTCAAAAAAGGGACACCCTTGTAGATTGGTACGGAATGTAGCCCCCGTTTGGGTCTGAAAGCCGGGTAATAATGTAATGCTTTTGCTTGCATCAAACACCACAGAAGTTGCCGATGCCACCGTGCCTACGGCGGTGATGTGACCATCGCCAACTGCCATTGTAGCCTCAGCAGCACCGACTCTTTGATTTTTAGCAGGCTCCGGCACACTTGATGTAAATGAACCCTGAGTTCCCGCAAAGTGAGTGCCTGCTTCGATGGGAACGTCGGCTATGTATCGGTTGTCGGGACAAGCTTCTTTGGGGTGAAACTCATACGCCCCTATGTCAAAAAAGGAATAACGGCCATTGCCTAAAATATCAAAAGAAGGTGCTGAAGAATAAATGCCAGTATTGACGGCGGGGCTGGTACTTTGCAGTCGGAGACCGTCGTCGGAACTGCCGCCTATCAAATCGGGGCCGAGGAGGTTGGTTTCGCTAACAAAGAGTGGGTTTATGGCAAATAGATTATTAACGGCAGTAGCCCCGATACCATTAGAAGTATTGTTGAGAGGATACTGCCCTGCGGCAAATTGCAGGATGTTGTTTCTAAAATCTCGACCATTTCGTTCAATAAAAAAATCGGCGTAAGTGGTCGTGGTGTTTGTACCAATGGCGTTTTTATAAAAAATGTTATTGTAGGATCTGTTGATGTCAATAGGGGCGCCAGCGATACCCGGGTCGTAGGTAAAGAGCGCTCCACCAGATGTTTGTGCTGAATTTTTATAAAAAGTGTTATTATAAAATTGACCAAAAGAAAGGTCGTTGCGAACAGCCCCGCCGACTCCCATTGAAGCTCTGTTTCCTGAAAAAACGTTGTTTCTAAAAGTTACACTACTCTCACCGATATAGATGGCACCGCCATTGGTGGTTGCTAAATTTCGATCAAAATAATTATTATTGAATACCAAGGGTGAACTCAAATAAAAATAAACACCTGCTCCGTTAGTCCCGCTATTGTGCTTGATATTGCAATCGGTTATTTCAAAAGAAGTACTCATGTATGCATTGATGCCGCCGCCACTTTGACTTGAAGCGCCGATGGCATTGCCCCCTTTGATGGTCAAACCTTTGAGTACTATTTGGGTAGCTCTGGCCTCGATTGTGAGTACATGATAAGCATTTTCGGTATTGTTGGCAATTGCCAAGGTGCCTCCTTCGCCAGTCACTACATCATCATCTGCGAAATCTCCAGAGAGAATGGTTTCATTTTGGTGAGCTTTGCGGGTGGAATAATCCAGAATTGACTCCGTTCCAAGAAATCCACCGTAAATTTTTAAGCCACCTTTGAGGGCAAAAGTGTAGTTGCGATTTGAACCGCTCGTAACCCCATACGGTAGCCTATGGGGTTTATAGGTGCCTTTGGCTACCAAAATGCTATTATTGTCGCAATGGTTGGCGTAGCGCAGCGCCGTACCAAAGGCATTTGCGCCCCTAAACGCATTTTCCCAACTACTGCCATCGTTTAGACCCGTGGTAAGGCTTCCGTTTACGTATAAAATGGTATTTGAGGGCCCTGTATTTTGGTATTCGTAGGCCCCCATGTCCAATGAAATACTGGGTATGGTATTGTCGATGGAAGGTATGTCTATTTCCCGGATTTGGTTGGCCATGTCCACTCCTTCGGTAGAACCGTTGGTGCCTTTGTCAATACCGGGGCTGCAAGAAGTCACCCTTAGGCCGTCGTCACGGCTTCCCCATTTGCCGTCTATGCCTGCTGGAAAATCAATGTTGATAAATTGAGGGTTTGCATTCAAACAATTGCTGCAAGTGATACCGTTTGCGCCCCATCCCTGCTCTAAGTTGGAAGAATAGCCCGTGACCCCGCTGCCATTGTTGGCAATACCGGAGAAGCTGGGACTGGTATTGTACCAAACAATGACATTGATGATATACGGAATGGAATTATAATTGTACATAGCTCCCCCGGCTACATTGGCAGTATTCTGAATAATGGTGCAATTTCTAATGTCAGCGGCCGAGCCTTCGTGGTTATAGATGCCTCCCCCGCCTGCGGTTGCGGTGTTGTTGGCAAAAACTGAGTTGGTAATGTAGGGATTACAAGCGGTATTGAGAATCCCGCCGCCGTCGGTGGCTTGGTTGTCGACAATGGCGCACAGGGCAATTCTGATGGGCGAATACACACAAAGCACGCCACCTCCCCAGCTTCGGTAATACGTTCTGCCCGCCACCGTTACACTTGTTGAGCCATTGGCATTGCCTGCTTCAATCGTAAAGCGCTCTAAAACAGTTGAGTTGTTGCAGTCTATGGCCGTCACTACGTGGTAGACGTTGTCGTTGGTTTCGTATTTTGTACCAATATCTCCACTCAGAATAGATTCATTGAGGTGCGAATTTCTGTTTGCGCGGGCGGTTTCGGTTCCGGCAAACCCGCCATAAATTCGTAACCCTGATTTCAACAGAAAAGTGTTGTTTCTATTGGTGAGGCTGGCAGTGCCGCAGGTAGTACAACCACTCGGAATACTTGTTGGAAAATATTTGCCCGCCGCTACCCAAACCTCATCTTGGGCGGGAATGGCGATATCAATCATGGCCTGCAAATTTCCCGAAGCATTGGCCCACGAGCTGCCATCGCCCGTACCAGAAGCGATGGGTTTTACGTAGCGGATAAGGGCATAAGTAGGGGTAATAAAAGAAATCAGTAATAAGAAAGAAATTATCTTTTTCATTGTTAGTGAATTTTAAAGTCAATACAGCCGTGATTTTTTGTGTAGAATTTAACCCTTGAAAACACTACCTAAGATTGACCCGTACGGGGAAATATGGCCATATAAATCACTGACGATGTTTTAGCAAAGGTCAGAAATACCATGACTTCAAAAATCACATCATCGGGTGAAAGGGATTCTACGCGCTCAGGCAAGTAGAACTACGCGCTGCGGCTTTCAGTGAAGATTTGTATTGGAGAGGTTTTGAATTAATTGAAGTGAAAAAATGGTAAATCAGAGGCAAGAAAACAAGTGAGTGCAATATGTTCGAACAATAATTGTAATCCTACACAAGCCTGTTGCGGATAGCTTTGACGACGGCTTCGGTGTTCGATTTTACGTGGAGTTTGTCATAAATGTTTTTAAGATGAGTCCGAACCGTATCTATACTTAGGTTAAGCTCGGCCGCAATCAGTTTGTAGCTGAGTCCTTCGACCAACCAACGCAAAACCTCTAGTTCTTTGGGGGTGAGATTATAGTCGGTGGGGGCCGTTTTTGAGAAGAAATGTACTACTTTTCGGGCAATCAGCGGCGACATGGGAGCGCCACCTTCCATGACTTCCTGAACCGCTTCCAAGACTTTTTGCGGGGGTGTTTTTTTTAATAAATACCCAATCGCTCCTGCTTGCATGGCTTTAAAGACCCGTTCCTCGTCCTCAAAAACCGTCAGCATCAGGATATTTAATCGTTTGAAATGGACTTTGAGCAACTTTACGGCTTCGATGCCCGTAATATGAGGCATATCGATGTCCATCAGAACTACATCAGGCTGGGTACGAGTGATATTTTCGACGATATTTACGGGATTGGCAAAACACCCCACCACTTCGAAACCATTGCTGAAATTGAGAAAGTGGAAAAGTCCTTCGCGAAAATCGTCGTTGTCGTCAACGATTACTACTCGAATATTATATACCTGTGCCATGTCCTCGTTTTTAGCTTTTGAGCGCAGTAAAAGTAGTCATTTGATTTCCTTCTCAAATCACATGATTGGGGAAATACATCAACTGTCCATTTTGATGTAAATGGTCGTTCCCTTGTTTTTTTGACTTTCAATCCTGATTTCTCCGCCAAACTCTATCGCGCGTTGGCGCATATTTTCCAGTCCGTTACGAAGGCTAGGTTTAAGCGGGTCAAATCCCTGGCCATTGTCCTGAATGACCATATTTAACGCCCTATTTTCTGTTTTTAATGTTATTTTTAGCTCATTACAACCAGAATGTTTGACGGCGTTGTTGATACTTTCTTTCAAAATAAGATAAAGATTTCGTCGGATTTTCATCGGTACCTTAAGCTTTTGTAAGCGCGGGTCAATATCAAACCTGAGATAGATGTCCTTGGTTTCGGTGAGGGTATAGGCATATTCTTTTATGCGCAAAACGATGCTTTCGAGGGAGTCGTCTTTGGGATTGATGGCCCAAACGATGTCGTCCATGCTTTCTAGTACTTTTTGGGCATTTGTCGTAATGCTTTCCATGAACTTACGGGTTTGTGCTTGGTCGATGTCAATTGATTTTTTGGCAGATTCGCTCAACATCGTAATACTGCTCAGGGTCGAGCCGACTTCATCGTGTAAATCCCGAGAAATCGAATTGCGTAAATGCTGAAGTTTGAGAATCTGCTTTAAGCGATAGCGATAGAGGCTGTAAAAAAAGGAAGTAATGCCGCAAAACAACAACCCAAAGAACCACCAACTCTGGTAGTAGGGTGTGGTGAGAAAGATTCGAAACTCTGCTATGTTGGAATCTGCGTTGCCATCGGTGCGCAACGCCTGTACTCTGAAGGTGTAATGGCCGCCGCTAAGATTAGTATAACTAACATCCCGACGGGTGTTTCCGTTTTTCCAACTCTTATCAAACCCCTCCAGTTGGTACCGAAAAGTTATTTTTTCGGGATGATCAAACTCCACGACTGCATAGCGGAACGTGATTATATTTTGGTCGTAATTGACCTTAAATGGGCTTTGAGGATTCCAGAAGTTAATGGCCTGCCTTTCATCCAACAGGCTGAAATCAGTCAGGAGTGCCTTGTTTATTTTTGGGGTTGTATGGGCTTGTAGCGGATCAAAATAATTAACTCCCTCTTCATAATTTAGGTAGAGATTACCGTTGTTTTCATAAATAAAACCGTAGAAATAATTGCTAATCAGCCCGTCATTCTCCGTAAATAATTGAAATTTTTCGGTGACAGGGTCAAAATTGAGCAACCCATCGTTGGTATTCATCCATAGTTTGCCGCTTTTGTCAACGGTCAATCCGTTTTTGAACCGAAGCGACCTATTATTGCCATAGCTTTTCCAGCTTTTAACTACCTGATGATTGCTGATTTTTATGAATTCATTGCTAAACGCAACCCACATCGTTTCGGTGGAGTCAATATCAAGGGCAAATACATTTTGACGGGGGCCGATTTTTTTCGTTACTTTTTCAGTGTTAATGTCAAAAATATCCACTCCGTTGCGCGTGGCTAAGGCTATATTCTGATGGTTCAGCCATTTTAAGTCATACACAAAAGCGTGACTGATGGATTGTGGATCGGTAATGACGGGAGCATAGACCGTTATTTTTTGGGTGGGAAAAGCCACTTTTAACAACCCAATTTCTGAACCAATCCAGGCATTGTTGTATCGGTCAAATATGATGCGCCAACAAAGCAAATCGGGCTTTAGGTGCACCGTTGGTATTGTCTTAATGCGCAATTGTGGGTCTATGATTGTTAGCTTTTTGGCCGATAGTACCCAAAGCCTTCCATAGCGGTCGTATTTGATTTGGGTGATTCCACTCCCGGGCATTTCAAAGGACTTAATGATTTTTTGATGCACTTTGTCGTACAAAAACAAACCATAGTTTGAATTAGCTATCCATTCAAGATGGGACTCAGAAGCATGTTGGACGATTTGCCGAACCCGACTGATGTTCAGTTTCCTAAAAAAAGGAAACAATTCTTTCTGAATCTGGAATTTCGTGGGATTGGCTCGGTAAAGTCCTTGGTCGGTACTTAACCAAATGTTGTGCGTGCTGTCTTGATAAATATTCAGGATTCTTCGGTAATGAAGACCATTGAGTTCGTTGATACGGTCGTTGAAACGTTGATAAGCATTTTTGTTTTCAGGATCCAGTAGTGCCAATCCGCCCGTAACCAATCCGCACCAAAGCACCTTTGGGCCAGTCTGATTGGGCAGGGTCGTGATACTTCTAATTTCCTTCCGTTGAGGATTGATTTCGGTGAGTACTGGGCGTGTAAATTGGCTGTTTTGGAAGGAAATCTCCCATATTCGGCGGCCTTCATCGCTGTAAATCCAGTGATTTGCCTTCGTGGCGTAAATTACCCATTCGGTTGCGGGCTTAGGAATCCGAAATGACTTTTTGGTGAGGGTATCATAGCTTATCCATTCTTCATTGGTCGCGACAATAAGCGTAGTGGCATTGATGCTGATTATTTTATAAGGCGTACTGAATGAACGAATGGGCGTGGATTCAAGACGTCCGGTTTCAATTTGGTAACGAAAAAGACCATTTTCACGGGCTATCCAAAAACATTGGTTAGGAATGTCATTCAACACCGCAAATTTTTGTTTTACTTTATTATTAAGGGCGTTGAATTCCTTGCTTTTCGTGTGTGATTTTAGCTCAAATCGGTCTTGAGTCGGGTTATATTTAAACAAATTAGCGTTACGAATTGCCCAAATGCTCCCTTTGTAGTCGATTAAGACCTCAGTAGTTGGTTGGGCATCGGTTTTCGAGCTGTCTATCAGGCTATAGTGTCGTACTTCGACCCCGTCTAAGCGATCGACCCCCTGAAATGTAGCGACCCAAATAAAATGTTGTCGATCTTCTACTACGTTAAAAACATAATTGTCGGAAAGTCCCTCGTGGGTAGAATAACGCTGGAAGTGAAGGTCGTTTGGCAACTGCGCCCATAACAAGCACGACCATAATAGAAGAACTGAAAGAAGGAGTTTTTTTTTGGATAACATTTTGGACTCGAATGACCAGCAATTTGGTTAAAAAACTTTAAAAACGATTTACGAATCCACTATTTGAATTCGTTCTTGAAATAATTACCTATTTTTGCAATGATTCATGGATGAATTTATGAACGAAGGTAATTGGTCTTTATACACTGAATAGTACGGGTACCCCCGTCCTCACTTTATATTCTATTTATGCCTCTGAAAAAGAAAAAGGTTGGCAGTTATCCCAACGCCATGATTATTGTTAGCTTAACCGCGGCGTTATTTTTGATTGGATTTTGTGGCTTGCTGGTCATGCAGTCCAAAAAGCTTATTTCTATCATTAAGCAAAATATTGAGGTGCGGGTTATGCTCGACAAAGGACTTGACTCAACCCAAGTGGCTGATATTCAGAAAAAACTGATTGCCAACCCTTTTGTGTTGAATATTGAAGGAAAGCCTCAAGTGATTTTTTATTCCAAAGACGAAGCGGCCCGCGAGTTTATTGCCGATAGAAAAGAGGATTTTAGTGCGTTTCTGGGCGAAAATCCCTTACATGACAGCTACCGTGTGCGCTTACAGGAGGATTATTTTGAAGATACCAAACTCCAAAAAATCAAATCCGATGTAGAAAAGTTGGAAGGTGTTTTTGAAGTAGTGTATCAGGAAAACCTAGCCGATCAAATCAACAAAAACCTAACCAAAATTTATATTATTCTGGCCACCTTTGCGGTTATTATGCTCATAATCATTGTGTTATTGATGAATAATACCATCCGTTTGGCATTGTATTCACAACGGTTTTTGATACGAAGCATGCAATTGGTGGGTGCAACCAATAATTTTATTCAGATGCCTTTTCTCAAAAACGGTGCGGTGCAAGGGCTCATCAGTGGCCTGATTGCGGCGGGTTTGATTGTGGGGTTACAGCAAGTGGCCCTTCGCCAAATTGAAGGATTACACATGTTGCAGGAATACGAAAAACTGGGCTTTCTGCTCCTGGGCGTTGTCATTTTAGGGGTACTTATTGGGGTTCTAAGTACTTTTCAGGCATTGGCAAGGTATTTGAGAATGACCCTCGATGATTTGTATTAATAAACCCTCACTTCCCTTTTTATCAATTCAACATTTAAAATAGTCAAATGAAAAAGAACGCATTTCCCTTTGGTAAAAGTAACTACACCTTCATGATTATTGGTATCGTGCTAATTTTGGGTGGATTTGTCATTATGAGCATGGACTCGGAAGAGTTTGGATTCGGTGTTTTAGGTTTAACCGTTGGCCCATTGGTGGTAATGGCTGGTTTTGTCGTTGAGTTTTTTGCCATTTTACGCCGTCCCGCCGACGGCAAATAATCAAAACGTTATGAATAAGTGAGGAAGAAAAGACTCACTGCCCACCCCTTACAATTTTAAAATGGATTTTATTCAAGCACTTATTCTTGCCGTAATCGAAGGTATTACGGAATATTTACCTATATCGTCCACGGGCCACATGATTTTGGCGTCCTCTTTTATGGGGATAGAATCCGACCCCTTTGTAAAATTTTTCACGGTAGCCATTCAGCTTGGTGCGATTCTTTCGGTCGTTGTTTTGTATTTCAAGCGTTTCTTTCGCAGCTTGGATTTTTACTTTAAGCTCTTTGTTGCGTTTATTCCCAGTGCTGTTTTTGGGGTGCTGTTTAGCGATGCCATCGATGCGCTTCTCGAAAGTCCCCTCGGCGTAGCCATTTCATTGTTGGTGGGAGGGGTTATTTTGTTGTTTGTTGATAAATGGTTTAATAAAACCTTTATTGAAAACTCCGACGAAATAGATTATTTCACAGCCTTTAAAATTGGCTTTTTTCAGTGTATTGCCATGATACCGGGCGTTTCGCGCTCGGGCGCCACGATTGTGGGAGGGATGGCGCAACGCCTTTCACGCAAGGCCGCCGCCGAATTTTCGTTTTTTCTGGCGGTGCCTACCATGTTTGCGGCTACTGCCAAAAAAGCCTACGATTTCTACAAAGACGGTTTTGTGCTGACCGACGAGCAAATCAAGTTGTTGGCCGTTGGCAACGTTGTCGCTTTTATTGTAGCTATGCTGGCCATCAAGTTTTTTATTGACTTTTTAACAAAATATGGTTTCCGCGTTTTTGGCTGGTATCGCATCATCGTTGGCGGGGCTATTTTGGCCCTGATGCTGGCTGGATACAAGCTTGAAATCGTTTGATGATTGACCTATGATAGATGAATCTGCTGCTTCTCCCGACGAGGGAGAAGTGATTTTGCTTAATAAACCTCTCACGTGGACTTCTTTTGACGCCGTCAACAAAATAAAGAGAGCTTGTCGTATCAAAAAAATCGGCCATGCGGGCACCCTTGACCCGCTCGCGACTGGTTTGTTGATTTTGTGTACGGGCAAGAAAACCAAGGAGATAGATACCTACCAAGGAGCCGAAAAGGAGTATACTGGCAAATTGGTGCTGGGAAAAACGACCCCTTCTATCGACCTAGAAACACCCTTTGACGGTGAGTATCCTACCGACCATATAACACCCGATTTGATGCAGGCGTCCGTGGCAAAATTGACAGGAGAGCTTGCGCAATATCCCCCAATTTATTCCGCCGTTAAGATGGGAGGGGAACGCCTCTACAAAAAAGCCCGCCGAGGAGAGGTAGTTGAAATTAAACCGCGCTCGGTTTCGGTTCCTGTCTTTGAGATTGATGCCGCCAACTTCCCCGAAGTAAGTTTTCGCATTGTGTGTTCCAAAGGGACTTATATTCGCAGTCTAGTACGGGATTTTGGCATGTTGCTGGAGTCGGGTGCTTACATGAGCGAGCTGTGCCGTACCCGCATCGGAACGTATTGGCTCAAAGACGCGGAAGAAATTGAAGATTACGTAAAAAGAAAACGACTGGAGTTAAATCTTGACCTTGGAAAACCCAACCCTAATCCTGAGTCTGAAATTTAGCGTCCATTTTAAAAACATGCAGGTTTATTACGATATAGCTGATTTTAAGCCACTTCAGAATGCCATTGTGACCAGCGGAACCTTTGACGGGGTGCATTTGGGCCACCAAATTATCTTAGCCCGCTTGACTGAAACTGCCCAGACGATGGGTGGTGAAACCGTAGTGTTGACCTTTTGGCCGCACCCACGTATGGTGGTTTCAAAAGACAGTCAAAATCTAAAATTGCTGTCTACCTTAGAGGAAAAAATTGCTTATTTACGACAAAACGGCGTTCATCATTTGGTCATTATTCCGTTTACGCGGGAGTTTAGTGAATTGTCGTCTGAGGAGTTTATCCAACAGATTTTGGTAGAAACCATCGGGACCAAAAAATTGGTCATTGGTTATGACCATCATTTTGGCCGTAACCGTGAGGGTAGTTTTGAGTATCTGCAACAACATGCGCCCCGTTACGGTTTTGAGATTGAAGAAATTCCGCGTCAGGAGATTGAACATATCACCGTGAGTTCGACCAAAATTCGTCAGGCGCTATTGGAAGGCGACACAACCATCGCCACCGAACTGTTGGGTAGAAACTATACTTTTACGGGTATTGTGGTGAAAGGCAGGCAATTAGGGCGCACGATTGGATACCCAACGGCCAATGTTCAGGTCGCAGAAAACTATAAATTGATTCCTGCCGATGGTATTTATGCCGTGCGGGTAGAGGTGCGGGGGCAGACCTTGGGCGGTGTGATGAGCATTGGTTTTCGACCCACCGTCAGCGGTACGAATCGCACGCAGGAAGTATACATTTTTGACTTCAATGATGATGTGTACGGCGAAAAAATGACCGTCGAACTGGTGGAATTTATTCGTCCCGAACTCAAATTCGACGGTCTTGAAGCCCTCAAAAAAGCCATTGATGCCGATTGCGTAGCGGCAGTAGCCGCGTTGAAAAAACATTCGTAAAAGGCTTGAAAAGCCTACAAATACATTCTTTCAATTTCAGCAACCCAATTTTTGAGGGTTTCTTCGGTGACGCGGTCGGCTTTGTCAAAGAATAAATGGCTTTTGAGGTCCAAGCCGCAATAGGTATAAATTCCTGTATCAGAGGTGAGGCGCAGGGCGGTATCCATCCCGTTGGCGCTGTATTCAGCCTTGGATTTACCATGGGTGTTAACGACAAAAGCTTGTTTACCGCTCAACAAGCCTTTTTGAATGCCTTGGTCATACCGATACGCAAATCCGTATGACATCACGCGGTCGATGTAGCCCTTCATGATGGCGGGCATTCCTGTCCACCAAATCGGATAAATAAACGTAATAGCTTCCGCCCATTCGATGTGTTTTTGCTCTTCACCGACCAAAGGCGCTACTTGCCCCTTACGTTGTCCCGCCATATCTTCCAACGATAAAACAGGGTTAAAATTCAATTCATAAAGGTCCCGGATTCTCACTTCGTGATTCGCTTTTTTTAGCGTATTAACAGCCGTTTCTTTAAGAAAATGATTGAGGCTACCGGCGTGGGGATGGGCATAAATGATTAAGTGTTTCATGTTGTTTTCTTTTTTTTGACAAAACTAGCGCCTGCAGTTTTGTCCTGATTGTAAGAAAACGAAAAGCCCTATAACGCCGTCATGCAGAGGTCTTCTTGGAGTTTGAGGTAATGGGTGGGCGACATCTTAATGAAGTGGTTGAAGTCGTGAATCAACTGGCTTTGGTCATAATAGCCGCACTGCGCCACAATATCAAGCCAATCAATTGGCTGTGACGCGGCGTTGGCTTTTGATAAAAACTCAATCGCTTTTTTAAATCGCTGATAACGATTGAGTTCTTTGTCGCTGAATCCCAGATACTTTTGGTAGTTGAGCTGAATGTTCCGTTCGCTATATCCGCTTTCTGCAGCTATTTTTTTGACGGTGTACAAAGTGCCCCTGGCTTCATTTTGCGCCAGAACTTGCGCCACGTTGCTTTCTCTTTCTCTCAGATACGGCAAACTAAAATCCAACAAAAGGTTGACTTTCTCGGAGAGTGACTGGGCTTTTTTTAGCTGAATCCATACGTCGGCAAAGCATTGCTCTTTGACTAAATCATCGGGTTGGTGAATGAATTCATTGAATGATTTTAAGGATTGCCCAAAAAAACGGTAAAAAGCATCCCATTTAAAATTTGCCACGAGCATTTCGGCCCCAGGTGATAAGGTATAATCAATGTTTTTTTTGATGGGACCAAGAATCAGGCTATTCGGTGCGTCGAAAGAGGGATTTTGCTCGAAGGAAATCGAAATTTTACTGCCAAGATTAAAGACCAAAATGGTCTGAAAAGAAGGGATTAACTTTTTATGGACAGGGTAGGGGGTACGATTGGCGGCATAATAAAAATGCGTAAAAAACTCCTCAAATGCTTCAGGCACCGCAATACTTTGCGTTTCGTAGAAAGGGTCTTTGTTGGTTAATGGTACTTCGTTGGGAGTCATGGCACGTCTTCGTTTGGGAATATACGAGAATAACTCTACATGAATAAGCGCGGCAGACTTGTAGCTAGTCTGCCGCGCTTAAGTTTATCAATAAGGGTAAAAACTACCCTTTCATTTGTGCTTCTACTACGGCAATGGCCACCATGTTCACGATTTCGCGAACGGAGCTACCCAATTGCAGTACGTAAACGGGTTTGCGCATTCCGAGCAAAATCGGGCCGATGGCCTCGTATTCCCCTACTTCTTTGAGCAGGTTGTAGGCGATGTTGCTGGCCGAAAGATTCGGGAAAATGAGCGTATTGGCTCCGTCTTCGGCCAGTTTGCTGAACGGATGATTGGTACGAAGCAATTCTAAATCAAACGGTAAGTGGGCCTGCATTTCACCGTCTACCACCATATCAGGGTGTTTTTTGTGTAAAATGGTGGCGGCGGTGCTCATTTTTTCGGCATCTTCACCCTTCGCACTTCCAAAGTTGGAGTAAGTAAGGAGGGCAATGCGCGGTTTGATGTTGAAGCGTTCTACGGCCTGCGCGGTCAATTCGGTGATTTCAACGATGTCATCGACCGTCGGGTTAAAATTAACGGTGGTATCGGCCAAAAACAGCGGCCCACGACGCGTAAGTAATATGTACATACCCGCCACTTTTTTCACCCCTGCTTCTTTACCAATGATTTGCAAAGAAGGGCGAATGGTATCGGGATAATTGCGGGTCAAACCAGAAATCAGGGCATCAGCTTCGCCCATTTCAACCATCATAGCGCCGAATGAACTCCGATAATACATCATCTTGCGGGCTTCGATGATGTTGACCCCTTTGCGCTGGCGTTTTTGGAAATACACTTCAGCGTAGCGGTCGATGTTGGCCGATTGCTCAGGGCTATAAGGATCAATCACTGGAATCTCGGCGAGGTCCAGTTTATTCTGCTCAATGATGGCGCGTATTTTTTCTTCTTTACCCAATAAAATCGGGAACGCAATGCCTTCGTCGCGTACCTGTTGGGCGGCTTTGAGCACTTGCACGTTTTCGGCATCGGCAAAAACCACGCGTTTTGGGGCTTTTCTGGCCTTGCTGATAATCACCCGTGAGATTTGATTGTCCTGACCCAAACGTTTTTCTAACTGTTGAACGTACGCATCCCAATCCGTAATCGGGTATTGGGCTACTCCGCTCTCCATGGCGGCTTTGGCCACGGCGGGGGCAATGGTTGTGAGCAGGCGTGGGTCAACGGGTTTAGGAATGATATATTCACGACCGAATTTTATGTTATCGGCATTGTAAGCTAAATTAACGATGTCAGGAACGGGCTTTTTGGTCAATTCGGCCAGCGCGTGCACTGCCGCCAATTTCATCGGCTCGTTGATTTCACGGGCCCGCACGTCCAATGCGCCCCTGAATATGTACGGGAAGCCCAATACGTTGTTGACTTGGTTGGGATAATCCGAACGTCCAGTGGCCATAATGACGTCTTCGCGGGCGGCTACGGCGTCTGGATACGGAATTTCGGGGTCTGGATTGGCCATCGCAAATACCATTGGGTCTTTGGCCATGGAGCGCACCATGTCCTGCGACACTACGTTGGCTTTAGACAACCCGAGAAATAAATCGGCACCCACCATTCCTTCGGCCAGCGAAGCAAAACGGCGCTCAGAGGCGAATTCCTGCTTCATGGGGTCTAAATCGGTACGGGCGGTATTGATGTGGCCTTTGCTGTCGAACATATCGACGTTTTCGGGACGAACGCCCAAGGCAATATATAATTTGGTACAAGAACTTGCCGAGGCACCCGCTCCTGACACCACCACGCGAATGTCCTCCACTTTTTTACCGACCAGTTCTAGTCCGTTTAGCAGAGCCGCCGAACTAATGATGGCCGTCCCGTGCTGGTCATCGTGCATGACGGGGATATTGAGCTCTTCTTTAAGGCGACGTTCGATTTCAAAACATTCGGGCGCTTTGATGTCTTCGAGGTTAACGCCTCCGAAGGTAGGCTCCATTATTTTAACCGTTCTGACAAACTCATCCACGTTCTCGGTGTTGAGTTCAATGTCAAACACGTCAATGTCGGCGTAAATTTTAAAAAGGAGGCCTTTCCCTTCCATGACGGGCTTACCCGCTTCGGGGCCGATGTTTCCGAGGCCTAAAACGGCCGTTCCGTTGCTGATTACCGCCACTAGATTGCCTTTGGCGGTGTATTTATAGACATCTTCAACGTTTCTGAAAATTTCCATACACGGCTCAGCAACGCCGGGCGAATAGGCCAAAGACAGGTCAAGTTGGTTGTTGGTTTCTTTGGTTGGCACTACCTGAATCTTGCCGGGACGACCCTTTGAATGGTAATAAAGTGCGTCCTCTTTGCGAATTTTTGGAGGCATAACGATTTTTTGGGGGTTGAATTTGGGTTTGCAAGGTACGAACGAAAACCATTTGTCGTACTAATTAATTGTCTTTTTATGGAAGTTGACTTTTACTTTTGTGTTTTATGATTCACTTTTTACGGCATAAGAATGGGCAGTTAACAAAAAAAATCACGCAAAGACGGCAGAGGGGTTTTTCTTTGCACCTCTGCGTCTTTGCGTGATTACTTTGCAGTAATGACTACACTAATCGCTTTATGATTTCATTGACCGAAATTCCTTCGGCTTCTGCTTTAAAGTTACGTACAATGCGGTGACGTAAGATAGGAAGTGCTACTGCTTTGACGTCCTCAATATCGGGAGAGTATTTTCCGTTGATGAGGGCGTTGCATTTGGCGGCAAGTATCAGGTTTTGAGACGCACGCGGCCCTGCTCCCCACTCTAGGTAATTTTTGGTGTCTGCGGTGGCCAAATCGCCCATTGGTCGGGTTTTTTGAACGAGTTTAACGGCATATTCTACCACATTATCCGTGACGGGAACGCGCCGTACGAGGTGTTGGAACGCTTCGATTTCGGCGGCTGAAATGACCGTATTAATTACCGGTTTATTGTCAGTTGTGGTGGATTTAACAATGTTAAGCTCTTCTTGGTAAGAAGGATAATCTAAGTAAACCATGAACATAAAACGGTCTAACTGCGCTTCGGGCAGGGGGTAGGTTCCTTCCTGTTCGATGGGGTTTTGGGTAGCCAACACAAAAAACGGACGACTTAACGAATGTTTTTGGCCCGCAACGGTTACCGCGTATTCTTGCATCGCTTCGAGGAGCGCCGACTGGGTTTTGGGAGGGGTACGGTTGATTTCATCGGCCAAAATAATATTGGCAAATACGGGCCCTCTGATAAAACGGAAATTGCGTTCATTGTCCAAAGTTTCAGAACCCAAAATATCGGAAGGCATCAAGTCAGGCGTAAATTGGATACGGTTAAAACTCAAATCCAAGGCACCCGCGATGGTTTGAATCAGGAGGGTTTTTGCTAATCCAGGTACCCCAACCAAGAGGCAGTGCCCTTGGCAGAATATAGCGGTGAGCAATAAACGAACCGTATCATCTTGACCAACAATGACTTTGCCAATTTCTGCACGGAGTTTTTCGTAGGATTCTTTAAGTGCCTCAGCAGCAGCGACGTCAGAAGAAAACTTCATTTAAGGTTTATGGTTAGTGGTTTATAAATGGTTGTTGTGAATATAGCTGTTTGCCGCAAAAAAACAATCGACGCTAATTATCCTGCAGATTAATACCCATCATTTTACATCCCTGAAACTCGGGGTCTACTTTAATAAAGACATCTTCGATTGCTTTCTTAAACCACTTATCTACCGCTTCTGTTTTTTTATTGGCTAAAACAATATTAGATAGCTTCTCAAAATCGTCTTTCAAACTGGCCGTATGCGGCTCTATTTTACTTTTGTAATAGATGATTCGCATGGCGGTTTTTCCGTCGTCTGTTCGATAGTTCATGGGCGCACTTATCGTGCCAACTTTCATGGTGTCGAGCATCATAAACAAGCCGTAGTCCATCGAAGCATCCAGTGGCAAGCGCGATGAACCCGACTGTTGGTCTTTCAACAAACCACCAGCATCGGCCGTACTTTTATCTTCAGACCACGTTTTTGCCACTTTTTCAAACTTCAGCGTATCTGTCTTGATAACATTATAGAGACTATCCAACACCTTTTTTGGGGCCGACATGTCCATGCGATTATAATCGGGGCGTAATAAAATGTGGCGGGCGTGGTATTCAGCGCCTCGGGTTTCGAGCAATTGAATCAAGTGCAAACCATATTCTGTTTCAATAGGCTCCGATAGTTCGTTTGGTTTGAGTTTCAGGGAGGCTCCTTCAAATTCGGGTAGCATTTCGCCGCGTTTGGCAAAACCAAGATCTCCACCCCGTTGCGCTGACCCCAAATCTTCCGAATAAGCCGAGGCCAATGAGGTAAAATCTTCTCCTTTTTCTACCCGGGCTTTATAATCGAGCAAACGCGCACGTAATTCGTCGTTCTGTGCTTTTGTTACTTTGGCATAACGAACAATCTGCCCGATTTCAACTTCGGCGGGAATATAAGGTAGGCTGTCTTTGGGAATGCTGTTGAAGAATTTTTTTACTTCATTGGGGGTCACTTTGATGGCTTCCGTAATTTTACTTTGCATTTTTTCTGCTATCATTTCCTGTTTGATAGGCTCTCGCAACTCATATTTAAGGGCTTCAATGCTCTTCCCGTACGCCTCAATGATGTTTTTTTCCGAGCCAAAACGCTTAGCCATGTAGTCCATCCGGGCCGCTACCTGACTTTCAATCTGTTTGTCTTCAACAATAACGGAGTCTATCTCCGCTTTTGCCAACAGCATTTTATTTACAATCAAGCGTTCTAAGGCCTGGCACATGGTAGGGGCTTGTTGGCCCTGGGCCTGAGATTGTGCCTGAATCATGTATTCTTCCAATTCAGATCGCAGTATATAGTAATTGTCAACGCGCGCCACCACTTTGTTGAGGCTGGTGCTTTTTCCCTGTCCTTGAGCGCCCATGAAGGCAATACACGCCAATACGAGCGTTGCCAAGGTGGAGCGAAGGACTGAGAGGTAAGATGGGTTTTGAATGAATGTTCTTTTCATAATTTGGTAGGCTACTTCAAAATCGGATTCTCTATTGTTAAACGTACTAACGCCGTTTTTTACTTTGCTAAGTTACGTAATTCTTCTTCGTTTATCTGTACGGCAAACTTTTGGCGTAATTGAGTAAGCCAATTACGTTCCAGTTGTTTTTGGTAATCGTTGATCACGGCCCCACGCGCTTCACTGAAGGTTTTGATACGGGCGGGTTCGATTTTGGCGATAGAAACCCATACTTTTTCCTTGTTGACACTTACCAATTGATCGCCCACCTCCCAGCGGGCGGCATCTATATAGCGGTTTGACCCTTTGGCAAAAGCCCCTTCAGTAATGAGTATATTACCCAGTTTAAGGGCATTAAGGGCTTTTTCGAGGTCTTTTTTAGACGTGCTGAAATACTGAAAGCTTACCCGGCGGTTGCGAGACGCATTGGCCACGGGTTTGAATTTGCCGTAATCTTTCTCGATGATTCGCGTCAGGGGAACACTGTTATTGGTAAGCGCCTTAATGGCATTATGAAGGCGTATCGTGGAAATGGAATCAGGCTCATCGGCATCGCCGTAGGCGGAAACTTCGACCGAATAATTTTCATTATTGAGCAAGGTCAGTGCCACTTCAAACAGGGCTTCCCGGTGTTTTACGCTTAGGATGGTCGATTTGGAAGGGAAAAGCAAATCGGTCCCTTTTCGCCGCAATTGATAAGGCTTAGAGGCAAGTGCTTCATGGGCCCTTTTAAGCAGCGTATCACTCTCGCTCACCGCGAGGGTAGCAAAAGCGCGCTCGGGGTAGCGGTAGTTGGCTTTATTTTGTTCCCAATATTGCTTCTGACCCAATGAGTCGGTCAAGGAGCGCTCTAGTACGTTGGCTTCCATGGCTTGGGTGTACAAGACTCCGTCGCGCATTTCGGTCATTAATGCTCTAAATTCAGGATACTTTTTTTCCAAATTTGCTTCTTCCGTTTCGACCAATTTCTGATTTACAAACTGACGAAAATAACGTTCGGCAAGGAGGGGTAGCGAAGTGCCCGCTGGGGTGGGTTGCTGACGATTGTAGACGTATTCGAAAAAATGATTGACGCTATACGGTTGATTTTCAATTTGCACCAGTGTTTTGTTTTCAATCGAAGCGTTGAGCGGTGTTTTGAATTTCCATTTTCCTTTTAGCAGGGATGTGTCAAGCTGGGCCAAGGCTGCCGCTTT
Source organism: Runella salmonicolor (assembly GCF_024158025.1). NCBI lineage: Bacteria > Pseudomonadati > Bacteroidota > Cytophagia > Cytophagales > Spirosomataceae > Runella > Runella salmonicolor. The sequence continues at coordinate 56,567 of NZ_JAMZEL010000002.1, forward strand.
TATAGGGGCAATTTCCGTCATTTTTGACGACGCACGTAGTTTAGTAATTAATGCTTCCCGAATGAGTTCACCGCGCGAATCAGTGGTTACTTTTTGCCGAAGTTGCGGGGCTAATTCAGTAAATGACTCGATGGGTTTGCGATTAATCAGTTTAACAATGTGCCAACCGTAGTTGCTCAAAAAAGGCTGTGAAATATCGCCGACGCGTTTGAGTGAGAATGCTACTTCTTCAAAAGCAGGGGTCATGGCCCCTGTGCCGAATTCATGAAGGATGCCCCCGTTGTCTTTGGTGGTCGGCTCGTCGGAATAGTCACGACACACCACTTCCCAGGCTTCTTGTTGCAATAAACTGTGGGCTTTTTCTATTTTGGACTTGGCAGCGGCTTTGCCTTCAGAGGTGGCATTGGGACTGATACGTACCAAAATGTGCGCTACTTGAACCTTACCTCGCGAAGCGCGACGGTCATTCACTTTGATCAAGTGATAGCCTGCGCCCGTTCGTACGGGGTCCGTTATTTTTCCAATGGGCGCGGTGTAAGCAGCGTTTTCAAAAGGATAAACCGTCTGAAATACCGTAAAATACCCTAAATTTCCCCCTTTTGGGCTGGACAACGCATCTTTTGAAAAACGGGTTGCGGCCTCTTCAAACGTAATTTCTTGTTGCAGGATTCGGCTACGTAAGGCAATGGCTGCCCGGTACGCCGATAAAGTGTCTTCGGGAGAGGCGTCGGGAGAAACGGGGATTAAGATATGTGAAGCGCTGACTTCCTGTTTCAAGCGTTCGTAGGCTTCCGCTACGAGGTTTTCCACAAATACTTTATCGGAAAGGTACGGCTGGGCCAATTGTTTCCGAAAAGAAGCCATTTCTTCCCGAAATTCGGCCGTTGTGTCTTTGCCGTCACTTTGGGCGGCGATTACTTTCAACTTTAAATTCGTATAAAGCTGAAGGTATTCCCTGATATTGGTTGATTTGGATGTATCGTCCGAAAATTGGTTTTTGGTAAAAGATTGAAAGAATTCATCAGTCGTAAATTTCCGGTCACCTATGGAAAGAATCACAGGTTCGGGGGGAGCCTGTGGTGCCGGTTTGGACGTTTTGCACCCCCATATACTTATAAATACGCCAATAAAACCCCAAAAACGATACTTCATCTTAACTTTTTAAATCTTAACAGGAATGCGCCTTCATTTATTGTGAAGTTTGCAAAGTTACGCCAACTTTCTGAAAGTTTAAACAATACCTCCTTTTCACCCCCGCCAATCTGTTTTAGCCATTATCTTTGCATATGCGTTATTTTATAGAAGTAAGTTATAAAGGAACAATTTATCATGGTTGGCAACGGCAACCCAACGGCAATACCGTGCAGGAAGAACTTGAGCGAGCGTTGGCCATTATTCTGCGGCAGCCCGTTGAAATCATCGGTAGTAGTCGAACCGACGCGGGCGTCCATGCCGAGCAGCAATTTGCGCACTTTGACGTAGAAAATCCCATTGCTGCTCCCGACCGGGTGGCATTGGGGCTGAATAGCCTTTTGCCTAAAGACATTGCCGTTCCCAAAATTGTGGCCGTCAGACCCGATGTACATTCTCGTTTTGCCGCCACGCACCGCTGTTATGAATACCGAATTATTTTTCAGAAAAACGCTTTTCTTACTGATTTAGCCCACGTATTTCGACCTGAGTTGGATGTTCAGCGAATGAACGAGGCCGCCGCGTTGTTGCTTCAATACACCGATTTTGAATGTTTTAGTAAAATCCATACCGACGTAAAAACCTTTTTGTGTACCATTGAGCAGGCCTATTGGGAAGAAACTCGATTGGGACTGGTATTTCACATCAAAGCCAATCGTTTTTTGCGCGGTATGGTGCGTGCCATTGTGGGTACTTTGTTGGAAGTTGGGCAACGAAAAAAGTCGTACGCGGATTTTGAACAGTTGATTATTTCTAAGAACCGTAAAAATGCCGCTGCTCAAGCGCCTGCCTGTGGGCTATTTTTGGTGGAAGTAGGCTATGATTGGGCGGCGGTCATGGACGATATTTAACGTTGGCGAGGCTTTATAGAACGTCGGCGAGGCTCTAAGCCTCGCCGACGTTCTCAAACGTTCTTAAAATTGACACACTTAAACGTATATATTCATTTGAAGAAGATTGGGATTATATTATTGGCGGCTGGCGAATCCAAGCGCATGGGCTCGCCTAAACAACTCTTGGACATTGACGGAAAAAGCCTCCTGCGTCGGACGGCAGAAGTGGCTTTAGCCACTGATTGTTACCCTGTTGTCTTAGTCATTGGGGCAAATAAGGCTCAAATTGCCCCCGAAATCATCAACCTGCCGCTGACCGTCATTGATAACCCCATGTGGCCCGAAGGGATGTCGTCGTCGGTGAAGATGGGAATGGCAGGGTTATATATGACTTACAAAGACGTGGATGCCGTTCTGATTTTGGTGTGCGACCAGCCGTATCTTTCGGTGTCGTTGTTGGAGCGGATGATTAAAATTTATGAAGAAAAACAACCGCCGATTGTCGCCTGTAAGTACGGCGACCAAATTGGTGTTCCTGCCTTGTTTGACCGTAAAATATTTGACGAACTGTTGACCCTGACGGGTGATAAAGGGGCGAAACCCGTTGTGATGAATCATTTGGACGAAGCCTACCTCGTGACTTTTGAGGCGGGAAGCGTAGATTTGGACACCCCCGAAGATTACAAAGCTTTTCAGAATGGCTAATTTCCTATTAATGACGCGTTGCCTGCGGACTGCGCGTCTGCGGACTGCGCGGCGAAAATTTCGTTGTGCTGTAATGGCTTTTCGATAACGTCGCTTAAAAAAGCAAATTTGTCGCGGAATAATAGGCTGGTTTTATAATTTCCTTATTTTTGAATGTTACGTTCTAACCGATGGTAAGAAGTTTTTTCACTTCAACCGATTACAACCATTCATCAAAACTAGACCAAGCATGAAAAGAAGGGATTTTATTCAGTTGTCAAGCATGGGCTTGGGGGCTATGATGGGCGCATCCATTCCCGTTTTGGGCAATGTGGTTCCTGTTGAGCAGCTGCTCGAACCCGCCGTCGATGCGGCCATTAAGAAAAAGATGGCTGATGTGGCCCTCAACGTGGCCAAGTCGAAAGGGGCAACTTATACCGATGTTCGCATCGGCCGTTATCTTCAACAATACCTCTTTACCCGTGAAACCAGGGTTCAGAACATCGTTAATGCAGAATCGTACGGCGTAGGAATTCGCGTGATTGCCAACGGAACTTGGGGTTTTGCCGCTACGAGCGATGTGAGCAACGAAGGCATTGCCAAATGTACCGAAACGGCCGTAGCCATTGCCAAAGCAAATTCAAAAATCCAGACCGAGCCGGTCGTGTTGGCTCCTCAAAAAGGAGTGGGAGAGGTAACGTGGAAAACGCCCATCAAGAAAAATGCCTTTGAGGTTCCGGTTCAGGAAAAGATTGACTTATTGATGAAAGTAAACGGCGAGGCAATGAAAAACGGCGCCGGTTTTGTCACTTCCAACCTGTTTTTTGTCAATGAACAAAAATATTTTGCATCCTCCGATGGCTCGTACATTGACCAAGACATACACCGTATTTGGCCAACTTTTACCGTAACTGCCGTTGATAAACAAGCGGGTAAATTCAAAAGTCGTGATGCTATCAGTTCGCCGATGGGCATGGGTTATGAATATCTTGATGGTTTGGCCAGCGAAAAAATCGCGGGACCGAATGGGTTGGTTGGGTATCGCAACTCGTACGACATGGTTGAAGATGCCATCATGTCGGCCAAACAAGCCAAAGAAAAAATGACCGCTAAGTCGGTCATGCCTGGTAAGTATGACCTCGTGCTGGACCCAAATCACTTGGGATTGACTATCCACGAATCGGTAGGTCACCCCACCGAGTTGGACCGCGTATTGGGGTATGAAGCCAATTATGCTGGAACCAGTTTTGCGACCTTGGATAAATGGAAAACCAAGAGCTTCAATTATGGCAGCAAACAGGTAAATATCGTGGCCGATAAAACCCAACCTTACACTTTAGGAACCGTTGGCTACGACGACGAAGGCGTTCCTTGCAAGGAATGGGATTTGATTAAAGACGGTATTTTGGTGAACTATCAGGCGATTCGTGACCAAGTAAATATTTTGGGCGAAAACGCCTCACACGGTTGCTGCTACGCCGACAACTGGAATTCGGTGCAATTCCAGCGGATGCCCAACGTGTCGCTGCGCCCAGGGAAAGAAAAACTCAACGTTCAGGAAATGATTAAGGGCGTTGAAAAAGGAATATACATTATTGGTCGTGGTTCGTATTCGATTGACCAGCAGCGTTATAACTTCCAGTTTGGCGGCCAACTTTTCTACGAAATCAAAAACGGAGAAATCGTGGGAATGCTGGATGATGTAGCCTATCAGTCAAACACGCAAGAGTTCTGGAATTCGTGCGTGCAGATTTGTGACAAGGATGATTACCGTACGTTTGGGTCGTTTTTTGACGGCAAAGGGCAACCTTCGCAGGTGAGTGCGGTTTCGCACGGGAGTTCGACGACGCGTTTTAACGGCGTGAATATCATCAATACGGGCAGAAAAATCGGATAATTAAACCACGACATCAACAATGGCTATTTTAACGAAAGAAGAAGCTAAAAAAATCATAGATAAAGTGTTGGCTTTTTCAAAAGCTGACGAAATGAGCGTGAACCTGACGGGCAGCCGCACTGGAAACATCCGCTACGCCCGTAATACGGTTTCGACCAGCGGTGAGTCTTATGACTTGTCTTTGTCGGTGACGGCCGTGTATGGCAAACGCTCGGGCACATCGACCATCAACGAGTTTGATGACAAATCGTTGGAAAAAACCGTGCGGCGGGCCGAAGAAATTGCCCGATTAGCGCCCGAAAATCCCGAATATGTGCCAATGCTTGGGCCGCAGACCTATTTGGAAAGTAATACTTTTTTGCAAAGTACGGCCGATATTAACCCCGAATATAGGGCAAAAGTAGCGTTTGACAGCATCGACCCTTGCCGTAAAAAGAACTTAACGGCGGCGGGTTATCTGGAAGATACCACTGATTTTTTTGCCATGGGCAACAGCAAAGGCCTTTTTGGTTACAACAGATCGACGTCGGTCGAATTTTCTGTCACCGTTCGTTCGGCGGATGGAACTGGCTCAGGGTACGTATCCCGCGATTTTAATGATGCCGCAAAGCTCAATGCCAAAGCATCGACGGAGATTGCGATGCAAAAAGCCATGGCTTCGGTATCGGCCAAAGCCCTTGAACCTGGGAAGTACACCGTTATTCTCGAACCTACGGCGGCCCTTGATTTGATTCAAAACATGATGCGTAGCATCGACGCCCGTAATGCCGATGAAGGTCGCAGCTTTTTGAGCAAAAAAGGCGGCGGAACGCGGTTGGGAGAAAAGCTATTCGACGAGCGTGTAACCATTTATTCCGACCCGACCAACATTGATATTCCCAAAGCAGGGTTTTCACTGGACGGTCGTCCGCAAGAAAAAGTGACTTGGGTCGATAAAGGAGTGGTTAAAAATATGGCGTATTCTCGATTTTGGGCCCAAAAACAGGGCGTCAAAGCAGTGCCCCCTCCGCAGGGGTTCATCATGATAGGCGGTACGCAATCGCTGGCTGACCTCATTAAGGGAACCCAAAAAGGAATTTTGGTGACTCGATTGTGGTATATCCGTGCCGTTGACCCCCAAACTTTGTTATACACTGGGCTTACCCGTGACGGGACGTTTTATATCGAAAACGGACAAATAAAATACCCCGTCAAAAACTTCCGTTTCAACGAAAGCCCTATTATCATGCTCAATAATCTTGAAGCGATGGGCGTACCCGCCCGCGTAAATGGAAGCATGATTCCTCCGCTGAAAATTCGCGATTTTACCTTTACAAGTTTATCGGACGCAGTCTAGTTGAGTGTAAAGTGAGAAAGGTTAAAGTGTAAGGTAATTAGCTGGGTCAGTAGGTAGATGTGCTGGGTACGGTCTGCCTATCGTCTGACCCTGTTGCTTCAACCTTTACACATTCGTTTGCCGTTCATCAAAATCCCCCTGTCTGGGGGAGAATTAAGACTATATTTATCAGGATTTTTGAAATTGAATTAAACATGATTCAATTTCAAACGTCTTTTCAATTACCCATACAACCATCTATAAACAAACCAAGCCTTGAAAAGAAGAGATTTCATGCAATTGTCGGGCATGGGATTTGGCGCAATGATGTTGCCCAATATCCCGATTGTGGGGAATTCAGTTTCTCCCGAAGCCCTATTGGAAGGCGGCATTGATGTTGCCCTCAAAAAGCGTCTGGCCGACGCTGCCCTCAACGCCGCCAAATCCAAAGGCGCTACTTACACCGATGTACGGATTGGCCGTTATCTGCGTCAATTTGTGATTACCCGCGAAGACAAAGTACAAAACATCGTCAACACTGAATCTTATGGGGTTGGCGTGCGGGTCATTGCCAATGGCTGTTGGGGATTTGCGGCGGTGGTAGACGCCAAAACCGAAGAAGATACCGCCAGAGCGGCCGAAGAAGCCGTGGCCATTGCCAAAGCCAATGCCCGGTTGATGAAGCAACCGGTGCAATTGGCTCCCCAAAAAGGCTACGGTGAAGTAAGTTGGAAAGCGCCCATCGAACGTAATTCGTTTGAAGTACCCATCAAAGAAAAAGTGGATTTGCTGTTGGGTGTCAACGATGCTGCTCTAAAAAACGGCGCTAATTACGTGAACTCGGTGTTGTTTATGGTCAATGAACAAAAATATTTTGCTTCTTCCGACGGTTCTTACATTGATCAGGACATTCACCGAATTTGGCCTATTTTTTCGGTGACCACCATCGATCCCAAAACGGGTAAGTTTGAAACGCGTCAGGCGTTGAGTGCCCCCGTTGGAATGGGTTACGAATACCTACAAACCAACCCTAAAGACAAAGTAACGGGTATCACTACCCGCTACAATAAGGGCTATGATATGCTGGAAGATGTGATTTCGGCGGCCAAACAAACCAAAGAAAAACTCGCGGCCAAATCGGTGGAAGCAGGCAAATATGATTTGGTGCTAGACCCATCTCACCTGTGGCTAACCATTCACGAATCGGTAGGGCACCCGCTCGAACTCGACCGCGTGTTGGGTTATGAGGCCAATTTTGCAGGGACCAGTTTTGCTACCTTGGATAAATGGCAGAGCAAAAACTTCAATTATGGGAGCAAAGAAGTAAATCTCTTTGCTGATAAAACCCAAGTAGGCTCGTTGGGGGCCGTTGGTTGGGACGACGAAGGCGTGAAAACCAAGCAATGGGATTTGGTAAAAGAGGGAACATTGGTCAATTATCAGGCCATTCGTGACCAAGTACACATCATCGGAGAAAAAGAATCACAGGGCTGTTGCTACGCCGACAGTTGGGGCTCGGTGCAGTTTCAGCGCATGGCCAATGTTTCTTTGGCGGCTGGGAAAACGCCCCTCTCGGTCAGTGAAATGATTAAGGATGTAAAAAAAGGAATTTATATTATTGGAGACGGTTCGTTTTCAATTGACCAGCAGCGCTATAATTTTCAGTTTGGCGGTCAGTTGTACTACGAAATCAAGGACGGTCAAATTGCTGGAATGCTCAAAGATGTGGCATACCAGTCAAATACGCAGGAGTTCTGGAATTCTTGCGTGAAAGTGTGCGACGAGCGAGATTATCGTTTGGGTGGTTCATTCTTTGACGGAAAAGGCCAGCCGCAGCAAGTCAGTGCGGTATCGCATGGTAGCTCAACGGCCCGTTTTAACGGCGTAAATGTCATTAACACCGCCCGTAAAATTTAAGCATTGACCTCATCTCCAACAATTAACATCAAAAAAAATGGCAGTTATATTAACTGAAGCGGAAGCCAAAGCCTTGCTACAAAAGGTGTTGAGCTTTTCAAAAGCGGATGAATGTGAAGTGAATCTGCTGGGCGAAATACGCGGAAATCTGCGCTATGCCCGCAACGAAGTTTCCACCAGTGGAGCAATGACCAACAAAGATATTTCGGTCCAATCGTCTTTCGGCAAAAAAGTAGGTGTGGCCTCTATTGATGAATTTGACGATGCCTCGCTCGAAAAAGTGGTGCGCCGCTCTGAAGAATTAGCCCGACTTGCGCCCGAAAACCCCGAACACGTGGGCGTCATGGAGCCGCAGCAATACATTAAATCCAACGGTTATTTTGAATCTACCGCCAGCATCACCCCCGACAAGCGGGCCGAAGCAGTAGCGAAAAGCCTCGAATTGTCGAGCAAACAGGGCCTTGCAGCGGCGGGATTTTTGGAAGATCGTAAAGGGTTTACCGCCATGATGAATTCGAAAGGGCTGTTTGCGTATTATAAAAATACCAACGTTAACTTTTCGCTTACGGTCAGAACGGACGACGGAACAGGCTCGGGTTACGTAGCCAAAGGGTATAATGATTTCAATAAACTGGATACGGCAGCGGCTACCAAAATTGCCGTTCAAAAATCGTTGGCTTCCAAAGGAGCAAAGGCGCTTGAGCCTGGAAAATACACCGTGATTTTAGAGCCAACGGCGGCGGCGGTATTGCTCGAAAGTATCTTTTTTGGAATGGATGCCCGCAGTGCCGACGAAGGCCGCTCGTTTTTCAGCAAGCCAGGAGGGAAAACCAAGCTAGGGGAAAAGATTGTAGACGAGCGTGTTACGTTTTATTCTGACCCAACGCATCCTGATTTACCCGCTGCTGCATGGTCGGGAGATGGACAGCCGCAGGCCAAAACGCTTTGGATTGATAAAGGGGTTGTGAAAAACCTTTCTTACTCTCGTTTTTGGGCGCAGAAAAAAGGGGTGAAACCCGTTCCAAACCCAAATAACATGATTATGGAAGGAGGAACGGCGACCTTGGACGAGATGATTAAAAGCACCAAACGCGGTATCTTGGTCACCAAACTCTGGTACATCCGTCCCGTTGACCCCCAAACACTTTTGCTAACGGGCCTCACCCGCGACGGGACATTTTATATCGAAGACGGAAAAATAAAATACCCTATCAAAAACTTCCGTTTCAACGAAAGCCCAATCATCATGCTGAATAATCTTGAAACCTTAGGGATTCCAGAGCGGGTGGTTAGTACGGAATCAGACCAAAATTATATTCTGCCACCGATGAAAATCAGGGAGTTTACCTTTTCATCCCTTTCCGACGCGGTATAACCTTACGGCAACGGCCCGTGACTGCCGTTGCGGGCCGCAGCCGAGAGGTTTAATCTTTTCCACGCATGAGACCATTTTTTTTTACTCGGATCCAGTATGCTTCGGGAGATTGGGACACCGACCAACGGATGCCTTCCAATCTCCTCAATTCGTTGGTGGAGTATACCACGATTCCGATTGATGAAAAAGAAAAAATTGTGCAATTGACGGGTACTGAGTTGTTTAGGAGCCCCTTCTGTTATTTGAGCGGTCATAAATTGGTGGAGTTTTCCACTCAGGAACGTGACCATTTTAAAAAATACGTTGAAAACGGTGGTTTTGTGTTTGTGGATGATTGCAATCACGACATCGACGGGCTGTTTGCCAAGTCGTTTGAACAAGAAATGGCGCGCACTTTTGGGCCGAAGGCCTTACAAAAAATCCCCAACGACCATCCGATTTATCATTCGTTTTTTCATTTTGAAGGCCCGCCTACGACGAGTTTTGAACTCAACGGCTGGGGCGATGACCTGGTCCATGATTACCTGAAAGCCATTGAAATCAACGGCCGAATCGGGGTTTTGTACAGCAATAAAGATTATGGCTGCGAGTGGGATTATGATTTTAGAAATAAGCGTTGGTTGGCCGAAGACAATACAAAATTTGGAGTAAACATTATTAGTTACGCATTAACAACTGTTTAAGCATTGGAAACGCAGGACTTAACCCACTATAAAACACTGGTATCGAAGCTACCACACCTGAAAAAAGAGATTGGCAAAGTAATCGTCGGGCAAGAAGAAGTAATCAATGAAATCCTGATTTCTTTACTCGCTGGCGGACATTGTTTGCTGGAAGGCGTGCCCGGATTGGCCAAAACACTCATGGTGAAAACGATGGCCGAAGCCCTCGAAATGAAATTTAAACGGGTGCAGTTTACCCCTGATTTAATGCCAGGAGACATCATCGGGACCGAGATTTTGGAGGAAGACCACGAAACGGGCAAAAAGTTTTTTAAGTTTAACCAAGGACCCATTTTTGCCAACATCGTCTTGGCCGATGAAATCAACCGTACACCGCCCAAAACGCAGGCAGCGTTGTTGGAGGCAATGCAGGAATACAAGGTGACGTATGCGGGTACAAATTACGATTTACCGCGCCCATTCCTGATTATTGCTACCCAAAACCCTATCGAACAGGCGGGTACTTACCCCTTGCCCGAAGCGCAACTTGACCGTTTTCTGCTGTATATCAAGTTGGGCTATCCGTCCGAACAGGAGGAATTGGATGTGTTGAAAAATACCACGGGTTTTGGCAGTCAAAGCCTGCAAACCATTCTTACGGACCAAGAAATTATTGATTTACAAAAACTGACGCGTCAGGTTCATATCAGTGATGAATTGATTGTAAAAGTGAATCAATTGGTCCGTTCCACGCGTCCCGATACTACTTCATCGGCCTTTGTCAAAAAATGGTGCGGATGGGGGGCAGGCCCACGGGCAGGGCAAGCGTTGATTCTTTGCGCTAAGGCCCGGGCGGTGTTGAACCAACGGTTTTCGGTTATCCCCGAAGACATTCAAATATTAGCGTACCCCGTATTGCGTCACCGTATCTCGCTCAATTTCAGGGCCGAAGCCGAGAATGTCACAACGGATGATGTGGTGGCAGAACTGTTGAAAGGATAGCCATGCTCACCACCGAACTCATCAAACTAAATAACCTTCAAATCGCGGGAAAACTGGTCAGTGAAGAGCTGATGTTGGGGATTCATGGCAGTAAACGGTCGGGGATTGGGATTGAATTTGAGCAATATCGCCACTACGAACCCGGCGACGACCCAAAACGCATCGACTGGAAACTCTACGCCCGTACCCAAAAACATTTGGTACGAGAATCCGCTACGGAAAGTAATTTCCATATTCGGTTTGTATTGGACTTGTCGGGGTCGATGAATTATGCCGAAAAAAATATCAGTCGCCTAAATTATTGCAAGATTCTGCTGGCGTCGTTGGCCTATTTGGGGTACCGACAAAGTGACCAGATGAGTTTGTATGCCTTGCAAAACGGAGACTTAGAGACCCTCGTTCCCGCAGGAAAGCAGGCTTTTCAACGGATTTTATACGAGTTGGAAAAAGCCGAAGCAACGGGAACGTGGCAGAACGAGCATCCTAAATTTCCGCATTTTCAACAAAAGCAGAAAGAGTTGTTTGTGTTTGCGTCTGATTTTCTGCAAGTGGATGATGAATGGATGAAACTCATTCAGAGTGTAGCCAATCCGCGTCGCGAAATCCTTATTTTTCAGGTACTTGGTGCCGAAGAATTGCATTTTAACCTAAATGGTTTTTATCGTTTCAAGGATTTGGAGACGGGAAAAGAAATGGAACTCGAAGCATCGACTATCAAAGAAGAGGTTCAAAAAAAAGCCGCTGCCTATTTGGCCAATTTAGACGAAGCCTTACAAATCCCGCACGTACATTTAATTCGGACTACTTTGCACGAATCCATTGCGTCGGTGATTTCAGAGGCGTTGAGAATGAGAAAAGTTTGATGATAAATTTCTGAATTGTCCTGTTATTGAGAATAAGGAAGATATTTTTTGAATTGTCCTGTCCTTTAGGGCAGGAAACATAAAAATAAGATAAATGGAATTTTTAAACCCTTTGATGTTGTGGGGCAGTTTGGCGGTTGGCATTCCTATCGCCCTTCATTTTTGGCATCAGAAAAAGGGGCAACTGCTTAATTGGGCGGCTACGCAGTGGCTGACGGAGAAGGACTTACAACCCTCACGCGGGATTCGGCTAGACAATGTGTTGTTGTTGATAATCAGGTGTTTATTGGTGGTTTTATTGGCTTTATTGTTGGCAAAACCTATCCTGCATTGGGCTACAAGCACTCAAAGCCCTCAAAAAATCCACTTGGTACAACTGAATCCTTTGGTGGTTGACAATTATAAATTTGAACTGGAAGAGGCCCTCAAAAAAGGGGAAAAAATATATAAAATAGGGGCAGCATTGGAGTCATTGAACGACATATCCTCCCTGACCTATTCTGGCGCGATGCATCCGTTGGAATTACAAACGAATATCAATAAAGCCAATGAATTGAATCGGGAAGTGCGAACGAAGCAATTTGAGATTTATTTGGTTAATAGTCAGGGGTTAAGTCAAGTGCCAAACATCTTTGTGCCGGGGACGTTCACCCTACATTCCGTGGTTGATACACTTTCAAAAACCCCCAAACCCTACTTGGAATTTGCGGGTAAACATAAGTTGTTTGTTAATCAAGCCAATCAATTGACGGTTGCGGCGGTGTTACCTCCTAATGAAAAATTTGAATCACAGCCCCTCCCCAACAATGCGGTAAATGTATTGGTCGCCCTGGAAAGTAAAGCCGAAAAGCAGGCCATTTGGGCGGCGTTGAAAGCATTGACGGAGGTGTACCAAATAGGGTTTTTGATTGACGAAAAATTAAATTCGCAAAAACAGTACGACTGGGTTTTTATGGATAATAAACTGCCGCTTGATGTAAAAGTTTTTTCATCCCAAACGCGTTTTATTTTTTCGGAGGCAAACCACATTCCGAGAAATGGAGAGTGGAAAACGGCGCAATTTTCGGGGGAAATGCTTACAAACGGGCGTCTTCCCGAGTGGTTGGGGGAAGTATTGGTGAGTCATTTTCAACTGAATCCTGTCTCGAAAACATTAAGCAATCAGCAACTTAATGCCTTGTTTAAAACGCTAGATACTAAAAATCAATATGCTGTAAATCAGACAAAAGGGGTGCAGTTTTCGAAATGGATTTTTTTGTTTTTTATCATTATTTTGGGCATTGAACGTTGGTTAGCCATCCAAAAAAACGCATGAATCAACTCCATAAAATCATCACTTGGGTAACTTACCAACTCTACGCTGGCGCGTTGCTGACGAGTGTGCTGCTAGCTGGGTCGGCTTTTTTAGTGGTTTCGTTGGTCACATCCACGGTCATGGTGCCTGCGCTTGCTGCTTTGGCGGTATTTATGGTGAGCGCGTACTGGAAAGGGCTTTTTCAAAGCAAACGAGCGGAGGCGATTCAACTCATTCACCAGAACCTTCACGACACGGAGTATAGCCTTCAACTGCTTGAAATAGAGCGGCCTAATATCGCGCAGCAGTTGCAATTGGAGCGTTTAGCCGAGAAAATTCAAGGCCAGAAAGCACCCCGCGTTTTGCCGTCTCATTGGGGGATTTTTGTGGCCCTATTTTTAGTTTGTTTGGGTTTGCGGTTTGGATTGCCATTACTGAAAAAAGACAAATTTAAGGAATTAGTTGAAGAAGTTACAAAAGGGCAAGTCCTTGAAAATCAAGTAGTAATTCCTTCGTTGGTTTCGGCCAAACTGACCGTTACACCGCCCGCGTATACTAAGTTACCCGTTCGGGAGGGAACGGATTTGAACGCATCTTCCATCAGCGGTTCGGGGTTGATATGGCAGGTGTCGTTTAGTCATTCGCAAAATGTGGCGATTAAATTAACCAATAACCGAGGGGAAGAATTACCCTTTAAAAAAGTAGGGAATCAATTTGAATACCGCGACCAATTGTACAACTCAGGATTGTACGGTATCAAGGCGTATTGGAAAGACTCATTGGTCTATCAATCAGACTATTATCGCCTAGAAGCTATTCCAGATTTGGCCCCCAAGATTGAGCCTGCCTCCAAAGAATTATACCAATATCATTTCTTGAAAGACCCTAAAACCCTTCAGATTTCGGCCAAAATATCGGATGATTTTGCGGTCCAACAGGCATTTATCGTGGCCACGGTGGCCCGAGGTTCGGGCGAAAATGTGAAATTTAGGGAAGTGAAATTGCCCATTAGTCAAGCCAATTTTAAGGAAACAAACATCGTTAAAAACATTGACCTCAAAGCCCTCAATTTTACACCTGGCGATGAGTTGTATTATTATTGGGCGGCGATTGACAACAAACGTCCCGAGCCAAACTATTCAAAGTCAGATACTTATTTCGTGGTCTATAAAGATACCGCCAACGTAGAAGAATCAGAATTGGCAACCATGGCGATGAATATTTTGCCCGAATATTTTAGAAGCCAGCGCCAAATTATCATTGATACCGAGAAGTTGATTGCCAAACGAAAGAAACTGGCGGCCAAAGAATATAACAGCACTTCAAACGAAATTGGATTTGACCAAAAAGCCCTTCGTTTGCGCTATGGACAATATTTGGGTGAAGAATTTGAGAATTCTATCGGCGGAGGCAATGCCTTGCCCAAAGACAATGACGGCGATGCCGTCGTGGGGTTTGCTTTATTGCATGGTTTTGTACACGCCCATGATACGGGCGAACCGGGGGGCGAATCGGGCGGAAATTCGCACGAGGGGCATAACCACGGCGGAGGCGGAAAGAGCGAAACGGAAGAAAAAGACCCCGTAGCTTCGATTTTGGAAGAATATGTTCACTCCCACGATGACGGGGAAGCCAATACGTTTTATGAACAATCAACGCGCTCACTCTTGAAAATGGCGTTGGAACAGATGTGGCAATCGGAACTGCATTTGCGGTTGTATGAGCCAGAAAAGGCCATTCCGTTTGAGAAAAAAGCCTTGGAATACTTGAAATCCGCGCAGCACCGAGCAAGGACGTTTGTTAAAAAAACGAGTTATGACCCGCCACCCATCAAAGAAAGTGAAAAGCGCCTGACGGGAGAGTTGAAAAACTATAATGAAGCGTATCGGAGCGAAAAAAACTATTCCCAACAACAGGTCGAACGTTTGGTCTCGGAGGTGTTGGGGATTGTTGAGGAGTCTGAAAATCAAAAACTTAAAGGGGGGCAAAAACAAAAAGTACTCGAATTGGGTAATGTATTGACCTCAAAAGTGATGAATAGTCGGTTGTCAAACTGGTCGATTTTAAGTTCATTACAAAAATTGGCAAACGATAAGCCCCTCACCGAAACGGAGAAAAAAAACTTAGAAACAAAGCTTTATCAATTGATTGGCGGTTCGTTGCCTGCCCGCGAAAATGCCGCGCCGTCATCGTATGCAAGTGATAAAAAACTGGAGAAGGCTTTCTGGAAAAGTCTGTAAATAAGTTTTTTATCTTTCCCACACCGCGAGTTTATAGCGGCATGGGAAAGATTTTATAGAGAGGCTCTGACCAGCTTTGCCCCATCGCACATGGCTTTCAATTTTTGTTTGGTAGCCCAGCGGGCAGTTTGGCTCATGCCGCAGTCGGGAGCCACGGCGAGTTTTTCGGCAGGGACGTAGGGCAACACCTTACGGATACGCTCTGCTACATCTTCGGCTGTTTCGATGTAGTAACTTTTTACATCAATGACGCCCACGGCAACGTCAAATTTCTCGGCGAAGCGCTCCAATAAATGTACATCCGTAAAGTTGAGTACCGTCATTTCGCTGTGGAGTTCGTCCACGGTCATGTCCAAAAAGCTAGGCAACATGGGCGCAATGGTTTTCTTACCGACCGACCGGCCTTTGTAATTTCCAAAACAAAGGTGCATGGAAAGGCGGGTTTTGCCCACGCCCGGTGCCACGGTGCGGTTAAAAATATCCGCAAAACGCTGGGTATCTTCGCGGTACGCGTAGCAGCTCATGGAAGGTTCATCGACGCAGATTTCGGGTACACCGAGTGCCACTAGGTCTTCAATTTCTTGACGAACCAACGGCAAAATAGCCTCTGTCACTTCCCAACGGTCTTTGTACAGCCCTCCCGGATTGAGCCGTCCTGAAAGGGTATACGGCCCCGGAATAGACATTTTGATGCGTTGACCTTCGGGGGCTAGGCGTTTCAGTCGCTTGTATTCTTCCACTACGCCCAAGCCTTTGGGAGCAGACAGAGGCTCAATGATGCTGTTTTTGCCGCGTTGGTCATGGGCGGGTGGGCCATATTTGCGGGTTTCGGTGCCGTCGTTAACAATCCCTTTGATAAAACCGTAAAAGGAAAGATTAAAGTCCAAACGCGTTTGTTCGCCATCGGTGATTACGTCTAGCCCCGCCGCTACTTGGTCATGCACGGCCGCAATCACGGCATCGTCAATCATTTCGGCAATGTCGGCGGGGCCAAATTTATCCAGATTCATACTGGCAAATTCGAGCCAGCCGGGAAAAGGCATTGAGCCTACAACGGTTGTTTTTATGGGAAGTGGTTGCATATTCTTTAGGTGTTTTGAGTAGAATATAAAATCTTTGTGCGGAGGCGTTGTTGAACCGAAAATGTAAAAATTTAAACCGAAAAGTGGTGAATTTCAAACCGTACAGGCGGCCCTGCAAAAAATGTAAAAGTTTTGGTGCGGAGGTTTTGTTGAACTGAAAAATGTAAAAGTCCCGTGCGGAGGGTTGCTCACAACCCGACCCTTTAAACCCCCAAAATTTTTATACTGCCATTCAATATTGCTACTCTAGCCATTGGTACATTACGTACGCGTCGGTCAATCCTAATTCCTTGTGTTGAAAGGCTTTGGGCAATGTTCCAATGATTTCAAAGCCACATTTTTGCCAAAGGCGGACGGCAACGGTATTGGTGGAAATAACACAATTGAACTGCATGGCTCTGAACCCGAGTCTTCGGGCTTCGCCCAACGAAAAACGGCACAACTGCTCCGCAATGCCCTGTCCGCGATACGCTGGATGAACCATATACCCCGCATTTACTACGTGATTTCCTAAGTCGGGCTGATTGGCTTTTAGAAAAAAAGTACCTACAATTTGACCTTTTTTCTCGCCTACGTAGGTGTACTTTTCGGGGTCAAACCAGATGCCCATCATTTTTTCTTTGGAAGAATCTGGCGCGTACATGTAGGTATCGCCCGCCCGAATGACAGGTTCTATAATTTCCCAAACGGCATCTTGGTCATTTATTTCGGCCGAGCGTATGGTTAACATTGGTTGAATAAAAATACTATTTAACTATTTTATTTTCAGAGATATAGCTAGGGATTCCTACTTTCTCGTACATTTTCGCAATGCGGTGAGCGTGCTCGTCATAAGCCCCTTCAAAAAGCTCTACCGCCCGCTGGGTGCCTACCACGGCGGCGGCGCTGAGTACTTTTGGCGGCTGCCCCGCTTCGGTCAAGAGGCGGGCGGTTTCTGCTTTCAAGCAGTTGATGAGCGTGGCTCCGCCCACGGTACTGCCTGGGGCAACGGGCGTATCGAGGTTGGGCACGTAAACCATGGCATCGCCAGCGGGTGCGCCCGTGTCGAGAACCAAATCGGCAAAATCAGTCAATTTCTTGCCGTCGGCGCGTTTGGAAGTACTCGCCGCTGAATGTAGACTAGTCACCAACGCCACGACTTTGATGCCACGCTGTTGAAAAATTTCGGCCATTTCTACGGGAACAATGTTGGTGCCCGAAGAGGAAATAACCAAGGCGGTATCGGTGTCAGAAAGGTCAAAATTGCGTAATATGCGCTCGGCAAATCCGGGTACATTCTCCAAAAACATGGCTTGCCGCTGTCCGTTTGCTCCAACGACGAGATTATGAAACGTAAGGGATAGCTCAACAATGGGGTTAAATCCAGCAAATGAACCGTAGCGAGGCCACATTTCTTCTACCATAATTCGGCTGTGTCCGCTGCCAAAAACATGGACCATTCGCCCCGCCAAAATAGAAGCCGCGAACCATTGCGCGGCCTGCTCAATTTGCGGTTGCTGCGCTTCAATGGTATCTAAAATACCCCGCGATTTATTGATAAAGTCTTGTATTACTGACATATACGATTGTTTTTGTAGAGACGAAAATTTTGTCTCTTCCTGCTGATTTACAAGGTGTTTTTGATTTTTGACATGGCAAAACCTGCGGCTCCGATGGCCCCTGCCATGTCGCCAAACTCGGCCTGAACGATGGGCGTTTTCTTCCCACCGGGCCGCCATTCATAAAAGTCCATGAATTGTTTAAGGGGTTCAAAAAGGGCATCGTCGGCAAAAGTGATTCCTCCTGCTAGGACAATCAATTCGGGCGAAAAAGCATTGACCAACGAGCTAAGTGCCACGGCTAATTTTTGGAGGGATGAAAGCCAAACTAGCGTAGCCCATGCGTCTCCTTTTCGGTAGGCTTCTACCAGCTCCCATGTCGATTCAAAACGCCCTTTGGAGCGTTTGGCAACGGAATAATTGCCGATGGCATATTCCAAACTGCCGGGCATTCCTACAATGCTGACTTCGTCGTCGGTGGCATTGAGCGACAAGTGCCCCAAATGTCCGGCCATTTGACTAAGTCCTTGATACAATTGTCCGTTGATGAGTAGGCCGCCGCCGATTCCCGTGCCGAGGGTCAATAAAACGACATTTTTATGCCCTTTCGCCACGCCAAAGGTGGCTTCAGCCATCAATGCCGAATGGGCGTCGTTAAGGATGTAACTGGTTTCACCCAAGTAATTGCTCCAAACAAAATTTTCCAGCCCGTTCAGACGATTGGGCAAAAAAGCAATACATTGATTCTGTTCGTCAGGCAGGCCGGGGGCCGACATTCCGATGGCTGCGACTGGTTCTTGCAACCAATTTTTGAGGTAAAGCACCATTTCTAAGACATTTACGCGCCAAGTGGTGTCGCCATTGTCGTGCGTTGCCACGTAATGTTGTTTCAAAACGGTCCCTTTTTCGTCAATGATGATTCCTTTTACGTTGGTTCCACCAAGATCTATTCCGATGATGTACATAGTCAATATTGTCCTTCAGAAAGGGACCAGCCGCCGTCGACCGATAAAATTTGTCCCGTGGTAAATGTTGAATAATCGGACATGAAATACACCGCAGCTCCGTCTAAATCAGCGGGTTGTCCGTTGCGACCACCGTCCAATGGTTGTTTTGTTTTAACAAAATTGAGGATGACCTCATCTTTGGACGCGCGCTGACTCATAGGCGTTTCGACCAAAGCTGGGGCCAATACATTGATGCGAATGTTGTTTTGGGCGTAATAGGCCGCAATGGATTGAGAAAACCCAATAATGGCCGACTTAGTGGCTGCGTAAGCGTGCGTGACAAAGTATTTGGGAGAAGGGGAGTAGCCCAGTACCGAGCCCATGTTAAGGATACTGCCCCCAGTATTTTGTTTTAAAAACTGACGGATAGCCGCCTGATTGGAAAGCATTAACGACGTGAGGTTCAGTTCAAATGTTTTGTTCCAACCTTCCAACGACAGCTCGTGCAATGGCCCATCGCCATATTTGCGCCCGCTGCCGCCTGCTATGTGGTACAATCCATCGAAGCCACCGTAGGTTTGAATTCCTTTTTGAATGGCATTGTCGGCCGTAAGTGGGTGAGTGGCGTCGCCCTGAAGTACCGTTGCTCTTGCGGTTCCCAAGATTTTTTCGGCCTCGGCGCAGCTATCGGGGTTTCTTCCAACCACCACTACGTTGGCGCCCTGCGCTACAAATGCTTTTGCCGCCGATAATCCCAACCCAGTGGTTCCACCGATGATAATAATTGTTTTATTTTCAAGCCACTTATCCGAAACCATGTTATTTTTGTCATTAATCCCGATATGTTTTGACCGATTTATAGGGCTGATTTTGGGATAAAAATATCAACTTATTATAAAAAGTTGAAGAACGTTTTATCTAACGTATGTTCTTGAAAAATTAACCAACTTCCTTTGGAATCAACCCCGCCGTTTATCCGTGAAATAGCCGATTTTCTACGTACTTTGGCGGAGATAGAAGCACCGCCAGTTTCGATTGAAATGCCCTTTCCTTACTTTTTTTTCTCCAAGCAACGCCTTATCATTCACTGCATTCCCTTCAATAAAGGGTTAACGAAAATTTTGCCAGATACCTGCGTAAGCGTATCTGATGCGTGGGCGGCCATGGGCATAAAAGTGGTTCATATTTGGGAAGATGTGTGGCGGGTAAAAAATGAAGTTGTGCAGTCAAGATTGAGGTCATTATTTGGACTTTCCTATCGAATCCCCGCCCGCTTGACGGAAGTGCGCCGAATCGACAAGCCGACGTTGGATGCCTTTCTAAAAATCAATCATTTGCAGGTTTCGACCACGGCGAAGTATAAGTACGGCCTTTTTTTGCCACAACGTTATTTCAGGGTATTGGAAAAATGGACTAAAAAACCTGAATTTTCACTTCTCAGGCCTGAACCATCTTCACTTCTTGTTGCGGTGGCGTCTTTTAGTGGCGGAAAAAATATCCCTAGAAACGCACAAACATACCGTTCGTTTGAATTGATTCGTTTTGCCAATGTATTGGATGCGACGGTTGTGGGTGGGCTGGATAAATTGTTAAAAGCGTTTATCAAAGAAGTGCATCCCGACGACATCATGACCTACGCCGACCGCGATTGGTCCAACGGACAAAGCTACGAACGACTGGGTTTTGAACGGCTTGGAACAACACCCCCTCAGGCGTTTTTGGTTAATCCTGAAACCTTTGAGCGGGAATACACAACGCCCGAAAGTAAGCTTGAAAATGCCGTAAAAGTTTATAATTCGGGCAACATAAAGTATTTGCTTGACCTCCTAAAGAATCCAAAATGAAGCCAATCATTGTCATTCTCGGACCCACGGCCTGCGGCAAAACCCACTTGGCAACGCAGTTGGCGTATGCGTTGGACGGGGAAATTATCAGTGCTGATTCGCGTCAGGTTTATGAAGGGATGGACATCGGAACAGGAAAGGATTTGAAGGAGTATGTGGTTCATAATCAACAGATACCGCACCATTTGATAGACGTGCTAGAGGCGGGAGAAATGTACAATGTTCACCGTTTTCAACAGGATTGTTACGAAGTCATCGCTGAGATTGAGGCTAGAAATAGATTGCCAATTATTTGTGGTGGAACAGGGTTGTACATCGAAGCGGTGTTGAAAGAACATCAGTTTACGGCGATACCCATTGATGAAGAGTTTCGCGAAAAACTTCAGCGGTTGTCGGACGAAGAATTGCGGGAATATTTTAAAAATACCCCTTCAGAGTACGCCCATTTGGCCGATACGTCCACCCGAAAGCGCCTCATTCGAGCCATCGAAATTGCGGTTTTTCTCACCCATCATCCTTTTCCTTCTTCATCCAATACGAAGGGAACTCTTCCTGATTATCATTTATTTGGGCTTTCGCTGCCCATAGAGGAGCGGCGCGCCCGCATTACCCGACGCCTACACGAACGATTGCAAAATGGAATGATTGATGAAGTTCAGGAGCTGTTAAAACGGGGTATTTCGGCCGAGCAATTGATTTATTACGGATTGGAATATAAATTTATTACCCAATATCTCCTCGGTTTGTTAGATTATGGTACGATGGTTGAGCGATTAAACGTAGCGATTCACCAATTTGCCAAACGTCAGATGACTTTTTTTAGAAAAATGGAGCGGGATGGTTTGGTCATACATTGGTTGGATGCGCATTTGCCCACGGAAGAATTAATAAGAGAGATAAAATCAACGGTAGGATTGTAAAAATCTATGAAAAACAACAACGTAAAAAAAACAAGAACGCTTTTTCAATCACTCTGCTTTGTCGTGGTGACGATAACGCTTGGCGTGTACAGTTGCCGCGAGACTGAGCCTGAACCACTGACGGCAACTTTAGCCGATTTGTTTGCCCAAAAACTGGAAGATACGCTTCAAAATAGGGGAGTGGGCTACGCTTTTACGATTTATGAGGGAACGGAATTGAAGGCTGAAGGAAGCGGTGGGTTTCAATCCCGCACGGCAGACCCCGAAGGGCAAAAGGACTTTACACCCGATACAAAGCTGCACATTGCCAGCATGACCAAGACGATTACGGCAATGGCTTTTTTGAAAGCGGCTTCCCAAAAAGGTCTGAAAACCAGCGATTTAATTGCACCCTATTTACCTGCTTCCTGGAAGCTAGGAGCGGGGATTGATAAAATTACTTTTGGTGATTTATTAACCCATAAAAGCGGAATAAGGGGCCTTGGTGGTTCGTGTCTGAACGGCGCTTACGGCGAAAATATATACACTGGTCTAAAAAGTTTGATGGCATTGGGGGTAACTTCGCGGGGAAATTACTGCTACCAAAATGCTAATTTTGGGCTGTTTAGGATATTAATTCCCCGTATTTTGGGCTATGCTTTTACAGGCAATGACGCCACCGACGATACCCAAACCCAACAGCGCTATTTGGCTTTTTTACAGCAGGAAATTTTTGAAAAAGCGGGAGTTCAAAATGCCATCGCGTCTTTTCCCGCCAATAATCCCACGTACACATACAACTTTCCCCTTACTACTGGCCAAAGAGGCTGGAATCCGGGTAGTTTCGGACCCGTACTTGGCGCCTATGGCATGTATCTGACCGCGACCGAAGCGGGTAAAATCTACGCATCGGCCTTGTCGTCGGGGGCCAATGAAGTGCTTACACCCGCCTTGGCGGACTCTCTGATAGTGAAGAACTTAGGTTGTTATAAAGCCACCTCAAACCTTGGTACGATGGTTTATCATGATGGTTGGTGGTACGAAGTGCTTACTCCTGCTGGACGTGGGCTTCGTACGATATGGGTCAAATTTCCCAATAATCTTACCTGTGTGTTGTTTGTCAATGCCCTTCAATACAAAAATAGTTCATTACTTTTTCCGTTTAACGACGGCAATATTGTGGGGTTTGTTTACAATGCCTACGCCAAGGCGTTGCAGGCGCGCGGGGCACGGTTAAGTGCGGAATCTGCATCGCTTTCTATTGAGCATCCCGAACCCCATTAGGCTCTTTAGGAAGATTGTCGATTTTAAAGTTTGGGAACTTTTGCCGGGGGCAAAATGGTTTCTTCACTAAATACAATCATTCACTAATCGTACCGGCGACCCGGTCATCAATAATAAAATGGGAAAGGCAGTCGAAATTACAGACGCAAACTTTGGCGACTTGGTCGCAGGTTCAGATAAACCAGTTTTGGTAGATTTTTGGGCAGAATGGTGCGGACCTTGCCGCATGGTTGGGCCTGTAGTAGAAAAACTCGCAGAAGCTTATGAAGGACAGGCAGTTATCGGAAAAGTAGATGTGGATATGAACCCCGAAACAGCCATGAAATTTGGTATTCGTAGCATTCCAACTTTGTTGTTTTTCAAAAATGGAGAGGTAGTAGACCGCGTAGTAGGCGCAGTACCACAAGTAGTATTGGAAGACAAATTGAAAGCTCAGTTGCCCGTAACGGCCTAATTTGTAGCCTAAAATTCTGGTATATAAAAGAGAAGCCCCGCAATTTGCGGGGCTTCTTGTCTATTAGCCATTTTATGGGGAAAGCTTACTTCAACGTACCGCGCAATGCACGTGGGATTTCAACACCCGCGATTGGTAGCGAAGCATTGTTTACGATTTTAAACCCTTCTACTTTTAAGTGACCTACTTTTACTGATTTTCCTAAATCAAGATCACCTACGGGTACGTCAACGAAATCAGGGATGTTTTTTGCCAACCCGATTACTTTGATTTTACGCAATTTCTGTACCAATTTACCCCCTTTGGTTACCCCAATGGCAGTTCCTGTAAAACGGACAGGTACTTCAATTTTGATTTCTTTTTCATCGTCAATGGCCAAAAAGTCGGCGTGAAGGATGATGTCACTCACTGGGTGATACTGTACATCCTGCAAAATTCCGTAATGAATTTCACCTTCGATGTTTAACGTCACTTTGTAAACGTTAGGAGAGAAAAGAAGTTCACGGAAGAGGTACATAGGTGCCGCAAAATGCACTTGTTCCGCTCCACCGTACAATACACATGGAACCATTGCCTGAAGGCGTAGTTCGCGTGCTTCTTTCTTGCCGAGATTCGCTCTTTTAAACCCTACAATCTCTGTACTTTTCATAATTTTTGTATTTAAAATAGTTTGAAAATAGCTAATGAATCACTCATTAACCCCTGCTAGGCAGGATTTATAAACAATGAACTAATAGATTCGTGGTCACGGATACGGCCGATGGCTTTGGCAAATAATTCTGACACCGACAATACCTTAATTTTTTCATTTTCTTCGCGCAACGGAATGGTATCCGTCACAATCAGTTCTTCCAACATCGACGTACGAATACGTTCGTGGGCGGGGCCTGACATCACTGGGTGGGTACAAATGGCACGTACCGACTTGGCTCCTTTGCTCATAACGAGCTCGGCGGCTTTGCAAATGGTGCCTCCTGTATCAATCAAATCATCAATGAAGACCACGTTGGCGTCTTTTACGTCACCGATTACCTGCATTGAGGCTACTTCGTTGGCTCTTTTGCGGTATTTGTCGCAAAGGATAATGTCGGCGTTGAAAAACTTCGCAAAGTTTCGGGCGCGGGCGGCACCACCCACGTCGGGAGAAGCCACCACCAGATTGTCTAGTTCCAGACTCTTGATGTAAGGTACAAACACGCTTGTACCTTCTAGGTGTACCACTGGAATGTCAAAAAATCCCTGAATGGCACCCGCGTGCAAATCAAGCGTCATGATTTGCTCGGCCCCTGCGGCGGTGAGCAAATTTGCGACCAATTTGGCGGCAATCGGTACCCTTGGTTTGTCTTTGCGGTCTTGACGAGCGTATCCGAAATAAGGAATAACCGCCGTGATTTGGTGAGCAGATGCCCGTTTGGCGGCGTCGATCATCAACAATAATTCCATGAAATTTTCGGAAGAATTAAAGGTTGATTGAATCAAGTAAACGTCGCATCCTCGAATGGATTCTTCGAAGCTGGGAGACATTTCACCGTCACTGAATTTGCGTAAACTATAGCCGCCTAAGTCTCTCCCATAATGACGGGCAACTTTTTCTGCCAAGTAATTTGACTGCGAACCGGAGAATATTTTTATTGGATTAAATGAGGCCATGCCCTGAAAAAATTTGCGCAAAGGTACGGATTTTTCTTTTACAGAATTCATGTTTGGGATGTTTTTTGAAGAATCTTAGGCGGGTTTCTTTCGTAACCTGAGGATTCTTTCAACAATTTTGACGGCAATCCATGCCGCCGCTGCTCCAATGCATGCCCCAACTGCTACATCAAATGGATAATGAACCCCTACGTAAATACGGCTGTAAGAGACGGCCACTGCCCAAGGAAAGAAGAACCAAGTGGTCCAAGGGTACTTTTTTCCTACCAGTAAATACAGCGCCATTGCCAGCCCAAAGCTATTGGCAGCGTGGGAGGAGGCAAACCCATACCTGCCTCCGCAATCTTCTACGACTAAATGCAGTCTATCTTGTAAATACAAAACATGGCATGGCCTCAGACGTTCAAAAAAAGGCTTGAGCAGGCCCGAGGCCGTTTGGTCGGCAATAACAATGGTAAGAATCAGTGCGCCAATCATCCCCGCTGCCCGTTGATTATACCTCCAAATGAGCCAGACAATCAGCACAGCGTACAGGGGAATCCACGTGTTTCGTTGCGTTACCCAATACATAATTGTATCTGCCCAAGGGGTATGTAACCCATTGAGCGCTAAAAATATACGAGTGTCGATTTCCTGAATTTGATGGAGCATGTAGGTCCCTCTTCTGTTTGTGGGAAGCTGGGTTAGCGTGTGTTAAGATAAACCAATTTTCTGGCGAACATCAGCTATTTTTTTTGCCGCAACGGCGCGGGCTTTTTCCTCGCCTTCCTGCAATTTTTGCTCCAAAGCGTCGGGGTTTTCGTGGTAATAATAATTGAAAAGCTCACGCTCTTTCCCAAAGCGACTGTTTAGTGCTTCAAACAAAGCCTGTTTGGCGTGTCCGTAGCCGTAGCCGCCTTTGAGATAATTCTGACGCATTGTTTCAATGTCAGATTCATTGGCAATGAGCGAAAAAAGCTTGAAAGTAATATCGTTTTCGGGGTCTTTGGGAGCCTCTAGTGGCGTAGAATCCGAAATGATTTTCTTGGTTATTTTTTGTAATTCTTTTTCGGGCAAGAAAATATCGATGTAATTCCCGTACGATTTACTCATTTTTTGGCCGTCGATGCCGGGTATCACCATCATTCGCTCATCAATGCGGGCTTCGGGCACCACGAAAGTTTCGCCGTAGGTACGATTGAAGTTTTCGGCCATGTCGCGGGTCATTTCGAGGTGCTGCTTTTGGTCTTTTCCAACGGGCACAAAATGGGCGTCGTACAACAATATATCGGCAGCCATCAAGACAGGGTACACAAACAGACCCGCGTTGACATCCGCCAACCGGTCTGCCTTGTCTTTGAACGAGTGGGCATTGGCCAGCATGGGGTAAGGCGTAATGCACGACAAGTACCAAGTTAGTTCGGTATGGTAGGCGGCCACCCGCGATTGGCGATAAAAAACCACTTTTTGTGTATCTAGCCCGCACGCCAACCACGCCGCTGCCACGGCCCGGATATTGTCCTTGAGGGTGTTGGCATCTTTGAGGGTGGTTAAGGAATGCAAATCGGCAATGAACAAAAATGACTCATTCCCAGTTTGTTCGGAAAGTTGAATGGCGGGCAAAATGGCGCCCAAAATATTGCCAAGGTGCGGTTTGCCGCTGCTTTGAATACCCGTTAAAATTCGTGACATTTTTTGTAGTTTACAGTACTTCTTCCTTCGAAGCGGTGCAAAATTGCTATTT
Source organism: Runella salmonicolor (assembly GCF_024158025.1). Classification (NCBI taxonomy): domain Bacteria; kingdom Pseudomonadati; phylum Bacteroidota; class Cytophagia; order Cytophagales; family Spirosomataceae; genus Runella; species Runella salmonicolor. The sequence goes on from NZ_JAMZEL010000002.1 coordinate 83,261, forward strand.
TTAAGCCAAAATACGAAATCTTATGCTGACGCAGTCAACCTTACATTTTTTAAAAGACTTAGCCGAAAACAACAACCGTGATTGGTTTGCTGAAAACCGTAAACGTTATGAAACCTCAAAAAAAGACCTTGAACAGTTGGTGGCCGCTGTGCTGAAAGGGGTGAGTGAGTTTGAATCATTGCCCAATACCGAAGTAAAGGACTGTATTTTTCGTATCAATCGCGATATTCGTTTTTCCAAGGATAAATCGCCTTATAAACAATGGTTTAGCGCGGCCATCGGGCCAGGTGGGCGTCATTCGGGCCGTACCGATTTTTACCTGCATATCCAGCCCGGAGAATCCTTTTTAGGGGCGGGAATGTGGGCACCCACGCCTAAGCATTTGGCCAAATTTCGGCAAGAAATTGACTTTAATCCCCAAAGCCTGAAAAGTATCATTGAAGCCCCCGAATTCCGCGATTATTTCCCCGAAATTTGGGGGGAATCCCTTCAGCGTTCCCCTAAAGGATACCCCGACGACCACCCAGACATTGCTCTGTTGAAACGGAAGCAATTATTTTTTATGCATAAATATTCCGATGCGGAGGTTACCTCGCCGGGTTTCGCCACTGAGGTTGTTAAGGGCTGTCGCCTCATCAAGCCGTATTGTGAGTTTCTGAATTATTTGTTTTTTGATGAGCAGGAAGAAACTTTTGAATTGTAACCATTTGCCAGAAACGCCCATTTTCAAAAAAGCCGCTGTGAGAGCGGCTTTTTTGAAAATGCTAATTGTATAATTTTAAAATCCGCTTAATATGAGGCTCTAACTCTTTTGAAGGCAGGAGTTGCCATTCTCGGTCATAATTGGCAACACTGCCTTTGGCCATCCCTTTTTCGCCCTCCCAAATTCGGAGCTTCCAGATTCTTCCGTTGTTTATTCCCAGCTTGGAAGATTTGGGGAGGACATTTACTTCAAATCGGTATTTTGCAATCTTTCCTCCATGCCAATTCATGGCTTCTACGAGGGCTTGCTCGGCTTTAAGTTGTAGAAAATAGTCATTGTCAATTTCGGAATATAAGCCATAATCCTGCTCATCTCGTGAGCTTGCGAAATAATGAATAGTATCCATAAAAAGCAATATTTAGATTGGGTAGGGTAAATTAATACATAAATGTATGTCAAATATCCCTAAAAGCGCAATATGTCAATTAAAATGGGATGTATTTTTTTGTGTCTATTTTTTCGTTAAAATAATTTAAAGATTTATTATAACTATTTTGTTATAAAATTGAGGTGTATTGCTCGTGTGAGCTTTTTGTGATTCTCAATTGGTTCTGATGAGAAAAGACTTTCAATATCCCTAAAGGGAAATAAATTTGCCATCAATAGACTAGGATACCGATACCTTTGACTTGCGCTTCGTAGATATTCTCAAGGATTGTTGAATAGTGAGGATTTACTCTTCTTTCATTAATAAACCAAGCGGTACTGATACTGAAGGGGTTTTCGTACGTTTTACGGATAATTCGGGAGGCTGAAAAGTCATTTACGGTGCACACAACCTTTATTGCTTCTTTTTGAAAGCGCTCGTGTCGGATGATGTGTAGGTCAAAATGTATCTTAGGTAAATTTCTTTGCGCCATATCAAATAGTTCTTCAAGCATCAATTCCGAGTATTTACTCCAATATACTACTAATTCACAAGAATTGGTAGATTTATAAAGAACGCTTCTGAAATAAACGGTTTAATAATGTGCCAAAATCGTATGAATGATTCTTTTCGCGGGTAGTTCAATGTCAGTTTTGTTGAGGAGAATTTATCCTTTCAGTGCTTTGTTTCTACCCACAAACCACACGAACTGAATGAAATTGAACTCCAATTGGTCAAACATTACTTTTTTATCCTCTGCTTTTAAATGTAGGTTTGGGGTATAGCGCAGATTGGTACGTAAAAGCCAAGTTTCGGCCCGGGTAATCCGAATATCCCAGCCGAAAATGACGCCAAGGGCCAATTTTTTTGCTTTAAAAGTTTGAACATTGCCGCCGTCGGTATCGGTAAAGGCTAACGCTTCGTAGGCGAGCGTTGGGCCTACGTAGGGGACAAAACCGTGGTAGTCGCCCAAAAATTTATACATTTCGAAGGTATATGAACGGCGCTCGTAGTTTAGTTTAACATCGTACCCATTTGAGCCATAACGCAGTTTACGGTAAGATACTCCCACGTTCATATCGGCTTTGTGAATATATCTACCAGCCGCGATGTCGGGCATCAGCGTTCCGGGGCTTGATTGTTTCAAAAACGGGTATTTTGCTTTGACGTATTCAGATTTGCTGAGTTCAAAGGAGCTTGAAGGGCCAATGCCGAAGTACCAGCAATTCAACCGATTTTTGGCACTTAATTTACGTACTCCTGTTTTCATGTAGCGCTCGCCGCCTTTTGAAGCCAACCCCCCGTTTGTATTAATCCAATAACTCATCCCAATATTGAATGACCAGGGCGATAGTTTTAGGTTACCGTATGCCGTACGGGAAATGGGGTATTGATAATCGGTGTTTTTCTGATAGTTGATTCCTGCCTGAAACAGCACTTTGGGGCGCGCATAGACCAAGCCTGCCTGAAAGGGAAATTTGATTTTTGCGACCGAAGGAACTGTTTTGTACGTTTTATTTGGCTCGTTGGAAATTTGGGCAAAACTTATGCCTTTGAGCGACATTCCTACAAAAGGGCGCAATTTCCCTTCTTGTATTGGCATCGGAAATACCCGAAAGCCCGTTTCTACCCCTTCGGTATAGGAGATATTTTGAAGTTCTTCGGGAACTCGATTTCCCAGTTTTGCGACGGGAATCGCGATGTAAAAATCTGCATATCCCCAGAAGTGGGTACCGCCAAGTAAGATGCGGGGGGAGGTGGTTCCGCCAAAATCCACTGAATTTAATCCGCCTTGTACGGCGTATTGGGTTGAGCCTCCTGTGGTGGAAAAAGCATCAATTCCAAAATATGATTTTGCAAAAGAGGTCCTTATTTTCAACCGTTCAACGGTGGTGTCTTTTTCGGCGGTTTGGGCATGTAGTGGCGAATAACAAAGGAGTAATGATAGGAGAAAAAACAATGGAAAAAGGGTGTTGCTGATTGCTGCACGATACGTTAGGGCTTTCATACTGAATGAGTGTTTGTGTTTTGACTGACACAAACCTAGGGGCCTAAAAATAACGTTACAAAAAAAAGGGATAATAGCCCTTAATTTGGGAAGAATGACCCTTTTTTGGGTTTTTTGACCGTTTTTGGGATGAATGACAAGGCTATTTTCTGAAATAGTTGGCAACCAAGTCGGTATATCGACGGGCCACGGGCAGGGGACTATCCCAGTTGTGAAGTGCTAATTTATAGCCTTGGGCGTTGCCCGAAATTTTGTTAACCTGCCCCAAATTGACGATGAAAGAGCGATGGCAGCGTATCACATCTTCGTGAGAAATTTGTTCTTCAAGGCGGCTCAGGCTACTTCTTATCAATACTTTTTGGTGTCTTTGGCCTTGCCAAAATACGACTTCCGAATAATTGCTGGCCGACTCTATAAACAGCAATTCATCGACTGCTACCGTCAGTGAATCTTTCTCGTTTTCGGCAATGAGGGTAATGGTTGAACCCTTCACATTGGCCTTTTCTGGAACTTCGTCGTCTTTTTTTATCCTCAACGATTCCGTAGTATATTTTCGTAACAGTCGGCTATGGTTAAGCAGGGTAAGCACCGTGGTAGGAATTATACCAATGGATATTGTAATGCCAAGCCACAAAAAGAAGCCGCTCAGAGAGAAAGCATTGTTGAACATCCATTGGCTGTAGAGCAGGTTTCCGGCGGCGATAAAGGTTAAAATAAACAAGATTCCAACAATTTCTCTACCAATCGTCCATTGGCTTTCCGCCGTCCAATTTCTGAATAAACGAGGAATGATTAAACTGATGCTTGCTAAACAGACAAATGTGACACCTCCGTAACCTGCTAGAATAGACAGCTTATAGGGGTCGTGCCATCCAGCAGAGCCGAAGGGTTGAAAAAGGATAAGAAAGACGGCAATAAAAGTACCCGTGCCCGCAGAGGTCAGAAACCAGTTTCTTGTCAGAAGGGTATTGAGCGGGTAGGGTTGTGAAAGATAGGATAACATGGTTGAAAAATCCCATAAAAAAAGCGTCTGCCGATTTTGAATGGGCTAACCCAAACCGACAGACACTTTATTGAGGTTGTTGTATTGCAATTAAACGCGTTCCGAAGTCAGCTTCGCGCCCAAATATTCGCGGTTGAGGCGGGCAATGTGTTCGAGCGGAATCTCTTTCGGACATTCAGCGGCGCAAGCACCCGTGTTGGTACATGAACCAAATCCTTCTTCATCCATTTGAGCGACCATGCGCTCAACGCGCAACTTACGTTCTGGCTGGCCTTGTGGTAAAAGAGATAGTTGAGAAACCTTTGCCGACACGAACAGCATAGCCGAGGCATTTTTGCAGGCGGCCACGCACGCTCCGCAACCGATACAAGCGGCGGCTTCAAAAGCTTCGTCGGCGCGGTCTTTCGGAATAGGAATACTGTTGGCATCTTGGGCATTTCCAGTATTGACCGAAATATACCCCCCTGCCGATTGAATGCGGTCAAAGGCCGAACGGTCAACCACTAAATCTTTAATGACAGGGAATGCTTTGGCGCGCCACGGCTCCACCACGATGGTATCGCCGTCGTTGAAGCTACGCATGTGAAGTTGACAGGTTGTCACGGCGCCTTTAGGGCCGTGCGGACGGCCGTTGATGTACATTGAGCACATCCCACAAATACCTTCGCGGCAGTCATGGTCAAAAGCAACTGGCTCCTGTCCTTCGTTGATGAGTTGTTCGTTTAGTACGTCGAACATTTCCAAGAACGACATGTCGGGGGAGATACCCGTCAATTGATAGGTCGCGATTCGACCCGAATCTTTTTTATTTTTCTGACGCCACACTTTGAGGGTCAGATTCATATTTCCTGCTGACATCTTTTTTGGGGATAATTATTGTCAACCTGAAAGCATCTAAAAATAGCATTGATTGTACTTTTAGACCCTTTCAGCATGACAAAGGTTATTATTTGTAACTCCGCTGCGCGATTTTGATGTTATCGTATATCAAATCCTCTTTATGAAGCTCCCAAGTGCTTTCACCTTTGTGCTCCCATGCCGATACAAACATGTAGTTTTCATCGTCGCGAAGGGCTTCGCCTTCTTCGGTTTGATATTCTTCACGGAAGTGACCACCGCATGATTCGTTACGGTTGAGGGCATCGGTACACATTAATTCGCCCAGTTCGATGAAGTCAGCCACGCGGCCGGCTTTATCAAGCTCAGGGTTGAATTCGTCGGCACTGCCCATTACTTTCACATCCGACCAAAACTCTTTTTTCAACGCCTGAATTTCTTGGATGGCTTCTTTCAAACCTGCCTCGTTACGGGCCATTCCGCATTTATCCCACATGATTTTGCCGAGGCGCTTGTGGAATACTTCAGGAGATGTTTTTCCTTTGATGGAAAGCAGTTTTGTAATGCGCTCTTTGACTTTGTTTTCTGCTTCTACAAATTCTGCCTGATCAGTAGAAATGTGTGTAGTGCGGATTTCGTTGGCGAGATAAGAACCAATGGTATAAGGGATAACGAAATAGCCATCGGCCAAGCCCTGCATCAACGCACTGGCTCCGAGGCGGTTGGCACCATGGTCGGAGAAGTTGGCTTCTCCAAGGGCGTACAGACCTGGTACCGTCGTCATCAAGTTATAATCTACCCAAAGACCACCCATGGTGTAGTGTACTGCGGGATAAATCCGCATCGGTACTTCGTAGGGGTCTTCGCCCGTAATCTGCTTGTACATGTCAAACAGGTTACCGTATTTTTCTTTTACTACGGCTTTGCCGAGTTCTGTGATTTTTTCGGGAGTGGCGTCATGAAGGTTAAGTTTGTTTACTTCCCCTTTGCCGTAACGCTCGATGGCCGCGGCGTAATCAAGATAAACCGCCATTTTGGAAGTTCCTACCCCATAACCTGCATCGCAACGCTCTTTGGCGGCACGGGAGGCAATGTCACGGGGCACGAGGTTTCCGAAGGCAGGATAACGACGCTCAAGGTAATAATCGCGCTCTTCTTCAGGAATCTGATTGGCAGGACGCGTGTCATTTTGTTTTTTAGGAACCCAAATCCGTCCGTCATTCCGCAGCGACTCCGACATGAGCGTCAGTTTAGACTGATGGTCGCCAGAAACTGGAATACAGGTAGGGTGAATTTGTGTAAAGCAAGGGTTACCGAAAAACGCCCCTTTTTTGTGGGCTTTCCAAGCTGCCGTAACGTTGGAACCCATTGCGTTGGTCGAAAGGTAAAAAACGTTTCCGTATCCACCGCTGCAAAGGAGTACTGCATGAGCAGAATGACGTTCGATTTCGCCAGTCACCAAGTTACGGGCAATGATTCCACGGCATTTGCCGTCAATCACCACCACGTCGAGCATTTCATGACGGGTGTACATTTTAACAGCGCCCAAACCCACCTGACGCTGAAGGCCAGAATAAGCGCCCAACAACAACTGCTGTCCGGTTTGTCCTGCGGCGTAGAATGTACGCTGCACCTGCGTTCCTCCAAAAGAACGGTTTGAAAGCAAACCGCCGTATTCACGGGCAAAAGGAACCCCCTGCGCTACGCATTGGTCAATGATACCCGCCGACACTTCTGCCAAACGGTACACATTGCTTTCGCGGGCGCGGTAGTCGCCTCCTTTAATCGTATCATAAAATAAACGGTAGGTTGAGTCACCGTCGTTTTGGTAATTTTTAGCGGCATTGATTCCACCCTGTGCTGCAATAGAGTGCGCACGACGGGCTGAATCCTGAAAACAAAAAGCTTTTACTGAATACCCCAGCTCGGCCAGAGTAGCAGCTGCCGAAGCACCTGCAAGACCCGTTCCTACTACGATAATTTCCAGTTTTCGCTTGTTAGCCGGGTTGACGAGCGGAACGGTGGAACGGTATTTTGTCCACTTGGTTTCCAACGGCCCGTCGGGGATTTTGGCGTTCAATTTGGGTGAGGTTGCCATATAAAAGTGAATTGTGAATTGTTAATCGTTAGCGAGGCGTTGGGCTAAATACACCATAACCCAAACCCCTTCATTTACATACTTTTAAAGAAAAAATACAAAGGCATCAAAGCAAAGCCAATCGGGATGATGATTCCGAATACTCCCACCCCTAAAAAGGTAAGCAGAGAATTGTACTTGATGTGGTTGATACCCAAAGTCTGGAATGCACTTTTGAAGCCGTGCACCAAGTGGAAAGATACCGCAAACATGGAAAGAACGTAGAAGAAAACCACGATGGGGTTTTTGAAGCCTTCCAACACGCTACGGTACAAATCCTTAACGATTACGACGCGAGTGTTGCTTTCTTCACGGACAAATTCTTCCAGTTTGTTCTTGATTTCCCCTTCGTAAGGCGTTGCGGTTACTTCGCCCGTTACCAGATTTTGTTCGTATTTGGTGTAGGGAACATATCCAAACTTATATTCAAACCAGAAGTTGGACATGTGTACCACGATAAATACCAACAAAACTGTTCCTAAAACGGCCATGTTACGCGAAAAAAACGAGCTGTTGGCTTTTCCGTCGTAGGCTACGTAGCGTTGGGCTCCGCGTGCCAGACGGTTTTGGTACGCAAGATACAAGCCTTCAAAGGCGTGCAATAAAATCAGAGCGTATAAACCGTACGAGATGGTTTTGATGAGCGGATTGGTGGTCATAAAAACGGCGTAGACGTTAAAAGCCAAGCCATCGTCCTGTTTGAATAATTGCAGGTTCCCACTCATGTGGACAATTAAAAAAGAGCACAAAAACAAGCCAGTCAACGCCATGACTAATTTTTTGCCAATGGAGCTTGTCAGTGTTTGGGTAAGCCAAGACATATCAAAAAATGTTAAATTAAAACGATAAATTATACTGTTTTCAGCGGTCAAAAGTAGGTCTCAATCAATTTAGAAACAATCTAAAGTGTAACTTTTTTTGCTAAATAACGAGTGATATTTAAAGCTTGTTTTTTTAACCTTGTGTGTAGATTTTTTGTTTGATAAAAAACTGAAAAACGAATCAGAAAAATGCCTCTACTTTTAAAAACAAATAATTTTTACACCATTTGAGCAAATATTTCGTTTTTTAATTGATAATATGCGACGACCTAACTACAAGGTATTTTTGACCCCATTTTATATTTTACTACCGATGAGGCATTTGACTCTACGTTCTCTACTTTTTCTTTTGTGCGCCTTCAGCACATACTATTCTTACGCTACCCACGTTCGCGCAGGTGAAATCACGGCCAAAAGATTAACCGACAAAGATTTAACCTACGAAATTTTGCTTACCACCTACCACGACGAAATTGGGGGACGGATGGCCAGTGACGGGCAAAACGATGTAACCTTTTGTATCCGTCCGTTTGTAGGGGGGGTAGGTTCAACGTTATTGGCGATGCGAACTGGCAGACAAGCCATCACCAACTCGACTTCGGCCAATACCTTCAAGGCTAATTTTACTTTTTCTTCGCCGGGTGTTTATGTTATTTCGGTGGGGATAGAAAACCGTAATGACGGGGTGGTCAATTTGACCAATTCTGTCAATGTCCCTTTTTACGTAGAAACGATTTTGGTGATTAATGCCTCATTGGGTTTGAACAAAACGCCTGTGATGCTCAACCCTCCCTTGGATTCGGCGCGCATCGGACAGAAATTCTGCCACAATCCTGCGGCATTTGATGCCGATGGCGACAGCTTGGCGTATCGACTTTCGACCCCCAAACGTGGCGAACCGGGGACGTGTATCAACCGAGTGGCAGATGGCTATCGTGACCCTGCCTTAGGATTGAATCCTGACGCTCAAAATGAATTAAAAAACGGGCCTGCTACTTTCACCATTAACCCCATCACCGGCGATTTATGTTGGGATGCACCCGCCGTTGCGGGTATTTATAACGTGGCCTTTATCATTGAAGAATGGCGTGACGGCGTTAAAATTGGGGAGGTAGTACGGGACATGCAGATTGTGGTGGGCGACAGCCCCAACCGAAGGCCGCTGCTCGACCCGATTGCCAACACTTGCGTAGAAGCAGGCCAAACCGTGACCCAAACCGTGCGGGCAACCGACCCCGATAACAACCGAATGGTGCTTTCTGCTTATGGCGGGGTCTTTAACGTAAACCCTGATGGAAAACCCATTACAGATGCGAGCCAATTCCTAGTAGCCCCTGCGTTCGCTACGTTTACGCCGTCGCCTACCACGCCACTGAGTTCGCCTGCGATAGGTACTTTCCGTTGGCTGACCAACTGTAACCATGTGAGGGAGGCTCCTTACGATGTTGTCTTTAAAGTAGAAGATTTACCCGGTAGGATGAGCCTGCAATTGGCCTCGCTGGAGTCGTTTTCGATTCGGGTGGTAGCTCCCAAACCCACTGGGCTTGCGGCGCGGGTTTCGACGGGGGCAGTTCCTGGCTTTACCTTGACTTGGACGTCTTATCTGTGTCAATTGCCCGGCGCACAAATTGCCATTTACCGCAAAGAAGGTTGTACGGGTGGTACGTTTAGTGCCTGTACCAATCCTGGCGACCCGTTGGCGCTGGGTTATACCGAAATCGGTCGTGTACCAGCGGCTACTACAACTTTTACGGATGACAACAATGGAATGGGGCTTCGTCGGGGAGGAGTTCAATACAGTTACCGGATTCGGGTCGTTTATGCCTTGCCGCAGGGAGGAAACAGCCCGCTTTCGGACGAAACTTGTTTGGACTTGCCCGCTCAAATTCCAGTATTGACCAATGTAACCGTTGATACGACAAGCACCACGCGCGGAGTAATCACCGTGAAATGGACACGGCCTCCGTTTGCTCCCGGTGATGTGCCTGGGCCATACCAATACCGTCTTTCTCGGGCAACGGGGCTGAATGGAACGAATTATACCGTTATCGCAACCATCAACACGACCCTCCAACCCAATGCTGATACGATTTATGTAGATCGAGGTTTAAATACTTCCCTCAACGGCTACCGCTATCGGTTGGAGTTTTTTCATACACTCAATGGTACTTTGACCAGCTTAGGAACGACCGAGCCCGCCAGCAGCGTGCGGTTGGATGTGTCGCCAGCCTCGCAAGGATTGCGCCTCAATTGGCAAGCGATTGTGCCTTGGCGGAACGAAAACCAGCGGCACCGCGTGTACCGTGAAAACCGCGAGCGCCCAGGTACGTTTAACCTGATTGCTGAAGTATCGGTGCAAGGGCCTAATACCTTTACCTACATCGACGACGGAACTGACCGCTTTTTGGCCGATGGAGATGTATCCAAGAAGTTATCGACTGATTCCACTTACTGTTATCGCGTCGAGACCGTCGGAACTTACGACAGTCCACGGATTCGGGTCGGGCAATTGTTCAATTTCTCCCAAATTGCCTGTGGCGTGCCATCCGATAGTACCAAGCCTTGTCCTCCAGAGTTAAAATTGGATGTATTGGATTGTGCAACTGTTTCGGGCGGGCCTTGCCCCGAAACCGTCAGTAACACCCTCAACTGGACTTCTCCCGCTACCAATTCGGCCAATCAACCTTGCGCGGCGGTGGCAAGCTATAATGTGTACTTTGCGCGTTATCCCGAAGATGACTTCAAGCGCGTAGGGCAAACGACCGTGCCCGTAACCACCTTCAAGCACAATGGGTTGGATTCTTACGCGGGTTGTTATTACGTGACGGCCATTTCACGTTTTGGGTCAGAAAGTACCCGCAGCAACGTAGTTTGTAATAATAACTGTGAGGATTTTCGGGTACCCAATGTCTTTACGCCCAACGGCGACGGCAAGAATGATTTATTCATCCCGCTTACCTGCTCCATTTTTGTGGAATCGATTACGTTTGTGGTCTACAATCGTTGGGGAGTAAAAGTGTTTGAAACCAATACCCCCGCCCTCAATTGGGATGGAAAAACAACCGACGGACAGGAACTGCCCACTGGAACGTATTTCTATCAGGCTAAAGTGAGTTTTAAGACGCTGGCCCGTGAAAGTGAGCCTGTTACAACCAAAGGATGGATTCAGCTTATTCGGTAGTTATAACCGATACGATAAAAAGAGAGAGGGGCTTCGGCCCCTTTTTTATGGATTTTGGCAGAAAAACGACTCCAATCAAAAGTAGTAATTAGGCGGGTGTATCCTTATGTTATTTTAAACCTTAATCATTGAAGAATCATGAAAAAAGTTTTGTATTTCGGAACACTGATGCTCTTAATGGCCGTAAGTGTAAGTTTTGCTCAGAAGAAGAAGAAAGACGGTTGGATTACTATTTTTGACGGAAAATCAATGGACGGTTGGAAAGTCGGGGAGAATGCTTCTACGTTTAGTCTTGAAAACGGTACCCTCAAGGTGGCAGGCCCCCGGGCGCATATTTTTTATGATGGCAAAGTGGGAGAGCATAACTTTAAGAATTTTGAATTTAAAGCCCAGGTAATGACTACCCCAGGTTCTAACTCTGGAATCTATTTTCATACCCAATACCAAGAAGGCGGTTGGCCTTCAAAAGGCTACGAAGTGCAGGTAAATAACTCACATACCGACTGGCGCAGAACGGGAAGCCTCTACGGAGTTCAGGATGTAAAAGATGTTTTTGTGGACGATAACGTGTGGTACACCGAGCACATCATTGTGCAGGGCAAGCACATTACCATCAAAATCAACGACAAAACCGTGGTGGATTACGTAGAACCTGAGGAGGTAGCAACGAAGGTGAAAGATGGTGGTCGTAAAATCAGCAGTGGAACTTTTGCGTTGCAAGGCCACGACCCCAAAAGCATAGTTTATTATAAAGATATTATGGTTAAGCCCTTGGGCGAATAAATAGGCCTACGATTTGTTTGAAGAAAAACCAAAGCCGCATCTCTTTGTCAGGGGTGCGGCTTTTCGGTGCATTTATGAATGATTTATAGAATTAAACATCCCAATCCTGCTCGTTGAGGGAGTTTTCCAAATGCGTATCGGGTAGCGCGTGAGGAATGGAAGGGTGTTCTTCAATGATGGGCGTTTCGGAGTAAAGGTCGTTGCTCCAGATGGTTTCTACGACTTCAATAGACTCATTTTCAGGCAATTCAATCGCGTCAATCACTTCGGCAATTTCCGAGCCAGCTTCAATGGGCGGGGCGTTGGGGTCGAGAAAAGTGGCATAGAATGTATCGTTACGGTAGGACAAGGGTTCTCCACCCGAAAAACGCTCAAACGACTGAGCTACGGTATCCCAATCTTCCCGCAATACCGCCTCGGTCAGGGTAGGAAACTTGCTTAGACCGGGGTTGTAGGCAAAGTCAAACAGAATGTGTTTTTGCTTTTCAGATAAATTCTCCCACGAAATCATGTCATGCGTTACGGTGTCACTTTCATCGGCAAACTGGGCCAGTTGCGACCGCAGCCGGCGTTCGTATTCATCTACGAGCACATGGTCAAACAGTGCCTGTTGTTGCTCTTCCGTAATGTAAAGCTCGTGGCGGTGTTCATTGACCCAAGCTTGGGCGTCGTCGCCCGTTTTGGATGCTGCATCCATAAACGCCTGTGCGGTTTGCGGATGAATGCCCGCTTTGGTTAAGTCTTCGTAAATCTCCATGGGCGTACGGCTTCCCATGTCATAGCCGGGACCAATCGTTACTCCCGATAAACCACCCGGAAAATGGGGCACCAGGCTTTGGCCCTGATGACCTATTTCTTGCTGATACGTAAAGGAATATCTGGACATTTGACTCTTCAGTAATGGTTACAACAAAATTAACATGCTTTGAATGACAAACCCTAACCGAATACTCAAAAGGTTAAATATCGTTAATTCTTGTCAAAGTGTTTGATGTAATTGCTTGAAAGTCAGCATAAAATAAAAAAGTGGGCGTGAAATAAAGGGCAATTCAGGGTCTACGATGAACGGTAGACTAAAAACTTATACTAACTTTGTGGCGTGAAAAAGTGGTTATACATTGTTTTTTGCGGGTTTTTCTCCGTAGCGGGTTACGGCCAAATCAGGATGCCGACGGGCGGCTCTTTAGGCTCAGGTCAGCAGGGCGGCTTGGGGCAGGGGGGGCAGGTCAAAATTGATGATTCTACCAAGGTGATTTATGGCCCCCGTACCGCGCGTTATTTTTTGGAAGAGGATATTTTTAATAACCACAAAACCCTCTATCAAATTGATACATCCTACGATGATTTTCATCGCTATAACTTTGTACAACGTGCTGATTTTCAGTTGGTAGATTTGGGCAATTTTGGAACGGCTTCGCGGAATGTATTCTTTCGCCCCATCGAGCAGCTTGGTACTCAATTTGGTTATGATGCTTATTCCCCCTATGCCTACCAAATCAACGACGTAAAATACTACGACACTAAATCTCCGTATACCAACCTCTACCTGACGTTGGGCGGCGGCGGGCAAAATATCCTTCGTTTCGACCACAGCCAAAACCTCTCTCCCCGTTTAAATTTGGGAATGAACGTTCAGCGTTTTACCACCAATAAACAATTCGGAACCAGTGGGCAGAGTGATTCCCAAACGAATTTAGCCCAGAATTGGGGGTTTGTTTTTCACGGAAATTACCGCTCAAAGGATGAAAAATACACTTTTTTGGGGCAATTCAACCACCTGAATCACCACGTGTACGAACAAGGCGGGATGTCGCCCGACAGCCTTAACTTCAAAACCGACCGGGGCATTGAATACGATAACCCTTCGGCTACGTTTCGGACGGCGCAATCATGGGAGCGGCGCAACAATTGGCATACCTACCAGCAGTATGTCTTGGCGCAGGGTTTTCAGGTGTATCATGTGTTTGATTACAAACGCAGTATTGATGTTTTCTCCGATACTGACCTGACCAATGCTCGTTTGTACGGGTTTTACAATAATTATTACTACGATTCTACGCAAACCCGGCAGGAAGTAAAGTTTCGATTGTTTGAAAACAAATTTGGCATCAAAGGACGTTTTCAGGGGTTTAATTACCGTGCTCATTACCGTCAGCGCATTGCCAATATGAACGGTGCTTATACCAAAAGCGACAGCACAACGGGGACATATCGACTCAGCCGATTTGAAAATTTTGTGGGATTATGGCTTGCTTATTACCTCAAAGACAGCACACAACGCGCCACGGCCGAATTTGAATATCTGTTGGGTCGTGATTTTAAAATCAAAGGAGAAGTAGTAAGTAAATGGTTTAAGGTAGGTTATCTTTCGACGTTTACGTCGCCTACTTTTGTACAGCAATTGTACGATGCTAATCACCTGCGTTGGACAAACTCCAACCGATTGGTCAATTCAAACAACATCTACGGCCAAATAAACGTCAACACAAAGCAACTTCGATTGAGTCCTCGGCTGGATTATCATTTAATCAACAACTATTTTTATTATGATACCGCAGCCGTGGCGCGTCAATACACCAGTGCGTTTAGTGTGGTGCGCGTAGGAGGTGAAGCCGAATGGCGTCCGGGCAAATTTCAATTTTTGACCCAGACTTACTATACATTGGTGTCAAACAATGACATTTTGCGTATTCCGCGCTTTTTTGCCAACTTTCGGGCTACTTTTGATTTTGTTTATGCCAAAGTTCTTTTTCTACAGGTAGGGGGAGAAATCCATTATAAGTCGGCCTATTATGCCGATGCCTACATGCCCCTGACCCAGCAGTTTTACCTTCAAAACCGCCTCAAAACTGAAGGTGTGGTCTACACAGAAGTCTTCCTTAATGCCCGCATCAATCGGGTCAGATTGTTTGTAAAAATGGCCAATGCCGCGCAAGGAAATTATCAGGGCGCACTGATACGTGGGTATTTCTCTACTCCCTTTTACCCCGTTGTGGGGCGGTCGCTTGGTTTTGGGGTCAATTGGCCCCTCTTTGACTGATTTCGTTCGTCTATGTTTTTCCCCTATTTAGTCGTTTAGACCTTACAGTTGGTCGTTTTTATGTGCTTTCTAACGCTTTAGGAGTAACATTTGTATACTTAAAATTGTCTTAAGTAGTAGACAAATTATCATAATCAATTTATAATGAAAAAAGTATTTTACATTTTAACAGCCGTTTTAGGGATTACTTTCACTTCTCAGGCGCAGTTTCCCGGAGGCGGGGGCTTTGGTGGGGGTGGTCGCGGTGGTGACCGTGGTCCGGGCGGAATGGGCCAACAACAACAGCAGGCTATGCCTGACCTTCCCAAAGGAAACGGGCGGGTATCAGGATTCATCGTCGATTCTGCTTCTGGTAAACCAGTTGAATACGCAACCGTTGCCCTTTTTGATATTAAGACAGGTAGACCGGTCGACGGTTCGGTGACAGACCTTAAAGGGGCATTCTTATTAAAAGGAGTACCCGATGGAGATTTTAAGTTTGTGGCCAGTTTTATTGGTTACAGAAACTTCGAAATTGCCAAATTAACGATTGGAAAAGGCAGTAAAGAACAAAATTTGGGGAATCTTAATCTTCCCCCCGATGTGCGTACCCTGGCGGAAGTGACCGTAACGGGAGAAAAAGCCATCATCGAAGATAAAGTGGACCGCTTGGTATACAATGCCGAAAAAGACATTTCAAACTCAGGAGGTGATGCGGGTGATGTGCTTCGCAAAGTGCCCCTTCTTTCGGTGGATTTGGACGGAAACGTGTCGATGCGCGGTAGTGAAAACATCCGTGTATTGATTAACGGCAAACCTTCTACTATCGTTGCCAACAGTGTGGCTGATGCCTTGAAAATGATTCCATCCGACCAGATTAAAACCGTTGAAGTAATCACTTCACCTTCGGCAAAATACGACGCAGAAGGCTCGGCGGGTATCATAAATATCATTACCAAGAAAAATACGCTTCAGGGCATTACAGGCTCGGTTGATATTGCAGGCGGAAATCGGTCGAGCAATTTGTTCGGAAACGTAAACCTGAGAACTAAAAAGTTGGGGGTATCGGTCAACGCGGGTGGACGTATGATGTACCCGCCAACGGGTGGCTATATCAATATCAGTCGTCAATTGGCCAATGGTGACGTAGTCAGAACCCGTCAAGAAAACAATGGTCAACAATTGGGTGGATTTGGAAATGTGCAGTTGAGTCTCGACTATTCACCTACTGCAAAGGACAATGTGACACTGAGTGTTCGCAACAGCCGCCGGGCGTTTAACTTGGACAATACACAGCAGTCATACAGCTTTTTTGGTACGACCGTTAATCCAACATTTGCCAATAAGATTGATACCAAAAACATCGGTAACAACCTTGACGTAAACTTGGATTATACCCGCAAGTTCGAAAAAGAAAATAAGGAATTTAGCATCCTAGCGCAGTTGAGTCAAAATGCGGGTGACAACAGCTATACCCGTGACCAGTACCGTGGCTCAACGGAGGGTGAATTGTTTTACCGTGAAAGTAACCCCAACAAAAGCTTAACTAAGGAGCGCACCTTACAGGTTGATTATCAAGATCCAATCAGTAAATATGCCCAAATTGAAACGGGAGCTAAAATGATTTTACGTCATATCGAAAGTGATTTTCGTTTCAATTATGACAGCACGGGCCGGGGCATTTATACGCCTAATCCGCAGAGAACCAATATTTTTAGCTATGACCAAAACGTGTTTGCGGGTTATCTTTCATTCCTGTTTCAAACGACCAACAAGTGGGGTTTCAAACCGGGCTTGCGCTATGAGTACACGCAATTGGGTGCCAAATACCAAGATGCTCCAGCGGTAGAATTGCCAAACTTTGCAACGTTGGTTCCGAGCATTACGATTTCAAAAAGCCTGAAAGGAAACAAAACGATTCGTTTCAGCTACAACCGCCGGATTCAGCGTCCGTCAATTCAGTTCTTGAACCCCAACGTTTCGCAGAGTGATCCGTTCAACGTTTCTTTCGGAAATCCGAACCTTAACCCTGAGTACACCAACAACTTTGAAGTTAACCTGAGTACGTTTATCAAAACAACAACGCTTAATTTCTCGGCTTATACCCGTATGACCGAGGGCTCGATTGAAAGCGTGCGTTACCGTGGTGGACAGGCATTGTTTGACCAATTGACCAGTCAGCAAGGGGTAAACGTTGGAAGTGTGATAGTAAATGATAACACGCTTCTCTCCACTTTCCAAAACATCGGCAGCAACCGTGCGTATGGTTTGAACGTATTTGCGATGGTAAAACCAGTAAAAGGAATGACCATCAACGGAAACGTCGATGTACGTTATATCACGTTGAACAGTCCTTCATTGGGGGTTAAAAACCAAAACTGGACTTATAACCTCTTTGGTCAGATTCAGTACCAGCTAGGCAAAGATTGGAGCGCTCAGATGTATGCTTTTGGTCGGGCACGCGATATTCAGTTGCAAGGTACCCGTGGTGGTTTTATGGGATACAGTCTAAACATTCTGAAAGAGTTTAAGAAGCAACAAGCCAGCTTAGGTTTTGGTGCGGAGAACTTCTTGCAAAATGCATTCAGCCAACGCAGCAACCTCAACAGCACGACTCCTGGAAATATCTTTAGCCAAGAGCAGGTCAACTTGATGTACAACCGTGGTTTCCGTCTTACCTTCCGTAAGCGTTTTGGTAAAATGTCGTTTGACGGTAATTTCTTCCAACGTAAGAAAAGTGTTAACAACGACGATACCAAACAGGGCGGTGATAACTCAGGCGATAGCGCTGGAGGACAGCCGGCTGGCGGTGGTGCCACGGGCGGCGGTCGTCGCGGAGGAAGCAAATAGAATAGCTTTTTTGATATATATCCACACCATAAAAAAAGCCCTTCCAAGTCATTGGAAGGGCTTTTTGTTTACGGGTTGGGGAGTAATTAACTGCCTAATTCCTTCTTAAAGAGGCCAATGGTTCTTTCCCATGCCAGTTTTGCAACGGCCTCGTTGTAGCGCGTAGGGGCAGAGTCGTTGTTGAAAGCGTGTTGCGCACCTTCGTACACATACAGTTCATACTTGATACCTGCTTTTTTGAGGGCTTCTTCGTAGACGGGAATTCCCGCGTTGACGCGCTCATCCAATGCACCATAATGGAGCATCAGTTTTGCTTTGATTTTAGGTACATCGGCGGCATCAGCTTGCCGTCCGTAATAAGCGACGGCAGCGTTGAGAGAAGGGACGTTTACGGCCAGTTGGTTAGCCATCGCACCACCCCAGCAAAACCCTACGCAACCTGTTTTGCCCGTACAGTCTTTGCGAGACTTGAGATAATCAAAGGCTTTGATATAATTATTGAGGTTTTTCTTGGCGTCAAGCTGTCCGAAATACGTGCGAATCTGCTCGGCATCGGTAGGTGTGCCGCCAAACGGAGAAAGGGCGTCGGGCGCAAGGGCGATAAAGCCCGCCAAAGCCACGCGGCGGGTTACATCTTCAATGTGGGGGTTAATGCCCCGATTTTCGTGAATGACCACCACCGCAGGGTAATTGCCAGGGGCCGCTGGCCGCGCCAAATAGCCTTTCATTTGCGTGCCATCTCCTTCGTAGGTAATGTTTTCGATGGTCAAACGCTCGTCGTTGGGTTTGACGGTGGAGGCGTGTGCATAATTGATTTCTAACAAAGGAAGCACGGCCATTGCTGCGGCCGTGCTTCCAGTGAGTTGGGTCAATCGCTTGAAAAAGTCGTCCCGTTTGAGGGGCTTGTGTGTATACTCGTCAAAGAGATTAATAATGCGTTGGTCCATGTTTTGTAGGAGTGAGAAGTGAGTAGAAAGCAGTGAAAATAAGTACAATCGGTAAATAACTAAAGCAATTTACCACTTATAAACTACTCATTGTTGCGTTCTCTCTTCTGAACACTGACTCCTAAAAAAAACTATCCTCCCGCTAGTTTCAAACAATCTTCCAGCGTAAGGGCGGCGGGATCGGTGTCTTTCGGGATTTTGATATTTCGTTTTCCAACCGCTACGTAAGGGCCGTACGGTCCACGCAATACTTTAACGGTGGTGTTTTCAGCAAATTCCCGAATGACCTTGTTGCTTTCGGCTTCCCGTTTTTTCTGAATGATTTCGAGGGCTTCTTCCCGCGTCACGCGTTGCAAGCTCATGCCCTTGGGGAGGGAATAATACTTGTCGTCGTGCTTGATAAACGGCCCATACTTGCCCATACCCGTGGTGATGGGTTTCTCTTCCAAAAATCCCAGTCCTTCGCCTTCGCCAGCCAAGTCGCCGCGTTTGAGGCGGATGGCGGCAATGCACGCCTCGGCTTCGATGGTATAGGGGTCGTCACCGCGGTCGAGAGAGTAAAATTTGTCGTCGTGCTTAACGTACGGCCCGTATTTACCCACGCCTACCACCATCGGTTTGTCTTCAAAGAACCCTACTTCACGGGGCAGCGAAAACAGCTCAATGGCTTCTTCGAGGGTAATGGTTTCTACGAGTTGGCCTTTTTTGAGGTTGGCGTATTGGGGTTTAGCGTCTTCGGTTGCTTCGCCGATTTGGACGTACGGGCCGAATTTGCCAATCTTGGCAAAAATCGGTTTCCCAGATTTGGGGTCAAGTCCTAGCTCACGGGCTTCGGCTCTTTTGAGTACTTTTGAACCTTCTACTTCACCGATTTTCTGGTGAAATCCTTGGTAAAAACCATCAATCATTTGTTGCCAAGGTAGTTTTCCTTCGGCAATTTCGTCAAACTCTTTCTCCACGTTGGCCGTAAAAGAGAAATCAACGACGTTGGGAAACAGTTCGACCAAAAAGTCGTTCACCACCATGCCCGTGTTGGTCGGAAATAACTTTGCTTTTTCGGCGCCGTAATTTTCTTTTCCAACCGACTCTTTTAGTTCGTTTTGTTTTAGTATCAGTTCTTTATAATCCCGTTCTTGCCCTTTTTTATCCTGCTTGACCACGTATTCACGCTTGATAATGGTCGAGAGGGTGGGTGCATAGGTAGAAGGACGTCCGATGCCCATTTCTTCCAGTTGCTTCACCAAACTTGCTTCCGTGTAGCGGGGTTTGGGGCGCGAAAATTTCTCCGTTGCTTTCAGAAAATCCAAATTCAGGATTTGCCCAATGTTGAGCGGAGGCAACATTCCTTTGGTGTCTTCTTCCTCGTCGTCTTTAGATTCTAGGTATACTTTCAAAAACCCGTCAAACTTAATGACTTCACCTTGGGCTACCAATTCTTCGCTGGTGGTTGAAATGGTAATGGTGGCAATGGTGCGTTCGAGCTGCGCATCGGCCATTTGGGAGGCAATAGAGCGTTTCCAGATTAATTCGTACAGGCGTTGCTCATTGCGGTCACTGCTGGCTTTCAGTTCCCCAAAGTTGGTCGGACGGATGGCTTCGTGGGCCTCCTGAGCCGATTCGGATTTGGTTTTGAATACGCGTTTTTGGTGGTATTTTTCGCCGTATTCGCTGTTGATTTGGTCGGTTGCTTTTTGCAATGCCTCCTCCGATAGATTGGTGGAGTCGGTACGCATGTATGAAATCTTACCCGCTTCGTAGAGTTTTTGGGCCACGGTCATCGTTTGCGATACCGAAAAGCTCAATTTACGCGAAGCCTCCTGTTGTAAAGTAGAAGTGGTGAATGGCGGTGCGGGTGATTTTTTACCAGGTTTTACTTCCAGATTTTTGATTTTAAAGGTAGCGCCTTTGCATTTTTCTAAAAATGTTCGGGCTTGTGCTTCCGTTTCGAAGTTCTTGGGCAGCTCGGCTTCGAGGACTTTTCCACCTTCCAGAATAAACTTGGCAACGACTTTAAAGGAGGATTTGGACTCGTGGGCTTCCACTTCCCGCTCCCGGTCAACAATGAGGCGCACCGCTACGGACTGCACCCGTCCCGCCGACAGCGCGCTGCTGTTGCCTATTTTTATTTTTCGCCATAAAACTGGGGATAATTCATAGCCCACAAGCCGGTCAAGTACGCGGCGAGCCTGTTGGGCATTGACCAAATCCATGTCGATAAGGCGTGGATTTTGGATGGCCTTTTGCAGGGCTGTTTTGGTAATTTCCCGAAAAACAATCCGTTTTGTATCTTTTGGTAAGCCGAGTGCTTCTTTCAAATGCCACGAAATGGCTTCTCCTTCGCGGTCATCGTCAGTTGCAAGCCAAACCTCGTCGGAAGACTTTGCTAGCTTCTTTAACTCATTGATAACCTTTGTTTTATCGGCAGAAACTTCGTAGGCAGGTTCGTATCCGTTTTTAACATCTACCCCTAAATCTTTGTCGGGTAGATCGCGAACGTGGCCAAAACTGGATTTGACCGTGAAATCTGCTCCGAGGTATCCTTCGATGGTTTTGGCCTTGGCCGGTGACTCAACTATAACTAAGTTTTTTGACATGGTGGGTGTGTTTAGTCCCAATATTGCCGTCAAATATAGGGGGGAATCTGAGTGGAAACAAAATTGAACGGAGGGTAAATGACTTTATTTTTTGTAAAATGAGGATATAATTACCGAAAAATAAAACGTCATTCCTATCTTTACCCACTTGATTTAACCAAAACTAACCTACACTTTAGAGATATTACTGACACACTTCATGGAACGTTTCACTGGACTTATTGGGATTGTATTAATTTTAGGTATTGCCTACGCGCTCTCCAACAACCGCAAAGCGATTAACTACCGCACCGTTGGTGTAGGACTGGCGCTTCAATTCGGACTAGCCGTCTTTATTCTTAAAACCACCATTGGACAAACAATGTTCGATTGGCTAGGCAAGGGTGTTCAGAAAGTTTTGGGTTTTTCGGATCGCGGTGCCGAGTTTGTGTTTAGTCCATTGGTAAAACCTTCCGTACTTAATAAGGCCTTCGGAGCAGGCAACGATTTTATCTTTTTCTTCAGCATTGTTCCAACCATTATTTTTGTGGCCGTTCTCGTTAATATTTTGTACCATATTGGTCTCATGCAGCGAGTCGTGGCGGTGTTGGCTAAGTTGATGAAATGGCTGATGGGCGTAAGTGGAGCCGAGGCCTTGTCAAACGTGGCATCGGCGTTTGTGGGGCAAGTAGAGGCCCAAATCATGATTAAGCCTTACCTCAAAGGCATGACCAACTCCGAGCTGCTCGCTTCCATGACGGGAAGTTTTGCCTGTATTGCAGGTGGGGTAATGGCTACCTATATTAAGTTGGGCGTGCCTGCGTCGTACCTGATTGCGGCGAGTTTGATGGCGGCGCCGGGGGCGTTGGTGATTGCTAAAATTGTGTTTCCCGAAACCGAAACTTCCGAAACGAAGGGAGTGGTGAAACTAGAAATTAAAAAAGCGCACGCCAACCTGTTGGATGCCATCGCAGCGGGAGCCAGCGAAGGACTCAAAGTGGGCTTTAACGTGATTGCTATGTTAATTGGATTTATTGCCCTGATTGGCTTGGTCGATTTTCTGTTGGGGAAAGCAGGGGGCCTTTTTGCTTTTCCTACGTTGAGCCTTAACTTTTTGCTCGGAAAAGTTTTCTCGGTATTTGCCTGGGCCATGGGCGTGCCTTCCAAAGATGTGGAAGTAGCGGGGGCCTTGATGGGGACCAAGATGGTAATCAACGAGTTTGTAGCGTACTTGGATTTGGTACACATCAAAGATACCCTAGATGCCAAAACAATCGCCATTACGAGCTTTGCCTTGTGTGGTTTTGCCAATTTCAGTTCGATTGCTATTCAGGTGGGTGGTATCAGCGAATTGGCCCCGACGCGTCGTTCGGATTTAGCACGTTTGGGCTTTAAAGCACTTATTTGCGGAACTTTAGCGTCTTATATGTCGGCAACCTTGGCGGGGTTGCTCATTTAATCATAGACTTTTTACAAAAAATACAGAGCGATTAAAGTCAGGTATGATTTTTTTATCGCTTATCGAATACATGCCTTTATAACAAAGGCTACACTATTCAACTTTAAACTTTAACACAATGGGACGTTCTCGTATTGGTGGAAGGCTACTGATTGGACTAATCATGGCCGTGGTTGCATTGTTTGGTTACTTTAACAAGTCGCAGGTAAATCCAATTACTGGCAAAACGCAACGGGTAAGCCTTACCCCTCAGGAAGAAATTACGCTGGGTCTTCAAAGCGCACCGCAAATGGCTGCCGAATTTGGAGGCTTGTATCAGGATGAACAAGTACAGGCGCTGGTAAAGAAAGTGGGGCAGGGGATTGTGCAGAATACCGAAGTAAAAGACGGCCCTTACCAATTTGATTTTCATGTCTTAGCTGATGCCGAAACGGTCAATGCGTTTGCCGTTCCGGGAGGGCAGATTTTTATTACGATGGGCCTGTTGAAGCGCCTCAAAACCGAAGACCAACTGGCAGGCGTACTTGGTCACGAAATTGGGCACGTGGTAGGCCGACATTCGGCGCAGCAAATGGCCAAGCAAGAGCTAGTAGGTGGATTGGCAGGGGCGGCATCGGTGGCTTTATCCGACCCCAACTCTCCCAATGGCAGTGCCTACATTGCGCAATACGTAGCCAACCTGATGAACCTAAAATACGGTCGTGACGATGAGCTGGAATCGGATGATTTTGGCGTAAAGTACATGATACAAACGGGCCGAAATCCCGAAGCTATGGTGGAGGTGATGGAAATTTTGGCCGCCGCAGGTGGGCCGAATCGCCCCGCTGAATTTCAGAGTACCCACCCAAGTCCTGAGAACCGAGTTGCAAAAATAAAAGCCGCAATGGCTAAATACCGTAACCCGTAGGGGAAGCCTGCCCCTACGTTTATCATTTTTCTATCAACAAATCAATAAACCCTTTGGAATGAAACGCATCCATTTCTTACTACTTTTTCTTCTTGTACAACTTTCGCTGCGGGCGCAATTTAACCGAGGTGTTCAGTGGACCGAAGACGGCAACGGTTATCGCCGTATTGAAAACAAGGAAATTGTCCAGTATTCATTGCCCGATTTGCAAAAAACGGTGTTGATTTCTGCTAAGCAGTTGACCCCTGCGGGGAAAAGTGAACCCTTGACCGTTCGGAGCTACGAGTTTTCGGAAGATGGTCGTAAAGCATTGATTTATACCAACACCGCGCGTGTGTGGCGCTACGACACGCGGGGCGATTATTGGGTGTTGGATTTGGACAAAAATACCCTGACCCAAGTGGGGAAAGGACGTCCCGTTTCTTCTTTGATGTTTGCCAAATTCTCCCCCGACGGCAAGAAGGTAGCCTATGTAAGCGAACGTAATATTTTTGCCGAAGACCTCGCAACGGGAAAAATCACCCCGCTGACCAAAGATGGTACCACGCGCCTCATCAACGGAACCTTTGACTGGGTGTACGAAGAAGAATTTGACTGCCGCGATGGTTTCCGTTGGAGTCCAGACAGCCGAAACATAGCCTATTGGCAGATTGATGCTACCAAGATTCGTAATTTTCTGATGATTAATAATACAGATTCTACCTACGCTTTCAATGTGCCTGTAGAATATCCGAAAGTGGGAGAGCGCCCCTCTCCGTATAAAATTGGCGTGGTGAGTGCGAGCGGTGGTGCTACTAAGTGGATGAGTACCCCCGGCGACCCGGGCAATACGTACATTCCTCGCATGGAATGGGCCAGCGCCAACGAACTGGTGTTGGAACAGCTCAACCGGAAGCAGAATCAAGCAAAATGCCTCTATGCCGACGTAAAAACGGGCCGCACTACCGAGTTTTATGCCGACAGTGACGATGCTTGGGTCGAAACCAAAAGCAGCTACTCATGGGCCGACAGCCCCGCGGGTTGGGATTGGCTAAACGGTGGGAAAGAGTTTTTGTGGATGAGTGAAAAAGACGGCTGGCGTCACCTCTACCGCGTGTCGCGTGATGGTAAAACAGAAAAGTGCCTCACGGTGGGCGGCTACGATGTGATTGGAATTGTGCGAATTGATGAGAAAAACAATTATGCGTACTTCATGGCGTCGCCTGATAACGCTACCCAAACCTACCTGTTTCGGGTAAGATTGGACGGAAGTGGGAAAGCAGAACGGATGTCACCTGCAAGTCAGGTGGGGTCTCATCGCTACGATATTTCGCCCAACGGCGCGTGGGCGTCTCATTCTTTCTCCAATGCCAATACGGCTCCCATGAACGAGTGGTTGCGCCTTCCGGACCACAAAGCCCTGAAGGAGAGTGATGATATTACGGCAAAATTGGCCGCGCAAACGTCGGCTAAGAAAAAAGTGGAATTCTTTCGGATAAAAACCGAAGATGGTACGGAGTTGGACGGATGGATGGTGAAGCCAGATAATTTTGACCCGACAAAAAAATACCCGATTGTATTCTCGGTTTACGGAGAACCCGCTAGCTCTACCGTCATGGACCGTTGGGGCACGGGCCGCAATGGTCTTTACATCGGAGATATGGCCAAAGATGGCTACATTTATGCTTCCGTCGACAACCGTGGTACGCCTTCTCCGAAGGGACGGGCTTGGCGTAAAGCCATTTACCGTAAAATTGGCATCGTTAACATTCGTGATTTGGCGATGGGTGCCAAAACCTTATTTGCGCAAAATGCCTTCATCGATACCAGCCGCGTAGCAGTGCATGGTTGGAGCGGGGGAGGTTCTTCGACCCTCAACCTATTGTTTCAATACCCTGACCTGTTCAAAACGGGCATTGCCGTAGCAGCAGTGGCTGATCAATTGAGTTATGACAATATTTATCAAGAACGGTACATGGGAATTCCGCAGGAAAATCGGGAGGATTTTGTTAGTGGGTCGCCACTCAGCCATGCCAAGAACCTACGCCCTACCCAAAATCTCTTGTATATTCACGGTACGGGCGATGACAACGTGCATTATCAGAATGCCGAAAAATTGGTCAATGAGTTGATAAAGTACAACAAACAGTTCCAATTTATGCCCTATCCCAACCGTTCGCATGGTATTTACGAAGGTGAGGGTACTTCGCGCCACTTAAATACGCTTTTTACTAAATTTTTAAAAGAGCATTGCCCACCCGGCGCAAAGTAGAGCGTTAGAGGGGATTTGTTTTGAGATTTGCGATGGCTCTTTCGGTTTGTTCAAACCGAAAGAGCCATCGGTTTTTTTTGTACTTTTACGGTAAGAAATCATAAAGTACTATGGGACAGCCCGAATATCAGCAGCGTTTAAGTATTGAAGAGTACCTAGCGCTAGAAAAGGAAACCGATACAAAATACGAATACCACGATGGCGAGGTGTATGCAATGGCCGGCGGAACCCCTACGCATAGTCTGATTGCCAATAATGCAGGACGTAGCTTAGGAAATGCACTTTTAGGTAAACGTTGTTTCGCGTACAACAGCGATTTGCGCGTGGCCACGTCGCGCAATAAATATGTGTACCCAGATGTGTCTGTGGTGTGCGGGAGGGTTTCTTTTTTTGAGGAACTTAAAAATGCGGCCAATAATCCCGTGTTGATTGTTGAGGTACTGTCGGAAGAAACCAGGGCCTACGACCGTGGGGGTAAATTTATGCGTTACCGCATGATGGAGTCCTTTAGGGAATATGTCTTGATTGACCAAAGCTTGCCTTTTGTGGAAGTATTCTATAAAAATGAATTGAATACGTGGGAATACCGGGCTTATACAGACTTAGAAGGGATGATTCCGCTGCATTCATTGGACATCGAAATTCCAATGGCTGATATTTACATGGGCGTTGATTTTCTGCCTTTTGACCCTGAAAATTTGCAATTGTTATAGCTTTCCCTTTTTGGCGGTGACAACACCGCCAAAATTTAGCTTCTTCTTTTCCCTTTTTGGGTAGTTGTCTCCGTCAATAATTGTTGTCTGTTTTCTTCTTTGCCCGCCACACGTTGAGGCAAGGAACTCTCGTGAGCATCTCTACTGCCTATTTGCTTCACTGCCAGCGTTTTTGCCTTTTTGTCATTCTGACATTTTAAATTAATTTTCAGAAAAAGTATAATCCTTTTCTTCCTTGAAAAAATAAAATTTTCTGCTATTTTTGTTAAGGAAATTTCGGGTACTGAGGCGGCATAAATGCACACCGTTGTTCCTTCTCAGTACACTGTTTCTGTAAGGCCCAATTCCCGTTAACCATTTCGTTTACAGTCCCCACACGACCAGTCCACAAACCTGTTAACTCTCACGGACGATATGAAAACTTGGTATCTGTTCTTTTTGCTTCTGGCGACGGCCACCAAAAGCCTAGCCAACGCGGTCCTCATTCCGATGGACGACAAGCAATCCAACCACCTAAAAGCGTACGGCGTTGCCTATTGGGTATTGAAAGAAGATTTAGAGGTGGATTGGTTGCTCAATTACCGGGGTGGTAGTTTTTTGATTAAATATTCCTCAGCGGTGGAAAAAGAATGCCGTTTGCGGGGGGTATCCTATGAGGTCATCTCCGACGCCACGGTCAATTCGATGATGACCTACATTACCAGTCCCGACGTAAACATGGATGCCGTAAAGCTCCACAAGGCCGCCAAAATCGTGGTGTATAGTCCCATCAAAGTGGGGCGGGCCTCGTTTGAGGATACCGACGCCGTTTTGCTGGTGCTCAAATACGCCGAAATCCCGTTTGAGATTGTGTACGATGAAGAAATTATGAAAGGCGATTTGGCCAAATATGATTGGCTGCACCTCCACCACGAAGATTTTACGGGGCAATTTGGCCGCAATCGCCGCCGGATGAGCCTTGAAGATTTACAGGCGCAGGAAAATATCGCTAAGAAATTCGGCTATAAGAAAGTTTCCCAGCTCAAGCTCGACGTAGCCCGTACCATCAAGGGCTTTTGTGCGGGCGGCGGGTATTTGTTTGCCATGTGCTCAGGGGCGGAGTCGCTGGACGTGGCCCTGGCGGCCGAGGGGGTTGACATCGTACCGTCCATTTTTGACGGGGATGGCATCGACCCTAATGCGCAATCTAAACTTGATTTTAGCAAAACATTGGCCTTTGAAGATTTTAAATTGGAGCTTGGTGACGACGAATACCGCGGAGGGATGTCATTTTCTAGCATCAATTCTTCTTCTGGCCAAGGATGGAACGACGAAAGCAACAGCTTTTTTTCATTGTTTGATTTTTCGGCCAAATGGGATGTGATTCCTGCCATGCTCGTCCAAAACCACGAAACACTGATTCGGGAGTTTATGGGACAAACAACCGCCTTCAACAAGAAAACCGTTAAGTCAAGTGCGTTGGTGATGGGGCAAAGCAAATCCTCCGACCGCTATATTTACGGTGAGTTAGGCCGAGGACAGTTTACTTTCTACGGCGGCCACGACCCCGAAGGGCAGCGTGGTTTTCACCGGATGCCCACCGACCTCAATCTCCACCCGCACTCCCCGGGGTATCGGCTTATTCTGAACAATGTGCTTTTCCCTTCGGCAAAGAAAAAGAAACGGAAAACGTAGAAAAACCATCCTGCTGCCGTTGGCGGAGTTTTCTCCGCCAACCCTTTTTCCCTGCTACGAATTGTTGGTGAAAAAACACCAACAATGGCAAAACCTAAAATAGATAAAATATCTTTCTAATTTTTATATTCTCCACTAAATGTCTAATTAACGGGGGCTTTTAGGGGTAATTATGCCAAAAAATATCTTTTTTTAGAATTACCCCCTGTTTTATCCACTTCCAAAGTAGCATTCACATTCATTTATCGGTTAATTTTGTGAGATTTTTATCTGAATCCCAAGATAAGAAGTCGGAAATTAGCATTAAGAAATCGAAAATTAGAAATCCCAAATAAATCACATGTCAACAGCAACTGGAACGTACGTACCGTACAAAGTAAAAGACATTACCTTGGCCGAGTGGGGCCGGAAAGAAATTCGTTTGGCCGAAGCCGAAATGCCCGGCTTGATGGCCCTTCGCGTAGAATATGGCGAATCAAAGCCGTTGAAAGGTGCACGCATCGCTGGATGTTTGCACATGACCATCCAAACGGCCGTTTTGATTGAAACCCTCACGGCTTTGGGTGCGGAAGTAACCTGGTCATCTTGTAATATCTTCTCTACCCAAGACCATGCCGCCGCTGCTATCGCCGCCGCTGGTATTTCGGTCTACGCGTGGAAAGGCATGACCGCCGAAGAATTTGACTGGTGTATCGAGCAAACCTTGTTCTTTGGCGAAGAGCGCCATCCCCTCACCATGATTTTGGACGACGGTGGTGACTTGACCAACATGGTGTTTGACAACTATCCTGAATTGATCGCCGGAATCGGCGGTTTGTCGGAAGAAACAACCACGGGCGTTCACCGTTTGTATGAGCGTATGAAAAACGGCACCTTGTATTTGCCAGCCATCAACGTAAACGACTCGGTGACAAAATCGAAGTTCGACAATAAATATGGTTGCAAAGAGTCATTGGTAGACGCTATCCGT
Source organism: Runella salmonicolor (assembly GCF_024158025.1). Taxonomy (NCBI): domain Bacteria; kingdom Pseudomonadati; phylum Bacteroidota; class Cytophagia; order Cytophagales; family Spirosomataceae; genus Runella; species Runella salmonicolor. The sequence goes on from NZ_JAMZEL010000002.1 coordinate 112,524, forward strand.
CGCGCTACTGACTTGATGTTGGCGGGTAAAGTAGCCGTGGTGGCAGGTTACGGCGACGTAGGTAAAGGCTCGGCTGAATCGCTTCGCGGAGCAGGTTGCCGCGTATTGGTGACCGAAATTGACCCAATCTGCGCGTTGCAGGCGGCAATGGACGGATTTGAGGTTGTAACAATGGACGAAGCCGCTCCGCGCGCCAACATCTTTGTAACTGCTACGGGTAACATCAACATCATCAAGCCACGCCACTTCAAAACCATGCGCGACAAAGCCGTGGTGTGTAACATCGGCCACTTCGACAACGAAATCGACATGGCTTGGTTGAATGCCAACTACGGACAGACCAAGATTCAAATCAAACCTCAGGTGGATTTGTACGAAATCGACGGCAAAGAAATCATCGTATTGGCCGAAGGTCGTTTGGTGAACCTAGGTTGCGCCATGGGCCACCCGTCGTTTGTGATGTCAAACTCTTTCTGTAACCAAACTTTGGCGCAGATTGAACTGTACACCAACCCCGGTAAATACGACAAGCAAGTATACATCTTACCAAAACACTTGGACGAAAAAGTGGCGAAACTCCACTTGGCTCACATCGGTGCTCAGCTTGAGACCTTGGATGAAGAGCAGGCTTCTTACATCGGGGTAACCGTGGAAGGACCGTTCAAGTCTGATTTGTATCGTTACTAGGAGTTATCATTTTTCTTCTGTTGGGTGTCGGTTCTTTAGAGCCGACACCTTTTTTTTGGACTAATGTCGACTTTCATTTTCACGCAGAGGCGGGGAGGAGCAAAGGTGCTAAAGGGTGACTCATGCCGATTTTGCTTCAAAATTTCAAAAAGATACCATTCGGATTAGTAAATAAATTGTGTTTCCAGAAAACCCCTTCAATAGAAGCGCAGAAGCCCATTTTGCTTTACTTTTTGGGATATTCAATATACGTATTTGGGGGGCACTTGACCTTCATTCGGTAAATTTTTTAAATATTTTTACCATTGTTGCTTGACATAAGCGTATATTTGTCCATATTTGTTTTTTACTATTAAGTACTTCCACTCTTGTTATGGTAAAATTAAACGTTATGAAAAGTATTTCTAGTCCTTTCACACTCGCTCTTTCCAGCAAAGGCGACTTCCCTACTTCTTTCGTTAAAATCATTCATTTGTTCTTTACGGGTATTTTAAAACGTTCTTTCGCAAAATCGAACGAAAACAAGCTAAAATTAGCTTTTTAGGGCTATTTGTGCTTTTTTCTATCCGTACTGTTTTCAATCAGGTAGTCCAATAGTTTCTAGGGGGCTGAACAAAGTATTCCGTGCATTTTGGTGCAGGGTTGTTACTTGGTTTCATGAGATTGTTATGAAAATTTATTGAAATAATACAAACTATACATGCGTAAATTTTTTAAAATACTGGGCGGTTGGAGCATTTGCCTTGGTATAATCAGCTCAACGTTTTTTACTTCCTGTGTGACCGTAGATACGCGCAAGATTACCTATTTCCAAAGCGCAGATACACTGCCTTATCAGGTACTTCCGCCCATTACCCCGCAGGTAACCCGCATTCAGCCCGATGATATCCTCGCCGTGACCGTAAGTAGTTTGAGCGAAGAATCCAATGTAGTGTTTAATTTCCCCAACATCAACGCCCTCAATACGACGGTGTATCCAGGAGTAATAGGAGGTGGGCAAACAGGACGTCAACCCTTAGGCTACTTAGTGGACTCAACAGGACAAATTGAAATGCCGTTGGTGGGAAAAGTCAAGGTTATGGGTTTGAATCTTGCACAAGCAGGTGATAGTATCAAACTAAGACTACTCAATTATTTAAAAGAGCCTACAGTAAACGTGCGGTACTTAAACCATAAGTTTACTGTCATTGGGGAGGTTAATCGTCCATCAGTCATAAGCCTTCTTGATGACCACACTTCCTTGCCAGAGGCTCTTGGTATGGTGGGAGATTTAACCATTTATGGTATGCGTAAAAACGTCATGTTGATTAGGACTGAAAAAGATAAGCGTGAAGTGGTACGCATTGACCTCACCTCGCGAGAGTTTTTTAACTCACCTTACTACTATCTACGCAACAACGACGTGATTTATGTGGATGTAAGTAAAGGGAAAGTAACATTTACCGACCAACGCGTTCAGCAATTGCAACTCATCCCCATTTTCACGGGCATTGCTACCACGATTGTGGTGATTTTGAACTTGTTGAAATAGAATAACATACGGAGACCAGTGAAGGTTACTAACTGGGATATTCCGAAGCCATGAGCTCCTAACAGCAATCGAATACTCAACGAAAAAGAAATAAAAATGACGAATAACGAATCAAAGTTTTGGGAAGAACGGGAGGAAGAATTTAACCTGAAGTTGGTTATCGGCAAATACCTTCGTTACTGGTACTGGTTTGTGCTCTCGGTGGCGCTTGCGGTGCTGGGGGCGTTTTTCTACCTGCGTTATGCCACGCCTATTTACAGTACCAGTGCCGTTTTGCTCATCAAGGATGAGAAGAAAGGCGGCCTAGGGGGCATGGATGCGCTGAAAGATTTGGAGCTTTTCTCAGGCAACAAACTCGTGGAAAACGAAGTGGAAGTCTTGAAATCACGGGCGTTGTTGGAACGGGTCGTGACCGACCTAAACTTGATGGTTTCTTATTTTGAAAAAGGGGATATTCGTCCCACGGTTGAAATATTTGGCACCTCTCCGATTTGGGTACAGGCGGGAGAACTCACCGAGGCCGCTTACAAAGACCCACTATGGATCAAAGTCATCAACCGCAATCAGTTTGAATTACAGGACGAAGGCGGGGCGGCCAAAGGACAGTATACCTTTAGTCAAAATGTAAAAAGTGAATTTGGACAGTTTCGGGTCTATTTGGTAGATTCTCTGTACCGTAAAGACAACGACCTGATTCAGATTCGTTTTGCCCATAAAGAATCCCTGATTCAGTACTATCAGGAACTGCTTCAAGTTGAATTACTTAACCAAAAAAGTACAGTTCTAAAGCTTACTATAGAAGACCCCTTACCCAATAAAGGACGGGCGATTTTAGCCAAGCTACTGGACGCGTACACCTATTCGGCCCTGACCGACAAAAACCGCGAAGCCACCAATACCATGACCTTCATCGATGATCGCCTGCGGCTCATTACGGGGGAATTGGGTGACGTAGAAAAAGACGTAGAAGTCTATAAAAGTAGCCAGGGAATCACTGATTTGAGCGCAGAAGCCAACCTGTTTTTGGAGAAAGTGAAAGAAAACGACGGCAAGCTCAATGAGGTAGACATTCAGTTGAAAATACTTGAGGGGGTGGATGCCTACCTCAAAAGCAGCCAATTGGGGATTGCCCCCGCTACGTTGATGGTGACCGACCCCGTACTGACGGGCCTGCTCTCTAAATTAAACGAGCTCGACAACCAACGCGAAAAATACGCCCGCACCACGCAAGCTAGCAACCCCCTGTTGGAAACGGTAACGACCCAAATCGCCAATACCAAAGCGGCCATTCGGGAAAACATCATGAACCAAAAGCAGGGCCTGATCATTACCCGCAACAGCCTGCAAAACCTGAATACGCGTTTTGAGTCGTCTATCCGTACCATTCCGCGGAAAGAACGGGAGTTTGTGAATATTAAGCGGCAGCAGGGAATCAAAGAAAGCCTGTACCTGCTTTTGTTGGAAAAACGCGAAGAAACCGCCATTTCCTACGCCTCAACCGTGACCGACAGCCGGGTGGTAGATGAACCTTACAGCACGCCATCGCCCGTGAAACCCAAAGGAAACATTGTGTACCTGATTGCTCTGTTGGCGGGGTTAGGAATTCCGTTTGCTTTCATCAACGTGCGTAGTATGCTCAACGACAAGATTGAGTCCCGCATTGAAATTGAAGACAAGGTGAAAGGAATTCCGATTTTGGGCGAAGTGGCCCAAAAGCCCAAAAACGTGGAGGGGCCTTTGTTGGATACCAATAGCCGCAATATCATCATCGAGCAGTTTCGTACCCTACGCACCAACCTGAGCTATTTGTTGAAGACCGAAAAAGCATCTAAGAAAATCCTGATTACCTCCACCATCTCCGGCGAAGGGAAAAGCTTTGTGGCGCTTAACTTGGCATCAAGCTTGGCAAAAGCGGGGCACAAAGTGGTTTTGGTCAACGCCGATATTCGTAAACCCAAATTGCACGAATACCTGGCCATGAACAATGAAGTGGGTTTGGTCAATTACCTGATTGGCAAAAAGAAGGTAGAGGATGTAAGTTTTGAGACCAAGATTGAGAACCTCAGCTTTATTCCGAGTGGGCCCATTCCTCCCAATCCCGCTGAATTGATTGGCAGTTCGAAAATGGCCGATTTGATGCTGGAGCTGGAAAGCCGTTATGAGTACATCTTTATTGACTGCTCGCCCAACGGTCTGGTGACCGACGCCTTACTGATTGCCCCTTTGGTGGACGCGACCCTTTACATCATTCGCCACGAAAAAACGCCCAAATTTGCCTTGGGGCCTTTGGCCATCCTCTACCGTGAGCAGAAGATGCCTTCTATGGCCATCATTTACAACGGGGTAAAAGGTTCGGGAGGCTATGGTTACGGCTATGGCTACGGTTACGGTTATGGTTACGGGTACGGACAGGGTTACTACGGCGATACCCCCAAACCCCTCTGGAAACGGGTGTTGAACAAAGCTTGATTTTTCTCACGCAAAGGAGCAAAGACACAAAGAAACATGAAATAAAACCTTTGCTCCTTAGCGACTTTGCGTGATTCAACTTGGGGATGAGATGCAAATATACATTTATGTCAAATAAAACCTTTGCTCCTTAGTGACTTTGCGTGATTCACCTTGTATGAATATTAAAATAGTACAAATCAATCTTTTCTCTGTCAAGTATACCAAAAAGAAAGTAAATGATTTGTAATTTTTTTAGATAAGTATTTGTCATTATTCCTTTTTTTTGTACTTTAGTGGAAGATAAGCGACAAAGTAGCTAAAAAAAGTACAAAAATTATAGTAATCTTTTTGCTTTTAGGATTATTTTAAGTTTTTGTTAAATTATAAAAAATGCACAAATGATTAGATAAAACTTGTCCTTTTATTGCTAATTAATGACAAGCTGCTTTTCTGAATCATTCTTGATTTTGAATTTCTTGTGCTGAAAAAGCGCAAAATTTGTTTGATATTTATTACTCAACGTTATGACAAATAAAGTAGCCCTCATCACGGGCGTAACCGGTCAAGATGGCTCCTATTTAGCCGAGCTTTTATTAGAAAAAGGGTATACGGTGCATGGTATCAAACGCCGTGCTTCCTCTTTCAACACGCACCGTATTGACCATCTCTACATTGACCAACATGAGCAGCATGTAGACTTTAAGCTCCATTATGGCGATTTAACGGATTCGACCAACCTGATTCGCATTATTCAGGAAGTACAACCCGATGAAATTTACAATTTGGGTGCCATGAGTCATGTAAAGGTAAGTTTCGACTCACCAGAATATGTTGGCAATGTAGATGGGCTGGGTACTTTAAGGATACTGGAAGCCGTAAGGATTTTAGGGTTGGAAAAGAAAACCCGTATTTATCAGGCTTCTACCTCTGAACTGTATGGCGGATTGGAAGAAAATAAAAACGCTGCAGGGTTTTACGATGAGAATTCCCCCTTCTATCCCAGGTCTCCCTATGGTGTAGCCAAAATTTACGGATTCTGGATTACCAAAAACTACCGCGAAGCCTATAATATGTATGCCTGCAACGGTATTTTATTTAACCACGAGTCTCCAAGAAGAGGTGAAACCTTTGTGACCCGTAAAATAACTATGGCCACTGCGGCCATAGCTTTGGGTAAACAAGAATGTCTATATCTTGGAAACCTGAACGCTCAACGTGACTGGGGACATGCCAAAGACTACGTAGAAGCAATGTGGCGAATTTTACAGCAAGATCAGCCCGAAGATTATGTGATCGCCACTGGTGTTACCACCTATATCCGTGATTTTGTGAAAATGGCTTTTGCTGAAGTAGGAATAGAGCTGGCTTTTGAAGGAGTAGCGGAAAACGAAACTGCCAAAGTTGTGGTCTGCAACAACCCTGAATACCAACTGGAAATAGGTAAAGTAGTAGTACGTATAGATCCCAAGTATTATCGCCCTACTGAAGTAGACTTGTTGATTGGCGATCCTACTAAATCAAAAACTAGATTAGGCTGGAAGCCCCAGTACGATGTGGCGGCTTTATGTGCTGAAATGGTAAAATCCGACCTCAAAATCATTAGCCAAACCTTGGTCGTACAGGCAGAACATTTGGTGGGGTAGAGTTTCGTGTAATATATAGTTATATATAACAGTTTTAATATTGATAAGTAATTGAGTTTAACGGGAAACCATACCAAAAAAATTGCGAAAAATACTCTAATGCTATATCTCCGGCAGGTATTAGTATTAATTGTTAGTCTTTTTACCGTAAGAATAGTCTTAGACGTACTTGGTGTTGAAGATTATGGTATTTATAATGTTGTTGGAGGAATTGTATCATTTTTTTCCTTTCTAAGTGGCTCTATGGCATCAGCAACACAACGTTTTTTTTCTTTTGCATTGGGGCAGAATGATTTGGAACGGCTAAAGAAAACTTTTACAGTAAACCTCACAATATATATATCAATTGCTTTTATTGCATTTATTCTTTTGGATACTGTTGGGCTTTGGTTTGTAAAAAATTATTTAAAGTTGCCTAATGAAAGATTTGAAACTATACTTTATATATATCATTTTTCTGTATTTACTTTTGTTGCAACTATTGTTACTACACCGTTAACATCTATTATTATTGCACATGAAGACATGCATATCTATGCATATATGTCAATTTTAGAAACCTCTCTAAAGTTATGCGTAGTGTTCTTGCTTGTTTATGTGGACTTTGATAAACTACAGCTCTATAGTATTTTACTTTTAGTTGTATCACTCATCAATTTTACTTGCTATTTTTTTATATGTATATATAAATATCAAGAATGTCAGTTCAATAAGTTTTACTGGGATAAAAATATTTTTCGAGAGGTTCTCGGCTTTACGGGCTGGACGTTGTTTGGCCAAATAACAACTGTAGGACGAAATCAGGCTATAACTATTTTGGTTAATCAGTTTTTTAACCCTATTACTGTTGCAGCACGCTCAATAGCAGTTAATATAACTTCTCAAATTAATTTATTTTCTAATAACTTCAATACTGGGCTTTATCCACCTTTAATTAAAGCTTATGCTTCAGGAAACAAGCAGGAAATGTTTGCTTTGTTATTTAATGGCTCAAAAATTACCTTCTTTTTAATGTGGATATTTGCGTTGCCATTTTATCTTGAAATGGATACAATATTAAAACTATGGCTTAAAGAGCCTCCAGAATATTCGGTGTTATTTACCCGATTAGCATTAATTGAATCGGTAATTATGTCTATTAGTTTACCAATAGCAACTGCTGCCAGGGCACCAGGGAAAATGAGGGGATATGAACTTGCTCTTGGAACCATTCAAATAGGAATATTTATTGCGTCATGGATTATTCTTATGATGGGTGGTAATGCTGCTTCTGTTTTTATAGTGGCTATAGTAGCAAATTTGCTAATGCTTGTGGTTCGTTTAATAATTGTAGGAGGGTTAATTGCTTTGCCTTTAGGATCATTTTCTATGAAAGTATTGTTGCCTATACTACTGGTTTCAATAGTATCAATAACGTTTTCTTATTTAATAAAATGGATGTTACCTATTGGTTTTCTTTTTTCGTTTATTAATATTTTTTTTAGTATTATTTTTTCTTCATTAAGTATGTATTTCATTGGCTTAGATAAGGAAATGAGAAAAAAAATTAAGGAAATATTTGAAAACAAGATTTTAAAGAAATATAAATTAAATCCCTTATGAAAATATTGATCTTGGGTGGAACTGGGGCCATGGGAATTCATTTGGTTGAACTTCTTGGAAAAGAGAATAATGAAATTTTTGTTACAACAAGATCTAAAAAGCAGTCTAGAGGTAATGTGCATTATTTACAGGGGAATGCCCGTGATATAGATTTTCTGGAAACGCATTTACAACAGGAGTGGGATGCGATTGTTGATTTTATGGTTTATACTACTGCAGAATTTAAGAGTAGGGTAAATTTATTACTAAGCGCAACTGGTCAATATATTTATTTAAGTTCTGCTCGTGTATATGCTAATTCTGAAAGCCCTATAATTGAGGCGTCTGATAGGTTACTAGATGTTTCAAAAGATGAAAAATATCTAAGATCTGATGAATACGCTTTAACAAAAGCCCGGCAGGAGAATATTTTGGAAAGCTCCGGACAAAGTAATTGGACTATTATTCGTCCATATATAACTTATAGTGAGAACAGGTTACAACTGGGTGTACTTGAAAAAGAGTCTTGGCTGTACAGGGCTGTAAAAGGTAGAACAATTGTGTTCTCTAAAGATATAAATGATAGGGTAAGCACATTAACTTATGGGTTGGATGTATCTAAAGGTATTGTAAGCATCATTGGAGAAGCACGTGCATTGGGTGAAGTTTTTCACATTACTTCAAGTCAGGATATTAGATGGAGTGATGTATTGGGTATTTACTTAAATGTTTTAGAAAACAATTTAGGGTTTCGCCCTAAAGTTTTACTTAATGAATTAGGTGAATTTAAAAAAATTCATTCATCTAATTACCAGATAATTTATGACAGACTTTATAATAGACAATTTAACAATACTAAAATAAATAGATTTATTGATATTACAACATTTAAGCCCGTTGAAGAGGGATTGCGAAATTGCCTAACTGACTTTTTATCCTATGGGAAATTTGACACCATAAACTGGAAGCTTGAGGCAATAAAAGATAAGCATACAAAGGAGCATACACCTTTGAGAGAAATTGCTGGATATAAACAAAAGATAAGCTATTTAATACACAGATACATTAAAAATTAAAATACTATGGCTAATCATTATTCAGACGAAAAAAATGTGCAAATATTAGTTGCATTATTAAAGAGGTATGGTATAAAAAAGATAATAGCTTCTCCAGGTACTACAAATATGTCATTTGTGATAAGTCTGCAAAATGACCCCTATTTTGAAATGTATCCTTCAGTTGATGAACGGTCTGCCGCTTACTTAGCCTGTGGATTAGCTGATGAGTCAGGTGAGCCAGTGGTAATAAGCTGTACAGGCGCAACTGCTTCAAGAAACTATTTACCAGGATTGACAGAAGCCTATTACCGTAAACTTCCAATATTGGCAATTACTTCATCACAGGCAGTTTCAAAAGTGGGGCATCATGTTGCACAGGTTATTGACAGAAGTTCGTTACCAAATGATGTTGTTAATTTTAGTGTGGCGTTGCCTATTGTTAAAGATGATGATGACTTTTGGGATTGTGAGATAAAAGTAAATAAGGCGATATTAGAGCTAAGCCGACGCGGAGGGGGGCCAGTACATATTAATTTGCCAACAACTTATAATAAGTTATTTAGTGTTACCGAACTTCCTTCGGTAAAAAAAATTGAGCGAATTACTAATGGGCATATTTTCCCCAAACTAGGTGGCAGAGTTGCCGTTTTTATCGGCTCTCATAGCAGTTTTAGTAAAAATGAAGCGAGGATTTTAGATGCTTTTTGTGCTGCAAATGATGCTGTAGTACTTTGTGACCATACCAGCGGCTATAAGGGAAGATACAGAGTATTATCTTCTTTACTTGGATGTCAACATAGTTTTGATTCCTCACTTGCTCCTGATATTGTTATCAGTATTGGTGAAATTACAGGAGATTATTATAATATGGCCGTAAAGAGCAAACAAATTTGGAGAGTAAGTGACGACGGTGAGCTTCGGGATACCTATAAAAAATTGAGGTATGTTTTTGAAATGTCAGAACAGCAATTCTTTGAGTATTACACAAATAGTGTTGAGGTACCAAAAGATCAATATTTGAAAAATTGTAAATCAAAGTTTGATGAATTATCTGGAAAAATACCAGAACTGCCTTTTTCAAATATATGGTTGGCCTCAAAAATGGCACACCGTATACCTGATGGCTCTACAATACATTTTGGTATTCTGAATAGCCTACGTTCATGGAATTTCTTTGAATTGCCTCTTTCGGTTCGGTCAGCTTCAAATGTGGGCGGCTTTGGAATAGACGGGGGGCTTTCGAGTTTGATAGGCGCTTCTTTTGCTAACAGAAATAAGCTATATTTTTGTGTAATTGGTGATTTAGCATTTTTCTATGATATGAACGTGTTGGGTAATAGGAGTGTAGGTAATAATCTTCGCATTCTTTTGGTAAATAATGGTAAGGGGACCGAGTTTAGGCAATATAAGCACCATGCATCTGGTTTGGGAGATGAAGCTGACGAGTTTGTAGCAGCTGCTGGGCATTTTGGCAATAAATCAAGGCAACTGGCCAAGCATTATGCTGAAGACTTGGGATTTGATTATCTATCTGCTGAAAGTAAGGATGGATTTGATGAAGTTGTGGATAAGTTCTTGGTAAATAAGGTTACTGAAAAATCCATATTGTTTGAAGTATTTACAAATAGCGAAGAAGAAGCTGAAGCTTTGAAAGCTATGATGAATATTGAAATCGACGTAAAAGAGAAAGCAAAGGAAACCCTGAAACAATTTGTTGGTAATAGCAATTTAAAAGGGATTAAGAAAATTTTTGGGCGCTAGTATTAAATACAAGATAAATATGAAAATTGGTGTTTTGACATTTCATGCTGCCCATAACTACGGAGCGGTTCTTCAGGCTTATGGGACTCAGGAATATTTAAAATCTTTAGGGCATGAGGTTGAAATAATAGATTATAGACCCGAATATATCGTATCGCCATATAAACTAATTGATTCTACAAGGGTTTTTTATAAAAACCCTATAAAAACAGCCAAAAGATTATTGGGTGAAATAATGACATTTCGCAGGCTTGCAATTAGATATTCAAGGTTCAACAACTTTATAAGTAAAAAGCTTCGACTATCTAAAAGTGTTTCAAGTACCATTCCTCCAAGTTATGATGCTTATATTTTTGGAAGTGACCAAATTTGGAATCCAAAAATTACAAATGGCTTTGATAAAGTTTTTTTTGGTGACTTTGCGGCTAAAGAAGGCTCAAAAAAGATAGCTTATGCTGCAAGTATGGAAGCTATTGAGCTTTCAGACCAGCAAAAAGAATTTTTTGCAAATGCATTAAAAAATTTTGATTCAATAGGTGTAAGGGAGTTTCAACTACAAAATTTACTACAACCGCTTAGTGCTAAGCCAATTACAACTGTTCTTGACCCAACTTTATTGCTGGAAAGTAATGAGTGGGGAAAAATTGCGGTTAAGCCTAAAATAAAGCAAAAATACGTTTTGGTTTATCAAGTTCGGGTTAATGAGGCAACCTTAAAGATTGCTAATGATGTTGCTAAACAAATTGGTGGTGTAGTTATACAACTAGCTGCCAATGTAGACTGGAAAATCAAAAAGTATAAGTATCAATCAGCTTCGGTTGAAGAATTTCTGGGGTGGATTAAATATGCAGATTGTGTTGTTACAACCTCTTTCCATGGAACCGTATTTGCTTCAATATTTAACAGACCATTTTATACAATAAGCCTTCATGATGGTGCCGACAGCAGGTCGGGTTCATTATTGCAAAATCTTGGCCTTTCTGATAGACTAATATCAATTGACACTTCGCCTGTTTTTAAAGAGATTGATTATTATGAAGCCAATATTAAATTAGAAAGTGTAAGAAAAGAATCATACAAGTTTCTGCTAGATTCATTGAAATGAAATCGCTAATAGTATGTAAATATTGATTGCCTACTAAATTACAATAGAAATTCTTAAACTAATAGTAAAACTTAATGAAGTATTGAGAAGTAATTGATAGAGGCTGCAAATGGCAAGCTATTTTAAGGTATTTTTTTAAAATTTATTTCTCTTTGTTAAATTAATAAAGATGAAGTTTATTGACTATGGGGGAACTTGTAAAAAAAAATTAATAAAGCTCGAAAAATGAGAATAATATTAATAGTTGGAATTTTATCAATATTTTTACAGCCACTACTTTTTAGTTTCCTTGGGCTTACTGTGTGGATACATTCTGCACTATTCATTTTAATTATTTACTTATTTACCCTAAATAATGTAAAAGTGTATAAGAATGAGATGAGGGTGTTTTATGCAGTTCTTTCAATTTTTGTTTATTCCTTCCTGTTTGGAAAGGATTTATACCTAATTGGATATATAAATGCCCTATTGCTGCCACTTGTGGTATATTTATCCCTGAACAATAGTGTAAATTATAAAACATACAAAACTGTTCTCACAATAATTCTGGTATTCTTTGTTGCATTGATTATTGAAAGTTACATTGAACGAATCTTTAGATTCAAACTAATCACAATTAAGGATGACTCAATTATTGGTACTGACTTATACAATGAGTCGCAATTTAGAAGCAATGGTTTATTTGGACATCCATTGAGTAGCGCCCAGTTTGTTTTACTAATATATACGGCATTTTTAGCAATGAAATCTGTATCCAGCACAAAAAAAATATATGTTACTTTTTTTGTGCTTATTAGTATGATGTGTTTTAATGCACGAACTGCTACCTTATTAACAGGAGTGGGTTTTCTGTGTTATTATTTTGACCATTTTAGTATAAAGAAAGTATTGGCAGGAATCTCAATGGGAGTAGGCTTTACGATCCTTGTTTATTATGGAATAAGTGAATTAGGTATCGGAACGAGGATGCTTGAGATGTTTGGGGATAATAGTTCAAAAACTCGTACCACAGTATTTCGGGTATTCGACTTTTTTGATCTCAATGATTTTTTGTGGGGGCCGGATAATTCTTTTCTGAGTAGAACAATAAAAACTGTTGGCAATAAAGGCGATGAGATAATAATTGAGAATCCTATAATAGACTATCTTTTTCGAATTGGGTTGATAATGACACTTATTTTGGTTGTTACGTATATTACCTTTTTCTCCAGAATTTCTAAGGGGTTAACTAGACATCAAAAAATTATACTATTTACCCCATCAGCTATTTCTATTCTTTCCAGTATATCATTAGCAGGTGGATCAGTTACACTATCTAATTTAGTAATAATGATTCTAATTTTAAAATATGATTCCCAAAGTAATACACCTTTGCTGGTTGTCAGGTGACCCTTATCCTGATGATATAAAAAAATGTTTATCAACTTGGTCTGAATATTTAAGTGATTATGAAATAAGGACGTGGACTCATAAAGATCTAGAACAGTTAAATTCTAGGTGGGTAATGCAATCCTATGGAGTGAAGAAATATGCATTTGCTGCTGATTTTATCCGATTATATGCATTATATCATTATGGTGGTATATACTTAGATTCAGATGTTTTTGTTTATAAATCTTTTAACCCATTATTAGAGCTTCCCTATTTTATTGGCGAAGATTATACTCATTATTTTGAGCCTGCTATAATCGGTGCAGAGAAAGGAAATAGCTGGATAAAGATGTGTTTGGATTACTACATAGAAAAAGACTTTGTTAAACCTGATGGCTCGTTTGAAATGTTGCCATTGCCTGCAATATTTTATCTATGTCTAAAGGGAAAACTAAAATTTAAGAAAATTAATGACACTTCTGAATTCGCTTTTAAAAATGACACGTTAAATGTGTTTAATTTTCATTTTTTTAATTCAAGAAATCAGCTGGGTATAATACAAAATAAAAAATCCTACTGTTCACATATGTATGCGGGTTCATGGATTGATGTTGAAAATAAAGGAACAGTTAAGAGTTTTATTAAAAAGGTTTTAAATAAAAAAATTTTGCTTTTGGTATTTAAAATAACCTCATTTTTGAGTAGAGAAAATAAAAAATTTAGAATTGATAATTGAATAAATATTTTCTAAAAGTATGAATATCCCTAAAATTTCAATCATTGTTCCTGTATACAATGCACAATACTTTTTAGAAAGATGCATCAATAGTATAATTGAGCAACCCTTTAAAGATTTAGAAATTATACTAATTAATGATGGAAGTACTGATCGCTCTGGTGAAATGTGCGATGAATTTGCAAAAAGAGATTCAAGGATAAGAGTGTTACACCAAACAAATAAAGGGATAAGCTATACTAGGCAATTTGGCATCGATCACTCAGTTGGAGAGTTTATTCAATTTATAGACAGCGATGATTGGATTGAAGGAGATATGTTTAGCGAACTTTACAATTATGCAACACATAGTAATCTGGATATTCTGGGTAGCAACTTTATTATGGATTTAGAAAATAAAAGTAAGAAAATAATCTGTCAATATCCTAGCCGTGAAAAATTTATAAAAGCTGTATTGTCTAATGAGTGGGGCGTTGTATGGAAACTTTTTATAAGGAGAAGTTTGTTTCTAAATTTTGGAATTTCTTTTCCTGTTGGCATTAACCATGGAGAGGACTACATTGTTTGTGTGAAATTGCTGTTATCAACCAATAAAATTGCGACTATTGACCTTTATAATTATCATTATAATTATAAGATTACCGAAAGCAGCCTTACGCGAAATTCTGGAATTAAATCAACTTTAGACCAAATTTACGCAACCGTAATTGTTGAGGATTATATCAACAGCAATCCTGATTATAGAAAATATAAAAAGGCATTGATAAAAAGGAAGTTGTTTTACTCTTATAACCTTATATCTGATTTAGGTACTATTATATTTGATTTTTTAGGGTTACAATTAAAGTATTCATTAATATTTCTTTCTCCCCGATCAGTTTTAACATACATTATCTTAGTACTTGTTAAATTTAGGATTTTAATAAATAATTCTTTAACGAAGGTTACCAGTTAGCTAAGTAAAAAAATACCATCATGAATATACTTATAACTGCACCAAGCTTGGATGTAAAAAAAAATGTAAGCGGCGTTGCTACGGTGGTCAATACTATTATAGAGCATAATTGTCTACACAAGTATTTTCATTATTTATTAGGGCGTCCCGATAGCCCTATGGGCAAATTAAAATGGTTTTACACCATACTTGAACAGCTATTTATTTTCCCCTTTTTTGTTAAGAAAAATGAAATACAGCTTGTTCATCAAAATCTCCCATTTAATACAAAAGGACTATTAAGAGAATCAATCATT
Organism: Runella salmonicolor; assembly: GCF_024158025.1. Lineage (NCBI taxonomy): Bacteria > Pseudomonadati > Bacteroidota > Cytophagia > Cytophagales > Spirosomataceae > Runella > Runella salmonicolor. The sequence continues at coordinate 127,699 of NZ_JAMZEL010000002.1, forward strand.
AATTTTTGGTGTTATTTGGTACGTGTACCTGTATTGTTACACGTACATGGTGGAGTTTACTTAATGAATCCTCCAGAAAATCTATTTTATCGCTTTATCGCTAAACAACTGTTTAGACACAGTAAAGTTGTTGTGGTACTCAGCGGACTAGAGAATGAAGCTATTGCGAAACATTATAACTTTAGAGACTCCTTAGTGTTGTTGAATAGCATCGATTCTTCGCTTTATTCGGCAATATCCAAAAATAAAGATGATCATAAACCAGTTCTGTTGTTTATGGGCCGTATACATGAGAGTAAAGGTATAGAAGATATTGTTGCTGCTTTTCGAATTTTAAAGCAGGAGCTTAATTTTCGATTTGTACTTTGCGGCGATGGCCCTTTGAGAGCATATTGTGTGGATGAGTGCCAGGAACTATTAGGTGACGATTTTGAATATCGAGGAGTGGTTTCAGGTAATGATAAAATGAAGGCGATTGCCGATTCTGATTTTTTTTTATTACCTTCAAGATATGGTGAAGGGCTGCCAATGGCTCTCTTAGAAACTATGGCAGCGGGTGTAGTTCCAGTTGTGACAAATGATGCTTCTATGGCGTACATTATTGAACATGAAGTTAATGGTTTAATGGTTAATAAATTTGACGCTCTTGATTTGTATAAAAAATTAAAGCGCATCTTATCAGACACAATGTTGTATAATGTACTTTCTATTAATGCATCAAAAACTATTAAGGATAAATATGATGTAAATGAATATATTGAAAACTTGAATATAATATATAAACAAATAAAATAATGGACTAACAACCACTTTTTAAGACTGTTTATATGTGTAAATTGTTGGTTTTTATATATACTATACTTTGAAGCTTTATAATATAGAAGGTAAAATATGTTCACAAACTTGTTTGCCTTATCAACGATACGTGGCAGAAATATTTTGATGTATAAAAATAACAATAAGCCTTTAAAAATATAAATGAAAGTTATGAACAAGACAGCACTGTTTCAATATGGGATTTCATCTGCTAGTTATCCTGAATTTGTTAAGGCTATTCTATTATTAGGACAAAATAGGGTATCAAGTACTGTATTTGTGGCAAATGTTCACATGATTGTAGAAAGTATTCTTGATCCTCTTTTTGGACGACTTTTCAAAGAAGCTGATATTGTTACTCCTGATGGGAAGCCCCTTTGTTTAGCGTTACATTTTTTATACGGTATTCGGCAAGAGCGAGTTGCTGGAATGGACTTGATGCCAGCTCTTCTGAATGAGGCTTCTAAGTCGGGTGTTATAGTCTATTTTTATGGTTCTACTGATGAGGTGCTAAAAAAAATTCGCGAGAAATGTGCTGTTCTTTACCCTTCATTGAAGATTGGAGGAATGTATTCCCCACCATTTAGGAAACTCACTGCTGACGAAGACAAAAAAATTATTGATGATATTAATGCATCGGGTGCTGGGATTGTTTTGGTTGCGTTAGGTTGCCCTAAACAAGAAAAATGGATGTCGGCTATGAAAGGACGAATTTCGTCGGTAATGGTGGGAGTAGGAGGGGCATTCCCTGTCTTTGTGGGTACCCAAAAGCGTGCACCTAAATGGATGCAGGATGCTAGCCTGGAATGGCTGTATCGGCTTGTACAAGAGCCTCGTCGACTTTTTAAACGCTATTTTGTAACGAATTCTCTATTTATTTTTATGGTTCTTCGTGAAAAATTGCGTTTGAGTTGGTTTCCGAGTCATACGTAATATGACTGCTGGTTTAGATGTATAAAATATTTTACTCTTAATGGTATCTTATATGTATTTAAAAGGTATCTAATTTTGTAGTATTGGGCTTTTTGTTGTAAAAAATAACAATTTTCGAGAAGGATTTGTTGAAAATAATGAAGATTAGATTGTTATTTTCTAATAAATTGTAATATTATAGGTTTGATTATTAGCTATTTAGTGTTTTTTGATGATTTTGGGTTGTTATTTATCGTTTTTTTTCGTACATTTGTTATAGCTTAATCGTTAACTATAAACACCAATCCTTCATTCTGGTTTATAGTTAATGAATGTAGTACTCAACGTTAATAAATTATGAAACATAACTCCAACGCGGTTCTCCGTCTATTGATTCCCCTTGTTTTGAGGCGAGATTTCTGAAAAATCTTTTTTCCGTATGCTTATTATGTCCAAAAGTTAAATCTTTCAGGACACAGGAGATTTAAGGTCTTACTCTGTTGACGTATAGTGGGTATCGTTAATTTTTATAGCTTGCCTTTTAGGGAATTTTATACAGTAAAATCAATCAAAAAGAGCGTATTTAAAGAGGAGCAAGCCACGGATGTGGTTGAAGTTAAATTAAACAGAAAACAAATAATATCACTTAATCACTCAATGACAATGAAAAAAAGTACATTTTCACTCTTCGTATTTGGGCTGGCTTTGACGCTCCTCATGTACAATTGTAAAAAAGGCGATCCCTTGGAGCCCGATGCTGATTTGGTTGAAAAAATCAATGACATCGAAGTAGCACCCGTAACGATTGTTGCGCCAACGCCCGTTACAACCACCCCTTCTTCCGTGACAGCCTCCGCTAAAACGGCTGAAGTAGCTACGGCCATTGGTAGCATTGCAAGCACTGGGGTGGTGCCTGCTTCGGTAAAAACCTCAGCGGCAGAAGTATCAGGTGCGTTATCTCCCACTGAAGTATCGGCAATGGCCACGGTTACCCCCGCAACCATTGCGGCAGTAGCAGGAGGTGGAGCGCTTCCAACTGATTTGAAAGCAGTGCTCGACAAAGCGTCGGCCAATCCAGCCTTGCGGGCTTATTTGCCTACATTTACCTTACCTTCGGTCAATGGACAGGCGGTCAATGGCCGTTCTGGTGCTTCAGTACCTGAAACCATTGCGCAAACGGATGGCTTAGAGGGTTTGGCCGTGTCGGATGAGTGTATTGCCAAAGCGGAAGAAGCGTTTAACACCGTAAAAGCAAAGCTTGATGGTACCAAGGCCGAAGAAATGGCTAAAGTAGAGCAGGCGTATCAGACGGTGATTGCGGCTCTGGCGGGTAACGAAGCTACCTGTACTGCGGGTATTCCTGCAAAATACACGCCATTACGTACCGCAGCGCAAACTATTTTTGACCAAACCAATGCGGCACTGGATGCGGCCCAATCAGTATTAGGCGCTGATTATGCTTTGCTGAAAGCCTTGAACTCCATCAGCTACTTAGGATATTTGAGCACGCTCAACAACTTGCAGTCGGCCGATGTAAAAGCTTGTAGCTCCGTTACTACGGCGGCTACCGCAGCAGCCCAGGCGGCCCGTACCACCAACACGGCAGCGGTAAATGCAGCTTATAATAAGGCATTGGGCGAAGCCAATGCTGCCAGAGTCGAACTTGCTCAAAGCTGCCACAACCAAGGCTAAGATGTTTCATCCACTGAATAAACAACTGACAAAGGGTAGCCTTGCGCTATCCTTTGTTTTGGTTTTACTCATGGTGAAGGGAGTGGCCCAGACGAATCTCTCGGGCAAACCAGGGCTTATATATATTCCCTCGGCGGTGGCCTTAGAAGATGGGGCGTTTCGGTTTGGGTACAATTATAACCCCATTCACTACGGGATGAGGGGGCGCAACAAAAACCCCGAGCGGATTTGGTTTGCGCATTTAGCCATTCTGCCGCGTTTGGAGATTACGGCCACGTTACTCCAAATGATTGATACGAAGATTCGGGATGTGCGCGAAGGAATTGGGGATCGCTCCATGGATGTTCGGTATTTGTTGTTAAAAGAAACCAAAAAACGGCCTTCGGTGGCGGTGGTGATGACCGTTCCGTTTACCATTGACGGGGCCATGCTCACCCACGTAGTGGTGGCCACCAAGAATTTTACGTTTAACCCCACGTTTAGCTTAGAAGTAAGTGCGGGTTATGGGAGCCCTTATTTTGTTTATCGAAATAACGGAGTATTGGCAACCGATCTTAATTCTACTTTCCTTAATAATTTTGCCATTCAGAAGAAAAGTGAGTGGCGTTTTAAAAACAATTATTTGGTAGGGCCCTTTGGGGGAGCGGTGTTGCATTTTCGCAAACAGGCGGGGTTGATGGTGGAGTATGATTCACAAAACATTAATGTCGGTGCTTATGCCACGCTCTTTAAACGCTGGACGGTGCAGGCAGGCTTGTTGAACGGAGATCAGTTCATGTTTGGGACTTCATTTGGGGTGAATTTATTGAAACTACCCCGGCAGTTGAGGAAGGAAAGTGAGAAATGATTTTTTAATAAATCAGTCAGGAAATCAACAGTAAGGCTTTGAAATTAAGAGATTTATATTCATTTTTTTGGGGTGTTGGATTGGTGTTTACTTCCGTGGGCCCGCTTTTGGGTCAAGAGGGGAAGGGGAGACAGGGTTTGAATTTTGAAAACGTTCAGGTCGATAAGCAGCAGGTGGTGTATGAACAGCGATTGTACCGCAATCCTTTTATTGGGTTGTACGGAATACAAAAGGTCGTAAATGATTCGGCCCATCTTTTGACCTACGTTCCGATGATACAAGGCATTCCGGTGGCCCGCTACAAGATGGGGGCATCGTTGGAGGCAAACGCATTGACGCAGGCCGAGCGCTCGGCCATGACAAAATGGGGCTTTTTTTCGTTACAGCGCCGAAATTATAAGTTTGATTTTTGGTTACAACCCGTTTTTTGGGCCAAATTTGGTAATTTTTCCAAACCCGTCAGGAGTAATACGAGTGTTCTTTTACAAAGTCAAGTGTATTTATGGCCGGGCATGGCGCTCAACTGGGGAATTCTTTTTCCCGTGTCCAACGACTTGGACAACCGCCCGAAAATGATTCGTCCAGCCCCCGTTTTTCTGAATCAGTTTTATGCCAAAGACAATCATTTTGTAAGTGCGTCGGCGGGGCTTTTTCACAATGACCAATATGGCGTCAACGTTCAGTACCGCCACACGGATTTTAAATCTCCTTGGTCGTACGGGCTAGAAGTAGGGCTGACGGGGATGTACTACTACCCAAGAGGAGGGCTTTATTACGAAAAAATGGATAAACTCCTGCTGCTGGCCGATGTCGAATACCGTTTCAGCAAATTAGATCTTTTGCTGAAGGTTTCGGGAGGCCAGTTTTTGTGGGGAGACAAAGGCGGAAGATTTGATTTTATTCGTCAATATACCAACGTAGAAATCGGGCTTTTTGTGGTTGCCACTCAAAATGGCGCAACGGCGGGTTTTAACTTTGCCATTCCCATTCCCCCTGGAAAAATAGTGCAGACCTCAAAAATGAGGTTGCGCACCACGGAGGAGTTTAGGTGGCAGTACCTCTACGCGGGGGGATATAAAATGGGAGAGCGCTACCAAACGGGGTATCAACTTGATCAGCGTTTGCGACAGTACCATCAGAACTACCTGAATCGGCAGTATCAGCAAACGAAATAGGGGTTTATTTGAGGCACAACTCCTCTTTCCATAATGAGTCAAGGGACTTGTTCAGTCCTCTAACGGAATTTTTGAATTTAATAAACTACTAATAAATAAGTCAATGCGCGAGAGGTATGCCTGTCCAGCGTGGGGCGCGCAAGGTTGTGCGTTGAAGCATTGGACAGGCGGCCCTTTTCTTTGCTTCGTTTCTTTTGGGCAAGCAAAAGAAATGAAGGGGCTCACCAAACTAAATTTATCAATAGAACTAATTTGAATCGGGGCACAGAGGTGGTCAATTTTATAACATACTCTAACTTTATTTAGGATTTTACCCATTCGTAAAAATAGTCCAACAAAACTCAACGATATGAAGAAGGCGGTATGGCTTATTTATTTCGTCGCGCTGGGGCGAGCTTTCGCCACGGGCAACCCAGGAGACTCGGCGGTGCGATGGTGGCCAAGTGCGGTAGGCATTCAGGCAGGAACGACGGGCGTAGGCGTGCAATGGGCTTGGAAGCTGCGCTCACAACCCAGACTGGTGTTGCGGGTGGGAGCTACTTACTTAGCTTACAAAAAAAAGATTCAAATTGATTTAGGCGATAGTTCCCTGATTGAGTTTCGCCCCGACTTTGTCATCGGCGTTGTACATAGTTCGGTTAAATGGCACCCTTTCCCACGGAGTGCTTTTTTTTTGACGGGAGGGTTGGGTTATACGTGGCGGCCTGATATTCAACTGGAACTCAGTGCCCTGTCGCCCATCGAACTGGGGGGAATCCAGATGAAACCCGATGAATTTGGAACCATAGGATTAGGCATAAAATGGTCGCCCGTGGTAGGTTATGCAGGGTTTGGGTTTGGGCGCTCTATTCCCAAACGACGCTGGGGCGTAGGAGTCGAACTCGGGTGTTATTACCTCGGAGCCCCAAAAATTAACATGGAATTTGATGGTTTTCTGGAAACGACCACGTTGGAGGAGCAGATTCCGCTGATTGAACGCAACATGCGTGGGTATCGGTTTTTACCCAATCTTCAGTTGGTGATTACGTACGCATTGGTCAAAAAATCGTTACGCTGATGAAACGAATCTTACTTTTTATAGGGCTGTTGCTGGGAGTGGTGAGTGCCTGTAAAAACCCTTTGGATGGCTTAGAGCTGCGTTTTAAGAAGCCGTATCCCGTAGCTTTGGATGTTCAATATTACACCGTTGAAGGCAAGGCTCCCCCCGAAAACATGGAAGTGATTTTGGCGGGGCCTGATGCTAATCGACTGATTACCACGGTCAACACCAAGAAATTTAGAATTTCATCCGACGGCGCGTTGTTTTTGTCCATTGACTCACTGGGGCCGAGACCTACCGCCCAAAATCCTCTGAGGTTTACGGTAGTAGCCAAAGTGCCGGGTTTTGTGGATGCCGTTTTACCCGTTGAAATGGGCAACGAAAACCAACGCTCGGTGGCGTTGATTTTGCAACCTACGGGTACGACGTCGGCCGTGAAGGTGGCCCAAAGTACGGCCAGCAGGTCGGGGAGCGTTGACCGGGATTGGAGCGTAGAAACCCCGACGCCCATTATTGCCAATCAGTCGGTGGCGCAGGCAAGCATCGCAAAAGGCACGCAGCTCAAAGATGTAGCGGCCAAGGAGGTAGGAGGGACGTTGACGGCGCGTTTTCAGGCGGTGGACATCAATAAGTCCAATAATACCTTTTTAATCAATCCCATTGTTAATCAGACAATTACGAAACCTATTTTACGGGGAGGAACTGCGGAAGGCACAAATCAGCAGTTGACGCAGGTGGTGGGGGCATTTTTATTGCAGATTCACAACGAACAGTACCAACTGGTAAAAACGGCTTCGCAGCCCATTCGGGTTCGGTTCAGTGTGTCGCCCCAGCTATACCATCCTTTGGAGCGTCGGGTGATTCAGGCGGGCGACGAGATTCCCCTGTTTAGTTATGATGCCGCGACCGAAAAATGGCAGACCGAAACCCCCGGAAAAGTGCAAAAGGCCAGCAACGGCGACTTGGAATACGTGGCGGAGCTGTCGCATTTGTCGCTGTGGGTGGCAGGGTTTACCAAGCAAAAATGTGACACTGGGCCAAGTTTTAAAATCAAAAGCAGCCTACCCACGACCAACCTCCAGTACCAATGTGAGGTGGTCAACGAAGCCACGGGAGCGCGCTTACAGGTGTTTAAATCAACCGTCAATAATGGCGAGATCATAAAAATCAATGGGTTAGAAAGTGATCAGTTTGTGCGATTGCGCATCACGGATGCGTTGGGAACGGCAGTGGTCAATTCTCAATTGGTCAACGGATGCAGTGGCGAAGTGCAGGAAATGGATCTTTCGTCGTTTAAAAAACAGATTCAAAAATGTCCCAATGGGCCAGGTTTTAAAATCAAAAGCCCGCTGCCCAACAGCGATTATCGGTATAGTTTTGTGGTCATCAACGCCGAAACGAATGCCCAATTGCAGAGTTTTCAGACCACTGCCAACAACAACGAGGTGGTCAGACTCAGCGGGCTAGACAGTGACCAGAAGGTACGTTTGAGAATCACAGACATTGTAAGCTCGGCCGTGGTGACCTCCGAACCAGTGGATGCCTGCGCCAGCAATGCGGAGTTGGTAGTAGACATCAGCTCCTTCAAAGTGCCGCCGCAACGCTGCGCCAACTCTCCCGTTTTTCGGATTTCGAGCTCGTTACCCAACAGCGACCGGAGTTATACTTTTGAAGTAATCAAGGCCGATACCAAAGCGCGGCTTCAAGTTTTTCAGTCGTCGGCCAACAACGGCGATGTGATTCGACTCGGTGGGTTTTACGAAAATACGGGAATGATTCAGTTGCGGGTTTTTGACTTTCTCAGTTCTGCGCAGGTCGTGTCCAATCCGTTGGATGCCTGCACCAACGTAACGACCCCGTTGGTGTTGGAAAATTTTAAAGTTCCCCCGCCAAAATGTACTTCTCCGTTGGGCTTTAGGGTAAAAAGCAATCTGCCCAACAGTGGAGCAACGTACCAGTGTCAGGTTATCAATGCCGCCACCAATGGCGTAATGCAGACTTTTGCCACGACGGTAAATAACGGTGAAATCATCAGAATCAATGGTTTGTACAGTGAGCAAACCGTTCGACTCAAAATTATGGACAATCAAAGCGGAGCCGTGGCGCTGTCGGCTGCCGTGGGTGGCTGCACGGCGACCGTTCAGGAGATTGATGTGACATCGTTCAAAAAACCAATTTTGAAGTGTGCTAATCCTTTGGTCTTCAGTGTAAAAAGCACTTTGCCTACCAGCGATAGGGCGTACAATTGTGAAGTGATTAATGACGTAACGAAGGCAAAAATCCAGTCTTTCCAGTCGACTTTGAACAATGGAAATCTGATAAAAATAAGCGGATTGGACGCCGACCAAAAAGTTCGCCTGCGGATTTATGATTCGCAAAGTTCGGCCATTGCGCTTTCGGCGGCCGTAGATGCTTGTGCTACTGGAAATCAGGCGATTGACGTGACATCGTTTAAAATACCGCCGAACATCAAACCCGGAGAGGTTCGGATTACGCTCCAGTTTCCTTGCAAAGCCCTTGATGAAGATAAATTGCCCACGCGGGAGTTGTTTGGGCGGTTTAGGGAAACGGGCACACTGCAATGGAAGAACCTTCCGAGCATGAAATATATCTCAGGTCAGACGGCCTTTAGTATCGTTACGGATTTGCTGGAAGTAGGAAAAACTTACGATTTTCAGGTGGGGCCAGCGCCCGGCTATTTCTCATTCAGCGAGTCAGCTTACAAGCTTCGAAAAGCGGATTGGGTGATTGAGATTGAAACGACTGAATATTGTAAATTATAAATATTGAACCGCGTTGATGTATCTACGGAATGGTACATTTAAGCCCAGAAAATGGGCGTAAATTGGATGAAGGTTCCGATATTAATAAACATGCTTTAAGGGATATTAGGTCGCAGTGAATGTAAAGTTGTAATTCTTATTGGTATACTTTAATTTCATTATTTACTATTCAAAAACTGTATTTCTGAGATTTAAACAGATTTTATGCGTTGATTATGTATTAAAAATGCGTAGTTTTTTAGGATATTTATTTATAAAATAAACAAATAAATTTTGTAATATTTTTAGATTTTACTTAAAGTAAGATGGCCCATGCTCACTTTTATCCGTTTTAGAAATTCAAGAAATAGAATATTAATTGATAAGTTTTTTTAAAAAAGATAAAATTGTATGGTTTATTTTACGGAATTCTTCTATATTTGGTATACCAATAAGAGATGACAAAAATCATATATATTGTAAGGTAGTTTTATAATTTTACCGATATTAATATTTATTATTTTGGCATTTTGATAAAGGTATATTACTAGTGCTTTGGTCGAGTATCAACCATTGAAAATTCAACGTTATGTCTCAACACTCGTTACTACCGTCTACGATTACTTATCAAATTAATCGACGGAAAAATCACCCACGCTTTGTGGCTGATGTTATGCTGGTTATGCTGTCTTACATGCTGGCCGCCAATTTTACCAACCGTACCTTACAACAGGTAGATGTTTTAATTATTTCCGGAATGGGAATGGGTTGGTACTTCTCTTCCAAACTCACAGATCTGTACAATGAATTTCGAACGGTGACCTTCATTGATGAGATTCTGGCATTATTGCCCAATTTGCTTACCCAATTTATCGTTTTGGTGGTCTCGCTTTTCTTCTTGAAAGACTACGATTACACCCGCAGTTTTACCCTTGCGTATGTGGCGGTTTTGGGGGCAAATGTGGTACTCAAAATGTACAGTACCCGAAAGATAGTTCGCTTCTGGAACCTAAAGGGCGTAAACCAGCGGAACCTAGTAATCGTAGGGGAAATGAATCAAGTCGATGGTTTTCGCGATTTGGTGCAACGAAATCCGCAGTTTGGGTACACCATTTTGGGAGCATGGGGCTACAAAGAAGCGGGCCGGAGAACGCCACCGCTCATCGAAACCATTGATTTTCTGAACGAAACTGCCCTCGGCAAAGTGATTGATGAATTGGTGATTGCGCCGAGTCAATTCGAAGAAAGTTACGTAAAAGGCATCATCAGCTGGGCAGACAAAAAAGGAATTTTGGTGCGTTTTACACCTGGCTTTTTTCAGTTCAGCGCGTCTCGTTATTCACTGGAGTTGTTTGGTAATTATCCGTTGATTACCGTACGCAGTACCCCGCTCGAAATGGATTCGTGGTGGATGCTCAAGCGGGCGTTTGACGTGCTTTTCAGTGCGGTATTTTTGGTGCTGGTCGCTTCTTGGTTATTTCCCTTGATTGCGCTGGCCATCCGTTGGGATTCGCGAGGACCAGTATTTTTTGTCCAGGACCGCTGGGGACAACGCGGACGTAACATTGGGGTTTGGAAGTTCAGAACCATGTACCACAACGCATCAACGGTGAGGGCAGATGGCGGATTTAACCAAACGACCCAAGATGACCCCCGCATCACAAAAGTTGGGCGGTTTTTACGGAAGACCAACCTCGACGAACTTCCGCAATTTATTAATGTGCTGCTGGGAAGTATGTCGGTGGTGGGCCCGCGTCCACACGCGGTAAAGCATAGCTTAGAAACGCTCCCAAAAATTGACAATTACATGATTCGTCACCGCCTCAAGCCGGGCATTACGGGATGGGCGCAGGTGAATGGTTTTCGGGGCGAAACGCAGGAAATTGGCCTGATGCGCAAACGCGTCGATTATGATATTTGGTACATTGAAAACTGGAGCTTAGTGCTTGATTTTCAGATTGTACTCCGTACTGCTTACAACATGGTGAAGGGAGACCCCAAGGCATTTTAACGGGCTCATTTCACCGCAACCCTCCTCTTTGACAATGAGTGGAAGTGAAACAAAAACCCTTTTCCGACGGAAAAGGGTTTTTTTATGGGCCGTTTAGCGTTGTCTTTGGGGATTTCTTGCTTATTTTTATGAAATGATCCACAATCCTGATTGCTGAATGGCCTTTTTATTCTTTTTTCAGACTTTTTTTTCATCCCTAACGCTGCTTGATGGGCTGATTATTGCCGCTTTGATTGCGCTAACAGCCGTGCAAATAGGAGCCCTTTTGAGGTCAAACTCGTTGTCAAAAAAAAGAAAGCAAATCCGTTTGGGGCTCAACGTTTTGATGGGAATTGTACTTTTAATTTATGTTATTCAACCGCATTGGACAACCTCTGCCGATACCAGCCGCGTATTGCTCGTCAGCGAAAATATACCCTTAGAGGCGGTAAAAAAAGCCCAAGATAGCCTGAAAATTACCGAAACTTTTTCCTTAGAGGACTTTGAGCGCCGCACGTCAGAAACGGCTGATTTTGTGGCGCAATTGGGGACGGTTTATGTGCTGGGGCAGGATGCTCGCCCGCACACGCTCGCCCGCCTGAGCCAGCACGAGATTCATTGGATTCCGTGGTTTAAAAATAACGAATTAGCGTCGATTCAGTGGAAGGCCATGCTCCGAAAAGGAGAATTGCAGGAAGTTTCGGGAGCCATCGCCTTGGATGCACCTAAGGTGCTCAAAATCAACTATGCCAATCAGGTACTGGACAGTTTGTTGTTGCGCAAGGGAAGCCAAACTTTTCGTCTTACGTTTCCTTCTTTTGCCATTGGACGAACCGAAACCACCTTGCTGTTAGACAATCAACCTTTACAGAAAGTGGCTTTTTATTCCCGAAAACCGCAGCCTATTTCGGCCTATTTTGTTTTGCAAAGCCCTGATTTTGAGAGTAAAGCCGTGGCGGAGTGGTTGGGAAAAAAGGGTAGTAGGGTAGAAATGGTAACGGCCGTAGCTAAGAATACTCAAATGAGTGTATCTATGAATCAGGTAAAAAATAAAAAAGATTTTGTGCCCGATATTGTCTTTACCGACCCCGAAAATGCGGGCCATCCGTTGGTGAAAAAGGCCGCTTCGGATGGGAAAAGTGTTTTGTTTTACAACATAACGAATCCTGAGCAAGCTGCAAAAAAGGTGAATGCCGCGCTGGGAACAAAATGGAATCTAAAGAAGAGCTCCAATGATGAAAGTGTTTTGGTAGGAAACGGACTCACGGCCTTGCCGTACCGATTGGCAGAAAATCCAAACCAAAAAAATATTTTGGGCTATCCCGTCGCCGTGCAAAAAACGGGTGGAATGGTGGGTCTTAGTTTATTAAACGAAACTTTTTCGTTGAAATTAAGCGGCGATAGCTTGGCTTATGATAAAATTTGGTCGGGTATTTTGCAGGCGTTGGTGCCCGCGCAAGAAGGGAATATTGTAGTGACTGCCCCGCTTTGGAAAGACACGCGTGCTAGCTTGGTTTTGAATAAATTTTCGCAACCTCTCCCGACCGTTTCGGTGGCTGAAGATACGGTTTCACTCCAACGTTCTGCCCTCAACTCGCTTAGTTATGGTACGGACTATACCTTCAGAAAATCGGGTTGGCAGCCCTTTCAGGATTCGTTGGAAGTGTACGTAGAGGAAAATGAAACTACAGTATCAAATGCGGCCCGAATGGCGGAGAGCGTGCAAGCGCACAAGAGCAATCAGTCGAAATATTCGACAGGAACGACGCAACAGATGACCGCCAAATTGCCAGATTGGGCGTGGTTTGGGCTTTTTTTGCTTTGCCTAACTGCCCTTTGGGTCGAACCTAAATTAAGGTATTAATTTATCCGTCAGTTGTATCTACCCGTCTACCCGTCAGTCGGTTTTGAACCGACCGACGGGTAATGACTACACTATTGGCAAGAAGTTATTATTCAACTTTAAGCAAAAAAAGGCAGACCCACACGGCCTGCCCTTCGGACTTAAAATATCATGGCTGTTAATGGGTATTGACTTACCCGTCAGTCGGTTCAAAACCGTCCGACGGGCTTCGGGTATTATTTTTTAAAGAAAAAAGTACTCGGTGCGATTTCGGCCTTGACCGAATCAATCAATGTACCGTTGGGTTGATAGCGGAGAACATAGCCAGCTTGTTTGAAAGAGGGCACCAAACCGGCATAAATTACGCCCGTTTGCGGGTCAACGCCCAACCCACCTGAAAATAACCGATTGATGAAAGGTTTATCAGCCACTACGGCCGCCGCATCGATGGAAAAGCTATAGGTTTCGCCTTTTTGGAGGTAGCCGTCGGCCGCGTCGTAGAATGAATTGGTGAAATAAATGGTCTTTTTGTCGGCACTCAACGTGAACGAACTGGGCGATTTTGACGCATTGGGCGACGTAATTTTAAAACGTGTTTCCACCGTTTTGGTTTGGGTGTTTAGCCGTACCATTTCTCCTCCCGCATACAGCCAAAGTTTGTTATTGACATCAAGACCCACCAAGTCAGGATTTCGGCCAATTTCGATGGATTGTTTAACGGCATCAGTGGCAATGTCGATAACGGTAATTTTTGTCATTCCGCTTCCCGTATTTCCCACAAAGGCTTCGTTGCCAATGACTAAAATGCTTTCGGCGCCGTTTTGGACGGGGATTTTCTTGGTCAATTTGTTGGCGGTCAAATCAAGCACGGCCACGTAGCCAGGGTTTTTGTAAAAATTAGAAAAATCACCCGTAGCATCCCAGCAAGTAACATAGGCCTTGGTATCGGTTGCTTTGGCCACCGCCCGTGGGTTTTCCACTTCGGTGGATGGAATTGACGTCAGACTTTTAAACGTTCTGGCGTCGACGATTTCGATGCCGTCTTTGCCCGCCGTGGAGTTATCGACGAGGATAATGCCCTTTTCGTTGACTTCGGCATAACCGCTCAAGCTCCCCGAAAGCGTACGACTGTTTTCTTTCTGAAAAATGTCATACGAGGCGGTCGTAGAAGTTCGTTGTACCAGAGAAATAGACCCGTTGTTGTCCAGAAAATTTCCCGCATTAATGACGAGTACACCATTGTCGTAGGGTTGCGACGGCACGGGGTCGGGGGTGTTGCAGGCGGAGAAGCCAACGCTTAAAAGGCTGATAATAAGCAGATAATTACGATTCATTTGTGGATTGTTTTGATTGAAAATAAAAAATAACGTTGAGTGATAGTGTTCTTAAGGGCATCGCGTTTTTCTTGAGATTGGGATACACCGTGTTGGTTAGGTTGTTTCCCTGAAGCGCGACATCGCTGCGAAAGTTTCTTTTTTGAAATTGATAATTCAACACCGCGTTCAGCAAATAATAGGGGGCAAAAGGCCGACCCGAGTGGTCAAAAGTGCTGTAACGCTCCGAATTAAATTGCTGTTGCACAGTGAGAGAGGCTTTACCGTGGGTGGCGGTAAGTGTTCCTCCAAACGTGTGCCGTGGCACATAAATGAGTTGTTTTCCGATAAAGTCTTGGGTGTAAGGCCCGTAGGTTTTTTGTTGCGAAGCATCGGTCATACCATAATTTAGGTTGGCATCCAACTGCGTTTTATGCCATTGGGTTTTTAAGCCAAACGTAAATTCAAGCCCTTTGGAAAGTACCTGCTGGAGGTTTTCGACCCGATAATTGCGTTCTGGATTCCAATAAGTCCAGTCGTCGATGAGGTTATGAAACGCGGTGATGGATACCGAAAATTGATTCATTTCGGCCAGCCGTTGTTTCCAAGTCACGCCGATTTCTTTGTTGAAACCGCGTTCGGGGCGGAGTTCAGGGTTGCCCAAATTGACCCAGTAACGCTCATTCAGCGTTGGTACACGGTAACTGAGGGAGGTATTTCCGCTTAAACTGATTTTGGTAAGCGGACGCGTAAACGCGGTGTACTCCACCCCCAACGACGGGGTAAAGGGGGGGCTAAATCGGGTTACGAAGGCTTGCCGCAGGTTGAGCGATGCGCTGAGTTTTCCGTTGAACTGATGTCGGAGTAAGGCGTAAAAGTCGGCCCGATTTTCTCGTTTTACCTCATCTCCGTAGCCATCCACCCGGGCATTATAATGCACCAATTCGGCCCCAATTTTGAGATTAGTGCCTTTGTCGCAGCTTTGAATCCACGAAAAATCGTGCTCGGTACGGAGAATAAAACGGTCGATTTCGGTATGGCTGGGGGTTAGATTTTCTCCTTTTCCGTAATCAATCACGTCCCGGATGAAGCCCGTTCGTATCAGCGTTTTGCCAATCTGATACGAACCCAGCACGCGGTAGGCCTGCGTACGGGTGACTTCACGCAACGGAACTTGATGGGGCTGAATGGTGAGGGTATTGTCGGTCAGCCAGAGATTAAGCGAGAATAGATTGCCTTTTTGATGTTGCCAATACAGGTCTTGCACCGCGCCTTTTTGGGTAGTTCGGGTGGGCTCAAACGAATAGCTTTCGCCTTGGCGGGTGCGTTGGGGTTCGCTCCCGAAATAGTTATTAAATATACTGCCGTATAAAAGGGTTTTGCCCGAAATTGTCCAATTCTTGCCTGCATTCTGATTGAAACGTAGCCCTACCTGACCCGTATAATTTTCGGAGCTTTCGAGGCGAAAAGCGGCCAAGGTTTGAAGCCCTTTTTGCCTAAAATCGGGTACGGAGCGTAGTTGAATACTGCCCCCCACTGCATCGGTACCGACGCAGCTTGCCGCCGACCCGTACTGCACGCTCATTTGGTCGAAGCCCGCCACGGGAATCGTCGAAAAATCACTTTGCCCCAACGACGGCGAATTGATATTCACCCCGTTCCAAAGCACCGCTGTATGATTGGCGGAAGTTCCCCTAAAAGCAATGCTTGTGGCCTGCCCTGCTCCGTAACTTTTGAACGCCACTGGGCTTTGAAACTGTAGGAAATCGGCCAGCGTGCTGTAACGAAAGCGTGTCAGTTGGACCGAATCAATTTCCTGCACTTTTTGTCCCACCATGAAGCGCTCGGGCCGCACTCCCCGCACGGTTACTTCGCAGAGGCTTTGCTCTTTTTGGGCGTAGAGGTGCGGAGCAATAGCCATTAATACCATGAAAGGTATGCAGCTAACAAACCGCAGGAGCTTGTAAATCAAGGTATTTTGCCGAAAATGTGAACGTGAAATCGAACGCTCGACGTTGCCTCATTACCCGTAAGGACTCGTCAAGAATGATTGTTGGCAGGTCTCCTGGCTTGTTTCGTTGGCGCTGGTCTTCCCATTCTTTTTAAATTCAGAACAGTGACTAAAAGGTGAGCGACAATGTATTGAAACATACAGTTGCGGGAACAGCCCCCGAATTGAACGGGATTCCCTATTAAGCCAATCGGCACGCACTGAGGCGTACATCAGGCACCAATAACTGGCTCAAAGGTAGAGCAAAAGAATCCGTTTGTCAACTTCTATTTTTAAAATATTCATTCATTTTTTTTGAAAAGTAAAGTAAAATGAGTGCTTCTATTTTTACAATCCCGTTGATTATCAATTAAATGGCTTTATAAAACAATACGTTAGAAGGTGCTTCAATATTCAGGGGGGGAACCCGGCCAATTGTCATTTCTGGCCAATTAGGTACCCCAATAATAGGGGAGAAGCCGTCCCCTTTAAAGGGGGAAAGGGTCGGGAAAAACCTGTTTTGTTTCCATCGCGTTGATTTCAGTATCTGTACACAGACAGGCTTGCAATTCTTTTTCGATGATTTCTTGATTGAGGTCTTGTCCGATAATGACCAACTCGTTTTGGCGGTCTCCAAAGCGCTTGTCCCATCGGGTTTCAATGATAGATTTATTGTCAACATAAGCCGCGTAGCGAATGCGTTGATTGAATGGCATACTTGCCCACCAGACCCCGGCGCTTTCGGCCCGCAATGAACCACCCGCTTGACTCCAGTTGATGGCCTCATTGGGGCGGGAAGCAATCCAAAATAATCCTTTGGAACGAAGAATGCCCGCGTGCCAATCGTTGGAGAGGTAATGCCAAAAACGCTCATGATGAAACGGGCGGCTTTCGCGAAAGACGAACGAACTGATGCCGTATTCAACCGTTTCGGGTGTATGGGTTTTGCCCGTTTTGAGATTTTCTAACTCTTGAATCCACCCCGCCGATTGTTCGGCTTTTTCGTAATCAAAAAGCCCCGTATTTAGAATGTGCGACGTAGATACGTTGCCAAAACTAGATTGAATGATTTTAGCGACTGGATTGAGAGACGAGATAATCGCCTTTAATTCACCTAATTGAGCTTGAGAAACTAAGTCGGTTTTATTAAGAATGATTATGTCGGCAAACTCTATCTGGTCAGTCAAAAGATTGACAATGGTGCGGTGGTCTTGCGGGTCTTCATTGAGGGCTCGGGTATGCAGGGTATCGACCGAACCAAAATCTTTGGCAAAATTTAGGGCGTCGACGACCGTAATCATGCTATCAATTTGGGCAAAACGGGACAAGTCAATGCCGTTTTCTTCGTCTTTAAACGTGAAAGTCTGCGCGATAGGTACGGGTTCAGAAATTCCCGTCGATTCAATCAATAAGTAATCAAATCGGTTTTCTTGGGCCAATTTTTCCACTTCAATCATCAAGTCTTCGCGTAGAGTGCAACAGATGCAGCCATTTGACATTTCAACGAGTTTTTCTTCAGTTCTGGAAAGGGTACTTTCCCGTTCAACCAGTTGAGCGTCAATGTTTACTTCACTCATATCGTTGACAATCACGGCCACTTTTAGCCCTTCTCTGTTGTGTAAAATATGGTTGAGTAGGGTGGTTTTTCCCGCTCCTAGGAAGCCACTCAGTACCGTAACGGGTAGTTTCTTTTGCTTATTCATACTTTAGATTTTTATTTGCAACAATGTTGCAAATATGGATGGATTAATTTTATTATGCAACAATGTTGCATAAATTAAGATTTCTACAAGTACCAATATGAAAAGTCGCCGATTTTAGTTGTGGCTCAAAACTGGTTATTTTAATAAGAGGTTTAAAAAAAGAGCGAAATTATTTGGATTGAATCTAAATAGTCTATTCCTTTGTCCATTATTTATAATTAATCTAAATAAATACAGTCATTCGTTTAACTTTTGAAAAAGGAGGAGAGTGATTGAGAAATGATATAATCCATCCTGCCATTGCTATGCGTTTACCTAAAAACAGCACTCTTATGACACACCAACATCCCTTTAAAACCCTTCTCGAAAAAGAGTACGGATACGTAGGCGTATGTGAAATCTGTAAGGTTTATCACATTGCTTTTAAGAACATTATGTTTTGTTTGAATGAAAGTGAATTTGAGTGGTTTCGGCAATTATTGACCGAAAAAAGAATGATGGAAACCTATGAAACGCCACATGGTAAAGAGTTGATTCATTACACGCCTTTATCCAATTTTTATCTCCTTTTTTCTCACGACGAACTGCGTGAGTTGCTCACACTAATGAATGAAGTAGCCCTCACGGTAGAGGCGCGGAAAATGCTCAAACATGTCAATTGATGCCTTTAGTATTTTAGTTATCTAGCTGTAATACAATTTTTTAGGTTGTTGATGCTTTGGCTTCAACGCGGTTTTGTTTTGTCGTACTATACTTTACCTTACTTATTTTTTACCAGTTGTTTTACCAATCAGTCATACCTCTTTTTATAAAAATGAACCTTATTTGTATCCCCACTAAAACAATGAAAATCTACCTTTCCCTTGCATTTTTATTCCTATCCTGCTGGGCAATGGCCCAACACGCAACCATCAAAGGCCGCATCACAACGAGCGACGGCAAAGCGGCCGAATTTGTGAACGTAAACCTGAAAGGAGCGGGCAAAGGAACCGTGACCAACCAAGAAGGTGAATTCTTATTTGAAAAAGTGAAAGCGGGCAATTACGCACTTCAGGTGAGTTTTGTCGGGCTAGAGACCCAAACTCAAAGCGTGACGGTCACGGCGGGGCAGGTGTCGGACGTAAACGTAGTATTGAAAGAAAATCTGCGCCAATTGGAAGAAGTGGTCGTGACGGCTTTCCCCAATAAATACAATGCCGATATGCCTTCGGTTTCGCTGCGGTTAAAGACGCCGTTGATTGAGACGCCCCAAAATATTCAGGTACTGACCAAAGCGTTGATTAACGACCAACAAATTTTTGACATGCTCGAAGGCGTAACCCGCAACGTGAGCGGGGTGACCCGCCTCGAACATTGGGACAACTACGCATTGCTGAACATGCGCGGCTCGCAAATTGCGGCTTTTCGCAACGGTATGAACGTTCAGATGCCTTGGGGACCGCTTGCCGAAGACATGAGCATGGTAGAAAGCATCGAATTTGTAAAAGGCCCGGCGGGTTTTATGATGGCCAACGGCGAGCCTAGCGGGTTTTATAACGTGGTAACGAAAAAGCCAACGGGCATTACCAAAGGAGAAATGACGCTGACGTTGGGAAGTTTTGACACCTACCGCGCCACCGCCGACTTTGACGGCTTGCTGAGCAAAGACGGAAAATTGCAGTACCGCCTCAACTTGATGGGCCAAATGAAAGGCTCGCACCGCGACTATGAATTTAACAATCGCTATTCGGTGGTACCCGTGATTAAGTACAAAATCAACGAGAAAACCTCGTTGACGGCCGAATACACGTATCAATATTCACAAATGTCGATGATTGGCTCGGCCTACGTGTTTTCGCAAAAGCCCTACGAGCACTTGCCCGTAAACTTTACCCTGACGGAGCCTAATTTAGACCCAACCAACATCAATGACCACAGTTTATTATTGATACTGAATCACCAAATTAACAAAGACTGGAAACTGACGGGGCAATTGGCGTACTATAATTACAACCAAATCGGGACAAGTATGTGGCCCAGTTCGGTAAATATCGACGGGACAATTCTGCGCGGTATTAGTATCTGGGATGCCTTGGGAATCAATAGAATAGGGCAGATTTTTGTGAACGGAGACGTCAAAACGGGTGGTGTTACGCATCGTATTCTGGCGGGGCTGGACATGGGGCAGAAAGAATATTTTGCCGATTGGGCGCAGGGCAGTACGTTGAAAGGGGCCGTTCCTTTCAATATCTATAATCCCGTCTACGGAACAGTACCCGCAGATTCATTACCCGTATTTGACCGTTCGAAGAGCCTTCGGAGCCGTGGGGTGAATTATGGACAAAGTTATTCGGGCTTATACGTGCAAGATGAACTGCGTTTTTGGGATGGAAAAATTCGGCTGACCCTGGCGGGAAGATACACCACTGCCAAAGACTATGACCCGTATTCGGGCAGTGTAAAAAGCAGTAAATTTACGCCACGTATAGGTATGAGCGTTTCTTTGAATAAAAGCACTTCTGCCTACGCAATGTACGACCAGGCCTTTATCCCGCAGGCAGGGGCGGATGTGAATGGAAAGAGTTTTGACCCCATTACGGGCAATAATACCGAAGCGGGTTTGAAAAAAGAATGGATGGGTGGGCGTTGGAATTCGACCGTTTCGCTGTACCAAATTACCAAAAATAACGTCCTGACCGCCGACCCAAACAACCCGAATTTTTCAATTCAATTGGGGCAAACCAAAACCAAAGGAGTGGAGTTTGATTTGCGCGGCCAACTGCTCCAAGGCCTCGATTTGACCCTAAATTATGCTTACACCGACGCAAAAGTGACCAAAGATACCGACGAAAAGAAGGTGGGTGTGGCCGTAGCGGGGGCAACAAAGCACATCACCAACGCGTGGCTTTCGTACCGCGTTAGCAATGGCCACCTGAAAGGTTTGGGCGCTTCGTTGGGCTATCAGTGGCAGGTAAACCGTTCGTCGTGGTACGTATTTGACGGAACGAACCAGGCGCTCCCCAATTATTTCCGCCTCGACGGAGCCGTGTCGTGGCAGAGCAATCGCCTGACGGTGGCGCTCAATGTCAACAACTTACTGAATGAGTACTTGTTTTCGGGCGCGCCCTATACGTGGTTGAACGCGTACTATTGGCAAACCGAGCCGCTCCGCAACAGCCGTCTTAGCATTGGTTATAAATTTTAATCAACCATGAAGTTCAAAAAAATCATTGGACTGCTGCACCTGTGGCTTGGGTTGGCGTCGGGGATTGTGGTGTTTATCATCAGCTTTACGGGATGTTTGTACGCTTTTCAGGAAGAAATTCTGAATGCGACCGAGTCCTTCCGATACGTTGAGCCGAGGGCTTCTGTTCAGTTATCTCCTTCTGTTTTGAAGGAGATAGCCACCCGACAGTTGCCCCACAAGCATCTTCATGCCATCATGTATTCGGGCAATGCCAAAGCCGCTCAAGCCATATTTTTTCACTTCGACCCGTCGTATTATTACATCGTGTACCTCGATCCTTATACGGGGAAAGTGCTGAAAGTCAAAGATATGGATGCAGACTTTTTTCGGATTGTGTTGCAGGGGCATTTTTATCTGTGGTTACCTCCCAATATTGGCCAACCCGTAGTGGCGTATTTCACGCTGGCCTTTGTGGTGATGCTTATTTCGGGGATTATGCTGTGGTGGCCCAAAAACCGAGCAGCGGCCAAACAACGCGTTTGGTTTCGGTGGAGAGAAGGAATGCAGTGGAAGCGTAAAAACTACGATTTGCACAACATTTTGGGTTTTTATGGGGCTTTTTTCATCCTTATTTTGGCCGCAACGGGCTTGGTATGGGGGTTTCAGTGGTTTGCGAGTTCGGTTTATACTAGGCTGGGAGGAGATAAATCACTGCTTTTTGAGGAGCCTATTTCCGCCATCACCCAACCCATTTTGCCTTCTTCTCCAGCCCCCGCCATTGATCGGATTTGGCATCAAATGCAACAAGAACACCCCAACGCCAAGACCTTGGAAGTGCACATTCCTGAAACAGATTCCTCTTCTATTGCGGTGAATATCAACGAAGAAGAAGGCACCTTTTGGAAAACGGATTATCGCTATTTTGACCAATACTCATTGCAGGAGTTGCCCGTCAATCACATTTACGGACGCTTCAAAGACGCGACGTTGGCCGATAAAACTTTTCGGATGAACTACGATATTCATGTGGGGGCCATCGGTGGATTGGCGGGCAAAGTACTCGCTTTTTTTGTCAGCCTGATTGCGGCGAGTTTGCCCATCACGGGATTTTACATTTGGTGGGGCCGCCGTGGAAACGGCCGTAGTGGAAATGGCCGCCGTATTCAAAGCGACTCAAATAAAGTACTGAACACAACTGACAGAACTGCAACAAAACCGGTGTTGACCAAATAGGAGGCATGAGAATCGTTTCTATTACCATATTATTTACGCTGATTTATCTCAGTGGGTGGGGACAAACAGCTACCATCAGAGGTAAGGTGTACTCCAAAGAAAACGGCGGCGTAAGCTACGCTGGCATAAAGTTGACCCAAAGCAATAAAACCATCATTGCCGATCACAATGGATTTTTTGTGTTAAAAAACGTACCCTTTGGGCAAGACGAGCTTATTGTTTCATCGGTTGAGATTGAGACCCAAAGGATAAAAGTGAACGTCAATAAGCCACAGATTGACGTATCCATCGTTGTCAAACCCAAAAACGTTGATTTGAATGAAGTTCTAGTTATTCAGAAATCGGAGAAAAAGGAGATTGAAACCAAGGGATTTGCCGTCAACGTCATCGAAACCAAAGAAGTGGCGCAACGCAATTTCCAAACCAATGAGTTGCTAGACCGAACCGTAGGTATCAGAGTGCGTCAAAATGGCGGGCTGGGTTCGGCCGTAAATTACAACCTAAACGGGATGTCGGGCAACTCAGTTCGGGTTTTTATTGACGGCATTTCGATTTCGACTTACGGGGAGTCTTTTAGCCTAAATAGCATTCCGCCCGCGCTTATTGAGCGAATCGAAGTGTACAAGGGCGTTATTCCTGCCCATTTGGCCGACGACGCCCTGGGGGGAGCCATCAATGTTATTCTCAAAAAAGGGTCAATGAACAACCTAACGGCCGCTGTTTCGTATGGGTCATTCAACACCTTCCAAACCAATTTCAACGGTACTTACCGTGACGAAAAAACGGGTTTTACGGTGAGGGCGTCGGCCTTTCACAACTATTCAGACAATGACTACGAGGTGTGGGGCAAATTCGTCAGAAATATTCTTCCGAATGGCCGCTACGAGTACGTTAGGGCCCGAAGATTTGACGACGCTTACCGCTCAACGGGTGGACAATTACAGGCGGGATTTACCAATGTTAAGTGGGCTGACCAGTTTTTGATTGGCTATAATGGCTCAAATGACTACAAAGAAATCCAGCATGGTACCTATATGTCAATTCCTTACAAAGGCCGCACCAGTGAGTCGCAATCCAATGTATTCAGCCTAAATTATGTCAAGAAAAATTTCCTAGTTAAAGGGCTGGAATTCAACGTAAACGGAATGTACAGCAAACGCGGTCAGGTGGTGAGCGATACGGTCAAGTGGAATTATAATTGGTACGGTCAAATAAGCGTTGGCCTCAACGGCGACCCTATTTTGAGGCCAACGGGCGCTCAGCAAGCAGCCCCAACCCTAAATCACATCAACAGAAATGTGAGCACATTCCGAGCGGGTTTTAATTACGAAGTTACTCAAAATCATCGTTTTGTGGTGAACCACATCTATTATGCCATTGACCGAAGGGAACAGGATTTTATGCGTTCTGAAATCGAGCGGGAGTTTATCGGGACCCGTAATCTGGAAAAAAACATCACTTCTGTGGCTTATGAGTTGCAGGCTTTCAAAGCAAAGTTGAAAAACAATCTCTTTTATAAGTACTATGGGCAGGGAATCGACCGCATGGACCCTGTGCTGCGAATGGTGGATGGCCAAAGCACGCGTACTGAAAACCGAACCAATAGCCATAAAACCGCCAAAGGATACGGGATGGCTTTATCGTACGCGATTACGCCCCAATATACCCTTTTGGCTTCCGCCGAAAAAGCGGTGCGTTTGCCTTCTGAAAATGAGGTATTTGGAAGCCCAGGAGAAAATATCGTAGAAAACTTTGGGATTCGTCCTGAGGTGAGCAATAATCTAAATGTCGGGCTGAATGCGGGCACTTTTTACGCGGGAAAACACAAATATTCGTTCACTGTTTCGGGCTTTATTCGTGACACACGCGACAAAATAACCCAAAGAATCAACCCAAGGGTGAATGATGCCCTGCAAACCAATCCTTACGAAAACATTGGGAAAAACAAATCCATCGGTTTTGAGTCAGATTTTCGCTATACGTTTGATAATAAGCTGATTGTGGGGGTAAATATGTCAAAATTCAACTCAGTTTTCAATGTTCAATTCGACGAAAACGGGCGAGAATATCCCTACTTCAATAAGCAGCTTCCCAACGAACCTTACTGGACCGCCAACGGCAATGTTCAGTACACGCTTAAAAACCTGTTCCTGAAAAATTCCGCGTTGAATCTGTATTACAGTTTCCATTTTGTCGAGCGGTTTTATACTTCGTGGCTAGAAATTGAAGACTTCCGAACCCCACGCCAGTACATTCAGGACATTGGTTTGAGCTACGCCTTTCCTAATAATAAGTTTGTCATTACCGCCGATGCCAAAAACTTCTTTGATCGTCAGGCGTACGACAACTTTGCCGTTCAGAAGCCTGGTCGCGCTTTTTATCTGAAAATCAACTATTTAATCAATCATTTTTAATAACCAATCCATATCAAAATCCAATGAAAACTCAGTTAACAAATTTTTTACGCTATACCACAGTTATTACGGCATTTACCTTGGCGAGTTGTGATAAATCGGATTCGGCCGATGATGTTGACCCCGTAACCAACCAAAGTCGATGGATTACGGTGGCGGGTGCCTTGATGGGAACCACCGCAGGCGATGGAAACGGCGGCACGGTCGTGTATTCGGTGAGTAAAGAAGATGCAAGAAACCCGAATGTGTCAATAAGCGTTTATGATCAAGGTTTTCCCGTAAAATCTACCAGAACTGCTCGTTTACAATCTTCGGAAGATGGAAATACGCTTTTCAATATTGCTTATTCGGGAGATAATGGAGGAGAATTTGCCCGCTACAAAGTAGGTGGAGCAGGAAGTTTTGTACAAGAAGACGTTACGGTAAATATTTCTCAATATGCTACCACAACGCCCCGTTGGTCAAAATTGATGGATGGAGATAAAACGGGGGTTGCATTAAATATTGCAAACATTGCCGCCAACAACGCTACCGATAAAACCAAGCCGTTTCAATATTATCGAGGTACAGCAACTGTGCTATCACTTGACCTGCAAAAAGTGTTGATAAATGGGTATAAACAATACCAAGTTCCTTTATTGGCCGAAGAAGAATTAAAAGGCCACTGTTTTTTTCGTTTCGATGCTCCATTACTCAACAAAGCACAAAATAAACTCATTCTCGGCACATGGATGCGTAAGTACAACCCTGCTACGGGCCTTACTGAAAGTACTTTTGACCGCTTAGGGACCAAATCGGTTGTTGTGGATTATCCGTCACTCGAAAACCCGAAAGTCATTACTTCAACGGTAAGTTTTGGCGACAACAGCGGCTACCGTAGTCCTAATGCTTTTGTGGCAGAAGATGGAAATATCTACCAAGCTACTCAGCGTGACAGCAAAGGTTCGCACATCCTCAAAATTAATACCAACAACGAGTACGATAACTCGTACATCTTTAGTTTAGATGCCGCGCTGGGCGTTAAAAACGCATACGTTGATAGTTGGAAATATGCGGGTGACGGTATCGCTTATGCGCTTTATACCCACGATGGCACCGAGCAAGGCTACATCGCTCGCTTGGACTTGAATGCCAAAACGGCCACCAAAGTCAATATTGAATACGATGCTGATTTGAATTTTGGACAATACCAGGGTATTTTGGTGAGCGGTGATGAAGTTTTTGTGGCCGTTACGCCCGTTGGCAAAGACGGAAACATCTACATCTTTAACAAAAAAACGGGAGCGGTGACAAAAGGAGCAAAGCTTGTCAACAAAGCAGGTAATCACTACATCGGTATCTTCTGATTAAACCGTTCAGATAGTTTAATAAGGTGGCCTTGAATTTATTTGGAATAATTATAAATAGACACTACATTTGTCGGCCACCTGAGTCCAAACGAAAAGCTTTTTAGCGTTTAATTCATCACTACATATACAAAATGAAAAGTCTCTTTTTTTTAGTTTTCACTATGTTCCTGCTTGCGGGTAACGTCCCTTCAGGGGCTAATAATCCGCTTTTTGCCGACGAAAGTCGTGCCTACGCTTTGCCAACGCTCGCCAAAAATAACAAAGGCGAGGCGGTGCTTTACTGGACCGAGAAAGACGATAAAAACGTGGTTTATCTTTACTTATCGGTGTCGAAAGACGGTGGAAAAACGTTTTCTGACAAGAAATTGATTTTTGCCGATGCTGGTTTGGGCAATGGCCGATTGGCTCGTCCGAAATTGTTGTTCAAAAAAGATGGAACGATGGCGGCGGTTTTTTCTTTCCGTTCGGGAGCAGCTACGCCGCCTAGAGAGCAAAAACCCGCTCCAACGGCCCACGAAGGCGGCCACGCAAACCATGATAAACCCGCAGCAGCTCCTGCGAGTGGCGGCCGACCCAAGAGAGAGTCGCAAATTAGATACACCGTTTCAAAAGATGGAGGAAATACTTGGACAGCGCCAGTTTCGGTCGACAGTGACCCAACGCCTTTGGTGAGAGGTTTTTTCGACGCCGTGGTATTGCCAAATGACGAAATTGCGGTGGCTTATCTGAAAGATGTAAAAAACAGCACCAAACACGAAGAGCGAGATTTGCGGATGGTGATTACAAAAAATGGTGTTTTTCAGGAAGAAAAACTCATTGACCCCGTGGTGTGCGATTGCTGCAATATCAGTTTGTTGGTTGATTCAAAAGGCATTCTGAACGTTTATTACCGTGACAATAACAACGATATTCGGGACATTGCCAAAATGACCTCAGCCGATAATGGCGCTACTTTTTCAAAATCGCAAATTCTTTTCAACGACCAATGGCAACTGAAAGGTTGCCCGCACAGCGGAGCGAGTTCCAGTGTTTTTGGCGAAAGTGTCCTGATTTCTTGGTTTTCGGGAACCGCCACCAATTCGTCTGGTTTGCGCGTGGTGACCAACGAAGGGAAACGCCTGTTTGTTTTGGATAACCCAACGGCCAAAAATTCGTACCTCGTGACCGCCCCCAATGCGTCGGTGGTGGTGTGGGAACAAGTCAAAGAAAAAAGTGAAGAAGGGGTTACGTTGATTGGACTTCGGAAAATTAGCCCCAACAATGTTTCTGAAACACGTTGGGTTGAAAACTCCGAAAACGGAACCAATGCGAGCGTTTTGGTGACCGACAATGAGGCCATTGTTGCTTATGAAGTGAAGCAGGCCAACAAATTGAATACAATCAAAGTTAGCACCGTTCGCCTTTAGGATTTCTTCAACCGGCCCAGTGAATTGGTGTTTCTGCCAGTTCACTGGGTTTTTTGTATTTCAACTTTTAAGTACGTAGCGTATATGGGTAAGAGTTTGGTTAAAAAATATCCCTAGGATAATGGTTGACTAAAGCGGTATGAGGTTGTTCTTTTGTGAGTGAGTAGGAAAAAATTATATGTTGAAACATAGTAAAGCCAATGGTTATCAAATAATTAGCAATTAATAGGGGTAAAATAGACGATTGTGGCCAATTTGGAAGGGGGTAAAGAAAAATTAAAAAAAATATTGATATAATTATACTTTTTGGGTTGTTTTTTCTTAAATTTGCTTAAACTCAAACCCCAAAATAATGACCGCAATAAACGAGTTTATCGATTCTGAAAAGGTACATCAGCTTGTATTAGAACGGTTTGAAGTAAAACCTTCGAATCAACCTGGTATGGTGGCGGGAGAGCTGCACCAAACGATGGATATGGATCCTGAATTAGTGGAACTCATTCAGGATTTGTATACTAATTCAGAGGGCTTTCCATTTGAAAAGATGTATAAGTTTTCGCTTGAGGAAATTTTGACGTATTTACAGGCAACGCATCGGTATTATCTTATGAAAAAGCTGCCCGAAATCGAACAGTCGTTGGTGGATATTTTCAGTAAGTACAGCGAGAGTTATCAATTATTGGCGAGTTTGGCCTACTTTTTTAATAATTATAAAGCAAAATTAATTGACCATATTCGCTTTGAAGAGAAAGATTTATTCCCGTACATTCAGCTGTTAATCAAGGCCTCCAAGGGGGTACAAAACACGCTGAAATTGGCCTCAAATCCCGACTTCAGTATTTGTGGTTTTATGGAGGCGCACGCGTGCATTGAAGATGAATTAGAACAAGTAAGTACCTTGATTAAGCGCTATTCGGGCAATCAGGCGCTGCCGTTGCCGTATAAAATTTTTCTCAATCAGGTTGAGTTGTTTGAGATGGAACTGCGCAAACACGCCATCATTGAAGACCACGTCTTGGTGCCGATGGCGTTGGAATTGGAGCGAAATTTGAATTGATTTTTTTCAATAAGGGGCGATGGGTGAACTTTTCATTGGCAAAGCCTTCAACTTTGCCAATGAAAAGTAATCATTACGAATAAGATTCCTGTTCTACCAACCTACGTATTCTGCCAGCTGCCTCCACCATATTTTTGAGAGCGGCTTCGGTTTCGGGCCATTTACGGGTTTTTAGGCCGCAGTCTGGGTTGACCCACAGGTTTGTGGCGGGGAGTACCGTCAATGCTTTTTTCAACAATCCAACCATTTCTTCCACCGTGGGCACGCGGGGGCTGTGAATGTCGTACACGCCAGGCCCGATTTCGTTGGGATAATTAAAACCAGCAAAGTCATCCAACAGCTCCATCTGCGAGCGGGATGTTTCAATCGTGATTACGTCGGCATCCATGGCCGCAATATTTTCAATAATATCACTGAATTCCGAATAACACATGTGGGTGTGAATCTGGGTTTCGTCCCGCACTGCCGCCGCCGACAAACGAAACGCTTGCACGGCGTGGTCGAGGTATGCTTTGCGGTCACTTTTACGAAGTGGTAATCCCTCTCGGATGGCGGCTTCGTCGATTTGAATGATTTTGATGCCCGCTTTTTCCAAATCAGCTACTTCGTCCCGAATAGCCAGCGCTAACTGCATCATGGTATCGCTGCGGGGCTGGTCATCGCGTACAAACGACCACTGTAATATCGTAATCGGGCCCGTCAGCATACCTTTCATGTATTTTTGGGTAAGTGACTGCGCGTAGACCGTCCAACGAACCGTCATAGGTTGTAGACGTTCAATGTCGCCGTAAAGAATCGGTGGTTTTACGCAGCGTGAGCCGTAGCTCTGTACCCAGCCGTTTTGGGTAAAAACATAGCCTTCGAGTTGTTCTCCGAAATATTCTACCATATCGTTACGTTCAAACTCACCGTGAACCAAAACGTCCAATCCTAGTTCTTCCTGCCACATTACCGCTTTTTGAATGTGTTCTTCAATGGCTGCTTCGTATTGTTTGGGTGTCAGTTCCCCTTTTTTATACTTTGCTCGAAGTTGACGCACATCTTCCGTTTGCGGAAAAGACCCAATGGTGGTTGTAGGAAAAAGTGGAAGATTCAGCAGGGACTTTTGCTTGTTTTGTCGTACCTCAAAAGGGCTTTTGCGCTGGGTATCTTTCTCTTTAAGCTCCGTCACTCGTTTTTTTACGTGTTGTTTATGAATCAACGGCGAAGTTCTACGGCTCATAAGCGCTGCTTGATTCTCTGCCAATGCATTCAGGTTGTCATTTACAGCAATGTCGTATAAATCAGTTATTTCCTGCAATTTTTGTTTGGCAAAGGCCAGCCAGTTTTTGATTTCTTGGGGCAGGTCTTTTTCCAATGCTAAGTCTGACGGGCAATGCAATAACGAACATGAAGGGGCAATCATGACCCGGTCTGGGCCCAGTTTTGCCACGGCTTTTTGGATGAATTGCAACGACTTAGCATAGTCATTTTTCCAAACATTACGCCCATCGATGATTCCTAGCGACAGCGACATGGGCTCTTTCAGGGCAATCAATAGGTCGTCAAATTGGCTCGGAAAACGAACCAAATCAACGTGTAATGCACAGACGGATAGATGAGAAGCGGTCAGGATGTTGTCGCGTAAGCCGTCAAAATAAGTGGTTAGCAGCGTTTTTAGGGTTGGAAATTGGGCCCGAATGGTTCCATAGGCCAATCGTAATGCATCCTTTTCTTTGTACGTCAAATCCAGCGCTAGACAAGGCTCGTCAAACTGAACCCACTCGGCACCAGCGGCGTGGAGCCGTTCGAGTATTTGACAATAAACGGGGAGCAGCTGGGGGAGCAGGTCTAACCGATGAAAGCCTTCCTCTTTTTCTTTGCCCACCAACAGATATGAAACGGGTCCTAACAAAACGGGCTTGGTCAAAATACCTAATTGCAAGGCCTCCTCAAATTCATTGAAAATCTTGTTAGATGCGAGACGAAAGGATTGATTTTTGGTAAATTCTGGAACGATGTAGTGATAATTGGTATCAAACCATTTGGTCATTTCCATGGCTTTGATGTCGAGTCCATCTTTCTGGTATCCGCGTGCCATGGCAAAATACATGTCGAGGGCGTTGTTTTGGGGATGAGCCGATAAGACGGCCTGATAGCGCTCGGGTACGGCATCGAGTGTAAGGCTCAGATCCAGCACATGGTCGTACAACGAAAAATCGTTGGAAGGAATCAAATCGATACCCGTCGTTCGTTGCAGTTCCCAATGCTGACGGCGCAGGGATGCACCCACAGCCAGCAATTCCTGTTGGGAGATTTTGCCTGTCCAGTAGGATTCACAGGCTTTTTTGAGCTCGCGCTGGCTACCAATGCGGGGGTAGCCAAGGTTGTTTTTTAGCATTTGCTTAAAAGGAGTTGATTGAAACAATAAATTTTGGGTAACTTATTGTCCTTCCCTTTTGCTTGACTACTGCTTTAGGTCGTGAAAGCATGGGTCAAAACGTTTGGGGGCGAGTGTCTCGGCTCGCAGCGCTCTAAGGTGCTGCTTACGGTTGCACGTCAGCTCGTGATTTACACACGATTCCTTTTTAATTCTGACACTTTAAAAAGTAAGTCAGAAACCTCCAAACGGCAATTATAATGAAAGAACTTTGGCAAAAATAAGGGAAGAAAATATTAGAAGACATAAAAACTAATTATATGAATAAGAATAGATAAAAAGTCTATATTAATATTGTATTGTAATTTAAAAATAGCCTTTTTTCTTATAAAATAACACATTTTATCTTTTAAAGATTTGAAAAAAAGACCCTCTCAACAAGGGTAAGAAAAGTAAGTAGCTGCTTAGCGGGGGGGGAAGAGTAGAATAATTGGGCGTTTTGGTTTTGGAATGTATCTTTCATTTACAACGTCGGCGAGGTTCCAAACCTCGCCGACGTTCTTTGCGTTTGAATTAAAGATTTCTTTTCTATTGTTTGTAATTAATCTAAATAAAAGTAAATTTGTGACATAGATGCACCCGCTATTCTTATTTATAGATTATGCACACTTCACACCTTCGAGCAGCTACGTTGCGACTGGACCAGTTTCTGGAGTTGAAAGGCTTCCGCCGTACCCAAGAACGGTATACGATATTGGAAGAAATATATTCGCACCACGACCATCATCATTTTGACGCCAACCAACTGCGTGAAATCCTGCTGGAAAAAGGATTTCACCTCAGCATGGCAACCGTTTACAACACGCTTGAACTGTTTGCGGAAGCGGGTCTGATTAAAAAACACCAATTTGGCAATTCGCCCGCGTCGCATTATGAACGCACGCTCGGCAGTCGGCAACACGACCACGTAGTTTGTTTGGACTGTCACTGCGTGAAAGAATTTTGTG
Organism: Runella salmonicolor; assembly: GCF_024158025.1. NCBI lineage: Bacteria > Pseudomonadati > Bacteroidota > Cytophagia > Cytophagales > Spirosomataceae > Runella > Runella salmonicolor. The sequence goes on from NZ_JAMZEL010000002.1 coordinate 159,772, forward strand.
ACCCGCGCATGGGTTCCATCGAAAATACCGTTGGTGACTGGTTTCAAACGCAAGTTTTACAACATTCACTTGTATTTTATGGGCATTGCACCGACGAACTTTGCCCTCATAAAGCAGGAAAAAATGTCAATTAAGGGCATTTTATTTACCCATCCATTTTTTAAAATCACTCACCTTTTCCCGACTAACAATGGCTTCTTTCTCGAAGGTTGGGTGTAAATTCAGGGACAAACGATTGCCGAAATAAGGCTGAATCTGTTCGACGGCTTGGTGCGTAACAATGACGCTCCGGCTTATCCGAAAGAATTGGTGTGGGTCAAGGTTTCCCGCCAATTCGTCGAGGGTATATTCAACCAGAAATTTTTGATTGTTGTGCGTTTTGAAGAAGCTAAAGCGCTCATCGGTAAAGAAATACGCAATTTCTGACGTTTCGATGGACAACAATCTTTGGCCTTGTCGTACCAGAAATCGTTTCCGAAACTCAACGGGCTGCTGTTGCAACTGCAATTCTTTGATTAATTTTTCGATGCTAAACGGCACGCCCTCAGTCGGTTGGTTTCCGCGCAAATCACGCAATTTTTTCAGGCTCCGCTGTAAATCTTCCTTTTGTATCGGTTTTAGCAGATAATCAATGCTATTGACCTTAAAGGCCTGCAAAGCGTATTCATCGTAGGAGGTGGTAAAAATGACGGTACTCTGTACATTGACCTGTTCAAAAATTTCAAAACTTTGTCCGTCGGCCAATTCGATGTCCATAAAAATCAGATCGGGGGCGGGGTGGTTTTCTAGCCAATCGACCGATTCTTCAATACTTGCCGTGATGCCCACTACGGTGAGTGATGCGTCGGCCTCGGCAATGAGTTTTTGCAGTTTTTTGACGGCCAATTCTTCGTCTTCAACGATTAATACGTTCATGTTTCGTCGCAACAATTAGGGGTAATACAACAGTGAAAAACCCATCATGGTCAGTAATAACGGGTTTTGATTGGGTTAATAATTGATATTTGGCCATGATGTTTGACAGGCCGATTTGATTAGATGCTACGCGGGTATTTTTGCGTTGGAGGTTATTTCGAACTTGCAACAAATGACCGTCAAGTCCTGTTATCTCCAAATGCAAAGGACGGCTTGCCACAATGACGTTGTGCTTTACCGCATTTTCGACCAGTATTTGTAAGGTAAGAGGCGGGATTTGACAGGAATAAAAAGATTCTGGAATATTAACCTCCAAATGAATCCCGTTTCGGTAGCGGGTTTTGAGCAGGTGAAAATAAGATTCAATGAATTTGAGTTCATGAGTCAAACTAGTCAGGTCCCCCTGCGAATTTGTTTGCAGTAAATAGCGGTATACTTTGGCCATTTCGTCCACAAAAATCTCGGCCTGTGCGGGTTCATCGGCAATCAACGACGAAAGCGAATTCAAGCTGTTGAAGAGAAAATGCGGATTGACCTGACTTTTGAGGCTATCAAATCGGCTTTGTAGGTTTTCTTGTTGCAGTTTCTCTTTTTCAAGCGCGTTTTCTCGCCATTTATTGATCGAATATACCGTTTCGTCGATTCCCACCGAGAGGAGGTTTGCCCCGATATTCAGAATAAAAATTTGTATAGTGATGCGAGGATTGTGATTATAGCCAAACAGATGAAAATAATCGTACAAGAAAATGCCCCCCAGAATGAATATGGGAGTGACAATCATAAAGGTAAGTAGTAACCATCCTGCCCGTTTTTTTGTCTGGTTGAGGTCGGGGTACCGTTGAATGATTTGCTGCGTAAAATAATCGAGGGTAATGAGACAGGTCGCCGCAATGCTTAAGTTAAGGCTGGTAGCTGCAATGAAAACAAAGGGTTTGTTGAGATAGTCGGGGCCAACCATCCAAAAGGTAAGTAATGGAATAAACCACGAAAACAACAACAAAAAATGCAGTTTGGTCTGTTGGCGGATGCGAAAACCAGGCAGGGGAATATGCTTCAATGATAACTTCATTTATCTTCGCTGACGGTCAAATTGGGCAACAAGGGGAGGAGTACCGTAAAAGTTGTTCCGTTGTCAAATATGGAAACGGGCTCTACCGTCAAGAAGGTATATTTGCCCATTAGGTTGGTTAATTCGGCTTGCGGGTCTGCAATGCTGACCATTCGTTTTTGAATCGTGTGCTGAATCATTAATTGGCCTTCTTCGGTGCTTTGAATGAGTATATTCAGTGGTTTTTTGGCCGAAATTGTGTTGTTTTTCATGGCATTTTCAAGCAGCATTTGCAAGGTAAGGGGCGGCAAATAACCCGATTTTTCGTTATTGTCGACATCAATGGTGACTGAAATGCCATTTCCGTAGCGTATTTTGAGTAAAAAGACGTACGAATTGATAAAATTGATTTCTTTTTCGAGCGTGGTGAGTGGATTTTGGTGGGTTTGGAGCAAATACCGGTAGACTTTGGCCAGTTCATCCACAAACTTTTCGGCCTGTTTTACATCCTCCTGAATCAAGGAGGAAAGAGAGGTAAGGCTGTTAAATAAAAAATGCGGATTTACCTGCCCCTTCAGCGTGTCGTAGCGTCTTTGGAGTGCTTCATTTTTGAGGGTCTCTTTTTCGACCTGTTCTTGTTGCCACATGGATAAAGCGTAGAAATAACCGTGGGTGAGGCAAAGCAAAAAATCAAAACATAACCCCAACAGGATGAACGCTTTGGCCGTCATGATGGAAAATGTAACGCCAAATATGTCGATTTCACTAATGACCCACAACGAGCATACTACCGCCGTGGAAGAAACCGTTACCGTCAAGAAAAGCATTAACAATACCCGAAAAAGGGTTTGACGAAGAAGAGGAAATGTACGAATAGCCAGCCGAACCGACAACGTCAATAATACAGCGCAGGGTATGTATAGCATCACGACCAACGCGGAGCCAAGGCTGAGTAGCAATGGGTCGGACAGATAATTTGGCCCGATAATCAGGTAATTGGTCAACGGAACCAACATCAACAAGACCAAACCATGAAATCCCCATTCTAGCGGACTCACTCCCGACCACCATCCCTGATAAGTAAGCACCAAGCGGTCGTCTATTTTTGAAGACGAGTTGAGGGGCGGCGAGTTTGGGCGAGTGGCTTCAGCCTTTTTTCTTCGACAAGACTCCGCGTAAAACAAATTCAGGGCCGCGCAGATAAAAACGTCAAATACGGCTCCCAATATCCAAATCGGTTTTACTTTGGCCCAACTGAAAGGAATGGAAAGACGCGGGACTACGCTATACACCCACACATCAAAAATGGCCAATAGTCCCGTCAGCGCACCTACTACACCCATCATGATAAGGATGCGCCTAAGAATAAACTGTTCGGGAACAATGGCGAGCACTTTTCGAATGGCAATGGTCAGCAACACAATTGAAAACCAATAAAGCCCACAAATCACGACCGTACCCGCGATAAACGTATCAAGAGAACGGAAATAATCCATTCCGATGAAAAAATAATTGCCGATGGTAAACAGCAAGGGCATCATCAACAGATGATAGCGCCACTCAGCAGGTGAAAAAAAGCGGGGTCTAAACACGTTTAGGTTAAATTACATGATGTTGCCATAATGCATTGCGGGATGAAGATAAGCGGCAATTTCCTAAACACGGAAATCATCGGCCTTTATTTAGAGATTTTTGTGAATGAATTGAGAAAAACACCGCTTGAATTGTGAAAGAGCCTAAGCCGATGATTCTATTCGCTCTGAGGATGTCGGGAATTCAAACCCCCAAGAAATTGTAGTAGGTAAAGTACTAAGTTGTACTTTTACGGCAAGAATCATTTTCCTTTCAAACTATCTATGTCAACACTCAATAAACCCGTGCGCGTTCTGGTGGTAGGATGCGGAAACATGGGAGCCTCCCACGCAACGGCGTATCATAACGCCGAAGGTTTCGAAATCTGCGGAATCGTTTCAACCGGAAAAAGCAAGGAAGTCCTGAATGAAAAACTGGGCGGCGGCTATTCGCTTTTCTCAGATTATGCCGAAGCCCTGAAGGCTACAACCCCCGACGCGGTTTGTATCTCGACTTATCCTGACACCCACGAAGCGTTTGCGGTGATGGCCTTCGAGCACGGCTGTCACGTATTTATCGAAAAACCCGTTGCCGATACGGTCGAAGGCGCAAAACGCGTGGTAGCGGCGGCCGTTAAAGCCAATAAAAAACTCGTGGTGGGCTATATTTTGCGGCACCATCCGTCGTGGGAAAAATTTGTGGAACTGGCGCAAGAACTTGGTAAGCCTTTGGTCATGCGCATGAACCTCAACCAGCAAAGCCACGGCTACATGTGGGATGTACACCGTAATTTGATGAAAAGCCTCAGCCCAATTGTGGACTGCGGTGTTCATTACATCGACGTGATGTGTCAGATGACCCGTTCAAAACCCGTTTGGGTATCGGCCATCGGTGCCCGACTGACCGAGGAAATCCCCGCTGGAAATTATAATTACGGACAGTTGCAAATCCGTTTTGAAGATGGCTCTGTGGGTTGGTACGAAGCAGGCTGGGGCCCGATGATGAGCGAAACCGCCTTCTTCGTCAAAGACGTAGTGGGACCCAAAGGCTGTGTTTCTATCGTGGCCAAAGAAGCGGGCGGCAGCGGCAAATCTGACAATGTAGATGCGCATACCAAGACCGAATCTTTGCGTTTTCATCACGCCGAGTTGAACGAAAACAACCAGTTTGTCAAAGAAGATGAGTGGATAAACCTGACCGACGAGCCAGACCACCAGGAGCTTTGCAACCGCGAACAAAGCTATTTCTTAAAAGCCATCGTGGAAAACGTTGACTTGACTGACCACATGAACGACGCCGTCAACAGCCTCCAAATTGCATTTGCCTGCGACGAGTCTGTGCGTACGGGTGAAGTGGTAAGATTGTAATTCATAAAACTAAATTTTGAGGAGTGCGCTCAGTTAAGCGCACTCCTTTTTTATTCTCCCATCCACGCCCTAAACTCAGGCGCTTTGTAGCGACTGATGATTAATTCGTCTTCGGTGAGGGGTTTAAGCGTGATTTTGAGGCGACCGTTGAGATGAACCTGAATTTTGTCGATGGATTGCCGCGCCACCAAATACTGCCGAGTAGCCCTAAAAAATGCCTTAGGGTTCACCATCGTTTCCAATTCTTCAAGCGGATATTCAATCAAATACGAACGTTTATCGTGGGTTTTAACAAACGTAAGTCCTTCTTTACTTTCAAAATAAGCAATGTCGTCCACCCGTAGCGGCAACAGCTTAGTTCCTTGTTTGAGCAAAAAACGGTCGCGGTAATTGGGCCTGACGTGTTTCTGCGAGCTGAGCATTGCTTTCAATTCGTCCAAATTGAGGGTGTTTTCGAGAGCGCCGAACGTCTTTCGTAAGTGTTGAAATTTCCGTAGACTTTGTCGGAGCATTTCTTCTTCGATGGGTTTGAGCAAATAGTCAATGCTGTTTACTTTAAAGGCTTGAATGGCAAATTCGTCGTAGGCGGTGGTAAAAATAACGGGACATTTAAGCTGAATTTGATTGAATATCTCAAAACTTTGCCCGTCGGCCAACTCGATGTCCATGAGCGCCAAATCAGGTGCAGGATGCGTACGAAACCAATCTACGCTGCTTTCGACACTCTCTAGCATCGCCACTACTTCAATGTTGGCGTCAATTTCCGTGACCATCACTTTGAGGTGTTCGGCGGCCAATTCTTCATCTTCGATAATGACAACTTTCATTATTCTTGGGGTTTAATGAGCGGAATTCTGACGACATAATTTTCGGTGTCCTCGTACAAATCAATGGGCGGTAGTTGTAACAATTCGTATTTGGCGCTGATACTGACAAGCCCTTTTTTGGTGGTTGGCAGCGAGTCATTGTTTTTGCGTTGTAAATTATTCGATACCTGAATATAAGCATCTTCAACGCTTTCGATTTTGATGGTCAATGGATTTTGGCTTGACACCTTGTTGTGTTTGACCGCATTTTCCACCAAAAGCTGCAACGTCATGGGTGGGAGTTGGTAATTCTGCCATTGAGGGTTGACTTTTACTTCCAAATATAGCCCCTTGCTAAACCGGGTTTTGAGCAGACTGAAATAGGCGTGCATAAAATCAAGTTCTTTTTGGAGCGAAATAAGCGTCTGCTCGTTGCTTTGCAACAAATACCGATATACCTGCGACAAATCAGTAATAAACTTCATTGCCGTTTGGGTCTGTTGAGTTTTGACCAACGCCTGAAGGGCATTGAGGCTATTGAATAAAAAATGGGGTTTGACTTGATTTTTCAGCGAATCCAGCTGCATTTCCAAATTGGCACGGGCCAGTTCTTCCTTCTGCCGGTTGACGATGTTCCATTGCTGAAAAAAATAATGGCTTTCGTAGAGGGAATAAATGATGGTAAAGTTGAAAAAACTCAGTCCCGTCATAAACAAAACGTCGATGTCGGCGTCGGTGAGCGAGGTATTCTTATAAACCCAATATTTGAGGGCAATGACCCGACAACCCACTGCGACCACAGTTCCCGGAAACATCAGCGCAATGAGCGTTAAAATTCGTTTGCGGGTGTTGGGAATCCCCTGAAAACGTCGTCGTACCCGAAAGACCAAAAAACGCACCAAAATCCAAGTAAAATAGACCGAAAGTAGTCCAAAAATCAGAAATTTAAACGAAGGCACGACCCCATTGAACATGTTTAGATTAAAGAAAATCGTCGAAATTGTCCAGAGAGCTAAAGGGCCCAGTAAGAGTAATTTTCGGTCGTCGGGTCTATCCATGAGGGATTTTGGTGAGTTTAAAGTCGAGACTAATTCAGTTTTGAAACAAACCGACAAAGGTCAATTTTGGCATCGGTAGTTCGGAATAAATATTGCCCAAAAAGCTGCCGACCCGCATTGATGGAAATGAATAAATAAGTATCGGAAGCGGGCACGTATATCAATTGAGTCGTGGCCCCGATGTTGTCGCCTTCATGTCCGTAGGTGGGCACACCTTTGTTGTATTCAAAGTATTCCAACCCCAAACCATAGTCGGGCACCGTCGATTCTTTGCCTTTTATCCACGTTCGCATTTCGTTCAACGATGTTTGACTAACCACTTTTCCTGCGTTCAATGCTTCCAGAAATTTGATGGCATCGGTGCCGTTGGCGGCAATACCGCCGTAGCCTTCAATCGACTTGCCGATGGCGTTGTTCCATTGGGTGATATTTTCCAATTGTCCGTTGTTGTAGCGTTCAAAATAATAATTGGGAAAGCCTAATGTACGGATTTGTTGATCCGTAAGGCCATAGTACGTTTTGTTCAACGCCAACGGTTGCAAGATTTCTTCTTTTAAAAATTGTCCGTAAGGTTTGCCCGACAGTTTTTCGATAATCAGTTGCAATAATAAATAGTTGGTGTTAGAATACAAATAATCCGTACCCGGCTCAAAACGGGGTTTTTTATGGTAGGCCGTTTTCAGTTGTTCCAACAAGGGTTGTTGGTCAAAGGGGTTGTTAAATTGTCGTAGTTGAAACTCGGGCAACGACGTAAAATTGGGAAAACCAGAGCTGTGATTGAGCAGCATTCGAACCGTAATTTTGTCACTGTTGACGAGGTTTTGGGTAATATCAGCGGGTAAATACGTCGTAATGGGAGCGTCCAAGGCCACCAAGCCCCGTTCTTTCAGTTTCATGGTGAGCGCGGCGGTGTAGGTTTTTGTCAGGCTGTACAACCAAGCCACCATGTTGTCTTGCATGGGTGTTTTATCTTCAATTCGGGCGTAGCCACCGTTGACAACGTACCAACCCGCAGGGCTTTTGACCATGATCTGAATGCCTGGAACTCCCTTGGCAACGTGACGGTTGACGATGGCCGTCAGGGAGTCTTTCATGGGGTGCGCGGCATTGACGGCAATGGTGCCGGGGATGTTTGCCACCATGTCGTCATAGAGGTTTTTCTGGCAGGCGGTGGTGATAATTATGAGAAAAATAAATCCGATTAGGTGGTTTTTCATGTCTGTATGAATTTATAAAAATACTAATTAATGCTGTTTGGGGGCGTATTTTAACCCGACTAAAAAGGTAGAAGTAGGCATGGGAGTAAGGTCGGGAGTGTACCCAAAATGGACACCTAGTTGATAGGCAATGTAGGGTCTAAATTCTCCCTGAACGGTTGAGATACCCCGATAGCCCATGCTTAGCTGCAACGGTACCTGAATGACGCCTTTATAGGAGCGGCCATTTTTCCACTCCGAGTCCGTCCATTGGAGCGAACGCGAAGGATGGAACCACCACCGATACCCGCCGCCAATGCCGATTCCTAGTTCCAGATGATTTGCTACTACGGGAGTGTATTGAAACATTGCTTGAAGCGAAAGTGCATCGCCTTGGTACTTATGGCGGGCGTAGCCAATGCGGAGGGTAAGTCCGAGGGTTTGACGCGTATTGAATGACTGGTGAACACCCGCCATCACAACGGGTTGAGGATTGTTATACGAAAATCCTTTTAGCGGAACATGAAAGGCCTGAACGCCCGCTGATACATCAACCAGTGTTTGGTTTTGGGCTGAAAGTGAGGGTAATAGGCCAATTGATAAACAAAAGAGCAAAAAATATTTCATGGTGACTGTTGGTTAATTTGACACCACAAAATTTCATCTTTGCTTTTTTAGTCGCCAGCTTAGGCGGGGCGAATGGTTAATTGTACTACTTGAATTGTCGTATTTTTAAGGTGGCCGGTTTGGCTTAAATGCCCGCAAAAACTCCCCGTCTGACGGTTTGAAACCGTCGGACGGGGAGTTGGTTCGCTTTGTCAGACAGGGTAAAATGTTACTCTCCCGCTGGTAATTTCAATAGATAGCCAGTTAAGTCCGACAAATCCTTTTCTTTCAATCCCAACGATGAAGCCTCGGGCATGAGGCTGTTTTTGAGTTGTTTACGCGAAATGATGCTGGTGGCTTTAAGGCTCGTAGTTTGTCCAGCGGCGTCTTTCAGCACCACCGTTGCGCCATCTCCTACGAGAAATCCGTAATACGTATTTTTGTCTTTGGTTTGGATAATCCACGGCTCATACCCAAAGGCCAGCCCAGCACTGGGGTTGATGATGGCGTCGAGTAATCCATTTTTGTCAAACTTTTTATTAATCATGCTCAAATCGGGACCGATGTCTTTGCCGTCGGTCTCAAAACGGTGACAAGTAGCGCAGTTGGTTTGAAACAATTGCTTGCCTTTGATGACATCAGCAGGAAGACTGGCGGCCAAATTGACCGACAATCCTTTGCCACTGGGGCGCGGAAAATAGTCGCCCGCCATCATTCGGATGCTTCGGTCGGGGTTATTAAAAATAGCTTCCGCAATCACGGGTTTAAATTCTTTGGGGATTTTGGACTCTCCCGCCGCCGCTAATAAAAGCTGACCGCCGTAGAGATCGGAGGCGAGGGTCTTGGCGGCCATTTCGCGTTGTGGTTTGGCTACCGAGGTATCCATCATTATTTTTTGCCATTCGAGCATTTTCTTTTGAACGGGAGAAAGAACAGCCGCCGTAGCTTGCTGCCAGTTGATGAGGTCTTGCCAATCGTTGGTTTTACGGAAATTTACCCAATAAAACGCCTGCTCCGACACATCTTTCAACGGGCTTTTAGATAATTCCAGCATCGTTAATGCGGCAGCTTTGTCTTTGATAAACGCAATGGCGGTGAGGGCTTGCTTGCGGTCAGCGGCTGATATTGCCTTGGCCGTGGCCCGAGTTCGTAAATCGCTCAGTGCGGCTTTAGGGTGCAGCCGCCACGCCAATTCTGCCTGTTTGGGTGTCCAGCCGATGGGGTCTTTGGGCCAACTTGGGCGAATATCCTTGTAAAATGTTTCTTCTTTTCCGTCGGCCCCAATCCCCAAGGCTTCCAAAAAGTAGCGGTCTCCGCCGTCAAAAGCGGTAAATAACGCTTTGAGTTTTTCTTTGGATTGTTCGTAAGGAACATCGCGGAGCGAAATGGCCATTTCGCGTAAAAGCCCACTCCCTAAACTTTTTTGAACAGAAAAATTGCTAGGGTTTAATGCCCTAAACGCCGTTATTCTTAGGTTTTCGTCTTTGCTTTCTTTTAACACCTTTTCGGCCTCCGCTTTTCCTTGGTCACCCAACTGGGCCAATAACCATACGGCCCTTGCCTGAATGAAAGGGTTGGGGTCATTCAAAAGCATTTTTACGGGCTGAACTACCTTTTCACCATGTGCTTTCAAAGCCACGAATCCAAGGTTACGGACGTTGATTGCGGGGTTTTTGAGCGCCTCAATCTGTCCGTCAATGCTTGAAAGGTCGAATTTAGGCGTGGTTAATTTCTTGCCTTTGGGGGTAATGCGGTAGATGCGGCCGTAGCCTTTTTTATCGTGCATGGCGTGCCCTCCCACAATGGGGTCGTACCAGTCGGCTACGTAGATGGCACCGTCGGGACCAGTAGCGGAGTCGCTGGGGCGGAACCATTTGCGCTTATCTACGCCCGTGTCGTTCCATACATAATGGGCTTCTACTTTAGGAAATGAACTGATGAAATCAACGCGTTTGCTCATGTCATAGCCTGCGCCTTTGGGTTGTGGCCAATATGCCCACACCACGTTTCGGCCTGCTTCGCAGCTCAGTACGGTGCCTCGGTATTTTGCGCCCAACGCATCCCCTTCGTACACGAGCATACCCGTGGGAGAGCCTGCCCCCGTGTTGTCGCCCGCTACCAGTACGCCAGGGTCTTCTTGGTGCCAATGCGCCGTAAACATGTCTTGGTCGGGACGGCGGTCTGCCTGCCAAGTGCGCGTACCGTCGGCGCTGAAATAGCCCGCATTCGACCCCTCCATCACCCAGCTTGTACGACACGTAACCACTTGGTCGTCGTTGTCATTTTGCCAATAATTCCCGTAGCTGTCAATCGCGATTTCGTAACTATTGCGAAAATTATGCGCCATCACTTTCAGTCCTGTGCCGTCGGGATTCATTCTTAAGGCCAAGCCACCTACCCACACGCGCCCGTCGTCGCTTTTTTGATTCCCCTGATTTTTGTCGTTGTAGGGCGTTCCGCCCGTATAAATACTGCCCGAACGCAGGTTCCAGCCGCTTTTATCTTTTACGTTGTGGGGGCCTGCATTGCCCGTATTAAAATGCCATCGGCCGTCGGGGCCAGCGGTGAGAGAGTGGAGCGAATGGTCGTGGTCAAGCCCCCCAAAACCCGTTAAGAAGATTTCTTTTTTATCGGGAACATCATCGCCATTTTCGTCGGTGTACATGATGATATTGGGGGCGCAGCTCACAATGATTTTATTGCCAATGACCCCAATGCCGAGCGGTGCTACCAAATCTTTGTCCTGTACAAAAACCTTTGATTTGTCGGCTTTGCCATCCCCATCCGTATCTTCCAGAATGACCACGCGGTCGCCTTGGTCAAAGTGGAGTTTTTTATCGGGTTTGTTGTTGAATTCGCGATAATTGACCGCCTCCGTTATCCAAACCCTTCCTTTGGCATCAATGTCCATGTTGGTTGGATTATAAAATAACGGTGCCTCCGCCCACAACGTGGCCTCTAAATCATCGGGAACAAACACTTGATTGGAATCAGATGGCGACTCTGCACGGTATTCGTTTTGGAGTGTATTGGTTCCTGTAAACGAAAGAACCGAGACCAAACTCATGGCAACAATGATTTTCAAAGGCGCATTTGGCATCTTAACAAACGGTTTTGAGGTTGTAAAATTAAAAGTACACATTCTGGTAAAATATACTCTTAACTTATTATAAAGAGTGTGCGAAAAGTATATTTTTTTGAATAGGATTGTGGCTATTTGTGTAAATTGCCCACCATGTAGCATTTTGATAGAATGATGAAAACCTTAGCCGATTTACTTTTATTAGGCGACCCTCGTTTGTACGAAACCTGTTCGCCAATTTTACCCGAAGAAAAGCCCTTGGTGAAAGGCTGGGTGGCCGATTTGCACAATGTGATGCAGGAAGTACGCGCCAAATACGGTTTTGGTCGGGCCATTGCGGCGCCGCAATTGGGCATCATGAAACGCTTGATTTACATGAATATCGACAAACCAGTGGTTTTTATTAATCCTGAATTGACCCATCTCAGCGATGAGATGTTTGAATTGTGGGACGATTGCATGAGCTTCCCCAACTTGTTGGTCAAAGTGAAACGTCATAAGTCGCTTACCATAAAGTACTTGGATGAAAACTGGCAGTCCCGTGAGTGGATAATGGACGATAGCAGTCTGTCTGAATTGCTACAACACGAATATGATCACCTCGATGGTGTTTTGTGCACTATGCGGGCCATTGATGATAAATCGTTTCGGTGGCGGTAGTTTTTTGCAAAAAAAGTAAACCACAGAACGTTGGTTAAACTTTGGCTATGGGCGTATAAAAAATTACTTTTGCCGCAGCGTGTTGTTGATTAGTAACCAAAACTACGTTTCTAATGCTCCGCTGATAAGTAACCAATCCCAATTTTAAGAACTCCATGAATCGCATCGTCTCTCTTTTTCAACACCATCCGAACCATAACCTTAACGTTTATTTTACGGCAGGTTTTCCCAAATTGGAAGATACTCGCCGCATTTTAAAGTCACTTCAAGACGCAGGGGCCGACCTCGTCGAAATCGGAATGCCTTATTCTGACCCCGTTGCCGACGGTGAAACCATTCAAATCAGTAACCAACAAGCGCTCGAAAATGGAATGAGTGTCAAAAAGTTGTTTGACCAACTCCGCAACATGCGCGAAGAGATAAAATTGCCCGTGTTACTGATGGGATACATCAACCCAGTGCTTCAGTTTGGGGTGGAGAATTTTTGCCAGCAGTGCGCTGAGGTGGGGGTAGATGGACTAATTTTGCCAGATATGCCCGTAGACGAATACCTCGAAACGTACAAGCCCATTTTTGATCAATATGGTATATTAAATATATTCCTAATCACGCCTCAAACGTCGGACAAACGTATTCGTCAGATTGACGAGAATAGCGCAGGGTTTATTTACATGGTTTCTTCGGCCAGCGTAACAGGTTCTCAAACGGGCGTGACGCACGACATGGAAGCGTATTTTGCCAGGGTGAACGCCATGAATTTGCGCAATCCTCGTTTGATTGGCTTTGGTATCAAAGACCACGAAACCTTCGTAACCGCCTGTCAGCACGCCGCTGGTGCGATTATTGGGAGTGCCTTTATTCGGGTTTTGCAACAAAATGAAAACTTAGAGGAAGCAATTACTACATACGTTTCGAGTGTAAAGCAAGGTTTATAAGTCCATCTGACTGAGAGAAATGACCGTTCATCCAATTTTTTAAAGTTCTTATTTTTGCTCACCATTTTCGCTTTACCTTTCGTCCAAAATTGACATTTTAACCGTTGTAAAGACATGAAAAAACTAGTTGTGATAGTTGCGCTACTCGCAAGTACCGCGTTGACAGTGATGGCCCAAAGTGCCGAAGAGATTCTGGACAAGTCAATTCAGGCGCGGGGAGGAGCCGAAAAACTCAATAGCCTCAAATCTCTGCGCATGGAAGGGACAGTCAGTGTGATGGGTATGGAAATCCCGACAAAATCGGTCATTATGCATAGACGTGGAATGAGAAATGAAATGGAAGCCATGGGGCAGTCTATTATCATGGCAATAGACGGAGAAAAGGGCTGGATGATCAATCCAATGGCTGGTCCAGAACCCACACCTTTGCCCGAAGAACAATTGAAGGCGTCGGTAAGCCAACTTGATTTATCAGGAATTACCAATTACAAATCTTCAGGTACCAAAACTGAGCTTTTGGGCAAAGAAACCCTTGATGGCACGGAAGTATATAAAGTAAAAATGGTTTCGAAAGATGGGATGAGCATGACGCATTCTATTGACACCAAAAACTTTAACATCATCAGAACGGCCATTAAAGTTAATGTGAGTGGACAAGATGTAGAGGTAGAAACCAAAATGTCAAACTATAAGGTCTTTGATGGAATTTCATTCCCTACAACCACGGAAATCAACAATCCTCAGGCGGGCGTTATCATGACCACAATCACAAAAGTGGAGATAAACCCAACCATCGACGAAAGTGTGTTTGTGATGCCTAAAAAATAATTACTTGAAGTTTGGTGGTCGAAAACTATTTGACCACCACTCTTCTGACCAATACCTTGTCGAGTTTTTCGTAGCGAATCAAGTAAGTGCCTGAGGGGACGCTGTTGAGCGTGGTTTCAAAAAAATGTCTTCCAGGCGGAAAAAGGTCATCGGCAATTGTGCGTATCATTTCTCCCTCCAGGTTGACCATTTTGAGGCTGATACGGGCGGGTAATTTCATGCCGATTTCGACGGTAAGCAGTTCGTAAGCAGGGTTGGGATAAGCTTTGAAGTACTCATATTCAGGGGTAATATCTGTAACAGAAGCTGATTTGGGATATAAATAGCATACAGAATGGGTGCTTTTCTCTACTAATGGCAAAGAAAAGGGGGAGAAAAAAGATATTAAAATAAATAGCACCAATCCCTTCATACTAACTGGAATTTATACCTTAACAAGCGCTAAGTTAAGATATTTATACCTTAAAATGAAGTGAATGGTATATTTTCAAACAAAAAAAATCCCACTTTTGAGTGGGATTTTTTTTGTAGCGGGGAGCAGGATCGAACTGCCGACCTTAGGGTTATGAATCCTACGCTCTAACCATCTGAGCTACCCCGCCATCGTTTTGGTGGTGCAAAAGTAGAAGAAAAAATTTTATTACGCAAACAGATTTTGAATAATTAAAGGAAGTTTCTATTTTGCCGTTGCCGTTGAGAGGGTTAGCAGTATTAAGTAATTTATTGGAAGATTAAATAAATTGAAAATTTAGGAGGAAAAACAACGGCTTACCCTACCAAAGCCAATTCAACCGACCTTTTTTTAACAAGTTAAACAAGCCAAACACTATGCAAAAGTTTAAATACTCGAATGAATATGAACTAAGGGCTTCGCCAAAGATGCTTTTCCCTTACATAAGTTCCGCTTCTGGCCTGTCGGAATGGTTTTGTGATAAAGTCAATACCAAGCCTGACCATAACTTTGATTTTATCTGGGATAAAGAGAGTCATATTGCCGAACAAAGCTCGCTCCGCCTCAATAAAAGTGTCAAGTTTGAGTTTCTTAATACGAGCGAAAATAATCGGGATAACAATTATATTGAATTTAAAATTGATGTAAGTGACTTGACGGGCTCAACATATTTAAGGATTACGGACTACTCCGCCAACGCCGACGTGGAAGAACTAAAAGACCTTTGGGACGGTTTAATAGAGAGTCTCAAGGAAATTGTGGGAAGTTGAGTAAATACGAATGAAAAAAATTGATAAACTGGTATTACGGTCATTTTTAGGCCCGTTCGTGCTGACTTTGTGCATTGTCGTTTTTATATTTTTGATGCGGCTTATCTCTCAGTATCTGAACGAACTCGTGGGTAAGGACATTGATTTCTTAAATTATGTTAAACTCCTCGGCTTTTTTAGCCTCATTACCGTCCCAGTAGCTTTACCTTTGGCCGTCCTGCTTTCTTCATTGATGACCTTCGGGAACTTGGGGGAGTTTTTTGAATTAACGGCCATCAAAAGCGCGGGAATCTCTACATGGCGCGCCATGCGGTCGGTGATGGTCATGGTGGCGATGATTACGCTCTTCTCTTTTTGGTACAATAATGAGGTGGCCCCGTGGGCCAATCTTAAGGGGTATAGCCTTCTCTATGACATTAAAACTGCCAAGGCAACCCTAAATATTAAAGAAGGGATTTTCTATAATGATTTGCCGGGCTATAATATAAAAGTAGATAAAAAATTTGCTGACCAAAGGAGCCTAAAGGGGTTGGTCATTTATCGACATCCGACCTCCGATTACAACGCTGGTAACCGCGAAGTGATTTTGGCCGATTCGGGCCTGATGTACACCATCAACAATCAAAGCTATTTGGTTTTTGAATTGTATAAAGGAAATCAATACTCTGAAAATGGTCAAACAGGAGGGGGGAGCTATTCGCCGAGCGATAACCGACAATTTACGCGCTCTTATTTTGACCATTATAAAATGGTGGTAAGTCTGGAGTCATTCGGACTAAAACGTACCGATGAGAACCAATTCCAATACCACGAGTACATGAAAAATGCCAAAGAGTTGCAAAAAGTGGCAGATTCGCTCAAAAAGGAATATAAAAAGACCAAAGATGGGCTTTTCCCACAGTCGAAACAGTACTTTAGTTATGCCTTTCGGGCCGAAACCCTCCCCAAAGCAACGGCCCCCAAATACGGCAAATGGGTGGATTCTTTGTTGAAGAAAAAGCCCGTAGCATTGCCCTCCGAAAAAGAACAAGTAATCGCAAGTGCACTGACGCAGGCCCAAAATGTTAAATCGTACGCCCAAAGTAACAAAACGTACCTGACAGATAAGGGAAAAACTTGGTATCGGTATGATTTGGAGATGCACCATAAATATACCCAGGCAGTTTCCTGTTTTGTGATGTTTCTGTTGGGAGCACCTTTGGGGGCCATCATCAAAAAGGGGGGCTTTGGTATTCCCGTGTTGGTGTCGGTTCTTTTCTTTATTTTATCGTATGTACTTACCTTGCAGGGCGATAAGTGGGCCAAAGATGGCTTGGTTTGGGTGCCATTTGGGGCTTGGTTTTCCAATACCCTCCTGATATTTGTCGGAATCTATTTTGCCGACCGTGCTTTGAAGGATTCTCGCTTGTTTGACAAAGATGTATACATCATCTGGTGGGAACGAATGACAAAAAAGTGGCAACAAAGTAGTGCCCTTAAAAAATGGCGCGGCAATAAGGCTATTTATTCAAACTAATTGCATACCTTTGCAGCCGTTTTTGTATATATGTTCCATCTAAATTAATCTGAGGTTACAATCATGTATTTAACATCGGAAGTGAAAAAAGACTTGTTTCAAAAGTATGGCAAGTCTGAAAGCGATACGGGTTCTCCGGAATCACAAATTGCATTATTTACACACCGTATCAACCACCTGACCGAGCACTTGAAGCAGCACAAACACGACAGTGCCACTCGTCTTGGTCTTTTGAAATTGGTAGGTAAGCGCAGACGATTGCTGAATTATCTTCAAAGAACTGAAATCAGTCGTTATCGTACTATCATCGCCGAACTGAATATCAGAAAGTAACGCGATACGCTCAAACAGGGAATTTCATTCAATTGAATTCCCTGTTTGTCATTTCTCTCCCTTACAAAATTAAGTACAAAATTTTTGCGGTTTATTCAATAAATAGCTTGCGTTGTTGTCTTTTAATGAAGTTAAGTGTAAACGAATTGTTCGATTCACATTTAATAGATAACAAAATAACAGTCTTAAGCGGAAGCGCAGGCACAAAGCGGTTTTAATTCTTCTTTCATGTTTAACATCATCACAAAGACCATTACACTTCCTGATGGTCGCACCATCACAATTGAGACGGGAAAACTAGCCAGACAGGCCCACGGGTCTGTTGTTGTGCGTATGGGTAACACCATGTTGCTAGCTACGGTGGTTTCCAATCCCGATGCCCGGCCCGGTACTGATTTTCTGCCGTTGTCGGTTGATTACCAAGAAAAATTCGCGTCAGCGGGACGTATTCCCGGAAGCTTTCAGAAGCGTGAAGGCAAATTATCGGATCACGAAGTGTTGGTTAGCCGATTGGTCGACCGAGCCCTGCGCCCGATGTTTCCTGATGATTTCTACGCAGATACGCAGGTAAACGTATTTTTAATTTCGGCCGATGCCGAAGTATTGCCCGATGCCTTGGCCGCTTTGGCTGCATCATCAGCGTTGATGCTGACCGACGTGCCTTTCAACGGCCCTATTTCGGAAGTGCGAGTGGCAAAAATCAATGGAGAATACGTTATTAACCCCATTTCTTCACAATTAAAAGCCGCTACTTTAGATCTTATCGTGGCGGGTTCTGCCAAAGATATTTGTATGGTAGAAGGAGAAATGAGCGAGGCGTCGGAGCAGGATGTCATTGAGGCAATCAAAGCCGCTCACGAAGTCATTAAATTGCAATGTGCGGTTCAGAAAGAACTTGAAGCAGAAGCAGGTAAAACAGAGAAACGTACGTTTGAGTATGTAGTTCACGATGAGGAACTTCGTCAGAAAGTTCGTGAAGCTTGTTACGATAAAATCTACGCCGTGGCCCGTCAAGGAAGTGCAAACAAGCAACTCCGTAAAGATGGTTTCAAAGGCGTTATTACCGAATATTTAGAACAATACAAGGCCGAAAACCCCGAAGAATATGATGCCAAAGTAGGGCTTATCAAGCGCTATTATCATGATTTGGAATGGGAAGCTTCGCGCCGTCTGGTATTGGATGAGCGCAGCCGCTTAGATGGACGTGCGCTGGACCAAATCCGCCCCATCATGTGTGAGGTTGATTTATTGCCATCACCCCACGGTTCGGCGTTGTTTACCCGTGGCGAAACGCAGTCGCTTACGACCGTTACGTTGGGTACTAAAATGGACGAGCAAATCATTGATACTACCATGTATTATGGTTACAGCCGTTTCATGTTGCACTATAACTTTCCAGGTTTTTCAACGGGTGAAGTAAAGCCCAATCGTGGACCTGGCCGTCGTGAAGTAGGACATGGAAACTTGGCCCACCGTTCATTGAAAAAAGTATTGCCTCCAGATGACGAAAATCCATATACGATTCGTATCGTTTCTGATATTTTAGAATCAAATGGTTCGTCATCAATGGCAACTGTTTGTGCAGGTACACTGGCATTGATGGATGCGGGGATTAAGATAAAAGCCCCCGTAGCAGGAATTGCAATGGGATTGATTACCGATAATTCTGGCAAATACGCCGTGCTTTCAGATATCTTAGGGGATGAAGATCACCTTGGTGACATGGACTTTAAGGTAACGGGTACTGAACAGGGAATTACGGCTTGCCAAATGGACCTCAAAGTAGACGGACTTTCGTACGAAGTACTCGCCGAAGCACTTGAACAGGCGCGTCGCGGACGTTTACACATTTTGGGTGAGATGAAGAAAGCGATTGTTGAAAGTCGTGAAGACCTTAAACCTCATGCTCCTCGTGCGGTGGTTATTCAGATTGCACAAGAGCAAATTGGGGCCGTAATCGGGCCAGGTGGTAAAGTAGTTCAGGAAATCCAACGCGTATCGGGTGCAACCGTAACCATCGAAGAACGCGACGGTGCGGGTTATGTCAGCATTTTTGCCACCAATGGCAACAGCATGGACATTGCGGTAAAACGCATCAAAGGTATTGTTGCCATTCCAGAAGTAAATGAAGTGTACACGGGAGTTGTAAAAACAATCCAACCATTTGGCGCGTTTGTTGAATTCATGCCGGGTAAAGATGGTTTACTGCATATTTCAGAAATCACGTGGGAGCGACTTGAAACCATGGACGGAGTTTTGCAAGTGGGTGAAGAAATACAAGTAAAACTGGTAGAGCACGATAAAAAAACGGGGAAATATCGCCTTTCACGTAAGGCATTGTTGCCTAAACCAGAAGGCTACGTTGAAAAACCCCCGCGTGAAGATCGCGGTGACCGTCGCGAGCGCGGCAATGACAGAGGGGGAGAACGTCGTAGAGACGATAACCGTCGATAAAAAAGGGTATCAAAAAGGGCCAAAGCCGAAAAAATCAATTTGATTCTACGCCTAAATTGGCCCTTTTTGATAATTTTTACTAAAAATCCAAGAAACTCAGTAGATTTTAGGTTTTTTAACTTAAAGTTGGTATGAAAATCAACTTTTGATACTCTTTTTTCGTTACCAAATAGTATTAAGATAGCACCAAAGTTTATAAAATGAGACAGCTAAAAATCAGTAAGCAGATTACCAACCGAGAAAGCCAATCGCTTGATAAGTATTTACAGGAAATTGGAAAGGTAGATTTGCTGACTCCCGACGAGGAGGTGACTTTGGCGCAAAGAATTCGGGAAGGTGATCAACAGGCACTGGAGAGATTGACCAAAGCAAACTTACGTTTTGTGGTCTCCGTGGCTAAACAATATCAAAACCAAGGGTTATCACTTGGTGACCTTATCAATGAAGGTAACTTAGGATTAATTAAAGCCGCGCAACGTTTTGACGAAACGCGTGGTTTTAAATTTATCTCCTATGCCGTATGGTGGATTCGTCAATCCATTTTACAGGCATTGGCCGAACAGTCCCGTATTGTGCGCCTTCCGCTCAACCGCGTAGGGTCTCTCAATAAAATTTCAAAAACATTTTCGGATCTCGAACAAAAATTCGAGCGTGAGCCCTCTCCCGAAGAATTAGCCGAAGTGTTGGACATCTCTGCCAATGAGGTGGTTGATACGCTCAAAATATCGGGCCGTCATGTGTCGATGGATGCGCCTTTTGTACAAGGGGAAGAAAACAGCCTTTTGGACGTACTAGAAAACGACATGGAAGAGAAGCCCGACCAAGGGCTAATCAACGATTCGCTTCGTAAAGAAGTAGCGCGCGCGCTTTCTACCCTGACCCAACGGGAATCGGATGTGATTGCGTTGTACTTCGGACTGAACGGCGAACATCCCATGACGCTGGAAGAAATCGGGGAGAAGTTCAACCTGACCCGCGAACGTGTACGCCAAATCAAGGAAAAAGCCATTCGTCGTTTGCGCCATACCTCACGCAGCAAAGCGTTGAAGACGTATTTGGGATAATATCTCTTTGAATTATTTTGATGATAATAAATGAAGCCGCCTTTTTAGGGCGGCTTTTTGTATTCTTAGGGGTATTTTTATGTAAATCCACTTTTTATTCTTAGATTTACATAAAAATCGTTCCAGGAAATGATCAAGCGAACCTTGGCTTCTCGTCTTACGGAGCTTCTTACTAAATTCCCCATACTATCGCTTACTGGCCCGAGGCAGTCGGGGAAAACGACCCTGTTGCGTCAACTTTTGCCGAATTACCGATACGTGTCTTTAGAAAATCCCGATGAGTTGGATTTTGCACTTTCAGATCCCCGCCGCTTTTTGGATACCTACTCTGGGCAGGTTATTTTTGATGAAGTACAACGTGCCCCAAAGTTGTTTAATTATCTACAACAGCGGGTAGATGAATCTCGACAGATGGGACAATATATACTGTCGGGTTCGCAGAACTTCCTATTGATGAAAGGTATTACGCAAAGCTTGGCAGGGCGGGTTGCTATTTTTCGATTGTTCCCATTTTCATTTGGAGAGTTACAAACCGTTGATTTATTGGCAACGACTCCAGAACGTGCGATGTTTACGGGCTTTTATCCACCCATTTTTGACCGAGGATTGCATCCTTCTGACTTTTACGCCAACTATTTTGAAACTTACGTGCAGCGGGATGTTCGGGAGCTTCAGGCGGTGCAAAATCTGACGCTTTTTCGGACATTTGTTCGGTTGGCGGCAGGGCGGGTTGGACAACCGATTAATTACCAAAAATTGGCTTCAGATGTAGGCATAGCTGCTACAACTGCCCGTGAGTGGTTGAGCATTTTGGAAACGAGTCATTTAGTGTTTATGCTGCCACCTTATTACAAGAACTTTAGCAAACGCCTCATCAAATCCCCGAAATTATATTTTTATGACGTAGGTTTAGCCAGTTATCTTTTAGGAATTAAACAGGAAGAAGAGCTAATTACCCATCATTTTCGAGGCAATTTGTTTGAGAATATGCTCGCGGCAGAGTTAGTTAAGCAAGGTTACAACCGCAATGACCCCAACGAGCTTTACTTTTGGCAAGAAAGTAACGGACACGAAATTGATATTTTATTAGAAAAAAGTGGAGGAGTACTCATTGGTGAAATCAAATCAGCAGGTACCATCAATGCTTCATTTTTTGATAATTTAGCATGGTTTCAGCAGCAAACGGATGTGCCTGTACTGGAAGCTTATTTGTGGTATGCAGGGAATGAATCTCAAATTCGTCGTAGCGCAACAGTGATACCATGGCACCAAGTAGGTCTAATAAAGTGAGTTTATATCAATTTACTTTTGGGCAATGAGACTCATTACACAGTAAGCCCACCACAAAGGTGGCTTTTTTGTTAAACCCCGACTCCTTATCGTGAAAAAACTTATTCGCTACCAACGATGGACTGCCAGCTGTAAACTTCAAACAGTAAAACAGAACGCCGCCTGCTGCAAACTGTTAACTGCCTGCTGCCTACTGCTGACTGTCGCCTGTACCCGCCCTTCGCCTCCCGTGTATAGCGGACAGAAAATGCGGGGAGTGAACTTGGTAGCTCCTTCCAAAGAAATTGATTCGTCGGTCTTTAGTCCTATTCGGCAAGTAAATGCCGAATGGGTGGCGGTCATTCCGTACGGTTTTTGTCGGGAAGGGGAGCCGCATTTTCATTTCAACATGAACAAAATGTGGTGGGGAGAAACCAAAGATGGAACCGCCAAAACGATAGAACTCGCACACCAGAGCGGCCTGAAAGTAATGCTTAAGCCGCACGCGTGGGTGGGGAGGGGGATGTATACGGGCGATTTTGACCTCAAAACCGAAGCCGATTGGCAAACTTTTGAAAAAGATTTTGGTGATTATATTCTTACAAATGCCCGCATTGCGGATTCAATGAAAGTAGATTTGTTTTGCATTGCGACCGAAATGGACAACTTCGCGTTTAAACGCGCCCCTTTTTGGCGTTCGATGATTAGGCAGGTACGAGAAATTTACAAAGGGCCGTTGACGTACGCCGATAACTGGAATAATTATCCGCGAAATCCCTTTTGGGCAGACTTGGATTTTATTGGTGTAGATGCCTATTTTCCTCTTTCGTCCGAAAAACACCCTTCGATAGAGACCCTGCAAAAAGGCTGGTTGACGCACTTAGATGAGTTGGAGGCATTTGCGGCAAAACTTCAAAAGCCCATTTTGTTCACAGAATTTGGCTATCGAAGCGTTGATTTTGCCACCGAAAAACCTTGGGAATCGCACGATACCAAAACCGATAATCCTGCATTACAAGCGGATGCTTACCGGGCTTTTTTTAAGGAAGTATGGCCCCGAAAATGGTTGGCGGGGGCTTTTGCGTGGAAATGGTTTTTGCACCAACCGCGCGACTCTCGTAGGGACGCTTTTTCACCCCAACAAAAACCTGCCGAAGCGGTATTGAGGGAAGAATTTGGGAGAAAATAGCGTTTGTTATTGCCAAACCCCCAACCTAAACGTTTTCTGAACTCCCGTCGGGTGGATTAAGCTTGTGGTATGCTGGTCAAGATTGCCGATAATTAAAATGTCACGGTCAGATTGATAGCCCGCTTTGGTGGCTTCCAATGCAAGATTGCGAATAAAAAGGGGCGTTGGGCGCTCGGCTAACGTGTCGCACACGCAGGCTTGGCCTTTGTGTAATTGATGGAGGGCGGCAAGCAATGCTTTGGTATCTTCAACCTTGGCCGCTTTTCCAGCGGCGGTCATGGCCCGCACACGGTTTTTGAAATAACGACCATAGGCTTCATATTCAAAGCGCAAGGCGGGAATATTCGCTAAAAGTTCAGCGCTGTTTGCAAAAAATTGAATGTGATTGGGGTCAACAAAACCTAAAAAATTGCCGCCCCATGTAAGCGAATACTGCTGGCCTATTTGTCCCAAAAATGTTTTATAATGGGTAATATTTTGCAATTGCCTGCCCCTGCTGAGGATGGCAATGTCGGAGGCCAAGCCAAATTGATGCTGAGACAAGGGAGATACACTTTTGCCCATGGTCAGGTGGCGTTTTTGCTTTCCGCTTCCTCGCAAATCTGACTGCACCCTAAGTTTATAGTGAGGGAATTGGCGTAAATAGGCCTGCATCATTGCGTCCCGTTTTACCAAAAAAGAATCTCTGACCGATTTTAAAATTGACTCGTAGCGAAGGTAGGGATAATCGTAGCGATCGGCCAACGACCAAAGATAGGTGAGGTCGAGGGTCGAAAGGGTGTCAACTTTAAACGACGCCTGAGGAAGTTTCAGTTCATAAGGTTGACCTTGAAACGACGGTGCTGTGAGGGCTTGCCAAGGCTGGATTTGCCCATTTTTGATGGTCGTTACATAAATCTGCGGGACGGAAGTGAGGGCTTCCTTGAGGGTATCGGCTTGCGAAAATGGCAACACTAAATCAAGTACGCTAAATGATTCGAGGCGCTGAGTAGTGTCGCAATGTTCTTTTTCCCATGAACTTTCTTTCAGTTCTTCAACTGCACCGCAGGCAATGGACAGCAGCACGAGCGCTATACTGCCGATACAAAAAACGACTTTGCTCATGCTGCTTAAACAGTTGAAAAATGAGAATATTTCCCTCTAAAATGCGGCGGCTTTTAGGCGCAGGCCTGCATCTTCGGGCAAGCCAAAAAGTAAGTTTAGGTTCTGTACCGCCTGTCCAGAAGCACCTTTGGTTAGGTTGTCTATTTCGCTAGTAATCAGTAGATTATCTCCGTGTTTCTGGAGTTGAATCAGACACTTATTGGTATTTACGACTTGTTTTAGGTCAATATCTTGGGTACTAACATGCGTAAACGGATGCCCTGCATAATAGCTTTGGTAAAGCGAAAGGGCTTCCTCTAACGTACCCGAAAATTTGGTGTACACATTGGCCATAATCCCACGGGTAAAGTCTCCGCGATAGGGTATAAAATTCACCTCTTTGCTGAAATCCGCTTGCAAAGCCGTCAGACTCATCTTGATTTCTTTGAGGTGTTGGTGCGTAAACGCTTTATAAATAGACATGTTGTTGTTGCGCCACGTAAAGTGCGTTGTGGCGCTCAACGCCTGACCTGCACCCGTGGAGCCTGTAATGGCACTTACGTGGACGTCGTCGGTTATTAAACCTGCGGCGGCCAAGGGTAACAATGCCAATTCGATACTGGTGGCGAAGCAACCAGGGTTGGCGATTTTATCAGCAGTTTTGATGCGCTCGCGCTGCAATTCGGGCAAACCGTACACGAAGCCGTTTGATTGATCACGAAAATCAGTACTCAGGTCGATGATTTTGATGGAAGAAGGTACGGGATTACTTTCCAAAAACTTTTTGGATTCGTTGTGCCCCGAACAAAGAAAAATAGCATTTAAGCCTTCTATTGCCAATAAATCTGCGATTTCTTCCCCCGAAAAAGTTAATTCAGTATCCCCAAATAAGTCGGTATGAGTAGCATAAATGGGTTTGCCTGCTTGGCTTTTGGAGTGCGCCCAGGCAATTTCAGCGCTTGGGTGATTGATTAAAATACGTAATAATTCGCCCCCGGTATATCCCGCTGCGCCGACGATTCCGATTTTTATTTCAGTCATTTTGTTTTTTTGATCACTGGGTTGTGAGCAACCCTGTTTTGGTCGTAAAAAACCAAAAACACATTTCACTAGATAAATCTAAGCAACTTATTGCCCTTGTTGTACAGCTTGCATTTCTTTTTGAAGACGTTTGCTCAACGCCATGCCAACTTCGTCAATTTCGGCGGCCATGATTTCGTCGCCCGTGGCATTGCGCAGTGTGTCGGCTACGCAGCCGAGCATTTCGATGCAAAAGCGCTTCATATCAAGCACTTCCATGTCTTTTGACCACAAGGGGATGAAGAGCGTCCCCCGGTGAAAATGGTCCCAAACTCCTACGGCAATCGCTTTGGTTTCTTCCAGTCCTTCGTTGGGGTTGTCGGTCGCTTCCCAATAAATTTTTTCGGGGATTTTCTCCTCGTCCTGCTCTATGGTAAATTTTATTTCTTTTTGTGCCATTGGTTTTGTTTCCTTATTAATCCTACAAAGTTAAGGATTAGAACCTATGTATCCGAAAAATAGTTCTGTTTGACCCCTTCTAAAAAAGAGTAAAATCGGGGAGAGGAGGTTTTAAAATACTAAATTTTGTTCAAACCTACTGTTTCGATTTTGGTATCTTTTTCCAAGATTTTAGACTTTTTGGGGGTAAAAGCAACCGTTTTGTTTTTGATGGGTTTGAGTGATTGGAGATAACTATAAATGGCTCCGAGGTCTTCTTCGCTCATTCCGCTGTAAAAAAGCCACGGCATAGGCGTATTAAAACCGTCTTGTGTGGCAAAGGAATGGAAGGTTTTAGGGTCAAACGACTTAAAACGAGCGATAAATGCCTTTTTTGTCCAATGGCCGATTCCTGTGGCCAGGTCGGGGGTTAGATTGGCCGATTGTACGGTGCCGCTGGGCAACGGAAAGGACATTCCTCCCGCAAGTGACTTCTTTTTAACGGGAATGCCCATGTGCCGTTTGGTGTGGCAATCGGCACAGCCCGCAAACGTAACTAAATAGCGGCCGTACCCGATAGAATCCTGCAAAGCGGGTTTGGATTGAAAAGCGGCTTTTTGTGGCATTTTTTTGAGGATGGGCTTTAACCATAAATCGGGTTTAGCGGCAGGAACTGGGTTTTCGATGGGAGGTATGGTCCGCAAGTAGGCGATGATGGATATAATGTCCTCGCGGTCCATTTTGCCGTAGTTTTGGTAGGGCATCATCGGTAATAAGGCGGTTCCGTCTTTGGAAATGCCCGTAGTAATGGCGCGGTAGAGTTCGCCGTCGGTCCATGCTTTTAGGGCAGCAGGCGTCAAATTTTTCCCATAAAAAGTACCCGGTAGGCCCATTTTATGGTCAAATACCTCGCCTCCTGCGCCTTTAGTGCCAGCTATCATGGGGCCAGCAAACTGCGAATAATCGCGGCGGGAGTGGCAATCCATACAAACGGCGACGTGGTTGGCGAGGTATTCGCCGCGTTGAATGCGCTCAGGAGTGAGGTTTACGGTTAGTTGTTCGGGTGCCCCAATGCGGGCTTGGGGGCTTTTGCAACCGATAAAAGCAAGGCACGCAGTAGCCTGTGCAACGAGAATGGCGTGGGGTAATTTCATTGTTAAATGGCTGTTTAAAATCAAACAACCAAATTAATGATTTCGCCTACGTAACGGCCCGATTTTCTGCTTGATTTATTAAACGTTCTTTGCAGGAATGACTCTATTGACTGGTTTCTTACTTTTTAAACACCAATGCTTGAACGGGCCGAATTCGACTGATAATCATGGTGGGTAGGAGTAAAATGAGCGCAATGAGCAAAATGATACCCGCGTTGAGCAATAAAATTGCTTTCCAATCAAAGACGATTGGAACCGTATTCATAAAATAATTGGTGGCATCGAGGGGAATGATTTTAAATCGGGATTGAACCCAGCAGAGGCCAATACCAATGAGGTTCCCGATGAGCAACCCTTTGACAGACAGTTGAATACCCACGAAAAAAAAGATGCGCCGTATTTGTGCATTGGGACTGCCGAGCGTTTTGAGAAGGCCCACCATCGGTGTGCGCTCCATCATCATCACGAGCAGAACCGACGCAATATTGAAACACGTCACAAACAGCACCAAGACCAACAAAACACTCGTGTTTTGGTCCAATAATTGGAGCCATTCAAATAAAGGTCTGAAGCGGTCCGTGACCCGTTCCATGCGCATATCGGAGGGGAGTTGGCTGTATAAGGTTTTGGCAGAAGACTCCAATTGGTCAAAATCATTGACAAAATATTCGTAGGCTCCGACCGAATCTGCCCCCCAGCCGTTGAGACGCTGTACCAAGCCAATGTCTCCCAGAACCAGTTGATTATCAAATTCTTCGAGGTTGGTTTCGTAAATGCCAACAATGTTAAGTTTGCGGACGCGCGGCGGATTCTGGACAAAATACATCACGACGTTATCGCCTACTTTTAAGTTTAATTTTTGGGCAATCACCCGACTCAGAATAATTTCTTCGGCGTAAGACGTATCCGAAAATTGAATGGGGCGGCCTTCAACCAAACTTTCTTTCAATAAATCCCAGTCGTAATCACGACCTACACCCTTAATGACGGCCCCTTGCAGTTCGTCAGGGGTTTTGAGAATACCCGCCTTGTGCGCAACGGCCTGTCGGTGGCGAATCCCCGGGATTTTTTGCCATTGATCATAGACGGGCGTATGGAGCAAAATCGGGGATTCTTCAAATGATTGGTTGAGTGATAGTTTGGAGACCTGAATATGGGAGCCAAAAAGAAAAACCTTTTGATAAATAGTGCCTTTAAAACCAAATAAGACGGACAGGGCCACAATACCCACGGCAACCCCTAAGGCGATGGAGGCAATACCTACTCGGGAAACCGTAGCCGAAAAAGTGGCTTGCTGGGGCTGACGTATGCGACGAGCCACGAAAACGGGGAAATTCACAGCCTACGTTTGGTTGAAAGATTGATAGTTTGTATGTTTGAAAAGTCCCCGCAAAGGAAACACATTCTTTTTAATCAACCTAGTCTTATGCTTGGTTGGGGGTGGTCATAAATTGTCCTAAAACACAAACTTTGAGAACCTATGAGTCTTACGTTTCTCTGTATCACCTGTTACTTTAAAGGAGGGGATTTTATGCGGGCTTGCAAGGAAGCCGGCAACACGGTCTATTTGCTGACGGCCAGAAGAACCGAAGGCAAAGCATGGCCTTACGAATCTATCGACGAGATTTTTTATTTGGAAGATGATTCCAATACGCTTTCCAACTTTGAGAACATGATTAAAGGTATGGCCTACGTGATGCGTACCCGAAAAATAGATCGGGTGGTGGCCTTGGATGATTTTGACGTGGAAAAAGCGGCAACGATACGGGAGCATTTTCGGATTCCGGGCATGGGACAAACCACGGCTCGTTATTTTCGTGATAAGTTGGCCATGCGGGTGCAGGCCCGTGATGCGGGTGTTAAAGTGCCCGTGTTTAGTGCTTTGTTTAATGATGTAGAAATTACGGATTATTTGCGGGCATCTACTCCGCCGTGGGTCATCAAACCGCGTGCAGAAGCCTCGGCCGCCGGTATAAAAAAAGTGTATAGTTTTGATGAAGCATGGCAGACCATTCATAGCTTAGGGGAAGAAAGACACTTGTTTTTGATTGAACAATTTAAACCAGGTGCCGTTTACCACGTCGATGCGCTTACGCTGGGTGGGAAAGTTATATTTCATCGCAGTAGTGAGTACCTCAATACGCCGTTTGAAGTGGCACACGGGGGCGGAATCTTTCGCTCCGTTACGGTAGAATTTAATTCCAAAGATGCCAAAGCCCTCAAAAAAATGAATGAACAGGTGCTGAAAGCATTCAATATGAATTACAGCGCGTCGCATACAGAAGTTATCAAATGCCACGAAGACGGAGAGTTTTATTTTCTGGAAACGGCATCGCGGGTAGGAGGGGCGCACTTGGCCGAAATGGTAGAAATGTCATCGGGCATTAACTTATGGAAGGAATGGGCCAAAGTAGAAAATGCCTTGGCTAAGGGAGAAAGTTATTCGTTGCCCGATGTCAGAGACGATTATTCTGGAATCATCATTTCGTTGGCTCGTCAGCAATGGCCGGATTCATCGCCGTTCAATGACCCCGAAATTGTGTGGCGAATGAACGAAGAATACCACGTCGGCCTCATTGTTCAATCCACAAGTCGGGCGCGAGTACTTGAATTAATGGAAAAATACGCCCAGATGATACGGCATGACTACCATGCCTCTGCCCCCGCGCAGGATAAACCTACCCATTAGATTGGTGAGGTATTGCACAAAAATCAATCTTTTTTAATAATGAGTATTTTCGATATAGAAATCAACCGTCGCCACACCAATAGTTATAAATGGGATAAATATCCAGAAAATGTCCTGCCAGTGTGGGTGGCCGACATGGATTTTCAGGCCGCACCTCCCATTCTTGACGCGTTAAATAAAGTTACTCAACATGGAGTTTTTGGCTATTCTCGCTGTCCTGATGAACTGAATGAGGTTATGATGGGGCGTCTTCGTACGCGCCATGCGTGGGAAATTGATAAAAATTGGATGGTATGGCTGGGAGGTTTAGTGCCGGCCATCGGCCTTGCCATTAGGGCCTTCACGAAGGTGGGTGAGGGTGTGATGACGGCGGTGCCAGTCTATCATCCGTTTATGATTGAAATCGAAATGGCCGATCGTGAGTTGCAGAAAGTTCCTTTAAAATTAGAAAATGAGCGCTGGACGCTTGATTTTGAGGCTATTGAAGCGGCCATTATGCCCAACACCAAATTGTTTTTGCTTTGCAATCCCCACAATCCTGTGGGTACAATGTTTACGCGGGATGAACTGCAACGCTTGCATGAGATTTGTCAACGTCATGGTATTGTGGTTTGTTCAGACGAAATCCATTGTGATTTGATATTGGACGATACCAAAAAACACATTTCCTATGCTACACTCAGTCCAGAAGCCGCCCAAAACAGCATAACCTTATTGGCCCCCAGCAAAACCTTCAATTTGGCGGGCTTGGGTTGTTCGCTGGTGGTGATTGCCAATGAGGAGTTGCGCGCTAAGTTTGTCCGTACCAAAGCAGGGTTGATGCCCATGCTTTCGGCGTATGCGTACGAAGCGGCGTTGGCAGCCTACCGTGATGGGGCTACGTGGCATCAGGAGTTGTTGGAATATCTAAAAGCGAATCACGATTTGCTTTTGGAGACGGTCAATCAAATGAAGGGATTGAAAATGAGACCATTGGAAGCTACTTATTTGGCGTGGATTGATACTCGTGATACTGGCCTAACCGACGTAGCCAAACGACTCGAAGAGGCAGGGGTTGGCATCAATGATGGTGCAATCTTCGGAGAACCAGGTTTTATCCGACTCAATTTTGCCTGTACCCGCGCTACACTGGAAGAAGTTTTGAGGAGAATGAAAACGGTTTTTGTGTAAAAAATAAGAAAGGTCTGGTAATCATACCAGACCTTCTTATTACTGTTTATCTCATACGTTAGGCAAGTGTTAATTCGTATTTGGGAGGCTGTGGCATCTAGGTCTGCGCTGGCAAAAATGACATTTAAAGATAGCCTAGGTTGTTGATTAATTTGTCGAATACAAATGTACCTTTATGTCTTTAGTGAATCAAATCAATATTATTTATGTTTTGATAGATAAAACCTATGACATTCGTACAACTTGAATATTTGGTTGCTTTGGATACGTATCGGCATTTTGCAATGGCGGCCGAAAACTGCTGCGTCACGCAGCCGACCCTGAGTATGCAAGTCCAAAAATTGGAAGATGAGTTGGGCGTAAAACTTTTTGACCGCAGTAAACAACCCGTCGTCCCGACTGAAATAGGCCAGTTGATCATTAAACAAGCGCGACTCTTGCTGCGCGAGTCAGCCAAAATTAAGGACATTGTGGACGAACATCGCGGAACCGTAGCGGGGGAGATTCGGGTAGGAATCATCCCAACGCTGGCACCGTACCTTTTGCCGTTGTTTTTGGATAATTTTATCAAAAAATACCCGCAGGTAAAGCTGAAAGTAATCGAATTGACCACCGAACAGCTTATTTCTAAATTAAACAAGGATTTGCTCGACGTGGGAATCGTGGTGACCCCCTTGCAAGATGATCGAATTACGGAGTACCCCCTTTTTTACGAGGAGTTTGTGGCCTACCTTTCAGAATCAGAAAAAGCCTACCAAAAAGAATTCATCCTTTCTGAAGACATTGACCCCAACCATCTTTGGCTTTTGGAAGAAGGACATTGTATACGCGGACAAATCCTGAATATCTGTGAACTGCGAAAGCAGAATTCGCACATGCGAAATTTTGAATACGAGGCAGGAAGTATCGAAACCCTCAAACGGATGGTGGAACATTACGGTGGCATAACGATTTTACCTGAATTGTCACTGCGGGATTTAACGGAAAAGCAACGGTTGCAGGTTCGTCATTTTCACGTTCCTACGCCCACCCGAGAGGTCAGTCTGGTAATGCTCCGGCATCACCTCAAAAAGAGCATCATTGAAGCAATGAAAACCGAAATCCTGAACGTTATTCCCGAAAAAATGAAACAGAACATTTCGGGAAAGGTGATAGAACTAGGTTAAAGACACCCTAATAATTTTATGCCCTGATTATCCCCGTCAGATGCAATTTCGTCTAAAAATTCTTACGAGACGTCGCTTCCTTTAAAGAGAGAAACCGTTATTTGCTAACTTTCAGCTAGAGCTTGATTAAAATTTTATTAAATTTAGTGGCTCATCGACTCTTTTCCGAATTTAAATCGTACTGTTATGTCGGCCCCAACACTTACTTTGCCTGCTCCTCCCGGTAAAATACGCTGGCGGCAACTTCTGGTTGTCTTCACCCATATTTTCTTTTGGGCGTGTTTTATCTTTTTGCCTTTTATTTTGATTCAATCGCAGCAACCCGCTGCGGATACGCCTTCTAAGCTAACGAATGAGGAAAAAGAACGAATTTGGCAAATGACATTCTATTTTAGTCAGTTTTTTTCAGTATTGATATTTTACGCTAATTCAGAAGTTTTGCTTCCCAAAGTCTTTAAAAAACATGGCTTGGGTATTTATTTGCTTATCATTCTGACTACCTTTATCGTTGTTCTGACGATTACCTATTTCTTTCGTTATTGGATGATGGGATTTGCGCCAAGGACTTGGTTTACGTATTCAACTTTTTATTCGCTTATTTCGGTCATTGGAATCAGCACATGTTTTCAATTATTGAGTGATTACCAACGCGAGCATCGTCTCCAAAACGAACAGGAAAAAGTACGTTTACAATCGGAACTGTCTTTTTTGCGGTCGCAGATAAGCCCTCATTTTATGTTCAACCTAATGAACAGCTTGGCGGCATTGGCCCGTAAAAAGTCAGATTTATTGGAACCGATGATAGTCAAGATGTCGGATTTGCTGAGATATATGCTCTATGATTCTGATGATGCCAGAATACCGTTGGATAAAGAAATGAATTACCTCAAGAGCTACGTTGAACTGCAACAAATGCGTTTTGGTAATAAAGTTAAAGTGGAAATGGACTTCCAAACGCCCACCAATGGCTTAGCGCTTGAGCCTATGCTGTTGATTCCTTTTGTGGAAAATGCCTTTAAACACGGGACGGGTTTTATTCGGGAACCCTACATTCAAATCGCGCTGGCAACCAACAAACATAAACTGCATTTTAGAGTACAAAACCGATTCAACAGCGATTTTGTGGAATCCAAAGATGGAAGTTCGGGGATAGGCTTGGCCAATGTTCGTCGTAGATTGGAACTGCTTTATCCAGAACAACATACACTTAAAATATCTAAGGAGAAGGACATCTTCATTACGGAAGTAGAAATTACGTTAAAGTAATAATCCGCCTTTTTGAAGCGTCTAGTATCAATTTTAACTACTGAGTTATGCATAAACTTCGCTGTATCGCCGTTGATGATGAGCCTTTGGCGCTCGAACTTTTGGAAGATAATATACGCCAGGTTCCTTTTTTGGAACTGGTGGCAAGCAGCCAAAACGCTTTTGAGGCAATGGATATACTGCACGAACAGAATGCGGATTTGATTTTTTTAGACATTCAAATGCCCGGAATTACGGGTGTCCAATTTTTGAAATCGTTGCAGGGGCAATCGTCATCTCCCATGGTAATTTTCATCACGGCCTATGAGCAATACGCACTAGAAGGATTTGAATTGGATGTGGTTGACTATTTGCTTAAACCCGTTTCGTTTGAGCGGTTTTTGAAGGCGGCCAATAAAGCATTCGAACTCTTCAAATTGCGTCAACAGACACCGGCTCCTGAGTTATTATCGACGCATTTTTTTGTTAACGCCAATTATGCACTCGTAAAAATTCGTTACGATGAAATCACCTACATCGAAGGGTTGAAGGATTACGTAAAAATCTACCTTACCTCGGCACGACATCCGGTTATTACTCGAATGACCTTGAAAGGGATTGAGCAAAAATTGCCTTCGCACGAATTTATGCGGGTACATAAATCTTACATTGTTTCGTTGGATAAAATTCAGTCGGTGCGTAACCTGAAAATTCACATCGGAGAGGCTATTATCCCCGTTGGTGAGCAATACGTAGAAGAGTTTATGAAATCTATCGGCGAAAACTAAATATTTCCGTTTCTTTGAGGGAATAATCGCCCCAATCAACATAGAGATAAAGGCTTTTGAGTATAAAAAAGCCTTTATCTTTTTTTATGGCTATCATCAATTCTGCCGTATGAACTATCTAAATTTAGCCGCAATCCTTCTTTTACCCTCCCTGTGTTTTGCCCAAAAAAGCCCCATTCAGTACGTCAACCCTTACATTGGGTCAGCCCCTGCGGTTACTGAAAGTGCCCGTCGGCACAGCGAAGGAGCCAGTGAATTGCGTGGACAAATCTCCCCCGTTATAGGTCATCCTCATGGGATGACCACTTGGACGCCCCAAACCCGGTCAACAGAAACAAAATGCATTGCTCCTTACTATTATAACGACCCTAAAATCAACGGATTCCGGGCTTCACATTGGCTCAACGGCAGTTGCGTTCAGGATTACGGTAGTATGGCGGTTATGCCAGTTTCGGGAAAACTGAAAGTTTTGGCCGACGAAAGAGCTGCCAGTTTTACGCACACACAGGAGGTGGTTACGCCTGCTTATTATTCCGTAGAACTCCTTGAATCAAAAATCAAAGCCGAACTCACCGCTACCCAACGGGCGGGGCTTTTAAGGTTTACCTTTCGTCAAAAAGAAGCTGCTTATTTAGTCATTGAGCCCAACAGCGATGAAGGTGAAGGCTACGTTGAAATTTTTCCTGAGCGTAAAGAAATCGTGGTTTTCAATCCCGTGCACCGGATTTATCAAGGAGCAGGTCAACCCGCAGGATTCAGTGGGTTTTACGTGCTTACTTTCGAGAAACCCTTTAAATCTTACGGAACGTGGAAATCTAACGGTGTTCAACAGTCTGAAAAACAGGCTAAAGGAGATGGAAGGCGTGAGAACGTGGGAGCTTACGTAGAATTTGAGTCTGAAGAAAATCTCGTCATAAATGTACGGGTAGGGTCATCATTTACTGATTTGGAAGGTGCGCGACGGAATCTTAATGCCGAACTTTCAACCCTGAATTTTGACCAAATAAAGCAGAAAGCCGAACAGGCCTGGAACCTTGAATTGGGCAAAGTAAAGGTGAAAGGAACCGAGCAAGACAAAACCGTTTTTTATACTGCTTTGTATCACGCCAAACATACGCCGCGTCTTTTTTCGGATGTTGACGGGCGCTATCCGGGTTTTGCGGACGACACTCAAATATATACCGCCAACGGATTTGATTATTACTGTGATTTTAGTCTTTGGGATACCTTCCGGGCGGCCATGCCACTGCACGCGTTGTTGGAGCCGAAACGTACCGGCCACATGATGCAGTCATTGACCAAAAAGGCTGAGCAGGGCGGATGGATGCCTATTTTTCCGTGTTGGAATCAATACACCGCTGCTATGATAGGCGACCATGTGGCTTCGGTCGTGGCCGATGCATACGCCAAAGGAATTCGGAATTTTGATGTGCAGTCGGCCTACCAGTATTTACGTAAAAATGCTTTTGAGGCCAACAAAGACCCCAAAAGCTACGAGTCTGGTAAAGGGAGGAGGGGTATGGAAAGTTATCTAAAATACAACTACATTCCGCTCGAAGATTCGGTCTGGCAGGCTTTTCACAAGCGGGAGCAGACCTCCCGTACGCTCGAATATTCCTACGATGATTTTTGCCTCAGTACCCTTGCCAAGGCACTAGGCCATACCGAAGATCAAAAAACGTTGGCGTTGCGGGCGGCCAATTTTCGGAACGTCATTGATCCGCAAACTGGCTGGGCGCGCGGAAGGTATGCCGACGGTCGTTGGAGCCCTAATTTTAACCCATTTGCCTTAAGGGCCTCGTTTATCACCGAAGGTTCCCCTGCCCAATATACGTGGTTTGTGCCGCATGATGTTGGGGGATTGATGAAAATCATGGGCGGCCGAGCGCCTTTTATCGCTAAATTGGATTCAATGTTTGAAAAAGGATACTACTGGCATGGCAACGAGCCGGGCCATCATACGGCTTATTTGTATTCCTACGGCGGCGCTCCTTGGAAAACCCAGCGTTGGGTTCGTCAGCTAATCAAAGAGGAGTACACGGCCGACCCTGGTGGACTTAGCGGCAATGAAGATGGCGGACAGATGTCATCATGGTTGGTATTTAGTATGATGGGTTTTTATCCCGTATGCCCCGGAAAACCCGTTTATATTTTGGGAAGTCCGAGTTTCAATGAGCTGTCGGTGACAATGCCGAATGGTAAATCGTTTAAAATAATTGCGGCGGATAATTCACCTGCCAACGCCTACATACAGTCGGCTTCGTTGAACGGAAAACCGTTTTCAAAGCCTTATTTAACCCATGAACAACTGACAAAAGGAGGAACGTTGGTGTTGAAAATGGGGCCGAAACCCAATGAGACATGGGGGGACAATGCGCCTGAGTTGTCATCTGATTTTTAAAGGGAACATTCTCATTCTCGACGGACGTATTAAAAAATAATGTAAATTGTCCGGCAATAACTTACTTCCTTTTCTAACAATATGAACAACCTAATTAGTGGAATCCAGCAAGTGGGCATTGGCGTTCCGAACGCCAACGAAGTGTGGAAATGGTATCGGAAAACGCTGGGATTGAATGTACCCATTTTTAATGATGAAGCAGATGCAAAATTAATGACGAGTTATACCTCAGGGGAGGTACGGCGCCGTCACGCCATTATGGCCCTAAATATGGCTGGTGGCGGCGGAGTTGAAATCTGGCAATACAAAAATAGGATTCCGGTAGAGCCTTCGTTTGTTCCTGAATTGGGAGATTTAGGAATTTTTGCCATCAAAATCAAATGCCTTGATGTACCGAAGTTTTATGCACAATTGGCTGATTCTGAATATAAATCTTCTCCTGAAAACTCGCCTGAACAACGGGCGAATTTTTGGCTGAAAGATTGCCGTGGCAACCTGTTGCAAATTGTACCAAATGAGTCTTGGTTTCGCCCCAACGGCTCGCTTACGGGTGGTGTGTGCGGAGCGGTGATTGGCGTGAGTAACATGGAAAAAGCCATTCAATTTTACGCCAATACCTTGCAGATTGACCAGATTGTGTACGATAAATCGGGCAAATTTGATGATTTTGATTTTGTAGACACCAAGCAACAAAAATTCAGAAGAGTGTTACTTCGTAAAACCCTTGGAGAAACGGGCGCTTTTGGAAAACTGTTGGGAGGCATTGAAATAGAATTGGTGCAGGCGCTTGACCGCTCTCCGCGCAAAATCTTTGAAGACCGTGATTGGGGCGATGCGGGTTTTATTCACTTGTGTTTTGATGCCCTTGATATGAATGCCCTCAAAACGCGTTGCGAAGCCAACGGTTTTCCGTTTACGGTCGACAGCGCCGATTCGTTTGACATGGGCGAGGCGGCGGGGCGCTTCTCGTACGTCGAAGACCCTGATGGTACGCTGATTGAATTTGTGGAAACCCACCGCGTGCCGATTCTGAAAAAATTAGGAATTTATTTGAACCTCAAAAAGCGCAAAAAACAAACGCATCTGCCTGATTGGATGGTTGCTACGCTGGGTTGGGGCAAAGTGAAGGATTAAAAAAACGGCTGAGTCATCCTTGTTTTCAAGATGGCTCAGCCGTTTACAATGTTGTTTATTTTATTTCAAGTCTTCGATTGGAATGGGTTGATTTCGGTCCCATAAAGCCGTTACGTTAACAATTTTCCATTTTCCATTTTGCTTTTCCATGATGCGCGTTTCGGTGCTGTGGGTGTAGTGTGTCATCTTTTGGTCACTGTTGTACTGGTTCCAAATGAGATACGCTACATCGCTGCTAAAAAACTTTACAATCATGTCTTTGCGGACAACTTTGGGGTTGTTGCTTCCGCCAGCCCCCGGCTTGTTGTCTTCAATATATCGTCCAATTTTGTCGTCTACTGCTTCCCACCCGATTTTTGGGTCAAAATAGCCATCTTTACTCCAAACTTGGAACGCATAGTTTGCCTGAACGAAGTTCTCTTTCCAGCAGTTGTAATCACCCTTGAAAAAGCACGAAGTCTCATTTTCAATGGTCTGCATGATAGCTTTTGTTTCCTTTTCTTCATCAATCGGAGTCATGGAAGAATTGGTTTTGCTATCGACATCATTGCAGGCGGTCAAAGCACAAAAAACGATTAACAGGGCAAAAAGTGTTGTTTTCATAAATACATATTTTTTAAATGTAAAGATTATGCACTTACCCTTGTAGCCCGCCAAAGAGCCTTTTTAGTGGCGTTTGACGATGCAATGAATATCTTTTATTTTGTTAACAAATCCAAATAAAGTACAAATTATTTTTGAATTAATACCTTTTTTTATTGAGAAATTAACCGCGTCATTCGTTGTTGGAATTTTTTAGGGGATTCGCCCACGTATTTTTTGAAGAGTCGGATAAAGTAGGAATAATCATCGTAGCCAAGTTCATCTGCCACGGCAGATACAGTGAGGTCGTTGTAAATCAGCATCCGTTGCGCTTCTATCATTACCCTTTTCAAAATCAAATCTCCCGTGGTTTGATGCAGGGTTTCTTGACAGATTCGGTTTAGGTGTCGAGTGGTCATGTGCATCAAATCTGCGTATTCGTTGGGGAGCTTTTTAGTTTTATAGTGTGTATCAATCAATTTCTCTAACTGCTTCGTTCGAGCATAGTGGCTGTGTTGGTTGTTAACCTTTAAACTTTCTTCTTTATATAACCGCGCCAGTTGTATATACACCATGTCAATCAACGAAACCAGTTGGTCATATTTGTAAGCTAAGTTTCCTTGATGCTCATCAAAAATCGCCTTGAAGAGCGTTTCGAAACGCAATACCTCCTGCGCTTGGAGATAAATCACGGGGTAATTGGTTTGCAGATAAAAGAAAGGAAAATGTTCTAACTTACGAGTAAGATAGACGTCGTTATAGAAAGCCTGCGTATGAAAAAAGACGTATCCCTGCACATCTTCTGACAACTCCCAGCTGTGGACTTGGCCCGGCGTGAGTAAAAAAACGCTACCCGCCCGTACTTCGTACGTATTGAAATCAATGTTGTGCGAACCGCTGCCCGCGGTGAATAAGATGGTAATAAATGTGCTGTGTTTGTGCGGGGTGTTGACAAATCGGTGGCTTTCGAGGTGGGTTTTTAATTCATTGGCATAAAATGAATGGACCATCCCTGATTCCAAAAAGGCATTAATGCCATAAATGGGTAGTTGTTTCATGATAAAAAAAGAAATGTCTGAATAGTCCTGTTTTTAGCTACAAATATGCGTCAATAAAAGTGATGAATGGTTTTAATTTTGTATTCTAAAAAAATACAACAACCATGTCTCTCATCCATTTAATGCAAAATAAATGCCCCAAATGTCATCAGGGGCAAGTGTTTAGTACCACAAACTTGTTTAGTTTCAGACCCGCAAAGATGCAGGAGGAGTGTTCGCATTGTCGTCAAAATTTCAGCAAAGAGCCGGGCTTTTATTGGGGGGCCATGTACGTAAGTTATGGATTGGCCACGCTAGAAATGGCGCTGACCTACGTTTTTTTGATTTCAATCGGGATTGATGCTTTTGATTTCTTAAATCTTGGGGTTTGTATTGCCCTTGTGCTGGTGCTTTTTCCGTTTAATTTCCGAATGGCACGACTGATATGGCTCTATCTTTTTACCAATTTAATAGAGTCATAATAGTAGAAAAACTGCGTTATTCAGCCGCAAATTTTTCCCATTTGGCCAAAACAGCCATAAAATCTTCTGGTAATTCTGATTCAAACTGCATCCATTGTTTGGTACGGGGGTGTTCAAATCCGAGTGATTTAGCGTGCAGTGCTTGGCGCGGCATGAGTTGAAAGCAATTCTCGACAAAGGCTCGGTAGCTGCCGCTCGTAGTGCCACGCAAAACCTTGTCGCCGCCGTAGACAGAATCACTAAAAAGCGGATGTCCAATGTGCTGAAAATGCGCCCTGATTTGGTGGGTACGCCCCGTTTCGAGATTGCACTGAACCAGTGAAGTATACTTAAAAGATTTCAATACTTTGTAGTGCGTTACGGCGTGTTTTCCTTGGCTTCCATCCTCGTACACGTCCATCACTTTACGGTCGCGGGCGCTGCGGCCCACGTGTCCTACGATTGTTCCTGCGGTTTCTTTGGGTTCTCCCCACACCAACGCCTGGTAGGTACGCTCAGTGGTATGTTCGAAAAATTGACGGGCAATGTGCGCCATGGCATATTCAGTTTTAGCAATGACCAACAGCCCCGAAGTATCTTTATCGATTCGGTGAACCAGCCCAGGCCTTGCTTCGCCGTTTCTACCCGTGGGTAAATGTTGGAAATGGTACACTAACGCGTTGACCACCGTTCCAGACCAGTTGCCATAAGCGGGGTGAACGACCATTCCGGCGGGTTTGTTGAGTACCAAAACCTCATCATCTTCGTAGACAATGTTTAGCGGTATATTTTCGGCCACAATGTCGGTTTCGCGCGGGGGATGCGGCATTGACACCGTTATGATGTCAAAGGGCTTCACTTTATAACTTGATTTTACCGCTTTCTCGTTTACCCTAACCGACTCAGTTTCAATGGCATTTTGGAGCTTGGTACGCGTAACGTTTGAAAGATGATGTTTGAGGTATTGATCAATCCTCATTAAGGTTTGCCCACGGTCCACAACGATTCGGTGATGTTCATACAATTCATCTTCTTCGTCGGTTGTAAGCAATTGATTTTCCGTCATTGAAATATTTTTTTAAATTTCGCAATAATTTCCTGAGAATTGCGTTTCTTGGGCTGATAACTACTCTTAATAATTGATTAACTTATGGACTACAACCAAGGACAAAAGAAAGATCGTAAAAGCCTACTTCTAGCTGCATTGGCAATTTTGGCCCTTCTAAACGTGGTTCTTATCTATTTCTTTTACAAAGAACGGGAAAAGAACAAAGAACAAGAAACCGTAATTGCCGCCAAGACCGAAGAAGTGGTAGCTGCAAAAATGAAACTTGACTCCATTTCAGCCCAATTGGATGCAAAAATAGCTGAAATTCAGCAGTTAGGTGGCCAAGTTGATTCATTGGTATCATTGAAACAACAACTTGAAAAGGATAAAGCAGCTTTAAGAAATGCTTCAAGTGCCGCATCGGTAGATATTTCTAAATACAAACAGAAAATTGCCAACTATGAAGCTATTTTGGTCCAAAAAGACTCGGATATTGCCAAATTGAAGGAGGAACTAGGGATTGTAACGGCCCAAAACCAAGAACTTAGTTCGAAAGTTACGGGGCTCGAAGGTGAAAAAGCAACGTTGCAGAGAACCTTCGAAGATTCGGTTGGTCAGTTGAGCAACAAAAACCGTGAATTGGCGGAGAAAGTAACGATTGCATCGGCGCTAAAAGCGGAAAAGATTGCGGTAAACGCCGTTTCTTCCAAAGGAAAAGAACGCGATGGTGGAGCTTACCGAGCCAAACGTATCGACAAACTCAAAGTTGATTTTGACCTTGCGGCCAATCCTATTTCACCCAACGGCGAGCGTGAAGTTTACCTTCGCATCCTTGACCCTGAAGGTGCCGTGATGGCCGATATGGCTACTGGTTCAGGTACTTTTGTGTACTCAGGCCGTGAAACAGTTTATACTGCAAAACAAACCTTGAATTACAGCAACGAAGGCTCGCAGGGGTCTATCATCTACTCACGGGGTGGAATTCCGCTTAAAAAAGGCGAACATACCATTGAGTTGTATTGCCAAGGGTTTAGAATTGGTTCAACTACCTTCAAAGTCAAATAGAATTATTATTGGTAAATAATAGTGCTGTAAGAGTTGATGGATAATGATTAAGCCCTGTTGCTTAACTCGTTATCCATTAACTCTTAACTTTTTTAGGACTAACCCCTTAATAATCACATTTAAACGTTAATTTTGTAGATAAGTAAACTTTTTTGCGCGAAATCTTGTAGAACTTTCAACAATTCATTAGTTTTCGCATCAAACATAAAACTATCATAATTTAAGTACTGAATGGCTCAACAACAACGCAGACCTTTTCGACCCGTTAGACAAGAAGAACCGTACCGCATCAATGAACGTATCCGCGTCCCCCAAGTTCGTTTAGTTGGTGAAAATGTCCCCCAAGGTATATACGATATTCAACAAGCTATCAAGTTTGCAGAAGAGCAAAACCTTGACTTGGTGGAGATTTCGCCCAATGCAGTTCCGCCCGTTTGTAAAGTAATTGACTATTCCAAGTTCAAATACGAACAAAAGAAAAAGCAGAAAGAAATCAAGGCCAATGCCCAAAAAGTGGTCATCAAAGAGATTCGTTTCAGCCCCACAACTGACGATCACGACTATGACTTCAAATTGAAGCACGCCATTAACTTTCTGAAAGAAGGGGCTAAAGTAAAGGCTTATGTGCAGTTTTCAGGTCGTGAAATTGTGTTCAAAGACCAAGGCTACAAGCTTTTGGAACGATTTGCCAAGGCATTGGAGGAAATGGGGAAAGTCGAACTTGAACCCAAACTCGAAGGAAAACGCATGAGCATGATTTTGACTCCTAAGGCCATCAAAAAATAGTCTCTTGTGAATATAATTTTCAATTGTAGAAAGCTTTTTTGTTTTCACTTTTGAAAAGATAATAAAAAGCATTGACGACAGATTTTTCTGTCGTCAATGCTTTTCTTGTTTTTGATGTACGAATCTAATAGCCCAGATTTTAGTGTTGAAAAGTAGAAGGGTTTTACTTGAACAAGATAATCAAAACAGCCCCAACGACCATGACGGCGGCCCCAGCGAGTTTACGCCATAACTGTTTCTCTTCAAAAAACTGTACGCCAAAAAACACACTCACCAAGGCTGATACTTGAAACAACGCCAAAGCGTAACTCACCTGAATTCCTTCAAATGCATAATTGGTTGAAAGTTGCATCAACCCCGATGAAAGCCCGAGCGCCAAGAAATACCATTTGTAATTTTTTAGAATACGAAAGTGAGGTCGAAAAGACGCGTTTTTTTGGGTATAAAGGAACGCCCCGAAAGAAAACAAGAAACCGCCGATGCACCAAGAAACAAAAGCAAGGTTGGGGCTGGTGGCAACAATAATTTTTTTGAGATAAAGTGCGTCGATGGCGGAGAAAAATAAGGCCAAAAAACGGTATTGTACATCCTTCTGTTTGAATATAGCCCAACTAAAACCTTTCGTAGAAGAAGGTTGACTGATGACAAAGTAACTGCCCGCTATAATCAACAACATCCCCCCAATACCCCACGCATTGGGGATTTCACCCAATAAAAATAATCCAAATACAAGACTTACTAGGGCTTTATAGGCATTGATAGGCCCCAGTACCGACAAGTCGCCTCGATGAAGTGATTTGACTAGAAAATAGTTTCCAGCTACGCCTAAAGCATTAAAAATGAAGGAGTTGTACCAAAATGAAATGGGCAAGTTTTTGGGGAAATTAGGCAAAAGGTAAAATAGACAACCGATGCTCAAAATCCCGTAGGTGCTGGTAACCACAAAAAGGGGATGGGCTTGGCGCTGGGTTAGGTACTTTTGGAAAACGTTAGATACTGGGTTTACCAAAATCCTAACCCCAATCGCCAAGGCGGTAGTAGATATTAAAAATAAAAGCATTTGCTTTTTCTACGTCAATTTGAGGTTTTTGGGGTCCCAATTCACCACTTTTTTCTCAAAATAACTTTTGTTGCAAGCCAACACAGGAGCGGCCGCTCGGAATCCAAAAAGTGGGTCTTCAACAACCGGGGTGTTATTTAATATCCCTTCGAAAAAGTTGGCAAAATGGTTTTTGTGCGCGTCATCCTCCTTAGGTGCGTCAAAAAGTACTTCTTTGACGGGTTCTGGCGTACGCGTTTCGGCGGGGTACTTAGCGTCATAAGCGGCGAGGTATTCCTGTTGCTGTGCGTTTGAAAACGTACCAAAGCTCTCACCGTTACCGTATCCGGGAGCGGCGGCAAGTTTGCGTTTGGTTAAAGTGAGAGAGTTGCCGCCAAAGGTAATTTCACCTTCGTTGCCCACAATGCGGGTCACGTTTTTGATAGAGCCTGCGTTGGCAAAATTCACCCTCAACACCATCTGAAAGGAATCTAATTTGCCCATTGCTGGGTATTCCATGGTGGCAAC
This sequence comes from Runella salmonicolor, assembly GCF_024158025.1. Taxonomy (NCBI): domain Bacteria; kingdom Pseudomonadati; phylum Bacteroidota; class Cytophagia; order Cytophagales; family Spirosomataceae; genus Runella; species Runella salmonicolor. The sequence goes on from NZ_JAMZEL010000002.1 coordinate 203,725, forward strand.
CATGACGTCGGGCACGTCGCGGCCGTCTTTCCAGTAGGAAATTTGACCTGACGAAAAAATACGATTAGGCCCCAACGAGCCCGTTACGAAGTGAACGCCCGTAATGAGGTGGATAAACAAATCGCCTGCTACGCCCGTACCGTAGTCGCGGTAGTTGCGCCAGCGGAAAAAGCGTACGGGGTCAAAAGCCCGTTTGGGGGCATCTCCCAAAAATGTCTCCCAATCAATCGTTTTGAGAGAGGCATCGGATGGGATGGAGTATTGCCACGCCCCAATGGGGTTGAAACGGTCGTTTGTTGATTCAATAAAATTAATCATACCGATGTCGCCTGCTTCAACGAGTCGTTTGGCTTCTTTAAAAGCCGCCCCGCTGATGCGTTGACTGCCTACTTGCATCACTTTGCCAGCTGCTTTGGCCGCGGCAATGACCGCCGCTCCCTCTTCGATGTGTTGCACCATTGGTTTTTCACAATAAACGTGCTTGCCCTTTTTGAGGGCCGCAATCGAAATACGGTCATGCCAGTGGTCGGGCGTAACGATGAGTACCGCATCAACGTCTTTGCGTTCGAGTACTTCGCGATAATCTCGGGTCGTAACTACATGATTCCCAAATACTTCTTTGGCGTGGGTTAGGCGGCCATCGTATAAGTCGGCCACGGCTACCAATTCACACATTCCAGTGCGTAGTGCGGCGTTGGTATCTGAAAATCCCTGAATTCCCATCCCGATAGTGGCAATACGGATTTTATTGTCGTTCAGGCTTTTGATGATATTAAAATGAGGAACAGCGGTTGAGGCAGTAACAGCACCTAATTGTTTGACGAAGGTGCGGCGGTCAGTTTTCATACTTCAATGGGTCTAAAGGTGAATCGAGGGTTGGTAAAATAAATAGCTAGTAACTAAAAGGCAATCATGTGGTTACCTTACTTTTTCGACGAGTGATTTTCCGTAAAAGCCATCCTATAAATAGAACAACTAACACAAACGCAATGAGGGGAAACCAAAACGAAAAAAAAGTGAACAAAACGGATAGAATATTCTCAAACGTAGCTACGACAGGATTGGCCATTCCGCCGCTAAACTTTGTGGAAGCCAGCCGAACCATGCTCGTGCCAGCCTGAATAAATCCAGCCGTACCACCGCCCATGATGAGCCCAAGTCCCCAGTGCAAAACGGGGTTGTCAATCTCCACAAACGAAGTAGTCAACAGCGTACCTGCGGCAAAAGCGGCGGGTGTAGCAATGGTATCAAGTAGGTTGTCGACCCAAGGAATGTAATATCCCCCAATTTCGAGTACAGTGGCGGTGGCTAAAATCCCGATGGCGGTCCACGTACCCATCCATTCAAAGCCCGTGGTGACATTGGCCAAATCAAAGTGAACCGCCAAACTACTCAGCAGAAGTGGTACAAACACCCGAAATCCCGAACAGGCGGCTAAACCAACGCCCAAACAAAGGCTGAGGAAGATTTCCATACTTTTACTTTATGGTATACGCCGTCACGGTATTCTTGTAAAAATTGGGAATAAGAACCGTTTTTGTTTGTGGAATATAGCCGAAGTCAGCGGTGTTGACCTGAGGGCTTTTGCTGTCGATAAGTTTCCAGACTTTACCATCTGGTTTTACATAATAAACCTCCCCGTGCCAGCACGAAATCAAGTAATCGTCGCCGAAGCGAAGGATGCCGTCGGCGGTTTTGTTGGTCATGGCCCAAGATGTGTATTTTTTTGTGGCATAATCCATTTTCCAGAGGTTTCCTGAGCCCGCCGAAGCCACAATGAGCTGTTCTTTTTCGGCAAAAACCCCGTTGGGCCCCTGCAAATTGGGGTCGTCCAAAAATAGTTCCATTTTGCCGTCGGCGTAGCGGTAGAGTTTATGGCCGCGCGAATCACTGACAAACACTTCGCCTTTCGGGCTTATGCTTACGTCGTTGAGCATGATTGAATTTACGGCGGCGTGTCGATTAAGAATTTTGCCCGTTTTTAAATCAATTTCTACCAAGTCTTTCAAGTCGGCCACAAACAGTGAATTTTTGATAATCCCCATACCCTTTGGGTCGTTGAGTCCGGTAGCCCATTGCAGGGTTTTGATTTTGCCATCGGTGCTCAAAACCGAAATAAAACCGTCACCGTCAGGGTTTTCAACGTTGACTTTATTCATGTTGGCGACAAAAAGTCGTTTTCCTTGTGGATCATATTGTACAGATTCTGGCGTTCGCAATAACGTATCAGATTTCCATAGTTGATTCAAACTGACGGGGGCTCTGTCTTGAGAAAAAGCGGGAGTGAAGAGGCAATAACTGAGAAGGCTAAGAATAAAAATGTAAGTTTTCACGGTAAATAACGTTTAGTGGTGACTTAATTTATGAAATTAAACACTTTATTTTTAAAAGCAATGAAGTTATCTAAACTACGCGTCTATCTATTGTTAACGGTTCCATGCTGTTTGCTCGCTTTTTCAACCTTGGCTCAAAAGAAGGAAAAGCTTTTCAATGGTAAGGATTTGACAGGCTGGAAAATTTACGGAACCGAAAAATGGTTCGTTGAAAAGGGAGAATTGGTGTGCGAAAGCGGCCCCGACAAAGGCTACGGTTATTTGGCGACCGAAAAAACTTACAAAAACTTTGAGTTGAGTGTGGATTTCAAACAGGGAGCCAACGGTAACAGCGGTGTATTCATCCGTTCGAATATCCCCGATGGTAGCACCAAAATTAGCGGATGGCAGGTAGAAGTGGCGCCGCCAAACCACGATACGGGCGGTATTTATGAATCCTATGGCCGGGGCTGGATTATTCAAATCCCTGATGAAAAAGAAGGATTTTTGAAATTCGGCGAGTGGAATACCCTCAAAATTCGCGCCGAAGGAGCGCGGGTACAAACCTGGCTCAACGGACACGAGATGGTCGATCTGACAGATGAGAAATTGGGGGCTGGAAATGGCTCAATCGCGCTCCAAATCCACGACGGTGGTGGAATAAAAGTAAACTGGAAAAACTTGGTAATTAAGCCGTTATAGTATTTTAGGGGGCGGGATATTTTTATCTCATCCCAAAATGCGTTATCTTTGAACGCAATTCGCAGAAAGACCTTCCATCTCCGGGTAACTTTGCCTGTAAGATATGGAAGGTTTTTTTTATAAAACAGTACCTAATGCTGATCTGCTTCGTCCTAACTTTTGATTTGGCAGGTCGTTTATCACATTCTTATGACATTTGATTCATTAAATTTAATAGAGCCGATTCTGAGGTCAATAAAAACAGAAGGCTACACTACCCCCACACCCATACAAGAACAAGCCATTCCGATCGTACTTGAAGGAAAAGACCTGTTGGGATGCGCCCAAACAGGAACTGGCAAGACGGCGGCTTTTGCCATTCCCATTCTTCAGTTGTTGGTGCAGCGCCAAACACACGCTACGCGCCGCGAAAAGCGCACCATTAAGGCCCTTATTTTGACCCCAACCCGTGAGTTAGCCATCCAAATCGGTGAAAGTTTTGCGGCCTATGGCCGTCATACGGGATTAAAGCATACCGTGATTTTTGGTGGGGTAAAACAATTACGTCAAACGGATTCTCTGCAAAATGGCGTAGATATTTTAATTGCCACCCCGGGTCGTTTGATTGACCTGATGGCGCAACGTTTTGTAAGTTTAAAGCACCTAGAAATCTTCGTATTGGATGAAGCCGACCGGATGCTTGATATGGGTTTTGTCCACGATGTTCGGAGAATCATCGCCGTGATTCCTCCCCAACGTCAATCTTTGTTCTTTTCGGCAACGATGCCCCCCGAAATCGTAAAGCTCGCCGATACCATTTTGGTTAAACCCGAAAAAGTAGAAGTGACACCCGTTTCTTCGACCGTTGATATCATTCAACAATCGGTGTTTTTTGTAGATAAAGACAATAAAAACGCGTTGTTGCTCCATATTTTGGAGGATAAATCCATTGAAACAGCCTTGGTCTTTACGCGTACAAAGCACGGCGCCGACAAAGTTGTGAAAGTGCTATTACGTCATGAGATTAAGGCAGAAGCCATTCACGGCAATAAATCGCAGAACGCTCGTCAAAATGCTTTGAATAACTTCAAGGAAAAGACAACCCGAGTGTTGGTGGCAACCGATATTGCGGCTCGCGGAATAGACGTTGATGAATTGGCGTATGTGATTAATTTTGAGATTCCCGAGATTCCCGAAACTTACGTGCACCGGATTGGACGTACGGGGAGGGCAGGAGCCAAAGGCACGGCCTATTCGTTTTGTGACAATGAAGAAAGAGGTTCGTTGAAAGATATTCAGAAACTGATTGCCAAGGTGATTCCGGTGGTGGAAGAGCATCCTTTTCCATTAAGTCAAAAGCCTGGTAACGAAGCACCCAAGCCGCACAATGTTGCCCGAGGTAATCGTCCGAGTCGACCGAATTCGCATTCACAAAATCAGTCGAAGCCTTCTGGCGCAACGGCTGACCGGGATAAGAAGCCTTGGTTTAAGAGAAGTCGATAAAAAGCTACCCCTCTACTTTTCTGGAGAAGAGGATATATTTTTTATATTGTTAAATAACACAAAACCGCCTCTTACTGAGGCGGTTTTGTGTTATTTAACAATGCAGCAATACCTTATTGGCCCTTCACAACACTATTGAAGTAGTTTTTTAAGGAGTTTAGTTGAGAATAACCTCCCGTTAAAACTTTTTGAGCCGACACTTCTATCTCTTTCCAAGCCAGTGTGGTTTCAGGTTTAATGCCAAAAACATTTTGATACAAATAATTCACCTGAACGGGTAAAATTCGATTGGGCAAGCCACTGCCAAACTCTCCGACATAGCCAATGACCGACGAAAGAGGAATTTTCCAGTTGATATTTTTAGCCGATAATTTTTGGAATTGGTCTGAGTTGTTAAGTAATAGCGGAGGTATTAGTTCCGCCGAATGACTTAACATCCGCATTAAACCGCCCAACATTAATACAACTTTAGATAGCAAAACGGCACTGGGTAAACCTAAAAATTGGATGAGATAGAGGGCGCTGATATAAGTGGCAATACCCATTAAAATAAAAAAAACGCCAAATTTTTTATCCCCAATAAACACAGATTGTACCAGCATGATGAGCAGTACTATCAATGAAACACTCCAATGCCAACTCTCAAAAATAACAAACCACAAAACGGCATCAATAATAACCGTAGAATGGGTGATGCGGGTTACCCAAGTGGTATGCAAAAGAGCGTATCCAATGGATTGGTAATCTAAATCAACATTTGTTTGGGGCTTAAATACATTGTGCAGGGGCAAAAAAACACCCATAATTCTATCGGGCAGAATGTTACATAAAACATACAGGACTGCCATCCCAATAAGTGTTATCAACCATATTTGGTCAATCACCGCTTCAAAATCAAACAAACGGTTAATTAGTGATATCATAGAAAAGGTTTAGGTTGTTTAGGGTTTGCTTAGAATAGACGGCTAAGTTGCCATGAATAAGTGTTTCATTTTAAGGGCAGTATTTTTTGAATCAGGCAATTTTTCATGGGCTTCAGTGCCCCCTTTATTAAAAAAATGGATGATACTTTCAAATTGGTGGGTGAGGTATTGGGGCATGATTTTATTCATGATAAATGAAGGGAAATTTCCTCCTTGGTTTTCTCGGTCAATGAGCACCAATTGACTTGAACCGTCGGTGTTTGCTTCAAAAAGATGCCCTCCCCACCAGTCTATTCTCTCAAAACCACTTGGAACGGGCATACTTTTCCAAACGATTGATTTAAAGCTAGTTTGTGTCGTTTTGTCGTCTATTTTTCTCGACCATTGAATATATAAAAGGTCTCTCTTTGAAATAAACGGGATGTTTGGATTGAATTGTTGATAAATGATTTGGGTATTGTCGTCGATTTCTTCCACTACAAAGCCGCCCGTATATTCGGCAGTCCAATACTGGTGATAATCTATCATTTTGTTGACAAATACATCAAATACGACTTTATGATTGGCGGCTACTTTGGGGATTCTCCACCTAAATAAGTCATTTTTATCATCGGCAAATGGGCGTTGCCAAATAGTAATGTCATTCTTTTTACCTCTTTCTTTCCAGCCTTCATCGGTTGACATTAGCTTAAGGTCCTGATCCAACCATTTTTCATTGTTTAATTGCCAATCTCGGAAAGTTATCATTGTCTTAACGTAAGTAAGAGGATGAGGTGAAAGAACGTAACAAACATCAGTAATCGTGCTAGGTTTTTGACTGAAAGACACGACATTAAAGACCATAACATTCCGATGGTTAAGATTGTTTGCCCCTTAGACGAAAACATATCGCTGAGCACCTAAGAATTTGAGCTTCGGCCAATGGCACGACGAAACGCGCAGGTTGAAAAACGCTTGTATTACAAAAGGTTCAATCTGTCAAGATGCAGAATATTGCATTTCTATGCACTGCAAATGGGGCAAACTCCCTGAATCAGCAGATTTACTTCTTTGGTTGCAAATCCCTGCGGAAGTTTTACGGATGGAATATGCACTTGGTCTAAGCAGGTTGTTTTTCCACAAAGTTCACACTTAAAATGGACGTGGTCGTGGTGGTGGTCGTGGTCATGACATACTTCTTTGCAAAGCGCGTAGCGGAGGCCATCTTCGTCCAATACCTTGTGAATGATGCCTTTATCAACAAACGTTTTTAGGGTACGATATATCGTCACGCGGTCGTAGCGGTCCTGCAAGCCGTTTTCCAAATCTCCGTGCGAAAGTGCTGAATCGCGGTTGTGCAGTATATCTAAAATGTCTTCACGGCAGCCCGTATGGCGCAATTCGTGTAAACGTAATGTATCTTTGGCGAATGTATTCATAGGATGGAATCCCTTAACCAGTGATTGGTGGCTGTAATGGGATTGGGAAATTTATACCAATAAACTTTCCAACGTCAGCCTTGTTACTGTTAAACTAATTTAAACCCTCCGAAAGTTCTCAACTTTCGGGAAGTTATCAAAATTACCACGTTTAATTTCTGAATTCATGATAAAAATCGGCATTATCAATGTTTCTGACCGTGCCAGCGCAGGAGTGTATGAAGACATTCCGGGCAAGGCCATCGTCTCTACCCTTAATGAATATCTAACCAGCCAATGGGAGCCCGTCTACCGCGTTATTCCTGATGAGCAACATCTTATCAGTCAGGCGCTTGTGGAAATGGCTGACCGAGAAGACTGCTGTTTAGTAGTGACCTGCGGCGGCACTGGTCCCGCCCCGCGTGACGTGACCCCCGAAGCGACCGAAGCCGTTTGCTATAAAATGATGCCCGGTTTTGGCGAACTGATGCGGCAAGTAAGTTTGCAGTACGTTCCTACCGCCATTCTGTCGCGCCAAACGGCGGGTATTCGTGGTAAAACCCTGATTGTGAACCTGCCCGGCAAACCATCGGCCATTCGGCAGTGCTTAGACGCCGTTTTTCCAGCCATTCCTTATTGTATTGATTTGATTGGGGGACCTTTTTTGGAAGCCAATGAGACGGTTATAAAGGTATTCAGGCCGAAATCGTAATGCGTGAAATGGTGCGAAGCCATAGTTGAGTCATAGCTTGAAAGTTATGCGTAATGAAATAGCCTGAATAAAGGTTGAATCAGTATTTTATGCACTATTTGGCATTTTAGAGTCAATAAATACATAAATCATTACCTTAAACTATGACTTCTGAAAAAATTGCGTCTCTCCGTCAGGAAATTGCAACGTATCTTACCGGGGGCTTGCTGCCCTTTTGGATTACCCGTACCGTTGACAAAGAAAACGGGGGTTTCCTCACTCATTTTGACCAGTTTGGGCACGATTCGGGCGAAGATGAGAAATCGTTGATTGCGCAATCGCGCTCCGTTTTTACCTACTCTTCTGCGCACCGTGCCGGGTATGGAGATGGGGTTTTGGCCGAAATGGCCCGCCACGGGGTAGATTATTTAATCAACAACATGTGGGACAATGAGTACGGTGGGTTTTATTGGATGACCAACCGCAAGGGCGAAGTGACCATTGACCAAAAAATCGTCTATGGACTCAGTTTTTGCATTTACTCATTGAGCGAATACACCCTCGCTACGGGTGACCCACGCGGACAAGAATACGCCGAAAAAACCTTTGATTTGCTCCAAAAATACGCCGTTGATACGCACTATGGTGGTTATTTTGAGATGTTTAACCGCGATTGGACACTCAAAGGGCCTGGTGCTGCGGGCGGTGACCGCAAAACGCTCGACGTACACATGCACCTAATGGAGGCTTACACGACGCTGTATGAATGTACGGGCAAGGAAATTCATCGTCGTAAACTGCTGGAAACCATTGAGTTGTTGGTAAACCGTGTAATGCATCCTGAATATGGAACGGGCATTCCGCAGTTTTGGGCTGATTGGAGCGTGGCTCCGCAAATCAAGTTCGACATTGTTTGGGGCTGGGACCGCTTCAATCCCGATGGCCTTAAATCAGCTGCCGAAGACAATACCAGCTACGGGCACAATTCGGAATTTGCGTGGCTTCTGATGCACGCCTTAGATATTTTAGGATTGCCGTATGATACTTACCGCGACCAAATCACGAAATCGTACACCCATGCGGTGGAAAACGGCGTCGATTGGGAATTTGGTGGGGTATACGTAGAAGGCTCACACGCTGGACAGGTATATGATAAAGAAAAGGAATTTTGGCAACAGGCCGAAATGCTCATCGGGATGTTGGATGCCTATCGTTTCCTCAAAGATGAGAAATACCTGCAAGCCTATGAAAATATCCACCGTTTTGTATTCGACAAAATGATTAACCATTCCTTGGGCGAATGGTGGCCGCTGATGACCCGCGAAGGCGAACCCATCTGGAAGCACATGAGCCACTCTTGGAAAATCAACTATCACGATGTACGCTCGATGGTGCAGTCCATTGTGCGGTTAGATAAGATAGCGAAGGGAGTGTAGAGACTAAAATACCTAAACGGTTTTCTCTGGTCATAAGATAAAATCCAGTGACACGAGGAAACCGTTTTTGTTATTTATTATCTTTCAGCCATTTGCAAAACAGCAGCCACTGAGCCATCGACATATCTCTGCTTGATGGCATATACGTGGCATTGGCCCAATTTTCGGGAGCCATTCTTTGCTTGATAAACGCTCCTCCTTTTTTAAAATATGCCTCCGTAAACGGCGTAATCAGTGACGACATCGGAAAGATGAGGTCGGAGACTTGGAGCAATTCTTTGTACAAAACCTCAAACGTGGCGGGAGTCGGGTAGTCGATGTGCGCTGGGTCAAGGTACTTTCCAAATTCCTTTTTGGGCAATACCCGAAGACTGACGAAGAAACCTGTTCGCTGTATTTCTGACACTAAATCTTCGGAAATAACAGGCGGTGGCGTGGGATAAAACACGTACATCGCGTTGGCGGCCTGCTCAGTCGGGAAAGTCAGCGTTTGTTTGTCCCGAAAATGATGGGTAATCAAAAAAGGCTTTACGGAGGCCGAAGCACTCACCCCCGTCATTTTTAGCTCCATGATTGTCAGTGGAAACTCACCAATGAATGGTTTCCCCCGTTGATATACCCTGACTTGGCACGGCTCTTTCTGTAAATCATAACAACGGTACGCTTCCTCCTTTTGTCCTTGGTCGGCGTATAGGCCTGCTTGGTCGGAGGCAACCATAAACGGACTTTCTTTCATTAATAAAACAGCTGTTTCGGGAGAATCTTCGGAAGATTTAGAGGGCCCATAGAGCAACAACGTCCCTTTTTTCAGCCTTTCGTCGGTCAAAAAATCCTTGTCTTTAAATGAGACTTCAATCAGGCCACCGTTGATTAACAGGCGATTATGGTCAAAATAACGTGGAGAAAGGTGGAAGGTCCCCAGTGAGGTCTCTTGGTTGTCGTCTTCCAATAACTTCAACGTCAACTCCCCCAACGGATAGGTTTCATAGACGGGGGTGGGGTGTTCTTGCACCAATTGCTCAGGAATGCTTCCCGACATATCCAAGGCAACCACCTTGCGTTTGGTATCTATGCGACAAACAAAAGAAGCGAGTTTTTTTTGATTGAAGAAAGGCATTTCGGGCAATAATTGTCTGCCCATCGCAATCGACATCATGTCGTCCTCATACCATGGCGTTATACAACCCGTCAAAGTCGCCGTAGCAGGATTGGCTTTTTCTCCCGAAGTGATGTAGTCTATCGTGCGGTCTTCTTTCACTTCAAACAAAGTATATTGAATGAATACGCCTTTGACGCGGGTCGTTTTGGGTTGGTACTTTTGAAAGAAAGAAAAGATGGGTGAGTGGACACCATTGGTTAAATTTTCTACTGGAATAACCGAAAAAAATGTACCTGAAGCCCCAAAAACGCCTTCTTGGTTGAGGATTCTTTCCTTATTAAAAAAACGTAAAGAAGCTTTTTTAGGAGTGCCTTTGAGCAGGGATAAACCGTTTTTTTGGACGTGAAAAGCGTCACAAAACACCTGAGAATAAAAGGCGAGCGTGGGAAGAATATCAATCATTACGGCGGAGTTTCGGCCTCGGTCGTTTTTTAAGTCAATTGTAGATCCCAAAATAGCCGCCACATCGGCGGGGCAATCGGGGTCATTAGACGTAAAATGTTGATTTTCTGTTTCGGAAACGGGCACTGCGATACTTCCCACTTTCACGTTTTCAAAACCAAATTCCATTCCACCGTAGTAATTCCAGCCTGCGGGCAGGTTACCCGTCAAAGGTTGTTGGGTTCGTTTTGTCTTTACCAATTGGTAAAGTTCATGGTAAGGTTTGTCCAATGAGAAGTTGCCTAGAGGAGTTTTTGCCCATGTTTTGTATTTTTCAGGGGTATCAATCGGCAGAATTTCGATGTAAGGGTGGGTACTTTCGTCATGATTAACAGGCGAATCTTCAGGAACTGGCAATCCGCCCAATTTATGCAACAAAAGCAAATCAGACGAAAGGTAAATCCTTGGTGGTAAAATTGCTTTTACCTCAATGGGGTCGTAGGTGAGCAACGGAAACAAAAGATTATTATTGGCCGTTGCTGGATTGATGAAAGCTTGACCGTAAAAGTTGATACGCGGAAAGTCGAACTGACTCATAAGTTATTGAATTGATGCTCTAAAGTAAAAAAAGAAATTAACCGTTGGGTGAATTTTGTCAGTCAAAGACAATTCTTTACTTTAGGAAGTAAAAGTACGTCGCTGATGAAACCAACCCTTGCCAATTACCTTGATTTTCTTACGCCGTGGATTTCTGCGGATTTGATATCGCCGCTTTATATGAATCGCATTCAAGCCATTGCGGAGCAGCTGCCCGTTTTATCGTTTGGAGCTTTTGAGTGTTGGTTGGATGCAAAAGAACCAAGGGTGGATTTTAATATTTGCATCAATCCGCGATTAAATGAGCACATTGCGATAAGAGATTGGCAACTCGAAGGAGCATTGATTGAAAATCAAGCCTACTGGGGAATGCGTGACAAAATTCGGGATTTTTGCGTTTTATGGACACAAGAACATTTTTTTCTGAAGCCGCTTTTGGGAGAACTATCTGAAGTGTATGACATCGCAGATTTACAAATACCGTCACCGCCGGTACCTTGGCTTTATATCTCTTTTTTGAATAATTTCTTGGATCGTGATCAGGATATAAAAGCGGAAGTTATTGCAAAAACGCTTTCTCTTCTTGATAATGAGCTTTCAGCTGAGGTGAAGGAAAAATTTTATGCAATTGTACGTTCACTTCCTTCCTCATGCAGGGTGGGGACGATTGGTATCAACAAACGAAATAACCAACCCACAATCAGGCTTTATCTAGAAATCTACACTTTTGAAGAGGTAATCCAAATTTTACATTTCTTGGAATGGCCTGGGAATATTGAAGAATTGGAAGCTACTTGGGCACCCTGGTCAAAATCCTGCCGTATATATGGGCTCGCCATGGATTTTGACGGAAATTTTTCCCCGAAAATCGGTATAGAGTGGCATTTTCATCTTGATAACTTGGAACTACATCTTTCAGAATTTACCCAAAATTTATGTGATTTAGGGCTTTGTTCTATTGCCAAAAGAAAGGCAGTTTTGGAGTGGAATGGATACATTGAGGTAGAAACTCCTTCTGAATTTTGGTCATGGCCAGATCGGATACTTAAAGAGCCAGAAAATATCCCCAATAGGGTAAAAATCAAAAAGATGTTGAGTTATATCAAAATCATTTTTGAACCAGATAGACCTCCCGTAGCGAAGGCCTATCCGTTGTTCTTGCGTCCGGTTTTGAAAACTCCTTAAATAGGAAGTCTGACAATAAATTCTGAGTAACTTCCTTTCTCGCTCTCAACGAATAATTCGCCGCTGTGGCCTTTTGTGACAATATCATAACTGATGGATAGTCCCAAACCGGTGCCATCTCCCGTTGGTTTTGTGGTAAAAAAAGGTTGAAAAATCTTCGTGATATTTTCTTTTGGAATTCCAGTTCCGTTATCTTTTATCCTTAGTTCAATCTTATTTTTAACAATTTGGGTACTTACCCTTATTGTGGGCTGGTACTCGTTATGCTGGTGTTGTTTTTTTTCGTGGGTAGCATAAAAAGCGTTTTGATACAGGTTGAGCAAAACCCTACCTAATTCTTGGGGGACAATTTCAGTTTTGGGTAGATTGGGTTCAAAATCTGTAATCAATTCAATCTCAAAAGCCGCATCTCTTGCTCGCATTCCTTGATAAGCAATTTGCAGGTATTCATTGGCCAACCCATTGAGATTAGTAAGTTGCCTTTCGCCAGTACCTGTACGTGAATGTTCCAACATTCCCTTTACAATACCGCTTGCACGTTGACCATGATGATGTATTTTTTGCTGGTTTTGCGTCAAATCATCAATCAGGTCGTTGACAAGCCCATAGTCAATGGTGGGCTTCACTATTTCTTCTTTCAGTTCTTGCGCTAAATCAATGGAAAGCTCTGAAAAATTATTAACAAAATTGAGTGGGTTTTGAATTTCGTGTGCAATTCCGGCGGTAAGCTCTCCGAGTGAGGCCAACTTTTCTTTTAAAATTAATTGATCCTGGGTAATTCTTAACTGATTCAATGACCGATTGAGTTCATCAGTTCTTTCCGCCACTTTTTGCTCCAGTTCTCTATTTACTTTAGTTTGTAACGCCTGATTTTCAAGGAGTTGATTTATGTTTTTCTTTTGTTTTTCCTCGTTATCCTTTCTTAATACATTGATCATATTTGCCAAAGCAAACGCAAACAGCATTACTTCTCCCAATAAGCCGAGGGGTACAGAGAATTCAAAAGTAAGTTCATTCTTGGGTAATACACCCGTTAGGACTAGTATGATGCATATCACCCCCATCATGTTGATTAAATATCCAACTAAAAAATAACCCGCAGATGGGATTTTATCCTTTATACATCTAATACCCAATACAAGTATGAATACAAAACCAATGATGGTGACTAATAATAGAAGGACAAAAGCAGCTTCAAAAAAGATATAAAAAAGAATACAAATGATTGCGTTTAACAACACTAAAATATTCAAAATTTTATTCTGCTTTGGATACCTCACTTTGGTGTTCATCAGGCTTTGAACAAAAAGAAAATAGGCAATATTTCCTAAACCAGAGCCGATATATTCAAATTTTGAGGCCCAAACAGGGAAGTTATCTATGTTAGTGAAGAGTGAAAGGAGATACCCAGAATTGCTGGAAGTAAAATAAAAAGCTGATAGTAATACTAAAAGATAATAAGCATAGCTTTTAAGGCGTGTGACTATGAAAATGAATAAATTATAGAGAAACATAATTGCAAAAATGCCCAAAAAAGCAAAGATAATTTTGCCAGAAAGTGCGTTCTGTGCATCAGTTATTTTCCTAGGAGACACCCCAAAGCTTAAATCTTTGGGGATTTTGGAAATACTCAGACGGTAATCCAACCTAACTATGCAGACCGTGGTTTGGCCGGATTTCAGCGGCAGAATTATATAGTTTTTGTTGGCTACAGGATAATCCCGCTTCGACTGAGGGTAAAGATGTCCTGTTTTTTTTAAATAAAATCGGGCCTGGTCTCGGTGGTAGAAATCGACGTATGCCCAATTTTCAAAATCAAAAATCCATTCTTGGTCGAAGTCGGTATCGTTTTTGACGGTGAATCGTAACCAATACACATCAATGTTTTGACTTTTGATTGTTGTGCTAGTTGCTGCGCTGAATCTGGTGCTGAATTCTTTTTTTAAAATATCCTTAATTGTAAACGTTTTGTTTGAATCCAGTAATATTTGAAAATCTTTGGTAATAGTCAATGCTTGTTGTGGATTCAAAGTAATCTGCTGCGAAAAGGAAGGTTTTAAAGTAAGAAGGAGTAAGGTAAAAAATACAGTAAAAATCCTCATACGATATGGTTTTAGGCTAGGTTTTGTAAAAATCAAAGCTAATAAAAAAATAAATGGTATATTTTTGGAAAACAATATATTTTTAGATTCATTTACATAGTGGCGAAACTGTTTCTCCTTTATATAATCCTTATTTATTTTACCTAAACCCTACACTCTACTATGGATACTTCAGAAAAACTTAAAGACGCACTCATTCGCGTAGGCGACAAAAAACACATTGACCTTTTGACAACACAGGCTAAAAACCTGACCAAAGACGACATTACCGATTTGCTTAACAACAAGCTCGATGATAAGCTGACCCTAGGGACAATACGTTCTCTTCGCAAACTTTCAAAGCAGCGGATCATTGAGGGTAAAAGTGCGTTCCCCTATGAATCTATGGAGGATGTACAGCACAATGAGGCAGACGATAATATGGGGGGGGGGACTTGGTAGTTTATAACTAACCATTGCCAAGGCTTTACTTGAAAAAGGTTAATATTACCGAAAAACCATGTAAGCGCTTAATTGCGACCATGTTTTTTCGGTATTTTGTAACACTTTATGGCTACCAAAAAAAATAAAAAAAACGTACTGGATTTCATCATGCAGCCCCAGCAGCAATTTGCTTGGTGTTGGGCTGCGGTTGGGACAAGCTGTGCTCATTTTTATGACCCTGACAGTACCTGGACACAGTGCAAATTGGCAAGTGCTTCTATCGAGCCCTCGCCAGGAAATTGCTGTGACAACCCAGAGAGTCTTAATTGTGATAAACCTTGGTACTTGATTACGCCAAACAACCAAGGCTCTTTTGTAACTACCCATATCCCCAGCAGTTTTGTGACAGGAGCGCTCCCTGTTGCTAAATTAATGACTGAAATTGATCAGGGAAGATTGGTGGCATTTAAATTGGAAATAACGCTTGAACACGTGCTAGACTTTAGCATAGATGGTCAAGAAATCAAAATTCCAAAATTTGGACATTTTGTAGTTATTGCGGGCTACGAATCTTCTACTTCTTCCCCCAATGACCAAAACGTTATGGTGTATGTACACGACCCTTTCAGTCTTGAAAAAGGATACTCCACCATGACCTATGAAGTTTTTCAAACCAACTACAAATGTCACGGTGGTGTGGTTGCGGATGCTAATAGCCCAAATGGTACAGACAGTGTAACGGGTTGCAGAGTGACCCATAGCTTCTTTACATCTCCCCTTCAAAATACGTGATTTATGCCCATCAAAGAAGTTTATGCCCCTCTTAAGTCAGCCGAGCTATTTAAAGATTGGGCTTCGAAACAGAAAAAAGGGAGGCCCCGAAAACGTCCCCATTCCTTTGAAGAATCCGTTCCTCATAAAGTTTTTCATGCAGGATTGAATGATATTATTTCAGGAAAAGGATTAGTAAATGCCCAACTGGTTGCATGGCGGCACTTCCATACCGATGCCAAAGGAAACCACGCCCTTGTTGAAATAAAAATTGGAGAAAAGGAAGATGAGCATATTTTGCAGGAAGCCCATTTTGGGCCCATGGCCCTTGACCATAAGTCATTGTTGCCTAAACTTAAGGAATTGAAAAAACTAAAAGATGAAGATTTTGAGCTTGCCTATCTCAGAATATTTGCCCTCAGAATAAATACTATTTGGCTTCGGGCTGACCAACGGGATAACGACTTTTTTATCCCAATTGCGCCATGTTTTAACGGGTTTGTAGCAGGACAACTTTATTCTTCCCCAGATTTTCTGAAGCTTGCTCAGGGAGCTGCCCAACGTTTTTATCAAAATAATCAGGCAAGAAGTCGCGAAGATGATGATTTCAAAGGAGGGTAAGCGTTTAAAAATGAGACAGCCATTCAAAAAAAAGGCGGTATTCCTTTGGCGTAATGAATGCTGATAAACCAAAAATCATCGTTAGCTGAAAGAATCCAAACCGCAAAAAAATCCAAAGGCCTATGTGGAGCAATACGCCCAAGGCGAGCACAGAAAGCCTGAATTCTTCAATCCAAATCAGTGAAAAAAGCGCTGCTTCTATCGCTAAGGTTCCGTAGGTTGTACACTTAAAAAACCATGTACGGTCCAATGCTTTAGGTAGTTCGCGGCGATTCCAAATCCTTACCTTCAGTACTTTTTGGGTAGCGGAGCCATCGCGCCACCATTCTCCCTTTAATTTAAACAGCACGTTTTTTGCGTAAATATTGGCCATGAAAAGCTGAATCATGATCAATGTCCAAGGCCAGCCTGTTGCTTCGGGTCGTAAAATATGCTTGGTGTCTAAAATGGAGAGTTGTGCGTCGGAAGGAGAGAAAATAAGGAACAAACAAAAAAAACGATAGACTGTATCGCCCGAACTCAACACGTAAATATTCCGATTGTGAATCGAAACAAGGGTAACAAAACAGACAAATGCCGCCAAATTTGGCAAAATTCCCAAAGTCAAGCAAAGACCTGCCATAAACTGAATACCGAAAATCAGGTTAAGGGACGCGGTAGTTGGAGGTAAATAGTTAAGGAGTGAAAAGCGAAGGTCTTTTTTGTTTCTTTTATAATCGTCATAACCAAACCAGCCTTTGGGTTGCAATAGTACCTTGTTTTTGCCCTGCCAAACCAACGTTTCAATCAATACCAAAATACCCGTCAACAGGCGTAACACGCTAATGGATAGCGTGGATTGATTTTCAAAAAAAAAGTCATTCCACGAATTTAACAGTTGGTTCAGGGTGATAAATTCCGTCATTGATTTTACTGCGTCTTATTGTTCAGATAGTTCATAAGTGAACACTCGTTGACTTAGCCAAGGAAACATCGCTCGTTGTTGGGGTTTTTGAGGTTCATAAAACCTGATAATGTGTACTTTAAGGGGAGTTTTGGATGAGAGGTTGGTCTTATGATACTCGCGTAAAATAAAATTACAAACGGCTTCTTTGGGAACATCATCCTTTTGAGAAAGCAACTGATTATGCATCTTAATAAATCTAAAATGCGGTGCCCATTGATAATCATTTTTTAAGGTATATTCGTGTAGTTTCCAAGGCTGAATGGTTCCGTCCTTAAATTCAATTTCAAAGCCAATCAAAAAGTTTTTAGAAACAGGCTGAGGCGCAAACAACGCCCAATAATTGTCAAGTCCTGCCCAACAAATGTACTTACTGAAATAGTTGTGAAGAATCTGTCTAAAAAAATATCCTTCGGGTAGACACCAGAAAAGCAGCAAAATACTCATTAAAACAATGAAAATGCTGGCTCCGATTTTCTGAAGAATTTCTAAAGAATCCATTCTGATTGATTTGATAGGGCTAAAATAACGTTAAAAGTTAAAACAAAAAATGATTTAATCTTTCTCGGCCTTGACTCGGTAGGTTGGCGCGTCTGGGGTAGAAACAAAGTAATTTAGAAACGTTAAAATGAGCGATATTGAACCAAAAAAATGGATAGCTAGGTAAACCTAGAGGGGTGAAATGCTTTTTTTTAGTAAAAAAAGCATAATTTTTGAAATGATTTTAACCAATATAGCAATTATTGATTTTAAAAGGTTACTTTTGTAACGGTAATTACCATTTTTTTCATTCTTTTATTTTTTTTTCAATGAACACAGGAACAGTAAAGTTCTTCAATGAAACCAAAGGATTCGGTTTTATCGTAGACAGTAACACAGGCGAAGAAATTTTTGTACACGTATCAGGTCTTATCGACAACGTACGTGAAGGTGACGTAGTTACTTTCGAGCCTGCACAAGGCAAGAAAGGCTTGAACGCTACGAAAGTGAAACGTGCGTAATACTCACGCAAACGAAATACATTTTGTTTAGAGTAACTTAGGGAGCTTAAAACGATGTAAGAATCAAAAGGCAAATCGGAAACGGTTTGCCTTTTGTATTTTTCGGACCAGTCGGTTAGAAATTAGCTGTTTTCCATTCAAGCCCATTTTGCTCCAAGAGCCAGATGCGAACAGATTTTAATTTTTTTGCCACTTTTTTCCCTTCTTTTATTCCTAATACGCTAAACGCCGTGGCTAGGGCATCGGCCGCGGTTCCATTGGGGGCAATCACCGTGGTGCGTGTATGGGTGGTGAGACCTACGCCCGTTCGCGGGTCTACGATGTGAGAATATTTGACTCCCTTATGCTCCATAAAACGGTAGGTATTGCCAGAAGTAGCCACCCCGCAATTTTTTAGTGTCAATACTCGCTTGGCCGTACTGTCTTTCCCGCCCGAACTCACTTCAATCTCCCAACCCATTTTTTGAGGCGGAGCCTCGCCAATGGTCAAATCTCCACCAGCATCTAAAAAAGCGGCAGAAATGCCAAAATAGCGTAATATGCGTAAGGCATCATCGGCGGCGTAGCCTTTTCCGATACCGCCAAAATCCAGCCGCATCCCTTTTTGGGTAAGTATCACGGTACTATTTTTAGCATTCAAACGGATTTTTTTGTAGCCAACGCATTGTTTTGCTTCCAGAATTTGGGCGCTGTCGGGGAAATAATTGCGCCTCAAAGCGCGCCGCCAGAGTTGAACAATCGGCCCGACGCTCACATCAAAAGTACCCTTGGTTTGTTTACTATAATGAACCGACTGCTGAAGAATATCAAAGAGTATTGGACCCGCTAAAAAGGCTTTGCCCGAGCCAGCCGTTGCCGATAAACGATTGGTTTCGCTGCCGTCTAAGTAGTCACTCAAGATGGTATTTAGGTAATCAATGCGTTTAAAAACACTATCGGAAGCCACTTTTGCGATTGAGTCATGGGGAGCATAAAAAACAAGATTGAATTCTGAGCCCATCGCGTTCCAAGCGTATGAGTACCGATTCTGAGTATGACCCGAGAAGGCGGTACAGCAAGAGAAAATACAAAAAAAGAATACGTATTGAAGCAAAACTAAAGAGGAGTGTATTTTAAATTTAAACATTATCATTCGGTGGAATTGTACAATCTGCAAATAAATGCTAACTTTTTTAGGGTTAATGAACCTTTTTGCACGGTTTTTGGTATCAAAATTATAAAAATCATTCCTGTGAAAACCAAACGTGCCGCTGTTTGTTGTTGCTGTATCCGTGACTAAGACATGGAAAGGGAATAATTTACGCTTCAAAACTAAGAAATTGAGCCGCCCTTTCCTGAAGAAAGGGCTTTTATTTTGTAATTCAATCAATGCCATGACATTAACTGAGCAAGAACTTTCGGTCTCCTTTTTAACGCGTCTTACCGAGCAAAATGCCAAGTATCGGCATCGGCTACCTCCCCGCAGCAGTGTAGGGAAGTTTGTGGAAGAAATGATGTGTTTTCTGTTTCCCGTTACCCAAGACTGCGAACGAACATCGTTAGATTTGCCCGAAGCCTATCGCCGTCTTCAAAACCGTTTGTCTTGCCTTTTGGACCCGCTTGCCAATCATCTTGACGCTGATAAAGACGTCATTATGGAACGATTCCTGGCCAAGCTCCCCGAGATTTATGAAAACCTTTTGCTGGATGCTCAGGCAATTGCCGACAACGACCCCGCTTCGGTGGGCATTGAAGAGGTGATTTCTGTCTACCCAGGTTTTTATGCCATTGCGGTTTATAGGGTGGCGCATTTGTTGGTGGATTTGAACGTGCCTTTGCTGCCAAGAATGCTTACCGAACACGCTCACGGCCTGACGGGTATAGATATTCACCCCAAGGCAAATATCGGACAATCGTTTTTTATTGACCACGGAACTGGCGTCGTGATTGGTGAAACGACCGATATTGGTAATAACGTGAAAATATACCAAGGAGTGACGTTGGGTGCATTGAGTGTTTCTAAGTCGATGGCCGAAACCAAACGTCATCCTACCATTGAAGACAACGTAGTTATATACGCTAACGCTACCATTTTGGGAGGCAAAACGGTCATTGGCAGTGATTCTATCATCGGTGGCAATGCGTGGCTGACGACAAGCGTACCCGCGTTTTCGCAGGTGTATCATCAAAGCGAATTGAAAATTAGACAGAGTATCCTTTAAGATTTTGGCTAAGAACTGGCTTGGTATTCTGAACCAGTTCTTAGTTGCTTCTTAATGGAGAATATCAAGCTAATCCTCGCACAAACCTTCGAACGGTTTCCATAAAAATAGGTTCGAAATTCGATAAAGTTTGGCGTGGTTGGGTAACGGAGGTGACCACCAAAAAACCGTACGTAAGGCACCACCATTCATAAAAGGTTTTGGAAACGGCATCGGCCGAGCGCGGGCGTATCAAGGCCATGGCTTCCCACACGGGGTGATTGTTGAGCATGGCAAACTCAATTTGATAAGCCTGTTTTGACTGACAAATCCCGCCTTCCATGTTAAACATCACCTGAAAAACTTCGGTTTGGGAATGCATGAATTTCCACTGAATCTGGGCAAATTCCGTAATTAATTTCTCAGGGTTACGGTACAAAGTCCGCAGTTTCAGTAGTTCTTCGTGCAGAAAAGCAAAGCCATCGTTGCGGATGGTTTCCAAGAGTTTGTCTTTACTGTCAAAATATTCGTATAAAATAGGAGGGCTATATTCAATAACATCGGCAATTTTTCGAATGGAGACGGCCTGCCAGCCTTCCTCACGAGCAATGTCGCGGGCAGTTTTGAGGATGTCGTGACGGACTTGTTTCCGCAAACGCTCCCGACGTTCAACGATTCCCATAAGATTAACGATGGATTAGAGTAGACTTTACACTGTTAAATTATTTACAAGTAAAAAATAAATGCTGAAAGAACCAAAAAAAAAGACAATAAAAAAGCCCAGTCAAACGTTTGACTGGGCTTTTTTATGCTTGATAGTAAATGCAGTTTTCGGGCAAATACCTACGGGAATTTCAACGCTAAATTTGCTCAAGGGTTGTTTTAATCGCCAGAAAATCAGGTAGGTCGCCCGCACTTTCCAGTACTTCTGCATAATGGATAACTCCTTCTTTATCAATCACAAAAGCGGCACGTTTGGCTACGCCTTTCATGTCGAACGCAAATGTATCGTAGTAGGATTTAAAAGCCTGTGAAGTCTCCTTGTTGAAATCGGACAGTAAATCAAAATTGTATTTTTGTTCCTCCTTATATTTGTTCAGGGTAAAAAGTGAATCTACCGAAATACCCACTACTTCGGCCCCGAGTTTGGTATAATAGGCTAAGTCATCGCGCATGGTGCAGAGTTGTGTGGTACACACTCCCGTAAAAGCCGCTGGAAAGAAATGAATGATGAGATTTTTTCCTTTAAAATCTTCGAGTGAAACCTTTTTTTTCTCGGTATTAAACAGGGTGAATGAAGGGGCCTTGTCGCCTTTTTTTAATGACATGGTTGTTGAAGTTAATTTTGTTTTTGCAAAAATATAAATACAACTCGAAAACTTGCTAAATCATTAAATGTTCGTAATTATGCCAAAAAAACTACCGTTGGCAGTAGTAGGATACTCAATAAGTAAACTATTATATCAATACCTAAACCCCGCAACAGCGGATTTTACCTTTCACTAACACACATCATAATACGTATGCAAACCATTTGGGGAATTGACCTCGGCGGAACAAAAATTGAAGGCGTTGTATTGTCGTCACCCTCGCCTGATGCGGTGATTATCCGTAAAAGAATTGATACAGAGGCTCATAAAGGGTATGAGCACATTGCGGGCCGGATTGTTGAGCTGGTACGTGCACTGGAAGCAGAAACGGGCTTCAAAGCCCCAAGCATCGGGATTGGCACGCCCGGTACGGTCGAACCATCCAACGGTTTGATGAAAAACTGCAATACTACCTGCCTCAATGATATGCCTTTGCAGAGTGATTTAGCAAATACCTTGGGGATTCCGGTCTTTATTGCCAACGATGCCAATTGTTTTGCGTTGGCCGAAGCAACAATGGGAATCGTTCCAGATGTTGTTCCGGATTACCAGTGTGTATTTGGCGTTATCATGGGTACTGGCGTTGGTGGCGGTGTTGTTATTAAAGGAAAAGACGGACAGTCATTTGTCTTGAACGGAACCCAGGGAATCGGTGGTGAATGGGGGCATAATGAGCTGGAAACCAACGGGTATGGCTGCTATTGTGGTAAAAAAGGTTGTGTAGAGCAGGTACTTTCTGGACCCGCATTGCAACGCTATTACGCGCAGATTAGTGGTCAAGAGTTAAAGATGAAAGACATTGTGGCGCGGCATTATGCTGGTACTGATCCGTTTGCTACCCAAACCATCGACCGTATGTTAGAACATTTTGGGAAAGCGGTTTCGGTACTAATGAATATTCTCGACCCCGATGCCATTGTTTTGGGTGGTGGTGTTGGAAACATTGACTTACTTTACACTGAAGGTTTGGAACGGGCCAAAAAATACATTTTTAATAGCGGCCGGGTGGAAACAAAAATTCTTCGTCCAAAGTTAGGAGATAGTGCAGGAGTGTTTGGGGCGGCAATGTTGTCCATATAATAAAAGTATTAGGTTGAAAGGCTGCCAAAGATTGCGTCATTTTGATGCGGTCTCAGCCTGAGAAATGGGAAATTAAGAATGAATCATTGGTTAGTAAAGTCGGAACCGTTTGTTTACAGTTGGGATGATTTTGAGAAAGCGGGAAGGAGTGTATGGGATGGAGTTCGTAATTATCAGGCACGTAACAACCTCAAAGCCATGCAAAAAGGCGATTGGGTGTTCTTTTATCACAGCAATGAGGGGCTGGCCGTGGTGGGTATTGCACAGGTAGACCGCGAAGCGTATCCTGACCCAACCACCGACGACCCCCGCTGGGTAGTGGTTGAATTGGTGCCTGTTCAGAAGTTAAAACGACCGGTTTCATTGCAGGAAATTAAGTCAGATAATAGATTGCAGGAAATAGCGTTAATTAGGCAATCTCGTTTGTCGGTCATGCCGATTAAACGGGAGGAATTCGACCTAATCTTAAGTTTTAGCAACGATGAAAACACCTAATGAATTTATTGTCAATAGCCCGCGGGCGCATTACCAATCTTTTGTAGTGCGCAGGGCTGGTGCGGCGCTAAGTGCCGTTTTGGTTTCTTTTTGTTACGTTTTGTTTTTGGTCATTGGTTTAGTAACCCCTGAGATAAAGGCACAGACTGTCAAGCGGATAGAGCTCCCTGTTCCAGGAGCCAATGAGTCGTATCACACGATTTCGTTGGGTGCAAAAGGCGTGGTGCTGGTTTCGCAGCTTTCAAAAAATGCGTTTAATATTCAGAAATTTAACGTTGATTTGGACCGCGATTGGTCAATCAACGGCACGATTGAAGATAACCTTGATTTTGTAAAGTCTTCGTACGATGGCCAGTCCATTTATCTGTTATTTACGCGTAGCCGAACTGACTTTTATCAGGTCGTAAAGGTGGGAGTCGCGGGTTTTATGGAGACATTTTACCTTAGCTCCGTGGACCGTTTTCAAATTACTGATTTCCAAACAATTGGTTATTCGGTTTTTATGGCGGGGACAGTACGAGACGAGCCAATGCTGCTTTACACCAATTTGGCTTCCAAACAAAGTAAGATTCTGCCTGGGGTTACGCAGCCCAACACCGTGATTCAATCCGTAGATATTGATACCACGCACCATTTGATAAATGTCTGTTATGCCGCCCGTAAGGGGCGAGAAATCAAGCTTATTTCACGGACGTTTGATGAATATGGACAATCGGTGGGGCAGGTGATGGTAGAGCCAGAGCCTGATTATTCATTGCTTAACGGACGCCTGTTTACGCTGAACGATTCCACCAAACTGATGATTGGAACCTACGGTTTTCGTAATATGCAGGGGAACAACAACAGCGCATCGCAAGGGCTTTTTCTGAGTAAAATCGTTTACGACGAGGTTGAGTTTACGCAATATCACAGTTTTACCGATTTTAAGAATTTCTTCAACTTCATGAGCGAGCGCGAGCAAGAACGAATGCTGCGTAAGATAGAGCGAAAAAAAGAAAACGGAGACGAAGTAAAGCTTAATTATCGACTTTTGGTTCATGATATCATTGAACAAAACGGCAACTACCTGATTTCGGGAGAGGTCTTTTATCCCGAATATCGTAACAACAACAACGGGATGTATGGTATGAGCTCGTGGTGGGGCTCGCCTATCATGTCGCCTTGGGGAATTGGTGGCATGGGAATGTTTCCATCGTATGGACTTTATAATCCATACTATTGGGACCCTTGGTTTGGCTCACGTAGGATGAACAACGGGCAGATATTTAATGGTTTTGTGTATACCCACGCGATTGTGGCGGGCTTTAACCCCAAAGGTGATTTATTATGGGATAATTCGTTGCCTTTTGAAGGGTTGAAAAGCATGGAGCTCAAAGAAAAAGTAAGGGTAAAGCCCAACGAGGACCAGACGGTTTCCATGTTTTACAGTAATAAAGGGGCTATCAAAGCCAAGGTTTTTGACAAAGACCGCGTATTGAATGACCGACAGCCGATTCCGATTATGACCGTTGATGCCAGTGATAAAGTGCGTCAAACCAACACCGACGAAGTGCTGTACTGGTTTGATAATTATTACTTGGCGTTTGGCTATCAGCGGATTACTGGCGATGATGGTCGCCGAAATGTTTTTTATCTGAATAAAATATCTTTTTAATAACATAGGATAGGGGGTCAATCGCTGGTCAATTAGGTTTTTCCTGAATGTACCAGCGGTTGACTTTCGCCTTAACGCACAAATGCAACTTCTCACTCCTCTCCACTGGCAAGATTACGAACTGATTGATAGCGGTAATTTCGAAAAATTAGAACGATTTGGTGACTATATACTAGCGCGTCCTGAGCCTCAGGCTATTTGGGATAAATCTCTTTCCGACGCTGATTGGAAAAAAAAGGCCCACGCTACTTTTGTGCGTGATAAGCAGGCTACCGAACGCGGCGAGTGGCAATTAACAAAAGGGATGCCCGAAAAATGGTGGATAAACTACCGACATGCGGGGCTGTCGTTGCGCCTAAAATGCTCGCTTACTTCCTTCAAGCACGTGGGGATTTTCCCTGAACAGGCCGTTAACTGGGATTATTTAGACCAAAAACTCCGCGCGCTGCCCGTCGAGAAACCTGCCGTTTTAAATCTTTTTGCGTACACAGGGGCAGCGTCGGTGGCAGCCCGACAAGCAGGGGCTGACGTAACACACGTTGATTCAATTAAACCAGTTGTCACGTGGGCGCGGGAGAATATGGAGGCAAGCGACGCCGACAATATCCGATGGATGGTAGAAGATGCTTTTAAATTTGTTCAGCGTGAAGTGCGTCGTGGAAAAAAATACAATTGCATCATTCTCGACCCACCTGCTTATGGCCGTGGGCCTGCGGGTGAAAAGTGGATTTTGGAGGAGCAATTGAATGAGCTACTCAAATCCTGTGCTGAGTTGTTGGACCCTGTTCACCATGTATTTATTCTAAATTTGTATTCGTTGGGCTTTTCGGCTTTGATGGCCGAAAATTTGGTGCTGGACCGATTTGGTAAAATGACGAATGCCCAATGCGGTGAACTCTACCTTGCCGACCACAAACAACGCAAACTTCCCCTGGGTATTTTTTATCGTTTCGCTTCCGTTTAAGCGGTGGTTAATCGTGCATTTCCCCAAAACTTTCCCGTACTTTGCATCAATGAGTGAGTCAACGGTCAGGATGATGTGCCGTTGTAACTTGCTGATTTTAATAATGCATTCATTGTCAGGTGTTTTTGAAGTAATAAAATGACTTTTTTAAAAACATCAATAACAGTACAGAGCAACTTGAAAGCCCTAACGTATATAGTAAGTATTTGTTTGGCAATGTGGCTGGGCGGGTGCAGCAGCGACGAACGTCAGAGCACCCGTATTCCTCCGCTCCCTTCCGACGATGCTCTTAAACGGGCGGAAGTCGGCGTTGAGTACCTGAGTGCCATCATTCGACGTAGTCCGCGTAACGCTCTAAATTACCACAAAAGAGCCGAGTTGTACATCGTCCTTAAGGATTTTCCTGCGGCTTTGACGGACATAAATGACGCCCTTGAAATCAGCCCCAGTAATGGGCTTTTTCTGCTCACTAAAGCCCGAATTTTGCGGCAAATTAAGCGCTATGACGAAGCGCTGGCGGCGGCGCGGCAGGCAGAAGTGTTGCAACAAGATACGCCCGAGTTGTATATTTTATTGGGAGATTTGACCCAACAAAAAAAGCAATACCGTCAGGCAAAGTTGTATTTATCTAAAGCCTTGCAAATGGCTCCTTACGAAGGAGAAGCCTATTTTTATAATGGACTTTTGGATGCTCGTCAGGGAGATACCCTGTCGGGGATTGCGCTGATGCAGCGGGCGGTGGAATTAAAACCGCGCTTTGTGCCTGCATATGTGGAGCTGACCAACATCCATACCCGTTTGCACGATTACATTCAGGCAAAAGACATCAACGACCAGGGCTTGCGTTATTTTCCCAAAGAGTCGATGCTTTATTATTCGCGTGGGGTAATGTACCACAGTCAAAAACGGCTAGACAGTGCGCTGATTGCGTATCGGGCGGCCATTAAATTTGACTCAACCAATTACGCGGCTGATTTTCAGGCCGGTACTATTTATTTGAAGTGGAACAGTTTGCCGTTGGCCATTAAAAGCTTTGAGAAAGTTTTGCGCTATAACCCCAAATATCCGCAGATTAATTTTTTGCTGGGAAGTGCTTACGACAAACATGGGAACATCGAAGGGGCCATTGAACAATATACGCTGGCTACGCAAATAGATGCGGCTGATTGGCGTTCGCGCGGGCGTCTTTACCGGGCGCAACAGCGAAAATATTACCTTGACACCTACGGTACCCTACCGCCAGCTTCTCCCGAAATAACTTCTGATGCTGATAATGAGAAGGATGTTTCTCCAATTGCCCCCGAGCGTGAAAGGGTTCAGGTCAATATTCTAACTCCCCGACTTGAATTGAAAACGAAAAGTGATACCGTTCGAAGCTTGAAAATCAGGCAATAGTTGGCAGTAACGTTTAAAACAACCATTTTTGCAGAAAATTTATCAACGATTCATGCTAGTTTGTAATAGCAGATGTTGATGAAGCGTGACTAAACATAACTAATTAACATGAGTAACATTAAAATCACCCTACCTGATGGCAGTGTGCGCGAGTACCCTCAAGGCTCGTCAAGTATGGACATTGCGCTGAGTATCAGCGAAGGACTAGCGCGAAATGTATTGGCGGCTAAAGTCAATGGACAGGTGTGGGATGCCACCCGACCCATTGATACGGATGCCAATCTTCAACTCTTGACTTGGAACGATACCGATGGAAAAGCTACTTTTTGGCATTCCTCCGCGCACTTATTGGCCGAGGCCATTGAAGCGTTGTATCCGGGTACAAAATTTGGCATCGGACCTGCCATCGAGACGGGTTTTTATTACGACATTGATTTGGGTGGTAAGCCTTTTTCGCAGGAAGATTTTAAAAAAGTAGAAGATAAAATGCTTGAGCTTGCGCGCCAGAAGAGCGAGTACAAGCGAACATCGGTAAGTAAAGCCGATGCCATTGAATATTTTACCGAAAAAGCGGATGAATACAAGCTTGAACTGATTGATGGACTGGAAGATGGTCAAATTACGTTCTATTCGCAGGGTAATTTTACGGACTTATGCCGGGGGCCGCACATCCCCAATACGGGATTTATTAAGGCCATCAAAATTATGAATGTGGCAGGAGCCTACTGGCGCGGTGACGAAAAACGCCCCATGCTCACGCGGGTATATGCCGTGACGTTTCCAAAACAGAAAGAACTGGACGACTATTTGCACGTACTGGAAGAAGCAAAACGTCGCGACCACCGCAAGCTCGGCAAAGAGCTGGAATTGTTTACTTTTTCTGAAAAGGTAGGCGCTGGTTTGCCGCTTTGGCTGCCAAAAGGCGCTTTGCTGCGCGAACGACTCGAAAGCTTTTTGCGTCGAGCGCAGGTACGTGCGGGGTATTCGCCCGTGGTGACGCCCCACATCGGTAGCAAACAATTGTACGTAACCTCAGGACACTGGGAAAAATACGGTAAAGATTCCTTCCAGCCGATTCATACCCCCGAAGAAGGGGAGGAGTTCATGCTTAAACCCATGAATTGCCCTCACCACTGCGAAATCTACAAAGCACGTCCACGGTCGTATCGTGAATTGCCGTTGCGTTTGGCCGAATTTGGCACGGTGTACCGTTACGAACAAAGCGGAGAGCTTCACGGGCTGACCCGGGTACGTGGTTTTACGCAAGACGACGCCCACATTTTCTGCCGTAACGACCAAGTGAAAGACGAATTCAAACGCGTTATTGATTTGGTTCAGTATGTGTTTCGGTCGTTGGGATTTGAGAATTACAGTGCGCAAATATCGCTCCGCGACCCCGCAAAACCCGAGAAATATTTCGGAACAGACGAAGACTGGAACCGCGCCGAATCGGCAATTATTGAAGCCTCGGCCGAAAAGGGGTTAAATACCGTTACCGAACTAGGAGAAGCCGCCTTTTATGGGCCCAAACTCGACTTTATGGTTCGGGATGCCCTCGGCCGTAAGTGGCAATTGGGGACGATTCAGGTGGATTACCAACTGCCGCAACGATTTGACCTTGAATACATGGGCAGCGATGGTACCAAACACCGCCCCGTGATGATTCACCGCGCGCCGTTTGGTTCATTGGAGCGCTTCATCGCGATTCTGATTGAAAACACCGCGGGAAATTTTCCCTTGTGGCTTTCGCCTGACCAAATTGCGGTATTGCCAATCTCCGAAAAATACATGGATTACGCCAATGACATCTTCCTTCAATTGCAGGAGGCCGACGTACGCGGGTATGTTGACCACCGTGACGAAAAAATTGGTCGTAAAATCCGTGATGCGGAAGTTCATAAATTGCCTTACATGTTGATTGTGGGCGACAAAGAACAGGCCGAAGGAACCATCTCTGTACGTCGCAAGGGCCATCCAGATATGGGCTCCATGAAGTTGGAAGACTTTGTGACCTATTTCAAAACCGAAATACAGAGCGGTATTGCCACGTTTGGCGCTTGATTTTGTTTCAAATAGTACATTAACCATAACAAACAATCCCGCGCTGTACAGTGCGGGATTGTTTGTTAAATATAGCGTCCAAAACAGGTTTTTATGTCAAACAACATATTTTGGAATAACTCCAAAGAATATCCTAAGCACGTTATTACCGTAAAAGTTTTACATTTGAATTTCTAATTTAACACGCACGTATGTCTGTAACCATCGCTCCAATTCAGGAAGGACTCGCGGCTTTTTTAGCGACCAAAGAGTATTCAAAATATGTGGTCATTGCCGATGTCAACACCCGTAAACACTGTTATCCTCGCCTAAAACCGTATTTGCCAAAGCACCATCTCATCGTTGTTCCAGCGGGTGAACAACATAAAAACCTAACCACCTGCGAACAAATATGGAGTGAGATGACGCGCTTGGAACTAGACCGTCACGCGGTCGTATTTAATCTCGGTGGCGGCGTAATCGGTGACATGGGCGGGTTTTGTGCGGCTACCTATAAACGGGGAATTGATTTTGTGCAGATTCCTACCACCCTGCTTTCTCAGGTGGATGCCAGTGTGGGCGGGAAGCTAGGAATAGACTTTCAGGGATTTAAAAACCACTTGGGCGTTTTTACCCAGCCAAAAAATGTTTTAATCGACGCATCCTTTTTGCAATCCTTATCGTATATCGAACTAAGGTCTGGATTTGCCGAGATTGTGAAGCACTGTTTGATTGCCGATGCGGCTAAGTGGGAAGAAATTCGCAAAAAAGATTTTGAGGAACAGAATTGGCCCGATCTGATTGCGCATTCTGTCGAAATCAAGAAAAAAGTGGTGGCCGAAGATCCAACGGAGAAAGGCTTACGCAAGATTTTGAATTTCGGGCACACCATTGGGCACGCGGTAGAAACTTATTTTCTCAATAAGCCCCCCAAAGAGCGCCTCCTGCACGGAGAAGCCATTGCGGCAGGGATGATAATGGAGGCTTACGTGGCGTACCGAAAAAAAATGATTGATTTACAAACATTAGAACAGATTGAGGAGTTTATATTCTCGGTATACGGCAAAGTAGCGTTGCAAATGTCGGATGTGGCTACGGTGATTCAGTTGGCGCAGCAGGATAAAAAGAACAAAGGTGGGGAGTTGCGTTTTTCATTGCTGACGGGTGTGGGAAGATGTGGGTTTGATATTAAAGTAACCCCGGTTGAAATTCAGCAGGCCATCGCGTATTACGTAGGATAATTTATAATTGCTAAGATTTACAATAAATAATTTGCTTTTGTAGAAAATTTCGTATTTTTATCCAAACAAAAATGGTATAACACCAAACTCTAACATCCATCATGAAGCTTGCTAAACTTTTACCTTTTGTGTGCGTCGTTGTGTGGGCGGCGGGTTGCAATACCAATCGTCGAATTTTTGTGGAGCACGATTACAGTTATGAAACTAACTTTAAAGCCTACAGCACATACGCCTTTTTGGAATGTGAACGTGATACGGGTAACGTATGTACTGAAGTATACAATGCCATCCACCGACAAATGCAGGCACGCGGTTATCGCCTCAGTACAAGTAAGCCCACGCTTCTGGTAAACTACGGAATTTTCTACGACAACTTACGCTATCAGGGATACATGCAGCCCGTTATCAAAAACTGGGTTGATACCGAAGATGACTCCTTTAAATACGAGCCGATTCGCTACTCATTGGACAAAGGAACGATTATTATTTCTCTGATAGACGCCGACACCGATCAGGTGGTTTGGAGAGGTTATGCCGCGGGTATTTTCAAAAATCCCAATGCTGCTAACAGCTACTATCGAAACGTAGTTCGGTCTATTTTTGATCAATATCCGCTCTTTGCTTCTGGCTATGACCCCCGTGGTGGCGGCCCTCAAGAAAGCGGAAGATAAAAATTACATCCCCATATTCATCAAAATAGTAATTCCCTGCGTTAATTTTATCAAAATCAACGCAGGGAATTTTTTTATTGCCCCATTCTAATTGAACAAATCTTCGATGCGTTCGAGCATCAGGATGGCTGATTGAGGAACGATGACGTATTTCTCGTCTCCGTACATGACGTCGATGGCGTTGCGTTGCAGGTAAATGGCCACATCGCCTTCCTGCGCTTGTAGCGGCATGTATTTTACCTTTTCCTCAGTTTCTTTCCAAGGCTCGTCTTCAGTAGGAGCAGGAATTGGAAATCCAGGCCCTACTTTGATGACATACCCAGTCTGTACTTGTTCTTTTTCGGTAACAGTAGGAGGGAGATACAACCCCGTTGGCGTTTGGTCTACGGGATTTTTGGGTTTAATCAGAACGCGGTCGCCTACCACGATGAGGCGTTTAAGCTTATTGTCTGAGGTTACTTCTAACATGTTTTAAATGATTACTGATGATAAACCTTAGGGTTCGCCATCCTTTAACGCAAACTTTTGAAAAAAAGTTGAGGAATTAAAGAATCACTTTGCGACGGAAGGGGGGCTGACTGAGTACGTAAGCCGCGTTTTCATCACCGAGTTCAACGGCTTTGGACAAGTCTTTTTCGGCTTGCGAAAGCTGATGTAATTTCATACGAGCAAGGGCGCGCCAACGGAGCGCTTGTGGTTCTTCTCCGCGCGAAAACCAAACGGCTTTATCGAACGATAAAAAAGCGGTTTCATATTCTAGCAATTGAAAATGGGCCATTCCTTTTTGCAAATGCACTTCTGACAGCGTATTATCAAAACTCAGGGCTTCGGCAAAATCGTATAGGGCAGAGTAGATATTTTGTTCTTTGAGGTTACATTGACCGCGATAGGCGTAAGCGATGGCTGATTTGCGGTACTCCTTAATTTTTTGGTTAAAATAATCGTGTGCTTTGGTATATTCCCCGTTGTTGAATAGTTCAATACCTTCGGCTAAGCGTTTTCGCTCTTTTTCGGCAGGCGTATCGTGGTCGGTAAGATAATACCGAAGTACGAGGTAAGGAATCAGTAAAAAAATCAGCAAAAACGTTTCCACGATGTTTGGGCGGTAATCGGTGGTAGCTAAAGTTACAGTTTCATAACGTTTTGACTGAGACTTTGGTTACAGGTTTCGACGAATTTTGTGAAATTAGGCAGATTTTGTGGTAATTTTGGGCATCGTACCTACGTAATAACATTTACCGATTTACTGTCCAAAAATCATGAGTACTACTTTATCAACATCAACTCGACAAACCGATTTTTATCAACTAGATGATTTGCTGACCGAAGAGCATAAGATGGTTCGGGATGCGGTTCAGCAAATGATTAACCGCGATGTGCGGCCCATCATCGAAGAGTATGCTCAAAGGGCGGAGTTTCCCGCTCATTTGATTCAAAAGTTTGCCGAAATTGGCGCCTTTGGCCCTACTCTGCCGATTGAATACGGCGGTGGTGGACTTGATTATATTTCGTATGGTTTAATGACGCAAGAAATCGAACGCTGTGATTCGGGAATGCGCTCAACCGTGTCGGTGCAAAGTTCGCTCGTGATGTGGCCAATCTATGCCTACGGCTCGGAGGAACAGCGCCAGAAATACCTGCCCAAATTGGCATCGGGTGAAATGGTGGGTTGTTTTGGCCTGACCGAACCCAATCATGGCTCAAATCCAGGAGGAATGTTGACCTCCTTTAAGGATGCAGGCGACCACGTGGTGCTGAATGGCTCAAAATTGTGGATTACTAACTCCCCCGTGGCCGATATTGCGGTAGTATGGGCCAAAAACGAACAGGGACGGATTCGCGGCTTGATTGTTGAAAAGGGAATGGAAGGCTTTTCGGCGCCCGAAATTCACAACAAATGGTCGCTTCGGGCGAGTGTTACGGGAGAACTGGTATTTGATAATGTGAAGGTACCCAAAGAAAATATTTTGCCCAACATCGAAGGTTTGCGTGGTCCGCTTGGCTGCCTCGACAATGCCCGCTATGGCATCGCGTGGGGTGCTATTGGCGCGGCTATTGACTGCTATGAAACGGCATTGAAGTATTCGTTAGAACGTGAACAATTTGGCCGACCCATTGCAGGGTTTCAATTACAGCAGAAAAAGTTGGCCGAAATGTTGACCGAAATCACCAAAGCGCAACTATTGACTTGGCGACTAGGAACCCTCAAAAACGACGGGAAAGCCACCACCGCCCAGATTTCAATGGCCAAACGCAACAATGTCGACATGGCACTGCACATTGCGCGCGAAGCCCGACAAATGCTCGGAGGAATGGGCATCACGGGCGACTATCCCATTATGCGTCACATGATGAACCTTGAGTCGGTCATTACCTACGAAGGCACACACGACATACATTTGTTGATTTTAGGACACGAAATTACGGGGATTCAAGCCTTTAAATAAGGCGCCAAAATAGATTTGAACATTAGTCATGATCGGCAATGCGTTGCCGTTTAAACCCACTTTATGCGTTGGAATAATAAGTATTTGCCCTTTTTAGGACTCATTGTGGTCTATATTATCGGAGCCGTAAAGATTGATATTATGGATATTGATGCGGCCCAATATGCCTCCATTGGCCGCGAAATGGCCGATAATGGTCAGTTTTTGGAAGTTCAATTTCGGGGGAAAGATTATTATTTGGACAAGCCGCCGTTGCTTTTTTGGCTTTCGGCCCTTGTGTTTAAGGTGATTGGCATCTCAAATTTTTCTTATCGCCTGATTCCGATTCTTTCCACGCTATTGGGCATGTACGCCCTGTATCGGTTTTGTAAATTATACTATTCGGAGCGTACGGCTTATATTGCCGCGTTGGTGATGGGAAGCTGTCAGGCATTCTTTCTGATGAACCATGATGTACGCTGCGATACGTTGCTCACCAACTGCGTTATGGTTTCCATTTGGCAAGTAGCTGAATACGTTAAAAACCTAAATTGGAAACACTTCGTGACTGGTTTTGTCTTTGCTGGACTGGCAATGTTGGCCAAAGGGCCCATCAGTTTGATTGTGATTGGAGCCGCATTTTTCGTTGATTTTGCCTTAAAACGACAGTGGAAACAGCTCTTTGATTGGCGTTGGTTGCTGGGTCTACCCATTATCGGGTTGGTTTTGCTGCCATATTGCATCGGGCTTTATCGTCAGTACGGTTCAGATGGACTTTATTTCTATTTTTGGGAACAAAGTTTTGGACGGATTACGGGCGAGAGCGAGTGGGACAACAGTCCCGGCCTTTTTTTTCAATCGCATAATTTTCTTTGGAGTTTTTTGCCGTGGGTTTTGGCATTTATACCTGGCCTTGTGACGAGGGTGCGGGACATCATCAAGCAACGATTTTTACTTCTAGTGGCCGACGAAGCGATTTCGGTAGGAGGTTTTGTCTTGCCATTTATGGCACTCTCTACGGCTCAATACCAATTGCCGCATTATACATTTGTGGTATTTCCGTTGGCGGCCGTATTGACCGCCCGTTTTTTGGATAAACTCATTGAGCATCCCGAAACCGCGTCTTTTCGCTGGACCCGCCTTGGGTTAATCGTGACTTCGTGCGTGATGCTTATTGCCATCGTTGGACTTTGTTTTTGGGCGTTTCCGTTGCAAAATATCCCTTTGTTGATTGTCGCGGTATTGTTTTTGGTTCTGATTGTGCGCTTATACAGTGGTAAGCGGCCCGGCTTTTCTCAATTGGTTTTTGCTCCTTTTCTGACGGGCCTTGGCATCAATCTGCTGATGAACGCGCATTTTTATCCAAGCTTATTGAAATATCAGGCTGGGTCGGTGATTGGGCAGAAAGTAGCCGAAGATTATGCCGCAAATGTTCCGGACTTTTATATTTATGAATTGGCACCTGCCGATGAATACAATATTTTTCACAGTGCCTTGGATTATTATACCCAACGTACTACGCCCGTTTTGCGCTCTCTAAACGAAGTAAAACAGCATTTTAAGCCTAAAGGTACCCTTATTTACACCGATGAGCAAGGCTTGAAATCGCTAAATACGGCAGGACTTCGGTTTAAAGAAGTGCATAAGGTCCAAAATTTCCACGTTACGGGGTTAACATTGCCCTTTTTGAATCCTGCCTTACGCGCCACCGAAACTCACCCTCGGTATTTGTTGATGGCCGATTGAAAAAGAAGCCTACCGTGATAAATAAATTTGCACGAAGCAGTCTCTTAATTAAGGGACTGCTTCATTGTTTTAGCGAATAAAAACCTGACTTGTTTGATTTAGGGCATCTCGCAACCAATGCGGATTCATCATGGCAAGGTTATCGGGAAGTTGGTCAGTTTTGAAAAATTGAAGTTCTAACGTCTCCTCTCTTGAAAAGTCTTTACTTATCATTTCCGTCAATTGGGCTTCAAAGTAAGTCGTCACGTATTGGACTGACCTGTCAGGGTAATGGTACGTTTGAGACGTGGGAGCTGAATAAACCCCAATTAAGCGTTTGATGTGTGCTTCTCTATTTGTTTCTTCCCTGATTTCTCGTAGAATGGCACTTTCGACTGTTTCGCCAAATTCAACATGTCCCGATATAACACCCCATTGGCCGACATCTCTTCGTCTTTGAAGCAGAATCTCTCCTTGCTCGTTAAATATTGCGGCTGCCACGGCGGGAAATAGGGTTTGTTTTTTTTCAACGGTTGGATTCATAGCATCTTTTTTGAAAATAGAACGCTAAAAAATGGGTTTGGATA
This sequence comes from Runella salmonicolor, assembly GCF_024158025.1. NCBI lineage: Bacteria > Pseudomonadati > Bacteroidota > Cytophagia > Cytophagales > Spirosomataceae > Runella > Runella salmonicolor. Next base: position 239,679 of record NZ_JAMZEL010000002.1, read on the forward strand.
TATTACTCAAAAATATCAATAGTGGCAAGCCTCCCTGTTATTTCCCCAAATAACCCCAATTTGGTTTCCACGTAGCTGCTTGACCATACCCCGGCACGAAGTTTTAATGCTTTTAAAGTAAATCTAATTAGGTGCTTCTATCGGTTCAAAAATAACCCATTGAATAAAAGAGTTTTTTGATACTAGTAAGGCCTTTTTGTAAAAGTAAATTATTTATTCAAATATGAAAATCTTAGATATTTTAAGTCTATTGATGCTCAGCGTTTTAGTAGCTTGCACGACCCAAGGCAGTGAAGGCACGGCGGCTAACAATGAAGGGATTGAGATGACTTCAAACTGTTATATGTATACCAGTAAAAAAGATACCATTCAGATGAACCTGCTTCGGCTGGGAAATAAGGTAAGCGGTGATTTGGCTTATAAATTGTATGAAAAAGACCCCAATCAAGGCACAATTGAGGGGGAGGTAAGGGGAGATACCCTACTCGTTAATTATATTTTTAATTCAGAAGGTACAAACTCAGTTCGGCAAATAGTATTTCTCAAACAAGGCGATAATTGGGTGGAGGGCTATGGGGATATTGAAGTAACTGATGAAAAAGTGAACTTTAAAAACCCAAAAGCGTTAAATTTTAATAGTACCTTAATTTTAAAAAAAGCAACTTGCGGGAAATAAAAAGTGGCTTTTCTTAAGTACTTTCGTCAAAAGAAAAAAGTCGTTTTAAGTGTGTATTGGCACAATTAACGCAAAATGCTATCGTTGAATTACAAAATTTCAAATCAAGTATGGTTCGTTTTTGGGGATTAGTGATTGTTATATCAGGGTTGGCAATGGGGGCTGCCCAGGCGCAGGATTACGACCGATTTTCGATAAATATTGCGGGGGGCAAAAGCCTTTCTGTGCGCGAGTTGGCTACCAAAGTCTTTGGAAGAACAAGAGGAGGTGAGCTTGCCGACGATGGCATCGGTGCTCAGTTGGTGTTGGCATATTATCCCACCCGCCGATTGGGGTTGGCTACCCGTTTTTCATACAATCAAAACCGAACCCGCGAGGAAGGAATAAAATTGATTGCCTCAGCAAACTATGGAGTAGAAAACCCCGTGGTTGAATCTACCGAAGGTTGGAATGCCACGAGTGCCATGATTGGCCCTTCTCTGCGATTGGGGGGGCGAAGATTGGGCTTGGAAGGGCGCTTGCTGGTGGGTTACGCCGTGGTCAACAGCCCAATGTTTGTGACTACAGGGTCCTACCAAAAATACAATATAACGGTAAGTACCCAAACGCAAAACTCAGCTGATTGGGCGTATGGGGCAGGGGCAACGCTTAATATTGGCCTCATTGGCGGCCTTTCGATGGTGGTCAATACCGATGCTACTTTAATCAGCACAACTTTTAGAAACGTTAGTAATCAAATCACCACGGCGGGCTTTCCTACTGTTAATCAGCTCGTTGATATTGAGCAGCACGTAGGCGTTCTCAATGTGACGGGCGGTCTGCGATTTGCTTTCTGATTTTTTTAAATCATTTTTGTTTTACATTTGTTATAACCAAAGAGCCGATGAGAGAAAACCCCTCGTCGGCCTTTTGCTGTTTGATGGTGTTTGTCTATTTGATGGAAATTTTAAGCATCATTTGCGGTAAAAAGTCAGTTAACTGATTGAGGATTAGTAATATAAAGTTGCCACTTAACAATTAACCGCGCGGCTCAACCCTTCGCGCTTCAGTACGTAAATGCTTTCAACTCAAGACTTTCTTAAATTATATTCGGACGATGCTCTCGTTCAAATGATTATTAGTCAGATTTCTGGTAAACAGCCCCACGTTCAGGTCAAAGGTTTGGCGGGTAGCTTAGATGCGGTGTTGCCAGCGGTAGTTTACCAACACCTTCCAAGGCTGTGCTTGTTGGTGGCCAGCGACCGCGAAGAAGCCTCTTACTTTCAAAATGACCTACAAAATCTGTTGGGGCGTGAAGTGTTGTATTATCCAACTTCCTACAAACGGCCGTATCATTACGAAGAAATTGAGAATGCCAACGTTTTGATGCGGGCCGAAATTCTGAATAAACTCAACGTGACCGCGCCGCAAGAATTGGTGATTGTGACCTATCCAGAAGCATTGTTTGAAAAAGTAATCAACAAACGTTCGTTGTTGTCCAATACCTTTTCGGTGAAAGTGGGCGAGCGGTTGGATGCGCAGTTTTTGCGCGAATTCTTGTTGGGGTACGACTTTGAGATTACGGATTTTGTGTATGAAGCGGGGCAGTTTTCGGTACGTGGGGGAATTATTGACGTGTTTTCGTACGCGAGTGAGTATCCTTACCGGATTGAATTATTTGGCGACGAGGTGGAAAGTATTCGTTCTTTCAATCCCGAAACCCAGCTCTCGGTGGAGAGTGTCAGCCAAGTAAATATCATACCCGATATTCAGAATAAACTCACGCTTGAAACCCGCGAGTCTTTTCTTAACTTTCTGCCTACCAATGCGTTATTGTGGTTTAAGGACGTGGAGCTGACATTGGAAGTGATTGAAGAATGTTACGAAAAAGCCGAAAAAGCCTTTGAAACTGTCAAAAGCGGTGACATTCAAATGGTAGCCGACCCCAATCAGATTTTTGAGACAAGGCGTGGTTTTCTGAATCAGATTAAGACATTTAAAACGATTGAATTCGGAAAGCGTTTTTATTTTAAAGACACCAACTCCAAAAGCGAAGACGAATCTGGGCCCTCCAACGGCCAACGGAATGAGACTAAAATTCTGTATTCGTCCAAGCCACAGCCTTCTTTTAACAAAGATTATAAGCGACTGATTGACGATTTGTCGGAGCGTCAACACCAAGGTTATACCAACATCATTGCGGCCGAATCGCCCAAGCAGTTGGAACGTTTGGAGCGAATTTTTGAAGAGCTAGACCCCTACGTGCGATTTAGACCCATGAATGTGTCATTGCGCGAAGGGTTTATTGATGAGCAACTCAAAATCGTCTGTTATACCGATCACCAAATCTTTGTTAGGTTTCACAAATACCACGTCAAAGAAAAGTTTAGTAAGTCTAAAGCGCTGACGTTGAAAGAGTTAAAATCTTTGAAGTCAGGCGATTATGTTACGCACGTCGACTATGGTATCGGGCGATTTGCGGGTATGGAAAAAGTAGATGTGGGTGGCCGAGAGCAGGAGGCGATTCGGCTCATTTACCGCGACAACGACATCCTTTTTGTGAGCATCCATAGCTTGCACAAAATTGCCAAATATACGGGCAAAGAAGGCACCGCCATTACGATGAGCAAACTGGGCTCGCCAGAATGGGAGAATAAAAAATCGAAGGTAAAACGCCAGTTGAAAGACATTGCGCAGGAATTGATTGCGTTGTATGCCAAACGTCGCTCGGCCAATGGATTTGCGTTCTCGCGTGATACGTACTTGCAGGCCGAACTAGAATCGTCGTTTTTGTACGAAGATACTCCCGACCAAGCCAAATCAACCCAGGATGTAAAAGACGACATGGAAAAACCGCATCCTATGGATCGTTTGGTGTGCGGCGATGTGGGTTTCGGGAAAACCGAAGTAGCCATTCGGGCCGCTTTCAAGGCCGTTACGGACAGTAAACAAGTGGCCGTACTGGTGCCCACGACCATTTTGGCCATGCAACATTACAAAACTTTCAGCGAGCGTTTGGCTGATTTTCCAGCGCGGGTCGAGTATATCAACCGATTCAAATCCGACAAACAAATCAAAGAAATACTGAAAGAAGTGGAAGCGGGGAGGATTGATATTTTGATTGGTACCCACCGAATTGTGAATAAAGACATCAAATTTAAGGACTTAGGGCTGCTGGTGATTGATGAAGAACAAAAATTTGGGGTAAAAGTAAAAGACCGACTGAAGGAAATGCGGGTTAATATTGACGTTCTGACGTTGACCGCCACGCCTATTCCGCGTACGTTGCATTTCTCGCTCATGGGCGCGCGCGATTTGTCGGTGATTGGTACGCCGCCGCCCAACCGTCAACCAGTTACGACGGAAGTTCACGTTTTTAATGAAGTATTTATTCGGGACGCTGTCAGCTATGAGTTGAATCGGGGCGGACAGGTGTTTTTTGTCCATAATCGAGTAAACGACATTGACACCATCGGTAATATTATCATGCGATTGGTGCCCGAAGCCCGCATCGGAGTGGCACACGGTCAGATGGAAGGCGAAAAGCTGGAAAAAGTGATGATGAAGTTTATTGAAGGCGAATACGATGTGTTGGTCAGTACTAATATCATAGAGTCGGGGATTGATATTCCCAATGCCAACACCATCATTATCAATTCGGCGCATTACTTCGGAATGTCGGATTTGCACCAGATGCGCGGTCGGGTAGGGCGGAGCAATCGCAAAGCCTTTTGTTATCTATTGACTCCCCAAATATCCCATTTAACCTCCGACGCCCGCAAGCGTTTGCAGACATTGGAGGAGTTTTCGGAGCTGGGCGACGGTTTCAAAGTAGCCATGCGCGACTTAGACATTCGCGGGGCGGGAAACCTATTGGGAGCCGAACAAAGCGGTTTTGTCAATGACCTTGGCTACGAGATGTACCACAAGATTTTGGACGAAGCTGTGCAGGAGTTGAAGCAAACGACCTTCAAAGATTTGTTTGATTTGGGAGAGATTGCAGAGGTGGTCAGAACCGACTGCCAGATTGAAACAGACTTGGCAATTTTAATTCCGGACTATTATGTGAAAAATATTTCTGAACGTTTGTCGTTATATACTCGTCTGGACAACATCAGTAGTGAAGATGAGTTAAGCGCGTTTGGTGATGAGGTTACAGACCGCTTCGGTCCGCTCCCTGAGGAAGTGAAAGGTTTGATAGAGATGGTGAGAATCAGGTGGATGGCCGAAGCGCTTTTTATGGAAAAATTGACTTTGAAAAATAATACGTTGAAAGGGTACTTCCTGACAACGGGCAACGACGCCTTCTTCCAGTCCGATAAATTTGGACACATCATCAGCCACATTCAGCGAAATCCAAAACGTTTTTCTTTAAAAGACCTCAAAAACAGGTTGTTAGTGACTTGTTCGGAGGTGAAAAACATCTCCGAAATGCGAAAGATTATGGAAGAGCTGACGATTGTATAATCCATTAATCGTTTTTCTTACATAGCCAGTAGACATTATGAAAAAAAAGGGGAATTTATTCCAATTGTTATCTCCAAAATGGTTTGTAATCTTTGAATGAATATTTCGGAAGACTGTAACAAATTATTCAATCTTCGAAACCACCACATAATTGTCATTTCGGGTAATACCATAAAATATAACGGCATTTTTAGCACTATGGTCAAAAGCAAATGCTTGTCCTTCGCTGATGGTGGGGATGGTTTTTAAATAGCGTAGAGTAGGCCCGCGCTTGGGCAGTTGAAGCACGTACATTTCGGGCTTGTCGTGGCCCGTACAATACAACAGCCCATCTTTTCCCCACGCACCGCCTGATGTACTTTTGGGGGCAAATGAGGCTAACACCTCTTGCGGAAAGGCCCACGACTCCACTTGCTGCCATTGCGCCGTGAATTTTACCAAAGTCGTCCACCGATTGTCGCGTCCGCCGTCCATGTTTTTATCCGAATAGTTGGCAAACGCCACCCACCAATGGCCCTGATGAAAATCAATCCACGTGGCCGAGCCGGGAAACAACCCAAAACTGTGGGTATCCATGTGCCGGAGCGTGGCCGCGTCAAATATTTCAATGGAACTCGCCATGGGTTTGTCGGGGTAATTGGAGTTGGCGCAGTAGAGTTTATTACCGATAATGATACCGCTGTTGAGGTGCTTGAATATCCCCGTTGTGTCTTTCCAATAAGCTACCTGTTTTCCGTCGGTTTTGGTATGTTTGGAAATGGAACTGTTGTTGATAACGTAAAAATGAACAGCATCCACGGCTACGCCCTGTTTTACTTCTTTCAATTGAAAACGCCTGATTTCTTTGGCTTGCTGGGCTTGGACGGTGGCCGAAAAGAGCATTATAAGAAGGACGAAAGCACAATAGGATTTATTCATAAGGCAGTAGTTTGCCGTAAAGGTAAAAGTAATTTTTAGCGTTGGCCGTCTTATAGAGGCAATTTAACTACTAAAAATCACATTACTTAAATGATCTCTTTGACACGCATCCGTACCAAATCTTTCATTTTTATTTTGGTAACTCTTTTTCAATTTTCTGGCTTTTCGCAATCCAAAACGGCCTCTTTACAAGACGTGGCCTTTATGCAGGGTCATTGGCTAGGAAACTTCAATGGCGGGCCGATTGAAGCCTTTTGGGCGGCTCCTGCGGGCGACAATCTCACGGGTTTTATGCGTATGATGAAAGAAGACAAAGTTACGATGTACGAAATGTTGGTTTTTGAACAAACCGCCAACGGACCCATCGTCTTGGTTAAACACTTCAAACCGGGCCTCGTTGCGCTGGAAGAAAAAGAGATTTCGGACCGTTATAGTTTTATAGAGGCCAAAAAGGGTCAGGCGCTTTTTGAAAAACAAGACGGCTCGGTGCGGATTATTTACGAAAAACGCAGCGAAAACCAATTGGTCATCCAACGCGGCAAGCAGGAAGGCGGCAAATGGGTTTTTGTTGACTTATTTGTTTTTAATCGGGTACGTTAACTCATTTTTTTAGAAATCACCTGAATCAGCATAAAATCGCCCCGGAAGATGTATCTCCTCTGGGGCGATTTATTTTATAGCCTTTGAAATCACAAAGAAGTTTCCTATCAGCGGAACACTACAAGCCTTGCGTACAAGTAGCGGTATTGTTTTTAAACGTATTGCTTAACAGATCCGTGGCCTGATTGACAATATCACAAAATACATTACCCTGTGCCGTGTTATCAAAAATTGTATTGCCTGTCGCAGACCCATCAATATAGACGCCATAAGTCCGATTGTTATTAAAGGTGTTATTTGGCCCTATTTTGTTATTTGTGCCCCCGTTAAAAAACCAGGCACCCAAGTAGCCGTTAGAGCTTATATTATTTTTAACAACATTATTATCACAATATCCCCCTAAACCTTGGCTAGAATAGAACAGGACGCCTGCGTTACTACGTGTCTGATTGTTTACCAGCGTATTTTCATTGATGAAATTATTGTCACAGTTTCCCTGTAAGCCAATAATACTTCCAACTGTCAACCCAGTAATATGATTATTGGAAATGGTATTGTCATGGCTACTTCCGTTTACTGCTGTACTCCCAAAAAATACCCCCCAGCCTGTTCCAGAAATATTATTTCCATGCACAGTCACATTACTGCCATTAATATAGCGAACGGCTGTACTATTTTTATGCGCTGGATCGGAGATGGTATTCTGGAAAATTTTACCTCCATTAACATTAGTGGCATTTATGGCTTGGATATTACCTGCACCCACCACAATCGTAAATTGCTGTATAGTGATATCATCAGCCCCTTCATTAAGCACAAACCCACCAGTCAGGGTTACGTCCCCATTGGCTTTGAACTTGATACCTGGTTTGTCCACCACTACAAGTTCTGTATAAGTGCCAGGTTTTACGACAATTACAGCCCCGTCGCAAGCATTGTCTACGGCCTCCTGAATAGTAGCAAAATCTGTGGGAACCTGAATGTTGTTCATACAAGCTATTTTGGCTCGGTTCGTCTTAGCGAGCCGGGCTCGTTCGGCCATTACTATTTGCTGAAACTCGGCCATGGCTTTGTTAATATCCACTGCGGTGGGCTTCCCTATAGTCTGTAATCGTTCAGTCTGCACAGAATTTGGAGCGGACTGTTGGGTAGTTACTTCATCTTTCGAGCAGCCGATGAGAAGTAATAAAGTGAGTAGAGGAAGAATTAAGTTTTTCATGAAAATAATCATTTAAGTGTAAGGTAAAGGGAATAGAAAATGTATTCTTAAACAGCGGGCAAAGACAGCGTAAGAATCAACAAAAAAGTACTATGAAACCAGATTTCGTAGGTCCGAAACCTGAATACAACATACGTCGTCCATTAGTTAAACTTAAAATACTAAGTTAGCTCGACCACGAAATATTGGAAATGGTACAGGTGAAGAATAGCCAGTCTATAAATATATTAATAAAAATAATATAAATTATTATTGATAAATTATTATTTCAAGTAATCTTATTAAGCGGTAAGTGTGTATAGAAAAATGGAGTATTGAGGTTTTTTTAATTACTTTTTTTGGTCATTTCCGCTTCACCACCAACGCATTACTGACGGCTCGTTCGCCTTCGTGGTCAAACTTTTTGTTGTCGCTGGGATAGTTTACGACGCCTTTGCCCTCAATCCATAAAGTAGTGGAGCCGCCGCCGTCGAGGTTGAGGGCATCGCGGCAGCCGAGTTGACGGGCCAAAAAAGTAAGCTCTGCCAAATTCATTCCGTACGATTCCGCCGAGCGACCGTCTACCGTAATCAGTAATACCTTTTTATTGTCGGTAATGCAGGCGCAGCTTCTGGGATGACGATTGTCGTTAAAAGCATTCTTAGGGAGTGCTTCATCGGTGCCGTTCAACCGCAATAAAGGCCCTGCAAGCATCACATTTTGGTACTGCAGTGTATATTCCCAACCCACAGTAGATGCCCCTTTGATGATACGTAATCGATTGTGGTGGATGACAATGGCGGCTTGCCCATGAAAAGCGGCTTGGTTGCCAATGCCCAATCGGGTGGTATCCACTACCTTTCCGTTCACCTTTATAAAATCAACCGAACCACCGTTTTTTACGTCAAAAAAGCCGCCGTTGATGGCAAGCAGGGCTTGGTTTTCCTTGGCTAATGTACTCGTGGGGCGTAATTGGCCTTGGGCTTTGTTCTTTTTGTCTAATGAATCGGCGGTAACGATGGCCCAACGATGTTTTCGACTTTTGAAGGGTATTTCTAAAATATTAATGCTTTGATTGGCGTTGAAAAGCTGTTTTTCGTTGAAATGGGTTTTACGCCATTTTATTCCTCGGTCAATTTCCTGAATATCCCATTTTGCATTATAGAGGACAACCGAATCGGCGGCTGTTTGGGCGTGAATAGTTGTGATGGTTGCAAACAATAAAAAGACAATGGGTTTCATTTTATTTTCTAATTTTGTGCGTTGATTCAAATAAAATCAATTTGAAGGGTATCCATTTCAACGGAGTAAAGTTCGCAATAAAAACGACAAATAGCTGTGACAACGGCGAAGCGTTGGTACGGCGACCACAATTTAATAATCAGTTAACAAAAAAACATCGATGGCAAAAGTTCCGGTAAACAAACATCAGCCTGTCTATCAAATGCCTACTTCACCGTTGGCGGTGAAGACCAAAAAATTTGCGTTGGATAAAAAGAAGTACGTCAACATTGCAATGGGTCAATTGTGGGAGCAACAAAAAATGTGGACGCTTGTACCTTTAGGCTTACTTTTAGTGAATGCTATCTTGGGGATTACGGGTGTTTATCCAAACATTTGGGCTTACATTGTCATTATCCTAGGTGCGTTGTTGTACGTAGGTTTTTGGTGGGTACAATTCACGGGCGTTACGCAGTTAGAGCAATATAAGCAGTTGTTTGATAAGTACTTGTATGAGATTGATAGCCGTCAAATTTTGGTAAAAACCAACCCAAAAGAAGGCGGAATTATGCAGTGGGAGCAAATTAAGAGCGCTTATAGAACCAAAGATGCGTATATTTTAATGATGGCGCGCGGTCAGTTTTTACATTTTCCGCACTCCGTTTTTAATTCAGAACATGACCTTCGACTTTTTGAACGTATTCTGAAACAGAAAAACCTGCTTCCTGATGTCAAAGAGGTGGCAAAATAACTTATTATCTCTTTTTGCGATTTTGAAGTGGCGGTGTTTTCACCGCCACTTTTTTATTCCCCTAGTGTACCCCTTTCGGGGGTAATTGCTGTATGTAGTATGCACATCAAGCCTTAAATAGTCTATGTTTCTGTAAGTTATGTAGTAAAAAATATTTTTTATGATTATGGAATAAAAAAAGTACAATTTTAGTATGTTTGCATACAGATAGAATATTTGCTTTAAAAGCTTTATACACAAATAGTTGTAAAATTTGACTTTCGTTTAGAAAGTGTGGTATTATTCCCTGTTTAACGAAAATATCATAAAAAGGTTGATTTTAAATTAACTATATTTGTGTGTAAGTCGTCGGGAAAACAAAAGAAAACTTTAATTTCCCCTTTGATTTATCCCATATTTTTGAAACTTATTCCTTGATTATGAGCTACTTGGTAAAAGAATCTAATGGCTATCGCTACATAGATGAAGGGCAGGGAGAGGTGCTGTTGCTGCTGCATGGTTTGTTTGGTGCATTGAGCAACTGGGACGGCGTCATTAATTATTTCAAAAAAGATTACCGCATCATTATTCCGATGCTCCCCATTTATGAAATGAGTCCCCGTGAAGCGGGTCTGGAGGCATTGGTGACTTTTACGGAAGGATTTGTGGCTTCGCAGGAATTGAAAGACATGACCCTCATCGGAAACTCGTTGGGAGGGCATATTGCTATTCTGTATACACTTACGCATCCTGAGCAGGTCAGACGATTGGTATTGACGGGTAGCTCAGGTTTGTTTGAAAATGGTATGGGGGGCTCGTATCCAAAGCGCGGCAGTTATGAGTACATTTCTGAGCGCGTTGCGTATACTTTCTACGACCCAAAAGTGGCTACCAAAGAGCTGATTGACGAAGTATTTGAAACTACGTCAAGCATTCCTAAATGCATGAGCATTGTTGGCATCGCCAAGTCGGCGCAGCGTAACAATGTCGCCAAGGAATTACACAAAATCGAGGCGCCAACCTTATTGGTTTGGGGACTGAATGATACCATTACGCCGCCTCACGTCGGCCATGAATTCAACCGCTTGATTTCCAATTCTGAATTATACTTCATCGATAAATGTTGCCACGCGCCCATGATGGAACATCCTGAGCGCTTTAATGAGTTGCTTGACCGTTTTTTGGTCAAACATGCTATTGCTGAATTGGCGTAGCAGCATTGCCGTAGAATAATTTTCGGTTCTTCTCGAAAATTATTCTACGGCAATTGATACTCAAAACGGGCTTTTACTTGCAAATTTACGGGGTTCTATTACTTTTACGTAGTTGATAGTATTCCAACCCCGTACTCTATGACCTCCAACCGACCCCTTACTCGGTTTAGTTATCTTCCTAAATGGCTCGCATGGCTTGATTTTCTAGGCCTTCTCGAACGCGACCCCTTCGGTAATTCTCTGTTTATCAAACGAATAATGATTTCCGTTATCGGCTGGTTTACGTATTGGCGTTTTACGGTCGTGAATAAAACCAAAATTGAAGGGATTGAACATCTCGAAGACCTGCCTGAAAACGGGGTACTGTTTTTGTCCAATCACCAAACTTATTTTGCGGATGTGATTTCGTTTTACCACATTTTTTCAAGCGTAAAATGGGGTTTTAAGAGTACCATTGTGCCACCGTTGTATTTGTTGGCGCCCCGGGCGCGGAGTTATTACGTGGCGGCGAGCGAAACCATGAAAGCAGGGATTGTGCCTAAGTTGTTTGGCTTGGGAGGGGCTCTGACCGTCGAACGTTCGTGGCGGGCTGAAGGACAAAACGTAAAGCGGGAGCGTGATACATCGGCTGCCAATAAGGTTTCACAGGCGCTGGACCACGGGTGGGTGGTGAGCTTCCCGCAGGGAACGACGAGCCCGTACGCGCCCATTCGTAAAGGAACGGGCCATTTGGTGTTGGAAAATCAACCGATTGTGGTACCCGTGGTTATCAATGGGTTTCGCCGGGCGTTTGACAAAAAAGGACTTCGTTTTAAAAAAAGAAATACGACGTTGAGCATACGGTTCAAAGCACCGATTAAGTTCGACGATTCGATGAGCGTGGAAGAAATTGTAGAATGGGTCCGTAAAGAAATCGAACAGGATATTCCCGAAAAAATGATTTGGATGAAGAAAGAAGAGTAGTCTCTCAATCTTCTAGTTTATCGTTCCTTTCACCGAAAAAGTTTTTTTATCGGTGATGGTTAAATGCTGAAATCCGTTGATTTCGTAGGTTTTAACGAGCCAAACGCCCTCTGGCCGCATTGTACAGGTTAATTGCAGCTTCTTTTCGGAGTCGTATAGCCTGTTTTCTTCTTGTAATAAAGCCTCAACCAGCTTGGGCTGTTTAGAAACTTCATCTAACACAATTTTTAATGATTTTACGGGAAGCTTCTCGCCACTTTTTAAGGTATAGAGGAAAGTAGACGAGCTAGGTTGGGAAATGGTATAGCTGAGTTGGTAGGCCTGTTTATTAAGGTCGGCTTGGGTAAACAACTCCAATTCTTGCCGCCAGTCAATTTCATTGGTTTGCTTATTTTCGTTTTTATCCCCCAAAGCCATTTCTTTGTTTACCAAAGGCTTACGTTTGTTCAATTCGGTGATTTGGTTTTCAATAAACCCTTTGAGGTTAAAGTAATTCTGAACCGACGCCGTATCTGTTGGATTGGTGCAGCTGGTGAATAATAATAAGCTGAAAATAAATAATAGGAGGTGCTTCATACAAAAAATGCTTCTTGGAATTAACCCAAGAAGCAGGTAAAAAGTTCTAACGAAACTAGGGATGGAATTACAATAAGCTCACCCCCGTCATTTCGGCAGGTTGAGGAACTTCCATCAACGCCAAAATAGTCGGGGCAATATCGGCGAGTTTGCCATCTTTGGGTTGGCCTTTGTATTCATTCCCGACAAAAACGCAAGGAACCAAATTGGTACTGTGGGCGGTGTTGGGGGTGCCGTCGTCATTGCGCATATAATCTGAGTTTCCGTGGTCGGCAATGATGATTGACGTATATCCGTGGGCCATTCCCGCCGTAGCAACGGCTTCGGTGCATTGATCAACGGTTTCGCAGGCTTTGACCACTGCTTCAAAAACGCCCGTATGACCCACCATGTCGGGGTTGGCAAAGTTAAGGCAAATAAAATCGGCCGTTTCGGCTTCGATTTCGGGAATAATGGCGTCACGGATGTCAAACGCGGCCATTTCGGGTTTTAAATCGTAGGTTTTTACATCTTTCGGCGACGGGCATAAAAGCCTTTTTTCACCATCAAAAGGCAACTCTCGGCCTCCTGAAAAGAAAAATGTAACGTGCGGGTATTTTTCAGTTTCGGCAATGCGAATCTGCGTTTTTCCCGCTTTTGATACTACCTCTCCGAGGGTATTTTCTAAGTTGTCTTTGTCATAAATGACTTTTACCCCCACAAATGCGTCGTCGTAATTGGTTAATGTCAGGTAATACAGGTTCAACTTTTGGGTGTCTTGCTCTGGAAAATCCTGTTGGGTCAACATTTCCGTAATTTCACGTCCGCGGTCGGTACGGAAGTTGAAACACAGCACCACATCGCCTTCGTCGATGGTTGCTACGGGTGAGCCATCTTCTTTTACGACCACGATGGGCTCGATAAATTCGTCGGTGACACCCGCATCGTAGGCTTCCTGTACGGAAGTCAAAACATGGTCGGCGGTACATTGTGCAGTTCCGACTCCTTTAACCATGGCATTGTAGGCTTTTGCCACACGTTCCCAACGTTTATCGCGATCCATGGCGTAAAAACGACCCGTAACGCTGGCGATTTGCCCCGTTGTTTTGGCCAAATGTTGTTCTAAATCGGTCAAAAATCCGAGGCCGCTTTTGGGGTCACAATCACGCCCATCGGTAAACGCATGAACGTAGACATCGCTGAGCCCGAAATTTTGCGCGGTGGTACACAGGCCTTTCAGGTGGTTGATGTGTGAGTGAACCCCACCATCAGACACCAGACCGATAAAATGCACTTTTTTGCCGCTGTTTTTGGCATACGTAAACGCTTCCACCAACGTGGGCTCTTGGGCCAAGGTGCCCGTTTCTACGGCCAAATTGATTTTTACTAAATCTTGGTATACCACGCGCCCTGCGCCGAGGTTGGTGTGTCCTACTTCCGAGTTTCCCATTTGTCCATCTGGTAAACCTACGGCTAAACCACTGGCTTCCAGTTTACTATGAGGGTATTGTTCCAGAATACGGTCGTAAAAAGGCGTATTTGCCGCGATGACGGCTGAGCGGTTTTCTTCACCGTTTTTAGCGATGCCCCAACCGTCCATGATGATTAAGATGACTTTTTGACTCATTGTCGTGGGTTATAATTTTAGGCTAATTTATGTTCTTTGATCAAGTACTCCAAAAATTGCTCTCCGCAGCGCGTTACGATTTGATAGACATTTTCAAACGCGGCAATGTCTTCGTAATAAGGGTCAGGAACGCCGCTTTCGTCGGCCTGATGGTCAAAATTGCGGTAAGTAAAAATGCGCCCTTCTTCGGGATAAAAACCCGTAGAACGATAGCTTTGGGTTTGGATATGTTCGAGGTTGGATTCATCCATGGCCACGATGTAGTCAAAATTGGCAAAATCATCGCTGGACAACTTACGGGCAGTATGCGTGAGCTGAATTCCGTAGTCGGCAGCTACACGTCGAGCGCGGCGGTCGGGGAGGGCCCCGATGTGGTAGCCGTGGGTACCAGCCGAATCGCATTTGATTTTTTCGGTAAGGCCCTGTTGAGCCACTAGTGCTCTGAATACACCTTCGGCAAGCGGAGAACGGCAGATGTTGCCGAGGCAAACAAATAAAACATTAATCATAAGAGGTAGGAGTCAGTACAGAGTAGTGAGTATAGAGTAGTGAAAAATGTAAATGCTACTTGCTGTTTCCTACGGTTTTCTCACTCCTTATTTGTTACTTCTCAAAAGGTTCCCCTTTTTCATCTACGAGCACAAACACATCTTCGCTGTCTTTTTTCATAAAGTACTTTTCCCGGGCATATTTTTCCATGAGTTTATCATTGCCGAGCGTAGTGGCTTGTTCTTTTTTCAATAACTCAATTTGCTCTACATAATACTCTTTTTGGTCTTCCAACTTCTGTAATTTCCACCAATTTTTGATTTGTTCGGGAATACTGTTCATTTCAAAAAAAAGTAACCAAACCAACAGTCCTACGGCGCTGGCGAGGTAAAAGTTTTTGAGAAAGCGGAAGCGGGACAAAAAATTCATGTTTTGCAAAGGGGAAAAGAAAGAAAGGGTGAATCCTTGCGGAATTCACCCTTTGCAATGTTGAAAATTAAAATTTCAATCCCGGGAAATAAGCCGTTTCGCCCAATTCTTCTTCGATACGAAGCAATTGGTTGTATTTGGCCATCCGGTCAGAACGTGACGCAGAACCCGTTTTGATTTGTCCAGTGTTGAGCGCAACTGCCAAGTCAGCAATGGTGCTGTCTTCGGTTTCGCCCGAACGGTGCGACATGATATTTTTGTAGCTATTGCGTTTGGCAAGGTTGACGGTGTCGATGGTTTCGGTCAAAGAACCGATTTGGTTAACCTTTACCAATACCGCATTGGCCACACCCTGCTCAATACCCATTTGCAAACGTTTTACGTTGGTTACAAACAAGTCATCACCTACCAGTTGGCATCTTTTGCCGATGGCGTCGGTGTGTAACTTCCAACCTGCCCAATCGTCTTCGGCCATACCGTCTTCGATTGAAATGATGGGGTATTTGTTGACCCAATCCGTCCAGAAATCAGCCATTTGTGCAGAAGTTAACTCTTCTTTGCTTGATTTTTTGAACACGTAGCGTCCTTTTTCTTCGTTCCATAGTTCAGAAACGGCAGCATCCATGGCGATAAACATATCCTCACCAGGTTTGTAACCCGCTTTTTCGATGGCAATCAAAATGGTTTCGAGGGCCTCTACGTTGGATTGGATATTGGGGGCAAAACCACCTTCATCTCCCACGTTGGTTGAATATCCTTTTGATTTCAATACGCCTTTGAGCGCGTGGAATACTTCGGTTCCCATACGCAACGCCTGCGAAAAGCTTTCTGCTTTGGCGGGCATAACCATAAATTCTTGAAAATCAATGGCATTGTCAGCGTGAGCACCACCGTTCATGATGTTCATCATCGGTACAGGAAGTGTATTTGCATTTACACCGCCAATGTAACGGAAAAGCGACATGCCTGCTTCTTGGGCAGCTGCCTTGGCTACTGCCAAAGAAACCCCCAAAATGGCATTTGCACCTAATTTGCCTTTGTTGGTCGTGCCGTCAAGCTCAATCATGATTTTGTCAATCAGATTTTGCTCATAAATGGAAAGACCCAAAAGTTCGGGATAGATGAGTTCGTTGACGTTTTGAACCGCTTTCAAAACTCCTTTTCCAAGGTATACACTTTTATCATCGTCACGGAGTTCGACAGCCTCGTGTACGCCTGTAGAAGCACCTGAAGGAACCGCCGCGCGGCCTAAGAAACCATTTTCGGTGCGAACATCCACTTCAACAGTGGGATTACCGCGAGAATCAAGGATTTGCCGAGCATGTACCGATTGAATTGTACTCATTTGCAGGTAGGTTTTGTTAAAAAATTATTGGTTTGAAAAATTAAACACAAAGTAAATAAAAAATAAAAGGCATTGAAAGAAATAAGTTGTTTGACAGTCCCTTTTTGAACGATTGATTTCGACGCAGAGGCGCGAAAAAAGCGCATAAAGTCGAGTCCAAAATTCCAAAAGTAGATATTGACCTTACTGTTAAAGCAAAGCTGGTGTCCGCTTTGATAGCCATTGTACAAATTAAATCAATAATTATGGCAGAGCGAAGGAATAAACATTATTTATCGACAACAATTTTTGGAAAGAATGCGTATTTAAAAAATACAATTGCATTATTTGGTGAATGTGTTATTTAAAACAAATAATATATTGAAAATCATTTATATACCTATTGTTTATATTGATTATGTTTATATATTTGGAATAAAATACGGCTATTCTTTGCTTTTGTAAAGGCTAAACAATAGCTATTCTTGAAATAGTTTTATTTTATACACCACATTATTATTAGTAACATGAAAAAATTTCTACTGAGCTTGGGCTTGGGGTGGATGGTATTGTCTACACATGCCCAATTGAAAGAACCTTGGTACAAAGGACAGGTCGTATTGGCCACTGGAGAGCACTTGGAGGGAGAGATTATATTTGCAGCCGATGTCGAGGTGGTATCCTTAAAAATGCCCAACGGTACCCTAAAGGCGTTTAATGCTTCTCAGGTAGAGTCGTTTGTTTTTTGGGACAATCGTCAAAATTTTAATCGACGTTTTAAAACGAGTGTGTTGCCCGATAGTAAACGGGAGGAGATTGTCGAGGTGGTTTTTGATGGACCGCTTGAAGTACTGAGAAGTATTAAGTACAGCAAAAACAATCGCGGTCGGCAATTTTATAACTTTTTTCCTGAAGAAAGAGTGGACCACAATGCTTTTCGTTACTATGTTCACAATGGGCTTTATCAGTCTACGATGGAGGAGTTTCTTAGAAAATCATTTCATCAGAAAACAATCCTTTGGCGTAACCAACTTGAAGTATTTAGAGCCCGCAACGGATTAGACAACAGCACCGAAAGCTGGCTACGCCTATTTGAGTTCTTCAACGCGTTGGAAGAAGAACGAATTATGCGACAATTACCGTTTGAAAAAGGACAACAAACGGAGGTAGTTATGCTTTAAGGCGCTGAACAGCCTGCCAAATCCGTTCGGCCGACATGCACAGCGACAAGCGTATATAGCGTTGACCTTTGGGACCGAAAATAAAGCCCGGTGCAATAAAAATGTATTTTTGGTATAACAACTCATCCACTAACTGTTCGGCAGAAGCGATGGTTTCGGGTAGTTTTGCCCACAAAAACATCCCTTCTTGGCTTTCGTCATAGGTACAATTCAGGGCATCCAAAAAGGCTTTTGCGGCATCTAGTCGACTGCGGTAGACCTCGTTTTGAGCCTGATGCCATTGGTCGGTATTTTGGAGGGCAGCGGCAGCGGCTTGTTGAATTCCCAAAAACATACCCGAATCCACGTTGCTTTTGATGGTTAATATTGCA
The DNA here is from genome assembly GCF_024158025.1 of Runella salmonicolor. Classification (NCBI taxonomy): domain Bacteria; kingdom Pseudomonadati; phylum Bacteroidota; class Cytophagia; order Cytophagales; family Spirosomataceae; genus Runella; species Runella salmonicolor. Next base: position 257,621 of record NZ_JAMZEL010000002.1, read on the forward strand.
TCAATGTAGGCTTTTGCGCCCGATAGCCAGCCCACGCGCCAGCCCGCCATGTTGTGTGATTTGGACATGGAATTGAGCTCAATGGCCACTTCTTTAGCGCCTTCAATGGAAAGAAGGCTAATGGGAGGTTTCTGATTGAGAATCAGGCTATATGGGTTGTCGTGACAGAGCAATATTTTGTGTTGGTGCGCAAACCTTACGGCATTTTCAAACAATTCTCTGGTGGCGGGGGCACCCGTTGGCATGTGCGGGTAGTTGAGCCAAAGCAGTTTGGTTTGTGGACCTACCAGCGAATGCATGAATTCCCAATCTGGCTGCCAGCCTTGGTCTTCGAGCAGTGGGTATTCGAGGACTTTGGCACCCACCATTTGACTCACGGCGCGGTAGGCAGGATAGCCAAGTTCGGGCACCATGACCTCATCGCCTGCGTCTAAAAACGTCATGCTGATGTGAGTGATGCCTTCTTTGGAGCCAATCAATGGCAAAATCTCGGTTTCGGGGTCTAATGTAACACCGTAGATTCTTTGGTACCACTGCGCAATGCCTTGGCGCAATGCTGGAATCCCTTTGTAAGATTGATACCCGTGACTGCCTGCTTCTAAAGCCGAACGATGAAGGGCTTCGATGGTGGCTTCGGAGGGCGATTGGTCGGGGTTCCCGATACCCATATTAATAACATCATGCCCCGCCGAGATGAGCTTACGGACTTCGGCGAGTTTGACTGAAAAATAATATTCTTGGGCTTGGGTAGCGCGTTGGGCGAGCGAAATAATCATTGATGTGACGTTGGACGATAGACCTAAGCTATTGGAAGCTTTGTGCTAAGCCCCAATTTACATGATAACAAACGGCTTTGGACTGAAACAAAGCACAAAGATAAGTAAAGTCAGCCAACCTAAAATTTGACGGGTACGATTTAACGGTAGAATATCTTCGGTGGGAGGGTGGTGAACGCCTAAAATACGCCCCAATAAAAACCCAAAAACCAAAAATCCAGAATATCCTTCCCAAGTGGGAAAGAGCATTGAAGTACCAAATTGAATGGCGACCGACAACAACGCCAACATCCAGCTGGTGAGTGGGTTTTCGTCGGTAATGCGACTGAAACAGATTTGTAAAAAGAGAATGTACAGGCCCAATGAACCGATTTTTTGCCAAAAAGCACCGTCATCGGCAATGGCAAATTCGTCGGGGCGGTACGAACCTAAACCCGCATACGTGATAAAAACAAAGAAAAGGATTGGCGCAACAATTTTGAAATTTTTGCCGCCAATGAGTCCGTACAACACGTGCCCGCCGTCTAATTGACCAATTGGGATGAGGTTGAGCGAAGTGAAAAACAACGCCAAATATCCCGCCAGAATCAGCGGATAGTGCATGATTTCTTGCGGTGGAGGCAAACGAGTAGGGTCGGCGACGTAGTTTTTAAAGAATGAAAACAACAGGTTGTCGCCCAATAAGATATTGCCCGTCATGTTTTGATTGGCATACACCACGCGGGCAAAACCCATTCCAAATTTTTGGTATTCGGGGTGGATTTTGAAAATATAATCCAGCGTTGGGAGGGTGGCAAATCCATACCATAAAACCCCAACCGCTACCACGAAACCTGCCAACGGGCCCGCAATGCCGATGTCAAAGTATTTTACCCGGGAGCGAATAAACTCTTTGATGCGAATAAATGCGCCCAAAGTTCCAATGGTTTGCCCAAAACCAAGCCAGAGCGGGATATAATAGGGAAGAGTGACGCGTACATGGTGGCGTTTTGCCGCAAAATAATGCCCGAATTCGTGCACGGTCAAAATACCAAGAAAAGGAATAGAGAATCGAAACCCTTGCCAGAATTCAGACCACCCAAGCGGATTTTCAATTTTGAAAAAAGGTAAATCAAACGGCCGCCCAAACATCCATTCCGCGCCCGACAACGAGGTCGTTGCCAGTGTAACAATGAAAAGGGAAATTTGCAGGAATAGAGTGCGTTGATTTTTCATAATGCTTTATTAAAAAGGGAAAGGGGCAACGCATTAATAATCACGCAGATATTCCACGATGGAAGTGGGTTTTTGAACGTGGATGGTTTGAATGCCGCATTCGGCCGCGGCGCGAATGTTGTCGAGGTTGTCGTCCAGAAAAAGGGTTTCGCTGGCTTCGATACCCGCGTTGCTTAAAACTTGACGGTAGATGTCATGATGGGGTTTCATGATACCCATTTCGTAAGATAGAAACAGTTTTTCGAACAAATGGCTCAAATGTTCTATTTCGGCCGTACGATGCAAAATAGTGTTTACTTCATCAATGTGAATCGCGCTTGTGTTGCTCAACAGGAATAGCCGGTAGCCCTTTTGCGAAAGTTCCTGAATCTTATGAATACGTTCAATGGGTATATCAAGCAACAGGGAGTTCCAAGCCGTATCAATTTCGGCGTCAGTCCATTCGGGGGTTTGAAACAAATCCCTGACTAAACTGCGAAAGGCGAGAGGGGTTAAATTGCCCGTTTCGAATTTCTTAAAAACGTCGTTTTGTTGGATAAGTGAGTGGACGTTATCCAACGATTGATTGCTTAACTGCGCAAATGAACTTGCAGCCCTTGGCACATCAATGTTGATGATAACGTCCCCTAAATCGAAAATGATATTCTTGATCATAAAGCGTATTTGCTTACTCACTGAAAACGCCCATGGCACAAAACTTGTCAATGCGTTGGTTGATGCGTTCTTCGGGGGTTAATTGCTGGAGTTCTTTAATGTGCCCTAAAATGGTTTTTTTGAGCGTTTCGGCCATCGTTTTATGGTCCAAATGCGCACCGCCAAGCGGCTCTTCCACAATGCCATCGACCAAACGGGCCATTTGCATGTCTTTGGCTGTTATCTTCATGGCTTCGGCGGCTTGTTCTTTAAAATTCCAGCTACGCCAAAGAATGGTTGAGCAGTTTTCGGGCGAAATGACCGAGTACCACGTGTTTTCGAGCATCAATACCCGGTCACCGATGGCAATGCCCAGCGCACCACCCGATGCACCTTCGCCAATGACGACGCATACCACGGGCACTTTGAGCATAAACATTTCTTTGAGGTTACGCGCAATGGCTTCACCCTGTCCGCGCTCCTCAGCTTCGAGTCCTGGAAAAGCACCTGGGGTATCAATCAACGTTACGATAGGCTTGTTGAATTTTTGGGCCAACAGCATGAGTCGCAGGGCTTTGCGGTATCCTTCTGGATTCGCCATTCCGAAGTTACGCTGCTGCCGTTGCTTGGTATTGCGTCCTTTTTGTTGACCAATCACCATCACCGTTTGACCATCCATGTTACAGAATCCACCCACCATTGCAGGGTCATCGCGGACGGTACGGTCGCCGTGGAGTTCAATGAATTCCTCACACATCAGCTCGATATAATCGAGTGTATACGGTCGGTCGGGGTGGCGCGAAAGTTGCACCCGTTGCCACCGAGTAAGGTTGTGGGCGGTATCTTGCCGCAGTTGTATGATGCTGTCTTCGAGTCGGGCTACCGCTTCCGAGACATCTACTTGTGTCGTTTCGGCCAATTTTTTGAGCTCTATAAGCTTTGATTCAAGGTCAGCCACCGGTTTTTCAAAATCTAAATAAGTTGGCATAGAGTTGCTTACAATTCAAATGTTTGTCCCTTTTGGGGAATCTCAATGTTTTTGTAACCGACTGATTCTAGGGTTTCCTTAAACGCCTCCATACTTGGCGTTTCTCCGTGAACAAGGAATACTCTTTTCAAGTGGTCGGGCGATTGCTTTTGGACAAATTCGACCAAGTCGTCGCGGTCTCCGTGACCGCTAAATACGTCAATTTTTTCGATATTGGCCAATACTTGTTCGTCTTTCCCCCGGATGCGTAGCGTGGTTTGACCATTCATTAGGCGCCAACCAAGGGTTCCTTCGGCACAATATCCAATGAGCAAAATAGTGCAGTAAGGATTGCTAATGTTCTGAGCCACATGGTATTCCACTCGTCCGCCCTGTATCATTCCCGAAGATGAAATGATAATACAAGGCTCGGCATGATTGGAAATGCTACGGCTTACTTCTGTTTTTTCGACGTAAATTAAATTTTCAAAATCAAACAAGGATTCGTTCTCTTCCTGAAACTCGCGGGCCTCCCGATTGAGCATCCGGATGTTTCGTTGATACACCCTCGAACTCTCAAAAGCTAGGGGGCTATCGGCAAAAACTTTGATGGGAGGGAGGTTATGTTCGTTGTATAGTTTATTGAGCGTGTAGAGCAACGCCTGCGTTCTGCCAACGCTGAAAGAAGGGATAATGAGCCGCCCGGGAATATCCACGCACGTACGCTTTATGACATCGGCCAATGCGGCTTCGGGACTGAGGTTGTTCTCATGGACACGATTACCGTAAGTAGACTCGCACACGAGGTAGTCTACGGGTGGAAGAACGCCCGGGTCAATTAACAAAGGATAGCCTTTTCGACCAATATCTCCCGAAAAACCGATGGTTTTCTTTTGGCCGTTTTCCCATACTTCAATCAAAATATGAGCCGCACCCAACAAATGCCCTGCTGGAACAAACGTAACAAAACACTGATCAGCTACTTTGAACCGGCGATTAAACGCCAGTGGTACGAAGTTTTCGAGCGCATCCTTTACTTGTTTTTCCAAGTATAAATCTTTGGGCAATTCTTTTTTCTTGCGTCCTTTTCGGTATTTTTTTTGACTGTCGGCGCTGTTGATTTCGTTTAGCCGCTTTTGATTAAGCATGGCGGCATCTTTCAACAGAATGGCCGTTAACCCATAGGTAGGGGCGGTACAAAGCACTTGACCTTCGTATCCGTCGCGGTACAGGTTAGGGATATTTCCTGAATGGTCAATGTGGGCGTGGGTGAGCAATACAAGATTGATGACAGATGCATCAAACGGGAACAAGGCATTGGGAAATGGGCTGGCTTCTTTGGTGTTACGCTTACGATCACCGCTCTCAAAATCGGAACCACAATCAATCAAAATCCGATAATCATCATCTAATTCGAGAAGGTACATGCTGCCCGTCACTTGTTGGGCAGCCCCCCAAAACGTTAATTTCATATATGTCAGATGCCCCGATCCCAAGGGGAGTTTTGTTTCATTCTTCAACATAATGGGACAGGCCTATTGCATGAGGCATTGAAGAATGGATTACGCAAATGTATCAAAAACTACGTAATTCTGGTATTTTACCAATAGAACCGCCTCGGATTTCTTACAGCACCAACAATTAACCATCTGAGACGGAGAAGTGTTCAGAAGACTAAAGAAAAGGAAGAGAATATGTACTAACTGGGCTATTTGATTTTATACATCCAACGGAATGGAGCGCGCAATGCGCTCTTCGAGAGAGATAAACGTTTCGGTGCGTTGAATACCACTGACTTTTTGAATCTTATCGTGTAATACCTGTCGAAGGTGCTGGGTATCGCGACAGACAATCTTGGCAAAGATACTGTAAATGCCTGTTGTATAGTGTATATTGACCACTTCGGGGATTTTTTCGAGCTGCACAGCCACGTCTTCGTACATCGAGCTTTTATCAAGGTAAATTCCTAAAAATGCGCTGATGTCCCAGCCCAATTTTGTTTGGTCTACCAAAAGTTGTGCTCCTTTGACAATGCCTAGTTGCTCCAATTTTTTCATGCGCACGTGCACGGTGCCTCCAGATACGTGTACGCGCTTGCCTATTTCGGTGTATGGAAGATGGGCGTCGTCGAGTAAAATAGCGAGGATTTTAAGGTCGGTTCCGTCAATTTTATCAATTTCTAAATTTTTGTCCATGATGAAGTGATAAATTTTGATTTCTTTCAACAAAAATGCCGTTTTGTTGAAAGAAATCAAAATTTTTAAAAATATTTATGTAAAATTTGCAATAAATAAGAAACTCTATTAATTTTGCATTGTCAATTTACCGAAAAGCAGCGCTTAGTCAGTAAATTCAAAAAGTAAAGTTCTTTTATACTGTAGGATGATGAAACTTGGCAGCCATGCCCTCCTGTCTCGGGGGTGGTGACAACAGGACAAACACGATATAATGCCGGCACTCTAGTCGACTGGGGTAGACCACCAAACTTTGTATCGCGGCTAACTGCACCGTGGGCGGTTCGAATCCCCCTCCTACAGCAAGCAAACTCAGGCAGTGCCAACTGACTGAATCGTATTGAAGGATAGCTTGTTGGATTATATCTATTTCCACTTGTTATCCTTTTAAAATATAAAGTGACGTGTCGTTTTGACACAATCTCTAAAAATAAAACTATTTGGTTTTTAGTTTGTTGATGAAGTGTAATTGCGACACGCAGGCTCAATTTTGAGGCCTGTGTGTTTTTTTTGTGCCCAACTAAGACCGCTGAGGTTGGGACGACTGCAAAAGTTTGCTTTGATTTGCATTTCATTTTCCTAACCTCTTATACACATGATCCATTCCGACGCGGCAGTGCTTGGTCTTCTTTTTGTAGTTTTGGCACTTATTTTTCACACCGCTTCGCTCAAACATCCCTTCTGGCAAAAATTTTATGGAATTGTACCGCCCTTGTTGCTCTGTTATTTTGTGCCAGGGCTTTTAAATACCTTTGGGGTAATATCAGGCGAAGAATCAAAACTTTATCCTGTGGTTTCACAGTACTTGTTGCCCGCGTGTTTGGTTTATTTTACCCTCGGAATGGATTTTAAGGCCGTTATGAAACTTGGCCCGAAGGCATTGATGGTGTTTCTGGCGGGAACTTTGGGGGTTATGGTGGGTGGGCCCGTGGCGGTTGGGCTAGTGAAAATCATAAACCCAGAGATAGTGGGAGGTGAAGGCGCCAATGCGGTTTGGCGGGGATTGGCCACCATTGCTGGAAGTTGGATTGGGGGAGGGGCCAATCAAACGGCGTTGAAAGAAGTGTTTCAGCCCAGCGACCGTCTGTTCTCGCAGGTCATTGCGGTAGATGTCATTACGGCCGAAATCTGGATGGCGGTATTGATTTACGGAGTTGGTTTTTCGGCCCGCATCGACCGGGCCTTTAAGGCGGATGTTTCGGCCATTGATGAATTGAGACACCGGCTCGATAGTGAACAGAAAGCCTCTCAGCGGATTTTTAGCCTGCGCGATATCGTCTTGATTGCGGCGGTCGGATTCGGTGCAACGGGTTTGTCACACCTTTTGGCCGATTTTATTGCTCCTTTTATCAAAACTAACTATCCTTCCCTTGAAAAATTGAGCTTGACTTCTACTTTCTTCTGGATAGTCTCAATCGTTACGTTTATTGGTATTCTTTTGTCATTTACGCCGCTTCGCAAACTTGAATTTGCGGGGGCTTCCAAAATAGGCTCTCTGTTTTTGTATCTTTTGGTGGCAACGATCGGAATGAAAATGGATTTGTTTGCGGTAGCCGAAAATCCTGGGCTATTTTTGGTGGGTATTATTTGGATGGCGATTCACATCATCATTACGCTTAGCGTGGCAAAACTGGTGAAAGCGCCTTTTTTCTTCACGGCGGTGGGCTCACAGGCCAATATTGGTGGAGCAGCTTCGGCGCCTGTCGTGGCGGCGGCTTTTCATGCTTCATTGGCTCCCGTTGGGGTTTTGCTCTCAATTTTGGGCTATGCCTTAGGGACTTATTGTGGATATTTAACGGGTCTTATGATGCAATGGGTTGCGTCATAAGACCCGTGTGGGAATTACTTATGGGCTAGGGGCGTGGGCTAACATCAATTAAAAAGATAGAAACGCCGCTGGCAACTATCGCATCGGTAGTATTTTAGGGGCAAAAAGAATAAAACACTTCGTACAAAAAGAGGGCGTCTTCGTCGGTCAATGGCAACAGATTTACAATAAGGGCATTTCTGCTCTTTAGTAGGGGTTAAAATGGGCGATTCCATAATGTTGAGTTAGGTTATTGGTACTTTTATTTAAGGAACGTATATAGCTATAACGATACTTTCAATTTATCGTACTACTCAAGGCTGTTCTTTTAATTGGAATATACTTTGTAGTAGTAATAAAGTACAATATTTTTTAATCTAGGAATTGGGCGAAATAGAATATTTCTAAAATACTGTCATGGATATTTTTGGGTGCTATAAAAAAGATTCAGGGATATATATTACAAACTTACAGTTTAATATGACATTTTGCAAGTGTATTCTTTTTTTTTAATATCCTTCTCGGTAAGATATTGTCAGGGTTAAGTTTTGATGATAAGCCCTCTTATTTTGATTATTTTAAGGTTTTTAGGCCATGATAATGCCAAATAAATGTACCCATTTACTTTAATATTATTATTTCCATATTTTATTGACTCTATTTAAGTGTGTGTTTAAAATATGCTTTTTAGTGCTTTGTTTTCAATACCTTTTGATGAAAATAGGCGATGAAAAGTTGGTTGCTTTTGATATTGTGGGGTTAAAAAAATGAAGGACAACATCTAAAATTTGAAATCCTTCGTATATATGTCATATTTCATAACGTTGAGTAATACTTCCAAACCTGCATGACCATGTCGTGCAGGTTTTTTATTGAAATGAAAAATGCCTATACGCTGGCGTTTTACTTCCTGACCCTCTCATCAAAAGGCATATCTTCTAAAATGAATGTATACCAATAGGTTAATTTGTGAATACTTGAAGGACGGAAGATAAATCAGGGTAATTAACTCGGGTTGTGTATTGTAAAATGTTGACTATTAATGGGAAGGAGTACTATTTTGTCCCTTTTGGGGCGTTTGTATTACTTTATTTTTAGAACACTGATTTTTGTCAGTAAAGTTGGTATGTCTGTTTTGGATATTTATTGTGATTCTAATTCGGTATATAAATTAGAGTTTCCTCAGGTACTTTATTTCAAATACTGAATTGTGACACAATCCATGATTAACTTAACTTTATGAAAACTATTCTCTTAATTGAAGACAACCCAGGGATTCGTGAAAATACAGCTGAGATTTTGGAAATGGTTGGATATAATGTTCAAACTGCCGAAAATGGGAAGATTGGGGTAGAAAAGTCGTTGATAAATAAACCAGATTTGGTCATTTGTGATGTTATGATGCCCATTTTGGACGGTTACGGAGTTCTCCAAATTTTTAATACCAATCCTAAACTTTGCTGTGTGCCTTTTATATTTCTGACCGCCAAAACGGATCGTAATGATTTTCGAAAAGGAATGGATTTGGGGGCAGATGATTACATTACGAAGCCCTTCGAAGAAAGTGAGTTGCTCAGTGCCATCGACAGCCGGCTAAAACGAGTATCTCATCTAAAGGCCAACAATGAGGCTTCAGAACTGACAATTTCGAATAATGTCTCAGAAAAGTCTTCCAAAAAGGGGAATCTACAACGTATTTTATCTGAACGAAAAATTCATGCCGTTCAAAAAAAGCAATACGTATATTTAGAAGGCGATGATTCAGTGCGGTTGTTTTATGTCAAGTCGGGCCAAGTTAAAACGGTACGGGCCAATGCCGAGGGGAAAGAGTTGATTACAGGCATCTACAATACGGGTGACTTTTTGGGCTATACTGCGCTTTTGGAGGGTAGTGACTACATGGACTCGGCCGTGGCGTTGGTCAATTCTGAATTAATTTATATCCCTAAAACCGAATTTCAACAATTGCTTCTGACCGACCACGAGGTGAGTGAACTGTTTGTTAAATTATTGGCCTACCAGCTAGAACAGCGAGAACAACAACTGTTGGTCATGGCGTATAACTCCCTACGTAGGCGAGTAGCCGATACTTTACTGCGTCTGCAAAACCTTGATTCGGCCAAAGCAATTCAGCTCTCTCGGGATGACTTGGCGGCCATGGTGGGTACGGCAACGGAGTCGCTGATTCGGACTTTAAGTGAATTTAAGCTAGATGGGCTGATTGAGATGTCAACCTCTGGTGGTATCCAAATTTTACATCCTGATAAACTACGTCGGGCCCATTGGTAGGTTTTGTTTTTTTATGGAAATTGAGGAACGATGATCAAATCGTCAAAGAAAGCAGTGCCTTCAGAGTCAGCATTGGCGTAGCCCAGACGGCAGGCAATGGTAACAGTACCTGTTGCCCCCGAATTGAACGAGAGCGATAGCCGAGTCCAATCATTCGTGCCTTTTAAATGGCTACTTATTGGGGGCCAGTTATTGCCCGCAATAATCAAGCTAAGGCAAGCACCTACTCCGTTTGGGTTGGAATTGGTGGTTACATTTTCTGTTTTTACCCAGCCGTATACTATATAATTGGTATTGGGGCTCAATGTTACTGCCTGATATACGTACACATCGTTGCTTACTACGGGCCCATCAGGAGGCCCTGAATAAATCTTGATGCCATTTGAACCGTTTCGTCCTTGACCAGATAGCCATGAAAATACAGCCTGATAGGTTTTCCAGCCACCTTTTTGCCAAGGAGGATTGTTGAAGGTAACTGGCGTATCAAAACCCGCGTTGACAACGGGGTTTAGGTAGTTTAAGTCGATGCTCACCTGTGCACTAGTGCATAAAGAGGGAGTGAGTTTACTACATAAAGAATAGACAAAAGAGTCGGTACCTTTGGCGTTTTCATTCGGGGTATAAGTAATAGTACCGCTGGGGTTAACCGTAACCGTTCCTTTTGTGGGGTGAACAGATATTTCGGGTTGTAACACATCCGATAGGCCATCGGGATTAATATCATTGGATAATACGTTCAAAGTGCGGGCGAAGCCTGGTACAGCATTAAAAGAATCATTGTTGGCCAAAGGGGTATTACAATCCTTTATGAGCGCGGTAAAAACGCTGCTATTGGCCCCATAAAATCCAGGCAAAAGTTCAATACTATTGCCAGCAAAGTAAGAAACAGTGGTGCTCGCTGGTATTTGCTGGGTCGAAATGAGCGTTTGAGCAGCAATTTGAGGGCCTGGAGTGGCGATATTTGATAACGTAACAGTATTGGGAGTGACTTCGACCGTGAAGGGCAGACTTGTTTGAGCCGAACATCCATAACTGCAACTAACGCTATAAACCGTTGTTGTAGTTGGCGTAACGACTATGGAAGCCGTTGTTTCGCCATTTGACCACACCAATGTACCATAACAACCATAAACAGTGAGTTGTACGGGAGAGCTGGGACAAACTTTGTTTTTACCAGTGATTCTTGGTGGATCAACGCCGCATGTATTGCCAAAATTTCCGCTGATTGGGCTTGAAACCGAGAAAGCACCTGCGGCGTCAGTTACTCTGATTCGTGCCATGTAGGGGCCTGTTTGGGTAAGCTCATGGGAATATTCGTTGGCCGCGAGTGGAGGAGTATCGTAAGTGCCGTCGTTGTTTATATCAAATTCGGTGGTGTAAGAACCTTTCTCAAAGTCATCAGAACTTTTGCTATTAAAAACAGTACTTTTGCCTTGAGACGGAGCATTGGGATACAAAATCTTTAAAAATGGTTTGGGGGCTTGGTTGCCACCAGCGTTGACGAAGATGTAGAATTTAGGGCTAAATTTTCGATTCCCTTGTTTGTCACCCACCGAAATAAAAAACTCATTATTGACCCCTGCGGTGTAGTAAGGGGTTTGTAAGGTAAGCCCAACACTAGTATAGTTGACCGATACTTCGTCAATCACGTCTCCGTATTTATCGTATAACAAAACGTATGAGAGGGTGTCAATATCATACGCGGCCATTTGAATATTTAAGAGTCCATTTATGGGAGTGACTGTACCTGAGGTGAAGGTATACACCGTGGGTATTGTAGTAATTTTTTTATCTCGGTTAAAATAATGGCTTACGTTCAATTGTAGTGAAGAGCCGTATTCTAAACGGGTGTAGTGGTTGGGGAAAAGTGTAGGAAAAAAACTGCCTCTAATTCCCCTTAAACCATTGTACATCAGGCCTCCAAAAAAATTATTGTCTTGCCGTGCATCATGGCTAAGGCCAAAAGCATGGCCCATTTCATGGCATAGTGCTCCCAAATAGGAAGAGGCAACCGTACTGAAGGTGTGGCCTTCAAACCAAACAAACGAACTGTCTTGCACCAACGGATAAGGTCCTAATTCGGGAATTATGTGCCCTGCGTAGGGAGTATCATCTATCAATCCTTGAGGGTCAAATAGTGGAATGACGCTGCTTCCTAGTTGAGCAACGCCTGAGTTATTGCCGCTTCCGCCTCCACCGCCCAAGGCAAGTGTGCCATAAAAACTCCCGTTGGGCCTTTGTACATGGGTCTCTGGAATCAATACCCATACCTCGCCCTCTGAATCTACGCTAAGACCTGCATTTTTGGCTGCTGCTTTTGTCCTATCAAATAATCCGTACCCATCGTTTTCGGCACCCCTTAAAACGTTATCTGTTTCGGGAACATTTACGAGGTGTATTTTGGGCCTTGGAGAATCTTCTTCCGGTTCGTAGATAAACGTTTTTGGTCCAAATCCATTCTGATTCATTGCATTTCGGTACCACATTTGGGCCATTTCAATGGCAAACTGAAGGTTCTTCTCATAATTCGGTTGAGGAGTTCGATTGGATGGAACAATGTAAGCAATTCGCACCCTTGGAGGGTTTGAAGATGCCGTCTGAGCCGTAGATTTTGGGAGAAAGTTAGAATGGGTATCGGCGGGATAAATGTCGCTTTGACTGTTTTCAGCGGTCAAATAGGGGATTTGAGCAATAAGTACAATAGGATGCGCAAGAAATAAAATTAGAACCCAAAAGTACATTTGGGGGAAAACTATCTTGGGTTTCATGCTCATTGGATTAAAGATGTTCTACTCTTATCGCTGTTTTGCAATCGCAGACCAACAAATTTAAACATTTGGTAACGAGTTAAACATGATATTACTCAGGTTAATGATTGATATTCAGAGAAATGCGCTATTTTGGCTTGTAAACTTTTTATGCTCGTGGCTGCTAATCCTATAATGCTTTCAGGCGTTTAGTAAAATGTTGGTTTTTATGCCTTAATTGTAACAAACCTTGTAAGCATTATGGCTTCTGTTCCCGTACTTGTTGATTTTATCAAGTTTTTGTCAGACAAAACGTCTTATGACACTCCTACGGAGGAGGTCTCAATACTTCAAACCCACATTTCGGTAGTATCTCTTACGGGGCAGTTTGTGTATAAATTAAAAAAAAGTGTTCTGTTTGACTTTCTGGATTTTTCTACTCTCACAAAACGCTTATTTTATTGTCAAGAAGAAGTTCGACTGAACCAACGGCTTAGTACGGATTTGTATTTAGGGATTTTACCCATTTATTGGGATGGGAACAAACTGAGTTTTCGAGCGGAGGGCGAAGTGGTTGAATATGTGATTAAAATGCGACGGCTTTCTGACGAAAATTTATTGATAAATCGTCTGAAATCGCCTGATTTTCCGATGTCCCTAATGGATTTATTGGCCAATCGCCTGCTTACGTTTTATCAAAATACGCCTACTTCACCCGAAATTTCGGCCTTCGCAAGCATTGAATCCATTAAAACAACAATGCTGGAAATTACGTCTGATTTTCCTGATTCCACTGGACAAACACTGAGCCCCTTGGCGGCTCGATGGATTCAAACCGCTTTGTTTCAATTCATTGAAAGGAATAAAGGCCCTCTGGAAGCGCGCATACAGCTGGGTAAAATCATTGAAGGGCACGGAGATTTACGCTCAGAACATGTTCATATCGAGCACAATACCGTGACTGTTTACGATTGCATTGAATTTAGCCAGCGGTTGAGGTGCCTCGACTGGCTCAATGATTTGGCCTTTCTTTTGATGGATTTGGAATATCGGCACTGCTATCCGCAGGCGGCTTATCTTCAACATAAACTGCTGGCGGTGTTGGAAAAAGACGATGTGAGTTTGTTGTTGAATTTTTACAAAATTTATCGGGCCTGTGTTCGGGGCAAGGTTGATACCATCAAATTCAGAGAAACAGAAGTATCGACAGAGGTACGGCTGGAAAGTCAGCAAAAAGCGGTTCGCTATTTCCAACTGGCTTTTCGGTACGCGGTTTTGGGTTCGATGTCGACTGTGATTGTTTGTATGGGGGGCGGCGCTACGGGAAAATCAACGCTGGCCACTGCGCTCGCCAACGAGTTTGGCCTTTCGGTTTTGAGTTCGGATATAATTCGTAAACAACAGGCAGGCGTCGACCTTTACAAACGCTTGCCCGATGCTGAACGTGCACACTTATACGAAGCACAAGTGACCGAGGGTGTTTATCAAGCATTGGCGGAGAAAGGTTTAGCTGAAATCGACAAATTTGGGGCCGTGATTTTGGATGCAACCTATCGTAACAAAGAATACTTGAAGCAGCTACGAGTGGTTTGTGAGCAAAAAGGGGGTCGTTTGGTGGTGATTCAAACCATGGCTACGGAGAAAACAATCAGAGAACGACTGAAAAAACGGGAGGCCGAACCCACCATTTCTGATTTAAGAAACAGTGATTACGTCGCCACTCGTTTTGAAATTGAGTATTCAATAGAAGACTACGTTGACTTTTCAATCAAAGTCGATACCCAGCACAGCATCGAAACGTTAATCAATGACGACATTATACCCTATCTTATGGGTTGATTTTTAGGTGTTTAGTGTGTTTTAACTTCCGTTAGGATTCTTTTGTGCGGTAAATCTGAGATTGCTCTTTACCCTTTTGGTTTTGCTCCGTTAATGTCCAAAGGTCGGTATTCTCGGTTTCATCCCACGAATAACCCGAATGACGAAGCACTTCCGCCCTTAGTCCAAAAGTATTTTGGAAGGTTTCAAGAAACAAACGAACGCTCATGTTAGGGTCAACTTGGAGTTCTGTTTGATGCTCAGCAGTTGATGAAAGCGCTTGTAAAGAAACTTGGGGAGTATTTTCATCCATCAGTTGATAGGAAGGGGAGTAAATTCGTAATTTTAGAAATGGAAAATGCCGTTCCCACTGTTGATAAAGCTGATGAACGGTAGCAAGGGGATTGAGGAAGAAAGGTTTCATCGAAATTTTTCTATAGAGTCTAAAATCTAAAATTTAGGGTTGTTACGTTGTAAGTTATATTTTCGGCCCCCCCGCTATCTTCGAGGTATTTACCCGCTACATAATAGGCGAATTCATTGGAAAAAGTGACATTTTTACTCAAATCCCATTCAAATGAAGCCCCCAACTGCGTACCGATGTAACTATCCTGCGTATTTTTTCCAGCTCTGATGTTGGCCAACGACGGGGCATACAGTCCGTCATTTTTGTTTGCTCTCCAGTAAAAATTGGCTTCTGCCTTAACCCTCAACGTGGGTTTGAGATTCAGTTGAAAAGAAGGATGGATGCCTTTTAAATTCATAGAAGTCATCTTGTTCAACAAACCAAAATAGGAAGGGTTGTTAAACATGGGGTTAAACGTATTTAATTGTTGATCGGAGGCATTTTTGTCGCCCGTTACGTACTCTAATTTGAGTCCTAGATTGGGTTTGTAGCGGGCTTCGCTCCATATATAATGCATATCGGATTGAAACGACCACGCACTGATGGTCGACTTGTCGATGCTGCCAAACTGGTAAATAATACCCGAGTTATGGTTAAAGTGTTTGCCGTTTTCAATGGAGGCCCTAAATGCCAGTGAATGACGCGTTTCAAGGCCAGAAGCATTTTGGAATTTGGCGTTAATTCGTTGATAACCATAATAGTATAACTCAAGGTTGCCCAATTTTTTCGGTAACGCAAAAGCGAAATTTACTCCCCAAAACTTGGGCGCATGACGAGAACTGTTGTTGAAAGGGTCGAATTGAGGGATGACTTCCAGTGCATAAAATCCCTCAATTTTTAATTTATGGGATTTCGAAATTAGTCTCGCTCCGTCAAAACTCCGGCGCATATTCAGCGCTTCGCGGAGGGAAACGATCCGACCCGTACCCCAGTTGAATTCTTGCCGCCCAGCGATTAACTTCAACTGGGTGGTTTCCAACGGCAACGTAAACTCGGCCAATGCTTGATGCAGGTCTAGTTTTTCGTATTGAGAAAAAACTTTTTGCCCGTAAAAGCCGTGGTATAATTCGCCGAAAACCCGGAAGTGTTTGCCTAATTGTAAGCCCGTATGAAGGGCAAGTCGGTGCCCGTAGATACCCTTGTCTTGCTTTGGATTGTCTGACCATGTATCGTTTTGGAAAACTTCATAACGGGTTCGTATTTGGCCGCCAATCGTAAAATTAACGCTGTGAGAAGGGTTGAGTGGAATTAGTTTCAATGGGTATAACAAGGGCTTTGTTGGCTTGTTTTTTCGCCAAAAGTCCTCATTTTCATCGCTTCGCATCAATTTGTACCCTTCAAATACGGGTTTTATTTCTTGGGCTTTTGCAATTTGAAATAGAAAAAAAATGGCGAAGTAGGGCAATAGCTTTCTTGTGATTTTAAAGCGGTTCATGGTAGAGTTTTATCAAACGTTATCGGGTCAAAGACATACGAAATACGTATAAAGGTATTGACAAAACCGCAATAAATCACGCCCTTTGGTTGGGTAAAAATAGAAATTTTCAAAACAATGTAAAGCACAAAGCCCTGAACGAAAGCCTCGTTCAGGCAGAAGTAGAATTGCCGATAGGTTATGTGTTTAAAATGACAAGCAGGTTGGGGATAGGACTGATTAGGCAGTCGTAGGGCCCATTTTTAACGGATAGATTTAAAACCGATCAACCGTTTTTATAAAAAATAACGTTGGATGTTCCCCCTCGTTTTCATCAGTTATAATTCCTTCCCATTCTTCTCCGCTAAATTCAATGGCGCAATATTGTTCATAAAATATAGCGGGATTGAAGTAATTCATCAGAGCCAAAACAATCAGCGGAAATAAAAGGGGCCTCTCTAACGAACAGGCTGAGGATGCACAAGATTTTATTCCTTGATAACTTGTTTTGAAGGAGCTAAAATTTTCAAGAAATTTTTGCGGTGATAAATGGTCTATTTTCGAGCGCTCTTCATGGGGTAAATGTTGCCGAAAGATTTCTAATTCTTGTTGTAATTTGGCCAATAGGGTTTGCTTGTCGACTTTTATTCCTTCAAAAACGGCATTCCAAATGCTTTCGTCAGTTGTTTTACGGAGGTGTTCATAGGCACGGTTCTGAATTAATGAAGTCAAGCGATTGGTAAGTCCTGGGTAGGTATCAATCGTGTATATGCTATTTTCGTTGGTACGAAAATAGACCCTCTCTTCTTTTTCTATGGTCCTGAATTCTCCTTTTTTCAGTCCTGAGTAGCGTTGGAAGGCAAGTACGAAGTGACTGATTGGCGGAATCACGGTTTGGTTTGGTCTTTTTTTGCCCATTTTATTAGAAATACTTTCAATGCCCGCCCCGTCAATAAGGGTCTTGACATTTGTTTTGAGCATTTTCAGTACGCCCTGATTTTCGGTTTTTTTCAATTCACTGTATTTTGTTAGCAGGTATTTGTTGAGGTTAGTGAGCATTGTAAAGTAAGACTCAGTGTGGGGGCTTCTTTCTTTTGAAGAATTCCATTCTTCCTCCACAATCGTTTGATTCAGTGAAAAGGATATTCTTTCAGTATCGTCAATAATCTGGCAGTATAGATTTTTTTGCCTTCCTTGATTTAGGTAATAGGCTATTTTCATAAGGGGGTAACTTTAGTATACTTTTGTAAGCAATGGTTGTTGAAATAATCGCAATTTTTGTGCCAAAAAGTAGATAAATGGCCGTATAGGTATATTTATGCCTGATAGTGAGTGAGTTACCGAGTTAATTTTAAAATTAAAATTTTCAATGTAGGATGTACAATGTTAGGGGAATCTCTAGGCCGTAATTCAGCCTGAATGTTTTGGGTATTTAGTTACCTGAATTTTCTTATTGGTATATAAAATAAATTTTTGGTATCTATTTTTAATTCATTTTTATGAGGTAATTACTACCTGCCTATTACGCAGCATTTTTTGTGGTAAAAAAAACTGTCGTTTATCAGGATGTTTCAATATACTAAATGTATAAACAGATGCTGGGGCATCATTGCCTGTCCGCCTGCATAATAAAGCTCATCTTTGGAGATTTTGTATGATTACGCAGCTGGTTATGTGATACGAAGTGCGATTTTTGTAGGGATATTATAATTCTACTTTTACGGAGTATTGTCTTTTAAGGGCTATAAAAATTTTACTTTTGGCTAGACGTATTAGGCATAAAATAATGCTCACGGTAGGGCGCTATACGTTAGAAAATCAACGAAATAGGCGTAAAATTGCGGTAGCTAAAAATTTCGTTAAAGATTTATTTTATATTTTAGGTATAATTTACTATTTTTGGATAAGTGAAATAATTTATTTTATTTTCATAACGTTGAGTATATTAAAGAAACCCGTGTGGCGATGCCATACGGGTTCTTTCATTTCTGATAAGCGTATTTTTTTACTTCGAAAACAGACGGGATTTATCGAGGGGGTATTTTAACAATTCCGTTCTTTAATCTACAAAGTCATGGATAATGAGCTTGAAAAATTACAATGTTAGATTGCTAATAATCATATAATTATGTAGTCCAAGACCTGATTTTTGGTACAAAAAAATGTTGACTTGATTTCAGGCATAATCCTTATAAAGTTTAAAAATCGTTCAGCATTTTTGATTTCAAGTCTTTATCAGCCCATTTCCAAGCATCATTCAATAATGTTTGTGTTTTTTTTGCCTCTTCAACGGCTCCCATCTTCATCTGTGCCTCATGAAGGCCCGTCAACGCCCAACCATTGCGCGGAAATACCACTAAATCGTCATTGTATACGGTTGCCGCCTCATCGTAACTTTTGGCTTTTAGGAGCGCCGCGCCCAAATGATGGCGCACCGAAAAGAACCAATCTGGGGGTTCTTGATAATTCAGGGCATCTTCCATCACGACGGCTTCGCGTAGCCATTTGATGGCCGAAGGAAGCTGCCCTTCCTGCACCAAAATTTCTGCTTTCAAGACTAGATGGGCTATTTTGAGGATGGCAGTCATGTGATTGATTCCACTAATGGTCAGTTGGGCTATGTCAGGGTCTGCCATTTGTTTTTCGAGTTGTTGGAGTTCTGTTTTCGCCTGTGCCAGTTGGTGTTTGCCAGCCAAAGCCATTCCCTGGGCGTAGTGACGGATAGCAGTCGGGTATTTAAGTCGAACGGTATCCGACTGGCACATCCTGAGTAGCTCATCCCATTTTGAAAATTTGATTGCCACGTGATAAGGAACGCTATAATAATGCTGAAGTGTAGCCCAGGCGGGATCAGCCATCAATTTTTTGTGGGTGTTTTCGGCCACCTTTTGCGCCGACTTCATGGCCCATTGATAATTGCCTTCGAGGGTAGCCGTGGCCACCAACAGGTGATAGTTGTGCGGAAAGTAATACAGCGGAAAAGCGCCCTGGGCGTGGTTTTGCATCAGGTAAAGGCTATCGACTTCCACGGCTCGCCAGTTGCTCAATGAGCCTTCGTGGTAGTTGCCCGTACGGATATAAATATGCGAAGGCATGTGTACCAAATGGCTAGAGCGGGGAGCTACTTTGCCGAGAATTGCGGCGCTCCTCAGTCCGCGCTCGGGCGTTCGTGAGGCTTCAACGGCGTGTATATAATAGTGATTGAGGGCAATGTGGTTGGGGTTGCGAACGAGCAATTTTTCGAGAGCCGCAATAATGCCCGGCGTCCAAGGCTTTGGGCGGCCGTCGTGTTCCCACAAATCCCAAGGGTGTAAATCCATCAGCGATTCGGCGTAGAGGGCCGCAATGTCGGCATCGTCGGGAAATTGTTCGTGAACTTGCTGTATTGCTTTCGAATAAGCCTCATCGTAGGCCCTGCGGTCTTCTATTGGTTTGGCGGAATAGCGTTTGTCCAATGCATTAATCAAAGCTTTTTCCTTATCGGTACAATTGGCCGAAAGTTGCATTGCCTGCCTCACTGCCTTATACGCACGCTCGTAGTTGTCGGGTTCCATCCCTGCATTGTAGTTGGGCCCCAACACGTAGCTAAAGCCCCAGTAGGCCATGGCGCAGGTGGAATCCAGCCGAATGGCTTCGTAAAACGAACGCGCTGCCTCGGCGTGATTAAAGCCAACGGCTAACATAAGCCCCTGATTAAAAAACTTTTGCGCCTCGGGGCTTTTGGTGGTGATGGGAAAACTCAGGTCGCCTAGACTATCAAAACGGGCCGCTTTCTGCCCCGAGCTATACCAAGCTTTGTCGCTGGGGGCGGTCCCGCAGATAATTTGGGCCGTTGTTTGACTATCGGAGGTTGCTTTGGTTTCCTTTTGGGGTTGACAAGCCATGGAGAGGCCTAAGTAGAGCAAAACCCACACCGACAGTTGGTGCCTTTGAGGTCTATTTGCAGTCATCATTATGGTAGAGAGATGGTTCCTCCCGTTTTTTGAGCGGTAGAAGTTGAGTAACGGGGACTATTTCGGGTAAAAGACCTTATAAATATACCCATAATTCATGAAAAAACCATGCGTATTCTGTTTTTTATACCATTTGGGGCTTTATCAATGAGGATGGGAGATGGAAAGGGAATGGGAATTTATTATTATATTTTTCTATTTTGTTGAGATATGTACAAAAAAAGCCTCAAAACACACTGTTTTGAGGCTTTTGTGATCCCATTTGGACTCGAACCAAAGACCGACAGATTAGAAATCTGTTGCTCTATCCAACTGAGCTATGGGACCGTTTTTAAATCTGACCGCAAAAGTAAGCCTTTTATGGGTTTTTGGCAACAATCCTGCAAAAAATTGTAAATCCCCCGTCAAACTTTCTATTTTTGTGGCCTCAACTGTCTCCCATAAATCATCGTTGTGCCCGTGAATACCTACCCCGATAAGATTGCCGAAGCATTTGTGCACGTTTTTGGTAAAAAGCCCTCGTTTATTGTTCGTGCCCCCGGCCGTATCAATTTGATTGGCGAACATACCGATTACAACAACGGGTTTGTACTGCCCGCTGCGATTGACAAGGCCATTTATTTTGCCATTGCTCCTCGTACCGACCGCCTGTGCAAACTCTACGCGGCCGATTTGGACGATGCGTACGAGTTCGCGGTCGATAAACCGCTCAAATCTTCTAAAAGCTGGGCAAATTATCTGATTGGAATGGTCAGCGAGCTGGGGGCGAGCGGCCACGTCATTGACAAAGGCTTTGAAGTGGCCTTTGGCGGCGATGTGCCCAACGGGGCGGGGCTTTCATCATCGGCGGCGGTGGAGAGTGGGATGGGCTTTGCGTTGAGTAAAATGTTTGCGCTCAATGTCCCGCGTTTGGAGTTGGCGCTGACTGCCCAACGCGCAGAGCACAACTTTGCGGGGCTACAATGCGGCATTATGGATATGTTTGCTTCCATCCACGGCCAAGAAAATGCGGTTATTCGTCTCGATTGCCGTGATTTGAGTTTTGAATACTTTCCGTTTGATTTGTCTCATTACAAAATAGTACTCTGTAATTCGGGCGTAAAACACACCTTGGCCGAGTCGGCCTACAATACCCGCCGCCTTGAATGTGAGGAAGGCGTGGCGATTTTAAAGGAATTTTACCCCACCATTGAAAGCCTCCGCGATGTAACCTTGGCGCAGGTTGAAAACCATCGGGCCGCGATGCCCGACAATGTTTACCGCCGCTGCCGTTACGTTACGGCCGAGATAGCGCGGGTGGTGGCGGCCTGTGAAGACCTACAAAAGGGTGATTTGGCTGCCTTTGGTCAAAAAATGTACGCTACCCACGAAGGCCTAAGCAAAGACTACGAGGTGAGTTGTGACGAATTGGACTTCTTGGTACAACAGGCGCATCAATTGCCCGTTGAGGATGTGCTTGGGTCACGATTGATGGGTGGTGGTTTTGGCGGTTGTACGATTTCAATCGTAAAAACCGAAGGCGTAGACCGTTTTATCGAATCAATGTCGCTCGCTTATGCCAACAAATACCAACGAAGTTTGGCCACCTACGTCGTTACCATTACCGATGGCGTAGGGGTTGTCGCTTAGTTTTATCGCATATACTTATTTATATCATCATCTCGCTTACCATTACTTACTTCCAATTCCATGAACCGTACCCAAGACCTTCAACGACTGCAAAAAGAAACGTTTGATATTTGTATTATTGGTGGAGGGGCCAGTGGAGCGGGTTGTGCGCTGGATGCTGCCCTGCGGGGATTCAAAGTTGCCTTAATTGAGAAAAACGATTTTGCGGCCGAAACCTCCTCAAAATCAACGAAATTGATTCACGGCGGCGTGCGGTATTTGGAGCAAGCCTTTAAAAACCTTGACTTTGCGCAGTTGAAGCAAGTGCGTCATGGGTTAGAAGAGCGGCAGATTGTGTTACAAAATGCCCCGCATCTTGCCCGACCTCTGCCTTTGTTGACGCCCGTGTTTAGTTGGTGGGAAGGACTCTATTTCAGCATCGGCCTGCGGATGTATGATTTTTTTGCCAAAGGCGATTCCTTGCCCAAAAGCCGGTGGTTGAGCAAAAAAGAAACCATGCTGCGGATGCCTTCGTTGGACGCCAAAAAACTCCACAGTGCGGTTCTTTACTTCGACGGTCAGCTCGATGATGCCCGTTATTGCCTGGGCCTTGCCCACGCGGCGGCAGAGGCGGGTGTGGCGGTTGCTAATCATTTGCAACTGATTGATTTTGAGAAAGATAACAGTGGAAAACTGGAAGGGGCCGTGGTATCTTCTACACTAGATAACGGCGTTGAGCCACCTTTTTCGATTAAAGCCAAACTTTTCATCAATTGTACGGGGGCCATGGCGGACCATATTCGTCTGAAAGCCAATCCTACGCTTTCTCGTCGGATTCGTCCCAGTAAGGGCGTCCACGTTGTGTTGCCGTATGAAGTGCTGAAAAGTGACGATGCCATGCTGATTCCGAAGACCAGCGACGGCCGGGTGGTGTTTGCCATTCCTTTTGAAGGCCAATTACTGCTTGGTACCACCGATACCGACTATACTCAATTGGAGAACGAACCCCTGTTGGAAGAAAAAGAAGTTGAATTTTTGTTGGATACATTGGCACCGTATTTGGCCAAGCGCCCCGATAAGAGTCAGGTAAAAGCGGGTTTCGGCGGTTTGCGCCCGTTGTTGGCGGCGTCGGAATCTGATTCTACCAAAAAACTCGTACGCGACCATGAAGTAGAATACGACGAATCTTCCAATCTGCTGAGTCTGTTGGGCGGTAAATGGACAACCTATCGGTACATGGCCAAAGAAACCATCGATAAGGCGGGTGAATTGCTCGGGGTCGAGCGTCCGTGTCTAACGGCCGACCATGTGCTGGTGGGTGGAGAGGACTTTGCTTTTGAGGATTGGAAGATTATTCAAACAGTTTACCGCTTGGCCAAAGACATCGCCAAACACTTAATCCGAAAATACGGTAGCCGGGCCCATAAAGTAGCCCGACTGACGCAGGAAAATATCGTATGGTCGCAGCGTTTGGTAGAAAAATTCCCTTTCATTCAGGCCGAAGTGATTTATCAGGTTCGGGAAGAAATGGCTTGTACGCTACGCGATGTATTGGCGCGGCGGATGCGTCTTGAAATCATGGATTGGGAAGCAACCCAAGAGGCCGTGCCCGTAGTGGCAAACCTGATGGCGCAGGAATTGGGTTGGACGCAAGCCCATAAACAAAAGCAAATCGATGAGTACCTTCAATTGGTGCAGTCGTTTATCAAATCGGCCGAATAAGGATAGAATCCATGCATGTTCATGGATAATTTAATGCGCTAGTAAGGTACAAAGACCGTTGTTCCTGTTTTCTATCGTAACAGTCTTTCAATATGACGTATATTGCATCAACAAATAACCATTCTACGTTACATCGATGCTCATTACTACTACCAACAACATTGAAGGAAAAACAATCACCAAGTACATTGGTTTGGTCAACGGAGAAGCCATTATTGGCGCGAATCTTGTCAAAGATTTTTTTGCTGGAATAAGTGACATTGTGGGGGGGCGCTCGGGTGCTTATGAGCAAGGCCTGCGTGAAGCCAAAAGCATTGCCCTCAAAGAAATGATTGATCAGGCCCAGCGTCTGGGGGCCAATGCCATCATCGGAGTAGACCTTGATTTTCAGACCATTGGCGGCAACGGTTCCATGCTCATGGTTAGCGCCAATGGCACGGCTATTGTCTGTGAATAATTGGGAAGGGTCTGAAATTCAGTCATTAGAAATGAATCATCACTTTCGGGTAAAGGAAAAAAATGCCCGAAAGTGAATGAAGTGTTAGCTCAAATAAACCCCGATTTCGTCGCCAGTGAGCTTAACCTGTATGTGTTCGTTTAAGGTAGTACTCAGCGCATAGCCCACGTAATCGGCAAAAATCGGGAAAGAATGATGCGCCCGATTGACCATCACGGCTACTTGCAGGCGTTTTAAAGATACCCCAAGAAAGGGCGAAAGGCTGTAAGCCAGTGTGCGCCCCGTATTCAGTACATCGTCGACCACAATGATGACCTTTCTGCTCAGGAGTTGTTTATCTAAATCAAACTGAACGGGGCTGGTGTGCGGATGGTCTTTATTGAGGTCGATTTGCATAAGATGAACCTTCAATTGGGATATTTCTTTTAAGAAAACCTCCAACAACCGCGCCATTTCGTATCCTTCTCCCTTAATCCCTGCTAAGACGACGCTTTCTTCCTCGAAATTTTTTTCATAAATCTCAAAAGCAATGCGTTTGATTTTTTGGAGCGTTTGGTCGGACGAAAGGATTGTTTTATGCATGGACATTTTGCGTTGATGCTTTTTTTGAGATTGAATTTGAGTTTGGCACAATTTTAGCCAACTACTACCTGAAATCAAACTCAAATGGCTCATTCATTATGAAAATTTTCAGAAATATATTTTTGGTACTATTAATTGGGGGAACAATGTGTGGATTTACGTCAATCGGGAACCGAGAGGCCGAAATTGCCGAGTTGATCAAAGGCTCCATCAAAACGGGGAATGCTCATACGTTGGCGGATCACTTCGAGCATAACCTTGAATTAGTGATTGATGCCGAACGAGTGGATTTCCGTCGGGTAGGCGAGGCTCAAGCGGAGCTAATTTTGAAAAATTTCTTTAAAAAATATCCCCCAAAGGACTTTAAGTATGGTTTTCAAGGTACGGCTTCAAAAGTGCGTTATTGCACCGCAACTTATCAGGCCGTTAATGGGAATAAATTTCAGGTATATATTCTGATGAGAGTTACCGAAAAAGACTACCGAATCAATACCCTGCATTTTAAGAAAGAGTAGGAAAACGAAATAAAAAGAGGGCGCTGGATTCAGGAAAATACATTCCGAATTCCAGCGCCCTTTCGTTTTTTGATAAGGCTTATTTGATTACAAAATTGCTTTCTTTGATGCCTTTGTTGATTTTCACGGATTGCACTTCCTCTTTGGACGAGAATTGCCCGTTGCCTTGTTCGCGGGTGTACGGAATTTTTACCCCGTTGCCATCCTTTATTTCTTTGTAATTACTGAATGTAACATTCATCATGCCACCGCCCATACCGCGCTGCCCGCCTCCAGGTCGCTGCCCGTCTTGACCGCCAGGCGCTTGTCCCTGTCCAGCTCCTGTCCCGCCTGGTTGCCCTTGCGGGCGTTGGCCACCGCCTCTCATTCCTTCCATATTGGCCATTCTTTTTACTTTTAAGCCACTTTCAACGTCAAAGAATTCGCTCCATTTTCTTCCTTCAGGAATTTCAAAGTCTACTTTCCACGCGTCTTTGCCATTTACGGCTTCTTTGCCAGCAACTGTTTTTATAATGCCGTATTCTGCATAAAGCAATTCAGGAAATGGAATATTTTGTAAAATCTGGGCGATGGCATCTTTGCCCTCGGCTACCCGATTGTTTGTATTGCCGCCAAATCCCGACACGGTTTCGACCTTTGCCCCATCGCTGGTGGAACGCATTACCTCGTTGCCCATCATGTACCTGACCGATGAGAATTTGTTGGGCTTCTTTACCTTGATTTCAGCTTCCATGGTGCCGCGTTGGGTTTCGGCGGCGGTTCCGATGGTCAGGTCCTCGATTTTAGCGATGGCATCTTTGCCGCCAATGGCCGAAAGGTACTTATCAATGATGGCGTCGGCGGTAGGGGTATCCTGTGCCGAAACATTGAGCATGACCCCAAAAAATAACAGGGTTGAAAATATTTTTTTCATGATTGTATTAGGATGAGTGAAAAGTGTTAAAACTTGCGTTTGAAACAAACAAATGTACATAAAACCAAATGTTATTGTGAGTAGAGTAGATAGATTTTGGGAAAATGCCGCCCAATCTCCCCTTCAAATCGTTCAACTGCCTTTATTCACCGAGCATGGGGTTAGGGTCTACATGAAAAGGGATGATTTGCTACACCCATTCGTATCGGGGAATAAGTGGCGTAAACTAAAATACAACCTTCGGGAAGCCGAAAGACTGGGCTTTAAGCGGCTTGTAACTTTTGGCGGGGCTTATTCCAATCATATTGCGGCGGTTGCGGCGGCGGGGCAGGCCATGGGCTTCGAAACGCTAGGAATTATCAGGGGGGATGAACTTCATGCCGACTCAAACCAAACCTTGCAATTTGCTTCTCATTGCGGAATGCACCTGCAATTTGTCAGCCGGACCGCGTACCGTGACAAAGAATTGTTGATTAGTCAATTTGGCGACAATTCATACCTTCTTCCCGAAGGCGGCTCCAATCAATTGGCAATAAAAGGTGTAGGTGAAGCAGTAGAAGAGATTCAGTCCCAACTTGCCGCTCCCGTTGACTATTTTTGTACGGCTTTTGGTACAGGCGGTACTTCGGCTGGATTGCTATCGGCCGCCGTATCGGCTAAAGTACTGGTTTTTTCAAGTTTGAACATTAAAAAGCGCGAAGTAGAAGCGCACCTAGCGGCATTTGTTCCGCTGCATGACAAAACGTGGGATATTTTTACGGACTATCATTTTGGGGGGTACGGGAAAGAAACCGAAGAACTTAACCAGTTCATCGACGACTTTGAGCAGAAAACCACCATACCCTTAGAACAGGTTTATACAGGAAAGATGATGTTCGGGGTCGTGGACTTGGTGCGCAAAGGTTTTTTTAACCAGGGAGATGTCGTTGTAGTTTTACATTCGGGAGGGCTACAAGGTAAAAGAAAATAGCTCCGAAGATCGGAGCTATTTGTCTACCTATTAACAGCCATGAAAACAAATATTTTTATGCCACGGTGGGCTTGAAAGCAATTTTATTGATTTGATAAAATGAACCAAAGAGCAAGGAAGTATAAAACAAGTCTCCCATAATTGTGTTCAGAAATAAGTTACCAAATAAGGTTTGTTGGTAAAAGGCCAACCCCGCAGTATAGCAGGCGATTAATCCCAGTCCTGTTTGCGGATACATGTTACCTCCAAACCACACAAAAAAGTTTGTTATTAAAAAGAACGAGATGGAAGCCACCAAACTTGAAACAAACAGGCGGCTTACTGTCACTTTTTTCAAGTAAACTAAACCAAAAACGCTAATAAGTGCAAAAGAAAGGTAGGTTGGGAGAGATGGGTTACCAAGGAGGGCGTCGCTTAAAAGCATAGCCGCTGCCGGAATCATGAATGCAAATAATTTGCGATTAAATTGTGCAGCACCAAATAGGGCAATCGCTCCAATAGGAGTGAAATTGAACGGATGGGGTACTATCCGAGAAAGTGCAGCTACTACGATAAGTATAACTACTGTACTAAATCTCGACACACTTAAATTCATGACTGTAGTAAAACGTTCTCTCAATATTACGTATTGTTAAATTTTCTTTTGTCCCTTTTATATCGAACTTGGGTGTAAAGATAAAATGATATTTTTTAAAAATGCAAGAAGTGACAAAAAAAAACGATAAAAATTCGTAAAAATTAAACCAATGTCTTTTGATTGTCTCAAAATGAGACTTTAAAGGTTTTTTAAGTCAAAACGGGTTGGGCGTTTTTAATACAAATATGTTTTTGGCCTTTTAAGTATCAGCTTTAAATTAATTCTTTGATGATGAAGGTCATGTGGGGTTCTGCTTTGTAAGCGGCGGCCAGTATCTTCTGAATTTCGGCTTTTTCAAGTTGTTCAGGAATGCACATATCCGTAATGACTGAAATACCAATCACTGGCAAATCCATGTGGCGGGCCACAATCACTTCTGGTACGGTGCTCATCCCTACGGCATCAGCTCCCAGCAATCGCAGCATCCGGTACTCGGCTTTGGTTTCTAGTTGTGGACCTGTTACACTTACATACACGCCTGCGTGGGCCCGGATTCCGTTGGCTTGGGCAATTTGGAGTGCTTTCTCAACCAAGGTCGTTTCGTAAGGTTCGCTCATGTCGGGAAAGCGGTCACCGAGGGTAGAAAGGTTGGGGCCAATGAGCGGATTTTCAGGCAAGAAGAGGCTGATATGGTCGTTGATGATCATCAAGTCGCTCACCTGATAGTTTTCATTGAGTCCACCCGCGGCATTTGAAACGATTAATTGCTGGATTCCTAACAATTTCATAACCCTGATGGGAAACGTCACTTGCTGCATTGAATAGCCTTCGTAATAGTGAAAGCGCCCCTGCATACAAATTACTTTCTTACCGACCAGCGTTCCAAAGAGTAAGCGCCCTTTGTGCGATTCGACGGTTGAGACGGGAAAATGGGGAATGTTTTCGTAGTCAATACTGTACGCAATGTCAATGTCTTGTACCAAAGCCCCCAAACCAGTACCCAAGATGATTCCGGTGGTTGGCGTAAAGTGTTGCGTATGTTGTTGAAGAAATTCGGTCGCTTCCTGTATTTGTTGTAATGTCATGGAAAAAGGGGATGAGAATGGGCAAAAATAAGAAAGGGAAGCCGCTTCATCAAGAAACGACTTCCCTTTTGGGGTTTTAATATCCTTGATTAAGGAATGATTTTTACGGTATAGCAACCTTTAGGGGCGCTGATTTTGGCGAGTTGTTTGGTCAGGGCAGGGGTTCCACCTTTGGTGACTTTAAAAAACTCAATTCCACCATTACGATTGCCATAGTCAAAATATTCGTATAACGAAACGGCCAAATTGTCGCCTGTTTTATCAAAAATGACGCTTTCAGGGGCAATGCCCTCCAAGTCGTAATCGGCTACTTTTGCCATTTTTCCGTCTTTTGCCAAGGTTAACAACGAAAGGGTTGCTTTGCCAACGTTGCCTTCCCAAGGTTGAGCCGAAGCATTTTTGTTGGCTGTTACGATGGTGGTTCCATCGGGGCTGATGCTAAAGCTTTCAGCGCCGATTCCTACGGCCGTTGAACCGAGAACTTTATGCTCAGCGGTTTTTGGGTCTTCGGCGGTTGTATTGAATTGAATGGCTGTCAACTCGCTGGCAGCTGAGCCATCCTTCAAATCTGAAACAATAAATAAGGTACCATCGGGCGTAAATGCGCCAGGGCCAGGTTTTCCCGTAATTTTTGCGGGGGTACCGAAGGGCTCAAACGTAGCAATTTTGTTTTGCGCGTTACGCTTGGCTTTGAAAAGCCAGATTTCTTTGGTCTCTTCTACCGTAATGGCCACAAATTCGCCGTCGGGGTGCCACGTAACGTCCGTTGCCCGAGCATTTTGGAGGTTCAACGCGATGGGCACGTTCCGGGTAGGAAGGCCGCCCGCCCCGATTTCGAATAAACGTAATTCTTTGCCGGTTTCTTCCGAAGTAATCAGCAGGTTGCTACCCAACATATCAACGGCCGTTGGATTTTTACCCACGGGTACTTTACGGGCCGAAGGTTTGGCCAAGTTTGAGATGTCCACGATGTACATGTTAATGCCAGAGGGCAACTCAGCAATACTTTTGACGGTTTTTAAACTATCAGTTGTTTGGGCGCGGGACTCAATTACGTAGGCGTACCGACCATCTGAGGTAATGGTGGCGTTGCGGGTCCAGCCAAAAGCGGAGTTAGGAACGGGCGATGAGCCTACTTCCTGACCTAGTTTAAGCGGGAGGGGATAAACCGTCAATGCATCTTTTACGCCAACTTGTTTTAATAGTTTGCCGTCTACACTTGCCGAGGCGGCCATGTCACCGTCAGACAGCGCAAGGATACCGCGGGCATTAAACTCAATGGTGGGTTTTTGGGCCAAGGCAGTGGTCACACTCAACAACGCCATACCCAATGTTGCACTCAAGTTTTTCATGGAATTTTACAGTGGTTTCAGGTTATACAACGATTTGATTCAATAGTTAATTTTGCATAAATACAAAAAAACCTTCAAAACTACTCGCTTTGAAGGTTTTTATAAAACAAAAAAGAACTAAGCAGTGGCTGCAAGACCGTTTACGTATCTTGCTAACTTCGATTTGAGGTTACCTGCTTTGTTTTTATGGATGATGTTTTTCTTCGCTAATTTATCCAACATAGATGACACCGTTTTATAAAGTTCTGATGCCACAACCTGGTCTTTGGTATCGCGCAGTTTGCGAACCATGGTACGGGTTGTTTTGTGTTGGTAACGGTTTCTAAGGCGTTTTGTTTCGTTGGCCCGAATTCTCTTTAATGCTGACTTATGATTTGCCATTGGTTTATTGTAAAATATATATTGTCTTGATTTCTACAAAAGGAGCGCAAAAATACAGCCTCTCATCTAAAAAAACAAGTTTTTATTGAAATTTGTGGCCTGAAATTCATTTCACGCATTTTATAAAGCAGAAGGGATTTCCTCCTCGCTAGAGTTGACGCCCTTAGGAAGGTAGATTCATGTAACACTCATTGGTTGGTGGCGGATTTTTGGGGAGCATTAAATAGTGGGGAGTAGGGTCTTTTCTCGTTAATCAAGACGGAGAAATTGCCCATACGCTACGTGGGCGAAAAACGACTCATTATCGACCCAAACTAGGGTTCGTTTTTGCCCCCAACGCTGGTAGATAAAACGGCTATTGTATACGTTTTACGCGTGGTTTTTCGTTCTTTGGCAAAATTATCAGAATAACTTATTAGTATTGCGTAACTGAAGAAACCTAATTCCCTCATCATGCTTTTAAGACGCAGCGTTCTTCCACTATCCATTTGTTTCCTTTTATTTATCCGGGTAAATGCCCAAAATACCCTCGGATACACCGAGGCCGACGTACATTATCGTAATGGCGTAGAGCTATTCGAAAAATCAAATTATTCGGCCGCCAAACAAGAGTTCAGGTATTATTTAGAGAAACGGCCCGCTTTGCTCAATACCAACGACTACACGGCCGTAAACGCCGAATATTACACGACCTTGTGTGCACTGTATGCCGATGCCCCCGAAGCGGAGTTGGCCGTGGATCGTTTTGTGCGAAACCACCCCGAGCATCCCAAAGCGGCGGTGATTTACAGTGACTTGGGAAAGTACTACTTTGACCGGGGTGATTATTCAAACGCGGTTACCTACCTGACAAAAGCACTCGAACGCAGTGCCAATTACTACGCCGCCGCCGAAACCCGCTATAAGTTGGGCCTGTCGTATTATAGCTTAAAACAATACAATGCGGCCTTGCAGTACTTTGCCGAAGTACAACGCGACCCTACGAGCGATTATTTTGCCCCGTCTTCGTATTATGCGGGGGTAATTCAATACCAAAACGGGAAGTACATGGATGCGTATCGTAGTTTCAAAAGTATCGAGACAAATCCGCAGTTTAAAGCTGATATTCCCAACTGGATTGTGGCTTCGCTGTACCAAGCGGAGCGTTATGACGAACTCATTGCTTATTCGGAGCCGTTGTTGCGTCGTCAGCAAGGGGGAGGTGTGAAACTCAATGACGTGGCACTTTACACCGCTGAGGTGTATTATGGGAAAGGAAATTATGCCGAGGCTGCCAAAAATTACGCCTTGTATTCGCAATTGAAAGGACGGGAAACCGCCGCCCCCGCGCCCGTTCAGTTTAGGTATGGTCATTCCCTTTTTCGCACGGGTAACTATACGGGTGCCATTGACCAATTGAAAAGTGTTTCGACCCGGAAAGATACGACGGGTCAGTTTGCGTCTTACGTCATCGGAATCAGTCATTTACAAAACAAAAATCCGCAGGCGGCGTTGACGGCGCTGGATAATTCTTCCAAATTGGCGTTTAATAAAAACATTCAGGAAGAATCGACCTTCAACCACGCCAAAGTGCAGCTTGAACTGAATAACCATTCGGCCGCTTTTACTGAATTACAGGAATTTTTGAAAAAATACCCTAATAGTAGCTTTGAAGAAGAAGCCACTAAGCTGTCCATTTTGTCGCTGACCAAATCCAACAACAGTGCGGCGGCGGTGGCGTACATTGAGAAACTGAAGAAATTGGATGAGGCTACCAAAGCCGCATATCAGCGCCAAACCATGAATTTGGGCATTGCCGACTTTAACGCGGAGCGCTATGCTCAATCCATCGTTAACTTCGATAAATCCCTTAAATATCCCCTCGACCGTGACATTGAACAAGCCGCTAATTTTCAAAAAGGGGAAGCTTTTTCGGCCATGAATCGCTATGGCGAAGCCATTCCCATTTATCAGCAATTGGTTCGTGGCAGTTCAGGTTCTCCTTACGGCATTCGTAGTCTTTATTCGTTAGGATACGCTTATTACAACACCAAAGACTACAAATCTGCCCTGACTAATTTCCAGCAATACGTTGCCAAAGGAAAAACCGTCGGCGACCCCCAGACCCTCGAAGACGCCACGATTCGAATCGCAGATTCTTACCTGACGGATAAAAACTACGCACAGGCCATGGCCATGTACGACAAAGCGCTCAGTGAAGGCCGTTTAGACCGCGATTATGCCTTGTATCAGAAAGGGTTGATTCTCACCTATCAGGAAAAAGACGTAGAAGCTAAGGCCCAATTCGATAAGGTGATTGCTCAATTCCCGACGTCGCGGTACGCCGATGATGCCCTTTTTCAATCGGCCAACATTGACATGGAACGGGCAAACTACCAAGCCGCCATTCGGGCTTACAGCCGCCTGATCAAAGACAAACCCCGTAGCTACTTGATTCCGCCCTCCCTTTTGAAACGGGCGTTGGCTTACAATAACATTCAGGTGTACGAAGAAGCCGTGCGCGATTACAAACGTATTTTGAGTGAGTATTCAGACGCTCCCGCGGCCAAAGAAGCCTTGTTGGGGCTGCAGTCTACGCTCGAAAATGCGGGACGGACCGAGGAAATGTCGGATGTGCTTTCTGACTACAAACGTAAAAATCCGCAAAGTACCGAAACTGAAAAATTGGAATTTGAAACGGCTAAAGGATTGTACGCCGATGGAAAGTATCCCCAAGCCCTCAAAGCCCTGCAAAGTTTTATCCGGGATTATCCCAACAGCGGTTCGGCCACGGAAGCACGGTATTTGGCGGGAGAAAGCTTTTACCGTTCCAACGATTTCCCTAATGCCATCAAACTGTTTAACATCGTAATTGGGGAGGCAGACGAGCGGTTTACCCCCAAAGCAGCGTTACGGGCGGGAGATATTGAAAACCAACAGGGGAATTATCCCAATGCCGTGCGTAATTATTACGTCGTGTTTGCGCAGTCAGATAGTAAAACTGACCGCGTAACGGGATTGATGCGGTTGATGGATACTTACTTTGTGATGAAAAAATACGATTCGACCCTGTATTTTGCCCGTGAGGTGATTAACGCGGGAGACGTTATTCCGGGTTCAACCAAAAAAGCCCAAATGCAAACCGCGAAAGTGTACATCGAAAAAGAAGATTATAAAACTGCCGATGCCGAATTGAAGAAAATTCTGGCGGTTTCCAAGGATGAATTTGGGGCAGAAGCGAAGTATTGGGCCTCCGACGCCTTATATCGCCAGCAAAAATACAAAGAAGCACAGGCGTCGGTGATGGAATTGAATAAGCAATTTGCCGACTATGAAAAGTGGCGGGTAAGGGCCTTTATCTTATTGGCCGATGTATATGTGGGATTGAAAGACCCCGATCAGGCCAAAGCCACGCTCCAATCAGTGATTGAAAACACCGATGATGCGCAGGCCCTCGAAATGGCCAAGGCAAAATTGGCCGCATTACAATAACCCACACCGCACATACAGGAAACGGATCACCCAATCGAAACGGACAAACGATGAAAAAAATACTCGTATCGCTCTTAGTCAGCCAGTCACTATATACCTTTCTTTCCCAAGATGTTTTGGCCCAAAAACCAACGGGAGAGATTGATAGTCAGACGTTTGAAATTGAAAAAAAGAAAAAAATTGAATTGCCACCAGCCAACCGCCTGTACAATAAATTACAGCCGTTTACCAACGAGGACGACGACCGAAAGTTAAATTATGAATTTCGAGCGCCCAAACTTACCCTTGGTGCGCCAAAGATGACCCCCAATGTGTTGCCCGTCAACGGAAATGAGAAACCCGAAGAAGACGGTAACCTGCAAAATTACGTAAAACTCGGCGGGGGTAATTACGGTAAGGTGTACGGCGAAGGATTCATGGGAGGCCAAACCGAAGACCTTGGGTATGATGTTCATTTTAAACATCTTTCCAATCAAACGGGGCCCGTAGACGGGAAAAATTCGGCCAATAGTGAGAACCGCCTGAAAATCAACGGCCAGTATTTGGGCAGTACATTTAAGTTGGGGGGGACGCTTTTTTATGACCGCGACAATTATTATTTCTACGCCAACCGCAACCAACCTAACGCCGAAGTTCAAAAGGCAAACATTCGCCAAACGCTCAACACCTTTGGTATTCAGGTAGGATTTGAAAATATTGACAACAACAAATTCATTGACTACGCGCTCAAAACCTCTTTGTATCGTTTGAGCGACCGCTACAATGCGGGCGAAACCGACTGGGGAACCAATTTCTCGGGCTCGATTCCGATTACTGAAAACATATTTGCGCTGCTAAACGCCGATGCCTTTGTTTCGCAGCGCGTCGATGCCGAAACTTTTAAACGCAACTTGTTCAGCATCAAGCCCGCGTTCAAATTTGCCTATAATGCGTTCACGGTAACGGCGGCATTCAAAGCTGTCAACGAAACCGACGACCGCCTTAAAATTAACCGTACCGTTGGATTCCCGCAGTTGGAAGTGGATGCTGTTCCTTTTAACGGAGTACATATTTTTGCGGGTTACGGGGGAGATATGAGTCGTAACACGCTCCGCTCATTATTGGGCGAAAACCGTTGGTTAGCCCCCAATGTGACCATTGCCAATACCGAACGAAGCCGAGACATCTACGGTGGGTTAAAAGGAGAAGTAGGACCCTCGTTCCAGTTTGAAGGAAAAGTCTCTTACGCATTGTTTAAGAATTTTTACGGATTCAACAACGATTGGCTAGATTCGACCAAGTTTGCCGTCGTGTATGATGCCGATTATATCAACGTGCTGACGGTTTCGGCCCAGGTAGGCTATCAATACCAAAACATTGTTCGTTCTACCTTGCGCGGCGATTTTTATGATTACGGGGTCAAACGCCTCGAACAGCCTTGGGGGCGTCCAACGACCACGGTCACGTGGAATAACCACTTTGTTTTCAGCAAAAAAATGTTCGCGACCATTGATGCCTATTACATCGGCGGAATCAAAAATCGGAACTTCCTGACGGGAAAAACCGTAGCCTTGAAACCCATTGTAGATTTGAATTTGAAGGTGGATTATCTGCTGACGCGCAACTTTTCTATCTTTGCTTCGGTCAACAATTTGCTGGGCAAAAGCTACGAGCGGTATTTGTATTATCCGCAACAGGGCCTTAATTTCTTAGCTGGATTATCGCTTCAGTTCTAAATAAAAAAACTTTTGCAAAAGCAGATGCCTCAGAGTGTTCTATAAGAAGCAATTAGCCATCATTCTCTCTTAATTTAAAAAGCAATCGTCTTCGGACTATTGCTTTTTTTTTTTTGAATGTGTACCTTAGTACCCAATTCCCCATAAACGGTTTGATGAAAGATATGATATCGGTATTGGATTATACCCGAAAATTACTTTTCGAACACGACTGTGTTGTTCTGCCTGACCTAGGCGGGTTTTTAGTGTATTTCAGCCACGCTTTTTACAGCGAGCAAAATGCACTTTACCACGCACCCCAAAAAAGGGTAGCCTTCAATGAAGCGCTCAAATTGGACGATGGATTATTGGCGCACTACCTGACCATCAATGAGCAAATCTCCCGTGAAGAAGCACAGAAACGAATTCGGAAATTTGTGGAAGACATCAAACAGTCCATTCAGGAGAGTGGTAGTTTTATGTTGGAAGGCATTGGAAGTTTGGCCAACAATGAAGAAGGTAAACTTCAATTTGAACCTTTGCCCTTGGTTAATTTCTACGCCGAGAGCTATGGTTTGAAATCCGTCCATGTCAATCAGGTAGACCCCGCATTGAAAATTGCCGAAACTGCGGATGCTTACAACTGGACCGAGACCGACCGTGCGGCTAAGGAGTTAACGTATGATTTGCCCCGTCGTCGTCGCTCACGCGTCGGAATGTACATTGGAGGTCTTTTGATTGCTGGTTGCGCGTTGGTAGCGGGAATTACCCAGTTGCCTTCCGAAAGTTTAAAGTCAAGCCTCAATCCTTTTGACATTGTACCTGCCGTAAAAGCATGGTTTGCGACTGATATAAAATCTAACAGCGTTAAAAAACAGTACTCGGTCCCCAAACAGACATCGGCTTTACCCGTTGAAAATGAGGCTGTAACGCCTAAAGAGTCGGTTCCTGCCGTAGCAGTTACGCCCATAGAAGTGAAAGAAATCGTTGCCGTAAAAAAAGAAGTTATCGAAAAGCCTATCACCGAAGAACCCGCACCAATTTCTTACAAATCGGATGAGAAATCTGACTTTTTGGTGATTGCAGGCGGATTTTCAAACATTGAAAACGCCCGTAAACTTGAGCAAAAATTGCGACGGAACGGATACGAGAACGCCCACATTCTCAACCCCGAACCCACTGAGGGGAAATTAATCATTGTGGCGGCGATTGGGTGTGAGAATTCTAAAAAAGCAAAATCACAGTTAGCCCGTGTAAGTTTCCTTTCGGGAGCCAATGCTTACGTATTTCGTCAATAAGGAATCACACTTATCGAAAATAGTAAAAGGGGCTAATTGCCCCTTTTTTTTTGTCAGTATACAAATTCCCTTTATTTTGCGTTAATTAGACAAAATCAATCAAAGAATTACCAATGCTAGTGACCAGCCCCCAAGATCGCGAACACCAAATGGTTGCCTTTGCCGGCTCAACAATCGTAACGTCGGTGCTGTTAGTGACTTTATTTTTTGTGAAATTATACCAAACCATTCCTAAAGTAGAAACCATTGAATACGTAGAAGTAAACTTTGGAACCGACGCGGCAGGCTACGGAAAAGTTCAAACGTATAACAAAGCCAGTGATTCACCCCGGGCGGAAGATGTCAAAAAATCGGACGATACCCCCAAAGTGAAGGCAACGCCTACGCCCAAAGTGACGCCTCCACCCGTAACCAAAGTAGAAACCCCGAAGCCCGTCAAGACGGCGCCCGTCAAACCTCCCGTTACGAGTAAGGTAGAAAGTCCGGTTGAAGTTAAGGAAGAAACCAAACCCGTTAAAACCGAATCTAAAGCAACAACTCCCGCGCCCGTTACCCCCGCAAAGCCCGCTCCTGAACCAAAAAAAGTGGATGAGAATGCGCTATTTAAAAAATCATCAGGGAGTGGAAAAGGCAGCAACGGAACCACGGGAACCGCTTCGGGCACAGGGGGGAATAATAATGGCGACAAACCAGGAACCGTAGGAGATCAAGGAAACCCCAACGGTAAAATTGACGCCAAAAGTTTGTACGGTAAGCCAGGCGGCTCAGCAACGGGATTGGCGCTAAATGTTTCAGGCTGGGGGATGGGGGCGCGCCCGCAAGTGAAAGATGATTCTGACGAATCGGGCCGCATTGTTTTTGAAATAACCGTTGACGATACGGGTGACATTGTAAACGTACGGGTTAAAGAATCGACGGTGAGCCAATCCATTGTCGACCTATACAAACGGGCGGTAAGTCGAATGAAACTCGTGCCAAAATCGGAAAATGTACCACCGACCTCCAAAGGCACGATTACGTTCAACATCAAATCTCGATAAGGATTTGATTTC
Source organism: Runella salmonicolor (assembly GCF_024158025.1). Classification (NCBI taxonomy): domain Bacteria; kingdom Pseudomonadati; phylum Bacteroidota; class Cytophagia; order Cytophagales; family Spirosomataceae; genus Runella; species Runella salmonicolor. The sequence goes on from NZ_JAMZEL010000002.1 coordinate 295,557, forward strand.
GTAAAATAATTTAAAACATTGCGCAAAGCGTCAGGAAGTTAATTCTTGACGCTTTATTTTTGCCTTTATTTCATTTAAAATCGGTCATGAACTATTCGGAAACCATTGCGTATTTGTACGAGAAATTGCCCGTTTTTCACCGCGTAGGAGCCGCTGCGATGAAACCAGGGTTAGGGAACATTATGGCCCTTTGCGAGGCGTTAGGAAGCCCCCAAACGCGGTTTAAAAGCATTCACGTTGGCGGTACCAACGGGAAAGGGAGTACCTCTCATCTGTTGGCGGCCATTCTCCAATCCGCGGGGTATAACGTAGGCCTGCATACGTCACCCCATTTAAAATCCTATACCGAACGTTTTAAGATAAATGGCCAGCCGTGCGACGAAAGGGTAGTGGTCGACTTTGTCGAAAAGCATAATAGCCTCATCGAAAGGGTTGAGCCGTCTTTTTTTGAAATTAGTGTAGCTTTGGCATTTGATTATTTTGCACAGCAAAACGTGGATATTGCCATCATTGAAGTCGGTTTGGGGGGGCGTTTGGACTCCACAAACATTATTTCTCCGCTTTTGTCGGTCATTACTAACATCAGTTTTGATCACACTGACTTGTTAGGAGATACCCTTGAAAAAATTGCGTTTGAAAAAGCGGGAATTATTAAGGCTGATACCCCCGTCGTCATATCGGAAACCCAGCCCGAAACGGCCCCCGTTTTTATTCAAAAAGCCGAGGAATTGAACGCTCCGATTTATTTCGCTGACCAACAGTACTATGTCAACTCCCTTTCGGTAGAAAAAGGTAAGCGTGTCGTATCGGTAGAAAGTAAAAAAGAGGTCTCCTTGCCAGAAAATACAATAACGCTGGATTTGGTCGGGAACTATCAGCTTAAAAATGTGGCGGGGGTATGGCAAAGTGTTGAATTATTAAAACAACAAGGCTTTTATATTCCATTGGATGCGGTAAAATCAGGAATGGCGCATTGCACAACCCTGACCTCATTTAAAGGGCGTTGGCAAGTGTTGAGTGAATCGCCGATGACTGTTGCAGACGTTGCCCACAATTATGGCGGATTGAGCGAAACCATTAACCAAATCAAAAGATACGATTTCGACCAACTCCACTTGATACTGGGATTTGTCAAAGACAAAGACGTAAAAGGGGTTTTGGGGCTTTTTCCGACAAATGCCCATTTCTATTTCTGCAGCTTTGATTCACCAAGGGCGTTGCCTTCAAGCGAATTAGTCTATATAGCAGATAAAGTTGGTTTAATAGGTGGTATATATAGAGATGTAAACGAGGCATTGAGTGCAGCCCGACAAAAAGCCACCACTAATGATTTTATTTACGTTGGGGGCAGTACTTTTGTGTTTTCTGAACTGTCTGAGATTTGAATATACTGTACCTAATTACTGTCTTATCAAAATTATTAAAACCTTGAGCCGTAAGAAACTGATTAAATTTGCGAGTAATGCACTGGCAGACAATGTATTAGAGGTTGGTAAACCTCTTTACGAAACCATCAAAGGAAAGTGGAACGAAAGTTACTTTTTGAACACAAATCCCATCGTTCTTGAACTTGCCTGCGGAAAAGGAGAGTATTCGGTTGGATTAGCGCAAGTATATCCCAATTTGAATTTTATTGGCATTGATGTTAAAGGTGACCGACTGGCGGCGGGTAGTCAGCAGGCCACACTGCTCGGTTTGACCAACGTGGCGTTTCTCCGGGCGAACATTGAGTTTCTTCAAAACTTTTTTGAAGAAGGGGAAGTCTCTGAAATCTGGATTACTTTTCCCGACCCATTCAATCTCAAAAAACGGGTTCGGCGGCGATTAACCCATCCGCATTTTCTGGAAAAATACCGTGCTGTGATGCAGAAAGAAGGTTTGTTGCATTTAAAAACCGACAATCGTGAGTTGTTTGATTTCACATTAGAAGAACTTACGCAGTTTGGGGTGAAGGATTTAGAAGCCACTTTTGACCTCTACCAATCTGAAATGCACGATGATCACCATGGAATTAAGACGCGTTTTGAGCAAATTTTTACCGAAAAAGGGTTTCCAGTTCACTATCTAAGGGGGCGTTTTTTGTAACTCAGGTTGTTAAATGAATAAATATTCAAAAATGAATTAATTTTCATCTTATAACCTAAGTGTCTAATTGTCAGAAGTTTAACAATAATTATAATGAGAGGGGAGTAATAGAAAAAGGCACTATCACTAGTGCCTTTTTCAGTTTCAATAACTTAAATTATAACTCAGGTTTACTTATTTCGAGATTAACTGAGCAAAGTATTTAACGGTACGAACGAGTTGGCTTACATAGCTCATTTCGTTATCGTACCAGCTTACAGTTTTTACCAATTGCTTATCGCCAACATTGATTACTTTCGTTTGGGTGGCATCAAAGAGGCTTCCAAATGAAGTTCCGATGATGTCGCTGCTTACGATTTCGTCTTCGTTATAACCAAAGCTTTCGTTACTTGCTGCTTTCATGGTGGCGTTAACTTCTTCGGTCGTTACTTTTTTATTTAAAATAACGGTTAATTCGGTTAAACTTCCAGTGATAACAGGGATACGCTGAGCGCCGCCGTCCAATTTTCCTTTTAGTTCGGGCAATACTAATCCGATTGCTTTAGCTGCACCAGTGCTATTAGGAACGATGTTTGAGGCTGCAGCTCTTGCACGTCTTAAATCACCTTTAGCGTGAGGAGCATCAAGGGTATTTTGATCGTTTGTATAAGCGTGTACGGTAGTCATGCTTCCTATTTCGATACCAAAAGCGTCGTTAAGGGCTTTGGCCATGGGTGCAAGACAGTTTGTGGTACAACTTGCGCAGCTGATGATGGTTTCGCTGCCATCAAGAATGCTGTGGTTTACGTTAAAAACAACCGTTTTTAAATCGCCAGTTGCGGGAGCGCTGATAACGACTCTTTTGGCACCTGCGGTAATGTGAGCTGCTGCTTTATCTTTATCGGTAAAAAATCCTGTACATTCGAGTACAACATCTACTTCATGGGCTCCCCAAGGAATTTCTGCAGGGTTTTTTTGTGCATAGATGCGTACTTCGTCGCCATTTACAACAATACTATTATCGGTTGAGGTTACCTCTTCGTTGAATCTTCCTTGTGCAGTGTCGTATTTTAGAAGATGAGCCAATACAGATGGGCTGGTCAAATCGTTTATGGCTACTACATCAATGTCTGGCATGTTGTAAATTTGGCGATAAGCAAGTCTACCAATTCGTCCGAAACCATTGATGGCTACTTTTACTTTTGTCATGGGTATTTTTTGGTGGTTTAATGGAACATCATTAATTCATCGGCAAAGATACTATATATTTTTTATTTATAGCAGGCATACATTTCCATTGTTTTTTTAGTAAAATACCATTTCCGAATTAGCATCGTTAGTATTTATTGCTAAATTTTACCTATTATTTTAGTAACTACAAAGCTTTTATGCTAAATATAGCAACATTTATTAGCAATGAACGCTAAATAAGGTAAAGTATATTTGAATTGCTAAATAAACACTAAATTGTGTTTGCTAAACATTACTATAGGTCATTATAAGTACTCAAGGCAATAAATACATCAAAAACTACATCATTTGCCAATAAATTAGTAATATTACATACAAAACAAATTTCACCCTAGTATATAAGAAATAGAGTAGGGGTATAACAACCAAAAATGAAATATAGAATTGAAAACAAACACGCTAAACCATTCAATTACAAAACCGAACATTATATACACTAATAATAATACATTTTATAATCTCAAATAAATTAGGTAATTATTTAAGTTTAAAATCCTTATAATCACATTATTAAATCAAAACAAATCAAGTTTTACTTTAACTACAAATGAACGAAAAAGTACAAATAGAAGCCGCTTGGGACAATAGAGAACTCACCAAAGAACCAGAAGTCATTCAAGCTATTGAGAATGTAATAGACGCATTGAACGAAGGTAGAATCAGAGTAGCAGAGCCCACAGACAACGGCTGGATTGTCAACGACTGGATTAAGAAAGCTATCCTGCTTTATTTCCCTATTCGACAAATGGAACTAAAAGAAATAGGGATTTTTGAGTACCATGATAAAATGAAACTAAAGACTGGCTACAAAGCATCAGGAGTGAGGGTTGTCCCCCCAGCTGTAGCAAGGCATGGAGCGTACTTAGCAAAAGGAGTCATACTAATGCCCTCATATGTTAATATTGGTGCCTACGTAGACGAAGGTACCATGGTTGATACTTGGGCTACTGTAGGAAGTTGTGCCCAAATAGGCAAACATGTACACCTCAGCGGTGGAGTTGGAATAGGGGGAGTCCTTGAGCCCCCACAAGCAGCACCAGTTATCATTGAAGATGGTGCATTTATTGGTTCGCGCTGTATCGTAGTAGAAGGAGCACACATAGGTAAGCGGGCCGTACTAGGAGCTGGAGTAACCATTACTGGTAGCTCGAAAATCCTGGACGTAACAGGAGAGGAGGTCATTGAATATAAAGGATACGTACCCAATGATTGCGTTGTTATTCCAGGAAGTTATCCAAAATCATTCCCCGCAGGGACATTTCAGGTGCCATGCGCACTCATTATCGGGAAAAGAAAACCCAGTACTGATCTAAAAACCTCACTTAATGAGGCACTACGAGAGAATAATGTAGCCGTTTAAGAGGGGAGAAATATTTAAAACGAAAAAGCCACTTCAATCGAGTGGCTTTTTTACGTGCTTCATTTACCCCATAAAATTACTGTCTTATCGGAAAAACCCGACTTAAGCAAACCACAAATCTTCGAGCAAATCGGCTTCCTTCTTCACAACCATCCGCACTATCTGACCAAATATTGTGCTTCTCTGTTTGACTTATACAAATGTAATAAAAAGATATTGTAAACTCCAAATAATAATGCAATTATTTACAAAAATTACATTATTCAATTTACTTCTTAAATAGAGGCAGCTATTATTCCAAAAACTTCATTAAAAATGACATAACTAGTTGATTATCAACAACATAAACTATTTACACAAATTTACACAAAGTATACTATTGTAAACAAATTATAATTTACACACGTATACAATCAGCATATTTGTAAACACACAATTTTTACCATGTAAACATTTGTTATTTGTGTAAACAATAGTACCTTTGTAAAATAACTTTCAATGTTTACAACATGGCTACATTTTCAGATTTTACAGATGTCCGCTACCTGAAGAACAATAAGATTAGGGTCATTCTACATCAAAACAATATGAATGCTTCTCAATTTGCGGATGCAATAAAAGTACAACGTTCAACCATTTCACACATTTTGGCTTATCGTAATCGGCCAAGTCATGACATTTTAGAGAAAATTGTGGCTTGGAATGAAAAATACAACTTAGAATGGTTTCGAACTCAATCCCCAGAAGAGGCCCAGATTATCACACAATTAATTGAGAATCAGGGATATGGAGGTGCAAAAGTCAGTAATGTAACGACGCCAGATTTACGTGAAAGAAACCACGTGACCAAGATATCGACCTCAGCTGATTCTCGAAACGCTCAAAGCAAGCCCGAAATAAACGCAAATCATTCACATTCTCTTGAATTGATAAAACCTCGTCGTGCGGTACTTATAACCATTGTTTATGACGATGGCAGTTCTCAGGTTATACCCGTAGATCCAAATTCTAAGTTCAATCAATTTCTAGGACAATAAATCTGCAAAGTGCCACACTTAATGAACCCCATTAAGTGTAGGTCTGGTCAGTGAGCGAAGAGGGGAGGTCTTAAATTTACATGTATACTATGCTAATTTTACGACGTGAAATCGTGCGATTATTTCCTCCTAAACTTTACTACGGATACTGTTGGGATTTTTCTGCAGAACATCGATCTCAGACGCAACGGGTTTCCCTTGACAATTGCTGGCATGGTAATTCTGGCGGTGGATTTTAAAATTTGTACACCGCAAAACAACTATTTTTTTGGCCTCACCCAAACTTTCATGATTGCGCCTCGAATACCTGAAGAAGTATTCCCGAAAACAGGAATACTAAACATAAAAACACTGAGCGTGAAACGTTTTTACCAGCACAAATGACTGTCTGTTAATACAATAACATATTTTGTTTCACGAAATTTTCACAACGTTTCACGTGAATATGTAAACATCTGGTAATCAGCTTTTTAAAAAAACACGTAGTAAAAGGGTGAAATTACCATGAAATTCGATTGGAGGTAAGCAACGGACGCGCCTGGAGAGATTTTAGCAATTGAGGATATTTATAATTCAATTTGTAAAATGCTTGAGATTCTATCTGAATAATTTCGGATAGAATGCCGAGTGTTTTCGTCGGAATTAAGACTTCATGACGGGAAAGGGGTATGTTGTGGCTATTGATCGTAGAACAAACCGCATGTAGGCACTCAATATCTTTGTATTCAAATCGTCCGACATACATCAATAAATGAGTACTAATTGCGTCTTTATCATTTAGCGTATTTAAATTGATGGCTAAGATTGAATTCATAAAATACGACGCAACACCTTTCTGAATTCCTTCCATTGATCGTACAATCACTTTTCCATCTGCATAAATGGTCACAATATCTTTTACAAGGCGTTTTTGGTCCTCACAGAGCGAATATCTTTCATATTTGCCACATAGATGACGCACATTGCTGTTTTGGCCTATAATCAATTCTTCTTGCGAATTCTCAATCGCCGTTTCCGTTTCCATTTCGTCTGCATTCATTAAATATTCATGAATGTCATTGGGCATAGGCAGTTGTTGACGACGGTTTTTAATCTTTGGCACTTTTTTAGAAGTAAAAAATTCATTTTTCATAGGTAGGATAATTTAACACAAACGGGCATTTATATATAAAAATAACAACTTAAATTCCATCAAAAATTGTACCAAATATACCTAAAGTATGTTCTTTTAAAGTAAAATATGTGTATTATAATTTACATTATGTTAAATAAAACATTCAAAAATAAGGAGTGAGTTGAACCCACTCCTTATTTTATTATTTTGTTTCTTCACAAACAATTTTCTTTCCTTCAAATTCTTTCAAAATGACATCCAATTGTTTCAGTGTTTCAACAACGGCTTCTTCTTCTTTAATCGCCTTAGCCTTTGTAAAATAAGGATGTGATTGTTTGAATTTTCCGCAAACCTTAGGTTCAAGGTCTTTACCTTTTGCATTATAATCCTTCATGTCCATGGCATCTACTTCTCTTTTCATTTCAACTGCTTCGTTGAAATAAAATACACCCATGTTAAACAGTGCATCGTAATTGTTGGGATCTGCCTTGAGTGCTCTGTCATAAGCAGATTTTGCCCCTTCACGTGCCTTTGTGAGTTTTGCATTAAGTTCTGCAATTTTTGCTGAAGGATCTCCTAGTTTGGCAATTTCTTCTTTTGTCTTAACCAACTCTGCTTTTGCTTCTTCTAAGGCAACTTTGTTTTCCTTCTGCTTTGCTTCAACCTCTGCTTTCTGACGTTTCAAATCAGCATTTTTGGGTTGTTTTGCAATCAGTCCAGAAATTCTTTTTACTTCGTCTGCAAAAACTTTATCAGTCTCTTCAGCTTCTTTTATTTTCCGATCCACCCCACTTGTTTTTTTAGATGTTTCGGCTAATTTTCTGATTTCTGCCGTAATCTGTTGTACTTCATTGTCGTTCAAAATACCCAGGTTAAGTGCATATTGCGCGTTTTTGGGATCTAAGTCAATCAATTCATTCAGACCAACTTTGGCTTCTTCTAAACGTTGTGTGTCTAAAAGCACATTCACGCGCTCGGCTTTGAACGAAGTTTTGCTTGCAGGCAATATTTCCATTCCTTTATCCAAGATTGCGAGTGCTTTATCGTTCTTCTTTTCGATACGATACAATTGGGCTAATAAAGCGAAGTTCCCAGCGTCCTTCCCTCCTTTTTCAATGTATTGCTCCATCATAGTCGCAGCAATGTCATTTTTCTGACTCTGCATGGCACTGTAAGCTCCGTATAAAGGTGCCAGCGTATCCTTCGGATTTACCTCTTGGGCAATGTTAAAAAATTTAATTGCCTCATCGTACTTTTTGGTTTGGAATTTCTCAGCACCTTGTTTTACAAGTGACGTTCCCAAGTTCACGCCACTATCATCGGTTCCTCCTGTCAGAAACTTTTGAGCTTCTTTTGTCACCTTACCTGGTTTTGCGGCATCTACTTCTACTGCTTTTTTAAATGACTCATAAGCCACTAAAGCAGCACTTGAATCCATTTCAGTATAGAGACGGGCGATTTCATCATACAATTTGCCCCGATCTAGCCAAGTGCTCGATTTTGCACCTGCTTTGGGGTCTGTGATAGCTTTGTCGCTTTTTTCTTTTTCTTTCTTTTTCTGTTCCAGTAGTAATTTGTCTACCTGAGAAAAGGCAGAAATAGCAAAAAAACTAAAAGCAGATGTTACGATCAACTTTTTCATTTTGAGGTAAGTTATTAAGTTTAAAATTTGAGCAAAAAACGGGATAAAAATTGACTTATTGTTGATTGAATAAATTTAAAAAAAAGGATAAGAAAGCAGATTGTTGGATAAATAACAAAATTATACCCTAAAATCTACTTTCTTATCACAAATATATCATCCAATCTAGGCCTCGATTGGTGGTTCGGGGGCAGCAGCACCTCCCTCTTCACTTCCATCAATAACCGCTTCTTCTGATTCTATGCGGGTAACGGATGAAATCTCGTCGCCCTCGTTTAATTTAATCAACCGGACTCCCTGGGTGTTTCGGCCCGCAACGCGTATTTCAGTGACTGACATACGAATTGCGATTCCTGATTTATTGATAATCATCAAATCATCACTATCCGAGACTTCTTTGATTGCCACCAGACTTCCGACTTTTTCCGTGATATTCAGCGTTGTTACACCTTTAGCACCTCGGTTGGTCTCACGGTAATCTTCAATCTGTGATCGTTTACCGTATCCATTTTCCGATACAACCATAAGTTGTTTTTCCAAATTACTGACACACAGCATTCCAATCGCTTTATTTGTGGTTCCTTCACCACCCAATTCGATTCCCTTCACACCAGCTGCAGTACGGCCCATTGGACGAACTCGGCTCTCATGGAATCGAACAGCCTTTCCTTCCTTTGAAGCAATGATAATGTGGTTATCTCCATTGGTCAGTGCCACATCCAATAAACGGTCACCTTCATTGATTGTAATGGCCGCAATACCGTTGGCACGTGGCCGCGAATAGGCTTCCAACAATGTCTTTTTGATGGTCCCGTCTTCAGTACACATGATGATGTAATTATTGTTGATATAATCAGCATCACTTAAAGTACGAACATTGATGACGGCTCTTACTTTATCACCCGACTCAATGTTGATGAGGTTTTGAATGGGTCGACCTTTAGCCGTTTTTGAACCTTCAGGGATTTCGTATACTTTGAGCCAGAACAACTTGCCAAATTCTGTAAAAATCAGCAGATAGTTGAGCATAGTTGCTGAGAACAAATGCTCTGTAAAGTCATCATCTTTGGTAGTAACCCCTCTTGAGCCAACTCCTCCCCTGCCCTGCGTACGGTACTCGCCGATTGGGGTACGTTTTACGTATCCTTGATGCGAAATGGTAATCAACATTTCTTCATCCGCAATCATGTCTTCATCCGCAAACTCTTCGGCGGCGTACTCAATTTTTGAGCGACGGGCATCACCGTAGCGAGCTCTCAAATCAGTAAGCTCGTCTTTTATGATCTGGAACTTACGAACTTCGTTGGCTAAAATATCCTGTAAATCAGCAATGAGCTTCATCAATTCCTCGAATTCGGCGATGATTTTGTCGCGCTCCATTCCCGTAAGGCGTTGTAGACGCATCTCCAGAATAGCCCGGGCTTGAGGCTCACTCAAACTGAACTGTTCAATCAGACCATTCCGGGCGGTTTCGGGGTCACGGGCGCTACGAATCAATTTAATAACCGCATCTAGGTTATCGAGAGCAATCAATAATCCTTGTAATATATGGGCCCGTTTTTCCGCTTCCCGAAGGTCGTACTGGGTACGGCGGGTGATCACTTCCACCCGGTGCTCCACGTAATACTTTATCAAATCTTTCAGGTTCAACAACGCAGGGCGGCCTTTTACCAAGGCAACGTTATTGATACTAAATGATGATTGAAGGGGGGTAAACTTATAAAGGTGATTTAAAACAATATTGGGAATACTATCTTTTTTCAACTCAAACACAATGCGAATCCCGTCACGGTCTGACTCATCGCGGATGGCAGAAATCCCATCCAAACGTTTGTCATTGACCATATCGGCAATCCGTTTGATCATGTCTGCCTTATTGATCATGTACGGAATCTCCGTAATCACAATTTGCTCACGTCCTGTCTTTGTTTGCTCAAAAGTAGCCACCGCACGCATCACAACCCGACCTCTTCCTGTCTCATAAGCAGACCTAACTCCCTGATAGCCATAGATAATAGCTCCCGTAGGAAAGTCAGGGGCTTTGACGTATTGTATCAATTCCTGAACAGTGATAGAATTGTTATCAATGTAAGCAATGGTCCCATCAATGACCTCCGTAAGGTTGTGAGGGGCCATATTGGTGGCCATACCTACGGCAATACCCGAAGAACCGTTTAAAAGTAGGTTGGGCAATTTGGCGGGCAATACGGTCGGCTCTTCATCTGAGTCATCGTAGTTAGGCTGAAAGTTAACGGTCTCTTTATTGATGTCTTGCAACATCTCTTCGGCAATTCGTTTCAACCTTGATTCTGTATAACGCATGGCAGCGGGCGAATCGCCGTCCAAGGAACCAAAGTTTCCCTGACCATCAACCAGCATGTAACGAAGTGACCAAGGTTGCGCCATACGCACCATGGTATCGTAGATTGAAGCGTCGCCGTGGGGGTGATACTTGGCCATCACGTCACCGACGGTACGGGCCGATTTTTTATAGGGGCGATTGTGCAAAAAGCCCGATTCAAACATTGTATAAAGCACCCGACGGTGAACAGGCTTTAATCCATCGCGGGCATCAGGGAGTGCACGAGAAATAATGACCGACATTGAATAATCAATGTAAGCCGTACGCATCTCATCCTCAATGTTAATAGGAATAATATTACCGGTGTTTTCTGACATAAACAAAAATTAAATGCTTTTGTACAAAAATACACCAAATACTTTATAATGGCAAAACTAGCTCCTCTTACGCCGTCTTTCGTTTGCTTGCTCTCTTTTTTCGGCCGCAGTCCTCGGCTTTCCAAAGAAATGGGGCTTGGGAAAAGTGCCTCTCCCACGCACAATACTCCTGCCATGACTATGCTCATGACGCACTTTGCAGCCTTTGATTGGACATTGACGATACCAACATCCTCCAACCCCTAAACCACACATCAATACCAACAAAATGGACAGCCTTTTATTCATTTTAAAGCAATGTTTTAAAATGGGTCACCTTCTTTTTCAAAAGTGAAAGTACAAAAAAGTTATTAGAAAGGCGTTTACAAAAATGGGCAGTTTCAAAATCCGATGGGCATTTACCGCCTGAAATGGGCAATAAAAAAAGCCGATACTCTCGTATCGGCTTAGAGCCCCCAGCCGGGATCAAACCAGCGACCTACTGATTACAAGTCAGTTGCTCTATCAGCTGAGCTATGGAGGCTTTTTCTATTTGTTTAGAGTGTAAATAGTAACACTTTGGAGCCCCCAGCCGGGATCAAACCAGCGACCTACTGATTACAAGTCAGTTGCTCTATCAGCTGAGCTATGGAGGCAATATTCACGAATAATATATCTTTAATGATTCAAATGGTAAGCGTTAAAGACATTCATATTTCGTGGTGCAAAAGTAGTATTTTCTACTACTTTACACAAATTTAGTTTGCTTTTTTTTACAAAGCTTCGCGAATAATTTTCAATTGATGCTTAAAATCAGCCAGTTGCTTTTGGGCAACTTCGATTTTTTTTACGAACTCAGCACGAACTTTTTCGCCATTTTTAGAACGGCCAAAGAATTCGATGTTATTTTGCCAAATCGTCAAATCGTTTTCAATTTGGGTCATCCGGCGGCGGATGTCCATTTCTTTACGTTGGAGACTGCGTGATGATTCGCCATCAGCCACCATCGACACTTCATTCTCAAGGATAACCTGCTCACGCTCTTTAGAAGAGAGTTTCCCGATAGCACTCACGTACGCATTGACCGCGTCAATATAGCGCTTGTTGATGGCCTGCATATCTTTCTTTGGCACAAATCCAATGCCCGCCCATTCTGACTTGAATGCATTCAAATCACTTAAGCTTGCTTCGCCAGCTTTTGCACCTGATTCTATTTTTTCACAAAGGGCTTGTTTTTTGGTGAGGTTTTCAACAAACTCTTTCTCTACTTCAGAATTCTTAGCCCGCTTACGGTCAAAATAGGCATCACAGGCTTTCTTGAATCGGTCAAAAATAGAATCTTTAAATTTCTCAGGAACTTGCCCAATCTGCTTCCATTGTTTTTGAAGCGCAATCACTTTATCGGTATTGGAAGAGGAGTCTTCACCTGCTGCCAAAATCCCTTCAACTGCTTCGCAAAGTTCTGTTTTCAGTTTCAGGTTTTGTTCGCGCTTGGCTTCCAATTGACGGAAGAACTCCCCTTTGTTGTGAAAAAACGTTTTGAGGGTTGCCCAAAACTTTTTGCTCAACTCACGACCTTCGTCACGCAACATCTGTCCTTTGGCATTGACCCATTGCTCTTGAAGTGCTACCACTTCTTTGGTCTTTTCGTTCCACTCATTAATGCTGCTGGAAGTAAATGCCGTAAACGGAACCAATGCCTCGTATATCTTGGATTTGATTTCGTAATTTTGGGAGAGCAACTGTTTCTGATCTTCCGTTTGGGCACGACGCGCATCGTATAAGACATCCAACGCTGACTTCATACGTTGCCAAAGCAACTCTTGCTCCGCTTTGGGTCCTGGCCCGATGTGTTTGTATTCTTCAAAATGCGCGTTTGCTTCTTCCAACACACCCCGACTAAGGGCTTTACCTTCCAAACTTTTGGCAAGCGCTTCTACTTTTTCAACTAATTCGCCCTTGAGCTGCAAGTTTTTCTTGCGATCAAGTTCTTTTAGTTCAAAATAAATATTGCGGTTGCTGTAATATCGATCAATCAACGCGTGGAATGTGGCCCAAAGCGTGCTGTTGTGGGGAGACGCAATGTTTCCTGCCGATTTCCACTCATCTTGAATTTTCTTAAATTCTTGCCAACTCGTTGCGGGATTCATGGAGTTTGCCTCATCGGCATCAACCAATTCACGCAGGCGTTGGAGGAGTTGAGTCTTAACCGTAAAGTTTTTATCTTTCGATTTCTCTAAATCCTGAAAGTAATGATTCTTAACGTCCTTAATTTGGCGGTATAGGGAATCAAAACGCTGACTTAAATCATCTGGTTTGAACTCAAAACCCTCATCTGAGCCTGTTTCAGCTATATAGTGTTGTTCGGCCTCATCACGTTCTGTTTTTTTGATTTGGTCGAAGAAAACTTTTACTTCTTTGAGAATTTCGTCTGTTCGCTTAAAATCAGCGGGTTTGGCCCCCTCACTTTTGGCAATTACCAGTTGATTTTCTAATAAATTCACAAACCCCTTCTTATCAAGTTGAGTATAATCAACTGACTGTTCTTCAACCACGTCAAGTTCTTCCATGGCTGCAACACTCTGCTGAGTGAGTTGTTCGCTTTCGCTTAATTCTGCTCCGTCGTTAATCATCGTAAATGTGGTAGTCATCGCTTAGATTTGCAAAAATAATAATAATGACCGTTTTTCGATGTTTCAAAACCGGTTTTTCAATTTTAAATCTAAATTAACCCAAAATGGCAGGTAAAAAACTGGCTGATCTACGAAAAGATTATAGTCTAAACGGATTAACCGAAGAGGATGTTTTAGCAAATCCCTTCCTTCAGTTTGAAAAATGGTTTGAAGAGGCCCAATCAGCCGAGGTAATCGAACCAAATGCAATGATTCTCAGCACACTCGGCGGTGATGGCTACCCGCATAGCCGCGTAGTACTACTCAAAGAGGTAGATTCGACGGGATTTGTGTTTTATACTAATTATAACAGTCACAAAGGGATAGATTTGACCATCCACCCCGTGGCGGCGCTTACCTTCTGGTGGGCAGAATTGGAACGTCAGGTTCGCATTTTTGGGGATGTACAAAAAGTCTCTGACGCTGAATCCGACGCTTATTTCAGCATTCGTCCTCGAAACAGTCAATTGGGGGCCTGGGTATCTGAACAAAGTGAAGTCATTGAGAATCGGGATGTTTTAACAAAAAAATTATCCCTATTGGAACAAAAATTTTCGGATCAAGTTGTACCTAGACCACTCCATTGGGGAGGCTACCGGGTTATCCCCAAAGAAATTGAATTCTGGCAAGGCCGTCCCAGTCGCTTACACGACCGCATTCGTTACCGAATCGACGCCGATGATGCGTGGAAAATTGAACGCCTTTCTCCATAGTATAAAGTTTATTGTATAGTTAACCCATTCTGAATTAATTAAATAAATGCATAAAGAAATAACATATAACACCAATAATACTCATATAGCATCCCTACCCTACCTAAATTTTATTTGAACCTATGAATCACAGAAATCCGAACAGTTTAACTCGTATCGGTGTATTTTATGATGGTAATTATTTCTTGCACGTCAGCAATTACTATAACTACACGCACGAACGCCGCAGTCGAATCAGCATCAATGGCTTGCATGATTTTATACGACAGAAGGTAGCAGAAGTGGAGAAAAATGAGCCACGCCTCTGCCAAATAGTGGATGCTCATTATTTCAGAGGGCGACTTACGGCAGGGGAAGCTAGTCAACGCGGCGATTTGCTCTACTACGAACGGGTCTTTGACGACATCCTAATGTCGGAAGGGGTTACAACCCATTATTTACCGGTAAGGAGTACTCTGGGCAAAAAACACGAAAAGGGTATTGACGTTTGGCTGGCGCTGGAAGCATTTGAAATGGCTTTCTACAAACGGTTCGATGTATTGGTACTTATCGCGGCAGACGGCGATTATGTCCCCTTGGTGAGAAAACTGAACACCCTTGGTACGCGGGTAATGGTCTTGGGCTGGGATTTTGAATATACCGATGAAGAGGGTAGTCGTTTTTATACGCGTACTTCTCAGGATTTGTTGGCAGAAGTAACCTATCCAGTAGCCATGCAAGACATTATTAACAGTCGTGGTGAAACCTTCAACAGCAACCTGTTTGTTCCACGTAATAAAGGCAAAGTATTTACAAAACAAGGGGAAGAACCCTCCGAAAATACCATTGAAGAGTCAAACACTGCGCTGCTCAACGATGAAGAACGCAAAGAAAGTTTTATTTTATCCCTCAAAGAAGGCTTTGGATTTATAAAGTATCCCCCCAACAATGTCTTTTTTCATTATACCAGCCTTCGGGATTATGATTTTAATGACCTCGTGATTGGTGATCGGGTGCAATTTACGCTTGATGAAAAAGATGGTAAACGCGCCGTTGGACATGATGTCCTTGTGTTGCAGGAAAATAAATAATTGATTATCGGCAAGCAGGAGGATGATTTTCTCCTGCCTGTCTATTTTCCCAATCGTCTGACAATTTCATAACACGCCCTGCTGTTGTGATAGGGGCATTTCCAAAAACTTATCTTTGCGTTTCGAACGGGTGTCAAGTCGGGTTTAACGGTTCCAAACCAATCTCCTTTCTGGGTATCTAGCACGTATTTTTTGATAAACTCCCAGCTTTTGAGCGACTTATCTTTATAATGCTCCTCACCTGTCAGCTGATACGCATTGTAAAATCCTACCATTTGTTCGGCCAATACCCACCAACTGCGTTCGTGGTTGCGGTGATTGGTGGCGGGGTCAAATTCATAATCCAACGCACCATCTGCTCCCAACCCAGTACAGGCGGCTTCGGCCATTTTGATGCACAATTGTTTCACTTTTTCGCTCCGTTCGTGGTCGTTCAACACTTCGGCCGTTTCCCACAACAGCCAAGAAGCTTCAATGTCATGGCCGTACGAAATTGTTTCGTCCTTGGGGTTCCAGTTTTGGTCAAAAAACAAACGTAAACGATACGTTTTCTGACTGACCAATTTCTCCATAAAAGCGTCTGTCAAATGCACAACGCGCTGACGAAGCGTAGCATCGGGCCAAACGCGGTATAAATTGGTAAAAGCCTCGATGATGTGTAAATGGGTATTTTGAGACTTATTCCAGGGCATTTTGCTTAAAATTAAATCATCAACAAGTTCCCAACTTGGCCCAAACGCTTCGAAATAACCGCCCTTGTCGGCATCATGTCCGTGCTTATCTACGGTTTTAAATAGCTCTTGCGCAAAATCCAACGCAGGGGTAAATTTTGAAGCGGCATAGTATTCACTCAATCCATAAATCGCAAAAGCGTGGCCGTAGAGTTGTTTTCGGGTTTCGAGTGGAGCCCCCGCCGCCGTGACCGACCAATACATGCCACCATTTTTGGCATCTCTAAAATGGTTGTATAAATAATGGTACGCTCGGTCGGCAAGGACCAAATAGCGCTTACGGTGAAAATGCCGATACGCCAACGAAAAGGTCCACAAGATACGACTGACCAGAATAATCGAGCGCGGAGCATCCAAAACTGGCTGATTGTCATAATTTACCTGACCATGAAAGCCTCCGCGCTGATAATCAGGCGAATATTTTTCCCAATAGGCCAAAATACGTTTCCACTCGGCTAAGTTTTCGCGGGCAAATTGCTCCATGTGACAGGCGTAAGGTGATGATAATTTTATGGTAAAAGCCCGAGCTATCGTGAATATAATCAGGTTGTTTAGTTATCATTTTCAGGCCTCACCTTAAAAAGTCTTTGAAACCAATTTTGCTTTTCTTTTTCCTCCTGCTCTTTTTCGGCCTTATCCCATTCAAAAGATGCCAAAGGCCCCAAATCGGGTTGACCGGCATCTACCCAGCAAGTAAACCAGAAATCACTCACCATTTTTACGGAAGCACGCATCTGTCGCTCAACCTGTCGGTCAAGCATTTGATGGTATTTCTTGGCGAACTCGCGCGAATAGGTTTTAATGACCACGCCATTGCGATCTTCTAACGCATATTTCAGTTCGGGTTTCATCTGCAATGATGCATTTTTTTCAAACTGTAAAACACTATCCAAGGCGGCATTGGCCTGTCTAACCGCTTGCCAAGCGCGCAAGGCCGTTTTTTGTTCGTATTCCGCCGCCCCTAAAAACATGTCGTATTCTTCGGCGTACAACTCAGGTAACCGGGTTTCCCAAAACGCATGGATTCCTTCCTGACCCGTTAGTTGTCCGTTGTAGTTTCGGGTGGTGTGCAATGGAACGTTGGCATCGGCAATGTAATGACCTAAATCTGCGGCAACGCGTAAAATACGTCGAGGATTTCTTTGTCGAAAGGCTTCCGTCAATTGTGATTTGTATTGTTGAATCGCCCAGGGAACGGTGCCATTTAACGCCAATGTATCTTCGCCGTACTTTTTTACGGCCTCATTCCAGTACAACGGCAACTTGTACAAAGCACTATCGCCATAGGCTTCGGCATCTATGTAGTGTCTTGGCGCTTCTCCCACAACGGCATAACGTCGCTTATCGGGGTTAACGGCGTTTTCGGTTAGATAATCAAGGTGTTTCTTAAAAAAAACCAGCATTTCGGGCGGAAGCGAAAACACAGCCAAGCGATTGATGCGCTGATGCGCCCAAAAACCCCAAACAATCGACGAATTATAGGCTAGAAAGGGGGTACTTATCAGCAACAAAAAGATAAAAATTGATTTAACGGCCCATTTTTTATGTTTAAACACCTCACTTACACAAAATATTATTCTGTACGTCGTAAATCTGAAATTTTGCAAAATAGGCTTTGGTAACATTTAAAATGGCGTTTAAAAGTGTTTGAAATTGTTAAAAGTGAAAAAATTAGTTCTTCTAAATCCCTAACCCTCAGCAAAAATGGCTAAAACACAAACAGAAAGTACAATACTATGCCAAAGGGGCCTCCTAAGCTTGTTTTGCGGTTGGAAATAGTCTCATAATTTGATTTGGCAAAATTACATTTTAACAGAATTATTACAATTTTTTATAAAAAATATACAATTTTAAAACAACATTCGTTAATTTTGCATCGTATTCAAAAATCAGATATTTAAGTCAACAGCACTCTTTTAATTAGTCACTTACCATGGATAAGAAGAAAATAATAGGATACTTTAAACCGATCGTTGGACTTTGCGTTTTTATGCTCATCATTTACGGAGCCTACACTCCCAGCCAAAAAGCAGAAATCCAAAAAATCGTTTGCATCAAATTCAAACCGGGCACTCCCGCTACTGACGTAGAACGCCACATGAATCAGTTTGCTCAGTTGAGACGTGAAATTCCTCAGATGGTTGCATACAGCGGTGGAAAAACACTTAGTGTCGTTGGCAAGTCAGAATATGACGCCATGCATTATTTAACATTCAGGACGGAAGATGACATCACGACTTTTCAGAACCACCCTAAATACCAAGCGTTTGTAAAAGAAAATCAGGCTATTTGGGAAAAGGAACTGGTAATCGATGCCAACATCCAGAAGTAACATTAAGCCATAAAAAAAGGCTGCTTGAAAAAGCAGCCTTTTTTTATGGCTTAATGATGAGCAAGTAATCAACTTGATACTTTGCCCATCACATACATTTCAGATAAAGTAGGGGTTGGACTTCCACCACTCTTTTCGAGCGTCACGGCAAATGCTTCGGCCTGCGGTGCATTTTTCATTTTTTGCATCACGCCATTGACGTCAAAAACCCCCAAATCAACGGGTTTTCCGCCTACAAGACCCCAAAGCTGGTATTGCTTTCCTGCCGCTGGAGCGGGCAGTGAAAGAACATTCAACTGAACCTCTTGCGTTTTAGGATTCCAAACCACCCGTACCGCACTATTGGGCGACTTATCAACCCCCTTCAAGGTAACAAACTGATTATCGGCGTTATTTAGATTCGCAATCAGCTCATTTTTTTGACTCAGTTCAACGTTTTGCTGCGCCAAAGAAGTATTGAGGGTATCCAAACGAGCGTTGAAATAAACCGCCGAGCCAATTAGTGCCGCAATTGACGCCGCCGCTACCCATCCCCACTGAAACGACGGTTGGCGCGAATCAAGTTTATAAACAGGTGTTTCATCAGCCTCTTCTTCAGTGGCTTTATTAGCAGGAAAGTCATTCACTGAAACCTCCTTAACATCGTCGGCAAATTCTAATTGCGCCATTATTTTATCTTTAAGCCCAGCAGGCGGCGCCACCCGGTGAGCAAATGCGTAACGTTCGACGGCTTCACTGAGTTGATTCAACTCAGTTTTAATTTCAGGATATATTTTTGAAAGACAATCTACTTCCCGCCGTTCCTGGTCTGTTACATTCCCAGAAAGGTAGTCCTCCAAAATCCCCGATTCGATATATGCTTTTATGTCAATCATGTACCAAAATATTTTCTTAAATCCCTAAGGGCGCTTCTCACACGGGTTTTGACGGTACCAAGCGGCATCTCTAGCCGCTGCGCCGTTTCTTCGTGGGTATAACCTCCCCAATATACCATTTCAATCAGCGTTTGCTGCTCCGGTTTGAGCTGAGAGACCACCTCCCTCAGTTCTTTGGCATCCAGTTCGTTATAAATCTCCTGATGCTCTTCAACCCAATATACGGCGGATTCAATGTCTTGGATTTCCGGCCGATTTACCCGTAGATAATCAATGGACGTATTGCGTGCAATGTTGAGCATCCACGTAAACAACCTCCCCTTACCTACATCGTATTGAGCAATATTCTTCCAGATTTTAACGAAGATTTCCTGAAGCAAATCCTGCGCCGTTTCTTCTGAGCGAACTACTTTGAGTACTACCCCGTACAAAGCGTCGGAATAGTTATCATAGAGGTAGCTGAATGCTTTTCGATCTTGTTGTCGAAGCATTTCAACGAGTTCGCCTTCATCGTATTTAGGCAATTTTAATCCCATATAGTACGGTTAAGACCTTATTAATATTTCGAGTATACACACTCAACTTGCGAAAATGGACTTAGGTTTTACTTTTTTTAATGATTGCAATATCAAAAAAAAATAAGAACTATCTAAATCTATTGTAAATCCTTTTCCCGTAAGTAGAAGCAAAACCAACTTCAATTATGGAAAACACATTCATAAAAGCAACCAAACGGATTGGATATACTCTCCTGGGGCTCTTTTTGGCCTTTGTGGTATATGCAAATCTTGAACCTGCCCCTATGCACTCCTACGTTAAGCCTATCAGCATGACCATTTTTAAGGTAGACGGACTGACGAGCCCTGAGCAGGTAAATTCAGTGAAAGAAAAAGTGTCACTACATGACGGGGTAACCGCCTGCGGAGCAAATCCAGTGAGTGAATTGGTCAGCATCACCTTCGACCCAGACCAAACTTCGGAAGGTTCACTTCGCAAATTGGTGGGCAATATCACAGGTCGGCCAGTACAGGCGGCGGTGTTTAAGACCGATGGGCCGCCAAGTCCCCAATGCCCTGTTCCACAAGAATACATAATGGCGTTTGAAAAAGTAAAATACGCGCTTTGCTTCCGCTAAAATAATCCCTTGAACTGCAACACACTCCTACTTTGAACATAAAGAGCAATTTTAATCTATTTTATATATCAATTAAATCAATTACACACACATGAAAAAGAGAATTCTTGTCCTATCTTTCGCCCTTATTTCAGTTTTGAGCGGTTGTAAAAAAGAGGAAGAAACACCAGCACCTTCGTTGTATGACCGTTTGGGCGGAGTAACCGCCATCTCAGCAGTGGTTGACCAATTTATTGCAAACGTAGCCGCTGACCCCAACATGGTACGCACCTTCAAACCATTGTTGGATGATGTTGCCAAAGGAAATACAGCCCGGGTAACTGCGCTTCGTAACAACTTAATCGACCAAATTGGCCAAGCCAGCGGTGGGCCTCAAATGTACAAAGGCAAAGACATGGTGACTGCTCATGCAGGCATGAACATTACAGAAACTGAATTCAATTCATTGGTCAATGACTTGGTACTTGCACTAGACAAATTTAAAGTACCCGCCACCGAAAAAGGAGAGCTTTTAGGGGTATTAGGTGGATTGAAGGGACAAATTGTAGGTAAATAGTATTCAGCTATCCAGTAAGAGGGTGGTAAACTATTGAGATAGTTACCATAGAGGTTGGATAGTTGAAGGTTAACAGGGGCAAAGTTACTTGCCCCTGTTTTTTTATGTTATTCTACCCAAAGCACCAACCCTTTCAGATAACTGCCTTCAGGATGAAACAAATTGACTGGGTGATCGGGTGGTTGCGTGATTTGATGCAATACCCTTACTTGGCGACCGGCTTCAATCGCGGCAGCGACAATGGTATTATAAAACAACTCGCGGTCAACGACCTGAGAGCACGAAAAAGTAAACAAAATCCCGTTCGATTTTAAATGTCGGATGCCGTCGGCGTTCAGTCGTTTATATCCCTGAACAGCCCGGTGACGAGCGGCCATACTTTTGGCAAAAGCGGGAGGGTCGAGCACCATTACATCGTAGGTATCGGAAGTTTGTTTTAAAAATGCCATGACATCTTCCGCATACGATTGATGCGTAGCAATATCGCCAAAATTGGCTTGTACGTTTTGATTGGTCAGGTCAATGGCTTTTTTAGAAACATCCACAGAATCCACCCTTTCGGCACCAGCCGCCAGCGCATAAATCGAAAAACCTCCCGAATAACAGAACGCATTAAGGACTTTTTTGCCTTTGGCATAATACGCCAACAAATCACGGTTGTTGCGCTGATCTAAGAAGAAGCCCGTTTTTTGACCCGTTTCCCAATCAATCAAAAATGTATGTCCATTTTCTTTGACGGGATGAGGCACGGCACAGTTGCCGTACAAATAGCCATTTTGCACGTTTTTGGCAAAATTTTCGGGCAAAGTATCCGCACTTTTGTGATAAATGGCTTTTAAGTCGCCGCCATAAACCTCCTGTAACGCCAACGAAATATCTTCCAGCACGCGATACATTCCAATGGAATGGGCTTGTATCACCAAAACACCATCATAATAATCAATAATTAAACCCGGAAGCCCATCCCCTTCGCCGTGGATTAACCGGTAGCAATTGGTTAGATTGTCGGGTTGATTCGCAAAAATAACTTTCCGTACGGTTAAAGCATTTTGGAGTTTTTGCTTCCAGAAAGCCACATCAGGCACTATTTTTTCATAACTGAAAATCTTTACCGCAATATTGCCATTGTGGTAATGGCCCGTGGCTAAATATTTATTGCGATTATCTACTACTTCTACGATGTCGCCGTCGGCTGGTTGGCCTTTCATTGAGCCAATGGCCCCTGAAAATACCCACGGATGAAAACGACGAACGGCTTCGTCACGGTTTGATTTGAGAACTATTTGCGGAAAAGTCATTGATTTAATTTAATGTACACCCACGGATGAAAGCTACATTCGCCTATCATTACGGAGAATTTTACGCAAAGATGGGGGATATAAGAATAATTAAAGCATCTTACTGCATCATTTTGCATAAATATACGTCCCCCAAAACAAGTAGAAAGAGGGCTTTTCGTTTTTATCTTGGAAACAACTAACCATATTAATTTCATGAATCGTCGGGATTTTATTAAACAATCTGCCGTTTTGGGTACTGGTTTGGTATTGGCACCAAGCCTTTTTGCCGAAGCTAAAAAACTTAAAAACTTTGGGGTTCAACTATACAGCGTTCGCGACCTGATGCCAAAAGACCCGAAAGGGACAATGAAAAAACTTGCCGAACTGGGTTACACACAATTTGAAAGCTACGGAGGCCCTGATTTCTTGTGGGGCATGAGTCCATCGGAGTGCAAAACCTATTTGGGCGACTTGGGGGTCAAAATGATCAGTACTCACTTTGACATCAACAAAGATTTGGACAAAAATATTGAGCGGGGTGCCGAGGCGGGACTCAAATACATGCTTTGCCCGTATATCGGTGCGCAAAAAACCATCGATGCTTGGAAGAAAAAAGCCGACTTATTCAACGAAGTAGGCGAAAAAGTCACCAAAGCAGGCATGAAATTTGGCTACCACAACCACGATTATTCGTTTAAACCCCTCGAAGGACAAATTCCTCACGAAGTTTTACTCGCCAACACCGATCCTAAAAAAGTGATGTTTGAGTTGGATTTGTGCTGGGTTATCGCTTCGGGCCAAGATGCCGTTGCTCACCTCAATAAGTATGCAAATCGCTATGAACTCGTTCACATCAAAGACATGGTGAAAGAAGGCGGAAAAGTAGTTCAAAAAGATTTCGGCAAAGGCTCCGTCGATTATCCAACCATCCTCAAAGCCGCCAAAAAAGCAGGTATCAAGTATTATATCGTAGAGCAGGAAGAATATCCCGTTTCATCCATCGAAAGCATGAAAGTAGATGCCGAATGGATGAAGAAACTTTCCATCTAAGGACTTATTGCTAAAAAAGAAAAGCGCGAAGAGGGATTTCCCTTTTCGCGCTTTTTGGTATTTATCCATTCAACTTCAAAAACGAATAGCCATTCATTCTTTTTGGGAAGCCCCTTCTCTGACCCCTGCTTCTGGTTTCAAAATGTACACGTCCAACATGGCTTTAGGACGCGCCAGGTATTCACGGATTAAGGTCTTAATCGAATAGCCATTGGGGACATCCTGCGCGGCAAATCCGACGGCATTCAATCCTTCATGATCGGCGAGGTAAAGAGCACGGGCATTGTGGAAGTTTTGCGAAATAACCGTTACGCGTTCTTGTCCATAAATTTCTCGACAACGAACCACCGAATCGTAAGTACGATACCCAGCCGTATCCAACAGCATGGCATCTTCGGGCACCCCAAGTTTGGTCAAAGCCTGTTTCATGGCTTTGGGCTCGTCGTAGGTTTCGGCCTCTTTGTTGCCACTCAAAATCAGGTATTTTACTTTCCCCTCTTTAAATAACCGCGCAGAAGCCTCCATGCGATACCGAAAAAAGAGATTTTCTTTGCCACGCGCTACGTACTTGCTCGTTCCGAGCACCAAACCTACATCGTTGGAAGGGAGGGTATTTATATCAAAAAAGACTTTCGAACGCGTCGTATCAACCACAATCCAATTGCATAACAATACTAACACAACGACAGAAAACACGCTCCAGAAGCCCCCCTTAATGAGTTGTTTCACCAGGGAGACTTGCAGCTTTTTGGAGCGTCGTATCGCGTTAATATGCAGCAATCCTTCTTTCATTTGATTGGTTAAAATAAACCTAACTGTCCATTTTCGTCAGTCGAAGATGCCTCATCAGGGGCATCAGTTTCTTCTTCAAGCTCATTCTTAGGTTCTAAAATCGTATTATTGGTTGCTTTTTCAACTTCGGGCAACGAGTCGATCTGTTTTATTTCTTTTACTTTTAAGCCCGACACTTTGTTGCCCAGTGCTTTCCAACCCCTCACGTCCACAAAGGCATCGAGTACCACAATCTCCTTTTGGGTTTCGGTTTTGCTTTTTTCAATCAGCAATTCCATCCGCGGATGGGCATCGAGCGACACAAAAATCAGCTTCGAGCCCTTGGTATCTCCAATAAAAGAAAACTTCTTGTCAACGGTACTCGTTTCAATTTTAAACCTTTTGGCAAAATAGCTTTTTTGGGTTGCTTCAAAATAAACCGCCGTGATGGGACGGTCGGGCAAAAACTTCTCAATTTGGAGAATGTCTTTGGGTTCGTACCGGTTGGTCAGGTCGTAGGTCGTCAATTCGTACGTCCCTTCTTTGTATAAAACCAAAATCAAATCTCCGTTGTCAAAATTTCCCAAATACCGCCCTCGGTCGTCGCGGTTCAGGCGTCCCAACACGCTGTCGTACCATAAATCAACGCCACCGAGGGTTGAAGCCCCCGCTGATTTAAAGACTATTTTACGAACGGGGTACTTTGTCAACACATTTCCCATGGCCGAGCGGTTTTTAATCGCCAGTTGGGAAAAATTAAAATCAAAAAGTTTGATACGCGCCGTACTCTGCGCCGTCAGGCTGACCGTAATCACCTCTGCTTCGCCGTTGTCATTGGCCGTAAAATACGTAATCTTGGATTTAGGCGTTCCGAGGGTCACGTCATATTCTTTGTCGCGGGTGATTCCCGTCACTACAAAACGTTTGGCGTAGCTGGCCCCCGATTTGCCGTCCAAATAAGTGACATTGTATACTTTGCGCTCGTCATTTTTCTTGAACACCGCCACGTAGATAATGTCTTTTCCAACAAACACTTTCTCCGTTATGCGTACGACCTTGTATTTTCCATCGCGACGGAAGATAATCACGTCGTCGATGTCGGAGCAATCCATTACGTACTCGTCTTTCTTCAAGCCATAGCCCACAAACCCTTCTTCGCGGTTTACGTACAACTTTTGGTTGGCCGCCGCCACAACGGTAGCGGCAATGGTATTGAACGAACGGATTTCGGTACGACGTTGGCGATTTTTGCTGTGTTTCTTCAGTAAGTCTTTGTAATAAGCAATGGCAAAACGCGTCAAATTAGCCAGATTATCCTCTACTTCATTCAGTTCATCTTCCAGCTTCCGCATGGCTTCCTCTGCTTTGAAGCCATCATATTTCGAAATTCGCTTGATGCGCAGTTCCGTCAGGCGTAAAATATCTTCTTCGGTTATTTCACGGTAAAAATCGGCTTTAAAAGGCGTCAGGCCAGCGTCGATGGTTTGAATAACGGCCTCAAAAGTCTCACATTCTTCAATGTCACGATAAATTCGGTTTTCAATGAAAATTTTCTCAAGCGAACTGTAAAGTAGCTTTTCTTTCAACTCAAAGCGCCTGATTTCCAGCTCCCTTTTGAGTAAGTTTACGGTCTGGTCATTACAAACACTTAATATTTCGGATACCGTCACAAAATGCGGCCGATCTGCGATAATGATACAGGCGTTGGGTGAAATACTCACTTCACACTCCGTAAATGCATACAGGGCATCAATGGTAATATCGGGCGAGACGTTGGGGGCCAAATGCACCAGTACTTCAACGTCTTTCGAGGTCAAATCTTCTACTTTCCGTATCTTTATCTTCCCTTCATCATTGGCTTTAATGATGGAGTCCTTGATGGAGGTCGTGGTCGTACTAAACGGAATTTCGCGAATAATGAGCGTTTTCTTATCCAGCTCTTCAATCTTGGCCCGCACCCGAACTTTACCGCCGCGCAAGCCGTCGTTGTAATTCGTAATGTCAATTTGCCCACCCGTTGGAAAATCAGGGTACAGCTGAAACGGCTGGCCCTTGAGCAACGCAATCGACGCTTCTACCAATTCAATAAAGTTGTGCGGTAAAATCTTGGTCGAAAGCCCTACCGCGATTCCTTCCACCCCCGTTGCCAAAAGCAACGGAAACTTAACGGGTAGCGTAACGGGTTCGCGCTTACGACCGTCGTAACTCAACTGCCATTCGGTCGTGTCATCGTTAAATATAACATCGTTACCAAACTTCGAAAGCCTTACTTCAATGTAACGAGGGGCGGCGGCACTGTCGCCCGTACGAATATCCCCCCAGTTTCCCTGCGTGTCAAAAATCAATTCTTTTTGACCCATGTTCACGATAGCCTCGTTGATGGAGGCATCGCCGTGTGGGTGGTATTGCATGGTGGCTCCGATGACGTTGGCCACTTTGTTAAAGCGCCCGTCGTCCATTTCACGCAAAGCGTGCAAAATTCTCCGCTGAACCGGTTTAAGGCCGTCTTCAATCGCGGGCACTGCGCGCTCCAGAATTACGTAGGAGGCATAATCCAAAAACCAATTTTGGTACATATCCCCCACATCCGACTGAGTATGGAGGGCATCTTTCTTAGGGCGTTTGTCTTCAGGTAAGGTTTCGTTGATTTCGCTCATTGTCTTTTACTGCGTGATTCGGGGTTTTCGGTTTTGCAAAAAATGGCTTCTTAGTTTCCGCTCTCCCCACGGAATTGCCCGCAAATCACAAAAATTTAAAACGTAAATATACAAAAAAAAGGCGTTAAAATTTGAATTTAGACCCACTCAATCCCCTTTTTAAGCAATAAAATTGTTTGCCCCTCGGGCGTGTCTGGCAGTGGGTGATAATCGTAAATCCAACGCGCCAAGGGCGGCAAACTCATCAAAATAGATTCCGTACGGCCGCCCGTTTCGAGTCCAAATTTTGTACCTCGGTCCCATGCCAGATTAAATTCGGCATATCTTCCCCGACGCACCAACTGCCATTCTTTTTCGGCTTCGGTAAAAGGAATGTCTTTATTTTTTAACATCAGGTGCGTATAGGTCGGAGCAAAGGTTTCTCCTACGGCCTGCACAAAACGAAAGAGGCTCTCTTTGTCTTCTGACTTCTGATAATCAAAAAAGATACCTCCCACGCCACGCGTTTCCTGACGGTGGGGAATGTAGAAATAATCATCCGCCCATTTTTTAAATCGGGGATAATACTCAGGGTCGTGTTTATCGCAAGTGGCTTTCAATTGTTGGTGAAACCAACGGGCATCTTCTTCCACCACGTAATGCGGCGTCAGGTCAATACCCCCGCCAAACCAACTCACCCCGTTTAACATTTCAAAATAGCGCACGTTCATGTGAATAATCGGCACTTTCGGACTGTTTGGGTGCATCACAATCGAAACGCCCGTGGCAAAGTAGTCGGCCTGCTCGGTCAGGTTCATCTGACGCATAAGTGCTTCGGAAGTTTGGCCTTGCACGGCCGAAAAGTTAACCCCTCCTTTTTCGATGATGTTTCCATTTTCGAGCACCCGTGAGCGGCCGCCACCGCCGCTGTGGTGTTCCCATTTATCTTCTTTGAATTTCCCCAAGCCGTCGGCGGTTTCGAGGGCTTGACAAATCGTATCTTGTAAGTGCTGAAAGTAAGTGGCAATCGTATCGCGCATGAATTGTAGTATTGGGGTGGTTTTGATTAACTCCTAAAAAATCAAGTAGTATTCTTTCAATAAAGTTCGAAACTCGTCAGAATAGCTCCCATCAAGGTGGTGAATATAGAGAGATTCGAGAATAGATTCGGTATGATGACGCTCAAAAGTAGTAATCATTCGAAAAAGCGGCTTATCGGGCCGTTGAAAAACCTGCAAATGATGGGTCGGCCATAGTCCTGCACCCGCGGCAATCTCCGTCAACAATTGGGTTTCATACGCGGGTAAAAGTACCACAAAACGTCCCTCTACTGCCAATAACCGCGCCACCGAATCCACCAACTCTTCTAACGACAGCGTATCGGTATGCAACGCCAGATTGCGCGCTGCCGACGGCGACCGCAAATGATTGGCAAAAAAAGGAGGATTGCTGATAATCAGGTCGTAGTCCGAAAAGTTTGAAGCCAGATTTTCATTTTTCCTCGGCCAATCCTGAATCGCCGTATGATGCACTGCAATGCGCTCCGCAAAAGGGCTTTGGGCCACATTATCAACGGCTTGCAGGAAGTTTTGTTCTTCGATTTCTACCGCTTCAATGCACATCAAGGGATTTCGCTGCGCCGCCATCAACGCCAGCAGCCCAGTTCCAGTCCCGATGTCCAAAGCGCGTGTCGCACCCGTTACCTTTACGTATGCGCCCAAAATACAGGCTTCGGTGCAGACCTTCAACGCACTGCGGTCGTGCCAAACGGTGAACTGTTTAAATCGAAAATAAGGAGCAGGAGTTCTTGGCATGGGTGATTAGGCGGTTACTTGCGCCCAAAATCTGCCGGATTCTCTCCCCAATATTCCGTTTCCCATTTCAAAATCTGATTGGTAAATTTATTTTTGGAGAGCCATTCTTCGGCGCGTTGGAGCAGTTCAAAGATTTGCTTGTTGGCGGGGGTTACTTCAAGTTTAGTGTTGGCATGTTTACGTTTTATCCAACTGATTGCGGTGCGAGAATCCGAATAAATCGGTAGATTACTTTGGTGTTTTTGTAGATATGCCAACCCGTGGACAATCGCCAAAAACTCCCCGATGTTGTTCGTTCCATCCCGAAACGGGCCTTGATGAAATATTTTTTGTCCCGTGCGGAGGTACACCCCTTGGTATTCTACATCGCCCGTTGCGGTGTTCCAAGCGGCATCTACCGCAATACTTTCTAGGTTGGGATTGCCAATTTTAGCGGGTGCTTCTTTGAGCGGTGCTTTGGCCGTTTTGGGAGAAATAAAAGCCCAATAATTTTCTTTCAGGGCTTCTTCTGCCTCCTTAATGGTGTCAAATGACTTAAATTTTGCTTCAGGAAAACCCTTGATTTGGGCCTCACAATCGGTCCAGTCCGTAAATACACCTCGTTTACGCCCTTCCCACACGACATAATATTTTTGTTTTTTAGCCATGCCACAAACTTACAAAAGTGCGGGTAAAAAAAGCGAATACGGGCTTTTAATCGTAGTCTATTCTTAGTGTTCGTTCGTACACTATACTACCAAACGAAAGAAAATTAACCACTGCACAACCTACATGAAATCTATTTTCTGTACTGCATTAGCCTTTTTATCCCTTGGCGCTTATGCCCAAAAGGGAGTTGTACTGACGGACAAATCTGCGGATAAAAAAGTGGAAGTCACCATTGATGGCAAACCGTTCACGAATTATTTTTACCCTGGCCCTTCCGTCCTCAAAAAAGCCGTGTTGTATCCTCTTCTTACGGCCAAAGGCACCAACATTACCCGCGGATGGCCGCTTGACCCGCGTCCAGGTGAGCGCGTTGACCACCCTCACCACGTAGGAATGTGGCTCAACTATGAGGCCGTCAACGGGCACGATTTTTGGAACAATTCACTGACCCCTCCCAGCTCAAAAGGCACCTACGGCACGATTGTTCACACGGGCATCAAAAGCCTAAAAAGCGGCAAAAAGCAGGGTGAATTGACCGTAACGGCCGACTGGCTCGACAAAAACGGTGGCCTGATGCTGACCGAAATCACCACCTACGTATTTAGCGGCGACGCCACCACCCGCACCGTGGATCGCATCACCACCCTCACGGCCAAAACTGACCTTGTCACTTTCAAAGACGTGAAAGATGGTATGTTTGCGATTCGGGTGGCCCGGCAATTAGAGCATCCTTCCAAAAGCCCCGAGGTATTTACGGATGCGTCGGGAGTAGCTACAAAAGTACCCGTGATGGACAATACTGGCGTATCGGGCAGCTATCGAAACAGTGAGGGCATTGAAGGTGAAGAGGTATGGAGCAAACGCGCGCGTTGGTGTAATTTGCGCGGAACAATGGGCAACGAAACCGTTAACCTAGTGATTCTCGACCACCCCAAAAACGCAGGTTATCCTACCTACTGGCACGCCCGGGGCTACGGGCTTTTTGCGGCCAACCCCCTCGGAATGAAGGTATTCAGCCAAGGAAAAGAAGAAATGAACCTCCAACTCAAAAACGGCGAGTCAACCACCTTCCGTTACCGCACCGTGATTGCGTCGGAGACACTATCAGACGACAGAATCAATCAGATTGCCGCTGATTTTGGCAAAGTAAAATAGCGATTTGTATACATCACTTTTGAGTCGAGCTAATTCGTTAATTATAACGGAGTGGCTTGACTCAAAACGCTTCAAATGCCTGACGAAATGGAATAAGGGATTAAGTGTCGCGTATACAGATGCTATGCCAACAAAACAATCTACAACAAACAGGCAGAATTAGTAACTTTGCTAGGAAGAATTTTTCAATTCAAAACAGCACTAAACAATGAATTACGATATAAAAATATTGGGTGAGGACGAAGACAATGGGCTGTTGGAATTTGACCGACTGAAATTATTGACAAAATCTACCAAAGACATTGCTACCAAAGCTTTAATGTTTAGGTTAAGAGGATTTAGTGATATCACACCCGATAAACACCTAAAAAAGGCTTTAGCGATGCGATTGCAAAGTATTTCTGGTAGCGGACATGACGGCACTTCACTAACCATTGACTGCATACACTTTTCGGAAACCATCAAAGGGGTTCAAATGGATATGTTCAAGCCTCAAGAAGAAGTTTTGCAATTGACCCCAATGGCTTTGGTGATAAAATCTTTTCAATCCGCCTTGAATGATGATAGTGAAGATGCCGATTTGGACAAACCGCTTTTGAAATCATTGATGAGTTTCAAAAAGAATTTCATAAGCGATAATGAAATTTTCTATATGGCAAATCGGGGAACGATTGCAGAAGTTCGGTTGACCAAAGATGATTTCCAAAAAATTGGGCGATTAGAAGACAGCATACCTGAGCCTAAAAAGGTAATTGTACACGGGCAGTTGGATGAAATGAAAGTTTCTAAAGGAAAGCTTGGCTTGCAAACAGAACAAGGTTTTGTGAATGTGTTTGCTAATGACAAAACCATCTTAGAAAACATTGTTGGCTTTATGGGTAAGGAAGTAACCATTTCGGGAATGGCACATTACAAACCTAATGGACAATTGAGTTTTGTAGAGATTCAAGAATATAGCAAACCCGGCGCAAGAGATAAATTTTTCTCGAAAAAGCCAACAGCTATGACAGCCCACCAACAATTACTGTTTCAGGCCAAACAATCAAAAAAGTCAAGTTCACTTTCAGCCCTAAAAAGTATTTCGGGCTTGCTGAGAGATGAAATTGGCGAAGAACAATTTCAAGAAATGCTTAAAGACATACACAGATGAAAAACATCGTTATTGACACCTGTGTATTCATTCACATAATAAGAGATACAATCACAGGAAAAAAGTGCCTTGATAAAATTGAAAAGTATGATACAGCAGCCAATGTTATAATTTCCGTTGTTACTAAGGCTGAATTGGAATCATTTATTGCACAAAACAATTGGGGTAAGCCTAAAATCGAGAAGCTCAACAAAATACTTGAAGCAATAACCTATATCGACATTTCTAATGCTGACCAATTATTGCTTGAATCATATACCGAAATAGACTCTTTTTCAAAGCGGAAAACCAAAGATAAGAATGGCAACCTTCTCAAAGGTTCTGCAAAAAAAATGGGCAAAAATGACCTTTGGATTGCCGCAACTGCCTACTCACTTGATATTCCATTGATGACTACTGACAGTGATTTCGACCACTTAAACGAGACGCTAATGGAAGTTATTAAAATTGTATAAATGTAAAAAGCCGAATGCACCAAACCGTAACCTATAAAGTATAATAACAACACAATCAGCACATTAATACTAAGATATTCAACCGCTAGACAATATACACAATGATACTTTTTTGGGTTCTTTGGGGCATCGACGCTGTAATATCGCTGGTGGTGCTGTATTTTTTCTTCATTGGCTTAGTAGACGGCTCCGTTTCTTCCTTCAATATGGGCTTATGGGTCATGATTTTATTGGGTATCGGCGCCATTATGCTGGGAAGTCTGTGGTTAAAATCAAATGACTATCTCCGTATAGCCAAGATCGTTCTGGCTATTTTGGCCGTACCCGGGCTACTGTATGCCTTATTTATGCTCATGATAATTATTACCAAACCGCGCTGGAATTAACCTTTCAGGCCGTTTTTTTGACGATTCAGTCGGGGGGAGTTGTTCTACGAAAAAGGTTTTTGTTGTTTTACAGTCTCTTTAACAACTTAAAAACACGATTTGCAATGAAACTTTTCTCCTCCGCAAGCACGCTCCTCCTTTGTCTATGCCTAGGAATGGCGCACGCCCAAATCAAAACCCCCGCCGCCAGTCCCGCCGCCACGGCGGTACAAAGCATCGGTTTGGCCAATGTAACCGTAGAATACAGCCGCCCAGCGTTGAAAGGCCGTAAGTTATTCGGCACCCCTTTGGCCCCTTACGGTCAAGTTTGGAGAACGGGCGCCAACAAAGTGCCCAACCTGATTTTATCCCAAGAAATGACCCTCGAAGGACAAAAAGTACCTGCGGGAACGTATGGTTTGTTTACCATCCCGACTGAGACCGAATGGACGATTATTCTGAGCAAAAACCCTAATCAATGGGGGGCGTATGGTTATAAACAAACCGACGACCTCCTCAGGTTTAAGGTAAAAGCCGAAAAAACGGCGAAAACAGAAGAGTATTTCACGATTGAATTTACCGACTTTACACCCAATTCGGCCAAAATCGCCATTCGTTGGGAGAATTTACAGGCCAAATTCAGCATTTCGCACGACCCCGATGCGCAAATCATGACGGAGATTCAACAAAAAATAAACGCGCCTACGGTCACTGAAGGTACGTACTCAGATGCCGCAAATTATTACTACGACACCAACCGCGATTTGAACAAAGCCTACGAATGGGCCAATAAGGTGGTCGAGAAAGAAAAAGAATACTGGACCTACTACCTGCGGGGGAAAATTGCCGCTAAAATCGGAAAATGCGACGTAGCCATCGCCGATGCCCAAAAAGGCTTAGAACTGGCAAAAAAAGCCAACGACGGGGCTTACATCCTAAACCATACCAACGTGTTGAAAGCTTGCGGCAAATAAACTCTTGTATAACTCACTCATACACAAAAGGGTTGAAAGTCTAACTTTCAACCCTTTTGTGTGTATAAACAAATTGAAATTTTCTAATCGACTCGCCACAACAGCGAAGAATCTCCGTAGCTCAAAAAGCGATAATCGTTGGCCAAAGCTGCTTGATAAACGCTACGCCACTGTGGACCCAAAAAAGCCGCCACTAACAACATCAACGTTGAGCCTGGTTGGTGATAATTCGTAATCAGTCCTTTACATATTTTGAAACGATAGCCTGGAAAAATCATTATCTCCGTCTCCCCCACCAATTCTTCAAGTTGAGCCCCCTCCATGTAAGCCAAAATAGCCTTTAAAGACGCTTGAGGTGTGGGTTCGAAGGAATAATCCAAGTAAGGAGTCAGCTTTTCAATAAAAAAATGCTCACCGTCATTTCTTTGGCCTAAAGACGAAGTTAGCAGTTTGACCCCAATCCAATACAAACTTTCTAATGAGCGCATGGAGGTAGTGCCAACGGCAACCACTTGCTCAATGTTCAGAAGAAGATTTTCAATAAAGGATTTCTTAAAAACCACCTGCTCCGAGTGCATGGTATGCTCCACCGCATTCTGAACCTTTACGGGTTGGAAAGTACCCGCCCCCACGTGCAGGGTTACAAAATCGTGGTGGATGCCTTTATCGGAAAGTTGCTGAAATACATTTTCCGTAAAATGAAGCCCAGCCGTGGGAGCCGCAACGGCTCCCTCTACTTTTGAATACACGGTTTGATACGTATCTGAATCATGCGCATCGGCATGACGCCCCAAATAAGGCGGCAACGGAATTTCGCCCAATGCCCGAATCACGTCGGCAAAATACAATCCCCCCGACCAACTGAATTGAACCCAATTTCGTTCGTTATCAATCAGCTCGGCCTCTACGCTGCACTTTGTTCCTTGCACCACACACTCAATACTGAGTTTTTCTCCCGCTTTCCAACGTTTCTTATTCCCAATCATGCAACTCCAAACGCAAAACTGGGTCTGTTGCATGATGTCATTGATAATGCGGGAAGGCGCTTCTGGGTGCAGTAAAAAGATTTCGATGGTTGCGCCCGTTGCTTTCTGAAAAAATACCCGCGCAGGAATTACTTTCGTATTGTTAAAAACCAGAAAAGTATGCTGCGGCAAAAACCGCGATAAATCATAAAAATGCTCGTGCTGGATTTGACCGTTGTCAAAAATAAGCAGTTTTGAAGTATCGCGTGGTTCAACAGGAAAACGGGCAATACGCTCATCGGGTAAGTCGTAATGATAATCCGCGAGTGGTATTTCGGGAAGATTTTTCATAACAAGTACTCAACTCACTAAAGCTCCTCTACTTTTGGTTTTATCATCAACCGAATGGGCAATGCCAAAACAATGATTAACAACAAAATCACAATCAGATAAAACAACCCTTCAAAATCGCCGATTTTAAAGGTAAATTCGTTGTTTACCGTAGCAAGAACAAATACCGTCATGGCAATAATGGTATTAATCATGGCTACCAAGCTAAAAATCCAGTTTTGAATATGCTCGTTGAGGTCATCGCGTTGGGCGGTCCATTCGGTTTGGTTCGGAATGGGCAGCAGATGACTGGGTAATTTAATGAGTTGACGACCCAAAGCGGGGAAAAGAACGTTGTTGGCCACAATCAAAGCGACCAGAATATAGAAAACATCAGATTTTCCAATGAATTCGTCGGCTTTGCCGAAAGCGTCAAAGTGTACACCGACATCAGCACTAAAAAGACTATAACTGTAAATAGATGTACCAAACACCGCAATCATTGAAAAAAAACGCCACGTGCGGATGGCTAAAGTTGTAAATTTCATAGTTAAAAAGTTAAGGGTTAAAAGTCAAAAATTAAAGGTTTGCATTAACCCCTAACTTTTAACTCTTAACCCTTTATCAATGTTTTAAAGAAATCAAGTTGCTGCGATTTCTATTTCTTCACCGTATTTATCGTAGAATTTAAACTCAGTTACAGCCAATGAGCTGTCTTTCAAAAGTTTAACCCACGATTTATATCTAAACAACCACTTGAGTCGGGGCGACGGGAATCCCGCCGTAAAGTACGCGTGCAAGTACGGGTGAAGGGCTACCGACACCTTTTGTTCATTTTGACGGGTAAGGAGATATTCAAGGTTATTTTCAATAATATCCGAAATCAGGATACTGGGCTGAATCGTACCAGTTCCATTACACGTTGGACACACTTCGCGGGTCACAATGTTAATTTCTGGACGAACCCGTTGGCGCGTAATCTGCATCAACCCAAACTTTGTCAGCGGGAGCAACGTAAACTTCGAACGGTCGGCCTTCATTTCGGCTTTCATTTCGTCGTATAGTTGCTTTTTGTGCTCGGCTTTCTTCATATCAATGAAGTCTACCACAATGATTCCGCCCATATCGCGCAAGCGCAATTGGCGGGCAATTTCTTTCGCCGCTTCGATGTTGGTGTGCAGTGCCGTGTCTTCCTGATTTTCCTCGTTATTGGACTTGTTGCCACTGTTGACATCTATCACGTGGAGTGCTTCGGTGTGTTCTACGATGAGATACCCACCTCCCGGAAGGCTTACCGAGCGTCCAAACAATGATTTAATTTGCTTTTCAAGGCCTACCTGCTCAAACAGCTTATTTTTGCCGCTGTATAGTTTGAGAATTTTCTCTTTATCAGGCGCAATCGTGTGAATAAACCCTTTGATGTCGTCGTACATATCTTTGGTATCCACCGTGATACTATCAAAAGTATCGTTCAGTAAATCTCGCATAATGGACGACGCCCGATTCATCTCCCCGATGATTCGGTCACGGGGTTTT
Source organism: Runella salmonicolor (assembly GCF_024158025.1). Classification (NCBI taxonomy): domain Bacteria; kingdom Pseudomonadati; phylum Bacteroidota; class Cytophagia; order Cytophagales; family Spirosomataceae; genus Runella; species Runella salmonicolor. Next base: position 331,896 of record NZ_JAMZEL010000002.1, read on the forward strand.
GCTTCGGTGAGCATTTTCATTCCGTTTTCCCACTTTTGAATGGAGTTTTGAATATCTCTATCCAGTTCTTCCACTTCTTTATTGGCCGCTACGGTGCGGACAATAATGCCGAAATTAGCGGGTTTCACCGATGTCATTAATCGGTGTAAACGGGTACGTTCAGCCTTATCCGTAATTTTTTTAGAGATATTGACTGAATTTGAAAAGGGAACTAACACCGCGTAACGACCTGCAATAGAAATATCACAAGATAAACGGGGGCCTTTGGTAGAAATAGGCTCTTTGACAACCTGGACCAGTATGGGCTGATTTTTGCCCAACACTTTGTCAATTTTCCCAAGTTTATCAATTTCCGGCTCCATTTTGAAGTTATTCAATTTGCCGGAATTCATTCGCTTCGCAATGACCTCCTTGGTCAGTTTGTTAAGCGACTGGACGTTTGGACCTAAATCATGGTAATGTAGAAAAGCATCTTTTTCGTATCCGATGTCAACAAAAGCAGCGTTCAAACCAGTAACGAGTTTCCGAACAGTTCCTAAATAAATATCACCGACCGTAAAACTGTTTTCCGACTCCTCCACATGGTACTCCACAAGGCGCTTTTGTTGCAAAAGCGCTATGCGTGTCCCTTTTTGTGAGGCACTGATGATTAATTCGCTACTCAATGTTTTGTAAGGATCTAAGGTGAAAACCATTCCGTAAACCTTACGAATGGCTCAAAACAACTACATAGTCAAAAAGGCATTTGACGAAGTATATAAAACCCAAAACCAAGGTTGAAAAGCACCTTGGTTTTGGGATAAATTACTTCTTCTTATGACGATTTTTTCTGAGGCGCTTTTTCCGTTTGTGAGTAGCGATTTTGTGTCTTTTTCTTTTCTTTCCGCAAGGCATAGCTTTACAATTTTTAAGTTAATTAGTATGTTACAGCGGCCATGTACCGCTTGTTATTCGTTTGTGAGTACCGCGAATAACGGTTTTATTTTAAGTCTTTTTCCAACTCCGCAATCGCCGCTTGAATGGTAGGGTCTTTCTCCTGACCTTTCACGACCGAAAGTTCTTCCAACGCCTCTTTATTCTTTCCCGTTTGAGCCAATGAAACACCCAAATAAAAACGAGCTTTTGAATTCATGGGGTTTCCTTTCAACAATTGACGAAAACGTTCCACCGCTTTTTCGTACTGGTTTGAACGCATCGATAGAAGTCCCAAATTAAACAAAGCTACTTCATTGGTTGGGTCATTTGCCAAAACTTCTCTCAACAACAAGATTCCCTGCATGGGTGTTTCCGTAGAAACGTAGGTCATCGCCATGTTGGCTTTGGCGTTGAGAAGAGCAGGGTTCTTATCAAGCGCTTTCTGGTACCATTCTCTCGCCTTAGCACCTAATGCTGAGGACTTTTTGGTGTCAACAGCAAAACTAAATGCATCATAATAACGGTCGCCAGCACGAAGCAAGTTAGGCTCGGCAGGCTCCAACAAAGCAAGCGTTTCTGCATACTTTGCGGCGCTGTCAAATTTTCTGATGTTCAGATAAAAATCAGAAAGTTTTAGAGCCGCTCCTCCTTTTTGCTTTGAATCCCGAGCAGAAACCAGCTGCTGAGATAGCGCCGCGACCGAATTTTGCTGTTCGGCAGTCAATGGCTCAATATGAGTTTCCGCAGCGGTCGAAGTTGTTTCGGTTTGGCCCGATGCAGATGCCTGAGTACTGTCTTTACCCTCCGAAAGTTCTCGCTCTTGACTTTTAACAACAACTTTTGGCAGACTATAAAGCCCACCAATGAGTACAGTAGCCAATAAAATAACAATCAGGATTGAACGGTTCATAACATTTTCAGGCAGCTCCTTCGTGCCGTTGGAATTACTTTTCTGAGCCTTTTACTTGCTCAACAAACACTTTAGCAGGCTTAAAACTTGGAACATAATGCTCGTCAATGACGATAGCAGTGTTCTTAGAAATGTTACGAGCTACTTTTTTAGCGCGTTTTTTGTTAACAAAACTGCCAAAACCACGAACATAAATGTTCTCACCTTTGGCCAATGAGTCTTTTACTACTGTGAAAAACGCTTCAACTGTTTCAGAAACGTGTGCTTTTTCGATGCCGGTTTGATCGGCAACTGCTGCAATTAAGTCTGCTTTCGTCACTTTTTTAAACTTTAAGGTTATAAAACTGTTATTCTTTGTAATATTAGTTTCAAAATCCTGCGGAGCCAATCTATTTTACAATCGGCTTATTTTGAGCGCACAAAAGTAGTATAATTTCGACAAAATGCGAAAATCTTTTACGCCTTAATTTCAAAACAAACATTCGAAAACCATTGAATAACAAGTTTTTTGCCAACGAGCTCATTAAATGGTATGAGTATCACCACCGAGATTTACCCTGGCGACACACCCGCAACGCCTACTATATCTGGCTCTCAGAAATTATTCTTCAACAAACCCGTATCGCTCAGGGATTACCTTATTATGAACGTTTTATAGAAGCCTACCCCACCGTCATTGATTTAGCCAATGCTCCTGAGCAAGAGGTCATTCGACTCTGGCAGGGCCTAGGTTACTATTCTCGGGCGCGCAACCTGCACCAAACGGCCAAATACATTGTAGAAGAGCTCAACGGTGCATTTCCGACCACCTATGCAGGATTGCTTAAACTAAAAGGAATCGGCCCTTACACTGCCGCCGCCATTGCGTCTTTTGCCTACGATGAACCCGTGGCGGTAGTAGACGGCAACGTATACAGGGTACTGTCGAGGGTATTTGGGATTGATACTGATATTACCAGCGGCGAAGGACAACGGCAATTTGCCAATTTGGCCAATGAACTGATTTCTCGCGAGCAACCCGCCACCTACAATCAGGCCATCATGGAGTTTGGGGCCGTTCAATGCACTCCTTCATCCCCCGACTGCCTGTTGTGTCCTGTACAGCCCCATTGTGTTGCTTTTGCCACTGGAAGGATTGATTTATTGCCCGTCAAAGTCAAGAAAACCAAGGTGCGAGAGCGTTTTTTCAACTATTTTGTCATTGTCCAAAATGGACGGATTGCCATGCGACAACGAACCGACAAAGATGTCTGGCAAAAGTTGTTTGACTTTTACCTGATTGAAACCGAGGCAATCGTCCAAAGTATAGACGAATTCACTGAAAATCAAACAATTAATGCCATTTTCTCTCAAACAACAATTAGGCCACCAAGCCGTATTTTTACGCATATCCTCACCCATCAACGTATTCAGGCGCAGTTTTGGGTACTTGAAGCTCCCCCCGAAATTACGTTGAATTTACCCCCTGAACTGACTTTTCTAACCGAAGAAGAAATAGAAAATGTACCCAAACCCGTGCTGGTTACGTCTTATTGGAAAGAGCATTTTTTTTGAGTATTTTTGTGATTGAAAATACTGCAAAAAAAGCCCAAAATCGGGAATTAAAATGCTCATTTTTCGTTAGCGTCTTTACCCGATTTTAGTCAGGTGCTTATTCAAACTTCGTAACTTTAAACATCTATATAATACAATGGCAGGAGTAAACAAAGTAATTCTACTGGGCAATTTGGGCAGCGACCCAGAAGTACGCCATCTCGAAAATGGTTCGGCGGTGGCACGCTTCAACATTGCAACTTCAGAAGCCTACACCAATCGCAGTGGAGAGCGGGTAGAGCAAACGGAGTGGCACCGAATTGAACTTTGGGACAATTTGGCCAAAATCGCCGAGCAATACCTTCGCAAAGGCAATACCGTCTATATTGAAGGGAAACTGCGCACCGAAACTTGGACGGATAAAGAAGGAAAACAGCGTGAAGGAAAAACCGTACGGGCCAATACGATGCAGTTGGTAGGAGGCAGAAACAGCGGAGGAGGAGATAACAACGAACAACACGCACAACCCGCTGCGGCTACCCAAGCAAGCCGCCCCGCACCTGCTCCCAAACCCGCCGAGCCAATTTCGTCAGATCTTGGCGGTAGTGGTGACGATGATTTACCGTTTTAACAACAAAAAAACCTGACAGGAATTCCTGTCAGGTTTCAACAACACCATTTGTTTACTTCTTTACTACTTCCATTTTTACTTCGTAGTTCTTTTGGGCATCTGCATCAGCCTCAGTTCCTGGGTAAGGCGATACCTGCTTCAAAACAAACAGATATTTCTCGTTTTTCACCATCACTTCCAGAGAGTCCTGGCTCACAGGGCTTTTGTATTTGGTGGGTTGTACTTGTTGACAATCTCCCAAACACATTTGAATTTTTTGGGTGTCGTTTACGGCCAAATCAACGACTACTTCCCCCGTACGAATACAAATCGCGTTGGCAGGACAACGACTATCAGCGACTGCGTCAAATGAAAGTTTAATCCCCTCCACTTGCGTATTTTGTTTGATTCTTAAGCTGATTTCTTCTTTTACTCCCGCTTTTTCGTTGTTTTTTTGTTGCTCAGCGTCAATTTTTTCAGACTGGCAACCCATGGCTGTTAGAAATGCAAATAAGATTACTTTTTTCATGGCAAGAATAAATAATACATTTATCCGACAAACACCGTGTTTGTCAACAATGACAAGACGCAGTCTTTTTTTTATTAGTTGTAATCTTTTGTAAAAAAATGTTATCAATCATTGGAATTAACCACGTAGCCCTCTACGTAGCAGAAGTAGCCCAAAGTGTTGAATTTTACGAAAAAATTGTAGGATTAACTCCCTTGGCCCGGCCAGCATTCGACTTTCCAGGCGCCTGGTTTAAAATCGGAGACGCGCAAGAGTTGCACATCATAGGCATACGCACCGAGCCTGTTGTATCAGGCTCTCGAAGCAATCATTTTGCGCTGGAAGTAAGTGATTTGGACGCGTGGGAGGCGCATTTTAAGGCAACAAATACAACCTACCGCCCTCCCAAATTTCGGCCCGATGGTGTACGACAGATATTTCTCCAAGACCCCGATGGATATTGGATAGAATTCTTTTCAAGAAAGGGCAACCAATTGATTTAGGTTGGTTGTCCTTTCTTGCTTTATTTTTTTTCAAAAGCCAAAGCTGCACCGTTCATGCAGTACCGTAAGCCCGTAGGGCGCGGGCCATCGTCAAATACGTGCCCTAAATGGGCGTCGCAAACGGCGCAAATGACCTCATCGCGTTCCATGCCAAAGCTTTTGTCTTTTTCGTCTTTCAAGACTTTTTTATTGAGCGGAGCGTAAAAACTTGGCCAGCCAGTACCCGATTCAAATTTTGTATCGGAACTAAAAAGCGGAGTGTTGCAACATACACACTTATACGTTCCCTTTTCTTTGTTGTTCCAGTAAGGTCCCGTAAAAGCGCGTTCTGTTCCTTTCTGGCGGGTCACGTAGTACTGCATCGGAGTCAGTAGTTTTTTCCACTCCGCGTCCGTTTTTACAACCCGTTTCAATTCCTGGCTTTGCTGTTGGGCCAGCGCCGGCAGTCCGGCCAATACTACTCCTCCAAGTGAGCGAATGAAAATACGGCGATTCATCTTTGTTAGGTTATGCTTGTTTTGTGCTTATATTAACGTATTCTTTTATTGTATAGTTTTAATTATCAAAAATATGCTTCCAAAGTGGGATTTAGCGGGTAAAGTTGCGCTGGTGACGGGGGGAACCAAAGGAATTGGACAGGCCACAACCCAAACATTACTGCAACTGGGTGCCGAAGTAATCATCGTTGCCCGCAATGAAGGTGAGATTGAGCGTCAACTTGCCGATTATGAAGCTCAGGGTTTTAAAGCAACGGGTTTTGTGGCCGATTTGAGCAACCATGAGACCATTCCTGAACTCGTCAAACACATTAGTCTACGTTGGGGGAAATTAGACATTTTGGTCAATAATGTAGGGACTAACATCCGAAAACCCACCACAAGTTACACAGCTGAAGAATTTAATTTAATCATATCCACCAACTTAACCTCGGCGTTTTCATTGTCGCAGGCATTGTATCCGTTGTTAAAAAATGCCCAGGGATGCATTGTCAACGTTACCTCGGTAGCGGGATTAACCTCCCTTAAAAGCGGCTCTATTTACGGCATGACCAAGGCCGCTCTCAATCAATTGACCCGTAATTTGGCCTGCGAATGGGCCACCGACGGTATTCGTGTCAACGCCGTGGCTCCGTGGTACATCGAGACTCCTTTGACCGAGTCAGTACTTTCCAACAAAGAAAGCCTCGATTACATCCTATCGCGTACGCCCATGAAACGCGTCGGGCAGCCCGAAGAGGTCGCTTCGGCCATCGCCTTTCTTTGTTTGCCCGCTGCCAGCTACATTACAGGTAACATCGTAACCGTCGATGGCGGTTTTGCCGTTTATGGATTTTAAGCTAATTTTAAAAAAATTTAAAAAATACGTCCCAAAACTTTCAAGTGCGAAAAAAAATTCATTTTTTCGGCTTCTAAATGACCTACTAACTCCTAACACTAACCATGTCAAAACCTAAACAAAGCTACGTTGGACCATTGATTATCATTGGTTTATTATTTTTCGTATTCGGATTTGTCACGTGGGTAAACGGCACGCTCATTACTTTTTTCAAGAAAGCCTTTAACCTCGACAACACCAGCTCCTACCTCGTTACGTTTGCCTTTTTTATCTCATATACGGTCATGGCCATTCCTTCTTCGGAAGTGCTAAAACGTACAGGTTTTAAGCGAGGAATGTCACTTGGACTGGGAATTATGGCCGTTGGAACGCTGATTTTTATACCTGCCGCACAAATCGCTTCGTATCCTTTGTTTTTGGTCGGTCTTTTTACCATTGGTATCGGTTTGACCCTGTTGCAAACGGCTTCCAATCCCTACGCAACCATCCTTGGCCCCCGCGAAAGCGCCGCCCAACGGATTAGTTTTTTAGGAATTGCCAACAAATTAGCGGGAATATTCAGCCAACGCCTTTTCGGTGGGCTTTTATTGGCAGGTGGTGCCGCCACTACCCCCCAAGAAGAACTTCAAAAAGTAGAAACGCCTTATTTGATTTTAACGGCAATTTTGGTCGTGTTAGCGGGGGTCATTTGGTTTTCAAAAGGGCTACCAGAGGTAAGCGAAGAACAAGAAGAAGTGCCTGGAAACGCAGTTAAAGTGACACGTAACAGCGTTTTTTCTTTTCCAAACTTAGTATTGGGGGTCATTGCGTTGTTTTGTTACGTTGGAGTTGAGGTGATAGCAGGAGATACAATTATCAGTTATGGTGTCTCTCTGGGCTTTCCCGAAAGTGAAGCCAGTACCTTTGGCACCTACACTCTTTGGTCAATGCTCGCTGCTTACGGCTTGGGCATCGTCCTTATTCCAAAATATGTTTCTCAAGTTACATGTTTGCGTGTTTCTGCCATTCTTGGTATTGTGGGCACGGTCATTGCCGTTACCACGGGTGGTTTCACTTCCGTTTTGTTTATTGCTTTTTTAGGCTTCGCCAACGCCCTTGTGTGGCCGGCAATGTGGCCTTTGGCTTTGGACGGGCTGGGCAAATTCACCAAAATTGGCTCGGCTTTGCTCATTATGGGGATTTCAGGAGGTGCCGTTTTACCGTTGATTTATGGTAACATAGCCGATTCCATCCACAGCACCCAACAAGCTTATTGGATAATGATGCCTCTTTATTTATTTATCCTTTATTATGCTTTTATTGGCTACAAAAAACGCAGTTGGTAATTTCATTTAAACAGGCCTTTTGCCGCCCTCTCTTTCCCAAAAAGAGAGGGAATTTTTTTAGATATGAAAATCAGTACACCCGGCCGAATATGTTTGTTTGGCGAACATCAGGATTATTTAGGATTGCCAACGGTAGCCGCCGCTATTTCGCGCCGAATCAGCATCGAAGGGAGTCATCGTGCAGATGAGCACATCATCATCCACTTGCCAGACATCAATGCGCAGGAAACTTTTACGCTCTCCAACGCATCGACGTACGTCAAAGACCGGGATTATTTTCGCAGTACATTCAATGTATTACGCCGGCGTGGATTTGAGTTCAGCCGAGGGCTAGAATGTGAAGTTCACGGCAATATTCCCATCAATTCGGGTACATCGAGTTCGTCGGCGCTCATCGTTTCATGGGCCAATTTCTTAAGTCGAAACGCCGACAATCCCGCCGTTATTTCTTCCAAAGAACTTGGAGAAATCGCCAACGAAGCCGAAGTCTTGGAATTTGGGGAACCCGGCGGCATGATGGACCATTATTCAACGGCTATCGGTCATGTGATTTACCTCGAATCCACGCCCAAAATTTACGTAGAAGCATTGCACCCCACGTTGGGCACCTTCGTTTTGGGAGACTCACAGCAACCCAAAGATACCCTCGGCATTTTGGCCCGCTGTCGGTTTGGTATGGAAGCCATCATCAATAAAGTAACGGAATACGACCCGTCTTTTTCGATTTTCCATACGCCTTTCGCTCAGGCTTCCGACTACGCTTCTTTGCTATCAACGGATGAACTTGGATTGTTGAAAGCCAATCTAGAAGACCGTGACCTGTTGATTAAAGGAAAAAAGTTACTCCAACAATCGGCCACTTCTACCCAAGAAACCAACGACATTGATGCGGCTTTTGGTCAATTACTTTACCGGCATTTCCAAAACCTCCGTGACCACAAACGCACCTCTACCGAAAAAATAAATCGCATGGTGGAAGCCTCCATGAAAGCTGGTGCATTGGGAGGAAAAATAAATGGCTCTGGTGGTGGTGGCTGCATGTTTATGTACGCGCCCAATTGTGCCGAAGAAGTAGCCGATGCCATACGACGGGAAGGAGGAATCCCGTACATTATTACGGTTGATGAAGGAACGAAATTAGAACAATAAAGCCATTCGGTGGTTTTATTGATAGGTTGCAAAAATCTTTTGGGGTGTTTGAGTCGTTTATTATGTTTTCGAAACGATTCTAACACCTTCTTTTATTTACAAATAAAATTTCAATCATAAAAAAGAGCAGGCTTACACCTGCTCTCTTAAGAATAGTTTCACGGCTGTTAGTAAGTTAGAACAAAAGTCCTTTGCTGAACATTGGATAAATAAAGTAAAATACGATGTACACCATGACAAGGAGCGTTAAAGCGGCTAACCAAAGACTCTGGTCCCGAAATAATGGAGTTCTCCTCTCATTAGAGGGCATGCGGTAGATTTTCTGAGTTTTCATAACCTGTGGAATGGTTTTTTTGGGGGTTTTGCACTGCAAAGGAGCTACCTTTTTTTTACATTCTTTAGCGTAAAACTACGTGTTCTACTGAAAAGTTATCAAACGGTCGGTCAGCTGACTTTTGGAACGGAATTATTACTTTTTATTTGTACAATTATCACTTTTACGAATGCCATCATACATCACATCAATCGGAACAGCTGTCCCTGAAAACTGCATAGAACAATCTTCCATTGCCGACTTTATGGTTCGGGCTTCGCAGTTAGATGCAAATGAGGCACGTAAACTCCGGGTACTGTATCGAAGCACTAAAATCAGGAAACGCTATTCCGTATTGAATGACTACAGCAAAACAGAAAACTTTGAATTTTACCCCAACACCGTTGACTTAGAGCCATTTCCGAGTGTATCTCAACGGATGTTGGCCTATCGACAACACGCCCTGCCGCTGGCGCTAAATGCCGTAAAAGCCGCATTAACGCACAACAACGACGTTTCAAAAATCCCTAATTTTACACACCTCATTACCGTCAGTTGCACAGGGTTATACGCTCCGGGATTGGACATCGAATTGGTTGAAGCGTTGGGGTTATCTCGTCAAGTCCAGCGAACATCCATCAATTTCATGGGCTGCTACGGTGCATTTAACGGGCTCAAAATGGCCAACACCATTGTACAGGCCGACCCGCAAGCCAAAGTTTTATTGGTCTGTATTGAATTGTGTACGCTGCATTTTCAGAAAAAAATCGACGATAACTACCTGCTTTCCAATGCCCTATTTGCCGACGGGGCCGCCGCGGTTATCATTGAAGGGCAGCCAAAACGACTGTCGCTTGAGATGCAGTCTTTCCATTGTGATTTACTATTTGAAGGCCGCAACGATATGGCTTGGCACGTCGGTGATTTTGGGTTTGAAATGGTGCTGAGTTCGTACATACCGCGTTTGGTCAAAGGAGGACTTGGGGAACTAATGAGTCACCTGCAACAAAATACCACATTACCCGCCTTTGATTTTTACGCTATTCATCCAGGGGGAAGGGCCATCCTAGAAGCCGCCGAAAACCAGCTCGGCCTCACCCCAGAAGACAATCGCTATGCCTACGAGGTTTTGAGCGATTACGGCAATATGTCGTCGTGTACGGTTTTATTTGTTTTGCAAAAATTGCTTCAAGAACGCACACCAAAAGATGTGAACAAACATATTTTCAGCTGTGCTTTTGGGCCAGGGCTAACGCTCGAAACGGGTATCTTCAAAATAGCAATCAGCTAAAGGTGAGAATTTTTAGGCAACCAATAGCCCAATTGATTTTCCAGTAGTACTAGTACTATCTGAAAATCATTTCATGAAAGAAACCTCTACTTCCTACCCCAAAGCCCTCTTGCGTAGTGCTGCCTTAACACTGCTATTTTTCGGGCTATTTTTATTGACCAATTGGCAACTTCCTGTGAGGGAACTGATACTCTCAAGTCCCTACTTTCTGGTCATTTTTTTTCTGCTTTTTACCGTAGGCAAGCCGAATGTTGTAGCGCACTGGAAAGAATCTCTCCAAGGCAACCCCGAAAAGGCGGTTATTTTTCCGCTGATTTTAATTGGGGTGCTCTACACTTATTTAATGGTTCATGGGCATACTCCTTTTAAAGGTTCGGCGGGTTTGTTCATTTTCTATTTGTTGTTTCCAACGCTGGGGTTTTTAGCTTTCCCAAAAACAGCTCTGCCCGTTACATGGTCAGACATTGTATTTGTATTGTTGATTGTTATCCCCGCCACAAGTATGTCCTTTGGGGTGGGCACGTCGCTGCCTTTCAATGGCTCGGGGTTCAGCAACGCCATGCGTTTAGTGATTATGATTTCGACCGTGTATAGTTTCAATTACATCCGAAACCTCCCCGATGTGGGCTTTTATCCGAGCTTCCGTTGGCAATATCTCTTTACGGCACTTTGGGTATGGTTAGCTTTTGTGGGGTTGGTCGCGCTTTTGGGATATTTTGGAAATTTCCTAAATCTCAAGGGACACAACATTCTCTCCACTGAATTTGCTTACGAATGGGTCAAAGATTTCGTGCGTATTTTTGTGGGTACGGCATTGTTTGAAGAGTTGTTTCTGCGTGGTTTACTTCAAAATATCCTTTCGAAAAAGATAACTCAAAGCGGAAAATGGCCCGTTTACTGGAAGTGGGGATTTGCCATTTTTATCGGGCTATCATTCATAACGGGCTATTTTGTTCAACTCAAAATGGCTTGGTTTCCCGTACTTATAACGGTGTTAGTTTTTATACCAGCGTATTTTGTCGAGAAGCAACAGACTGGTATTCAGGGTTCTTTCACTGCATTGGCCATTACGAGCATTTTTTTTGGCTTAGTTCATTTTCATTCGGGTTCTCTGCTTTTTGTGGGCTTGGCCAGCATCGCAGGTTGGGCTTATGGGTATACCTACATGAAAACCAACAGTGTATTTTATGCGGCGTTGGTACATGCACTGGTCAATTCTTCAGAATTCCTTTTTCATATTTAAATTACAATTCACGCAGGAAGCAAAGGGGCGAAGACGCGGTGTTGCTAATCTCTTTGGGCCTTTGCGTGACAACAAATAAATAATGAGACGAACACTAAAAAAAGTCGCCAAAATTTTGGCCTATACATTGGTCTTTTTAGCGGTCTTTGGCTATTTCTATTTTATTCTCCCTTTTTGGGGAATGCCTTTCAATGCCCAACGGCACGGCAACCCACCTCTGACACCCGCATGGGCGTTGGAATGTTGGTTGTGGGAGGATGACCAAAACACGGCCGCCTACGCCGATTCGCTACTAGCGGGCTACCGACAATACGATATTCCAGTCCGTACCTTGTTGATTGATAGCCCTTGGAGCCTCCGATACAATGATTTTGAAACCGACACGAGCCGTTATCCAAATCACGAAAAATGGTTCATGGGCTTGCAAGACCAAGGCTATCGAGTGGTGTTATGGATGACCTCAATGGTCGACAGTTACAGCAAAGACTCTAAAATTCAAGAATCAGGAGAATTTTACCGAGCGGCTAAAGAGAAGGGCTACTTGGTGGGGAATGGCAACGAAATCAAATGGTGGAAGGGAAAAGGCGGGTTTATTGATTACACCCACCCTGAGGCTAAACAATGGTGGCAAAACATGCAGCAAAAAGTCCTAAAATACGGCATCGACGGTTGGAAATTGGACGGCACCGCTACCCTCTTTCGGAAACAACTCGGCCCCATTCCTTTTTTATACCAAAAAGCCCATTCTGGTTGGCTGACTACGCGCCAGTATATGGATTTGTACTACCGCGAAGAATACGCCAACGGCCTACTAACCAACCCTGAATTTGTGACCTTGGCCCGTGCCATGGATCGGGGGTTTCATCCCGAAGGATTTGCTCCTATTGATGCTTCGCCCGTCAATTGGGTAGGCGACCAAAAACATTATTGGCAAAGTAAAAGTCAAACACCCGCCCAGGGCGAAGCTCAAAAAGACATTGCGTTGGAAGGAGTACAGGGTTTTGAATCGGCAATTGAAAGTATTTTAAAAAGTGCCAAATTAGGCTACAGTGTTATTGGGTCCGACGTGGCGGGCTTTTCGGGAGATTCTATCCCCGCCCGCTTGTACATTCGCTGGGCGCAATTTTCCACCTTTTGTGGGTTGTTTCTCAATGGTGGGCATGGCGAACGAGCGCTTTGGAAAAGAAGCCCCCAAGAACTCGAAATCATCCGTCGTTTTTCATGGCTGCATACCGAATTGGTCCCCTACATGTACAGCTACGTAGTCTCCGCGCATCGCGGCGGCACACGACTTCAGCGACCAATTGAGGGAAAATATCACTACCTATTCGGCGACAATCTGTTTGTCGCACCGATTTACAAAGATGAATTAGAAAATGAAATCCATTTGCCAGAAGGACAATGGCGGTATTGGTTTGACGACAAAGAGGTTATAACAGGACCAAAAACCTTTACTAAAAAATTCCCCCTTGAAGAATTTCCTGTATACGTAAAAGAAGGGGCCATTGTTCCCCTCCACATCCAACGCGCCTATACAGGCAAAGGAGACTCTACCTCGGCCAATCACCTCACATGGCTCATTTATCCCAAAGGAAAAAGCGAATTTACGGTTTACGATACCAGAGACCAGACGCCTACGACGCTGATGGTTGACCAACAAGCCAACCTATTAAAAATACAATTTAAGGGCAAAAAGCTTCCTTCAATCCTAACAATACACGCTCCTGAACGACCTAAAAAGATAACCGTAGGTGGAAAAAAAGCCTCCTTTCAATATGATTTAAAAAAACAAAAACTAAGTTTCAAAACAGACATAATCAACGAAGCAAAAGTTTGGTGGTAGCCTATCCACTTCACTCATTCAACCGCGCTTCTTCCAAATCTAGTTCGTATTCTTTGTTCCTGAGCAACTCATCAGAGTAGTGTTTTTCGTTGCGTAGTTTGTAGAGTTCGCTTCTGCGGATGGCGACCAGCTCCAGTAACATCCGACGGTATTTGGGCAAAAAGTGCGGAGTTGCTACTTCTTTTTCTTCCTTCAACAGCTTGCGGTTGGCAATATCGACCATGCGTTCGTAGCGGTCTTTGATGCGGGTGTAGGCGTCAATGGAATTGAGCTCGTCGGGGTAATTGGTTTGAAGATGGTTTAACGCGGCTTCGGCCAAACGCAAACGTATCACGATCTCTTGCTCTTTATCATCACCTTCTTCCTCCTTAATATCCAGCCATTTAATAATGGAAGTGAGACTTAACCCCTGAAACACCAACGTAAACAAAATAACCACAAAGGTGATAAACAGGAGCAAGTCACGGTGGGGAAACGCTAATCCATTGGTCAATGTCAACGGCACCGCCAGCGCCGACGCCAGAGAAACCACTCCTCGCATCCCACTCCAAGCAATCAGAAATTCGTTTTCCCACTTCATCCTTTTCTCTTTTTTAGACAAACGACAAGATAGATAAGCCCCAGAAAACACCCAAACTATCCGCACGATGACGGTTACAACACTGATAATCAAGGCATAAAAAACCAGCTCAACGAGGGTATACTGCTCCAGACCAGTAATGATTTGGGGAAGTTGCAGGCCAATCAGAATGAATACCAGCCCATTGAGCATAAAAATCAGCGCTTCCCAAACGGAGTACGCCTGAATGCGACTATTATACGTAAAAATTTCGTGGGAACGGAAACTCAGAAACAACCCACCGCTCACCACCGCCATCACCCCCGAAAAATGATAATGTTCAGCGGCGATGTACATCAAATAAGGAGAAATAATCGTGAGAGAGGTGTCGATACTCGGCGTTGTAGGCAAATATTTATGGACAAGATACAGTACGTTAGCGATACCGAGGCCAATGGCGATGCCCAACCCAGCCACCATAAAAAAGTCAGTGGTGGCTTTGGCAAACGTAAATTGCCCCGTCAGCGCTGCGGCGAGGGCAAAACGGAAAACAATAAGCGACGAGGCATCATTAATCAGACTCTCGCCTTCCAAAATGGTTACGACTCGCTTAGGCACCTTGATGCCCTGCAAAACCGACGTGGCCGCCACGGCATCGGGCGGCGAAATAATACCGCCCAATAAAAAGCCCAAAGCCAACGGGAAGTCAGGAATAAGCCAGTGTGCTATCAACGCAACGGCCGTCGACGTAAAAAATACCAATCCAAAAGCCAACATACTGATGGACCTACGGGCCGCCCAAAAATCCCGCCATGAGGTATTCCAAGCCGCCGCGTATAAAATAGGCGGCAAAAAAAGCAGAAAAACAATATCAGGATGAAGGCTTACATGAGGTATGCCAGGAATAATGCCAATCAGCAAACCCATAATAACTAAGAAAATGGGGTACGATATTTTAAGTTTCTCGCTCAACATCGAAAGCATCGAAACCGCAAAAAGAAGCGAAACAATCAATAATAGATTTTCCTGAATCATATAGGCTATAAATGGGTAATAATCAGTGGGCGTTTTTGCAAGAATAGAGCTACAAAAGTTCTAAAATAGCCAAAAAATGGACAAAATCAATGTTTTGAAAGACACATAATTTCTAAAGACAACAAACTGGGTAATGCCGCGCAAAGTGGCCTTTCAACAATCCCCACTTTGAGTACTTTATTCCCCAATGACGTCGAAAGAGTGAATGGATTGCTTTTTTACAAATCTTTGATTATCTTTCACTATCAATCTATACGCAAAATGAATAATATCTTCAGGGGGTTACTGGCCGGCTACGGCGCAAAAAAATTAGGCGGCGGTTGTTTCAGTACCGTCCTCATTTTCATTGTACTTTGGTATGTATTAGGACAATGCAGCTAAAAAAACATTCCATTTTAAACCCAAACCCCGCTCCTTTTGGGCGGGGTTTTTTATGTCTCATTTTTTTAGGCTAAAAAACCAAAAGTTGATTTCAATTTGCCTAGCAATAAAGGACGAAAATCCAGTTTTTTACAAACCTTTTTTAGGCACAGTTCGTTGTTTAAATTAAATAGATTAATCATTCGACAAAACAATATGATTAATCCTTCTCCACGACAACAGACTTCATTTTTCATGGAAAAAGCCGAAAAAATCCGAAAAACATACGTTGAGTACGTGCTTGACCACGGTCAACCTCCCGCCTCCTTTTACGCATTTGCCAAAAAACTCAAAATGACTGAGGGGGAGTTATATGAATTTTATACTTCGTTTGAGTCCATCGACATGGATTTGTGGGTTTCATTCTTTCAACAAGCCCGCACCAACGCCGAAAATGACCCTACGTATCAGGGCTATTCGGTACGCGAAAAACTATTGGCCTTTTATTATACATGGGTGGAAGTGCTAAAATCCAACCGTAGTTTTGTAACGTACAGTTATCGCAAACTTCCCCAGCCCATCGCCGCCAAAAATCCGCCAGAATTACGTCCTTTTAAGGAAGCTTTTATCACTTACGCCCACGATTTGATGTATGAAGGCCGCGAAAGTCGCGAGATTGTGGCCCGCCCCTACGTTTCAAACCGTTATCCCGAAGCCGTTTGGCTCAATACATTATATCTTTTGGACTTTTGGGTAAAAGATACAAGCCGCAATTTTGAATTGACCGACACCGCCATCGAAAAAACCGTTAACACCGCCTTTGACCTCATGGGACGCTCTCTCGTTGATACGGTCGTTGACTTAGCCAAATTTGTCTATCAAAATAGATAAGTATTCGTATTCATTAATATGAAACAACAAAACAGTATCCCCACCTCCAAAGTAGCACGGGCCACCCAATTTTTGAAAACGGGCGCCAAAATTGGCGGCAACTACCTGAAATACAACGTCAAAAAAATAATGGATCCTTCCATGACGCGCGACGAACTACATCAGGACAACGCCACGGATGTCTATGAATCGTTGAGTGAACTGAAAGGCTCCGCCCTCAAAGTAGCCCAAATGTTGAGCATGGACCGCAGCGTATTGCCGCGTCAATACGTTGATAAGTTTCAGATGTCACAATACTCCGCGCCGCCGCTTTCGGGCCCATTGGTGGTCAAAACATTTCGCGGTTATTTTGGAAAAGCGCCGCATGAACTATACGACAGCTTTGACATCAACGCCATCAATGCCGCTTCTATCGGACAAGTACACGAGGCGCAAAAAGACGGGAAGCGATTGGCCGTCAAAATCCAGTATCCAGGCGTAGCCGAAAGCATCAGCTCTGACCTAAAAATGGTTAAACCATTGGCAGTCACCTTGTTTGGATTAAATGAAAAAGACGTAGAGCGCTACACCGAAGAAGTAGAAACCAAGCTATTGGAAGAAACCGACTATGAGTTGGAACTGCGCCGCTCGGTCGAAATTTCGGAAGCTTGTAGCCACATTGAGGGGCTTATTTTTCCTAAATATTATCCTCAATTGTCCTCAAAGCGCATCTTGACGATGGATTGGCTCGAAGGTCTTCACTTGAAGGATTTCTTACAAACCAACCCAACGCAGGAAGCACGTGACCGAATCGGGCAATTATTGTGGGATTTTTATGACCATCAAGTGCACCAACTACGGCAGGTTCACGCCGACCCCCACCCTGGAAATTTCCTAATGCGGGCCGACGGTACCATGGGCGTGATTGATTTTGGCTGCGTCAAGGTTATTCCTGACTATTTCTACGACAATTATTTTACACTCATCAATCCAGATACGGTTGATGATGACGCGCTCATCGAAAAGATTTTTTATAACCTCGAATTTTTGGTAAAAGAAGATGGCCCGCGCGAAAAAGCGCTATTCACCGATTTATTCAAACAGATGATTCGGTTGCTAGGACAACCCTTCGCCTCCGAAGAATTTGATTTTGGTGATCATTCCTATTTTGATACGGTATATGCTTTTGCCGATGAATTGGCCAAAGTCGAAGAAATCCGTAATTCAAAGGTTGCACGGGGCTCAAAAGACGGTTTGTACATCAACCGTACCTACTTTGGTCTGTATTCGATGCTCAACGAACTCGGTGCCCGCGTTCGGACCAATCGCCCAGAATGGTTACGAAGCAAAAAACAGGAGGTTCAAATCTCTTAGGAAAAGAGAAATATTAAACTGCAAAATGTAAAATAATCAACCAACAGCGTTTTGCATTTTATAAACGATTACCTTATTTCAAAATAATTGACCCCACGTTAGATGTTTGTAGCGAAGATGTTTCCTACAAATATCAAGCGTGGGGTCAGTATTTTTTTAAGGCTGCAACAACGCCTCAAAAACGGGATACGCCTCTGCTTTTTCATTCATAATTCCCAATTCACCCACTGTTCGAAACATCGTGACCGATACAACGTTGGTTTGGGATAAATGCGCCAACACTTTTGCGGTCCACTCCTTTGCAAAATTGGTTTTTTGGCGACTATCTATTTGTTTTTCAAGTGGTAACACAAAATCAACTGGATTGGTCGCGTAAGGATTTGAGCGTTTGCGCAACGCAATAAATGACAAATGCACTGGTTTTTCGTACAGGTTTTCGGCACTTGCTACCGAGTACAGCACGGTTTCGGTATTTTCTAATAGCGAAAAATCATCAAATGCATGTTCTTGCGGGTCAAACGAAAAACTGACAAAATCGGCCTCGCCAGCGTCAAATCGGTTTCGGTTAAGCTCGGTAAAGTTATAGTCGGTACCAACACCGATTTTCGTATTGGGCAATTGTCGCTTTAGGTTTGGGATATAGTCAATCAACGACTGCGGCGTCACTAATTGTTGGGCCGAGAATAAAAGCAGGTGTTTGACTTTAAGATTATTCTGCTCACAAACACCCACAAAATCAGTCAATTGATTCTCAAACGCATCGGCTAAAAAAAGCGCAATTTCGAGCGGTACATTCAGCAAAGCGGCATTTTCACAATGGTTTGAAAAATTCGTAATCCAATTTGGGTCTGAAAGGGCAAGGTCGATGCGGTAGTGACCCAAATTAAGTGATTTTAGTAATTCCACGGCTCTTTCCGACAAACGCTCGGTTTCGACCGAGGCAGCAATTCCCAACTGAAATTTCTTGCGGTATAATTTCTCTTGCGACCGCTGTAACGAAGAAGCTGCAAGAATGGAAATCGGGCGCATCGTAACGCGTTGCCAAACCTTATCTCCTGGCTGCAATTGCACGGGAAAAGGCCGTGACAGCGGTGTACAAAACGTCTTATAAGACGCATCGCCCCAATTGCGTTGGTCTTCCGTCTGAAATATATCTCCCTCAAAATCAAGACGATACTCACCGCCGTTACCCGCCCGCCATTGCATGGCCCGAATGTCCAAGAAAGGGTCCTGTGCGGCAATGTAGCGCGGAAAGTGCGTTTCAGTTTTAGCGTTATCTTCGTGAAAAATCGTGACGGGTTGCTCCGCAGTTCCCTGAATAGGGTGCAGAATACAAAAACCAGCTCTGTTTCGCCGAACTGCCTGCAAAGTCTCACCTTGAATTTCGAAGGTGATTGTTCCGTCGTTGTCTCCATGAATGCGCACATTCCACTCAAAAATGGCTACCTGTGCTTCATTTATATTGGTACAAGTATACGAAACCGAAAATCTATCTTCTTGACTATCAATAATTTCATTTGTTATTAATTGGCCAAAAGTACCCCAATTATGGTCGCGCAGCGCAAAATACATCATCCGCAGCACTTCGACGCCCTGATGGGTGATTTGACGTAGGAAGCCATTTTGATAACCAATTTCGAAAGGCCCTGATTTTAAACTTTGCATACGTGGTAAGTAGAAATGAAGGATATGTTTTTGGAAAACAAACGTGTATTGGTAGGATTCTTACTGTGTACTTTTCGGAATTTAATCTAACATATTTCCAAGCATGACTCATTTCACCCATGTTAAAGGCAAAAATTAGTGAATTTTTAACTTGATATTACCATTAAAACCTCATTTTTGACAATTTTTGAGACAATACAGCATGTAATTATTTCAAGAACTTACTGCATCTACTCAACAACTTTAGGGGGTTTCTGGGACTACGTCTACCATAAATTGTACTATTCTCATTGCACATTTGGCGATACGTTGTATTATTCCGAACTTTGCATTAGATTCATCAACAAACTAAGACCATGAATACTATCAATTTTGAATATATTATCGCTTATTTTCAAGGCGCTCAACCCAAAAATTTGTTTAAAAAGTTTGAAGCCTTTGCAATTCGTCAACGAGCAGTTTTTGAAGCACTCGTCCGCACTGGGCAACCCTTTGGTGGAAAAGTGTAACAAATCGTAAAAAAAGGGGCTGCATCTACAGCCCCTTTTTCATGGGTTATCTAACAACAACCACGCGCTCACTCATTGTATATTTACCCGCCTGTACCTGTAAAATATACAATCCCGTTGGCAGATGGTTGACTTTAAATTCGTGCTTTTGAAGGCCTACATACACGTTGAATTCCTCCTGAGCCAACGTACGTCCAGTCATATCCACCAACTGAGCATGGCCCAACATGCCCGTGATACTTTCAAAGCTATACACAATTTTGTCGGTGGCAGGATTGGGCATCACTTTGAGATTCAACAGAGATGATACATTGGGGATTGACGAAATGGTGTTGTAGTCAAACTTGCACAAAAAAACCTCGCGTCCTTTCAACGTAATGGTTTTTTGCCAGTTTTGGTGCGTCATCCTCACTTCGGTCTCCTGGGTATCGGAGGTAGCATAGGGATTCTGGGCGGCAATTAGAATCTCATTCCCCTTAATTACACCGCGCCAAATCGGAGATTTGCTTTTGGCAGACTCAACGGCTGGCTGTGGGATAACCAACTCATTATCACCTTCAAAGAAATCTTTAAATTGTGATAGCCGATGCAAGCCCGCGATAAAATGTTCGTACGTCCCAAAGTTATCCTGTCGCCCGAGGTCAACGGGTCCCTCCCATAACCACAAGCCTTTGGCCCCAGAGAAAAAAGGAAATATGGCCGTGGCTTCGGCCACAAAATTGGGTACAAAGGGAATCGTAGGGTTAAAAGCATCGTGGTACCGCAACCAAACGAAGGGGATAATGGGCTTGGTAGACCACGCCCGATTCACCTCAATAACAAATAAAATATAGGCCAAATAATCTTTACCAAAAGGAGAAGTATTGTAATCGTAGTAATAATAGCACGAAGGCGTCAGAAAGTTGAGGTTGTTATGAAACGGGCCGCCCACTTTTCCCGAAAGGGTATCCCGCATCACGTGCAAAATTAGACTGGGGTCGGTTGTCCAATCGCTCCACGGCGTGAGCGTCATTCCAAGCCAATTATTGAAACTCCCCCGAATCAACACATCACTGTAACTCCCAAATTGCGTTGATGCACTAGTACGCTCCTTGACATAATCGGCGGGTGCCGCATACAGGCGCTGAATATCTCGTTTGTAGCGTTCAACAAACTGGGCATCACTCAGATTACGATAAGTTTCGGGAACACGCGGATTATTTTTAATGGTCAGGATTTCACGATCGGTATCGTGAATTCGCTCAATATCAAGGGCTATGATATCATAAGCAGGTCGGTCACTGCCCCGAGAATCGTCGAACAATCCCGCCATGTTCCGCAATTGATTGTTCCAAGTATCCCGATAGAGTCCCAAATCATTGGCCCAAGGGCTTTCCAGATTGCGTTCTGACCAAGGTTGGGTATTGGCATCGGTGGCAATATGATACCAAGTGATGGCCCTTTTGTTTACGGGAAGTGTAGCACTTTCGTTGCCTGAAAAACTGGCCAAATGGCTAAATCCGCGTCGTAATGGCCAAG
The DNA here is from genome assembly GCF_024158025.1 of Runella salmonicolor. Lineage (NCBI taxonomy): Bacteria > Pseudomonadati > Bacteroidota > Cytophagia > Cytophagales > Spirosomataceae > Runella > Runella salmonicolor. The sequence continues at coordinate 353,264 of NZ_JAMZEL010000002.1, forward strand.
ATTCTGTGTCGCCAAAACGCGGCCCTTCATATATAATCGTAAAAGGAAGTGAAAAATCTGGAAATTTTTCCCACTCAATAGCGTTATTTCTCTGCACGGGCGTCCATTGTAGAGGAGCAACGCACTCTTGCGCAAAGGACGCATTAACAAACAAGACAATCAACCCCGTCAACCAACACCAATTTTGTCGCATAAAAAAATACATTATTCGTTAATAATCAATCCCTAAAGAACCATTTTCTTTTTCATAACGCTTAACTTTAGGGCTGATAAATTAGGACATGAAATAATAAAAATACTAATTTTGAGTACAAATTTAATTCGTAACACAAGCTATGAAAAAACTGACGTTCATTTATTCTCTATTATTTACTTTCTTTTTGGCTAGCTGCGACCGTTCAACAACCGACGAACCCACGAATGAGGCAACGGTCAGGGTACTGACGACCAACCCGTGGAAAGTAGACAAAATTACGGATTTGAACGGCAATGTCATCAACACCGCTTCATTACCAGAGCAATCAAAGGCGCTTTTTGGTATCAATATCCAATTCAGCGATGACAAAACCGTTCGGGCCATTGACCCCGTTGCGCGCACGGTTATCAACGGCGGTACTTGGAATTTTCTGGACAATGAAAAAACACTGGACATTGACATTAAAGATTTGAAAGGACAATTTCCGATTAACAAACTGGAACGTTCGCGCATGGTTTTGTTAAATAAAATAAATTACAACGGATTAACTTTTAATGTCTATCTGGAGCTTGTTCCAGCGCTGTAATCAACTATGCAATCTTCTATTATCCGTTTTGAAACGGAGCCTGATTTTTTTATTCATGCCGAAGGGTGGGGTGATGCAAGCGCTCCACCCATTCTTTTGTTGCACGGCGGTGGCCAAACACACCACTCTTGGGGCGATACCGCCCAGCGGCTCGCGGAGCGGGGTTGGTACGCCATCACCTACGATGCGCGCGGACATGGCAACAGCAGTTGGTCGTCAAAAGGAGCGTATTTGGTCGATGCGCTGGTCAGTGATTTAAAAGCCATCATTCACCAAGTAGGCGGCAAACCCGCCATCATCGGTGCTTCGATGGGAGGAATCACCGCGCTTGTTTTGGAAGGAGAATCGGCAGAATCACTTACCTCCGCCATCATTTTGGTAGATATTGCCCCCAAAGCCGAACAAAAAGGAATCGAGCGAATTTTTGCTTTTATGAGTTCGCACCTAGAAAGCGGATTTGCATCGTTGGAAGAAGCCGCCGCTGCCGTAGCCGCTTATCTTCCGCAACGTTCCAGAAAAGACAATTATTCTCGTTTAGAAAAAAATCTGCGTTTTCGCAAGGGACGATATTACTGGCATTGGGACCCAACAATGCTCAAAGTGTGGAAAGATGCCACCCCCGACCAGCAGATTGCCTATGAAGAGCGCCTCTTTGTAGCCGCCCAAAACCTCAAAGCACCGACGTTAATTGTGCGCGGTGGAATGAGTGACGTGGTAAGCGACCGCGTGATGGCCGAGTTTCTGGATGCCGTACCCCACGTTCGAAGTCTAACGGTTTCGGGAGCGGGTCACATGGTGGCGGGAGATTCCAATCACGCTTTCACCAACGCCGTTATTCAGTTTTTGGAAGAAGTTTATCCAGTATAAAATACACCGAAAAACCTCCTGTTTTGTGGACATTCAACCACAAAACAGGAGGTTTTTATATTCTTTTTTTAGGAAAATTCGTTGCTACCCCAATTCCTGGGCAGTAGCGCGGTATTTTACTTCTACGTTGTGGAGTTCAATCAATGGCTTCAAAAACTCTTCCAAGTAGTTGATATCCAACTGGCTCGCGGCATCACACAACGCTTCTGACGGGCAAGTATGGGCTTCTACAAAAAGTCCGTCTACGCCCGCCGCTACGCCCGCGCGGGCTAGTACTGGCAAGTATTCACGCGCACCGCCTTTGCTGTCTTTGGAAGGGATTCCGTATTTGCGAATCGCGTGCGTAACGTCGAAAACCACTGGATAACCCGTTTTGTTCATGTGATAAAAACTGCGCGGGTCTACGATGAGGTCATTGTATCCAAACGTATAACCACGCTCGGTCAGGATAATCTGCTCATTTCCACTATCTTCAATTTTCTTGACGGGATGTTTCATGTTTTCGGGGGCCAAAAACTGTCCGTGTTTCAAATTCACCACGCGGCCTGTTTTTGCGGCGGCTACCACCAAGGTAGTCTGCATACACAGATAGGCGGGAATTTGCAATACATCCACCACTTCTGCCACGGGAGCGCACTGCTCTGGATAATGCACGTCGGTCAGAAGCGTAAAACCAAATTGTTCTTTCACTTTGGCCAAAATCTTAATACCCGCTTCTAAACCTGGACCCATGTAATAGTCGAGGCTGCTGCGGTTGTCTTTCATGAACGAAGACTTATAAATTATTTTGATGCCCAGCCGCTCCGAAATTTCTTTCAGGCGTTCGGCTACGGTCATCATGATTTTTTCGTCTTCAATCACACATGGCCCCGAAATCAGGAACAATTCGTCGGAACCACATTCAATATCGCCTACGCGAACGATTTTCTTTTGTTGCATTTCTTATAGTTGATTCAATATGTTTTCAATTTTTACTTTCAAATCGGGGATGTCACTCAAAATTATCCCCCAAATGACCTTTCATAAATTATCTTTTTCTCGGCTTCAATGTAGGGTTTTACATATTTTGACACACTATCTTCAGGTATTAAATCCACTTTTTTATGCAGTAATTCTTCCAAATCAAAAATCATTTGGACATAATGAAGGCCGATTCGTTGGGAATAGTCTAACTCCACCAACAAATCTACGTCGCTTTCTTTGGTCGCTTCCCCACGTACGTAAGAACCAAACAGATAGGCTTTTAAGACGGGTTGGGTCTTAAAATAATCTTGAATTTGGCGAATATGCTTCTTTGACAACTTCATAAAAGTGAGATATGAGTGCAAAATTGCCTTTTTTACAAACAACTTCAAACTTTATGGTAAGCAGTTCAACACAAAGGCACAATTCCAGTGGATTGTTTTAGGTGTCTTCCCATTTTGATTTTATGCCCACTTTGTCAAACAACTCCGAAAGACTGAGTTGGGTTTCCCGGATGTCTTGCCAATCTTTGAGGATAACCCCGAGTGTAGATTCTACCAATGATTTTTCTAAATGGGTAATGTGCATCCCCGCCAAGGCTTGCGCCCAGTCGAGCGTTTCGGCAATGCCTGGCACCTTATTGAGTCGTTGTTCACGCAATGCCTGCATAAAAGCCGTGATTTGCCGCGCCAAAGTGGCATCAATTTGTTCCACTTTGGACTTGACAATGGCGAGTTCTTTTTCAAAAGGCGGATAATCAATCCACAGGTACAAACACCGGCGACGCAAGGCTTCCGAAAGTTCGCGGGTGCGGTTGCCCGTCAAAATCACGTGCGGCACGTGCGTGGCTTTAATGGTTCCTAATTCGGGAATGGTAATTTGCCAATCGGAGAGCATTTCGAGCAAAAAACTTTCAAATTCTTCATCGGCCCGGTCTACTTCATCAATCAACAACACGGGCGACTTTGAATGCGTAAGTGCCTGCAAGAGAGGTCTTTTCAATAAAAACTTTTCACTAAATATCGTCTTCTCCAACGCTTCTTGATTCCGTCCTTCTTTATCATTCTCACCCATTTTCAGGAAAAGCAATTGATGCTGATAGTTCCATTCATAAATGGCGTGGTGGGCATCTAGCCCTTCATAACATTGAAGCCGAATCAGGTCGGTGTTGAGGGCTTGGGCCATCACTTTGGCAATCTCGGTCTTACCCACCCCCGCAGGGCCTTCAATCAAAAGCGGTTTATTGAGCTGCATTGCCAAATACACCGACATAGCCACGTATTCGTCGGCAATGTAGCCGCGAGATTGAAGCAGGGTTTGAACAGAAGAAAGCGTATGACTGGGTATATTCATTGGAAAGTAAAAACGTAAAATCAGGGCTGATGATTAATGCAATGTCCGTAAGCGTAATGAATTACTCCGGAAACTGCGTTTTGTCTATACCCGGAATAATCCGAAGGGCATTTTTGTAATAGACTTTTTTCAGCACCTCATCCGATAGCCCCATGCCGTACATCCGCCAAAAAGCGTGGTATTTTTTGTGATAAGGAAAATACTCATCTTCGGTTTCCAATACCCTAAAATACGTGGCGTATTCGGAAGGAACCCAACTGTCTTTTCCAAACAAAATTCGGTCCTGCCATTTGTTAAAAAACGCTTTTGCGGCACGCGGCTGACGGCCCAATTCGGCAATCACCGCTCCGATTTCGACGTTCATATTAGGAAATTTCTGCATCAAGCTATCCAATTTTTTCAAATCGTTGGGATACCAACCCATGTGCGCATTAATAAAGGTAGTTTTGGGATGGCGCGCAAAAACCGCGTGCTGCTCGCGCATCAATGAGTCAAAAGGTACGGGGTCGTTATTACTTCGTTTACGTCCGGCGTGGGTTTTGAGTTCGAGCCAACGCTCGTTGTAACGGTCCATGGGGTCCCAAAAAGACTTCGGGTCGGCGGTATGGATGATGACAGGAATCCCCAACTCACCGCACTTGGCCCAAAGGGGATCTAAGCGTGGGTCACTGACGGCCACGCGTTTGCCATCGGTATCTTTTACGCCGCTGAAACCCAGATTTTTATATACTTTCATGCCGACGGCCCCCGCTTTTACATCATCTTCTATTTGTTTGGCCGCACGCGCGCCCCAGCCTGGCGAGCCGATGTTTTTGAGTTCGGGGTTCGTAAAAACCAGAAAGCGTTTGGGATAATTTTTACGGGCATTGGCAAGGGCTCCGTTGATGGTAGCGGTGCCTTCCTCCCACTCTTGCGAAAATCCACGCCCGCTCAGGTTGACCATGATTCCCATATTGAGGGCATCCATGTCGGCCACCAACTTTGACAAATCCTGAGAATTCATCCGGTATTGGTGGTTGTGAACGTCAATAAATGGAAACTTAGAGCGGGTAACTTTGTGCTCTGCTACTTTAAGCGTTGAGACTGGATCGTACTCTTCAAATCCGAGGGGCGGCTCAATTGTTTGGGCCATGCCCGTCAACACTCCGAGAAACAAAACACCGCTTGCCAGTATTTTCATAAGATGGAATTTAAGAAAGGGTTAATAAATAGGAATTAATCTTTATAAATCAGCGCTACGCAGTGCGCGGCAATACCCTCTTTTCGGCCCACAAAACCCATCCATTCGGAGGTTGTGGCCTTGATAGAAATATCTTCTTCGGGAATGTTCATCACTTTCGACAAACACTCTTTCATGGCAGGAATGTGCGGATTGAGTTTTGGTTCTTGCAACACAACTGTGGCATCTACATTGCCTACTTCGTAGCCCGCTTCGCGAATCATTTCCATCACTTTTGCCAATAACAACTTACTGTCTACGCCTTTCCATTGCGGGTCTTTATCGGAAAAATGATAGCCGATATTGCGCATATTGGCCGCCCCCAACAGTGCATCACATATCACATGACAAACCACATCGGCATCTGAATGGCCTTTGGCCCCGTGGGTGTGCGGTACTTTAATACCCCCCAACCAAAAATCCCTGCCTTCTTCCAGTTTATGAACGTCGTATCCCGAACCAACTCTAAATTTCATTCTTTATAATCATTATCTTTTACATTCTCACCCATTTCTCTTCCTAAACCGTGGCCGCTCTGTAATACAGGGTAGAACAATTTTCTTTTAGCAACAATTCTTTCGCTTTGTTCTGAATATCCTCCACCCGAATTGCCTGTATTTTCTCCGCTTCTTGATTAACCAACTCTGGATTGCCAGCATTGGCGGCAAAGGCCAAATTCATGGCACGGTTGAGCAGCTCAATTTCCGAAAATGCCAACGTAGACTCGGCCTGATTTTTCACTTTGGCCAACTCTTGCGCGGGCAACTGAATTTCGACCAACTCTTGCAACACTTCTTCAATGGCGGCATCGGCTTCTTCCAAGGTGACGCCCTCGTTTAGATTTCCCTGCACCACCAACAAACCTGGGTCAATCGATGAGGTAGTGTACGCATTGATATTGGCAAACAAGGGGCGTTCTTTCAATAATTTCTGGTACAAACGGGCCGATTTCCCACGTCCCAACACATCCGTCATTAAATCAACTGTATAAAAATCGTCGGCAAAACGGCCTGAAGTGTGGTATGCCTTATAGATGGCATTGAGGGGCACCTTTGCTTCAATTTCGGCAAACCGGGCCTTTGTTTGACGTGGTTCTTGGGGCAAATTTCGTACATATTTTTCCCCTGGTGCAATCGGGCCGAACCATTTTTCGGCCAGGGCTTTGATTTGGGGCACGGTCACATCACCCGCTACCACCAAAATCGCGTTGTTGGGTAGGTAATATTTATAAAAAAAGTGACGTACATCGTCCAGAGTAGCATTTTCGATGTGGCTGATTTCTTTGCCGATGGTAGCCCAACGGTAAGGATGAACCTCGTACGCCAAAGGGCGCAGTTTGAGCCATACATCGCCGTAGGGCTGGTTGAGATAGCGTTGTTTAAACTCCTCAACCACTACCTTTTGTTGTACTTCCAAAACTTTTGGGTCAAACGACAAGCTCATCATGCGGTCGGATTCGAGCCAAAAAGCGGTTTCAAGATTGACCGCAGGAAGGGTAATGTAATAATTGGTAATATCCGGCGAAGTGAAGGCGTTGTTTTCCCCCCCAACTTTCTGAAGCGGCTCATCGTAAGCCGGAATATTTTGGGAACCGCCAAACATCAAATGCTCAAAAAGGTGAGCAAAACCCGTGCGATTTTCTTCTTCATCGCGAGAACCGACGTTGTAAAGGATATTGACTGCCGCCATCGGCGTAGAATGGTCTTCATGAACGTAAACTTCCAGCCCGTTGTCAAGGGTAAAATGCGCGTAATGTATCATAGTGTAATAAGTTCACAGTCAATTGTCTAGCAACTGGAGTCAGGTAAAAATAAATGAATCGAGTAAAAATCTGTGAATCTTTCCCGGAAAAAACAAAAATCAATAAACTCTTTATTGGTGATTTAACGTTAAGAACAAAGCTAATGGTTTCAAGTTGAATGCCAAAAATTAGCCGATTCTATCTATTTGTTTGTCCGTTAACAGCCACATGAAACGAATTGTTTTTTTTCTATTTTTACTTATTCCTCCATTTGCCAAAGCACAACTTTTATACGATGCGCCCACCCAAAATCTGGTTTTGGAAGCCATCGACCATATTTACAACTATGAGTTTGGTGCGGTTGAACCTTTGGCTAGGCAAATCAAGGCAAAATACCCCAATCACCCCGTCAATCCGTTGTTGAAGGCCATCCAATTGCATTGGCAATATCTGCCCGTCAAAGACAATAAAGCCATGAGCGGGCAATACCAAAGCTATCTGCAAGAGTGTCTGAATAAAGCAAAAGTGCTTGAAAAGGACGCAAAAACGCGCCCTGAAGCGGCGTTTTTTTCGATGGCTGGCCACGGGTATATTGCGTTGATTCACAACTACAACGACGACAAAATCAAGGCGGCCTCTGAAGGAAAAAAAGCCTATAACTACGTCATGGATGGCTTCAAATACATGGAACGAAATCCCGAATTTTATTTTTCATCGGGACTGTATAATTACTACGTGATTCGCTATCCCGAAGACCACCCAATTGTAAAACCCCTGATTCTTTTCTTCAAAGATGGTAACCGCGAAGAAGGACTTCGCCAAATGGATATTGCGGCCCGAAAAGGCATATTTACGCGTACAGAATCGGCTTTTTACTTAGCCCGAATCTTTTTAAAACATGAATTACGCTACGAAAAAGCTTCAAATTACTTATCTACACTGACCCAAAAATATCCCAATAACCCCGTTTTTCTGATGAAAAACATTGAAGCACTCTTGCTTTTGGGGCAGTATGAAGAGGCAGAGCCGTTTTTGGAAAGATTTAAACGAAGAACTGACAAATTTTTCCCCATTGCCGCCCACACGTTTGAAGGAATAGTGGAAGAAAAGCATCTCAAACACGACGGCGCCGCGGCCAAAGCCTATCAGGCAGCACTCCGGCAGCCTTTTGATTCTGAGTATACCAAGGAATACCACGCATTTGCCTACGCAGGGTTGGCCCGCATTGCCCTGCGTGCTGGCGACCGTGCCAAAGCCACCTTGTATTACAAGAAAGCCGAAGAACTTGCTGAATACAAGGCGCTTATCAAGGAAATAAAAACATATTTAAAGTGACTTTATTCGTCCAGTTTGCTCAATGAAGCCGAAAGTAAAGGAGCTATCGGTGCCGCTTGCGCCTTCCATTGCCCATTTTCCTTTTCAAATAGGGCACCGCTTTGTGCGGTAATTTGCAGGTTTCCGTTGGTAGCACGTTTTACATTAATGAGCGTTTCGGCCGTTGGAGACGACTCCTCATTCCAACTTGTCCCATCCCAAAACAGCAGGGTTCCGTTACTACCAGCGACCCATCCGTTTTTAGCATCCTGAAAATAAACGGAGAAAAGATTGGCCGTACTAAAAATAAGTACCTCTCCCCATTTTTCCCCATCCCAGTGCAGCAGGGTAGCGTTTTGTCCTACGGCCCATCCATCGTTTTCATTCACAAAATGAAGGGCGTTTAATCGAGCTTCTGCATTGGCGCCAGCATCTTCCCACGTTTTACCCTCATTATGAGAGGCTTGTATCTTTCCCTCCTCATTCAACCGCCAAATTTTCGACGAATTTTCACTGTTTTGCGCCCATGAAACAGCGCTAACCATAAAAACAACAATCCACAAAGTCACAAATCTCAACATAATTTTAGGTGGTTAGTATCACGTTAATACCCTCACCACATAAATCATGCCAGAGCTATTGCAATGCTACCAATGCATCAAAATCTTCCGCCAGTTTTTGGCTTAAACGGTCGAATATTTCCGTAAAACGGGCATATCGTTCGTGGTTTTCGGGGTTGGGTTGATACGATTCTACCGAACGAATGGTTTTAGCGGCCGCTTCCAAATCTGGATAAACCCCCAAATGTGTCAACGCTAGCAAAGCCGCACCCGCACTGGCACTATCATGCTTGTCATTGACGTACACTTTCTTGCCAAACACATCCGACAATACTTGCGCAAAAAGCGGTAAAGTAGCATAAGTACCATTGATGTAAAGGTTTTGAATAGAACGATATTGCTGAAGAAGCTTACCGATGCTGTGCATTTCATAAATAATTCCTTCAACGGTAGCGCGGATAAAATGGCGGCGCTCGTGGGTAATATTCACGCCAATGTACGCCCCTCGGGCGTTGGCGTTCCAGAGCGGAGCACGTTCTCCCAATAAATACGGCAAAAACAGCATTCCTCCCGCGCCAGCGGGCACGCGCTCGGCTTCAATCAAGAGTTGGTTAACGGTGTATTCCAGGTCCAAATGAATACCCGAAGCCCCAAACTGCTGCACAAACCATTCAAAAACAACGCCGCCATTATTGGTCGGCCCTCCCGAAATGTACGTTCCTTCGTTTAATAAATAGTTAAAAAACCGCTGTTTAGGGTCTTTGATAACTTGTTTACCCGCCACGCGCATGGCACCGCTCGACCCAATGGTGATGGTGGCGTCGCCTTCGGTAACTACACCCGCACCCAAGGTGGCAAAACACCCGTCGCTGGCGCCAATGATAAGTTTGGCCGCGCTGGTCAGTCTAAAAAGACGCACATACTCTTTTTTCAGTTTTAGCTCAGAATAATCAATCGGTACCAATTCTGACAGCTGGTGCGGTTGAATCCCCGCGTAGTTTAGCGCCCGCTCTTCCCACTGGTGGGTATGAATATTGAACAGTCCAGTTGAGGAAGCAATACTCTGATCAACAACCAGTTGCCCCGTCAATTGGTAAATAATATATTCCTTGATGGAGATAAACTTATAGACTTTTTCAAACCAAGTAGCGGGCGTATGGGTACGAAACCAACGGATTTTAATCAACGGCGACATCGGGTGCACCGGCGTCCCTGTTTGTTCATAAATCAGCCGACATTCGTCGGAGTTTTTGAGGGCATTGGCCTCGTCACGGCCCCGATTGTCGGCCCAAATAACGGCATTACGTAGCGGAACCCCTTGTTTATCAATGGGTAAAACGCTATGCATCGACGCCCCAAAAACCAGCGCCACGGGCTTGTGTTTTTTGGTCAATTCATCGTTCAACAGGCTTTTCAAGGCGTACAAAACCGTCAGAAAAATTTGCTCAGGGTCTTGCTCGCTGTAATTGGGCTGCGGGTGAAACGTAGGGTACGTTCCTTGACGCCAACCGATAAGATTAGCCGCTTGGTCAAAGGCCGATACTTTTACTTTAGTAGTACCAATATCTATGGTTACAATACAATCCATTCGTTAAAAGCTGTGAATTGTGAATGAATAATTTAGTGATTTGAACTTGTTCATTGTCTAAATCTGGTTGTAGTATTTTTTTATTGCGTGCCTCGTTTCCGAAACTGCCCCGGCGTGTAGCCAGTGAGTTTTTTAAACGTGGTTGAAAAATGTTGTGAGGAATAAAACCCCGTATCCAAGGCAATGTCGGTCAGGCTTTTGGCCGTTTGTCTCAATTGTTTCATGGCCTCAGCTATTCGTATATTTATGAGGTAGTTGAGCGGAGAAAAACCCGAAAAACTTTTTACCTTTTCCGTAAAAGCCGTACTTCCCAAGCCCACCACCGCCGCCATTTCTTCGACCGTCCATGGGTGGTCAAGGCTATCGCGAAGCAGTTGCTCCAGCTGGGCAAAAGCCTGCGGAAAATCACGGCGCTGATTTTGTTGTTGACTGAGCTGCCGCACAATGGTAACCAAAAGTTCATCTAATAATTGATTGACCCGGGTTTGATAGGCAAATTCGGCCTGTTTCACTTCCGTTTCAATGCGTTGTAGCAAATCACAGACCCATTTAAAATTGTTTAAAACCATGGGAGCTTGGGTCATCAACAACCTACCCATCAGCTTTTGGTCAGCTTCTGCAATGGCCGACCATTCTCCCAAAAAAAGTTCTTTAGATGGCTCAAAAGACGTAGGCTCGATGGTAAGCCACGCCAAACTGCCGATTTCGAGGGTATTGGTCGGGCTACCATAGCCGTGCCACGGGCACAATACAACCACGTCGTTGGGGTATAGCACATGGCGTTGATGCTCAATCAGCCATTCAAATTTTCCTTCCAGAATACATACTATCTGTAGCCCTCCCCTGACCCGTACGGGCCATTCGTCCAATCGCACCGTTGGGTTTTTAAGCCGTATCAATTCCTTGATATGCCGAAATTCAGTCATCGAAAAAATGGGCCAGTTTAGTAAACTCATTAACCAAATCTTACATTATTAATTTTTTTAAATAAAACATCAAAATATTGCAAAATTCTACATCGTCTAATCGTAGAAGTTTTTTGCACAATTCTTTGTTTTTTTTGTAGTCAGTTCAATACCCTTAAATTTTACTGAACAAACAATCTTACTTTAGAAAGATGAGAAAACGATTACTCTTGCCTAGAGCTACCCTACTATTGACAGCTCTCCTAGCCCTAAGCACTGTACTCCGGGCACAAATGCGCGTTACGGGAACCGTTACCAACACCGCCGACAAATCGGCCTTGGCGGGTGTATCTGTTCTCGTAAAAGGAACCAACACGGGTACTTCTACCGACGGAAACGGAAACTATGCAATTACTGCCCCCTCAGGTGCCACATTGGTTTTTAGTTTTATCGGCTACGGCTCCAAAGAAGTGGCCATCGGCAACCAAACCAAAGTGGATGTATCATTGGCCGAAAGCGCCGAAGCCTTACAAGAAGTTGTCGTAACGGCATTGGGGATTAAGAAAGAATCCAAAAAACTTGGATATGCCACCACGACCATTAATTCCGACGCCCTCACCGAAAACCGAACACCCAATTTCATGAATACCCTTCAAGGAAAAATTGCGGGGGTAAACATCTCAGGATTAGGTACTGGCCCTGCCGGAACATCCAAAATTCGTATTCGTGGTCAATCGTCGATTTCGGGTCAAAACAACCCTTTGATTGTTATCAACGGTGTGCCGATTGACAATACCAACTTTGGAACCAACCCTGGCAACGCGGGCGCCGACAATTCTATCGGGGTGCGCGGTGGTGGCAATACCTCGGACGGCGGCGATGGTCTTTCGAGCATTAACCCCGACGACATCGAAAGCATGACCGTCTTGAAAGGCGCAACGGCAGCCGCACTTTACGGCTCACGCGCCAAGGACGGGGTTCTGATGATTACGACCAAAACCAAAGGCTCCGGACGCGGCATTGGGGTAAGTTTTAACAGCAATTACACCAATGAAACACCGTTGGACTTCACAGACTACCAATATGAATACGGACAGGGAGAAAACGGGGTTCGTCCTACTGCCCCCAACCCTACCTCTGGCCAGTGGTCTTTTGGTGAAAAATTCCAGCCCGGCATGACGCAGATTCTGTTTGACAATGTAACGGTTCCGTATGAGCCTGTTTACAATCGCATTCGCAAGTTTTTCCGCAACGGTTCCAATTTTACCAATACCGTCAGTTTGTCGTCGGCCAGCGACAAGGGAGGGTTCAACCTTTCGTTTGCCAATATGGACAGCAAAGGAATTGTGCCTAATAACAGCTTTAACCGCAAAACCATCAACTTGGGCTTTGCGTATGACTTATCTAAAAAGTTGAGTTTTTCAGGAAATGTTAACTATTCAAACGAATATAACAAAAACCCGCCAAACATCGCCAACCAAGACAACTCTATTCCGACGGCACTTTTTAACCTCTCCAATTCCATGCCTTTGGAATTATTGGATGCCAAGAAGTACAACGCCGCTGGCAATGAGTTTATCTATTCTCGTTTTCAAAACCGCACCAACCCTTACTGGACCATCGCCGAACAATTCCAGAACATTCGCCGCGACCGTATATTTGGAAATATTTCGGTCAAATACAACCTCTTACCCTGGTTGTTTGTGCAAGGACGTGTAGGTCAAGATTTTTGGTCACGCGATCAGGATTTCAACAACTTCCCCACCGGCCATGCTTCATTGGCAGCAGCACCCGCAGGTTTTGTCAACGGAACCTACACCCAAGAATCCAGAAGATTTAGAGAAACCAACGCCGACATCCTCATTTCAGGAACGCAGAAATTTGGCAAAATTGGCCTCGACTTCAACCTCGGCGGCAACCAAATGTACCGTCGTTCGGATCTGAACAGCGTATTGGTGCAAGATTTTGTGGTGAGAGGGTTATACACCGTCATGAACGGTCGGGTAAAAGACCCCATTTATGGATTGTCAGAAAGAGCGGTTAACTCCGTATACGGCTCGGCAGAATTATCGTACAACAACTTTTTGTTTGTCAACGTAACCGCACGAAACGACTGGTTTTCAACCCTTTCTCCTGAAAATAGAAGTATTTTGTACCCATCAGTATCGGGTAGCTTTGTGTTTTCACAGGCGTTTAATAGCACACCGAGTTGGTTGAGTTTTGGTAAAATACGCGCCGCTTACGCCCAAGTAGGTAGCGATACCGACGTAGCGCCTTACTCCAACAACCTGTTTTATGGCATCAACGCCAACCTCTTTGGTGGTCAGCCCGTGGGCGGTTCATCAGGCACTACGGTTCCCAATGCAGGTCTGCGCCCGATGCGTACGGCCGAAACCGAACTCGGCTTGGAATTGAAGTTATTCAACAACCGGGTGTCGCTCGACGCCGCTGTTTACCAGAAAATAACGACCGACCAGATTGTTTCGGCCCAAATCTCGGATGCATCAGGCTTTGTGTCGACCCTCATCAACAGCGGAAAAAGCCAGAACAATGGTTTTGAAATGCTGTTAAACTTAGTCCCCATCAAATCGACTGATTTTCAGTGGGATTTGACCTTCAATGCATCTTATAACAAAACGAAGGTATTGAGCCTAACCACCGACACGCCCGGCGAAAGAATCACCGTAGGAACACACGTATTCAACGGAGAATTGCGGCAGGTAGTAGGTCAGGAAATGGGCCAAATCTACGGTTTTGGCTACCGCAGAGACGCGCAGGGAAGAAAGATTTTTGGCGGAAACGGCATTCCGTTACGGACCACCGACCTGATTTCTTTTGGCAGTGCTTTGCCTAAATGGATTGGAGGTATCAACAACGCCTTCAATTATAAAGGAGTGACCCTCGCTTTCTTGGTTGATTTCAAACTGGGCAACAAGATGCTTTCGGGCACCAACTTTAACCTTACCCGACATGGTCTGCACAAAATGACCGTAGCCGGACGGGCCGAAGGCGGGATTGTGGGAGAAGGCGTAAACGAAAGAGGGGAAACAAACACGGTCAAAGCCAACGTACAGCCTTATTGGGAAGTGGTGCGCTCGTTGGCGCTGATTGAGCCCGTAGTCTATGACGGTGGCTATTGGAAACTCCGTCAGATTACGGCAGGGTATGAATTTGGGAAGTTTCTACCTAAAAATTCTCCCGTCAAATCCCTCCGTTTGAGTTTTGTCGCCAACAACGTTCTTTTGTTGAAAAAATGGGTTGACAACATTGACCCTGAGTCTTTCGGTTATTCATCTGACAACCTCGTCGGAATGGAATCCACTGGGCTTCCCACCACTCGCAGTATGGGCTTTAACTTAAATGCTAAATTTTAGTCCCTAAATTGCGGGTCAATGTACTCAATCAATGATTTAATTGTCTAAAAAAATAAGATTTCAAATGAAAAATATACTTAAAACAATCGTTCTTTCACTCTCCGTTTGGGGACTCGGGAGCTGCGATTCGGGTTTCGACGAACTAAATGTCAATAAAACCGCCGCAACCGCCGTTGACCCGACCTTTATACTGAACAACGCCCTCGTAAACGTATCGTTTCCGGCCGGAGTGGTTATTTACGAAATGGGGATTGTGCAACAAATGGTAAGCCCCAACTCTGGGGTTTTGACGGGGGCCAATTTTAACCAAGACAACCGCGACAACACCCAACAAATTTGGCAGCGTTACTATCGAAATGTGGTTAGAAATACCGCCGACGTCATTTTATTGACAAAAGCAAATACAACCCGTTCCAATTTGTTGAACATGGCGCGTATTACGCAGGCCTATGCTTTTATGGTTTTGGCCGATACCTACGGCGATGTACCTTATCTTCAGGCGGGTAAAGGGTTTACCGACCAGGTTGTGCTTCCCAAATACGATACCCAGCAGGCAATTTATACCGACATCATCAAGGAATTGACGGAAGCCACTGCTGCCCTCGACGCCACCAAAACCATCGAAAGAGCGGATGTACTCTACGCAGGAGACGTGGCTAAATGGAAAAAATTCGGCAATTCTCTCCTGTTAAGAGCAGGGATGCGTTTGAGCAAGGTTGACCCTGCTCAAGCCCAGCAAGTGGTACAAAAAGCCATTCAGGGGGGCGTCATTACTTCAAATGCCGACAATGCGTCCATCAAGCATGACCCCAATTACGTAAACGGTCCCGGGCAAATGCTAAACTCTACCGAAGCGGCCAACTTTTATTTGGCGGCTCCTTTTGCCGATTACCTCGTTAAAACCAACGATCCGCGTTTAAAATCCATTGCCGTTCGGTACGTAGGCGCCAGCTCAGGACCCGAACAAGTAGCTGCTCGGGCCAACACCGACCCCGCCGTACAAATCGGAATGCCTTTTGGCTACGACAACAACTCTATTTCTGCCGTAGTTAAAACCTTGGGACTGAAAAGCTTCTATGAGTTCAGCCAAGTTGACCGCACCCGTATGGCAAAAAATACCGCTCCCATGTTTTTGGTTACGGCCAGCCAAACCCAATTGTTGATGGCAGAAGCCGCCCAACGCGGGTGGACAACCGGTGCAGTGGCCGACTACTTCAACAATGGCGTGAGAGCCCACATGGAGCAACTCGCCTCTTACGATGCCAATGCCGCCGTACCCACCGCCGCCATTGATACGTACCTCAAAGAAAATCCATTGGTGGCGGCTACCGCGCTTGAGCAAATCAATACTCAATATTGGATTGCCTCTTTTCTGAACGGGCCAGAAGCATTTGCCAATTTCAGACGTAGCGGTTTCCCTAAATTGACGCCCAATCCGTTTCCTGGAAAAGCCATCAAAGGTGACTTTATCAGACGCCTAACTTACCCGAACTCAGAGATTTCGGTCAACAACGCCAATGTCAAAGAGGCCATTAGTCGGCAGGGAGCCGACGATTTGGATACCAAAGTATGGTGGGACAAATAAAATTTAAGTAGTGAGTAGTGGGTATTGAGTCATGAGAATTCTATTTTTGTTTTTCGAACGATTCAATATCCACCCTATCTATCTACTCAATACTAACTTTTCAATACTTATAAGATGCAAATCGGATTCGTTGGCCTTGGCAAAATGGGCTTCAATTTGGCGTTAAACCTGCATCGTCATGGCTATGAAGTGGTAGCCTACGACGTTGCAATCGACAACATTAAGAATATATCGCTCGAAGGCGTAACTCCCGCTTACAGCCTCGTCGAAATGTGTCAACAGTTAGACGGTCGAAAAGTAATTTGGCTAATGGTTCCTGCCGGTAAGCCCGTTGATGATTGTATTGAATTGCTGGTTCCTCATCTCGATCAACACGACATCATCATTGATGGTGGAAACTCTAATTTCAACGACTCGGTACGCCGCTACAACTACCTCAAATCCAAAGGCATAGACTACTTAGACTGCGGCACTAGCGGGGGGGTTGAAGGCGCTTTGTACGGCGCTTGTACCATGATTGGCGGCGAAGATGAAGTGTTTAACCACTGCGCGTCTGTGTTTAGAGATATTTCGGTAGAAAACGGCTATTTGCACGCAGGTGGCCCCGGAAGCGGTCACTTTGTTAAAATGGTGCATAACGGCATCGAATACGGCATGATGCAGGCCATTGCGGAAGGCTTTGAGGTGATGGAGCAATCCAAATACGACCTCGACCTGCAACAGGTGGCGCGGGTGTTCAATCACGGCTCGGTCGTACGGAGCTGGCTCATGGAACTCGTCGAAAGTGCTTTCTCAAAAGACCCAAAATTAGATACCATCAAAGGAGTAATGCATTCTTCAGGCGAAGGAAAATGGACGCTTGAAACCGCCCTTGATATGGGGATTCCTACCCCAGTTATTGCGCTATCGTTGATTATGCGCTACCGTTCGCAGCAGGATGACACCTTCACGGGCAAGGTGGTGGCGGCCCTGCGGAATGAATTTGGCGGCCATGCCGTCGAAAAGGTTGTACCATAAGCTCACTATAACCCCTTACCAAGGTCCCTGCTCAAGCATGTGCAGGGACTTTTCATTTAGTATCCAACCATGAGCCGTTAAAAAATCGCAATAGCCACCGAAAAAAGAACCAATAAAACAATAATGTAAATGCTAACCTTATTCATATACGTAACAGTTTAGTGCGTTATAAGTGGATAAAAACGACGACCGAATGCTATAAAAATTTAAAAACCTCTTTCTGAAATCGTTCCGTATCCTGAATGTGCGGAATGTGCCCCACCCCTTCCAACTCTACCAACTTCGAGCCTTTTATTTGCTGATTTGCTTTTTTACCCAAGGCTGGATAATTCCCATGCGTTTTTTTCTGCTCCGCAGTCAGGTAGTCTTTCCCTACCACTGTTCTGTCGGCTTGGCCAATAATCAATAACGTTGGCACCGATATATTCTCCAATTCATAAACCACAGGCTGCTCATAAATCATCTCATAAGTAAACGCATTTACCTGCGCCGTTTGCGGAAATACTGGCTCAGAAAGTGCTTCGGCCTGGGCTTTTACGTATTGTTCGTACGCAGGTTTCCAGTCGGGATAATAGCTCTGCTGGTATTTTTTATACGATTCGTAAGTGGCATTTTTTTCTTTCTCAACCAATTTTTCATGGGCTTGATAAGGGACAAATGTTTTATAATCTTCTAAGCCAATGGGGTTTTCAAGGATTAATTTTTCGACCATTTCGGAATAAAGTAACGAAAACCGAATCGCTAACATCCCGCCCATTGAATGACCAACAATGACGGCTTTCGGTATTCTCAACCCCTCCAACAACTGTTTGGTATTGGTTGCCAATAAGTGAAAACTATACTGCACGTTTGGCTTATCGGATTTGCCCCAGCCCAGTTGGTCGGGCACAATGACACGGTAGCCCTGTTTGACCAGCCCAGGGATTACTTCTTTCCAATAATAACCGTTAAAGTTCTTCCCGTGTAACAGAATAATCGTTTTGCCCGTATTAACCACGGGAGCTATGTCCATGTACGCCATTTTCACGGGCTGATTTTCCAACATAAACGAAAAATAACGCACTTCATAAGGATAGTCGACTTGGAAAGAACTCTTTAGGAAACCGACAAAAAATAATAGACTAATAAAAAAATATTTTTCAAACATGACTTTTCAAAGTTTATTCAAACACGAAAAGTTGCTAACATGGAAAAAAGTCCCCATTCTAAAGGGGCGTAATATTCCCACTATGCCACACATTTATCCATTGACATACTTTTTTAGCACCCTTCTAACGTTGTAGGTAAGCGTATTTTATATAATCATTAAAAAGCAGTGCCAATCAATGAAAAATATCCCAATTGCTTTGATACAGAAGAGACCCCTTTGGGTTGTGAAGAAGATGATTTAAAAACCACGCCGCTGACCCTCCCCAGACTAGGGAAAGGTTTTATAGGCACCAAGAAGAAAACACAATATTGCGAGAGACTTTTTTAGCGGCTGATAAAGTCAATGACTGCTTTTAAAACAGACGTTGTAAAGGGGGCTTTAAGGTAGGCCGTTTTACCTGCTTCACTACTTGGGAGCAAGAGCGTTTCGTCAGACGTTCCCAACATAATAATAGAAATTTCTTTATTCAGTTCGCGGGCGGTTGAAAGAATCGTATTGCTCAATGAATCATTGGCAATAATGATGGTTGATTGAAGCATTAATATGGTCATTCTGAGCGCCTCCTGAGGAGTGCCCGCCGCCCTGAAAACTTCATAGCCAGCTTCTTTAATCATATTCTCAATATGAGAAATATTATCAAGCTTATCCTCAATTAAAAGGATTTTACCATTCAAAGCACTCATAGATTAAGGGTAAAGTGTGTACTCAAAAGCAATCAAACAATAAATGTAAGTGTTTAACGAGAATGGCTTGAATGCCCTTTTGGGTTTGCTGATGATAAAACAATAAAGCATGTGTTAACCCTTATATGACATCAAGGATATTTCATTTCGCTGAAGTATAGTGCAAGGTTCTAATTTCGATTCTAAAAATCAAATTTCAACCCCTTTAAACATACCAATGCAACCAAATAGTTATCAAACGGTATATAAAAATCAACGAATCGTATTTTTCACCTCTTGATTCCTCCCCAAAATCCTGAATAAAAAAGCCTGCTTCCCATTGAAGAAAGCAGGCTTTAAACGACTATTTTTTTTCTATTTCCTCAATTTTATACACTTGAATTTCGGTGACGTAAATCATCTTATCTTTTTTGTTCTTGTACGTCCGGTAGTTAATCTTTCCTTCTACCGAAAGCAGCTTACCCTTGGCCGCCATCCGCTTACACACGTCCGCTACTTTTCCGAATGCCACGATGTTGTGCCAAGTGGTATTGGTCACTTCTTCATTGTTTTTATTGGTGTAGCTTTCGGTCGTTGCCATCGTAAAAGAGGCCAATTTCCCGTTGTCGAAATCCCGCACAATCACTTCGTTTCCTACGTTGCCAATCAATGTTACCTTGTTCATGTTCCTTAAAGTTTTGTGTTTATTGAATTTGTTCCCGCCAATGGTTTTACCCCGAATTGACGATACAAAGGTGGTGGATGGGCCAAAAACGATTCGGTTAGTACACGTTTCCAGTTGGATAAAAACAATTGTAAGCGTTTACAAACGAATAACACTTCCCTCCTGAAAAAGAGACTGAATGAACACAGATTTCCCCACAGTCGAAGCCGAGGGTAGTTGCGTAAAACCCTCCCCTATCTACCGCGTGAGAGCGGTTTCTTAAAACCGCACTGAGGCTGCTCACAACCTCGTTTTTGGAAAAGTATTCAGATTCACTTCATCCATTCCAAACCCAGAAGCGCCAGCCATAAATTTTAAGGCCGACGCCTTGCATTTGGAAGCTCATAAATACCGCTTACAATCGTTTGCAAACGGATAGTATTTTTGTAACTTGCAGGTATATGGGTGTTAGCTGCCATATTATGACAACCGTATCTGACAACTATAAAATAGAATTTTATAAATTTCTTAATGGAGATAAATCTGTTGAGGACTTAGAGAATTTTATTTATTCGCAACCAGATTTAGAGCTACAACTTGGTAACGAAACATATTTCAGTTTAATCGATTTAAATTTCAAAGATAAATATGACAAAGCAAAATTACCAGGCTTAATAAAGAACAGAGTTATTGAAGAAGGACAATTTGAAACGTGGAAACTAAAAAGAATTCTAAACGATTTTCTAACCCAGCCAGAAAAAATAGACCTTAATCTTGACAAAATATATCATTTATATTGTGGAGTCTACCAAGGGAATGGGGTAAGAAGATATGAATACAAATTTTTAGGGAATTTAGGAATTAATTATTTATATTGGACAGACGAAGGATATTTGAAAACATTTTATGGTAACAATTGGAAAGCTGAGTATGAAAAATGTTTAACCGAATTTGAGTTTTATCACAAACAACTTAAAAACTTTGCGACAGAAATAGTATCAGCTATTGATAACGAGGAAATAGAAATTTTTAATGACGGAACATACAGAATTTCTAACACCTTGAAAAACAAATTAGAAACAGACGAAATTTACAAACTTAAACGCCCGAACGAAAAATTCGGCAGCTAACACGGGTTTTGCGTCAGGCGGGCTGAAGTGCTAAATTCAACGGCAGTTCTTCGACTGAACTTTAGTAATAAATTTAAACTTTGTGCTTCGAAATCCGCCCGAACGCCAAGCTCGAAAACGTTGGCAGTAATTGGATTAACTCAATAAACAATGACTCCAAAATTGACAAATTCAAAGAACTTAAATAATTATCTGTAATGACGAAATCCAATTATTCAATCCTAGCATTAATTGCTGTTCTATTCCTTTGTGTGAGTTGTCAATCAAATAGTGGAGCTGACAACGCAGATTATAATCGAAAGCTCGTGCTCAAGTGGCAAGATGCTTGGAACACTGGCCAAACAGAAAATTTAAGTGAATTTGTGGCGCCTGATTTTATCTGCCATTATGTAACTGATGCTGAATGGAGCGGTGTTGAGGGAGCCAAAACTGAAATCACAAATTGGAGAAAACTATTTCCTGACTGGCATGAAGAAGTGGTTGATTTTATTATTGAGAAAGATAAAGTGGTAATACGTTATAATTCCACGGGAACACATTCTGGAACCTATGAAGGAATTGATTCCACTGGGACCAAAGTTATGATTTCAGAAGTATCAATCTTCCGAATAAAGGACGGCAAACTCGCTGAACAATGGTGCTTCCCAGATGATTTAGGTTTAAAGAATCAATTGATAAAATCCCAAAAATCGAATTAGCATAAAGAACCTGTAATCGAGTAAAGCCAAATCTACCAAACCATTAGTAGCAATTTTAAAAAAACAGCATGAACATCTAAAAACATGACAAGAATACTTCAATCGGTTAGTGTAATATTTTTATTATTACTTTTTTTTACAAACTGTCAGACCTCAAAAAGTTCGACGGATGCTCTTAGGAGCAACATTCAGCAAATCGTATCAAGCAAGAATGCGATTGTTGGTGTTTCAATTATCGGGAACAACGGTAAAGACACCATGTCGCTATACGGAGATAGGCGATTCCCGATGCAAAGCGTATTTAAATTCCATATTGCCCTTGCCGTTTTATCGGAAGTTGACAAAGGAAAACTATCCTTAGACCAGAAAATAGAGATAGGAAAAGATGAACTTTTACCCAAGGATTTTTGGAGTCCACTCAGAGACGAAAACCCCAACGGTGGAGTTTTTACCATTGAAAGATTAATTCAATATTCGGTTTCAAATAGTGACAATACTGCTTGCGATGTTTTAATAAGACTTATTGGAACGCCTAAAACGGTGGAAGAATATTTCAAAAAAAACAATATTCAGGACATACAAATCACCTACAATGAAGAAGAAATGCAAGCAAAGTGGGAAAATATGTTTCAGAACTGGACAACACCAAAAGCGGCAAGTGAGACGCTCAAAATATTTTATGAGAATAAAAACAATTTACTTTCAAAAAGCAGCTATGATTTCTTTTGGAAAACCAATATAGAAACAACAACTGGAGAAAAAAGAATAAAAGGGCAATTGCCAAAAGGAACAATTGTAGCTCATAAAACAGGTTGGTCTGGAACAAATAAAGTAACAGGAATTACAGCTGCCGTTAACAATATAGGCATTGTTTTTTTACCAAATGGTGAATACTTTATTATCAGCGTTTTTGTGAGTGAATCAAAAGAAAATTTCGACACAAA
The DNA here is from genome assembly GCF_024158025.1 of Runella salmonicolor. Lineage (NCBI taxonomy): Bacteria > Pseudomonadati > Bacteroidota > Cytophagia > Cytophagales > Spirosomataceae > Runella > Runella salmonicolor. The sequence goes on from NZ_JAMZEL010000002.1 coordinate 375,780, forward strand.
CGAGAAAATTATAGCCGACATCGCAAAAGCAACTTACGACTTTTACACGACAAATAGTAAATAAAATACGGCTAATACCAGCATTTTTGCAAAACCTACAATACTGTGCAAAAAGAAATCAAATCACGCAACCTTAGTCAATCAATGCCTGATAATTGTCCCGATTGCAATAAAATTATTACGGAAAATTTTTGCTCTTTCTGCGGGCACCAAAAATCTATTGAAAGAATTGATGCCAAATATGCTGGTCAGGAAATATTAAATTTAGTAGGATATGAGCGAGGTTTTTTATTTACCGTTAAAAATCTACTAATAAAGCCTGCTGAAACAATTAAGCATTTCCTTTATATAAATAGAAACACGGTTACAAAGCCACTTACTTTTCTAATTTTATCATCTGTTATCTACACCTTAATTTCACATTATCTACAAACAGATGTAGTGATTGACCAGCGTATGAAGAATATGTTGGGTAATTCAAGTGTGTATTTAATGAATAAATGGATACAAGAAAACTACGGCTATGCAAACCTGTTAATGATATTACCGATTGCTTTTTTTTGCAAGTTATTATTCAGGCAATACCAGTACAATTTTTTTGAAGTAGTGGTTATAATCTGCTTTGTGATGGGTGAGGGAATGCTAATACTTTCAGTGCAACAAATTTTCAATTATTACCTCAACAGCTCTTTGGTCGACAATGCTTTTTATGTGATTGTGTTTGCTTATATTTCTTGGGCCATAAGCATAGTTTACGATAAAAGCATAAAGAATTATTTCAAGGCATTGTCCGCTTATCTTCTGGGCATGATTAGTTTTCAATTGATAACAACAATTCTAGCCGTTCTTTATGACATCGCTATAAAAAAATAAGAAAAAAATATTTATAGTAATTTGATTGTAGAGAGGGAAAAACAGCAAAATTTTTGTGGCAATGCTTAAATTCTCCACCGCAGAACGATAAAACGACAAACAAATTTTACTGAACAACCAGAAAAATGAGAGAATGCTTAGAATGTGGCGAAAAAATAATCGGTCGGTCTGACAAGAAATTTTGCTCAGACATGTGCCGCAACGCCTACAACAACAAATTAAATTCTGACTCCAACAATTTTGTCCGAAACGTCAACAATACGCTTCGCAAAAATCGTCGTATTCTGGAAGAAGCCTGCAAAGACGACAAAGCCAAGATTTCCAAAGCCTCCCTCTTACGCGAAGGCTTTGACTTTGGTTTTTTCACCAATACCCGCACCACCCAAAAAGGTGCGACCTACTACTTTGTGTACGAATATGGGTATTTAGCCCTCGAAAATGACCTGTTTTTGGTGGTCAAAGACCGCAAGCCCTGACAACCGTTTTCGTGGGTTTCGGTCAGGTATTCAACTGCTGAATTCTACGCTTCAGCATTCATTTATTCCATATCAGCCTTCTATATTTTTCAGTGCTAGTCGTGTCGTTAATTTTTGCAGGGAAATACCGCTTTTGGAAGCACCGCCATGCAAAAACGACTCAATAAACCTTACGCAAATTACCGCGTCATTGCCCTGCTGCTTGGGCTGTGTTTGTTTCTCATTTACAGCCAACCGCTTGCTGACTTATGCTTGTTTTCTTGGAATTCTGATGAAACAAAGCCCTGCTTCAAAGACGAACCTCGGCAAAAAATTGCCCAAGCCATTGATGCTTACGATGTAGAACGGCTAAAGTTTTTGTTGCACAATCCACCGCCCAACCTCAACGACGCCGACAACGACGCCCATATCAATCTGCTCGACTACGCCCGCGACCGTTTTAGCCGCTATACCCACACGCCTATTCACTGGAAACCCGTATTTGAGTTGCTTATCAAAGCGGGCGCAAAAATAGAAGCAACGTCCGCCGGGCGAATTGACACGCACGTCAGGAATGCGGGAATCATGGAGCCAGCGATGTTTGCGTATTTTTTGGAAAAAGGGGCTGATCCCAACGCGACCGATGAAGAAGGCCAACCGCTGATTTTATCCATCATTCAGTACGGCGATGATACGTTTGAAAAAGTACAACTGTTGCTCCAACACGGTTTAGACTTGAAACAAGCCACAGGCGACCTCGAACCGCTCAAAAATGTAACGCCACTCATAGCGGCCGCTTCCAAACAGGAATGGGGAATCTGCAAGCTGCTCGTCGACGCGGGCGACAATGTCTATTACGTAAATCCCGAAGGACTTTCGCTCAAAAAAGTAATGAATGAATACGAAAAAGCCCAAAAACAACGAAATGACCCGCTGTCAGAAGATTATTTAGAACTGAAAAAGAAAATCAAAAAGCACTGAAATAGGCTCTACAAAACCAGCTGGACAAACAGCCGCTCTAGGGTTTCGGCGGCATTTTCGCACAAACCCGGATGCACCGCCGACGTCTGTACCACGGTGCTTCGGGTGGCGGTCAACCACCGAAAACGCTCCGCGCGCGATAATTGTCCAATCGTTCCGCCCTTAGAGCGGCCATCGCAGATTCGGTCAAAAGCCCCCAGTCGCGCAGTCAGTTCGGGCATATCTATCCGGTCCGAAAACGCCCGCAGTCGCGCCTCATTCAGTTCAAATTTTGTTTGTAAAAAACCTTCGGCTGAACAATAGACAATGACCCCGACGTTCAAAAACTCTTCGCGCTCGACGCGCGGCACCACGCGAATCACGGCGTACTCAAATAAGTGTTTTTCGGGCATTTTGTGCTTCTTTGACAAACAGTTCGGACGCGGCAACGCGCGTTTCTAAAAATTGAGCATACACCTGCCGCCGCTCTTGAGGCGACATCGTCGTGGACTCATCCATGAGCCATTCATCGGGCACCAACGCCACAATACTCTGAATCCGTTCGGGCGTCAGAATAGCCCTAAAATGGGCATCTACTTCGTCCAATTCGGAAGCAAAAGGCAACAAAACATGGTCTTTAACGGCCGTAAAAGGGCGTTTGGCCTGCTGTTCCCAATGATCCCATGAGTGGTGAAAATACAGCGAGGCACCGTGGTCAATCAGCCACAAATCGCGGTGCCACATCAGCATATTGGTGTTGCGTGGGGTGCGGTCTACGTTGGTAATCAGGCAATCCAACCAAACAATCCGCGACGCGAGGGTGGCGTTGATGGTCGTTACCAATGCATCAAAAGTAATGGCTCCCGACAAAAAATGCAGGGCCAGATTAAGCCCTACGCTTTCGCGCAACAAATCCTGAATTTCTTCGTCGGGCTCCATCCGGCTGAATGCTTCGTGCAGGTTGCTAAACACGATTTCGGGGACGCGTAAACCGAGCGCCCGGGCAATTTCGCCCGAAATCAGTTCGGCAATGAGCGCCTTGGCACCCTGCCCCGCACCGCGAAATTTCATCACGTACAAAAAATCATCGTCGGCCTCCACAATGGCAGGTAGCGAGCCGCCCTCCCGCAACGGCGTGACGTAGCGGGTTACGTTGACGGTTCGGATATTGATTTCAGGTTCAGCCATTTTATGCTTGCGTCGTTTACTTCTTCTAAAAGTGAGCCCGAAAGTTAGGGCGTTTTTTTGAGAACGACCGTCAGAACGGCCAAAAAAAGAGTGGCGAGAAAAACCTCGCCACTGAAATGGAATCACGAATAACGTATTGATGAAGTATAAAAGCGACGGAAAATGTCGAAAATCAGTTCAACTGCTTCTCCACTTCTTCCTTTCCGATGTACCCAACGTTTTGCCAAACGAGGGTTTTGTTTTTGAATAAAAGCAAAGTGGGCAGGCCTTCAATGCCAAGCTGCTGGGCCAACTCTGGATTATCGTCAGTATTGATTCTTACGAGGTTGACTTTGTTGGCCTTCTCTGTCTTTATTTCTTCGAGGAACGGGGCCATTTTTTTGCAAGGAGCGCACCAATCCGCGTAAAAATCGACCAAAACCAGTTTTTCAGAATTTAGCAATTCATCAAACTGTTGGCGACTCATGCCCGTCGATTTGGGCGTTTCAGCGGTAGTTTCGGGCAAACCCTCGGCCCGCCATTTCATCATACCCCCCTCTAGTTCAAACACTTGCGTAAAGCCGAAACTCCGCATTTTTTGGGCTGCGTCTGCGCTTCTACCTCCGCTGAGGCAATAGACCAAAATGGGTTTGTCGCGCTCAAAACCGTCAATTTTGTTTTCAAACCCGTTGCTGTTCCAGTCAATGTTGTGCGCATTGGGCAAATGCCCGCCCGCAAATTCTTCGGGCGTTCGTACATCCACCACCGTAATGGCGGGATTGGCGTCGATTTTGGCCTTAAACTCCTTGGCCGACAACGTTCCGCCGGTGGTTTCACCGCCACCTTCGCCATTTGGGTTGCAAGCATTGAGCACAAAAACCAACGCGCTCAGCAGCATGAAAGAGTATTTGGTCATATTTTTTGGGTTTTAAGCAACTAACTCCGCTTGCGTTACGATAATTTCAGGTTGAAAGATAATTTTTGATTTTACAGAATTGCTGATTAAACAGGCCGCTTCCGCTTTGTGAAGCACCCGCATTGCTCTGTCTTTTTGGTCATCGGCAGGAAGCGTCAACACGGGCATGAGGGTGATTTCGCTGATTATGTATTTGCCGTCAACCACTTCTAGTTTTCCGACACCTTTGGATGCAAAATGGGTAAAATCTAATTTTGAATTGTCGGCAATTGCCAAAAAAGTGGTCATTAAACAACTATTCACCGCCGCCACCAGCAAATGTTCGGGCGACCAGATGCCCGCCATGCCTTTGGGAAACTCGGGCGGCGTAGCCACTTCAAGGGTATCATTCAAAACAGGCGAGCTCATCGTTCCTTTGCGTTCGCTGTTCCACTCAACCGAGACTTCATAAAAATGTTCCTGTGCCATAATGGTATTTGTATTTCGTAAGTACGATGCAAATATCCCCCAACCCATACGCCCGTTCTGCGACATTTGTCACACAAGTACCCTTATTTTTATGACTAATGACATCTTTTTGCCAATTTTTGACCTACAGAAACCAAAACGACCCAGAAACGGTTTTTTAAACATAACGGTTCTTTCAAGAAAAAATAACCCACCATGGATGCTCTCATCGTTGTCCCGCTTGTCGTAACGCTGTTTTTTCTGCATTACTACCTTACCGACCACGACACCCCAATCGACAAAGACCGGAAGCGTTTTGCGGAGGGAATTGCGCTGTTTGAATCGGGCGATTATACGGCCGCTTACGCTTATTTTGACCAAAAAATAAAAGAAAACCGCAAGTCTGCCTTAGCCTACGAATACCGGGGAAAGTGCAATTTGCAAGATGGCAATCTCTACTCCGCCCTGTATGATTTTACCGAAGCATTATCCTTTGACAACACCCTGGTGGAAGTGCACTTAAAGAAAGGATTGGTTCATTATGAACTGGATGAAATGAACAACGCCTACCTTTCGCTCGACAAAGCCGTGTGGTTTTCGAGGGGTGAAAATGCCGATGCATTGCATTGGCGCACGGTGGTTTACCAAAAGCTTCATCCTTCCCTAATGACTGACAGAAAGTAAAAAACTAACTTATTAACGGTTATCTTCCGACAACCAGTGAAATTGCCTTTCGGCCAGTTGAAAGTTTCGGCGACGGCGTTTGAGCACTACTTTTAGGGAGTCGTTATTGATTTTTCCTTTCAACAAAAGTTGATTCGTGTCGGGCATGGAGTATTGAAGGGTAAACAGAGAAAGGCTGTCGCCCGAACGCTTTTTGAAAGAAATATTCTGCTTCAACGAGTCCGTTACGTACGCAAAATAAGCCCGGTTGTAGCGCTGTCGGAAAATGGTGTCGGTGGTCAGGATGCTGCCACCGTTGTAGTCCTCAAAAACAATGTCTTTCCAACGAAGGCTGTCCTCGTTCATTCGTCCGCCCGCCTCAAAAGAAACCACCTCAAACATCCCCGTGGTGATGGGCTTATTTGCGGGAGATACCACATTGACCTGGTGAAGGCTTTGGTACATGCTATAAAAAGGCACCAACGCAAATATTGCGACAAAGGCGATTTTAAGCACAATTCGACCGATTCTCATCCATTTTTCGGGCAAGGCAAACGAGGGTGAAGGTGGCGCGGGTTTGTTAAATACAAAGAAATTAAGCAATCGCTTGGCATCCGCCAACAGCAAAATATTGCTAAAAACAAACATGTGGATAGAAAACAATTTGACCGGAATATCGTAGCAAAGATTCAGAACGGCCACGTTTAAAAATACACCTACGGCCAAAAAAGCGCCTAAAACGGCCGTGCGACGATACAACAAAAGGATGCCCACCAGCACCTCTGCCGCACCCGAAAAAAATTGATAAGGGGTAGAATATCCAATAAAAAGCCACGAAAACCGCATGGGCAGAAAGTCGCCGAGCGGTGTGGCCAACTGACTCAGCGAAGGGAACGACATCTGAAAACCAAATACCTTGATGAAACCATAGGTAAAGGCAATCATGGCAATGTAGTACCGCAAAATTACCATCAGCCAATAATAGGCTTTGTCGTAGTTTTTCCGACGGTCAAAAATCGACCAAATCACTGTTCCGAGGATGGAGGCCAACGCAAAAAAACACAATTGGGCGTAGCCGTAGGAAGTATCTCCGCTGCCGCCCATCGGCACCAGTACATCTTTGACGTGAAAAATCGTGCGATTGCCCCACTCAACAAGCCATTTCTCCACCTCATTGTAAAGTTCAGTAAAGGTAGAAACGATGGGCAAGTTGCCCATCCATTGGAGAAAGGACAGATAAAATCCTAAATAAATAGCCGTAAAACGAAAAATAACCCTGCGCAACAGGGGCCATTGAACGGCGGTTACATCTTGCATGGGTGGGTCGGTTTTGGGTAAGAAAGTAGGTTGGTAATTTACGACCAGTTGCCAAAAAAACCAATGAAGGCCTAAAATCAATCTTTTGGAACGGTATAAAATATCCCAAACCCTTATTCCACCAGAAATTGTTGATTGATTTTAGCATCATTGACCGTTAGTTCAATCGCGTATGCCCCTTTGGAAAGACGGCCCGTGGGCAGATATTTGATTTGCGTTCCGAGATTCTGATAATAATCGTCAATGATTGTTGCCAGCGTTTGGCCTTTTTTATCCTTCAGCAATAACTTCACCTGCCCGGGTTGGTTAAGACGAAAAATGATGCGTTTGATGTTGGGTTGGTCGGTTGGCTCCGCTCCAAATTCCGTGGCGAGGGATTTTCCCTCCTGCGAAATTTGACTTTGGGTAAATATTGACTGCAAACAAGCTTCAATCTTGGCCGAAAACACCGCGCCAGCATCAATCTGAAAACCCGGCAGCAGCACGATACTGTTGCCCGCCGTAAAGCCTATATTTTGGGTCGTCGGTAATTGTCCTTCCGAAAAAATTGCTTTTTGAGCCTTGTGCGGAGCCGACACGAGCGTCACTCTTCCCGTTTTAATGGTATCTTCCAAACAGGCGAGTTTGATGCCTTTGCAACCGCAATTCCCGTCAAATTTATCGTACACCGTCAACGGGTCGCCGTCGTCGCAGGTGGTGCCGCTTTGTTGACACTGTTGCGCGTTGAAGGTTATTTTACTAAAACCCGCACAAGTAGCATGACCCCAGTTTTCGGTGGCCGTAATCAGCACATAACGCGCCGTGAGGCTATTGAAATCAGGCCCCGTAAAACCCGCGTATTGCGCTGCGCCAGGCGCATTGGGCCACGTATACTGCCCCCCCAATTGCGTCCAAACCACCCCGTCGGTCGAGTAGTCGATGTAAACTGCCTTAAAGCCTTTGGTCGTTTCGTTCAACACGTTGTAGTTCCAAACGCGCGTTCCTTTTAAGGTATATAAATTCCCCAAATCATACTTAATCCAGTGATTCTGACCGCTTCTGGCGGGGTTTGGATTGGTCGCTTTCACGCACGAGAGCCAACCCGTTTCATTGGAATTTGTGATGTTTTGGGTCGGAGCGCAGTAATCATATTTTTGGTATTGGGCCGATGCGTCATCGCAATCGGGGCCCGTGCAAGGCGTGCCCACACATTCGCAATTTTGGTAGGTATCGTTCTTCGTAAATGCGTTGCCGTCGTTGCAGGGGGTATTGTTGGGAACACACGAAATCTCGCATTTGTAGTCGTGCAAATAAAAATCAGATACCCGTTTCCACGTTTTAAACTCGTGAAAGGGTGTTTTCCAGTACAGGTTAAAATGGTCGCGCCAACCATTTTCTTTGTGCCTTATCTCGTAATAATAAAATTGGCCTTTTTGTAGATAAATGGGTGAGGTATTTTGAAACGTATAGGTAGAGTGAGCCGTTTCGTTGATTCCAAAAATCACCATGGCTTGGTGATACTGTTTGTACTGAATAGAGTCATTTTTACTCAGAAAAAACATCGTTTGGTCGTCGCCCGTGAGGTTAAACTCGTACATTCCCGAAACAGGAACCGTCAAATAGCCCTGCACCAGCGAGCCGTAATTGTCTTTGGCATAAGACGCAAAATCGGGGCCTGAAATCCCCTTTAATTGCTCTTTTCGGTCGGGCAACAACGGGAATTTTGGGGCATTCACCAAATCGGGTTCTACATAACTGCCCGTGATATTGTCAAAATAATAGGCTTCTACCACGCCGCGCTCACCCACGCAGGGGTTCGTCGTCGGGGCGATTCCCACGCAGTTACAAAACCCGTCGTGTTGGTCGTTGGTAGTTAGGGCATTGCCGTCATTACAAGCGGTACCGCGCACGGGGCACGATTGCTCGCAAGCGTATTGTTTGATGTTATTAAAGTCAATGATTCGCCAAGTGGTGTCGGAGTTGGCGGTTTTACGCCAATAAAGCGTTGTGTGGTCGCTACAACAGCCTTCGAAGCTGTAAATTTCAAAGTAATAATTTTGTCCCGCCACCAATTCGATGGTCTTGGAGGTTTGGCTGGGTGTTTTGTTGTGTTCAGTTACGTCCGTGTAAGAGGTAACTTCCGCTCGCTTGCGTTTATTGGCAAGCGACTCGTCGGTGCTTAGATAAAAAAGGGCGTGGTCATCACCCGTAAGGTTAAAGGTGTACGTAGCGGTTTGATTCACGTAAATATAACCCCGGGTCATGGCGGCGAAGTACTCGGTATAATTGACGGGCATTTTCAATGAACTCAACATCTGAGTCCCGTCGGGATGGCTGGGGAAATTTTCGAGCGCGGCCAAATCGGCGCTGTCGGGCAATGAATTATTAAAACCTGACCAGTAAGACCATTTGACTTGCCCGGGAGTCCCAACGCAAGTTTGCGCGTTAGTATTCAGGGAAAAACCCACCCAAGCCACCACTACCCAAAAGCAGGAACGAACTGAAATTGAAAGCTTTATCATCGGAATTGTCATATCAACGGATACCATCCTTATTTCTTTTAAATCCATTCATTAATACGTCAAACAGTTTTGGGGAAGATTGTCGGACGAAATTGTGGTTCCGTTAAAATTCATAAATCCAATGGGATATTGACCCGGCGAATAGCTGTAAAAATTGCCGATATTGGGCAACACATAGCACAAGTCACTCGGGCTAACACCGTACCAGAGTGCCAACTCTGCGTAGAACTCATCTGTTGATACAGCAGGTATATAATTACCTCTAAACGAAACATTTAATGGATAATTAATATCCATTTTTGGGTAAGCGCCCATGATTTTTCCGCCGTTTACGGCCCCACCCATCACAATTTGATTGGCTCCCCAAGCGTGATCGGAGCCTTTACCGTTGGAGGTGATGGTACGGGCAAAATCAGAAATGGTAAAAGAAGTAACCCGGTCGGCCACGCCCAATTCTACCGTCGCGTCATAAAAGGCTTTGAGCGCCTGACTCACCACGGGCAGCTTGTCATCCAGCCCCGTCAACAGGTCGTCGTGCATATCCCAACCTCCGTAGTTGACAAAAAAGATTTGCCGTTTTGCGCCCAACTCATTCCGGACACTGATGATTTTGGCGATGGCCAATAGGTCGGTTGCCAGTCGGCTCGTCGGAAAAGCGGTGGTAATGGTTGGTACTTTTTTGAGGGCTTCTTTAAACAACGCAAAGGCCGCCGTGGCCGTTTTGGTGCTCGACGAATAGGTTTGCTGCATCAGGTTGGCGTAAGTCTGCGACACCAGACTGTCCATGGTCGAATTGCGTAAATCGGTCAGGTAACCAGAGTTCCCCCACCACGACGGCAGGGCTTCAAAACCGACACGGTTGGGTTCAACATTATTGCTGATGGCGTATTCTGAAATATCTTTTCCCCGTTGAAAGGCATTTTTTCCCGCCAACGAAATGTTCATCGAGACCTCCTGATTGGCATTGGCTGCGTTGAGCAAATCGGCCATGCGGCCACCGAAACCAAGGGCATCTCGGCTCTGCGGCACCGACGTCTGCCACTGCATGATTTGGTCGGAATGAGAATACAGCCCTAAGGGCAGCTTTTTGAGGCCGCTCTCAAATTCAGATTTAGTCAAAATCGGTTCGACCAATGTGCCGATGTTTGACATAAAAGCCAATTTTCCGCTGTTGAACAAATCGCGCACACCCGTCATCTGGGGATGAACGCCATACGCACCATAATTGCACGCAATACCCCGAAAACCAACGCATTGGGAGTTGGTGAGCGCAATGGGATTCAACACCGACAAGTCGGTTCGGATGGCTTTGTATTCATTAAATCCGTTATCACCACCCGCGTTAACCCCCATAGGAATCAGCATATTATACGAGTCTACCCCACCCGAAAGCAAAATACAGACCAGCGCTTTATAGTCCGTGGGATAAGCCGCTCCACTGGGTTGTTTGCCCACCAGCCCGTTGAAGGAAGTCAGGTTTGTCAGGGTACTGAGCAGGGTGGTCGAACCCATACCCACGCAACCAGCTTGTTTCAGAAAATTCCGTCTATTCATAAGTTAAGTATAAAACCCTTAGATGAATTGTTGTTGGCTAACCGTCGCATTATCAGCGGTTAATGAGATAATCTGGCGAAGACAAAATCAACACCAGCATCAATCTAACGCGGCGATAGGCTTGGTCAGCGTTGGGCACTCCGTTGGAGTTTTCGGAATAGGGCATTTTAACGACCATCGAACGAATCAAATCCAAGGTCTTGGCCGACAGTTTTCCGCCCGTAAAAAGCAGGTTATATTTGTCGAGCAATTGAACAATTTTATCGTTGCGCGTAAAGGCATAATCAGCCACCAAATTAAATTTCGAATCTTGATCGGATTTATATGCTTCACCATTAAAAAGTCCCCAATATTCAACGGGGTCGTCATCAATTAGCCACTTACCGAGCGCATTTACGTAGGCAGTGATGGTTTGGGAGTTCACCAACTGAAACTCTGGCGCAAACTTTCCCTGCGTTTTCAATTCACCGTCGGGTTGAAAATCGGGTTGAAAAAAGTTAAATACCGAAGGTGAGTTCAGCGGTTTTTGTTCCAACCGAGAGAACAAATCCACCATCACATTTCTATATACGCCTCCCTGCGTTGTCAGGGGCAGGCCACGCATCAGATTCATGTATCTCAGAAAAGGTTCGCGAAGTGCTCCCACCGTACTAACAGTTTGGTCGATACCACAATCTCGCGCCTCGGCATCCAACAAAACCGCCCGAACTACCGCTTTTAAGTCGCCACGCACGCCGCTTCCGTTGTTGTTGAACACCGTAGCCACCCGCTGAATGTAACTGGGCGAAGGATTTGACATGACCAACCGCTGAATGAGCCGTCGGGCAATGAACGGTCCTACGTTGGGGTGATTGGCCAACACATCCAAGGCATCCTTGATGTCTTGCTCCCCCTGCAAAACGGGCCGGGCGGGAATCGTTACTCCCAGAAACGTCTTCGGGCCGGGTTCGTGTCCGTCCACGATGCGCGGTTTAGTCTTCCACGGATTTCTTTTGGCGTCGCTCGAATCAATCGGAAAAAACTTCATCGGCAAAGTATAACTCCAGTTGTTTTTTTCATTGTCGCCAAGATAACGGCTATCGCCCCACGACAGTCCCGTAAATACCTTGGCCAAGCCTGCAATGTCGTTGTTGTTGTAGGTCGGGATGAGGTTATTGTTGGCGTCCCGTATTTCTGTTCCGTCCACATTTAGTTTGTAAAGTCCAATCGAAAAAAGCTGCATCAGCTCGCGGGCGTAGTTTTCGTCGGGGTAAACTTTATTGGTCGAATCCGTCGCGTGGTTGTTCATAAAAGTCAAATAAACGCCCATCGCCGGATGGTACGTGATTTTCTCCAGCAGGTTACGATAGGTTCCCAAGCCATTTTCCAACAATAAATCGTAGTAACTAGACAGCGCATAGGGGTTATCGTCAAACGCCGACACCCTCGACACCACAAACAACTCACTCAACGCCCACGCCACGCGCCACCTGACCGCATCGGGGGCGGTCATAGCCCCCTGAAACCACGAAATATCAAAATGCGTGTTGCCCACAAACACGTTGGAAAGGGTGTAGGTATTGGAGGGATATTTGAAGTTTAGCGAATCTACCATCATTTGGTGAATCTGCGCCAGATACGTTTGGGTACGAAAAGTATTGGGCAGCGCAAGCTGATTATCCAGCCATTTCTCAACGCCAAGGTTGCCAACATCCTGTATATGAGCAAAATTATGCCCCAGTGTAGCCTGCGACAAAAACCGCGAAGCCGCCGCCGAGTTGGGCAAAAAGCCCGTACCCGTTAAGGTCTGAATCGCGGCGCTGCTTTGCGAAGAAGCCGTCACCGAAACATTCGGGGTATTTCCTTGACCAAAAGTAATGATTGACTGAGCGCGTAAATGAACCAGAAAACAGCAGTAGCAGAAAAGGAGTAGACAAAATTTCATAAACAGTGAGTTTCGCACAACGTTAAAAAAGCCATTAATGAGCATAAAAGCACCACACCACGCGTAAATTTAGCTTCACTTATTTTTCAAAACAATTTAAATGCCAGAATATCCAAATTGGGTAAACTTTATCATTGGCTACTTAATCCAAATCAACAGGTTAAAAACGGTTTACTTAGAGAAACGCCCTTACTTAAGCTTCATTTTCAACGATTCGCTCGTTTTTTTTCGAATTCGCCTTAGTTATAACCCAACTTTGAAGCAGTAATCAAGAAAACACAACGCATGAAAACTATTTATCTTCCACTCCTATCGCTCTCTTTTTTCATCCCATTCAGTTCACAGGCCCAATACGGCACCATCCTGCCCGACGGCTTTATCATCCCCAAATCCGCCACGCCCCCCGGATGTACCGTAAGTGATAAGGGCAAAATTTATTACAACAGCACCACCAATAACCTCCTGTTTTGTGATGGCTCTGCTTGGAAACCAGCCTCTTCGCAATGGAGCACCCCTTTCTCTCAACCTGACGACATTTATTTTAACGCGGGCAACGTAGGTATAAACACCTCCACACCTCAATATTCGCTAGACGTAAACGGTACGGGAAGATTTACGGGAGACATCTACACCGAAAAATTAGGAATCGGTACCACTACTCCCTCCTCAGCCATTGAAGTACTAGACGGCGACATTGCCATTACGAGCACTGCTGATGCCAAAACCTGGAAATTTGATTACGCTGACGAAAGCAACAGCTTAGCCCTTCGCGAAAACGGCACCGCACGCATGGTGTTTGCCAACGGCGGCAACATAACCATCGGCTCGGGAGCGCCAACCGCCAAATTGACCGTGGAAGGCAACGGCAGTTTCAGCGGCGATTTGACCGTAAACAGCGGAAAGGGAATCGTAAGAAGTACCACAAGTACCCAACTCAAATACCATACGGCCTCGGTTGCGCCGGGCGCCTCCTTTTCGGTTACTAATGGAGGTTGCGCCACGGCCAATGCTTCCCTGACCGCCGCTGGATTCACGGCTGCCCCAACTGTGACAGTTGGAAATCTTACGGGCGGTACGGGAGATTTTGGGAAGTTGGTCATCAATGTACAATCCACAACCACCACCCAGGCCGTGGTCCGTTTTTGTAACCCTACAGCCAGCACAATCACATTAACCAATGTGACTTTCAACGTTTTGTGCATTGGTCAATAATATAAAAACTAAATCGAGCCATGAAATTAGCCTTCATCTTCCTTGGAATATTGTTTTTAACCCAAAAATCAATGGCCCAATTCAGTGAATTAACCGTTGATGCCCTCTCCTTGCCCACCCTAACGGCAACTCCGTGCAGCGAGGGCAACATTGGTAAATTGTACTATAATGCCGTCAATGACAAAGTTTGTTACTGCATCAACTTTGTCAACTCCTCTTCTTTTGCCGAATCAAAATGGGAAAGAAGCAACAATAACATCTATTATACCAAAGGATTGGTCGGAATCAACAAATCAACCCTTGCTTATCCGCTGGATGTCAACGGTACGGGTCGGTTCAATTCGCCGCTCTCCGTCGGCGCAAAGGTTGCCATCAACAGCTCTGTACCACCCGTGGAAAAATTACATATTACGGATGGAAATATCGCCATTAAAAGTACGGCTGATGCAAAATTATGGCGTTTTTCCTACGCAGATGGTGGGGACAGGTTTGAAATAACCGAAACAGGTTTTTCCCCCCGAATGATTATCAATAACGGTGGCGCCATCGGAATAGGTACCGTACCATCAGCCTCCGCCACCCTAAACGTGAGCGGAGGCGGAGCATTCAGCGGAAATGTCTCATCGGCCAACGTCGGTATACTTCAAAATAGCAACGCCACCCAGTTAAAATTATATACGGGCAGCATCACTACCCCATCCTCTACCTTTCTGGTCCAAAGCAACGGCTGCAATATCGCGGGCTTCAATTTTCCCGCTGGAACATTCACGGCCGTTCCGTCGGTTGCGGTTGGAAATAAGACTGCGGGGGGAACATTCGACCAGCGATTGACCCTCACGGTCGAGAGTGTTACGAGCACCGGAGGATACGTCAGATTCTGCAATCCCACCGCGACCAATGTTTCGCTGCTCAGCTATAGCTATACTATTATTGCCATTGGGCAGTAATTTTAAAAACAAGTTGTTTTTGTTGGCGGTGGAGAATATCGCCAACAAAAACGCTAAGAAGGCAATGTTTCTGGCTGTGATACAACGCCCCCAGCCGCATTCCAAGACCTTTTGGCCAGGGAAATCATCACAACCGATAGGAGGCAAATACCCGAAATAAACACAAAAATGATGTTGGTATTGCCCACCCAATCAATGATAAAACCGAAGAGCGGTTCGCCCAACGCCGCAAATACGTAGCCAAACATATTCATAAAGCCAATGCCCGTTCCGGTATAATCCCACCCGAGCATTTCGGGACTCAACGGCCAAAAGCAGGATTGAGGCCCGTACACAAAAAAACCGACCGAAAGCATCAGAAATCCCCCCAACAGCAGATTATTGGCGGGAAGTACATAAACCAACAGCGCCATAACCGCACTCATTAACATCCCAAAACGGATAGAATGGATGCGGTTTTTCTTAAACAGTGAATCCGACAACATTCCAAAAGACAACGCTCCCGCCGCCATGCCAACGGGCAGCAAAAACGTCACCCACAAGTTGCCCGGGTTGTCTTTCCAGTTTTTTCCAAGATAATGTACAGGTACCCAAAAAATAAGCCCATACCGCGCCATGCTTTCAAAACCGAAGGCGAAAGAGGTAAGCAGAAAATGAGGATATGACAAAACCACGCGATAGCGAGTCAGCCAGCTAATTTTTTCGGAAGTGCCGTCTTTCTTAACAGGGTCAATAAAGCCCGCATCAGAGGGTTTATCTCGAGCTACAATCAAAAAAATGGTTGCTGCTACCAGCAGAAACAACACTGGTAAACGAAAAAGCATTCGCCATTCCATGCCTTGCTGCAAAAGCACGATGGACAGCAGGTACGTCAGAACCGACGACAATCCAGCCGCCATCGTATAAAACCCAAAGGCTTTTCCCAGCTCCGCCTCGTTCCACCAATTGCTGATTAACTTTCCGCCCGGTGCCCACGCCATGGATTGAAAATACCCGTTCAACGCCCATAAAATCATGATTGTGGTAATGGAGTCGCTGTAACTGACGGCAATGTTGGTCAAAACCGACAGGTACGCGCCAGTCGTGACCATCACGCGGGCGCTTAGGCGGTCGGCGAGGTTGCCGTTGATGAATTGGCCGATGGCGTAGCCCAACAACATCGAAAAACTAATCCATCCAATGTACGAATAAGATACATTGAGTGACGTGGCCATGCCCTTGGCAGCCCACCCAAAATTGTGCCGACCAGTGTAAAAAAACAGGTAACAAAACATCGTTACCAACAACATTTTCCACTGCTGACCTCTGAAAGACGATTGCATATTTTCTCTTTTAGTTACGGTTCTTCGATTCGAATCCCCACGCGTAATGGCTTGTTTTTCAGGGCAAATTCAAAGGCTTGCTCCGCTTCATTGAGAGAAAACTCCTTCCCGACAATCTGCTCAAAAGGAAACCGTTGGGCACAGCGGCGCATAAAATCAACGGCATACACAAAATCATCGTAATTGTAGTTGTGCAATCCTTTGAGGGTAATCAACCGACGGATGATTTGCTCGGCATCCACCATCACTTTTCGTTGACGAAACACCGCCCCTACCCAAACGGCCACGCCACCCACCGCCAAGGCAGCCACGCCTTCTTCCATCGCTTCTGGCGAGCCACTCATATCAAACACTACATCTATTTTTGAGTAAAAAGAAGATAAACTACTTCCATTTTCCACCCCTGAAGTTGGCGTCAAGAGGCAAGTTTCATCGACCCCAAAAGCCAAGGATTGCTCCAAACGCTGGGGAGAAATGTCGGCCGTGATTATTTTTTTGGCACCCGCATCTTTGCACATCGCTGCGCAAACCATTCCCAGCAGACCGCTGCCCGTAATCAGCACCGTTTTGCCCTTTACCGTTCCCGCTAGTCGTAACGCTCCTGCCACCGTCGCCACCGCGCAATTGAGCGTAGCCGCTACTGGAAGCGACACATTATCAGGAATTTTTAGGATAGCGGTATGCGGTTTCAAGATGCAATATTCGGCCAATCCGCCGTGAAAAGCGTCATTTTCGGTGACCGTTGCGTGGCCGTACTTAAACACTCCTACCGTTTTTTGCGGCATCCCCTGCGCCGACATTTTAGAGTCTGGGTCGGCCGAAAAAATGCTCCACGTCACAATATCACCTTCTTTCAATGGATTTCCCGCGTAGTCTTTCCCCGAATGGCTTTCGCCTATTTTTACCACTTTCCCCACAATCTCATGCCCCAAAATGGTCGGCGTGTTTTCTTTTCTCAACCCACAAAAGGTATGCAAGTCGCTGCCGCAAATAGTGGTGTATAAATTTCGAATCAATACTTCTCCCGCCACTAATTCAGGCAGCTCACGTTGCTGCAACTGCATCTCTTCACCCGGGCCGTTAAAAACCATCAATTTCCCTGAACTCATTTTGTGCACCGTATTCGTTTTTTCGCAAAGTTGGCAATTTTCTGTTTACTTATTTTAAACATAAGTTTACCAAATTATAAATTTTCAAAAATTAGGGCAACAAAAAAAGCCATTAGGGTTTTTCAACCGCTAATGACTTTGGTTAGATAAATGCCGTTGGTGATATTTTCACCGCCAAGCTACAATTTTAATAAAATCATCTTCAAAACCTCCACATTTCAGAAGCGAAAGACTGATTTTTTGCGTAGTTTAGATGATAAGGTATTTTTCATCCCTCAATACTCTAAATCCTTCGGTAAGCCAACTCGTTTAAGTGTTTTTTTTGCTTGAGTTACCTTTTTCTCAATGAAAGTATGTTTTTGCTTTTCATTGATGGTAGAGTCAAATTCGACTTTTGTTATTTTTATGGTCTTTAACATAACACATCAGTTCTCTTATTATCCAAATTTATCAACTTTTCGTTTCACAACAAAGGCTTGATAGTCAGTATTTTTCTGAAAAGGGTACCATTCATCATCCAATAAACCCCAAATCATGAACGTTTCAGTAATTTTCTCAAAATTTCTACTGAGACCAATTCTATAAAGCCTTGTACGTGAGGGAGTACTACCTTCTGCATAGATTAATGCATCAGGGTATTTTTCCGAAAATACCAGCGCAGATTGTGCTACTGTTGCCAGTATTTTTTCACTATCTCCATTATCGGAAACTACCAAATCCGAAATCTCACCCGAAATTGCATCAATATCACCAAATCCTAAATTCCAAATATTAGGAGCTTCAATCAAGGTAAATATAATGCCTTTGAGTATTTTACCATTTTTACCTTCGCTAACAAATTGGAAAGAAATAAAGTTTTGAGAAACCTTTAGGTCGTACTTGTCTAAATTCATGTTTTAATTATTGCAAAACTAACCGACCAAAATTTTATCGCGCATGTAGAACAAATAAAAAGATTCTTACATCCCTTTAAGCACTTTCCACATTTCGTCCGCAACAAACTGATTACCAACCTCATTTAGGTGAACGCGGTCGGAGGTAAGGATATTTTTCTCTTCGTTATTAGGGTTGTTTTTGAGATTATAGTCTAAAAATGCTTTACGCAAATCAATCAGCGGCAGGCCGTTTTTCTTGGCCAAATTCCGAATCATTTGGGAATACTGATTAAGGTCGCCGTCTTGCTGATTGGAGAAATCGGTGCGCTCACCGATGGCAGCTGGGGTGCAAAGAGCCACGCGGATATTGGCCGCCTGCAATTTCTTCAAGATGGCTTCGTAAAACTTCACAAACTTGTCGGGGTCAGTACCTGTGCCGTGCGATGCTTTGTGCCACACGTCATTTACGCCAATGTAAATGATAACCACGTCTGGTTTTTTCGACAACACATCATCTTCCATCCGCAAGTAAAGGTCATAAATTTTGTTACCGCCGATACCCGCGCCAATGAGTTCATATTTGCTTTTGAGGTTTTGTTTTTCGAGCATTTCACCCAATTTTACGATATATCCGCCTGGACGAACACCCGCTTGGGTGATGGAATCTCCGAAGAAAATGACCCGAATGGGTTTATCCTGTTGGGCTGCAAGTAAGGGAAGGGCAAAAAAACTAAGTTTGAGGTACCGAAAAAATCTTTTCATTTTAATTGTTTAGAAGTTGAGAGACATTTTTCTAGAAAGGAAAAATCTTGCTCTTTCTAACAGTTTTTCTTTCCGCAGAGACGCCAAGACGCAGTGTAAAAATACTTTACCCCTCAGCGCCCCTGCTTGAGCCCTTAACTGAACAGCCCCAAAATATCATCTTGCGTGAGTTTTTTCAGGAAGCCCGCTTCAGTCGACACGAGGTCGTCGGCGAGGGCGCGCTTGCGGTCTTGCAACTGCACAATTTTTTCTTCTACCGTATCTTTACAAATCATTCGGTACGCAAAAACGCGCTTGGTTTGGCCAATGCGGTGTACGCGGTCGATGGCCTGCTGCTCCACGGCGGGGTTCCACCACGGGTCTACGAGGTATACATAGTCGGCTTCGGTCAAGTTGAGCCCTATGCCACCCGCTTTGAGGCTCATCAAAAAAACGCGACATTCGTCGTCGCCCTGAAAACGATTGACCCGCTCGGCGCGGTCCTGCGTTTTACCATCGAGGTATTCGTACGGAATGCGGTCGCGTTCGAGCTTTTGACGAATCAAATCCAGCATTTTCAGAAACTGACTGAAAATCACAATCTTGTGATGGGAGGCATTCTCTTCAATCTCGCGCACGATTTCGGCCAGTTTGACCGAATCTTGTCCGTAGTCTTCATCGTCGGAAAGCAAAGCTGGAGAATCGCAAATTTGACGGAGTTTTAGCAAGCCTTCCAAAATCAAAAACGACGCCTGTTCTCGCCCAACTTCCGCCATTTTGCCCGCAATCATGTCGCGGTATTTATCCCGAAACGCATTGTAGACTTTGCGTTGGCGCTTGTCCATCTCGCAATACAGCACCGTTTCTGTCTTTTCGGGCAGGTCTTTGGCTACTTCCTCCTTGGTGCGTTTGAGCATAAAAGGATAAATCAAACGGCGAAGCTCCGCCGCCCGGCTCTTGTCCTGATATTTATCAATCAAGGTAGCGTATTCGGTCCGGAAAAAATCTTCGTGGCCGAGAAAGCCCGGATTCAAGAAATCAAACTGCGAATATAGGTCAAAGGTATTGTTTTCAACGGGTGTCCCCGTCATGGTCAGGCGATTTTGGGCGTTGAGCAGTTTGACCGCCTTAGAAATCATCGAATCGGGGTTTTTGATGGCCTGTGCCTCATCCAACACCACGTAATGAAACCGAAAGTTGCTCAACAATTCAATGTCTGAACGGACTGAACCATACGTTGAAAGGATAATATCGTAGCGATTAAATACCTTGGCATTTTTGGTGCGTTGCGGCCCCGTGTGTACATAAAGCGTCAGTTCGGGACAAAACTTAGCCGCCTCGGCCTGCCAGTTGAATATCAGCGTTTTAGGTACTACCACCAAGTGTACGCCTTTGGGATTGCGATTTTTTTGTTCCTGCAAAAACGTCAGCATTTGCAGGGTTTTGCCCAACCCCATGTCGTCGGCCAAACAACCGCCCCAACCAAATTCATCCAAAAAATGCAGCCATTTATAGCCTTCTTCTTGGTACGGCCGCAGGGTGGCGGTGATGTTTTTTGGCAGATTTATTTTTTTTATTTCGGTAAAATTCAACAGTTTTTCGCGCTTTTCGTCGAGTTCTTCGAGCAATTTTGGGTTTTCGATAAACTCTTTGTAGCGTTCCAAAATCGTAAAATGTTGTTTAGAAAGCCGCAACACGCCTTTCTTCTCGTCCACTTTCCCAAACCGAAACAACTGCGCATATTGTGCCACCCATTCTTCGGGCAGCAGTCCGTACGAGCCGTCTTTGAGTTCGACGTAATTTTGCTTTTTCAGAATAGCCTTCCGAACGTCGGCCAGCGCCACCGATTGGTCGCCAAACGAGACTTCTACCTGCAAATCAAACCAGTCAATCCCCGAAGAATTACGGATTTTGAAGGTCGCTTTGTTGGGGTTGTAACGGAATTTTTTGAGGTTATTAAACCCAAAAAGCTTGGTGCCGTACTGATTCAGGGCTTCATAAAACTGAAACAGCCAGCCCGCTTCCAACACCTGCTCAGAGGGCAAATAAAAATACTCGTCGGTTTGGTGCTCAAAAGCGGGGTGTTGTTTTTGCAAAAACTGCACAAAAGTTTCTTCAGAATCACGGTCCCGGCGTTGAATCTGCACGGTATTGTTGTAAGCATTGACCCGCGCCTGCCGAAAATCGCGGGGTAGTTCTATCTCGTCTCCGTCTTCGGTTGTGTACACAAAAACGGGCACAATCAACAGATTATCGTCGGACTCTTTGAGATACACCCTTCCCTCCTGCCATTCGAGGTCAGTCTGCGAAATGGCCTGATTTTTATCAAATTCGACCGAAAACTGGTCGGCCAACGGAATCACAAAGCCGTTGAAAAACGCATCATCGCGCACTGAGCGCAGGCGAATAGCCCCACCCAGTTCAAAAAAATGACGGGCTACTTTGGCCGCTGCCGCCGAACGAAAACGACAAAGTAAATCACTGGGCAGCAGTGCCAACCAATACGTTTCCAAATCGGTAAGTTCCTGAAACGGAATCAGGGTTTCATTGCCGTGTTTAACAAATGCCTCCAGAATGGTTTCTTGTTCGGTACGCGAAAGCTGAAAATGCAAATCCAGCGGGGTCTCGCTGACCATCACGGCCGTTCCAGTGCTGTTGGAACTAATTTTTTGATTGACCCGAACGGCATGACCCACCAGCAAAGGGAACAACTTTTCCAGCACCTTGCCCGTAATTTCAAGGGCGGCATCAATGATTTCTTCGGTATATTTGATATTCCAAGAAGAAGTAGAGAGCTTAAACCCACGCTGCCGCAGGGTTTCGTGCATAAATTCTTGCCCTAATAACCGACTAGAATTCATGATCTCCAAATCGGTGGCATCGGCGGCGGGGCGTTCTTTATCGGTCCAGTTGATACGGGCAAAATGGGCTACTTTTCCCGTTTTGGAATTCAAAAATCCTTTGCCTACTTCGAGCCTAAAAAAAGGAAGTTCTTTGGTCGTAAAATGTTCCAATAAGTACACAAAAACGGGCTTATCTTTGGCATTTTCGGCAGGTACAAACGGACTGGCAGACTTGATGGGCAGGGTACTTTTAAAGACATTTCCCCACTGCACCCCCGCAATTGGCTGAATGCTTTTGTCTAATACGACCAGTTCCAATTCGCCGTAATGATTGATTTTAAAGTCAAATTTTCCGACCAAATTATCCCCCGAAGTGTAGCCATATTTGGCCAGCAACGCATCTTTTTCGCGCTCCCAATTCTTCAGTAACTCAAGTGCGTACAGCCCCCGTTGCTGCTTGAGCCACACCAAAACCCCCATCATGTGCTCACAGAGCGGCGTGCGAAGTTCTTGCTGGCAAGTACACGAAAAATGGTACTTAAACTTCTCTAATCGGGTAATTAGCACCGTATTAACGCCTTTTTTGCGCACAGACAGCTCAAAACGTTCATAGCCTTTGCCCTGCTCTACGGGCTTTACTTCTAAATAATGACGGCGACTTGCCCAAAAAGAAAGCGGAACATTGTTCTGAATCTGTTGGTCGTCGAGGGTGCGTAAAACCACCGTCGTGTCCGTCATTCGGTGCAGGGTGGGCTTATGAAACACGAGCTTTTGGGGCTCAATTTGCCGCGACGAATCCGTGATGTCAATGATGATTTTTTTTAGGTCGTGAATCGTCGGCTTGGTTTTTTCTGAGCCTTCACTCAGAAAATTTTCCAGTGCATAAGCCGCCGCTACGCCGTGCTTACAGGGATATACCTCTGAGGGGCAACTGCAGTAACATTCAATGGCATCGGTATCGTCCATGCTCGACAGTTCCACTTCGTATTTTTGCGGACTCGATTGACTTTCAACGTTAAACTTTGCCGCATAATAGTCTCCGTCAAAACTCGCAATTTTTACTCCTCCACTTCTAAAAATATCATTCCCGCGTTGACGAACAGCACTTGAAGCTTCTTTTCGCAATGCGGTCAAACTTTCTATGATCAGTCCTTTAAAATAAGCCATTTTATAGTTTCAATTTCCAGGTTGCCAAGGGTCAAATTCTGACCTGTAATTCCTGTCAACCCGTTCACAAAAGGTGGTATGTTCAGTCTAATTCGTTAATATATTCCGCTGGCACATCGTAGAGTTCATTTTCAACATCCTTCATTTTAGGGAACATCTTGGTATCAGGTTGGATTCCATAACGAAATTTAATTTCGGTGAATTCAAACGAAAAGTCGCTTTTGGTCGTCGATAGTAACGGAAAGTCAACCCGTACCTGATAAATCGTCCCTTCGATGGTCTCGTAGGGAGGTTTTTTGTACAAAGTAAACAAATCAATCTTTACCCGCTCGCCAATGCGAAAGGGAGATTCAATGGTAGGTAATGGAAATAAAAGTTTCATAATAACGCGAATAACGATAAAACGACAGTCCTTTGCAACGAAGTCGTTACCTTCGCCGTATTATTGAACAATTCAAAACGCAAATCGTTCTGTAATTATTCAGCTTTTTAATGATACAACGAATACTAATTTTTGGGATATGTTGGGGTGGGCTATTTCTTTCTGCAGAAGCCCAAGTTGAAGAATATTATCGTCCTTTTAAACGGCCAAAAACGGCCATTTTGCTTACCCAACCCGATTTAGTTCGCTCCAACAGTCATTGGTACATCGGCATTGAAGGCGGTGGAAAATGGAACGGGGCTACGCTTTCCAATTCCCTTTTTGGGCTGTTGGCGTATCAACCAGGCTACACCGATAGTTACGCAGGCGGGCATTTGGGGTATTCTCATAATTTACGTTGGACTATTGAATCAGGCTACATTCGTAATCCCTCCAATACCATCATGCGGGTCAATGCCTTTCGGGGTTTTACGGTCCGGGTCAATGAACTTGAGCACAGCATTCCGTTGCGGTTTAAATGGCGCATTCTTCGGTTGGGCAACGTTCTCAAGCAATCGGGCATCTACGTCGGTGCGGGGGTTTTGTGGACTCCCACGCGCAAAAGGCAAAATGCCGAAACTTTTTTATTAACAGGTCTTACCCGCTCATCGGGCGCTGGAAACGCACCCGATACGCTTTTGGTAGAAAATCAAACCTTCTCCACTGGAAAATCTAAGCTAGAACCCGAAGTAAGCCTTGAATTTGTGGGCCGCGTATCGACCCACCTCGAACTCGTCGCCTTCGGGCGCGTTCACTACGCGGGTGCTTCTGCGCTACGCTCCGACTCCCAATTATACATCAACCGACTGATTGAAAGCTCTTCTTCACTTACTTTACGGCCTGTTAGCTATCAGTTCGGCGTAGCCATCCGGTACATTTACGGAATGCGCAATTTGTACCGTAGTCGTTACGAAGACTGAAATTATCCATAACCACGACAATCTTTCTCCTTAAAACTGCTTCAACTGGCCAATTTTGCGCTGATAAAAGCCCATTTTTTACACATCTTGTTAAATAATTTCGTCATCCTAAGCAAACCAATAAGAGAGCTACTGATGAAAAAAAACGGTAAAATTCGATCCCTAAAATGGTCGTAAATCATTTTATGGGTGTAAATTTAGCAAATTGCTCAAAAGTTACTTTTCGTTTCCATCTCCAAAAACACCTTAACTTCTGGGCTTGTTACGGACAATAGATGAAAAAAATATTTTCTCCACCAGCATTCATAAACGGTTAAATTATGACACAACACTGGCATTTACTTTCCCCAGAAGAAGCTTTAAAACAGCAGCACAGCTCACCAACGGGCCTGACAACTTCGGTGGCGCAGCAAAAACTGCAAAGCGAAGGACGCAACGAATTGAAGACGAAGAAGAAAAAATCACCCATTTTCATTTTTCTTCAACAATTCTTGAACGTTATGATTCTGGTGCTCATTGTAGGAGCCGTAGTGTCGGGGATTGTGGGGGAGTTATCGGATACCATCGTTATTTTGGTCATCGTGCTTCTCAATGCTGTCATTGGTTTTGTGCAAGAATACCGCGCCGAAAAAGCCATGGAAGCACTTGGAAAACTGGCAGTTCCGACCACCAAAGTAATCCGCGACGGCAAACCCACCGACATTCCCTCCCCTGAGCTTGTCAAAGGCGACCTCGTTTTGCTCGAAGCGGGCGCGGCCGTCCCCGCCGACCTGCGTTTGATGGAAGTGCATTCGCTCAAAATTGAAGAAGCGGGCCTGACGGGCGAATCACAACCTGTGGATAAAACAACCGACCCACTTGATGACCAATCGCTGCCTTTGGGCGACCGCACCAACATGGCTTTCAGCGGCACCAACGTCACCAACGGCCGTGCGCAGGGCGTCGTAGTCGCCACAGGTATGGAGACTGAGCTGGGCAAAATTGCGGGTATGTTGCAAGAAGAAGGCAGTGAAACACCCCTCCAAAAAAGAATGGGCGATTTTGGCCGACGATTGACCATTATCATCCTGATCCTCTGCGGGGTGCTGTTTTTGGCGGGGTACCTGCGCGGTGAAGAAATCGGCAACATGCTTCTTACGTCTATTTCGCTCGCGGTTGCGGCTATTCCCGAAGCATTACCCGCCGTCATCACGGTTTCGTTGGCGTTGGGCGCGGGCCGTTTGGCCAAACGAAATGCTCTAGTTCGAAAACTATACGCGGTCGAAACCCTCGGCTCCGTGACCTACATCTGCACCGACAAAACGGGGACCTTGACCAAAAACAAAATGGAGGTGGTAGACCTTTGGGTAACCAATGAAGCCGACCAAATGCGTATGGTGCAGGCAATGGCCCTCAATCAAGACGTAAAAAAACAAGACAATATCCTCACCGGCGACCCCACCGAAGTAGCCATCCTCAATTACGCACAAACCCAGGAGTCTTTTGACAAACAATGGCGAAAGAAAAACAAACGCGTGCATGAATTGCCGTTTGATTCGGACCGCAAGGCCATGACAACCATTCATGAATATGACGGTAAATTTTTGATTATTTCCAAAGGTGCGGCCGAATCCATTGCCCAAATCAGCATCGGAGACGACACCGTTATCAAAGAACAGGAAGAACGCATGGCCCAAGAAGGAATGCGCGTTTTGGGGTTTGCCACCAAAGTATTGGACGCGTTACCCGCCGACATTACCATTGAAACCATCGAAAAAGACCTTGATTTTTTGGGGCTGGTCGGCCTGATTGACCCCCCCCGCGAAGAAGCACAAAAGGCCATTCAAGAATGTAAATCGGCTGGAATCGTGCCCGTAATGATCACTGGCGACCACCCACTCACGGCGGCGAGCATCGCCCGCGAAATCGGTATTCTGGACAACGACCAACAAAAGGTAATCACGGGCAAAGAACTGGCTGCCATGAGCGAAAAGAAGTTTGCCAAAGAAGTGCTGGATATTAGAGTGTACGCGCGCGTGTCGCCCGAACAAAAACTAAACATCGTAAAAGCCCTTCAGAATCGCGACCAGTTTGTGTCCATGACGGGCGACGGCGTCAACGATGCGCCTTCGCTCAAACGCGCCAACATCGGCATTGCCATGGGAATCACGGGCACCGACGTAACCAAGGAGGCCGCGCACATGATTCTATTGGACGATAACTTTGCCACCATCATCAAGGCCGTCCGCGAAGGGCGCCGCATTTACGACAATATCACGAAATTCATTAAGTACATCATGACTGGCAATGCCGCCGAAATCTGGAGCATCTTTTTGGCTCCGCTCATTGGCTTGCCTATTCCATTGTTGCCCGTTCATATTTTATGGGTCAATTTGGTAACGGACGGGTTGCCTGCCTTGGCGCTGGCAGCCGAGCCTGCCGAAAAAGGCATCATGAGTCACCCGCCCCGCGACCCCAAAGAGAGCATTTTTGCCAACGGACTGGGCCGCCATATCATTTGGGTAGGTATTTTGGTGGGATTACTGACCGTCGGCACGCAGTGGTACGAAATCAATTCGGGAGCTGACCACTGGCAAACGATTGTGTTTACGGTGCTGTGTTTGAGTCAGCTTTGGCACGTCATGGCCGTGCGAAGCCATAAAGAATCGCTTTTTAGCCAAGGATTATTGGGCAACAAAACCTTGCTCGGGGCCGTATTATTAACGATTGCTTTGCAGATGGCAGTAATATACGTGCCGTTTCTGAATGACTTCTTCCATACGCAGCCCCTTACATTGGAAGAATTAGCTGTTGCCTTTGGCGTATCAAGCATTACCTTCTGGGCCGTAGAGGTGGAAAAAACCTTTAAACGAAATAAAAAGTAAAAAAATAGGCTTGGGAAGTTTTAAAAACTTCCCAAGCCTACTAAAGCCGACATCAAACATTGCTAAAAATCGGTATTTGCTTCGGTAATGTCCATTTTCTGAATCCATATATTGCGGTAAAGTACGTCATGGCCTTCGGCCTGTAATTTTAGGCCACCAGGCGTATCCGTGATTCCTTTGCCACCGTCATTACCCCCATCAATGCCCGAGTTCGGGCCGCCCCATACTTGACTGATACGCTGGTTTTTGTGCACTTTTTTTCCGTTAAAATAAATGGTTACCAGGGGTTTTTCAACCAGCTTTCCATCCTTGAAACGCGCCGCCCTAAACATAATATCGTAGGCGTTCCATTTTCCTACACCGTTATAGGCATAATAAGGAGAAGGCGTTTCGTTGATGACCGCCGCCATGCCATGCGAGGTGGTATCACCGTCTAATACTTGAATTTCGTAACGATTTTGGAGATACACACCGCTGTTACCACCCGGTTTGCTGATGTAAAACTCCACATGAAGGCGAAAATCCTTGAATTTTTCTTTGGTAACAATATCTGCCGCACCGTACTTTCCACCCGCGGCGGCAGGGTCATTGGTATTGACGGCCGTTCCTTTATCGACGGGGTCATTGACAATAAACCACTTGATAGGCAGCGTAGCCGCCAAACGCGGGCCATCCCAATACGTCCATTTTTCATCGAGCATTTTGCGCGACCCGTCAAAATACACTTCGGCTTTTTTGGGGGCTTTTACCCCGACTCCTACTTGGGCAACCACGGGAAATGCTAAGCCAACCACAAGCATGGCCCCAGCAAAAATGAACGATTTTGCGGCAATTTTATTCATGAGAAAACAAGTTTTTGGGGGTGAATTACAACTATTTATCAAAGCAAGAAAAGGCTTATTCTACTTCATTTTAAGTCGGTCTCGTACACAAACAGCGTCGAAGCGGTATCATCATCGGGCACAAAATACCCGCGTAGCCCTGTGGCGGTTGATTCCATCCAAAAGGGATTGTTGGTCATGGGCGCACCCGTGGGCGACCACAGCAGCAACGGCACCTGATGCACCGGACGGCTGTCTTTCAAATCCACCACTTCCAAGCCACCCAACGCAAAAGCCACGGCGTCGGGAGCGGTCTTGTATTTTTTCAGCCCACCACAAAGCATCTTACGTTGCCCGATGTAGTGACAATCCTGATAATCAACGTAAAATGCGGGATTATCTACCCGCAATTGCTGGGGGGAAACGGCCGTATTTGACGGCATTTCCCACTGATAAAAGCGGCGAGAACCCCAACTTACCGCGTTGAGCGTATTGGCTTCGGTATCGTGAACGATGCCCCCAAGGTGATCATCCACGCGCATCACTTCGATGGCTTCCATCGTTTCAGGGTCGACTTTATAAATCACCGCCCGACTGTCGGCGCGGTATTCTGCCACGGGAACCCAGATGTATTTTCCGTCAAAATCTATCCCGCCCGGATGGTACATTAAGCCCTCGCCCAAGGTAATGGAAGCGATTAATTTACCGATGGCGTCAAACTTGAAAAGGTGGCCGATGCCCGCGCCTCCGTCGTTGTCTTGCCGTTTGCGGGTGACTTCTACCGAACTCAGGTAAAAATATTGGCCAATTTTGACCATTCCCTGCGGATGAAAACTCGGAAATTGAAGCCGAACCGAAGACGTTAATTTCCAGGGCGAATCTGGGCGAAGTTGGGTGAGTTTTTCCACCAATTGTGCCTGCGCAAAAAGGTTATAAAACAAGCCAAAGGTCAACACAAAGTACTTCATGGTATTTTTGAAAATGAAAGAATGAGTTGTTTTTAAAAGTAAATCAAGCCCTTATTCTTTGATTTAGAAGGCCATTATTAGAAAACATCCTGCGCAAAAGGCAAAAAAAAGCCGCCCCTCAAGTGAAGGACGGCTTTCCGACGTTTTCTTAACCTAAACTAAAATTTTTAATATGTATTTCCTGATTGTCGATACTGGCAAAAAAGGAAATGGTTACAGTGAATGTCTTTATTTTGTTTGTATCTGGTCCAAAGCGGTTTTCAGGAATTCCTCTTACGACCCCTCTGCTTTACTGACCAGAATTGGCCCGGTTACGCAAATCTTCGGTACTCGTGCTCCGCTGACGGGCAGCTTTAACATTTTGATTTCCAAATCGGTACGTAAACGATAAGCGTACTTGGCGGCTTTCCCAACGCGAATTGACACGGAAATTCAAGTCTTGGTATTTGACCGTTCCCGCGAAACGATTCAGAAAGAAAATATCCTGAACATTCAGGCGTAATGATGCCTTCCGATTCCAAAGTGATTTGGCAAAACCCGCACTGATTTGCCCCTGTGCTTTGGCTTGGAGGATGTTATACTGCGTTGGGGAATTCCAGAATCCGCTCAACTCCGCCGTGTAGCCCTTGGGAAGCGTAAAATTGTTGGTCACAAATACCGTCGCTCCAAACTGACCCAAATCTAAGTCGGCACCGTAGTAAAACGAGCGGTAGCGGTTGTAAAACGCACTCACGTTGTTTTGCATCGTCCACCATTTACTGATGGTGACGGGTATACTAAACGTTGCGTTGTAACTATCTTGATGGTCAAGGTTTTCGGTGGTAACGTAGGTTTTATTCTCTTCGGCAATCTGTTTCGGAATCTGGTCGGCTATGACGTCGTTAATGCGGCTGTAGCCCAACGTGGTCGAAAACATCCCCTTAAATACGTGCGTTACCTGAAACGAATTGGTAAACTGCGGACGCAAATTCGGGTTTCCTTGTTGGAAGGTCAATGGGTCTAAAAAGAACTGGAAAGGATTCAAATTGCGGTAGTTCGGACGGTCGATGCGACGACTAAACGACACGTTCAACACGTTGTTGGTATCCAACTGACGCGACACAAACACACTAGGAAACGCGTTGACGTAGTTGCGGTCTACGATACTGTTGAGCGTTACTGAATTTCCTTTTGAGTGCGTATGCTCCACGCGCAATCCCAACTGCAACTGCGTTTTTTTATCAAGTTTTGTGCTGTAATTGGAGTAAACCGCGTTGATATTTTCGGTGTATTTAAAACGATTAGAGCGCGAAGGATCCAGAATCCACTGCTTATCCACTTGCGTCTCAAAACGCATATCGTTGTCTGAATTTACCAAACTGCTCTTAGCACCTGCTTCAAATTTACCCTTTTTGAGGGGATGGATATAGTCTACTTTGGCGGCCGCAATACCGATGGTTGAAGGCATAATGTTGCGCACAATCTCTTTGCTGGTAAGCACGTCTTTGGCATCATAATAATTGGTATTGAGGTCGTTACCCGAATTTCCGTCAAAAACCGAGTAGTCGGCATCGGCACTCAATTCGCGACCGTTCCCAAAGTCATGTTTCAAATTGAGGTTGCCCGTGAAGTTATTCAACTTATTATGGTTGAAAGCGTCGGTGGCAAAACGGCCCGTCAGTGTACGATTTTTGTCGTAAAAATCCGTACTTGAAATTCCGTTCATTTTGAACTGATTTAAGAAGCCCGTTGCCAAGATGCCGACCGTTGTTTTCTTGGTCACAAAATAATCCACGCCTGCCCTAAAACTCAGGTTTTGGGGATTACCCACGCGAGGGCTGTTTTGGTCCAAGTAAGTAATTTGGTCTTTGTAAGCAATGGTCCGGTCGATGTCCTGCGTGTTTTGAAAACGGGCGTGGAAGAGACTCACGTTGGCAAATGAGTTGATTTTTGCCGTGCGGTGATTGAGCCCAATCGAGCCGTTCAGCTTTTCGTATCTTCCTACCCCCGCGCTGAGGGTATAGTTTCCGTTGGTGCCGAAGTTTTTGTTTTTCTTCAACACAATGTTAATCAAACCCGAATTGCCAGCGGCGTCGTATTTGGCGGGTGGATTGGTTATCAATTCAATTTTTTCAACGTTGTCGCTGGGCATACTTTGGAGCATGTTCATGAGGTCTTGCATCGAAATCTGCTGCAATTTTCCGTCAATCATCACCATCACTCCCTGCCGGCCTTTCAATTGCAAACGGTCGTTCTGGCGGTCAATCGTTACGCCCGGTGCTTTTTCCAACACTTCCAAGGCCGTCCCCCCCGCCGATACAACGCTGTTTTCAACGTTAACCACCATCCGGTCAATCTGCTGTTCCACAAAAGGTTTCTTGGAAATCACCTTTACCTCGTCCAAAGTTTGCGAAGTTTCAGACATCTGAAGTGCTGGCACCTGAACGGTGGAAGCCGCCGCCGAAACCGAAAAGGGAGCCGAATACGTTTTTTGAAATCCGACCATGTTGGCCCCAATCAAGTAACTGCCCTCGGGCACGTTTTCAACTTCATAATAACCTGTTTCGCTCGTGATGGCTCCTTTTACCAGCGTGGAGTCCTTTGCCTTGAGCAATAAAACGGTCGCAAATGGGAGGGCTTTTCCGTTTGCTTCACGGATTTCGCCCGATACTTTTCCCCGAACGGGGCTTTGGGCAAACATTGAAGTAGAAAGCAGCAACATAGCTGCAACCAAACTCGTAAAAGTTTTCATGGCTATTGTTTAAAATGGCTGTTGTTAATTACTGCTCCAAAACTACGGTACTTTGCAATACAAGCTACCTTTTTTTACACAAGCGGTTTGATTTTTTGGACAAACGGTTTGAAGGAGCCGATTAGGATAAATTTTGGATTACAGGCAGCCAATGGGATACTTTTGGAATATTTAACTGCCTGTAATCTCTTGCTTACTTTGTTTTCACGCTGCTAATTTCAGGGATAAGATGCAATCAAGTATATAAACGTTGCATGAAGTGTAAAAAAAACTTCATGAAAGGTAAAAATTGGTTTCTCAATTAGGTTTCTCTTTATTTTGTGCATTCGTCAAATCAAACCCCGTTATGCAGCTCCCTTACTATATTGATATGATTGGCGTATTGGTGTTTGCCATATCGGGCGCTTTGGCGGCTTCCGATAAGAAAATGTACCAAGACCTGTTCGGCGTATTTTTTACGGGTTTTATCTCGGCCATCGGTGGCGGCACCCTCCGCGACGTCACGCTGGGCGTGTATCCGCTGGCGTGGGTGAAAGACATGAATTACCTGATTTTCATCACGTTGGGGGTCATCATTACGGTACTTTTCAAGCGCGTCATTTTTCGGTTGCATAAAGTTATTTTTCTGCTCGACACCGTCGGCATCGGCGTCTACACGATTTTGGGTGTGCAAAAATCCCTCCAGTACGGCGTCAATCCTTTTGCGGCCATTATATTAGGAATGGTATCTGCCGTCTTTGGCGGCGTCATTCGCGACACCCTCATCAACGAACTCCCGCTGATTTTCCAAAAAGAAATCTACGCTACGGCCTGCATGGCGGGGGCGGTCGTGTTTGTTTTACTGGATTACTACGATTTTCATTCGGATTGGAATGCGATTGGATGCGTATTATTGATTATTATTGTTCGGTTAATCGCGGTAAAGTACCGTTTGTCTTTGCCCAAAATTGATCTGTAAATACCTGACCTACTACCTTTTATGAAAGAATCTTTAGCGGCGCTGGACTACATCCGCCTCGATTTTTCGGCCGAAAGCTCGGCCACCATCAACGTGGCGCTCGCGCTGATTATGTTTGGCGTGGCGCTGGACATCAAACCCGAACATTTCAAAAACCTCATTCAAAATCCCCGTCAACTCATTGCGGGCGTATTGAGCCAAGCCATTTTATTACCCGCCGCCACTTTTGGTCTGGTGATGGCCCTGGGCGACAATATCACCGTGGGCGTGGCCTTGGGGATGATTTTGGTGGCTGCCTGTCCGGGCGGCAATATTTCCAATTTTATCACTTCTTTTGCCAAAGGCAACGTGGCGCTGGCCGTCAGCCTAACGGCCATCAGCACGATTTTGGCGGTGATTATGACGCCCTTTAATTTCACATTCTGGGGCAACATGTACGCGCAGGCCAACTCCTTGGTGCGGCCCATCGAACTCGACTGGCGTGAGTTGCTCAAATCGGTCATGATGATTTTGGGCCTACCGATGGCGCTCGGAATGCTCTGCTCGGTTTATTTGCCTCGCCTTGCGGAGCGCCTCATCAAACCCTTGCGGCAGGCTTCGTTGGTGTTTTTCATCGTTTTGGTGGTGGTGGCTTTCACCAAAAATTTCGACATTTTCATCAATCACATCACCTACGTTTTTCTGTTGGTGCTGATTCACAACGGCATCGCGCTGGGCATGGGATACCTGACCGCGACCGTTTTTGGTCTTTCAGAAACCAACCGCCGCACGCTCAGCATCGAAACCGGCATCCACAACTCTGGCTTAGGACTCGCGCTGCTTTTTAACCCCGCCGTCTTCCCCCCCGATTTGCCACTGGGAGGCATGGCCATTGTGGCGGGCTGGTGGAGCATCTGGCACATTGTATCAGGCACGGCCTTGGCGTTTTATTGGCAAAGAAAAAGTACGTTGGTGGGTGTGAAGGATTAGGTTTTTGGTTTTTTTTTGTTGTGGGCAAGTTTCACAGACCCTAAACACAAGACATAATACAAAAACCCAAACTTAGACTCACTAGAAAGGCTTTAAAATATTATGACACCGAATACAAATATAAAATCATTAGGAGAATACATTGAGTTTATAAATCACCAAGAACATAGACAGATATCACAATGGTTTTATAGAGGTCATAGTGATAAGTCCTATGAGCTTGTTCCAAGTCTTTTTAGAGTTAACAGAACAGAATCTTGGGCAAACTGGAACAGAATAGAAGAATACATAATGAGACAATTCAAAGCAGAATCCAGGCCATTCATTAAAACTATTCCAACAAATGAAATTGAATGGTTGACAATGGCTCAACATTATGGTCTGCCAACAAGACTTCTAGACTAGTCAACAAATCCTTTAGTTGCCTTATATTTTGCCGTTGAGAATTATAAAAATAATAAAGATGCCAATGTCTGGTTATATGGGCTTGTTTCAACTAATAATTGTTGGGAAGAAAGCACTTGGCTAGCAAAAAAAATTGATTTGTCAGGTGACATTTATGAAAATATTATTTTCCCTTCTCATATTGACTCCCGTATTACAAATCAATCTGGTTGTTTTACAATTCACGAAATTCCTAAAGACAATAATCCTTTTATACCCATAAATAAAAATCCAAGGATTTCTGTTGACACTTTCATAGAAATTACAATTGATAAGGACATAAAGAAGGATATATTAAACGAATTATATTATGTTGGAATTCACCGTGGATTTATATATCCAGGACTTGAAGGTTTAACATCACGGCTAAAATTTGAAATTGAAACAACACATAATCGAAGGACATTACAACCAGAATAAAAAAAGGACTTATAAAGAATTTGTCGTAAGCTCCCATAATGGCACACGGATGACACTGATTCCTTTGGAAACACGGGTTTTCACGGATTAAATCCATTTCAATCCGTGTTGGAACATTCGTTTTATCCGTGTTCTATTAGTCTGTGACGAATAGTTGATAATTCTGTAAAAAAATAGCATTGATTTGGCATAAGTACGGCTGATACATGTAAACTCAATATTTGCAATTCTGTATAAATGTAGAGGAGACGTTTTTCAAATGCCCCGCCTCCGCCTAGCCCCCCCCTCATCACTAGGGGTAAATCACCGAATAGTTGTCCTTGTTACGTACTTCAATCACTCTGTTTACTCTAACCTTTAAAACCGTCACTCTTATACCCAATGAATACGCAAAATCGGACCATCAAAATCAGCATCATGTTTATTTTTTCGGCCGTGCTGGTGTTTCATTTTTTGATTCTTTCGGGCGTTATTCCTTACGAAAACACCTGGGGTGGGCGGCTCAAAAGCCACCAAGAAATGATTCAGTTTGAAACGATTTCGATTGCGGTCAACCTGTTTTTTATGTTTTTGGTGGCCGTGAAAGCAAAATGGTTGAAAATCAACTTCCCCGCTCGTTTGCTCACGGTGCTGTTTTGGGGCATGTCGTTGATTTTTGCGGTTAACACCCTCGGCAATCTCGTGGCAATCAACTCCTTAGAAAAATATATCGCCACGCCCATCACCTTGATTTTAAGCATCTTGACCGCCATCCTTGCACGGGAAAAAGCATCCGCTTAAAGGACTTCGTTTTTCGTTGCTAAAATTTAAAAAAGCATCGTTTTGGCGCCCACTTCGCCGTGATTCATGTCAAAAAATGGGTTACTTTTGCAGCCGCATTTACCCGTATTTTTTTACATAAAACACCGAAACAATCATCCCAAACCCATCGGCCAGCAATGTTTAATAATCTTTTTTTCTATCACGTTCTTCGTACTTATATTCGATTTTGGCACAATGTTATCTTTTACCGTAAAGTAGAAATCAAGAATTTCCCAACCGACCTTGCTCCCAATACCCCGATTTTAATCGTCACCAATCACCAAAATACGCTCATGGATGCCTTGGCGGTGGTGCTGAATGTGGGCGCTCGTCAACCCTATTTTTTAACGCGCGCCGATATTTTCAAAAAAGACTTTGTCAGAAAACTGCTCATGTACCTGAAAATGCTGCCCGTGTACCGCCTGCGCGACGGCATGGACGAAATGCAGCAAAACGACGAGATTTTTCAAATGTGCGTCAATATTCTGAGCGCTGGGGGCACGTTGGCGGCGTTTCCCGAAGGCAATCACGGGGTGCAGTACCACCTGCGACCGTTCAAAAAGGGCTTGGCCCGGATTGCATTTAAGGCCGAAACGGCCCACGACTGGAACCTCAACCTGCAAATTCTCCCCTGCGGTCTGTATTACACAAACTGCCAGAAAATGGGCGAAAAATTGGTCGTTAATTTTGGAGAACCTTTCAGCGTCCGCGACTTTAAGGCAGAATACGAGCAAAACCAACCCCGCTCCCTGACCCAACTCACCAAGCGCATGTCGGACGAAATCAAAAGCAAGATGCTGCATTTTGACGACCTGCCCCACCACGACACGCTCAAGTGGCTGACCGATAACGAGATACGAAAAGACGGGGATTTGATGGACAACGTGCTCAACAAAGCAAAAGGACTGGAGCGACTACGCCAACTCGACGCCGAAACCTACACCAAGCGACTGGAAGAAACCAAAAACCTAAAGCATACTTTGTCCAAACGGGGCATCGAAGCTGAAATTTACGGGCAACCCAAACCGTCTGTTTTTGCCTTGGTTTTACAAACCTTGGGTCTGCTGCTCAGCGCTCCCGTGGCGCTGTATGGCTGGCTCAATAGCGTTATTCCGTATTCTATTCCGTTTTATGTTAACAAAAAACTCAAAGACAAACAGTTTTCGAGCGCCATCCGCCTTGTGCTTTTTGCCCTCATTACCTTCCCGTTTGTGTGGCTGATTCAATGGGGCATTGTTTTAGGGTTCACCGATTTAAAAACCTCCGTTTTGTACGCGCTTTCGCTGCCTTTTACGGGTTATTTTGCGCACCGCTGGGCGCGTTGGTGGAGCGAAACGCTGCAATTATGGAAATTAAGATAGCTTTTATTTCTTCATTTCGGACGGTCTCCTTCAAGCCACACTACCTTTTGCTCAGGTTGGTGGGGCAGTCCGATAATGTCGCGGTAGAGGTCGGGACGACGGGCTTTAAGGTAGCGATAGCCGCTGGCTTGGGTTAGTTTTTCGGGAGTCAAGGTGGCCGTTACAAAATCATCCCCCAACGTACGACACTCCGCAACCACCTTGGCCCCCGATTGCGCCGCTTTTTGGGGTCAGGTTTACAATGACGGCGAGATTATAAGCCTTGTCGCCGCTCTTATTTTCAAATTGAACAGTAGCTATTTTCAGGTTATTCAACGTTATTTATTTAAGGTTAAAAGAATGTTGGCTGTGTCTCCACAGCCAACGGCAAGTCAAAACTCAGTATCACCTGCTCTGTGAAACGCTGTGCCCAACGCTGCGAAGCTCTGTGTCAAAAGTTTCAATAGTTTATTTATCAATCACAATTCCTTCAAAATCAACCAGCTTATTCAGTTTAAACTCCAGATAACCGTTTTTCCAAGTATACGCTATCGGCTGTTTACTGACCATCGAGAATATTTTTGAAGGTTTGAAGGCTGTTTGAATTTTGAAGGAAAGATTGGACACAGGCAAAGGTTCAAAATAGGTATTTCCGCTGAAGCCCGTGATGTTGACCAAATGCAAAATCAGGCCATCCTCCGATTTTTTGTCTTTATTTTCGGGAACATTTTTGATGTATTCTTTCAAAATTACCTCCACGCGCT
Source organism: Runella salmonicolor (assembly GCF_024158025.1). Taxonomy (NCBI): domain Bacteria; kingdom Pseudomonadati; phylum Bacteroidota; class Cytophagia; order Cytophagales; family Spirosomataceae; genus Runella; species Runella salmonicolor. The sequence continues at coordinate 413,194 of NZ_JAMZEL010000002.1, forward strand.
CGTGAGCGTTGGTTTGCAGCAGTTGGTGCGCTTCGGGATAAACGGAATCAATCACATCTAGGACAATATTCTTGTGTTCTTCGTACCCGTGCAAGTAATACAAACGCCCCACATTAACGGGCAAAATCACCGCTTTGCTGCACGGATGTTGCTTCAAGCCCATCGCAAAATAGCCCGTTGGCTCGTGCCCGCCGATGATTTCGGGCGGTCCAGGTCGACCTTTACTCAGAATGGGCAGAAATTGTTTGTCAGTTCCTGAAAGGTCATACAAGCCTAAATTAAACTTCCAGAAAAGCATTTTTTGCTTCACAAAACGCTTAAACAACGCATGATTGTCGGGTTTGAGGTAAAAACCGCTGCCTTCATGGTCTTTATTGATGATTTTTGCTCCGAACAATCGCTGCAAAGCGTCGGGGTTATCAAACATCGTTTGGTTGGTTGCCAGCAGATTTACCCCCTGCTGAGAGGCTTCTTTCAACACCTGCACCGAAGCATTGCTCAAATAGGTAATGTCGGGCAAAATCACGAGGCGGTAGTTCTTTATTTTATCTGCCAAGTGCTCAATTTGGGCGTCTTCCACAATATCAAACGGAATATGAGCCTCTTTGAGCATCAGTTGAATGCCGCGATACTCCTGCATTGGCGCGCCGCTCGGCCACGCGCCCGGTGCTACCACCGCGATTTTGGCCACCGAGGTATATTTCCCAAAGTAAGGCTCGTACTTTTTATGATGGGCGTAGACTTTTTTGATGACGTCATAATTGCGCTCGTCCTCGTAGCCGCGCATATCCCCCATCATGCTGATGTCGAGCCCTGAGCCGTTGGCGATATTTTCGTACAATCGAATGGAAACCTCTTCGGGCTCCACGGCATTGTAGCGCGACTGAAACGAAATTTGCTGAATACTGCTATTGCTAATGATGTGGTCAGGAAAAGAATTGACGGCATTACCCACGTTGTCGGAGGCCGAGTACGGCCAATACGGCAGGCTGTTGGTTTGTGATTCGTGGCGGATGATGTCCACGTACTTGTCCATGTAGGTACAAATCGCGATTTGATTGCTTTTGGACTTAACCAATTCGTGCAGCCGCTTCGACCAATCTTCGACCGTAAACTTTTTGAAAGCCAAATATTTTTGAAAAACGGGGTCAGCTTTATTCTCTTCTGTGGGTAGGGTCAGGCCGTTGCTGTACTCCGCAAAACGCTTTTTGTCGTATTCATTTTGGTCAATACCGTGGTATTTTCCCTCATACGGGTTGTTGACCTGATAACCTGGCATGTTGAGAAATATGCCGTCAACACCGTAGTTATCAATTACTTCCTCGATGATTTTAAACGCACGGTCTTGCACATACGGCGCATTGATAGACACCACGTACATATCCGTATTGATGATGCGCTCGCCTTTGGGTGAGGTATAACACCAATCCGGATGCGCCTTAAAGATACTTTCGTGTACCCGGCTGAAATCAAACCGCACAATAACTTTTATCCCCCGCTGATGACAACGCTGAATAACGTCGCCCAACATATTTCCCTTCATGTAGGGGTTGGTGTAGTGAAAATCCAGTTTAGTGGGATAAAATGCCATGATTCCGCCCGCGTTGATGAGCAGCGTATTGGCCGAACAAGCCTCTAAATCTTTGAGTAACGAATCAGGGTTCAGTGTTGCGGCTTCGTAAGCGGGCAAATTGGTCTGAATGACCCGCAGGTTATTTTTTTTCCACCACGGCATATCGACGGGCCATTGAGCGGTGGAAATCGTATTTTTTTGGGCAAAAGAAGGCAAAAACAGGAGCAGAAAATAAAGCGCGAAGCACAGCTTTCTCATTGAGTTCGGGATGGGTTCGTTCGGGGTGTATAACTCAGGAAAGGAACGAAAAACGAAAATTTACCCTCTCAGCCACTCGTGAGGTCACTTATGTTAAATCATTCTCGTCAAAAAAACGCTCAAAGCCTTTGACCGCTAAACCACGTTTGAGCACATCATCTCGGGTCCAAAAAGTGGCGTCTAATTCGATAGTAAGAGCAATAAAAGAAGTGTCTTTTGGGTCAATATCACGACATAAGTAATACGCATCGAAGTAATTTTCAATAGAAATAATTTCCTCGTTCACAAAATGGATTTTTTCTAAAACTGGTTTAGAAATTCTTAAATCTCAATTTCTGTTGCAATCGCATTTTTGAAGATACGGGTTCGATGCTTAAACAATTCTGCTATCAAAAAATTAGGGGAGCAAAACAAAACTCCAGTAGCTGCTATAAGCTTACGGCGTGTTTCAGAATCTTTGGTACGCAACGCTGAAAGTATGATGTTTGAATCTACAACAATTTTCTTCATTGCTGCTCAAAACGATGTTTATTTCATTCCCACCAAGATGATTTAATTTCAACAACCAGAAGAAACACTTCATCATCCACGTTCATTTTCTGAGCGAGTTCTTCAATTCTCAGCCAGCTAAGTACCTTTATTAAGGTATCTTTGTCAAGCAAATTTTTATCAATATTAATAACATATTGATCTTTTTCCGATTTGATGGTAAGTGTACCCATTGCAGTGTTATTTACCCAAAAATCGGTAATTACTAAACAAAAAGCAACTTCAGTACTTGTCTTCTGCGCCGCCGCCCGCAAAATCTCCGCCGCCAAATTCAACACCTTTTTCGGCCGATTGACTATTTTGGGTCATTTGAGAAATCACGACCATTTCAATCGCAAAACGCTCGTCATTGTCTTTTTCGGGAGCGTAAATAAAACCGAATTTAGGCGTTTTGAGCGAACGAATGAGGGCAAACGCACTAACCGCCGCCACAACACCGACTAAAATCAACACCCACTCAATAGCCAGCATGGCGTGATAATAACGGACCGTCAGAATCGTAGCCACGATGCTCAATAGCCCCAACAAAAGCAAAGTACGGTTGCGCCAGCGAAAACCGCCGTACAGATAGAGCACAGGAATTAAAATGCTAAATACCCAAAACAACCCCGCAAAGGCAACCTCAGGAGAAGGTGAACCGAGTCCGTTCAGCTCGGCATTTAGCTCCCGAACCACAAAATAATTACCAGCCGCATAAAACAACACCAAAGCGGCAGTGTTGACCCAATAAATGGCTAATTTCCAATAAAAAGTACTTGATTTTTGGCTCATTTTTCGCGTAACGACAAAAAACACCGCCGCGTAAATCATCAACGCAAAAGGCAAAAGGGCTTTGCCAATGGGGTTTTTCATTAATATGGAAGCCAGAATAAACAAGCCCGACAGAAAAGCCCCCAACGCCACCAACGGCTCCCCAAAACTATAAACTACTACCACCAAAACGGGTAAACAAAACAACACGCCTACCCAAATCTCGTTGATTTTCAGCGCATCATATAACTCAAAAATGAGCGGCATCGTGGCCCCAATGATGCCGTAAATGAGCGCGTTGTCCACCCCCGCAAAATGCAGTTGTTTCTGTTTGATGAGTCGGAGCAACAAAGAAGTAACGCCCAAACCGTACAACAGCGCCGTGAACGCAAAGCCTCCCCCCTCACCCACAATCATAAAAACAAACCCTCCTCCAAACATAAAACAAACGTACCCAAATAGAAAAAGACCGATTTTGATAAATACGTTAGGATTATAGGGCACCTGAGCGTGCGATTGAACGGCTTCTGCCAATTGTTCCGCCGACAGCAAGCGCTCAGTATGCCATTTTTTGGCCATCTTTTGGGCGTATTCGTTCAGAAGAAGCGTTTCGTTGTAAGCTTTCATAATCAAAATAGAATGCTAATTTTAATGATAAATATAAGGCCTTTGGACTCACACCTGACTTCTCACCGCAGCGGCGGCCGCTCCTCGTCCCTTACTTTCAACAATTTTTTAAAATTCAGGAAAAACCAAATTACTCCTCCCGTACTTGCCGCTACGTAAAACATCCCAAAAAATGCCCACAACGCTTCGTTCATCACTTCAAAAAGTAGGTACGTAAACGCGATGTACCCGTAAACCACCGCCATCAACAAGAAAAGAAACGATTGCGAGCGTCGGGCATAATTTACAAACAGCCAGCATCCTGCGGCAATCAGCAACGCAAATCCAAAGGCCCAACCTTCTGGCCGGAAGAGCCCCGCCAATGAACTAATAAAAAAGACGTTTCCCCCGAGCAATAAATACGTAAACGAGAAGTGTTTTTTGACATTCATTCTCTCCGAAGCCACTCCTACCCCAATATATAAAACACCCAAAAGTACCCCCGTCACGATGAGTCTCATATCGTTAAAATCGTTGTTGCTCAGCACTTCCATCGGCGCAACGGTAATTCCCACCCACGAAGCAAAGGCCGTCAGGCCCATCGAAAGAACACCCCGTTGGTCGAAACGGTACGCACAAAACAGAAAAAGGACCGCGGGCAAAACCGTAGCCAAACCGTAGCGCGTACCGAAAACATTATAGCGCCATTGTACATATCCCTCCAATATTAGAAACAAGGTACAGGCAATGAGCAAGGCAAAATCACTGAACTTGGCTTCATTTTCGATGAGTCCCCGCGAAAATGGGACGCTTGTGCGGTAGACGTAGAAGAAACTTCCCGCCGTGAGCACCGCCAAAAGGGCAATGAGTGCCGTGTGGCCGATGGTATCAATGTTGTTATAAATGAGCACACCCACACCCGAAGTAAACAGCAAAATACCCGCGTAGAGCAGGCTACGGAGGAGGATATACAACGAAACGGGGCGAGTGCGCTCGTGCGTTTCCAATTGCACACGCTGCTCGTCGGTCAGGAGGTGGCGTTGTTGCCACTCGTCCAAAAGAAATGATAGAGGGTTCATATAAACAAAGGTGCTCATTTAGCATTAAATCAAAAAATGTACTTATTTACCGTACCTATTTTGGTAAGCACCACTTTGTTAAAAGACTATCTATCAATGATATACCTCTTGTTTTTTATTAATTTGGCCTATTAATTCTTTTTTTTTCAAGATTTAATGCCTCAAAAAACATTTCATCCCCTAATTTTGTGCAATTTTTGCAGCAACCCTGTTGCAGAAGTTAAAAGTTAGACGCGCCCCATTTGTCAGAAATATCCCTTTTAGGGTGTCTGAAAAGGTCAAAGCGAGCGACGAATAACAGATAACTGATAACTTTTCCTCAAAAAAATGCCAAAAAATCCCAACATCAAATCCATCCTCATCATTGGTTCCGGTCCCATTGTTATTGGTCAAGCCTGCGAATTTGACTATGCAGGTTCCCAAGCCGCCCGTTCACTGCGGGAAGAAGGCATTGAGGTCATTCTGATTAACTCCAATCCCGCTACCATCATGACCGACCCCATCAATGCGGATCATGTGTACTTAAAGCCTTTGGAGAAAAAATACATCATTGAAATTTTAGAAAAGCACAAAATAGACGCCGTTTTGCCAACCATGGGTGGTCAGACGGCGTTAAATTTAGCCATTGATTGCGACAAGGCGGGTATTTGGAAAAAATACGGCGTACAAATCATAGGCGTAGATATCAAAGCCATCGAAACAACCGAAGATCGGGAGAAATTCCGTCTTAAAATGCTGGAATTGGGCGCGGGGGTTTGTAAAGGCCGCACGGCCAAATCTTTTTTAGAGGGTAAAGAAATTGCCCAAGAAATCGGCTTCCCTCTAGTTATCCGCCCCTCTTTTACCTTAGGCGGAACGGGCGGCGGTTTTGTCAACACCTCCGAAGAATTTGACAAAGCCCTCCAGCACGGTCTCATTGCTTCACCCGTGCATGAAGTGTTGGTAGAACAAAGCATCATGGGTTGGAAAGAATACGAATTGGAGTTATTGCGCGACGGAAAAGGCAACCTCATTATCGTCTGTTCGATTGAGAACTTCGACCCGATGGGAATTCATACGGGCGACAGCGTGACCGTAGCCCCTGCCATGACCCTGCCCGATACACTCTACCAAAAAATGCGCGATTTGGCTATTCTGACCATGAACGGCATCGGTAAATTTGCGGGTGGTTGTAACATTCAGTTTTCGGTCAACCCCGAAACCGACGAAATCATCGTCATTGAAATCAACCCACGCGTATCGCGCTCGTCGGCCTTAGCCTCCAAAGCAACGGGTTATCCGATTGCCAAGATTGCGGCTAAAATGGCCATTGGGTATAACTTAGATGAGCTCATCAACCCGATTACGGGCAGCACATCAGCCTTCTTTGAGCCCACAATCGACTACGTAATTGTAAAAGTACCACGTTGGAACTTTGATAAATTCCCTGGCGCCGACCGTTCGTTGGGATTGCAGATGAAATCCGTGGGTGAAGCCATGGGTATCGGGCGTAATTTTCAAGAGGCCCTCCAAAAAGCCTGTCAATCACTCGAAATACGCCGCAACGGACTTGGAGCGGATGGTAAAGAATTGACCGACGTAGCCGCCATCAAGCAAAGTTTGGCGCACCCAAGCTGGAACCGCCTTTTCCACATTTACGATGCTTTCAAAGTAGGTCTTTCGTTCAAAACCATTCAAAATTTGACCAAAATTGACCCTTGGTTTTTGCATCAAATTGAAGAATTGGTGGAGTTGGAAAAACAAATTCAACAATACGACCTGGAAGACCTTCCCCCAAGTTTGGCACTTACCGCAAAGCAGAAAGGCTACGCTGACCGCCAAATTGCCCACCTTTTGGGCGTAAAAGAAAGCCGCGTTTATAAGTATCGCCAAGACCACCACATCAAGCGTGTGTTTAAGTGCGTAGATACCTGCGCGGCTGAGTTTGAAGCCAAAACTCCTTACTACTACTCTACCTTCAGCGTATCGCAAGATGAGCCTGAGAATGAATCCATCGTTTCTGACCGTAAAAAAGTGGTAGTATTGGGTTCAGGGCCTAACCGTATTGGACAAGGCATCGAGTTTGATTACTCATGTGTACATGGGGTATTGGCGGCCAAAGAGGCTGGTTACGAGACCATTATGATTAACTGTAACCCCGAAACGGTGTCGACAGACCCCGATATTTCGGATAAGTTATATTTTGAGCCGGTTTTCTGGGAACACGTGCACGCCATCATCCAACACGAAAAGCCCGAAGGCGTGATTGTGCAGTTGGGTGGACAAACGGCCCTGAAAATTGCCGAAAAACTCCATCAGTACGGCATCAAAATCATCGGTAGCAGCTTTGATACGCTCGACTTGGCCGAAGACCGTGGTCGTTTTTCGGCGCTGTTGCATGACTTGGGCATTCCGTATCCGCAGTTTGACACCGTGCGCACGGCCGATGCTGCCGCCGAAATCGGCAAGAAATTGGGCTTCCCACTGTTGGTTCGTCCGAGCTACGTATTGGGTGGACAGAGCATGAAGATTGTCATCAATGAGCAGGAATTGGAGCAACACGTCGTGAAAATCCTGAACGATATTCCTGACAACAACATCCTCCTCGACCACTACCTCGAAAACGCCATCGAAGCCGAATCTGACGCAATTTGCGACGGTGAAGATGCGTACATCATCGGGGTAATGGAACACATCGAGCCCGCGGGTATCCACTCTGGCGACTCGCACGCTACCCTCCCGCCGTTTGATTTGACACCCGATGAAATCCGCCAAATCGAAGAAATTACGGTAAAAGTAGCCAAAGCGATGAAGGTGAAAGGGCTGATTAACATGCAGTTTGCGGTCAAAAACGGCGTGGTGTACGTAATCGAAGCCAACCCGCGTGCCTCCCGCACGGTGCCGTTTATCTGCAAAGCCTACCAAGAACCGTACGTAAATTACGCCACGAAGTTCATGCTCGGCGACAAGAAAGTGAAAGACATCGAGTTCAAACCCGTCAAGAAAGGTTGGGCCATCAAGATTCCAGTGTTCTCGTTCAACAAATTCCCGAACGTAAACAAGGAACTAGGGCCAGAGATGAAGTCTACTGGAGAAGGTATTTACTTCATTGATAGCCTCGAAGACGAATTCTTCCAAAAAATATACGGAGAGCGGAATCTGTATTTGAGCCGCTAACAATTTATCATACTGACAAGCATCTAAAAGCCTTCGTGAAAACGAGGGCTTTTTTATTGGCCAAATCAACGGGTATAAGCAGGCACAATGTTCTGAAGCAAACTATTATTTTTTGTCACTCTGAAAGAGTCCAAGCCCTGCTTGATTAGACGCATAAAAAGAGACCAATTAACACTTACCGTGTTACAAACACTTTGTTTATTTTGGGGGTCGTAGTTGAAATCTACGACCAACCAGGTTCATGAGGGAAAAACTTATTTCCCTTTTGGAATAGTTAGCGCCGTTTTGATAAGAATTTAAGAAGTCCAATTAATATAACTTTACAAAATGAAATTAATTTCCATAAAACTAGAGCAGGAGCTCCCACAATTATGGAAAAAATCAATAGGCCCTCAAGCCAAAAAAGAGCTTCATGGTTCATCTATTCATTGTATTTGGGTTTAGAAATACGTCCGCAGTCGGCTGGTTAAATTGAGTATTAGATTCTGAATATGATGCTCCCCCCACGCTCAGCAAAGTTGAACTCACTCGTTTTGGACGCAATTGTGGTTAATCGTCACTTAGAAGGCTTTATAAAACTTCAAAAGTATTCGTCTATTACTAAACTGGGCTAAAATTATTGGTAGTTTGAAAGAGTAGCTGCCAATCTCCTTATCTTTGGCGCAAGGGAAACAACACCCCCCAAAACATTCCCGAGTACGTCAATCCTAAGCCTTTTATTCTTAACTTGTTAATCATGAAAATCGTCATTTCTTGTCTCTTCCTTAGCGTCTTTTTGATGTCTTGTGTGGCCGAAACCACCGATAACGCCAAGAAATCTTCTTCCCCACCCCTCGTTGGTACGTGGAAGTTATTGACGGGCACACTCATTGAAAAAGGCGATACGGCCGTTACGGATTACACCCAAAATACCTCGTTTATTAAAATCATTAACGATAGTCATTTTGCATTTTTACACCATGATTTGAATCAGGGAAAAGACTCAGCGGCCGTTTTTTCGGCGGGCGGGGGCAGTTATACCCTCCTCGACAGTACATACACCGAGCAGTTGGACTATTGCAGCGCCCGAGATTGGGAGCGGAACGCATTTACGTTTGCCATCAGCATAAAAAATGATACCCTCGTTCAGTACGGCGTGGAGAAAGTGGCCGGCGCGGGTGTTGACCGCATAAACATCGAAAAGTATGTTAGGGTCAAGAAATAACACGCCTGATTACGCCCACCTAATAAATTCCCCTATGTCTACAGATGATTTTTAATCCGTGGTCTATGTGACAGCCCCTATCCAAAACTAACTTCTTTTTTTACACCTCTCCATCCCCATTCATTTTTGATTTTAATAAAAAAATGAAAAAATATTTGCGCAACCGATTAGTTGCACTTATATTTGCAACCGATTAGTTGCACAAAAATTTAGAGACGTGATGAGAAGAGACGTATTTCAGGCCATTGCCGACCCCACCCGAAGAGCCATCATTGCCCTCATTGCCTTACAGGCCATGACCCCCAACGCCCTTGCCGAGCATTTTGACACCAGCCGGCAGGCGGTTTCGAAGCACATTAAAATCCTGACCGAATGTGAGTTGGTCCGACAGGAGCAGTCGGGACGGGAAATTTATTATCACTTCAACCCTACCAAGATGAAAGAAATAGACCAGTGGCTCGAAAAATTCAGAGCCCTTTGGGAAGACCGCTTTAGCCAGCTTGACAACGTATTATTGAACCTAAAAAACAAATAAAACCATGAAAAACGCCTTATTAATGGACTTTATCGTCGACAAAGCGACCCATTCAATCACCGTAAAAAGAGAATTTGCCGCCCAACTTCCGTTGGTGTGGGATGCCTTCACCAAAAGCGAAATCCTTGACCAATGGTGGGCGCCCAAACCCTGGAAAGCCCGCACCAAAACGATGGATTTCAGAGAAGGCGGGCATTGGCTTTACGCGATGATTGGGCCTGAGGGTGAGGAACATTGGGGATTAACAAGCTACCGAACCATCCAACCCCAAGAGCGTTTTAGCGGAACGGACGGTTTTTCGGATGCCGAGGGAAACATCAACCCCGAACTACCACAATCGAAATGGACGAACAATTTTCAAGATAACGGCGATGCTACTTTGGTAACCATTCTCATCACCTACAATGACTTAGCCCAACTCGAAGCAACCATCCAAATGGGCTTCAAAGAAGGATTGACCATGGCCATGGAAGGATTGGATGAAGTTTTGGCCACTCTTTCGTAACCTCTCTGGGGAGCGTCTTGACGGACCTCCCCGCTTAACCAACCTCAAAAATGAAAAAAATAAATATTGCTTATTGGGTGATTACAGGGATTTTCGGGGCATTTATGTTGTTTTCTGCCATTCCAGACATACTCCTTGTGCCAGAAGCCGTCACGATGGTAACGGGTTTGGGCTACCCCAAATACATCATTCCTTTTTTAGGCGTGGCCAAAGCCTTGGGAGTGGTGGCCATCCTTATCCCCAGTTTTAATCGTATCAAAGAATGGGCCTATGCTGGTTTGTTTTTTGATTTGATTGGGGCGGCCTATTCAATCATCTCCAAAGAAGGATTTCAGCCTCAAATTACCTTTATGGTCTTGCCGATTGCCTTTCTATTTCTTTCCCATTACCTTTGGCATCAAAAGAAGGAAACCGTCTGAAGATAAATTAACCGTTATCGTGCCCGTTTATTTTATCGAAAATAGAATGGTTTTTTGGTAAAATTTATTCGGTCTATGATACACAAAAAAACAAAGGATGGAAAATACACGCTCCGCACGGCCACTCCCGCCGATGCCGAGCAAATGGAAGAAGTGCAGCGGATTTGTTTCCCCACCCTTGCCCCGCATGAGCTTTTGACAAAGGCACATTTTGCCAATCACATCCGCGTTTTTCCCGAAGGGCAACTCGTCATCACCGACCACGACAAAGTCATTGCATCATCAAGTACCCTTCGAATCTCGTTCCCAAAACTCGACCACACCTTTATGGAAGTTACTGATAATCTATGGATTACCAACTCCCATATACCCACTGGAGAGTGGTTATACCAGTTTGACATTGGGGTCTTGCCCGCGTATCGGGGACAGAAACTTTCTACGGAATTATACAACACTCAGCAAGAATTGGTCAAATCGTTGGACATGAAGGGGCAAATCCTCGTGGGCATGACGATTGGGTATGCTCGTTATAAAGACCAGTTTTCGATTGAAACCTATTGCGAAAAACTAAAAAACAATGAACTCACCGACCCCACCATCACGCCTCAGCGCAAGGCGGGGTTTGAGTGGGTACAGCCCATTTATCATTACCTTGACGACCCCACGGCGGGAAATTGTAGCGTGTTGATGGTTTGGCCGCTCGAAGGTGTTTCGTTTCAAGAATACATTGAATAATACTGATATTCAGATACATAATCCCAAAAAGCCATGAAACAAAAAATCATTGAAGCCTACGAATCATTGGCCGAGCGCTACAACGCGCTCATTGACCATAAACCGCACAACGCTTACTACGACCGCCCTAATACGCTCTCGCTGATTCCAGAAATGAAGGGCCAACACATTCTCGATGCCGCTTGTGGCCCAGGAAAATACGCTGAAATATTTCTCGAAAACGGCGCGTTTGTCACGGGATTTGACATCAGTCCGCGCATGGTAGAACTGGCCATTGAGCGCAACAAAGGCAACGGTACTTTTTTTGTCCATGACCTATCTACCCCGCTGCCTCAACTCAAAGATGCTTCTTTCGACCTGATTGTCTGCGCGTTGGCCTTGCACTACTTGGAAGACTGGACCCCGACCCTCAAAGAATTTTATCGGGTGCTAAAACCCGGCGGACACCTCGTTATTTCTATTGAACATCCGTTTTTTGAATTTACCTACTTCCAATCCACCCGTTATTTTGAAACCGAACCCGTCATGTGTACGTGGAAAGGTTTTGGAAAACCCGTCGATATTCACAGTTTTCGGCGGCCGTTGGAAGCCTGCATTATGCCGCTGCTCGTCAACGGGTTCCAGCTCGATGCCCTGCTCGAACCCAAACCCGTGGAGAAATTCAAAGAACTTGACCCCAAACATTACCGTGAGTTGAACGAATTTCCTGCGTTTATGTGCTTACGCGCAAAAAAGCCTATTTTTACCCTTTAAACCCTTCTTCCTATGGCTATGCACGACATCAAAATCAGCAATATCGATGCGTTTATCTCAGGCTTCCCGCCCGAGACGCAAGAAATATTAGAGCAGCTCAGAGCCACGATAAAAGACGCCGCCCCCGACGCCGAAGAAAAAATCAGTTACGGAATTCCGACTTTTAGCCTCAAAGGGAATTTGGTGCATTTTGCGGCCTACAAGCACCACATCGGGTTTTATCCCGGTGCATCGGGCATTGAAGCCTTCAAAAATGAACTGACTCCGTATAAATTAGCCAAAGGAACCGTTCAATTTCCGCTGGGCCAACCCCTCCCCCTCGGCCTCATCACCCAAATGGTGCAGTTTAGGGTAGAAGAAAATTTGAAAAAAGCGGAGAGTAAAGGTGGTAAAAAAAGTGTATGAAGTAAAAGTGTTTTAATACAATAAAGACCTGATTTCTAAAGGAAAACAACGAATGAGAATAATTAAAACTCCTTGGAAGAATGAATTTCTTGATTTAGTATCCCAATCTCAAAAATCAATTAAAATCACCTCTCCTTTTATCAAAGAAAATATTTGTAATGAACTCTTACTTTCAAAGCAGCCCACTACCAAACTGGAGCTGATTACATCCTTTAAATTGAAAAACATACATTCTGGTTCGCTTGATTTAGGCGCAATAGAGAACGTCCTTAAAAATAATGGAAGTGTTCACAGTCATCCTCAACTCCATTCTAAACTATACATCTTTGACGACAAAAAGTTAATTATAACATCTGGGAACCTCACTAACGGTGGCCTAATGAGAAATTATGAGTATGGTCTTTTATCTACTGAGACTTCATTAATACAGGAAGCGATAAATGATTTTAACTTACTTTTAACAAGTCAAAAAACAAATTCTGTTAATCTAAAAAATATAAAGGACGTACGCTCTCTTTTGTCAAAAATTGCCAAAACATCCCCTGCTAAGCTCCCTAAATTTTTACTTGAATCACCTGAAGAGGTCTCAAATATTATTGAATTACCTGAAAATGTCATGAGTTCAGTACTTAGCGGTTGGAAGTTAGAAATCTATACTTGTGTAGATTCATTACCCAATCAAATTTTCACTCTTGGTGAAATGAAACCATTTGAAATATTACTAAGAACAAAATTTCCCAATAACAATACGATTCCTGCTAAAATAAGGCAACTATTGCAACAGCTTAGAGATATGGGGATGTTGGAATTTTTAGGAAATGGTAAATACAAAAAATTATGGAAATGAAACGATTCATCATTATTACACCCGAAGGAAACACGGGAGCGCCCAATGCTCAGTACGAAGTCAATAATATGCAAGTTGTGGGGATTGTTGAAAACGTAGACAACGAAGAAGAGGCCATCAAAAAGCTCCTTATAGAAAATGACTGGATTATTGATGCCGAATTTAACGTTGCCGAGTTTATTGTTTATCAAATCTTATGATTTCAGCATTAAAAACCTCCCTTCGATTCCTGCATCTTTGAGCGCTAACGCATTTTCTTTTCCGTATGCAATAAAAACACTTGGTGCGCCAGGCGTACCTCCCTGCTCTCCAGAAACATGATAAAATCGGATTCTCCCTTTGACAAACAGAACTCCATCCGCATCATTCCAAACATTATCAAAGAAACATTTGGTCTCAGTTCGGGCAAAAATCAGCGCAATTCCATTGCCATGAAGTTTTAATTTTTGAAGCCACAAATCCATACCTTTACCGTAAGGAGGGTTTAAATAAACCCGCCCAAACCATTCTTTTTGTAGGCCATCATCTTCAACTGTAAAATTATGAACGGCATGTAAAAAAGGGGCGTTCACTGGACTGCACGGGTCTAAATCAAACACCCCTAATTTTTTTACTAAATCGGGAGGAGTAAGCCACTCTACTTTTGTATTTTCGCTACGTTCAAACGATGAATTCATTTGTTAATTATTTGTGCAAATATTAGATCAAATTTTTAATTTACAAATCATAACCTGATCATTTTCAAGTATTTACACAAAGTACCATTAAACAGCCTGATACCCAAAGCATTACCCTTTGTATGCTATTTAGCTTAACGATTGACATTAATTTTACTCTTTATGGCCAAATCAACCACTCCCCCAAAAACGGATGCCGAAAAGGTGAGCGAATACATGCACCTGCTGGAGCATCCGCTCAAGGCCGAAATTAACGCCCTCAGAGCCATCATCATGGCCGCGCATCCTGCCCTCAGGGAGCGCATCAAATGGAATGCACCGAGTTATTATGCAGGGGTTGACTTGGTCACTTTCAATCTTAGAATGACCCAAAAAGTCCATTTGGTATTTCACCACGCGGCCATTGTCAATATTTCTTCGGTGCTATTGGAAGGTGATTACAAAGACCGCCGAATGATGTATTTTAACAACATGACCGAGGTCGAAACCCACCGGGCCGAACTCCAACGCATCATGGTTGAGTTGGTAACGGCGGCGGCGGCCTAACTTGTCCAAAGTGCTGACCTCCTTAAACGACAAAAGCCCCGAAGTTTTCGGGGCTTTTGTGCTGAAAAATGTTTTGCTTACTTCTGCGCGGGAGCAGGTTGCTGCTGTGCGGGTGCAGGAGTGGTCGTTGGAGCAGGGGCAGGCGCGGCAGGTACCGAGCGCTGATTGGCCTTTTCTACGTTTACGCTGTTAATGCCGGCATCGGCTTGGGGAGTACCGATAAACAAATTAGACACAAGACAGAGTAAGGCCAACGCACCTACCAAGCCCCAAGTAATTTGTTCCAACAAGTCGGTGGTACGTTTTACGCCAAACATTTGCGTAGCGCCCATTCCGCCCAATTCGCCCGTCAATCCGCCACCTTTTGAGTTTTGTACCAAAACAATCAAAATCAATAATACAGCGATGATGGCGATTATTACAATAAATACGGTGAACATTGTAGTTTACAGTTTAGAGTCTACAGTTTCGGTTTTCGGTCAAAAGTTTCAGATTTTTAGGAAGCAGTTTGCGTTTTAAGGCCGATTCTCTGTTTTCAACAAATTTTCTTCTCTCTATACGTTTACCCTTTCCCTCTCCTCTTCCTACTTTTAACTTTACACTTCTAACGTTCTACTCAGTTGTTAAATCCTTAATTTTTTCGGCAAAGTACGCTTTTTTTTCCGGTTTTTTCAACATTAGTTGTTCGTAGATTTCAATCGCCCGTTCAATTTTCCCTTGTCGGGCCATAATTTTGGCCATTCCTTCGCTGACGGCCCCGCTTGAAAAGTTCATATTACGTTTTTTGGCGAGGTCTTCCTGCTCTTGGTTTGACAAATCTTTGAAGTTGGCGCGGATGGGACCCATGCGGGCTTCATTCTCAATAAAACTGTCAATAATCTGAATCTGACGCTGACGCTCCAACTCACGTTGGTCCGGTTGGCTTTCTTCCATCACTGAACTCTCAATCTGTTCCAATTCGGTTTGTAGTGCGTTTTCGCGCAAGGTAGTATCGTCTATGGGTGGCAATTCGGGAAGACTTGGTTTTGGCTGCGGAGTTTCTGGCGCATCAAAAAAGGAAATTTTTGGCAATTCAGGCAATTTCCATTCCTGTTTGGAATACGAAGTGGCGGCAGGTTTCTGATAGTCGCCCGGCCAAATCAATACATTTTCAAACTGACGGCTGCGCAAATTGGGCGACCATTCAAATTCATTCTGGATTAATTTTCGTAACGTGTTGCGGCTAAGGGAATAAGCCGCCGCTTTTTGAATGCTCGCCTCGGCTTGCTCAGGATGATGAACGGCCATTGCTTTGGCAAGTAATATATGCAACGACTGGCAGTAAGGATAAGTACCGGCGGCTTCCTGTAATTGCGAAATATCGCTTTCGGAAGTATCGTCGGGGTGAGCCGTCCAGTACGAAAATGACTCTTTAACGTAACGATTATTCATACAATGGGGTCAGTAATTCAATCCGTCGTCGGCCTTCTGTGTCGGAAGGAAAACGAACAACTATATTTTTTTAGGTAGCGAAGATACTACGATTCACAGACAACAGGAACGATTTCTATAAAAACTTACCAGTCGCCCGCCGACTTGTTGAAGATGTCCTGCACGAGTTGGTCCAAAATGAGGGGTACGAGCCTACTTTCTACTTGGTTAAGTGTCTGATTCTGGGGGAAGTCTTTAAAAAAGCTGAAGCTTTGGTCAAAGTTTTTCTCTTCGTCTTTATTATTGGTAAACTTTACTTGTATCGTTATTGATAACCGGTTGAGTGCCGCCTGGTCATTGGCCGTTGGCGCGGCAGGAATCACCTCATAGCCCGTAATTGTGCCTTCAAGCTGCATGTCACCGTTGGAAGGCAACAGCGCCAAACTGGTATTTCGCTGGTAATATTCCTTCATTTTTTCGTTGAACTGCAACGCCATGTTGGAAGGCCCACCGGCGGTTGCCATGGTGAAGTTGACCACCGTCACACTCTTAATATCGGGCGACAGCGACGTGCCGCTGAAAGAGTATATCCCGCAGGAATTCAGTAAGAATTGAGAAACAAGGAGCGTAAATAGCATAAAATAACTTCTAAAAACGCTCTGATTCTCCGTTCTCACTCCCCACTTCTCGCTTCCCGCTACTTTCCTATTCTTCTTCAATATCATATTGCTTAATTTTTCGATACAGCGTTCTTTCCGAAATTCCGAGTGCCTGTGCTGCATATTTGCGTTTGCCATTACTCCGCTGTAATGCTTTGATAATCATCTCTTTTTCTTTCTGCTCCAACGACAACGACTCGTCTTCGGCGGTTTCGTGGGCAATGTCTTCCACGTCGTCGTACGGCGAAATCTGGATAATGTTTGGGGTAGTGCTCTGCGTTGGTTGGCCGCTGTTTACCGTTGGCTGGTGCTGACTATGGCTGGGCAAGAGTTTGGTATCTGAATGTGGCTTTACGAATGCACTATCTGCTTCAATACCGTTAAACAACCCATCATGCTCCCGCAAAATATCACTCCCGTAGGCTTCATTATTCAAGACCTTCAACACCAACTTTTTCAGGTCATTGACATCACGGCGCATGTCAAACAGGATTTTGTACAACAACTCCCTTTCGTTGAACGATTCGGGGCCGTTGGCTGTCCCTGCGGCACCGCCCAGCAACGTCATCGAACGCGTGGAAGAGGCGTAATTGGGCAGGTATTTTACCAAAACCGTTGGCGCAATCGGCACTTTATTTTCTGCCTCCAGAATTTGAATCTGCTCGGCAATATTTTTCAACTGGCGAATGTTGCCCGGGAAGTTATAGCTTATCAACATATCTCGCGCTTCGGGCGTAAGGGTAACGGGCGTAATGCGATAGCGCTCGGCAAAATCGGTGGTAAATTTCCGAAAAAGCATGTCAATGTCGCTTCCCCGTTCGCGCAGGGGCGGCACCGCAATCGGCACGGTATTGAGGCGATAATACAAATCTTCCCGAAACTTGCCACGCTGTACGGCGTCGATGAGGTTCACGTTGGTGGCCGCCACAACCCGTACATCCGTTTTCTGCACCTTAGAGGAGCCTACCCGAATAAATTCTTTGTTTTCCAACACCCGCAAAAGCCGCGCCTGGGTTCCGATGGGCATCTCAGCAATTTCGTCCAAAAAGATGGTTCCTCCGTTGGTGATTTCGAAGTAGCCTTTTCGGTCTTCAATGGCGCCCGTAAAAGAACCTTTTACGTGTCCAAATAGCTCAGAATCAATGGTTCCTTCGGGAATAGCGCCGCAGTTGATGGCAATAAAAGGGCCGTGTTTGCGCGAACTTAGGTTATGAATAATCTTTGAGAATGACTCTTTACCACTACCGCTTTCGCCCGTAATGAGCACGGTCAAATCGGTGGCTGCTACCTGTAAGGCTATGTTGAGGGCATAGTTGAGCGCAGGAGCATTTCCGATTATCCCAAAGCGGTTTTTGATGGATTGTATTTCCGGATTTGAAAGCATTTATTGCATCTACAATGTACCGTTGCCAACTTTTTGATGGCTAAAAACCAACGATTGAACAACGCTACGTGAGAAAATTTTTAGTAAGAACTCTGGTCACAAACCAGCTATGTATCCATTTCAACTAACCTTAAGCCGGAACCGCTTCTATCGCTTTTCCGATCAAGGTGGCGGAGGAGCATTCTGTTACCAACACGTACACATAATCCCCTTTTTTATAGTGTTCTCTTGGGAAAATCACCACTTTATTCTGGTCGTTTCGGCCACATAAATCAGCATCGGAGCGCTTGGAAGGCCCTTCAACCAATACTTTTTGGATTTTTCCCAAGGCCATTTCATTGCGCTCACTTGAATGTTGACGCTGTAAGGCAATGACCTCCTGTAAACGTCGCTTTTTGACTTCTTCGGGAACGTCATCTTTGAGTTTTTTGGCCGCTGGCGTGCCCGGGCGCTCCGAATACGCAAACATGTACGCATAGTCGTATTTTACGTATTCCATCAACGACAACGTATCTTGGTGTTCTTCCTCCGTTTCGGTGCAAAAGCCCGTAATCATGTCGGTTGAAATACCGCAATCTTCGCCCAAAATTTCCCGTATGCGGTCAATCTTTTGGATGTACCATTCGCGGTCGTAGGTACGATTCATGACCTTCAACACGCGGCTATTGCCACTTTGGGCGGGAAAATGGATATAGTTACAAATATTTTCGTACTTTTTCATGGTCCAAAGTACATCATCGGTGATGTCTTTGGGGTGCGACGTACTGAACCGAACCCGCAAATCAGGGTGAATCAAGGCCACCATTTCCAGCAACTGCGCAAAGTTGACCATTTGAGAAGGTTCGGCGCTTTTTTCGGTCTCATTTTTCCACTTATAACTATCCACGTTTTGCCCGAGCAGGGTCACTTCTTTGTAACCATCGGCAAAAAGCAAACGTGCTTCTTCTACAATGCTAAACGGGTCGCGGCTGCGCTCACGTCCACGGGTATAAGGAACCACGCAAAAACTGCACATGTTGTCGCAACCACGCATGATGCTGATGTAAGCCGTTATGCCGTTGGAATTCAGGCGAATCGGCGAAATATCGGCGTAGGTTTCTTCCCTCGAAAGAAACACATTGACGGCTTTTTGACCCGTTTCGGCTTCTTCCACCAAGCGCGGCAAATCGCGGTAGGAATCGGGGCCCGCCACGATGTCCACCATTTTTTCTTCGTCCAACAACTTGGTTTTCAGGCGCTCTGCCATACACCCCAGCACTCCAATGATGAGTCCTGGGCGTTTTTTCTTCAAATTATTGAGGTATTGAAGCCGATTCCGAACTTTTTGTTCCGCGTTGTCACGGATGGCACAGGTATTCAGAAAAATAACGTCGGCGTTATCTTCCGAAGAAGTAGTCGCAAAATCCGCATTCCGCATCACGGCCGCCACGATTTCACTGTCTGAAAAGTTCATCTGACAGCCATAGCTTTCGATGAACAGTCTCTTTTTATCAACGGTCAATTCCTCCTCGCTTACTTTGACCAGTTCACACGCCTCTTTATCGGCTTCCGAAAGTATTTTTAATGTTGATGTAATCATTTTGTCAATCAATGGTCGTTAGTTCATAAAGTCATCGGTATTTTTACCTAACCCTACGAATGGGTGCAAAGTTACAAAGATTCCGCGAAAACGCTGACAAAGTGTCAGGTTTTAACATATTTTAGTACAACGTCGGAACAACGTCGGCGAGGTTTTGAACGGGAACGCCCAGTTCTCGCCGACGTTACGATCAGGACAGATACTCATCTTGAAAGCCGCGATAGGCTCGTTGGAGTTCTTGGTAGGTTTTGGTATTTTGCTGGCTCAACGCCAATTGCATTCCCTTTTGGTAGAGTTGTTCGGCCAAATCCAATTGCTCCAACTCCGCAAACAACGCCGCCGCGTGGTAATACGTGGGTAAATAATCAGGATGTTGCTCCAATAATAATTGGAAATACTCCGCCGCTTTGGTCACATCAGTTTGTTGATATTCCATCGCAAGGGCGTACGCGTTGAAAGGATCGTTGGAATCCTCCTCAAAAAATTGCAGCAAAAAGGCGAGACGATTGTTATTCATAAAAAATTATTATGCAAGCATACTATTTTTAAAAACCTTGCTTTATATTCGCACCAACAAAGTAAATCTCCTAAAAGTTATATTTCAAACATTAAGATAAGCACATGAAAATTTTAGTTTGTATAACGAACGTACCTGATACAACGGCCAAAATTAGTTTTACGGACAACAACACCAAACTTAACAAAGCGGGCGTGCAGTACATCATTGGCCCCTACGATGACTATGCCTTGGCGCGGGCGGTGGAGCTAAAAGAGCAGCAGGGAGGCAGCATTACGGTATTGAACGTGGGGGAAGCCGAAAGCGACCCACAAATCCGTAAAGCCTTAGCCATCGGTGCCGATGATGCGGTACGCGTTAACGCCGAGCCAACCGATTCGTATTTTACCGCTACCCAAATTGCCGCGATTGCCAAAGAAGGCGGTTATGATTTAATCTTGATGGGCCGCGAATCCATTGATTTCAACAGCGGCGTAGTCCACGGATTGGTGGGCGAAATGCTCGGTATCCCGTCGTTTTCACCCGTGATGAAACTGGATATTGAAGGCTCCACCGCCAAATTTGCGCGAGAGATTGAAGGCGGAAAAGAATTTTTGGAAGCTCCTCTGCCGTTGGTTTTAGGATGTCAGGAGCCCATTGCCGAATGGAAAATTCCGAACATGCGCGGCATTATGACAGCCCGTACCAAACCCCTCAAAGTGGTAGAACCCGTAGTCGTGGGTGACATGGCTACCCTCGACCAATACACCCTGCCCGCCCCCAAAGGTGCTTGCAAGATGATTTCTGCCGACCAGGCCGAAACCCTTATTTCACTCCTAAAAACAGAAGCCAAAGTACTGTAATCATTGAACATTCAACAGTTAACATTGAGGAATACTAATCCAATGTTAATTGTTAAATTATTACTGTTAAATGTAAAAATCTTCACTGCTAAATGTCAAAAGAAATGGTCTTAATATTTGTTGAATTAGATAACGGAAGCATCAAAAAAACATCCCTCGAAGCCGTGGCGTACGGAGCCGCAGTGGCCAAAGCAACGGGAACTACCGCGACCGCCTTGGCCATTGGCACGGCCGATGCCGCCGAATTAGCCAAAACGGGTGCCTATGGCGCCACTAAAGTACTGCACGCCAACGCCGCTGAACTGGCCAACGAAAACGCCATGGCCTACGCCTCAGTGCTGGCCGCAGCCGTAAAAAATGAAAACGCCGAAGTGGTTATTTTGCCCAAATCGGGGCTTTGTGACGCCATGGGTGCTCGCGCCGCCGCCAAACTGGGCGCAAGCATTGTTTCGGGCGTGACGGAATTGCCCGATGTATCAAATGGCTTCAAAGTAACCCGCAGTATCTATACAGGCAAAGCCTTTGCCACCGTAGACGTCAAAGGGGCCGTTAAGATTTTAGGAATCAAGAAAAACGCCATTGAAGCCGTAGAAGGAGCAGGAAGCGCAACGGTAGAAGCCTTCACGCCTGCCCTCAACAACGGCGATTTTGTGGCCAAAGTAACGGGTCAGGAGAAAGCCAGCGGTGAATTGTCGTTGACCGAAGCCGACATTATTGTGTCGGGTGGGCGCGGTATGAAAGGACCCGACAATTGGCAGCCTTTATTAGATTTAGCAAGTGCTTTGGGAGCCGCAACGGGCTGTTCTAAGCCCGTTTCTGACCTCGATTGGCGCCCTCACCACGAGCACATTGGACAGACAGGCATCAAAGTAGCCCCAAATCTGTACATTGCCTGTGGTATTTCGGGAGCGATTCAGCACTTGGCGGGGGTAAACTCCTCTAAGGTAATCGTAGCCATCAACAAAGACCCCGAAGCACCGTTCTTCAAAGCGGCCGATTACGGCATTGTAGGGGATGTTTTTGACATTTTACCCCGGTTGACAAAAGCCGTAAAAGACGCGAAATAGGGCATTTAGTTGCCTTTTTAGAACAAAGTTTTAGCTACGGGAACACCAGAAGTACTTTCAAACGTTAATAAACCTGCGGAGAACGGAAAAACTTTCCATTTTCACCGCAGGTTTATTATTTTTGCATCCTCTTTGAAAGAAGAGTCGTTGTTTGTCCCCTTCATTTTAGGATGAGAAACCACAGGCAACCAATAAAAGATAACTTAACAAAGTAGTGGAAAAAATAAAATTGGAAATTTTGGGGCTCTCACCGAGTCAGTCACAAGCAGGTTCGTTTGCCCTAGTGCTTGGCGAAGAGTACGGCAATCGCCGCTTACCCATCATCATTGGAATGTTTGAAGCACAGGCCATTGCGATTGAGATTGAAAAAATTCAGCCCAACCGCCCCATGACCCACGATCTCTTCAAGTCATTTGCCAAGGCGTTTAATTATACCGTCAACGAAATTATCATTTCTGATTTGCGCGAAGGTATCTTTTTTGCCCGGGTTCATTGCTCAAGCGCCGATGGGTTGAGAGAAACCATCGTAGATGCCCGTCCATCCGACGCCATCGCCATTGCGCTCCGCTTTAGCGTCCCGATTTACACTTATGAAACCATCCTTTCCGAAGCAGGAATTGTTTCGGGGTCACAATCAGAACCCGACGATGCCATTGAAGAAATAGTGCAACAATCGAAGCCCCGGTCCCTGAGCGAGCAAATCAAAAACATGAGTCTCGATGAGCTCCACCGCATTCTGGACGAATCGCTTAACAACGAAGAATACGAAAAAGCGGCTAAAATTCGAGACGAGATTGCGCGCAGAAATTAGTCTTTCTGAATATAATTGACCCCTTAAATTAAAAGCCCCGACTCATCATCGGGGCTTTTAATTTAAGGCAGTTTAAGAAAACTATTTTTTCTTCTTAATTGACTTCAACGCTTCTGGTACTGGCACTTTTGACAGATACTCAGTAGCGCCTTTTTCAATGGCATCTTTGAAGAACGCAAAAGAGGGGTCGTTGCTTGACTGACCTAACTCAAGGGCTTTTTTGGCCAATGGGGCGGCTTCGGCAAAGTTTCCTAGTTTAGCCAAGATTTGCGCTTTGGTCCACAGGTTGCGGAAAGTCTCTTTGTAGGCCACGGCCTGATTAATCATCGAAAGCGCTTTTTGCATATTGAGCCCTTTACCTAACAAGTAAGTGGCTCCCGCGTTCATGTTGTTTGCGCTTGCTTCAGCCGCTTTGTCAATCGCCGTTTCTACCATTTTAGTCGTACTTACCGACAGCTTAGGGCTTACTTTTACGTTGGCCCACGTAAGATCAAGGGCGGCGGTTGAGTCCGTAATGTCCGAAAAACTTATCATAAATGTTTCGGTCATGGGTGCCTGGGTGGGCTTTACGCTTACGCGCACCACGTCGTCGGCTTGCTTGTATTGCTCAGGAGCCGTAGCCGCTGACTTGTTGATGATGACCGTCCATGCATCGGCGTTGGGAATGCTGTACAAAAAATACTTGCCAGCAGGAACATTTTGCCCTTCCAGCATCACATCCGTCGAAAATTCGATGGCGGTGGCTTGGTTGGCACCCGTCCGCCAAAACTGACCGTAAGGAATCAATTTACCAAAAATTTCGCGTCCTTTCATGCTTGGGCGTGAGTATTTTACGGTAATATCAGTAACTCCAACGGTCTGCATCACGGTAGCCGCTGAGCTGGGTTGAGGGGTACGAATTTGGGCAAATGCACCTACGGTTCCAAAAATTAGGGCCGTTAGTGTGAGTGATTTCATCATGATTTTTAGCAGTTTTGTTAATACATTAGTAGACTTTCGACCGCGAAGATATAGAAAAGTAACAATACCCCTCAACCCTATCTATTATTAAGATTCATACATTAACCAAACAATATGAAACGTACTGCCCTCTTGACGCTGCTCCGCCAACACTTTCCTTATGATGATAAAGAACAAAAAATGTGGCGCGATACCCTGCAATTTGTGGAACAAAACCCCGATTGTTTTGAAAGATGGCTACAAATAGGGCACGTTACGGGCTCGGCCTGGATTGTAGACGAAACCCAAACCTCGGCCCTGTTAATGCACCACCGTAAACTCGACAAATGGTTTCAACCCGGAGGGCACGCCGACGGCGAATCGGATATTCTAAAGGTCGCATTAAAAGAAGCACAAGAAGAAACTGGACTGGAAGACATCAGAATATTAAGCACTCAGATATTTGACGTAGACGTGCACCTCATTCCTGCCAACGCCAAAGACCCCGCCCATTACCATTATGACATTCGGTTTTTATTCCAATCCGACAGCCAGAAACCACTCCTTATCAACAACGAATCGAAGGATTTGGCTTGGGTTAAGTTACCCGATATTCAACGCTATAATGATTCTGATTCCATCCTGAGAATGGTCAAAAAAATGGCAGTAATGCAAGATTTTCTAAAAAAAGATAGTTAGATATACTTAGTTTTTTTACCTTAGTAGCTGTATTCCAATAGTATTTGTATTCCATTAATCGATAAAACACATCATGAAGTACCTTGACTCCTTTCGCTGGGGCGGATGGGCCGTGGCATTGCTCCTCCTATCGTCTACTTTGTGCGCCCAAACCGCCAAAGAAAACCGTAATAATTATGCCAAACCCCTCCCCAAAACGGATAAAATAAAGTTTTCGGTTCAACAACAGGCCGAGCCGTTTATTTTTTCACCCCACCTATCTTACAAAGAGCAAAAACAGATTCAAGTGGCCAAAAAGAAAATAGGCGGCATCACTTTTGTGGTGAAGCCTACCCGGGCAAACAGCAACGGCAATTCTTCCGCCAATTATAAACGTCAGACGCCCAGTACGAGGGCAAAGTCTGCTTCGTCAGAACAATACGCAGCAGATACAACAGCACCCTTTGTGCGGTACGAATTGACCGATTCTTCCAAATTTGTCAATCGCTAATTAAAGAAGATTATTTTCAGGAAGATTCCGCAAGAATCAGATTGAACTACCCGTTGGGGTCAAGTACCTTTGTTGACGTAAAATGTAAAAAACATGGAAACAATCAACGAACAACAGGTACTTGACTATCAGCGCGTCGAAAAAGCAATTGCGTTTATTGGGCAAAACTTCAAACAGCAGCCTTCACTCAGCCAAATTGCCGACCACGTTGCCTTATCTGAATTTCATTTCAACCGCCTTTTTAGCCGTTGGGCAGGCACCAGTCCCCAGCGTTTTATGCGTTTTTTGACCAAAGAATTTGCCAAAGAATGTCTTTCCAACGCTGACAATCTACTCCACGCCACCTACGAAACGGGCCTCTCAAGTACCAGCCGCCTACACGATTTGTTTGTCACCTACGAGGCCATGACCCCCGCCGAATACAAATCCAAAGGCGCAGGATTGACGATTCATTATGGCATTCACGAAACCCCTTTCGGAGCCTGTTTGATTGCGGTTACCGCCCGAGGCATCACCGATTTACAATTTTTGAGTGAAGACGCCGCCGAGGCCATAACGGATAAAATACGTCAGGATTGGGCCAATGCCGACTGGGTTGAAAATACGGCCTTGACCCAGCCCTATATCGACCAAATTTTTTACCAAACACCCTCCAACGATGTGCCTCTGACGATGCTTCTGCGCGGCACTAATTTTCAAATCAAGGTGTGGGAGGCATTGCTTAGGATTCCGTTTGGTCAATTGGTCAGTTACGACGAAATAGCGCAGCACATAGGTCAGCCCAAGGCAAGTCGGGCGGTAGGAACGGCCATTGGTAGCAACCGCATCGGGTTCCTGATTCCGTGCCATCGCGTGCTGCAAAAAGTGGGCGGAATCGGTGGGTACCGATGGGGAATTACGCGCAAAAAAGCGATTTTAGGCTGGGAAATGAGCCATAGTTCGTAAAAAAGGCGAACTTTGCCAGCGATTTTCTCATTCATCTTACTTTTTAGCTGGTTATTTTATTTCATGAATGCACCTTTGATTGCCCCTTCCGTCTTAGCCGCCGACTTTGCCAATCTCCAACGCGACGTAGAAATGCTCAACCGCAGCGCTGCCGATTGGATTCACGTCGACATCATGGACGGGGTTTTTGTTCCCAATATTTCGTTTGGTCTGCCCGTAACGGCGGCCATCAAAAAACACGCCCAAAAACCGTTAGACGTTCATTTAATGATTGTTCAGCCCGAGCGTTATCTCGAAGCGTTTCGCGACGCGGGCGCCGATATTCTCACGGTTCATTACGAAGCCTGTCCGCACCTGCACCGCACCATTCAGCAAATCAAATCCTTGGGGGCCAAGGCGGGAGTGGCCCTCAACCCACACACCCCCGTTAGTCTATTGCAGGATGTGATTGCAGATTTGGACTTGGTGCTGATTATGTCGGTCAACCCAGGCTTTGGCGGACAAAAATTCATTGAGCGCACCTACGAGCGTGTGCGTCAGACGGCCGCAATGATTGCCGAATCGGGTAGCAAAGCCATCATTGAGATCGATGGAGGCGTCAATCAGTCCAACGCCCCCTTGCTCTACCACGCCGGTGCGCGTGCGCTGGTAGCAGGAAATTTTGTCTTTACGGCCGCTGACCCCGTACAGACCATTGCGGAGTTGAAGAAGGTTTGGTGAGCTAAACAAAAGCGCGAATGTGAAACATCATTCGCGCTTTTGTTTATGCCGTAGCCGGCAAAATATCTTCGTCTTCCAAAATTCGTTGAAGGCAAAAAGAATAGTCATCAAAAAGCGGCACCGTTTCGTGCCATTGGAACACCTCCACAATGCGGTGAGATTTAATCAGGATGATGCGACGGCCTTTGGTCAACACCCATACGATGCCTTCCACGCCAAAATCCAATAACTGCCCTGATTTTTCTAAGATATAATCCATTTCGGTACCGGTAGCCGCTTCTTCAGTGTACTCTTTGGGGTCAATTTTTATGTCCACTTCCACGATAAATTTGGGCGGAACATCACTGTATTTATCAGAAAATGGGTCTTTCAGCGTGCTTTTCTCTACAATAACAATGTCGTTCGCCAAGTTTTGCCGATGATTGAGGTGAAGTCCTGCTTCGTTGGTGGGAACCCAATACAGTTTTTTGGGTAAAATGGTTTTTAAATAAAAGACAAGCGCCTGAATAATAAGCGATTGAAAAACACTGCTCCCCATGATTTCTTCTTCTGTTTTAAGTCCTGATACTACCTGACGGTACCCGCGACGGTAATACACTCGGCCGCCAAACTCTTCATAGATTAGGCTCTCGGGGATTTGTTGCGTTGCAGTTGCCATTTTATTTGCGGTTTATTATCCAAATTTAACCATTTTTTGGATTCTCACCCAAAAAACGCCGACAAGGGTTGAATCCTGCCGGCGTTTTTTTTAAATCGATATTATCAATTAAATCTTTGCCTTCTGACGTTGCCATAATCCCCATCACTCATCCCATTCAAAGATTTTTAGCAGAGGTACTTCCAATGCCTTGGCTACTTCCTGCAAATAATAAACAGAAGGATTGACTTTTCCATTTTCCAAGCGTTCTATGCTCTGTCGGTCTTTTGAAGTTGCCCGAGCCAAATCTGCTTGACTCCAGTTTTTGGCCATGCGCAGCCACACAACTTTTTGGCCAATTTTGTGCTGTAATTCCTTTCTTTTCAATTATTAGGGTAATTGGTATATAATTTTGAGACTAACTGATATAAATATATACCATTATAAAGTAGATAAAAAAATATCAACATATCTATTGATTTACATTACTATCTTTTTATTATTGCGGTGTTTTGAACATCCAGGAATCACACACTTTACGAGAAAATACATTTATAAAACCATTAATTCAAATAATCACATGAAAAACATTTGGGGATTGCTGATAGTATTTATTTCGTTTACACTCTTCTTTTTGAAAATCTATACTCTTTGGCCATATATATGCCTCCTGATAGTAGGACTATTTGTCTCATATAAAAATTTTATTGTACAAAATGGCTCTGAAAGAAAAAAAGAGATGATTTTTAAAGTATTGGGAATTTCTGTAATAGCACTCGTTTACTGGTATTACTTTAATTAGTAGACATGAAAATAAAAGCATATTCTTTGATTTTAACTATATCGGCCTTGTGTCTGGTTTCTTTAGTGGCTTTTTCTGTTATATTTACTGTGAAAGACGGGAAAATTAGCAAAAATGAGCGACTTTTATTAGAGTTGCCAATATTTATATCTTTATGCTTAATTATTTTTATGTGGGCTAAAAAATTGTAAATTAAAATAATTTGGCAAATTAAAGACAAAATGAATCAATTATAGCACTTGTCATTTATCAAAACAAGCCTCTTTATTAATTTGAAAGATAGAAAAATAATTAAAAGTAAGACACTTGCTGCCAAATATTAATTCAAATTATATGAAGACATTAAGGTATCTTGATATTATTTTTACGACTCTTTTTATTGTTAAATTAGTTTGTGAGACAATGATTGATTCAAAAACAATTAATTATTTGGAGAGGTCAATTTATGGCTATGCTACACTGAGAATGGCGTTTTTGTTGTATTTTTATTACAATAAAACAAGTACTGAATAGATATATAAACGATTCTCCCACAAAAAAATGCCGACAGGAATTGAATCCCGCCGGCGTTTTTTTTGATATGAAAAGAATGAATTAACTCATCAATCTTCCCAATGAGTTATCGTATAAATCTTTGGCTTCGGCGGTCGAAATAACTTCCTGACCGTCAACCACAAATCCACCCGAGGTTACTTTTCCCAGCAAGGCGTGAACTGTTTTCAATTCAGCGCCCAATACTTTCTGAAATTCAGCCTGTTTGTCAGGGCTTACGCTAACCACCACGCGGCTCTGTGATTCGCCAAAAAGGAACGCATCTTTGCGGTAACCTTCCATCGTGGCTACATCAAATCCTACCCCGTTGGGCAAAGCAGATTCGGCCAAGGTTACAAACAAACCACCGTCCGACACGTCATGCACCGACTTAACCAATTGTTTTTCAATCAATTGATTGATGGCTACCTGCAAGCTGTATTCTTCGTCCAAATCAAATGCAGGGGCGGGCGATGCTTTTACGCCACGGTATGAGTACAGATATTCCGAAGAAGCAATGTCGTTTTGAGATTGGCCCACGAGGTAAATCAAATCGCCTTCGTTTTTAAAGTCAAGCGAAGTTTGGTTCTCAGGTTTTTCAATCAACCCAATCATACCGATGGTTGGCGTGGGGAATACAGGTCCGTCGTCCGACGATTGGTTGTAAAAGCTCACGTTTCCACCCGTTACTGGCGTGTTGAATTTTAAACAGGCCTTGCCCATTCCCTGAACGGCATTCACAAACTGCCAGTATACTTCTGGCACGTACGGATTTCCAAAGTTAAGGTTGTTGGTCACGGCCAACGGCTCCGCGCCAGTACACACCAAATTACGCGCGGCTTCGGCCACGGCAATCTGCGCGCCAATGAACGGGTCGGCGTTTACATAACGGGCGTTGCAATCCACCGTCATGGCGATAGATTTCTGATAATGAGGGCGTTTCACATCCCGAATCCGCACTACCCCTGCGTCCGACGGGCGGTTGGTGGTGCGGTTGGCCGTGCCAACGGTAGAGTCATATTGCTCATATACCCATTTTTTGGAGGCGATGTTGGGGTGCGACAAAAGGTGTTTGGCTACTTTACCAATCTCTTCTTCTTTTACGTCACTGACCTGATTGATGTCAAATTTCTTAAATTCCTGATAATAAGCGGGCTCGCGGTATTCACGACGGTACTGCGGAGCACCGCCGCCCAATACTAAATCGTGGGCAGGCACGTCGGCAATCAATTCACCATGTTGGAAAAAATGCAAGCTGCCGCCTTCCACCACTTCACCGATTTGGGCGCAGTGCAAATCCCATTTATCAAAAATGCGTTTTATATCGTCTTCTTTTCCTTTTTCCACCACCACAAGCATCCGCTCCTGCGATTCTGAAAGCAGGATTTCCCAGCCTTTCATGTTGGTTTGGCGCGTAGGTACTTTGTCGAGGTCAATGATCATTCCGTGCTCGCCTTTGGCACTCATTTCTGAGGTTGAGCAGATGATTCCCGCCGCGCCCATGTCCTGAATCCCGACCACGTAGCCCGTTTCGATGATTTCGAGCGTGGCTTCGAGCAGGAGTTTTTCCATGAACGGGTCCCCTACCTGCACGGCTGGAAGTTTTTCGGTCGATTTTTCACTGATGTCTTCCGAGGCAAAACTCGCCCCACCGATGCCATCTTTGCCCGTGGCTGAGCCTACAATGAACACGGGATTGCCCACGCCATAACTGATGGCTTTGGCTACTTTCCCTGCTTCTACAATACCCGCCGAGAAAGCGTTGACAAGGGGATTCGTATTGTAACATTCGTCAAAAAAGACTTCGCCGCCCACGGTTGGAATACCGAAAGCATTGCCATAATCACCAATTCCTTTGACGACTCCTTTCACCAACCACTTGGTTTTGGCCAATTTAGGGTCGCCAAAACGCAAGGAATTAAGCTGCGCAATGGGACGCGCGCCCATCGTAAAAATATCGCGGTTGATACCGCCTACGCCCGTAGCCGCGCCCTGATAAGGCTCCAACGCCGACGGGTGATTGTGAGATTCTATTTTAAAACTACAGGCCAATCCGTCGCCAATATCGACCAAACCCGCGTTTTCTTCGCCCGCTTTCGCCAACATCCGGTCAGAATCACGCGGCAGGGTTTTGAGCCAAACGATAGAGTTCTTGTACGAGCAGTGCTCAGACCACATGACCGAAAAAATACTCAATTCGGTAAAATTAGGCGTACGGCCCAGTATCTGTTTAATTTGTTCAAATTCTTCGGGAAGAATACCCAATTTCTTGGCAGTTTCAACGGTAGGAAGTTGTTCGACGTGTTCCACGAGTGGGGGGGGTTGTGATTAGTGGTTGGTGACTGGTGATTAGTTGATTTTACTCTATTGCCGAGTAATCACGGTGCAAAGGTAGGATTTTGAAGGCAGAGGCTCAACTATTTTGTATCTTTACCCTACATTTATCTATTCTCCGCCGTATGAAAAACCCATTTTTACTCCTTTTTATTCCTCTTTTCGTTCATTTTCAGGGCTTTTGTCAACTGCCTCCTGTTGAAATCACGCCGTTGGTTTCCAACCATTATGTACATACTACGTATCAAGTGTACCAAAACACTCCATTTCCTTCTAACGGGTTAATCGTCAGTACATCGGCAGGAATTATCCTCGTGGATACGGGCTGGGGTTTGGAACAGACGGAATTGCTGCTGGCGCAAATAGAGCAAAAACTTAAACAAAAAGTGGTGCTTTGTATCGTGACTCACGCCCACGAAGACAGAATCGGAGGGGTGAAAGCCTTTCAGCAACGGGGCATTAAGATTATCGGCACTCCGCTCACTGCTCAGAAAACAGTCGCGCAGGGACTTCCAGCCCCCGAAGGTATCTTGCCGCAGGACACGACCTTCCGGGTAGGAACCACCACGGTTCAAACCTATTTTCCAGGTGCGGGACATACCGATGATAACATTGTAGTCTATTTTCCCGATTCAAAAGTACTGGTCGGTGGGTGTCTGATTAAGAGCTATGTAGCCATGGGAATCGGAAACATTGCCGACGCCAACCTCAAAACGTGGCGCCAATCGGTAGACAATGTGCGAAAAAAATTCCCCGATATTACATTTGTGATTCCTGGCCATGAAAAATGGGACAATTTGAGTTCCTTTTCCCGAACAATTGAGTTGGTCGACAAAAACCAAAACAAATGAGGTCTTAGCTTTTTATATTTGCTTATTTTTCAATATTTTTACCTTTTTTTAGACAAACAATCAACAATTCGTTCATTTATTTAAAATTTTGTAAATCTTATTTTGATTGCTTTACCAAATTGTAAAATTTCAAGATTATTTAATATATTCTTAATATCGCACAATAACATCTACATTATTCGGCAAAAACGTTGTTGTACCAAATAATTTTTTGTGTAAATTGCGTGTGATTATTCAAAAAACAGAGTGCCGATTTTGTTAAAGCCCAAGTGTAATCTAACGCACAAAGGCCATTCACCCAACCCCAATACACTACAAAACCATGTCAGAGCCTGCCCAACTGGGGTTATATCGCCCCGAGTTTGAACACGACGCTTGCGGTATCGGTTTCCGCGCCAACATGAAAGGTCGTAAGTCGCACCAAATGGTAGCTGATGCTATCACCATGCTTGAACGCATGGACCACCGCGGTGCCTGTGGCTGTGACCCTAATACCGGAGACGGTGCGGGAATTCTCATTCAGCTCCCTCACGAGTTTTTCGTGGAGGAATGCGCCAAGCTAAACATTACCCTTCCCTCCGCTGGTGAATATGGCGTTGGGATGATTTTCTTCCCTAAAGATCAAAAACTGCGTGAAGAATGCCGCGACATTCTCAACCGTAAGTTGAAGAAATTGGGCATGGAACTCCTTGGCTACCGCCGTGTTCCAACGCTCAATGATACCTTAGGAGAAGGTTCACTTTCGGTGGAGCCTCAGGTTGAACAATTGTTTATCAAACGCCCCGATTCGGTCACCGATGAACTTGGTTTTGAGCGCAAACTGTTTGTGTTTCGCCAGTACGCCACCCGTCTTATTTATGACTCGGTGGTGGGTTCAAAAGCTCACTTTTACTTTTCTTCCCTCTCCTGCCGTACCATTTCCTATAAAGGACAATTGACGACGGGACAGTTAAAATATTATTTCCCCGACTTACACAGCGAATCGGTTGTTTCGGCATTTGCCATCATTCACTCGCGTTTTTCTACCAACACGTTCCCTTCTTGGAAACTAGCCCAGCCGTTCCGTTACGTTGCCCACAACGGCGAAATTAACACCGTACGCGGAAACGTAAACTGGATTCGTGCGGGAGAGAAGTCATTCTGGTCGGATAAATTTACGAAAGAAGAAATGGATATGTTGCTGCCTATCTGCGACATTACCAACTCTGATACGTCCAACCTTGACAACGCGATTGAGCTTCTGTACTTATCAGGGCGCTCACTGCCGCACGTAATGATGATGGTAGTACCCGAAGCTTGGGACGGCAACGAAGCCATGGACCCTGAGCGTCGTGCTTTTTACGAATACCACGCTGCCATTCAGGAGCCTTGGGACGGCCCCGCGTCGATTTCATTTACCGACGGTAAAATCATCGGTGCTACCCTCGACCGTAACGGTCTGCGTCCTTCCCGTTATTGGGTTTTGGACGACGACACGGTCATCATGGCCTCGGAAGCTGGGGTATTGGACGTAGATCCCGCCAAGGTGGTATCAAAAGGCCGTTTGCAATCGGGTAAAATGTTTGTGGTCGACATGGAACAGGGCCGCATCATTCCCGACGACGAATTGAAAGCTGATATTTGCTCGCGTCAGCCGTATCAACAATGGCTGGACGAAAATAAAATCAAACTCTCGGACTTAGAGCCGTCGCCTCGTCCGTTTACGCCTTATGATGACAAATCGTTGCTGAAACGTCAAATCGCATTCGGCTTTTCGTCAGAAGACCTACGGATGGTTCTAGGGCCCATGGCCGAAACGGGTTATGAGGCCATTGGTTCAATGGGGGTGGATGTGCCTTTGGCCGTATTGTCGGAGCAAAGCCAACACCTGACGAATTATTTCAAACAACTTTTTGCCCAGGTCACCAACCCTCCTATCGATTCTATCCGGGAGCGGTCGATTATGTCATTGATTTCGTTTGTAGGTGCAACCGAAAATTTACTCACCGAATCGCCCCTTCACTGTCGTCAGATTGAGCTGGATCAGCCGGTATTGACCATTGAAGAATTTGATAAACTTCGTTGGGTAGACAAAGCCCATTTCCAAGCCAAAACCATCAACACCTATTTTTCATCGGTTGATGGAGGCAAAGGGCTTACCCGTGCCTTGGAGCGCATCTGCCGCTACGCCGAAGATGCCATTGAAGACGGTTTTGAAATTTTGGTTCTTTCCGACCGCGCCATCGACTCCGACCACGCCCCTATTCCATCGCTTTTGGCCACTTCTGCCATTCACCACCACCTGATTCGCAAAGGCTTACGCGGTAAGGTTGGCATTTTAGTGGAAGCTGGCGATGTGTTTGAAACCCACCACGTAGCTACCCTCATCGGGTACGGCGCTTCGGGGGTTTGTCCATACATGGCTTTCCAAACGCTGTCTTACATGAACCGCCACGGCATGATTAACGGCGAGTTTACCCATGAAAAATTAAGCGCCAACTACATCAAAGCCATTAACAAAGAGTTGCTGAAAATCTTCTCTAAAATGGGAATCTCAACGCTTCAGTCGTACCAAGGAGCGCAGATTTTTGAGTGTTTAGGCTTAAATAAGGACGTTATTGACAAATATTTTACGGGAACCATTTCACGCATCAGCGGAATGGGCATCGACGAAATTGCGCGGGAAGTAATCGTCCGGCACAAAGTAGCCTATCCCGAAACCCCAGTTGTCAATCCACGATTGGAAGTGGGTGGTTTTTACCAATGGAAACAACGCGGAGAGGCCCACATTTTCAATCCGCAAACGATTCACCTGCTACAACAATCGACCCGTAAAGGAGGCGAAGAAGGTTACCAGATTTTCAAGAAATTCTCAAAACTCATTGACGACCAAACCCAAAAAGCGCTCACGCTGCGTGGGTTGATGCGATTCAGAAAAGGGAAATCAATTCCATTAGAAGAGGTAGAATCGGTCGAAAATATTTTTAAACGCTTTGCTACGGGAGCCATGTCATTTGGTTCTATTTCGTGGGAGGCGCATACCACGTTGGCCATTGCAATGAACCGCATCGGCGGCAAGTCAAACTCGGGAGAAGGTGGTGAAGACGAACTTCGCTATAAGCCTCTTCCCAACGGAGACTTCATGTCGTCGGCCATCAAGCAGGTCGCTTCGGGACGTTTTGGCGTAACGAGCCATTATTTAAGCAATGCGCAGGAACTCCAAATTAAAATGGCCCAAGGTGCTAAGCCCGGAGAAGGCGGTCAGTTGCCCGGCCATAAAGTGGATGACTGGATTGGACGTACTCGTCACTCCACACCGGGTGTTGGTTTGATTTCACCGCCACCTCACCACGATATTTATTCGATTGAGGATTTGGCCCAGTTGATTTACGACCTTAAAAATGCCAACCGTGCCGCCCGTATCAGCGTAAAACTGGTATCAGAAGCAGGGGTAGGAACGGTAGCCACGGGAGTAGCCAAAGCCCACGCCGACCATATTTTGATTGCGGGTCACGACGGTGGAACAGGCGCTTCGCCTTTAAGTTCAATTCGTCACGCTGGTTTGCCTTGGGAGCTTGGCTTAGCCGAAACCCACCAAACCCTCGTTAAAAATAAATTGCGCGGACGCGTTACCATTCAGGCCGACGGTCAGATGCGTACCGGACGCGACTTGGCGATTGCCGCGCTGCTAGGAGCTGAAGAATGGGGTGTAGCCACGGCCGCCCTCGTTACGGCGGGTTGTATCATGATGCGTAAATGCCACCTGAATACCTGCCCCGTCGGCGTTGCCACTCAGCGCAAAGAGCTGCGGGCGTTGTTTACGGGTAAGCCAGAATACGTAGTCAATATGTTTACGTACATGGCCGAAGAATTGCGTGAAATCATGGCGCAGTTGGGCTTCCGGACCATCAATGAAATGGTAGGTCAGGTGCAGTACCTCGAAATGCGCGACGACATCAAACATTGGAAATACAAAGCGCTGGATTACAGTGCCATGTTGTTCAAAGAGCCCGTCAGCCTCGATGTCGCTCAGTTTAAACAAGAAGAACAAGATCACGGTATTGCCGATGTCATCGACTGGAAATTGATTGAAGCCGCTCAACCAGCCCTTCAACGTTCGGAAGAAGTCTATGGTGAGTACGCAATCAATA
Organism: Runella salmonicolor; assembly: GCF_024158025.1. NCBI lineage: Bacteria > Pseudomonadati > Bacteroidota > Cytophagia > Cytophagales > Spirosomataceae > Runella > Runella salmonicolor. The sequence goes on from NZ_JAMZEL010000002.1 coordinate 449,138, forward strand.
ACCTGAATCGCTCGGTGGGCAATATGCTTTCCAACGAAATCTCGAAAGTATTTGGCGGCGTAGGTTTACCAAAAGGCACCATTCACTTTAAATTTAGAGGAACCGCTGGCCAAAGTTTCGGAGCTTTCAACACAACTGGTATTCGTCTCGAACTCGAAGGAGACGCCAATGACTACTTCGGAAAAGGACTTTGCGGGGCTGAACTCATCGTTTATCCCGACCGTGAAGCAACCTTCAAACCCGAAGAAAACATCATCATCGGTAACGTAGCCTTCTACGGTGCCACGGCGGGAGAAGCGTTTATTCGCGGAACAGCCGGTGAGCGTTTCTGCGTCCGCAACTCGGGTGCCAAAGTAGTGGTAGAAGGTGTTGGCGACCACGGTCTGGAATACATGACGGGTGGATTAGCCCTGATTTTGGGAGAAGTAGGCCGCAACTTCGCCGCTGGTATGTCGGGAGGAGTAGCGTATGTATGGGACAAAAAAGGTGATTTTGCCCCCAAAGTGAACCGTGAAATGGTGAATTTGGAAGAACTTACGGAAGAAGACCACCTGATTATCAGAGAATTCGTAGAAAAACACTTCCAATACACGACCAGTAACGTCGCCTTTATGATGTTGCAGGATTGGGATACCTACATCGGTCAGTTTGTGAAAGTAATGCCTGGCGATTTCAAGAAAGCCTTGGCAAGTCGCAACATCAGTCTGTCACAACAATTGGCCGACAAAAACGTAGTGTACCAAGACATCGTCGTGGACGTAGCGCACAATTAACCCATCCCTTAATAAGTAGGACCTTGCAGGCGAAAGCCTGTAAGGTCTTTGTAAAAAGGCTGGTCAAAAGATACATTGATGAACGAATAAAGGACTGAACAAAGCTATTCGTTCCATTACTCACTCACTCATCGCAGCGGCGAACCGCTTACTGATTTAAAAAAATGGGAAAGCCCACCGGATTCATAGAATTTGGCCGTGAGTTGCCAAAAAAACGCGACGTCGAAGTGCGCCGCACCGATTACAAAGAAATTGAGCCTATCGGCAACGAAACGCAATCAAAACAGCAGGCTGCCCGTTGCATGGATTGCGGGATTCCGTTTTGCCACAACGGTTGTCCTTTGGGTAACATTATTCCTGAATTTAACGATGCCGTCTACGAAGGCAACTGGGAATATGCTTACCAAATTTTGAGCAGCACCAACAACTTCCCCGAATTTACGGGACGCATTTGCCCCGCCCCTTGCGAAGCATCCTGCGTATTGGGCATCAACAAGCCACCCGTGGCCATTGAATTTATTGAAAAATCAATCATCGAAACTGCCTACGAAAAAGGCTACGTTAAACCCCGTATTCCATCAAAGCGGACAGGCAAACACGTAGCCGTTATCGGTTCTGGCCCTGCGGGGTTGGCCGCAGCAGCGCAGTTGAATTACGCAGGTCATTGGGTAACCGTTTTTGAACGCGCCGACCAAATCGGCGGACTCCTCCGCTACGGCATTCCTGATTTTAAATTGGAAAAAACCGTGGTAGCGCGCCGGGTGGCGGTAATGGAAGCCGAAGGTGTAACTTTCAAAACCAACGAACACGTGGGCGTAACGGTTAAGTCAGAAGAATTGATGCGCGACTTTGACGCTATTGTACTGGCTATCGGCTCAACCGAGCCGCGCTCCATCACGATTCCAGGTTGGCAGGCGTACCTCGGCAAAGGGGTTCATCCCGCCATGGAATTTTTGAGTCAGCAAAACAAGCGGGTTTCCAATATTGAGCGCGTGGTAGACCACCGGGGTGAAAAATACGGCAACGGTGAACTTTTGGCCACCGACAAACACGTGGTGGTCATTGGTGGTGGAGATACTGGTTCTGACTGCGTGGGCACTTCCAACCGCCATAAAGCGGCGACCATCACACAGGTAGAAGTAATGCCCGCCCCTAAATACGACGATAAAAACGAACCGTTTTATAAAGTTCGGGACGAAAAAACCCCTTGGCCGCTGTGGCCTTTGACCAAACGTACTTCTACGTCGCATGAAGAAGGATGTGAGCGTTTTTGGGCCATTGCCGTACAAGAATTTGTGGGCGACGGTGAGAAGCTAACGCATCTGCGCATTGCCGACATTACGGGTGAGCGTACCCTTGAAGATGGCCGCAAAGCACCCATTACCGAAAATGAGCGCCTGATTCCGTGCGACTTAGCCTTGATTGCCGCTGGTTTTGTGCATCCTCAGCAAAGCCTTTTGGAGCAGTTTGGCGTCGAAACCGATATTCGCAAAAACATCAAAGCGGCCGAAAATAGCTACGCAACTTCGGTTGAAAAAGTATTTGCCGCTGGCGACTGTCGCCGTGGACAATCTTTGGTGGTATGGGCCATCTCAGAAGGACGCGAAGCCGCCCGTAAAGTGGATGAATTCCTGATGGGTGAGTCCCTGTTGGAAGCCAAGGAAATCGGGATGTTCAATCCTGCTTTTGCCCATGCATAAAGCATAAAAACGTCTTTCTTTTAGTTAAGCCCTGCCAAATGCAGGGCTTTTTTTTATGATTTTTTATCAAAATTATCTAACGGTTTTGCCTCATTTTCAACCTCTTCCTGATTTTTAGACTATTTCGTTAAGCCTTGAATTCTCCACTTTGCAAGAAAAGTATTTCTTTTACGTTCTATTCAAAATAGCCGTAGGATATGCGTTCTCTCTACTTATTGCTTTTTCTTTCTACTACATTTTGGGCTTCGTACGCGCAGGAAATCCTGAGCGACAGAGAGTTGTTTTTAAAACAAAATCCCCGCTACCAAACCTACCTCCAAACAGAGGGGCGATATTTGGTGCTGGATGTATATGGAATGGGGAAAATCAAGCGCCATCGTTTCTACGCGGGTGACGAACTTCTCTTTAAAATTAAAGGACAACGAAAAAAAATCAGGGAGAATATTACATCCGTTTCTGACAGTTCTTTTACGTTTACCCAATTTAACGAAATCCTCAATGAGCATATTCATACCGAAGTTAAACTGAGGGATGTTCGAAAAATCAAGATTTATCGTCGAATTCCGTGGGTCACGCAGGGAGCGTATATGCTGCCCGTAGCGGGTGGGATTTTTTTAATCAGCGACACCTTTATTTATCGAGGCGGCCTAGAATTCGGGCTTCAATTTACCCCAGAATCAGCCCTGATTGGGGGTGGCATTGCTTCCTTAGGCATTCTATGTAAACAACTTAGTTTCCCAACCTATCGCGTGGGGAATCGCCATCGGCTGCATGTATTGAGGGTAAAGTAAGGCTAATCCTCAATATAGTTTTCCGTTTGGAGACCGCCTTCCAAAATACCACGTTCAAACGACTTTTGTCAGTAAAATCCCTTTGCTGTAAGTCTGATATTGCTAATTTTTAAGGCAAATCTACATTCCAAAATTTATGCTTTTTTGGAGTTTTTTTTTGATTTTAAAGTGCTTCCCATCAAAACATTATAGAAGAACGGAAAGTTAGGTAGTCGTTACTTACTAATGAGTAACTAAACCTTAATCCATTTTCTCATGAAAAATTCAATTGGTATTTGCGCTCTATTGGCCATTGGGCTAATGTTGAACGGCTGTCAAAAAGAGTCTATCGAATCAATTCCGGGGGCGAGTAACAACCGAGAGGCTGGTGCTAGAAAGGCCAACGGCAACTTTACGGCCCACCTCACGGGAGACGAGGAAGTACCTGTTCCCGTCGTCACGAATGCCACTGGGCAGGCCATGTTTAAATTGAGCAAAGATGGTACCGCCTTAACCTACAAACTCATTGTAGCCAACATCAAGTCTGTTCGATTCGGCCATCTGCATTTAGCCGCCAAGGGAGCCAATGGAGGTGTTGTTGTCGATTTGGTAGGTCGCACCGAACCCAGTCCGCAGGGCGTTATTGCAGAAGGCACCATCACAGGTGCTTCACTGAAGGGTGCTTTGTTAGGTAAACCCTTGTCCGATTTAATTAATGCGATGGAAAATCAGGGGGTGTATGTTAATGTTCACTCCGACGAATTTCCAGGGGGAGAAATCAGAGGCCAAGTACGCTAATTAGTTGCTGTTCTAGGTGGGTCGGGATTAATATCCAACACGGTTAATGCTGAAAATCAGACAGAATCGTTCCTGAGCAAATTGTCCCGACCTTTCCACCAGACTCATAAATCAGGTAGTTCTTAGCAAGGGTCTTGGTCCTGTTGAAGTAATATTTACAAAGAAAAAAATAGGCTATCAGAGTACCTACATTGTAAAAATCTACATTTTTCATTCGGTTTTGAGAAACCGAACACACACGTTATTCTTTCGGTTTTGAGAAACCGAATACACGCGTCATCAGGAATGCTCAATCGCAAATACTTTTCCTTCCTCGGCAATTTCAGTAGCCTGAAAAACGGATTGTGCATCTTCCAGAAACCCGCTAAACTCCTTATAACGGGACGAAAAATGGCCAATCAATAATTTTTTAACGTGACTTTTGGCCGCGATGATTCCCGCTTGCTTGGCCGTTGCATGGTAACGTTCAAAAGCTTGCTGCTCCAATTCATCCCGAAACGTGGCTTCGTGGTAGAGCAAATCCGCGCCCTGAATTACTTCAATGATGCTTTCATTATAGCGGGTGTCTGAACAGTAAGCATAGCTCCGGGGAGGAGGCGCGGGAGTCGTAAATTCGAGACACTTAAAAAGCACATTACCCGCCTCATCTACCACGTCTTCGCCGTTTTTTAATTTTCGAAGATACTCATGGGGCATATCATCAAACAATTTTTCTTTGATGAGTTTACGCTTTTGGGGTTTTTCCCGAAAAAGATACCCCGCGCAGGGAATACGGTGATCAAGGGGAATGGTAGTTACCGTAAAATTCTGATTTTCAAATACCTGATAACTCGACTCTGTATCTGTAATGGTATAAATAATCGGGAAATGCAGGGGGGTTTGGGAGTATTTGAAGTGCATGGTGATAATTTCATCCAAACCACGCGGCCCCACCAAGAAAAACTCCTCGGTACGTCCACCCAAATTGAGGCTGGAGAGCAGGCCAATGAGTCCAAAATAATGGTCGCCGTGGAGGTGGCTAATAAATACACCCCGCAGTCGCCCGGGCCGAATTTTATGTTCGAGCAGGCGGTATTGCGTGCCCTCGCCGCAGTCAATCAGAAAACATTCGTTATCGTACGTGAGCAACTGCGCCGAGGGGTATTTATTTGCTACGGGCTTGGCCGACCCCGCCCCCAAAATCATCACCGAAAAATGCATCAGGGTTGTTCACTCTTAGTAAAGCCATCTTCGCCGAAATCTTCATCGTCGAAGTCGTCGCTTTCAGCGCCGAATTCATTTTCCAAATCATTCATAAAAACCGCGTCAATCCCTTCTTCAACGGTTGGCAAAATGGTAACGTCACGAATTTTACCGTCAATCAATTGATCAACAAAGTCATCGTTGTCAGATACCAAGACCATCAGCCCAAGCTCACGTGAGCAAAGCATATTGATTTTTTTCAGGATACTGATACCTGCTGAGTCAATGGTATTGGTTGGCGTAAAGTCAACAATCAAGTTGTGAAATCCTTCCCGAAACAAATCGCGGGAAATGGTCTCTAAATCAGTGGCAAATTCTCCCCCAAAGTCATTTTCTTTGACGCTGATGAGAGCATATTGCTCATGTTTTTGAATCAGGTGGTTCATAGATGTGGTCTAAAGGTCAATGGTTAAAAGCTAATGATTAGGCGGTTCAGAAACGCAGGTAATAATTAACGCTTAACAATCAACGAATTCTAAATATTAGTGCGAAGTTAATGAACGGAGCACATTTTCTTCAATTCTGCCCAAAATATCTTCCGTATTGGCTTTTATAAAGGTTTTTCCAGTTACTTTCTCAAACAATTCGATGTAACGTGCCGAGATTTGTTCCACCCATTCATCCGACATCTCAGGAATAATTTGTCCTTCTTTTCCCTGAAAACCGTTTGCAATCAGCCACTCTCTCACAAACTCTTTTGATAATTGCTTCTGTGGCAGCCCATTGCGCTGGTTTTCGTCGTAAACATCCGCATAGAAATACCGTGAAGAATCGGGCGTATGGATTTCGTCAATCAGGTAAATTTTCCCTTCGTCGTGGCCAAATTCGTACTTGGTATCCACCAGAATCAACCCCTGCTGGGCAGCCATTTGGGTGCCTCGTGCAAAAAGCGCCAAAGCGTATTGCTCCAATTGGCTATATTCCGCTTCTGACACAATCCCACGGGCCAAAATCTGCTCGCGCGAAATATCCTCATCGTGGCCTTCGTGGGCTTTGGTAGTGGGGGTAATGATGGGCGTAGGCAGTTTGTCGTTTTCTTTTAATCCTTCAGGCAAAGTCACCCCGCAAACGCTGCGCTTACCCGCTTTGTATTCACGCGCGGCGTGGCCCGCCAAGTAGCCGCGTACCACCATTTCGACGGGATAGGTTTCACACTTTTTCCCAATACTTACGTTCGGGTCGGGCACTTCAAGCAACCAATTGGGCACTATATCAGCGGTTGCGGCTAGAAAATGGGCGGCTATTTGGTTGAGCACCTGACCTTTAAACGGAATAGCCCGCGGCAAAATCACATCAAAGGCTGAGATTCGGTCACTGGCAACCATGGCCACTACCTTTTCGAAACTGTACACATCGCGGACCTTGCCACGGTAAAAACTCGTTTGGCCAGGAAAGTTAAAATTGGTTTGGGTAAGTGTTTGCACCGTTGAATAGTTACTTTTTTGATGGATAAATTCGTTTGTCTGCGGTTACCATTTCCCTTTGCTGTTGTCGTTAGGCTTGCGGGAACGGTGTTTTTGTTGTTGTAAATATTGAATTTCGGAGGCTTTGAGGGCGTCCAATATCATCATTGCCTGCGCTTCGCTCATTTTCATGTTTTGCAACTGCGTCAGCAAATCCTTTTTTTCTTCCGTTTTCAAGACCTCCTGCCCTACGTTAGGCGGAGGCGGCGTCTGCGCCGTCTGCTCTTTTTTCTGAACGTTGGGTTTCAGCGGCTCAGCTTCAACTTTACCGCTGTATCGTTTTTTTAAAAATTCGTAATTAAAACGCGCAATCTGATTCTCAGGATTTTTGCGCATCCCTTCTTTAAAATACCGTAGCGCTTCCACGGTATCTTTTTCAATGGCCTCAATGACTCCCAATTGGGAATAAGCCCGCGATGCCAACCATGCATCATCGACTTGCGTTAATCGTTTATAATAGCGACGCGCATTTTGCAACTGTTTTAATTGAAAATACGAATGCGCTAAATTAAACCGCGCCGATGGTTCAGTAAACAGCGAATTGCTCGACACATTTCGATACGCCTCCATTGCTTTCTTAAAATCAGCTTCCATGTAGGCTTCTCGGGCTTCCAATTTGGCACGATTGCTTCGCGAGATGGTATCAAACGACCGGTTATCCCAAATCCAGAGAAGAATATATATCAAAACCGATGGCAGCAAAGTCGTATAGTTATGGCCTTTTGTGAACAGCGCTGCAAAGATACACGTTTTTAAATTTTGGCACAGTTTTGGTGAATTTGGGTATATCGCTTTATTTTGGAATGTTATACAATAACAGTAAAGATGTCTAAAGCTAAAAAAGGAACTACGCCCCCCCCCAAACCACCTCATAAACAGAACATTGCAGGTGAAACACCCCCTTCCCCTTCTGTTTTTAAACCCGCCTTAGACCTCCCTCCCGTTCCCCAAACGCCTCCGTTGAACGATGGGTTATTTCGTAAAATATTTTGGGGAATAGCACTGGCTTTGTTGATTGGGATGCCTCTCTTGAGTACCCAATACGGAATCACGGCCGATGAGTGGGGAAATAAAGCCTACGGAGAATTATGCCTTGATTATTTTACCAGTCTCGGCGAAAAGAAAGAGGCCCTTTCGTACGCTCCGCGCGGTGGGGAAGTTATGTACTGCTACGGCCCCACGCTCGACCTTATTTCGGCCGCTATTTATCGCACCACGGGTGCCGACCCCTACACCATCCGGCACATCATGCTTTCGCTGATGGGGGTTCTCATCATCGTGTTCAGTGGGCTTACTGGACGCCTCGTGGGCGGCAACTGGCGCGTGGGTTTGATTGCCCTGTTATTTGCGCTGTTTTCTCCGCGTATCTTCGGTGATTCAATGAACAACCCCAAAGACATTACGTTTGCGGCGGGTTATATCGTTACGATTTGCTTTCTCATCAAGTTCTTGCAGGAGTTACCCAGACCTTCATGGCGCTCTACGCTGCTCTTGATTGTAGGTATCGGCATCGGGTTGGGGAGTCGTGCGCCGGGCTTGGCGTTGGTGGGCTACGTACCTTTCTTTGTATTGATGGAGGTATTTATTCGGAATGGCCTGAGAAAAACCATTTTTAACGATAAGCTCCTCATTCGCGATGTGGCCCTTAAAACCACCATAGCCACGTTGGGCGGCTACGCTTTGGGCATTGCATTTTGGCCCTTTGCGTTGGCCAATCCCCTCAAGAATCCGTTGGTGGCGCTCCAAACCCTCACCAATTTTCCGATAAGTATCAAAACGCTTTTCGACGGCACCAAGATTTATTCTACGTCACTGCCTTGGTATTACGTGCCCAAGTACATGTTGGTTTCTACTCCGCTGTATTTCTTGCTTGGGCTGCTGATATTTGTGTTGATATTTCCGTTTGTTCGTAAGCATTTCAATCGTCGCTATCTGTTGATGGTGCTTTTTGTGGCCCTTTTTCCGCTTATCTACGGTATTTCCAAAAACTCCGCTTTTTATAACGGCTGGCGTCATACCACCTTTATTTACCCGCCGTTGGTGGTTCTGTCGGCGGTAGGAGTTGAGTACCTGCTGCGTCGTTTTGCGGGGATTGGCCAAAAGGTATTCTTGGGGATTATGGCCGTTTTGGTGGCCCTGCCATTGTGGTTCATGGTCAAAAACCACCCCTACCAATACACTTATTACAACGAATTTACGGGCGGGGTGAAAGGTGCTTTTGGCAAATATGAAACCGATTATTTTGGCTCAAGTACGCGTGAAATCGCGGATTGGATGAAGAAAAATATTCCAAGTATTGAGAAAGACAGCGTCATCATTGCGAGCGATTATTTTGTACCACTCAAGGATTATTTTACGGATTACCCTAAACTCAAAATGGCCTATCGGCGCTATTATCAGCGCTCTGAGCACGATTGGGATTATGCCGTATTTTTAACTGGGCACCTGACACCCAGTCACTTCCGTAATCCTAACGTTTTTCCACCAGCGGGTACCATTCACAAAATAGAGGTCAATGGCGCACCGATTGGGATTATTGTAAAACGCATTTCCAAAGACGATTTCATTGGAATCAACTTTATCAAACAAGGAAAAATTGAGGAATCCATCCCGTATCTGGAAAGGGCAAAACAATTAGACCCCAACAATGAAGTTGTGAAACTATATTTGGCCAACGCTTACATCAACGTAGGCCGCTTCAACGAAGCCTTGCAGGAATGCCAGAAAGCCTTGGAAATATTCCCTGACTATTTGGGTGCCATGACGACCATGGCGATTGCCTACATCAACGTAAACCAAATCGAAAACGCCATTTTCATGCTCAGCGAAGTGCTGTCCCAAGACCCCACCAACCGCGACGCTGCCCAATATTTGGCTCTTGCGTACGAACGAAAAGGAGATATGGCCAGCGCCAACCAAATCCGGGCGCAGTTGCAGCAACGGAAGTAAGTTTGCGTGTTCCCAAATGACGTTATAAACCCCTAAATCAAACATTATGCTTAGCCACGAAAACAATGCTTCTGTAGATTATGATGTAGTTTTGATTGGGGCGGGTATCATGAGCGCCACCTTGGCGGTGTTTTTGAAAGAACTGCAACCCGACTTGGAAATTGCCATTTTTGAACGCCTCGACCGAGTAGCTGCCGAAAGCTCCGACGCCTGGAACAATGCGGGAACGGGCCACTCGGCGCTGTGTGAGTTGAACTACACGCCCCAGCGGGAAGACGGCAGCATTGATATTACTAAAGCCTTGAAAATCATTGAATCCTTTGAGGTCTCGAAGCAATTTTGGTCGTATTTGGTCGGACACGGCTATTTCAGTAGTCCAAAATCCTTCATCAACAGTATTCCTCACATGAGTTTTGTATGGGGAGAAGAAGATGTTGACTATCTGCGAAAGAGACACGAAGCGCTCCAAACGAGTCATTTGTTTAAAGGTATGGAATTCAGCGACCAACCTGAAATTCTAGCATCTTGGATGCCCCTGGTGATGCAACACCGCTCCGGATCTGAAAAAATAGCAGCCACCCGCATTGAATTGGGTACAGATGTTAATTTTGGTGAGCTTACCCGGAGTCTGTTTAATCACTTAAAAGAAGGTCACGCCATTGAAGTGTTTCTGAATCACGAGGTAAAGTCGCTTGAGCAAGACGAAATGAGACATTGGTTCGTCAAAGTGGAAGACGAAACCAACGATATAAATAAAACAGTACAGGCCAAATTTGTGTTTATCGGAGCAGGTGGCGGTGCGCTCCGGCTCCTTGAAAAGTCGGACATTCAGGAAGGTGAAGGATTTGGGGGATTTCCCGTAAGTGGGCAGTGGTTGGTGTGTAAAAATGAGACGTTAATCGCGCAACATCACGCCAAAGTCTACGGAAAAGCCAAAGTAGGGGCGCCTCCTATGTCGGTTCCTCACTTAGATACGCGCATCATTGACGGCAAAAAAGAGCTACTTTTCGGGCCTTTTGCGGGTTTTTCAACGAAATTCTTGAAGCAGGGTTCGTTTTTTGACTTGGCCTTCTCGCTCACCCCTCACAACATCCTGCCCATGCTCAGCGCTGGCATTCACAACCTGCCGTTGACCAAGTATTTGATAGAACAGGTAATGCTGAGTTTTGAAGACAAAATCGAGGCTTTGCGAGAATTTATACCGAATGCCACCGAAAGCGATTGGGAGTTGGCCGTGGCGGGGCAACGCGTGCAAGTCATTAAAAAAGACGAAGAAGAGGGTGGTGTCCTTGAGTTTGGCACCGAAGTCATCGCCTCGGCCGACGGCACGCTGGCCGCATTATTGGGCGCATCGCCGGGGGCTTCTACCTCCGTCAGCATCATGCTTGAACTCCTCCACAAGTGCTTCAAAGACCAAATGGCCTCCGAAGCATGGACCACAAAACTCAATGAAATGATTCCGTCGTATGGTAAACATTTGGCGGATGACCCCGAACTGACGCATCGCGTCCGCAAATGGACCCACGAAGTATTACAATTAAACCACATCAATATTCTCTGAATTTCAGGCATCTAACACCAAACATGAAATTACTCCACCGCCACTTCATCTTTTTTATTTGTTTCGTACTGACCCAATCGACTTTTGCTCAATCCCTAACCATCCGACTTACCGACACCTCCAATAGTCCCGTCATTGGCGCTACGCTCCGGCTAATCGAGCGTGCCGATTCTACCAAGCGATTATTCAACGTAACCGACACCTCGGGATTGGCGAAATTTAACATTAAATACGAAAAGCAATACCGGCTGGAGGCCACCTCCATCGGATTTAAACCTCTGCAAAAAAACCTCTCTCCTACCGCCACCGTGACGGTTTTTACATTTGTGATGGAAGTCGACAAGCGCACCTTAAACGAGGTGGTGGTGACGGCCCCTAAGCCCTTGATGATTCAGGAAGACGACAAAACCGTGGTTGACCCCGAGCCGATTGCCGCCACAAGTACCAATGCCATGGAAATCATGGAGAAAATACCGGGGCTTTTTGTGGATCAGGATGGCAATATTTACCTCAATAGCACTACGCCCGCCACGATTTTAATCAACGGGCGCGAACAAAAAATGAGCACCGCCGACATTGCCTCCATGCTCAAAAACCTGCCGCCCAACAGCATTTCAAAAATTGAGATTCTGCGCACCCCTTCGGCTAAGTTTGACGCCAGCGGTAGCGGTGGTATGGTCAATGTAATCCTAAAAAAAGGGGTAAAAATTGGCATCACGGGCAGTGTAAACGTGGGCATGAACCGGGGACGTTATGGGAATCAGTTTGTCAGCGGCACCCTCAACAACAACGTCGGAAACCGAACTACCTACCTGACCCTCAACTACAACCGCCGCAACACCTACGACCAAGTCCAAACAGACCGCCCCTTTTCGGCCGACTCACTACTGAGCCAGCGCTCTTTTACCACTACCCCAAGTCAGTCGTATTACAGCGGTTTTGGATTTGGATTTACACCTTCAAAAAAGTGGGAAATTAATTTTGACGACCGTATTTCCTACAATAGTTATGAGTCTTTTGCCGATAATCACAATCAAATCAGCCGCATTAGCGAGCCCATCATTGTGACCGAAAACACCAATACGCTCCGTAACAACACCCAGACGTTTGGATTCAATCAGGATATTTCGGCCAAATATAAATTGGACACCATCGGCTCAGAACTCACGGCCGATGTCACCTACGGTTTTTCAAAATATGAAGGGACACAGGTATTCAGTACAGCCTATTTAAAACCCGCCAAAGCAGCCATTGGCGGCGACGGAACCATTGGCAATCGGCGTCATTCATTCTCCGCCCGTACCGATTTAAAATTTCAGTTACCCCAAAAACTGGTGGTTGAAGCAGGTTTAAAAACCGCTATTCAGCGTTTCACCAACGAATCCGAATATTTCAGCGTCAGCGGCAGTAGCCGTAGGCCCGATACGTTCCGCACCCGTACGTTTGAATACGACGAAAACATCAGCGCGGCTTACGTACAGGCGTCAAAAACCATTGATGCCTTCGTAATCAAAGTGGGAACGCGCCTCGAAAGCACCGTCATGAACGGTCAGCAGCGCGTTCCGAGCGATACCTCTTTTCAGCTTCGTCGTGTTGATTTGTTCCCTTATGTTTTTCTCAGCCGGCGCGTTGCCAAAATCGCAGGCTACGAAATGCGCGGTTATTTGGTGTACCGTCGTTCCATCACGCGGCCCGTTTATGAATATCTAAATCCTTTTCCGCGCTACCTCGACCAATACTTGTACGAAACTGGAAATCCGACGCTTCGGCCGCAGTTTACGCAAAACATCGAGGCCAACATCAGTGTGCAAGACCGTCCGATATTTGCCATTGGCCGCAACTATACGAGCGATATTTTCACGAATGTGGTGTATCAGGACGTCAAAAACCCCAGCCTCGCCTACCGCACCTACGACAACTTAGGCAAAAATCAGGAAACCTATTTTCGATTGATGGGCGCTATTCCGCCGGGCGGAAAATACTTCTTTGTGGTAGGCACGCAATACAATCACAACAAATACGACGGGCTTTATGAAGGACGTCCGCTCACGTTTCAGCGCGGCTCGTGGTCCATTTTTACCTTTCACCAACTCAAAATCGACCCGCGCTCCACGCTCAGTCTCAACGGCTACCTCCGGATGAAAGGCCAATTACAATTTTATGAGTTGAGCAATTTCGGGGCGTTGAACATAAACGTTAATCGTCGTTTTCTGGACCGTAAACTCACCGTGACGCTCTCAGCCAATGACGTTTTCTTCACTTCCAACAATCAATTTACGCTGAAACAAGGCAGTATTTCGGCCTCAGGAATGCGCCAAAGCGACACGCGCCGTTTTGGGTGTACGGTGGTCTACAACTTCGGCATTCGCAAAAAAGAAGAGAAAACCAACATGATGAATTTTGAGAGTTTGGAAAAAAGCGTGAATTGATGGACGAATGATTAGTTCACGGGTTTTGCGTCCTTATAAACAAAATATACCCTTGACAACAGCATGATAGGACCAGATAAAGACAAAATATTCCCGCTTGCTCATTATGACAGGCTTTGCTTTTTGAAAAACATTGTCAAAAATCCCAACATTATTGTGGGCGACTATACTTACTATGATGACTTTGACAATGTTGAAAACTTTGAAAAAAACGTAAAATATCATTTTGACTTCATTGGCGACCAATTGGTCATTGGGAAATTTTGCATGATTGCTTCTAATGTAACATTCATCATGAACGGGGCAAATCACCTAACCAATGCCTTGACAACCTATCCTTTTGCAATTTTTGGGAATGGTTGGGAGAAAGCGATGGACGGAAAAACCTACCCTCACAAAGGCGACATCCGCATTGGAAATGATGTTTGGATTGGCTACAATGCGACCATCATGGCAGGGGTAACCATTGGAGATGGAGCCATTATTGCCACAAATTCGACCGTTATAAAAGATGTTGAACCTTATTCAATTGTTGGCGGCAACCCTGCCACCGAAATCAAAAAACGCTTTTCTGACGATACAATTGCCAAACTCTTAGCGCTGAAATGGTGGGATTGGGACATTGAGAAAATAACAAAAAACATTCAAAATCTGACCGATAACAATATCGCCCAATTAATCGAATAAAAAACGATGGCTTTTCGCAGTCGCTCGCGTCCCGCGACGGGGCGGCCCGAGCCGTGACGACTATTTTCAGGCCTCTGGCCATGTATACACCCTTCGCCAATTCCAACTATTCAACCCTCACCCCTTCCCCAATATTCAAGACTCGATGCGGGGTCCCGTATAATTTTGCTTGTTTTATAAACTCCTGCGGGTCTTCGGTGTTAAACGTAAACAAATCATAATGGTGCGGAATAACGAGTTTTGCGCCAATTTCCACGCCCAAACGCGCGGCTTCTTCGGCCGAAAGATTTCCCGCCACGCGGCGCTCGGGCTTATTGCCGTTGATGGGTAAGAAGGCCACATCGACCGCAAAAGGTTTCAACACATCTACGATGCCATCATACCAGAGCGTGTCGCCCGAGTGATACACCCGATAACCACCAAACTCGGCCACAAATCCCATGAATTTGCAACGCCCTTCGGCGTCGCGCTCCAAGGCATTGTGCGCCGCCGGAACGCCGTAGATTTTAAATCCACCCACAACGACGCTTTCGCCGTCATTTAACCCAATTGGCCAATCCACCGCGCACTTCAGGCGCTCGCCCACAAACGCGCGATTTGCTTCAGGAATCACGAATTGAATATCAGGATTAACGTCAAACAGTGGGCCTAACGTCTCAGCATCCAAATGGTCGGTGTGGTTGTGCGAAGAAGTCACTACATCAATCATGGTAAGCAACGCAGGGGCTATGGCCCGCTCACTCATGCGCGTGTGGGGTTTATCGGTTGCGGCATATTTCACCGATAACGAATCCGACAAATAAGGGTCAAAAAGCAAGTGTTTGTTTTGCCACTGAATCAAAAAACCGCTTTGGCCCAGCCACCAGATTCGGAAGCCTTCGGTATTTTGGCGGTGCTGTTCAATATCTTGAAGAAGAACTTCGTCTTTTTGGAAAGCGGCAATCAGGGACATGAGCTCAACGGCATTTGGTTATGTTTAATAAACAGGTTAGGTAGGCAACTTTACTGTTTTTGGGGTAAAAATATCTCTTTTCTCCCTAATTAGGCAAAATCCAGCACTCGAAAAGCCGCCTCATCCTATGTTTAATTGTAGCCTTGCTAATAAAAAAAACGGTCATTTATTTGGATATTATTTTTATAAATCATTTACTTTGCATTACAAAGTACTTTTAGCCATTTGACACTACTTTGTATCCAAAATACACTACCAAAAAACCATTTACCATGACCAAGAGAAACCATTTAACAACACCGCCCATCCATCCAGCATCTTTGGTGAAACCCACGTTGGTGGGTGCAGGGATTGCCCTCACTGTGATCACTATCTTTCTGCTTGGAGTCAGAGAGCCTAACCCAGCATGGGGAAAGCTATGGATGCTTAGACCACTCATTATTGTACCGTTAGCGGGTGCCATGGGAGGCGCATTTTTCTTTTTCATGGATTATCAGCGCCAGCGGGGCAATTGGTCAAAAATATTGACATACCTAGTGAGCTTGATTGGATTCTTCTTTGTGCTGTGGATTGGGATTGTTTTGGGATTGGACGGCACGTTGTGGGATTAGGCTGCTTTCACGCATTTGAATGAATGATATTGACTAATAAATTTAAAAATATATACTCATGAAAGCCGAAATACTGACCCATTTAAACGACCCTGGGCAACTCGAAAAGCTGTACCGAACCAATAAGGTGAATTTTAAACGAGCGTTTAGTGCCTTATATCCAGAGCTTAAAGGCAACTCACTCGCAGATTTCTGGAATGAAAGGCTGAATTACGAAACTGACGAAATCAACTGGGGTACTCGCGGTGAGCTTCTGTTTGTGATAATTGCAACGCTGGTGGCAGGTCTTATTGCTAAGCTCCCCGCGTTTTTATCCATCGACGAAGAGTTTTTCTATTCCAGAAACATCGGTTTTATTATTTTTCCCGCGCTGTCGGCGTACTTTGCTTGGAAGAATCAATTATCAATTTCTAAAATCGCTATTATCGTTGGCACTACCCTTGTGGGTTTGATTTTTATCAATTCCCTTCCCAAAGTGAAGCAAAGCGATACATTGGTGTTATCGTGTATTCATTTACTGTTATTTCTTTGGTCAATATTAAGCTTTGCTTTTGTGGGTGAGGCACGCAACAACGATGAGAAACGTCTTAGCTATTTAAAATACAACGGCGATTTGGTAGTAATGACAACCCTCATCCTGATTGCGGGCGGCATCATGACGGCCATTACTGTGGGCCTTTTCAAGCTGATTGGCATTGATATTGAAAAGTTTTATTTCGAAAATGTTGTTTTCTTCGGGCTGCCTGCTGCCCCAATTATAGGCACCTACCTTACCCAAACCAATCCTCAATTGGTGGGTAAAGTTTCGCCCGTAATTGCTAAAATTTTCAGTCCCTTGGTCTTAGTGATGCTGGTTATTTATCTGGGGGCAATGGTTTATTCGGGCAAAGACCCTTATAACGACCGGGAGTTTTTATTGATTTTCAATGCGTTATTAATTGGCGTGATGGCCATCATTTTCTTTTCTGTTGCCGAAACCTCGACGGCTACGAAAAGTAAGGCAGAAATTCTGGTGCTTTTTCTGTTATCCGTGGTAACCATCATTGTAAATGGCATTGCTCTATCGGCCATCCTGTTCAGGATTTCAGAATGGGGAATCACACCAAATAGGGCCGCAGTTTTGGGAAGTAATGTGCTGATACTCATCAACCTTTTGCTGGTCACGGCGCAGCTCTACAAGGTATTTTCGAAGAAAACCAACATCAACGAAGTTGGCAAAACCATGGCGTTTTATCTGCCAATTTATGTCTTATGGACGATTGTTGTGACCTTTATCTTTCCGTTAATCTTCGGGTTTAAATAAAGGAATGGGTCGCAGATTTGAATTTATTTCTCACCCTTACATTTTGATTATCAAAGCGTAAGGGTGAAATTTTAATACGTAGATGAAAATAGGCTAATACTTCTACTTCACAAACCGAATCACCAGAATTTCCAGTAATAAGAAGAGCAGCGCGGCCCAAAGGAAATAACTCCAAAGGCTGACGCCGAGGTTTTGTTTTTGAAATTCTTTCACAAAATCACCATCGGCAACATTGTCAAAAACCTGCACATTGGGCTGATTGGCAAACAGTTTGCGCAGTTCGGCGGGGGTATAATAATCCAATTGTGATTCCAGATTATCGTGGTTAAAAGCCAACAGTTGAACCGTTTGGCCGTCTTTCTGAAGTTCATAATAGCCCGCATCCAAGTCTTGATTGGCATTCAATTGGTTGCTTTTAGGCAACTCCAATGTCAATTGATTACCGTTGAGCCGTTGAACAGGAATCAACTCAATTTTGTCCTTTTTGAGTTTGAAAATGGTGTTTTGTGATGATTCAGGCACCGTAAGCGAGACGGTATTTTCGTCGAAAGAATAGGCGGTGCGCTGCTCTCGTACGCTCTGCGCTGCAATCTTGTACATCACTGGTACAAACAAGGCATTTTGGGCAAAACTCCCGAATGACTCCGACAAAGGATTGGCCATCACGTACACTTTACCGCGCTGAATGGCCGACTGGCTCAAAAATACGTCACCACTGCGTAAGGAAAGCAATTTTGCTCCCCCCGGTTGCCACTGCCAAACGGGCTTTGAAACGGGCAATTCGAGGTTTTCTTGCCGAACCGATTGTTCAAAAACATCACTAAAAAAAGGGCTTCCCCTTTCAGGATTCGCCAAGGGAATGGCTTCGTCGGAAGGCCGTTCTTGCAATCCACCCACACCCAACGACGACAAAAAACCGCCGTACGAAACTATATCAGGGTTGGATGGCGGAATCACCAACACGCTTCCACCGCGCTTCGTGAAATTCTCAATTTCGCTGCGCATCGCACCTTCCACGCGCTCTACACTTTCAAGAACCACCAAATCAGACTGTTTCAAAAGACCAATATCAGCGTTGTTGGCGCTGACGGTACGCAGGGTAAAGAGGCTATCGTTGGCAAATACCTTCTCTACCGAGCGGGCAGGATTAGGTTGGCCTGCCACATGTAGCACGCGAATGAGCGGCGAGGCATTGAGCACAAAAAAGTATTCATTATCAAACGTAATCGGTAAATCGTCGAACGTTACACGACCGCGTTTAAAGCCTTTACCCCGAACGTTGAAGTTAAAAGCCGTGGTGGCCGCTCCTTTGGGAGCTAAATTGACGGGAGCCGTAGACACCTGAACATCGTCTAAATACAGCTTTACGACCAGATTCCGCACGTCGTCATTGCCTGCATTGCTCACCCGCACATAGAGCACATTGTTTTGAAACTCCCGCACAAAAGGCGTATTGAGCCACACCGAATCAACGTACACGTTTTGGGAAGCAGTCGTTTGTACGGGAATGATATACAGCCGATTAAGCGAATCTACCTTAAGATTGGACAGGTCGCCAGCGGTGCTTTTTTGAAAATCAGAAAACCAGAACAACTGATTTTTGCCACTGCCCGCATACCGCCCCAATAAATTGGCCTGACGTTTGTATATGCTCGCAAAATTGCGCGGAGTATGGGCCAACTTCAGGGTCGTCAAGCGGTCTTTGATGCGGTCGGTGGTCGTCAATTGTTGCTCTTCGGGACTGAAATCATTGGTAATCAGTTGCAGGCGCGTTGCGTTACGAAAAAGCGTCAGCAATTGGTCTAATTTTCCCGTGGCTACGTCCAGATACCTCTGATTATTGTCCTCATTTTGCATCGAAAACGAATTGTCGATGTAGGAGCTCGTTACGCTTTGAGCATTGGTGCCTGCTTTGTTTTTGCTGGGCAAATAAGGCTGGGCAAACGCAAAAACCAAGGCAGAGATGGCCAAAACCCGGGTGGCTAGAATGAGGTATTGTTTCAGGCGTCGAAACGAACTCGTTTCCATTTCGACGTTTTTCAAAAGCGAGACATTGGAGAAGAAAACGCGCCGAGTGCGGCGGAAGTTGAATAAATGGATGGCAATGGGAATGCCTACCGCCAGCAAACTCCATAAAAAGGTCGGAAAAATAAACTGCATTCGGGTTTTGGGTATTATCGGTGTTATATAGTCACGGCATGGCTTAAAATTAGCGGCCGGAGCATACGTTAATTTTAAATATATAACTAACGCAAATATCGTGCAAAACGTTTATGCTCTAAACGCCAATCCGTATTATCTTCCAAATTACGATTATTTTCGGGATAAAAAAGTATAAACCGTGGCGTCGGGTACTCAAACCCGACGCCACCACGCAAAACATCCTAAATCCCCGCAATGACTTTATTGATTTTATCCAATCCCGTTTTGGCCACAACAAGTGCGTCCTGGGCGTAGTATGTTTTGTTGAAAACCTCCAACGAAAGCACAATGGGGCGATCTGGATTTTTGATGGTTTTCAGGATTTGGGCAATGGGTGCCACGCCGTCGCCCGGATAAATGCGGTCGGCATCGACGATGGTCTCACGGGGCAACGAAGCGGGATAATCGTTGATATGGAAAATTTCAACGCCCGGTTTTCCCACCAGTTTCAGCGTGTCAAGGCTAGAACCGCCCTTATATAAATGGTACACATCCAATAACAAACGTGCAGACGGGTGGCCGCTTTCGGTGGCTACGTACATCACTTCGCTCAATTTGTTCAGGTTTTTCGAAAAACCCCACAATTCCAAGTGCGGAATCACCTTGGTTTGGTCGCTGATTTCGAGAATGGCGCGGTAGCGTTCGGCGGCTTTTTGTAAATCTATTTTGGGCGATTGAGGCGTTTGGGCCCCTACGGAGGGCGTGGCAACACGCATACAGCCCACTTCCGCCAACAGCTCCATTTCTGTTTTAAGTTGGGCGAGGCCTTTGGCGCGGGCAGCTTCATCGTCCACAATCCAAGGCGCAAAACCAATGGCATTTTCGATGGTTATGCCCAAATCTCCCACAATTTTGCGGGCCTGAGCGGGCGTATTTCCTTCTTTTATAAAATTTTGGAGCGTATCCATCCAGATTTCTACCGAACGAAAACCAGCCTTTGAGGCCGTTTCTAGTTCCTTGACAAATCCCAATTTTTGCCCCCGAATTGTGCTCATATTGAGGCAAGGAATGAACGCGGGCTTTTTAGCAACGGCGGCGGTGGCAGTCTCGGGCAATAGACCCGCTCCAGCGGTAGAAGCCAGAACGGCAAGGGTTTGGCGACGGTTTAGGACAGACATAGGGGTTAACAAAATAAGAGGTTTGGTAGGAAAAGACTTTTTAAGCAGAAATTTAACAGTCCGTCGGGCGTATTTGTCGTGGTTTCTTAAAATTCCTATTCACTTCAAATCAGAAAAGGGCACCACCAACGCGAATGTTGTGAAGACAGCCCACTCGGTTTGCTAAACTTTTGATTAATTCTCTTTCCCATAAAAAAGCCCGACCCTAAGGTCAGGCTTTAGAAAATATTATTAGCAAGTCACTAAAATTTCAATGGCACCGAGAAACTCGACGTATCCCACATAAAAATCAGGGCGTTGTCTTTTACTTCAAAATTTAGTTTTTCCACTGGTTCTTTCAAAGCAATGGTTGGCACAGTGATGCGCAACACGTCTTTATCTTGCTTATAGTTATAGGCTCCCCATTGTTTTGGCTCACTGTTGAGGATGACAACCCATTCTTTTTCACCAGGAATTGAAAACAATCCGTAGTCACCCGCTTTTACGGGTTTGCCACCAAATTGTCCATCTTTTTTGAAGGTAATCACGGTTGCTTCGTTGGCACCAGTACGCCATACTTTGCCGTATTTTTCAAGGCTTTGGCTACCTTCAGCCCCAAAAATAACCCGACCGCGCTTGGAAGGCTGTCCAAAGACCACTTTCACGTCTTTACCATCTACCGTAATGAGTGGACTTTTAGGGGGATTTTGACTACAGGCAAAATTAAGCGCAATAATCGAAAGGAATAAGGCAAAAATTGAATTTCTCATGTTTGTTTGTTATTTGTTTAATGAACTTACTGTGAAACGTTTTTAGGTTTAAAAAGTTGTGAACTAGCCCAAAAAAACTATGTTTTTTTCGTGATCTTTACCTACAAAGAGTCGTAATATCTAAATAAAGAGACCAAATTAGTTTCCTTAGAAAGATTGAGCCCTTTGGTTTTTGCGTAGTTTTTCACATCATTAGATTTGGCGCCAAACAGTTTAAATAGTCGATTTTTAGAAGGGATTTCTCGTAATTTATCCCCTTCTTTCAGGTAATACTTGACACTTTTCACAAATTCTCCGTCGTATTCATTGACGCCGCCCTCAGCTTCATAGCCCGTTCGTTGCCCCGATTTACTAAAAATCAATGTGCACCCGTACTCTTTCCAAATCTGACTCCCCCCTTCGTAAATAACCTCGTAATATTGGTTTTTGTACTGTCGGAATGTGTGTCCTGCCATTGTAAACGAGACGGGTCTCATCACGGTAGCTTCCATATTAGGGTTGTTTGACAAATAAACCTCCTCTTTCTGGATGTTATAGGCCATTACAAACTCCCATTCCATTCCAGTACCCGTTTGGACTTTACCACGGTACCAACCATTCTTAAAAAAAGGAGTGCCTTTGTAGGTTTTGGTAAAATCCTGATTGCTGCGGTTGATCAAATCTTGCCCTTTGTAATGCGCAATAAAAACGGTATCACCTTTCTTATTGACTTCGATGGTATGGTCAGAATCAGCAATTTTTGATTCAGGTACAATGTAGTTATACGGTTTGTTTTCCTGTGCTTTCGCCCAAAAACACAGAAAAAACAGGGAAGCGAAGTAGAGTGTCTTTTCCATGATATGAATACAAAAATGAATGAACGTAGTCAATTTGATAAAATCAATGACAATAATGGGCGGAAAGGCAACTAAAATACAGTGAATTTCTGATAAAATGCAGTTTAAAAGGAATTTATTTTCTCCAAATTCCTTCAAAACCTAAGCTTTAAATAAATTATGTTACTTGGCGAAATAACCCCGCTTACACATTTTTAATATGTAATTACCAGCGTCACGACCGATTCAGCGGGTAATTCGAGAATGTTTTTATTGACTTTTCGGTGCGTCAAATTTTCGGTTTGGGAGGTGACATAAGCGTCTATTTTTTGTTTCCTACGCATTTTTGGTAATTCAACCCGTTGACTGCCACTATTGTTTACAAAAACCACGACAACTTGATTCTTGGAGGAATATCCCGACACCAGCACGTTTTCAGCCGCCATATCCACTTTGATTCGTTTCATATTGGGTCTAATAAATCGGCTATAATTTCCCAATGCCCACAACAATTTGGAATCCATTACTTCTCCATCAAATTTATTCTTGTCATTTTCTCCTTTTGCGCCGTTGTTAAAGACGTAAATCAAACCGTCTTTAAAATCATTGGCACTCACCGAAAGCCACCAATGCCAAGCCGAAGCATGGGCGTGCGTGAGGTCGGCATGAATCACTTTGGCAACGTACAGGGCCGTTTTCATGCCTAAATCCACCCCGTTTCCTTTGATTTCGCCCGCATTATCTCCCAAAATACAATATTCTGATTGCCAATACGGGATGTTTTGTTGCATTATTTTCTCCCCTAAATCCTGCCTTTTCTTGATGAGCTCGGCGGTGGGCGAAGTTGTAAAATAACTGTGACCGCACATTAGACTTTCAACCGATTTTAGGTTTCCCACGTAGT
Organism: Runella salmonicolor; assembly: GCF_024158025.1. Classification (NCBI taxonomy): domain Bacteria; kingdom Pseudomonadati; phylum Bacteroidota; class Cytophagia; order Cytophagales; family Spirosomataceae; genus Runella; species Runella salmonicolor. The sequence goes on from NZ_JAMZEL010000002.1 coordinate 472,164, forward strand.
TTGGGCTCGATTTGTCAAAAAAAGCCTCGATTTGATTGTCCTGATGCACCTCCGAACGGTTGGTTTTGGATTTGTACAAATAATCAATTTGGGCCGCTTCGGTCAACACGATGCGCGTTTTTAGCTTTTTCTGCCCAAAGGTTTCGTCAATCTTTCGGGTGGCCCAAGCGATGTTTTCGTTGTTGATGGGCGTGCCTTCCTGCGAGCCAAAGCCCGATTTTGATTTAGGGCCCCAATCCCATTGCGGCTCGTTGAACGGACTCAGGTAATCGAAGTTGAATCTAGCCGAAACTTGGGCCAGAAAATCAGCAAAATCATTCATTTTTGATTTGTCAAAATTCCATTCTCCCAGGGTTCCACTGCCAATCGACAGCCCGTTTTTGGTCATTGAAACGGGCGCAGAATTGAGAAACCCCAGCGTAAAATCAACACCATGGCGCTTGGCTGCCTCCAAAAACCATTGTTGTCCTTGTTGTTTTGTCCAATCATATTTCCCATTTTCCAAAAAACACTCCGCTCGGCGCCATTCGTTGGCGATTTTGCTGCCCGTGCCCTGTTCCGTACTTCCAGCACCAATATTAAACCGCCACATCGACAGCCCAATCCCTTTGGGATTTCCGGCGGTGTCAAACTCCTTACTGAAAAGCAGTTCTGCAATCTTGTTGCGTTTTTCAATCGGATAATATCGGCCCACCATCTGCATAGACCAACAATCCGAAGCCCCAAAACTATGCATGGTTTGGTACGTAACGCTGGGGTCGATGTTGAGTTTTTGGGCTATACTGACGTGAAAACCGAGTATCAGTAAGAGGAACAGCTGCTTCATGGGAGTTTTTATTTTTGCTTACTTTTCATAAGTAAAGTACCAAAAACCCAACGATTACTCTAAACCCATCGGCAGTAGCTACCGCGAGGACTTCCTAAAAAGTTGGGGGATTTAGCCCCCAACCCATCTCAATATCAATATATACGTTTACATTTAGGGATAAAAAATCGAGAATTTATACACCTTTCAAGAGAATCTATGATTTTTTATTGGTTAATTTACTTTTAACCGCATTTTTGATTTTTTTTACATAAATCGTCCAAAGTTCGTATCAAATTGATTGTATATGTCGATAAAAGTTGCTATTTCCCACAAAACTAAATACATCTTCGACCGAAGTGTCAGCCTTTCACCGCACATTTTTCGGTTGCGCCCTGCCCCTCACTCGCGCACGCCGATTGAAGGATACTCGTTTAAGATTTCGCCCAAAAACCATTTTATCAACTGGCAGCAGGACCCTTTTGGTAATTATCAGGCACGGGTGGTTTTTCCCGAAAAAACGACCGAACTGAGCATCGAAGTGGAAGTCATTGCCAAAATGCAAGTCATCAATCCGTTTGACTTTTTTGTGGAAGAATACGCCGAAAAATTCCCTTTTCAGTACGACAAACTCCTCAAAAATGAACTAACCCCCTATCTGGAGGCTCGCGAGGCGGGACCGATGTTGATGGATTGGATTGAGAAAAACAAGATTACGACCGACATCAAAACCGTTGATTATCTGGTCTATCTCAACCAAAAACTTTTCAAAGACATCTTTTATAATGTTCGTATGGAACCCGGCGTTCAGACCTGCGAACAAACCCTCAGCAGTCTGAGCGGCTCATGCCGCGATTCAGCTTGGCTGTTGGTGCAGATTCTTCGGCATTTGGGGATAGCGTCGCGCTTCGTGTCGGGCTATTTGGTTCAGCTGACCTCCGACGTAAAATCGCTCGATGGCCCTTCTGGACCCGAAGCCGACTTTACGGATCTGCACGCGTGGGCCGAGGCCTACGTGCCTGGCGCCGGCTGGATTGGACTTGACCCTACTTCGGGGCTTTTTGCGAGTGAGGGACACATTCCGTTATGCTGTACCCCAGACTACGCCAGCGCTGCCCCCGTAACGGGTGCGACCGACATTTGTGAAGTAAGTTTTGAATTCGACAACCGCGTCTACCGCATCCACGAAGACCCCCGCGTCACCAAGCCCTACACCGAAGAACAGTGGGCAAACATCATGCAAGTGGGCAATGACGTAGAAAAGGATTTGCAGGAAGGCGACGTACGGCTCACGATGGGCGGCGAGCCGACTTTTGTTTCAATTGATGATTTTGAATCGCCCGAATGGAATTCCACCGCCGACGGCCCGCTGAAACGTAAACTGGCCTATGACTTGGCCCTGCGCCTCAAAAATCGGTTTGCACATGGCGGCTTGCTTCATTTTGGACAAGGGAAATGGTACCCCGGGGAGTTGTTTCCGCGCTGGCAATACGCACTCTACTGGCGTAAAGACGGCCAAACGTTGTGGAAAAACGACGCATTGGTGGCCAAAGAAGATGGTCCAAAATTTACGTTTAGAGATGCTGAATTATTTGCGTCTGAACTGACCAAATATCTCGGAATCAATCCTAACAATTTAACGCCCACCTACGAAGACCCCATTTATTGGGCCTTGGAGGAAGGAAAACTCCCTGTCAATATCGACCCGTTGGCCGTCAATCTGAAAGATTCGGTTGAGCGTCAGACGTTGGCAAAACTATTGGAAAAAGGCTTAAATAACCCAGCAGGCTACGTTTTACCCATCAAATGGGATTGGCGGACGCAGGCTTGGACAAGCTGTGTGTGGCAGTTTAGACGTAATCATTGTTTCCTGATTCCAGGCAATTCCCCCGTTGGATTACGTTTGCCTTTGGAATCACTGCCTGAGGTAACCAAAGACAAGCGCGAAGACCCCATAGAGCGGAGTCCGTTTGAAGATTTGCCGCCGTTGGGCGAATACGGAGGCGTGGTTGAAAAACGCTACGGCACCATTGCTCCCGACTATAAAGCTCCTGTTTCGACGGTAAAAAAAGAAAAAACTGACGAAAAAGAAGCCGAGAAAACGGTGGCCTATGAAGTTGACACCTTCAAAACGGCCCTTTCGGTGGAAGAGCGCGATGGTATTGTGTACGTGTTTCTTCCTCCTACCGAATATTTAGAACATTACTTAGATTTGATGGCTTCTATCGAAGCCACGGCCGAAAAACTCCAAATTCCTGTACGAATTGAAGGCTATACGCCTCCGTCGGATTATCGTTTACAAAAACTGATTGTCTCTCCCGACCCGGGCGTTATCGAAGTCAACATTCATCCTTCCAAATCGTGGGGAGAATTGGTAGACAACATCAGTGCCCTCTATGAAGAGGCCTTTTTTGCCCGTTTGGGCACCGACAAGTTTATGGTGGATGGGCGGCATACTGGCACGGGCGGCGGCAACCACGTCACCATTGGTGGAGCTACTCCTGCCGACAGCCCCGTACTTCGTCGGCCCGATTTACTGCGCAGTTTGATTACCTATTGGCAGCACCACCCCGCGCTCAGTTATTTGTTTGCGGGTTCATTCATTGGCCCAACGAGTCAAGCGCCCCGCATCGACGAAGGCCGCGACGAGCGCCTGTACGAAGCCGAAATTGCCTTTGACCAAATACCCGATGAAGGAGAAGTGCCGTTTTGGATGGTCGACCGAATATTCCGCAACCTGTTGGTGGATGTGACGGGCAACACCCACCGCACGGAATTCTGCATTGACAAACTGTATTCCCCCGATTCTTCGACGGGGCGATTGGGGATTCTGGAATTCAGGGCGTTTGACATGCCGCCTCATAAGCACATGAACTTGGTGCAGACCTTGTTGGTACGGGCATTGATTGCCAAATTCTGGAAACAACCTTACAAGAAAAAACTGATTCGTTGGGGCACCGAATTGCACGACCGCTTTTTGTTGCCACACTTTGCCTATCTCGACATGATCGATGTGGTCAACGACCTCAAAGATGCAGGTTATGCCTTCGATATTTCTTGGTTTGACCCTTTCTTTGAATTCCGTTTTCCGCATTACGGCAACATCACGGTCGACAATATGCAACTCGAAATACGTCTTGGCATTGAGCCTTGGCACGTACTTGGAGAAGAGTTATCTAGCTCAGGAACAGCGCGTTTTGTCGACTCTTCGCTTGAACGTTTGCAGGTAAAAGTAAGCGGTTTTGTGCAAGACCGGCACATTTTGGTTTGTAACGGCTGCCGGGTTCCACTCCGCAGTACCGCCGTCAAAAGTGAATTTGTGGCGGGTATACGCTACAAAGCCTGGAACCCGCCATCGGCACTTCACCCAACGGTCGGGGTAGATGCACCGCTGGTATTTGACGTGGTAGACACTTGGAACAACCGCGTATTGGGCGGCTGCACCTATTTTGTGTCGCACCCCGGAGGCCGTAGTTTTGACACTTATCCCGTCAATAGTTACGAAGCCGAATCCCGAAAAATCAGCCGTTTTTGGGGCTTTGGACACACGCCACCCAACGAAAATCAGGAGGCATCAGTACCCGTTCAGCAGGCTACTTCCACCATTTCGCGGTTTGTGGCCGAAAGCAAGAAAGACCTAAAAATTGATACGCCGATTGAGTTAATCAATCCTGAATATCCAAATACGCTGGATTTACGAAGATTTTGGCGCGCAAAGTAGTAATTTAGGGCCATAATACCTTTTTGATATTATTCGTAACCAATCCCTAATGCACACAGGCACCGCTCTTGATTTATTCCAATCGTATCGACAGGAAATCAATTCCTACGACGAAACCATCGGCCCCGATGGTCGCGTTAAGCCCCACTGGCAAACGCTATTTGCGTCGCTCGAACGACTGGGAATCAAAGAGCTAGAAGTGCGTAATCAGGAGATTATCAATAGATTACGGGAAAACGGTGTTACGTACAATATTTATGACAGCTCGGATGGCCTGAACCGCCCTTGGCAACTCGACCCCATTCCTTTTCTCATTGAGCAAAAGGAATGGGATCATATTTCAAGAGGCCTCAAACAAAGAGCATTGGTGCTCGACTTGATGCTGAAAGACATCTATGGCCCCCAAAAACTGGTCAAAGATGATATTTTACCTCCCGAATTGGTGTTTGACAATACGGGTTTTTGTAGACCTTGTTTTGACATCAAAATCCCTTCCCAAAATCAATTGATTTTGTACGCCGCCGACATGGCGCGGGGCCCCGATGGCCGGATGTGGCTCGTCGATAACCGTACTCAAGTTCCTTCAGGGGCAGGTTATACGCTCGAAAACCGCCGCATCATGAGCAAATTGCTGCCCGAATTGACCGAAGGAATGTTTGTGAATCGGCTTTCTCCTTTTTTCAATCATTTTAGTCAAACCGTTGCAGGATTTGCCAATCGGGGCAAAGAAAATCCTAACATTGTTTACCTTACACCCGGCTCCAACAACGAAACCTATTTTGAGCACGCTTATTTGGCCTCTTATTTAGGCTATACGCTGGCCCAAGGCGACGATTTATTGGTCCGCAACGGCTACGTTTGGTTAAAATCCATCGACGGTTTGGAACGCGTGGATGTCATCGTGCGCCGCGTTGACGATGATTGGTGTGACCCCCTCGAACTGCGGGAAGATTCGCGCCTGGGTGTACCCGGGCTGTTGCACGTCATTCGCTCGGGTAATGTTACGGTGCTGAACCCGCCTGGCGCAAGCGTGCTCGAAAACAGTGCCTTTCTGGCCTTTATGAACATTACGTGCCGCTATTTTTTGGGGGAAGAGCTCATCATGCCGTCGATTGCAACTTGGTGGTGCGGCCAACCCAAAGAGCGCAATTTCGTGTTGGCCAACCTTCACCGTTTAATCATCAAAAAAGCCAATCGAAAGCAAAAATTTCGGTCCATGTACGGGCGTCTGTTGACCAACGAACAGCTCAGCGACCTCCGGAACGCCATTCTCCAAAACCCGCACGAATATGTGGCGCAGGAAGAAGTGAGCCTTTCAACCACTCCGTCGCTGATTGATGGGAAAATCGAGCCTCGCTTGGCTTCGCTCCGGGCTTTTTTGGTCTCCGATGGCAATGACTATCAGGTGATGCAGGGCGGCTTGACCCGCAGTTCGGCCGAAAAAGACAGGTATATCATTTCAAATCAGTACGGCGGAATTTCCAAAGACACTTGGATTGTTTCGGACACGATGCCCGAGGTCAAGACCAAAATTATTGTTCCTAAATCCCTGCCCGTTATTCACCATACTTCGCTGCCGAGCCGTACCGCCGAAAACCTGTTTTGGGTGGGCCGCTACAGCGAACGCACCATGGCGCTGACCAAATTTTTGACCATCGTCATCAACGCACTCAACGAAAACGTGGCTTTCAGGGGTTCATACAAATCAGAGTACATCGACATTTTGTTGCAATCCATCACACACCTGACCTTTACCTATCCAGGCTTTACGGACGAAAAGAATGAAGAAATTCGCGAGAATCCGTACGTAGAAATCATTGAATTGATACGGAACGCCCAAAAATCAGGCTCGGTGGCCTCGCATTTAGGCTCATTTCTGATGGCGGTCATTAGCGTCAGCGACAAATGGAACAACGACACCCGCCGGATTATTAACCTGATTGAAAACAGTCAAAAAAAGGTCGTCAACGCCGACATTCAAAACCCCAACGGTTTTCAAAAAGTGTTGGACAAACTGCACATTCGCCTGTTTACTTTCTACGGCATCATTTCTGAATCCATGCCGCGCGACAACGGCTACTATCTGTTGGAAGCGGGCAAACTCGTAGAGCGGGTACTATCTCGCATCAGTATTATTCGCTCTTTTTTTAGCTTCAAAAATGACGAAAACATTGAGAGTGAACTTATTGAAGCCTTGTTGACCAATCAACACCTGCTGGTTCATTACCGTCAGATTTACAAAACCAGCTTTAATTTAGAAGCTACCCTCGACATGGTTTTATTGGACAATAAGCTCCCTTATTCGCTGGTGTATCAACTAGATATGTTGTCGAACTGTCTAAGTCAACTTCCTAAAAATGCCCAATCAGACCGTTTAAATCAAGCCGAAAAAGCCGTTTTGGAGGCGTCAGCTAAAATCAAACTGGCCGATATTTCCAAACTAAGCGCCTGTCAGCCCAGCACCTTGTTTCGGGAAAACTTAGATGGTCTGTTATCGGAGGTGACCGATTTGATTTCGTCAGTTACCCTTAGCTTGACCCATTTGTATTTCATGCATACCGTCATTCAAAATGTTTTGTTGGAGGGGACGGATAACAACGACATTCATGAAGTATAAGCTAACGCATCGAACGCACTATAAATATGTGGTACCAGTAAACACCTACCACAGCTTGGTTTGTTTGAAACCGCAAACCATGAAGGGACAACTTTGTCATTCTTTTTCGCTCCACATCACGCCCCACCCCGTTGAAGTGGTACCGAGAACCGATTTTTTTGGCAATACATTGCATTATTTTTCCATTGATGTTTCGCACAAAGAATTGGAAGTCATAGCCGAAAGTGCCGTGGAAAGTTTCCCCAAAACCATTTTGTCGGAAAGCCTCTCCATGACCTGTCAGGAAGCCCGTCACTACGTTTGGAATACCCATTTATTGAAAGCGGAACTGTTGCAGTATATGTTGCCGAGTCCGTTTATTACGTGGGACGATGAAATCAAGGATTTTGCCCGCGATTGTTTTGCCGATACCCTTCCTTTATACGACTGCGTGCGGAGGTTGTGCCATAAAATATTTACTGAATTTGCTTTTGTTTCCGACTTCACGAGCGTTAATACACCCCTCAAAACCGTCTTGAAAGAGCGCAAAGGCGTATGTCAAGATTTTTCTCATCTGGCCATTGCTTGCCTGCGAAGTTTGGGGTTTCCAGCCCGTTACGTAAGCGGCTATATTGAGACCTTACCCCCACCCGGCAAGAAAAAATTGCAAGGTTCGGATGCTTCCCACGCGTGGCTGTCGGTTTATATTCCTAACATGGGTTGGTGCGAATTTGACCCCACCAACGACATGATTCCGCAAGAAAGGCACATTATCACGGCCTACGGACGGGATTACGGCGACATAGCCCCGCTGAAGGGCATCATTTTCAGTTCTGGCAAGCATACCTTATCCGTCGCGGTCAATTTAGTCCCGCTCGAACTTGGATAGACGTTTTGTAGTCATGGATTGTCACGCATTAGTCATGAGTTGCCATTAATTGGTCATGAGTTTGTGTTTGTCATTGGTTGTCTTGAAATAGTCATAACCGCTGTATAATATGATTTCCAGACTACATAATGACAATTCGTAAAAACACTTCGTTTTTTGGTATCTATCAAAAAAGCTATCTTTGACGCTCAAACCCATTATGCATTGATTTATGCGTGAATTTTTGGAGAAACTGAACGTGATTTGGCAAAAACTCATTGCTCCTGTAAAACGGGCATTCGGTCTGTTGCTGTCGTTATTTTACAATTTATTGGGTAAAATAGTGGGCAAGGAACGGCTACAAAACTGGACTCATACCTTACAGGCGTATCGTACCTCGTTAAAAAGAAGTTTTTATTCTCGTGTTGATGTTAACTCCCCCTACTACCGGCCCGTCATCCTGACTTGGAAAGCATTTGTGTACGGGACCGCCGCGTTTGCTTTTTACATCTTTTGTGTCGAAACCAACTTTTTATGGTTGTGTGGCAGTATGCCCAGCGTCGAAGATTTACAAAACCCCAAGGTGGCCCAAGCCTCCGAAATTTATTCTTCTGACGGGCAATTGATTGGGAAATTTTATACCGAAAATCGTACTCCCATTGACTACGATAGCCTTTCTCCAAACCTTGTAAAAGCCCTCATTGCGACCGAAGACGCCCGTTTCTATGAGCACTCAGGCATTGACTCACGGGCATTGATGGGAGTAGCCGTCGGTATTTTAAAAGGCGGTGAGCGCGGCGGCGGAAGTACCATTACACAACAATTGGCGAAGAAACTGTTCAAAACCCGTAAACGCTCCGCAAGGGGATTGCTTGGTTATATTCCGCTCGTGCGAACGGTTGTTTATAAAACCAAAGAATGGCTCACGGCGATTCGGCTGGAACGGAACTTTTCGAAAGAAGAAATTCTGACGATGTACTTCAATACCGTTGACTATTCCAACAATACCTACGGCATCAAAACGGCTGCTCGGTATTATTTCAACAAATCACCTTACGAACTTAACATACAAGAGGCTGCGGTATTGGTGGGTCTCCAGAAAGCCACCAACACCTACAACCCGACAAAAAACTACGATAAGTCACTCGTACGTCGTAATACAGTGTTGTCTCAAATGGTGAAATACAACTATTTGAAACAAAGCCAAGCCGATTCTCTCAGTAAACTTCCCATCGAACTTCGCCTGACACCCGAGCGCTTCAACGAAGAAGACGATGAATACGCCATTTATCAGTATTTCAACGGAAGTGTGGAAGATTTTATCCAAAAATGGGGCGAAGAAAACGATTATGACCCTTACACTGATGGCCTAAAAATTCGGACAACGATTGATTCTCGGATGCAACGACACGCCGTAGCAGCCGTAGCTGAGCGGATGCGGATGCTGCAGCAAAGCTTTGAAAATCATTGGTTGAATCAAAATCCGTGGCGCGACGAGCAGGGCAACGAAATCCCGAATTTTTTGAACGACGTGGCCAAACGCACCGACCGTTACAAGTTATTATCAAAGCAATTTGCAAAACTGGATTCAGCCGCCCGGCAGGATTCCGTTTGGTATTATATGAACAAAAGAGACACCATGACCATTTACGACTGGAAAACGGGTCGTGAGAAAAAAGTCATGATGAGCTCGATAGATTCACTCAATTATTACAAGCGCATTCTGCGCGCGGGTATGATGGCCATGGACCCTTACACGGGGCAAATAAAAGCTTGGGTGGGTGGTTTGAACTATAAATTCTTCAAATACGACGCCGTTCAGCAAGGAAAACGCCAGCCCGGCTCTACCTTTAAGCCCTTTGTTTATTGCGCCGCTATCGACAGCTCAGCGTTTAACATGAGCCCATGCGATAAAATGGTCGATGAGCCGTTTCAGATTGAAGTTCGGGAAAAAGTTCGCGGACGCGATACAACCCGAATCTGGCGACCCAAAAACTCCACGGGTGGTTTTACTTATCAAGAACTAACCCTCCGACGGGCTTTAGCGCGCTCTATCAATTCGGTTACGGCACATCTAACAAACAAAATTGGCGCGCAATCGGTGGTGAATTACGCCCATAAACTTGGCATCACGACCACGCTGAAAGCCGTTCCGTCCATCGGATTGGGGCCGTTTGATGTGTCGTTGTTTGATATGGTGGCGGCTTACGCGGTATTCCCCAACGGCGGCCGTCATACCGACCCCGTAGTGGTGGCGCGGATCGAAGATGCCAACGGGAGCGTGATTGAGGAATTTGCCCCGCAAAGCAAACAGGTCATCAGCGAAGAATCCGCGTTTTTGATGGTTCACATGCTCAAAGGGGGTATCGAAGAACCCGGAGGGACTTCGCAAAACATCTGGACGTTTGGCAGTTTGTTTAAAAATGGTTTTGAGATTGGCGGAAAAACGGGCACCACTTCCAACAACTCCGACGGCTGGTTCATGGGTGTCACCAAAGACCTCGTGGTAGGCGGCTGGGTGGGCGGCGACGACCGCAGTATCCACTTCAGAAGTACGAATCTGGGCGAGGGAGCCAAAACAGCCTTGCCTTTGGTGGGGCGTTTTCTGGAAAAAGTGTACGATGATGCCAGCATTGGTTATAAACGCGGGCCTTTTCCCAAACCCACAATCACCATCATCAAGCCCTATAAAGGTTGCGCACCTTCGTCGCCAATCGAGCAAGTACCTGACTCAACCAACGCCATTAAAGACTCTCTCTTTATGCTACCTCCGTCGATTGACCCCGACATTGAGATTCCGGATGTGCCAGTGGATACGATAAATTCGTAGGAGTATTCTAAGGTCTTTTCGGTTCAGTTTTTACGAATTTATCCCCTATTCAAATATCGTTTTTTAAAAGTCAACGGGTTTTCACCCGTTACTTTTTTGAACGTGCGGTTAAAATACGACAGACTTTCAAAGCCGCACTCAAAGCAGCTTTCGGTCACGTTTTTGTCCATCAACAACAGCTTCTTGGCTTGGTTGACGCGGTAATGGTTGAGAAATTCGGTAAAGGTCAGCCGCGTCATTTTCTTAAAATAACGACAAAAAGCGGCATTGCTCAGATGGCTCAGTTCGGCCACTTCGTCGATTTCGATTTTGCGCTGGTAGTTTTCATCCATAAACCGATACAGGCGTTTGAGGCGCTCTTGGTCTTTTTTAGTGTACTGATTTTCAACGGGTTTGGTATGAAGCAATTCAATATCCGTTGCAGAGGCCAAGAGTTGAAAAATGCTTAACACTTCCAAAAACTGTTCAAAATGAGGTAGATAGTAGATTTTTTTTAGGCGTTCGCTTATTTTTCTAGTCGTTTCTTTTCCAAATCCTATTCCCAATTGGGCTTTCTCAAAAAGTTGGAATACGCTTGCCAACTCAGGTATAGCGCCAAATGATTCCCCCAAAAAATCGGGCCGAAGGTGAATCACTATTTTTTCGTATTCTTCCTTCACACCATAATCAAAATTCAAATGGGGAATATTGGACCCAATAAATACCAAATCACTGCCTTGGTAGCGAGAAATGTGCTCTCCAACGTGCCGATTTCCGTTTACGCCTTCGATATAGACCAGCTCAAATTCGGGGTGGAAGTGCCAAAAAAAGAAGTCATTCATCCTCGGGTTAAGCATGACCTTAAACGAACTGTCGGAGGCTATATTTAATTCTTCAAATTGTATTTTCATCTTTCGTTGAGTTTTTTTTCTCTGTGTCCCTCTTTCCCTCCATGGTTATTATTTTAAACCACGGAGAAACTGAGATTCACAGAGGTTACTTTTCTCTGTGTCTCTCTTTCTCTCTGTGGTTGTTATTTTTTTAACCACGGAGAAACGGAGATTCACAGAGGTTAGACAATCCACCTCACAATTCAGTCTTTGAGCCTCACCACATTAAAGTTAATCAGTAATCCCACCTTGCATTTAGCCAACTTCATATACGTCATGAGTTGCGCTTTGTGAACATCATTGATCGCCTCAACGGCTTTGAGTTCAACAATTACTTTGCGCTCAACAAACAAATCAAGTCTGTATCCACAATCCAGATGAACTCCTTTAAATAGCAGCGGCATTGCCTTTTGACGCTCCGTGTAAATTTGATTTTGGTTTAGCACATAAAACAGACACTCTTCATACGCCGACTCCAACAATCCCGGTCCAAACTCTCGGTGCACTTCAATAGCACACCCAATAATTTTTTAGGTAATTTCATTTTCAATCATAGGGTATCTTATTTTCTCCGTGTCCCTCCTTCCCTCTGTGGTTATCAATTTTTAAACCACGGAGAAACGGAGATTCACGGAGGTAAATTAGTTTATATTTACAAATTAGCCATAAATTTATAATTAATAAATCAATATTGTTCAAATTATAGCAATAATCGGGGTAGAAATCGGCCATCGAAAGCCACTATCTTTGTATCATTATTTCAATTCAAAATAAGACATAACATGGAAGCGCAAACTATGGCCCCCACAATGGCCACCCCCAACCAAAACCATAAAGACATTCCCGGCAACCCCTCAACGGCTACCAGCAGTCATATCAAGCTGAGCGACCGTTCCAACGGCCAACCCCTTCGGGTATTGAGCGAAGAAGATTGGGCATTTTGGATTCACAATGGCTATATTGTCATTAAAAATGCCGTTCCGAAAGAACAAGCCGAGCGCACTGCGCAGTTCTTGTGGGAATTTGAAGAAAAAGACCCTAATGACCCCGAAACATGGTACGCCCCTCCCCGTGCAGAAATGAAAATGAAAGAATTGACGGGAACAGGAATGGTGGAAGTATATAACAACCAACACCTCTGGAATAACCGCCAGATGCAGCGGGTTTATGATGCATTTGTGGATATTTGGGGCACCGAAAAACTGTGGGTAACCATCGACCGCGCCAATCTGAACTTCCCGATTCGGCCTGGGTTTGAATACAAAGGTTTTATTCATTGGGACTATGACCCCGAAACCAAACCCCAAAATGTGCAGGGGGTATTGGCTTTGGCAGACCAAACCGACGAAAACATGGGCGGATTCCAATGCATTCCTGAGCTTTTCCGGACGTATGATACCTGGAAATTGACCCAACCCGAAGACCGTAACCACTTCAAACCCGACATTACGGGACTAGAACAATACTTAGTCAAAGTCAAACTGGAAGCAGGCGATTTGTTGATTTTCAACAGCTCGCAACCCCACGGCATTCGGCCAAATTTATCGGGTAACAAAGTGCGCATTGCGCAGTACATCTCCATGATGCCCGCCGAGGAAGATAATGAGTCGATGCGACAGTGGCGGATTAATTCGTGGAAAAACCGTATTTCTCCCGAAGGATACGCCTTTCCCGGCGACCCGCGCAACTGGGAGCAAACCAAGTACGGCGTCGCTGAATTGAATGAACTAGGCAAGAAACTGCTTGGACTAGAAAACTGGTAAGCGATAAAGCAAGAACCGTTCTCAGCTTTATATATGCTGAAAACGGTTCTTGCTATCATTACATTTATTTAGCTTTAAGCTGCTTCGTCGTCGCCCCAAATTGCCCCTTAGGGGTCATCCCTTCTACCCGAAGATTGAGTTGTGTTTGAGCATCCGACGTAAAAAATGTCACCTTTGCTTTTCCTTCTTTATCGGTCTGTACCATCGGTGCCCAAAATACTGTTGGACGAAAATCGGGCCTTACGTGCTCAGGAGCCGCTTTATCATAGCGCGGTGCGTAGAATTCACGAACTGGACTGTAGCCCAGCAGTTTGGTTACTAGCGTACCGGGCACGGGCTCTTTGTCTTTGGACCAATCATAATTTTCACTGCCTCTTTTGGTCAAAATTGCAATAACACCGCCTCCGCCTCGACTTCCATAAATGGCCGCCGACGCTCCTTTCAGAATATCAACAGCTTCTACATCCACGGGTGAAATATTCATAATGGAGGCTTTATCGACGGGCATTCCATCGAGTACAAACAGCGGTTCTACCACGCCGCTGAAGTTGGCCGAGCCTCGAATCTGCACCGTACGATTAAACCCGCTACCCGTCACGGTTACGCCCGCTACACGCCCCTGAATAACGTCAAAGATGGTCATTGCCCCCGATGAATTAATTTGGTCAAATTTGATGGTGGCATCGGGTGTGCCGTAAATAGCACGGCGGCTGTCTTTTTTTATTTGGTCGCTTTTTCGGGCTCTGACTACCACTTCCTGCAAAATTTTCTCGCGGCTTTCCCGGATTTTGCGCTCTATTTGTAAATATTCATCTGCTCGCTTCAAATACTCGGCCAACTCATTGGCATCAAACTGAATACTGTTAAAAGGCACTTTAGTGACGGTCACGGTAGCTGGTTGGAAAGCATCCAGCAAGATATTAAAATTACGATTTCCGCGTTCCGACACGGCTTGAATCAAGAGATTTGTGGTGTCGCGAACGTCCAAATTTAGGGCGGCAAATTCGCCCGTTTCTGCCGTTTCGCCCATAAAAACCGCACGGGTGCTGTCCTTCCCATTGGATTGCAACATATAAGTCAACTTTACTTTTCCTGGCTGTTTTTTGTTGCTGCGTACTACCTTTCCCATTAATGAAATCCCTTCTTCCACAAAATATTTATTGGCCACAAGCGAATCTTCCAAGGCATTTTTCCAAGCAAATCTCCGCCATCCCTGCGTCATCATCAACACTTCTAGGTCACGCACGTTATTGGGATTTTTTGTATCAAAATAATAAGAAGGCTGCTCAACCGCGCCCTTTAAGTCGGATGTCAGCAAGGTATACGAACGAATATTTACGCCATACATCTCTTTTTCAAGCACTTGCCCCGCATCGGTCACGGCTAAGGAAAAACTCCCGCTGACGGGATTGCCCGCCGCGTCTTTTGCCGTCAGTTCCAACTCTACCTTTTCACGGCTTTTATAAACCGCTTTGTCAGCCTTCAATTCTAGCGACAAAGGCTGATTTTTGTTGACAAAAACCAGGCGTTCACAAACGGGCAAACCTTTTTCGTCAAAAACCGTCAATTGTGTAATTCCCTCGGGAAGATTGGCCCTTGGAATACTGAAAAGTGACATCTTTTTGGCCATCGACGTTTTGGCGGCGTACATTATTTCTCCCCTCGTTTGGGCTATCAGTGCGAGTTCGCTCGTTGCCGAAACAACCTTGTTGTGTTTAAGAATCACCCTTACATTTTCTTTGTTGGAAACATTGTCCACCATCATCACGATTCCTTCTTTTTGCGGTTCAGGAAAAGCGTAACTCACATATTTACCGTCTGGCTTTCGCACCTCAATACGGTATTTCTCTCCCGGCTCGGGCGTGATGGTAAAATACCCCATGCCAAATTTGAGGGTTGAAAATCCCACCAGCGTATCATTGGCCTGATTGAGCACCGCCCCCGTAATGTCGGCCCCTTTCCCCAAAATATTGGTTGCTTTAAAAGCCACTCTTCCCTCAATTCCCAGCACCAATTGACCGCCTTCGGGCATAAACTGCACGTCGATGTCGTCGGCGTTGGAAGGATAAACAGTCGGTGATGCCTCCGCCCGAAAAATGGGCAAGTCACGGTGAAAAAAGAAATCTTCCGCAAAATTACGCATCCAGTTTGTATAGGCCCTGACCATATAGTCGCCCGCTTTGAGGGAATCTTTGAGGGCTAAATCGCCTTCACCCAATCCGCCAATCATTTCAATTTTCTTCAACAAAACCACTTTCCCAGTCGATTTATCGACCAAGTCCACGTACAAAACTTGACTGACCGAGTCGGCAGTGTGACTGCCGCTGTTAATTAAGTAGGCCTTAAACCAAATTGTTTCACCGGCCGAATAATACGGTCGATCCAAGTGCAGATAGGCTTTTTCCTGAGGAGAATTTCGTTGGTAAGCTTCAAATTTTGACACAATTTTGTCTAACCAATTATCGTCGAAACGAAAGGCGCTCAACGCAATGCAAGACGCCGCAAAAAGTGTAAATAGGCTGTTACGGAACATCGGTATTTTAACGGTTTAGTTTATCAAATGGCAGTTAATAATGTATCAGCTGTAGCGCAAATGACTACGCTTTTTCTTCCCAAATTTGACAAAGATTCACAATCACTTCGACGGCCTTTTGCATATCTTGCACCGAAACCCATTCCAATTTTGAGTGAAATGCGTGTTCGCCCGCAAAGATATTTGGACACGGCAACCCCATGAATGAAAGCCGCGACCCGTCGGTCCCCCCACGAATACTCCGACGCTTGGCAGTAAGACCGCTGCGCCGAATCGCTTCCAGCGCATAGTCGCTCACCTGTGGGTGTTGGTCCAGCACCTCCTTCATGTTTCGGTATTGCTCTATCACCTCAAAATGGGCGGTAGAATGGGGATAATTTGCTAAAACCTTGTCCAAAATACCCTTCAAATACGTTTCTTTTTCGTGCAATCCTGACACTGTAAAATCACGAATGATAAATCCGAGGGTTACTTTTTCCAAAATTCCTTCGATATGGGTCGGGTGAATAAACCCCTCCATGTCTTCGGTCGTTTCGGGCGACAAAGTGTCTTTTGGCAAAGCGGCCAGCACATCTGCCGCAATTTTAAGCGCATTTTCGAGTTTTCCTTTCGCAAAACCAGGGTGCGTACTTACACCTGAAATCGTAATTTTGACGGCATCCGCGCTAAAAGTTTCGTCTTCCAACGTACCAACACTCTCACCATCAATAGTATACCCAAAATCCGCCCCCAGTTTTTCTAAATCTACCTTGGCAGTACCACGCCCGATTTCCTCATCGGGGGTAAAAAGGATTTTGACGGTTCCGTGTTTGATGTCAGGATTATTAATCAAAAAATAAACTGCATCCATAATTTCCGCCACGCCCGCCTTGTTGTCGGCTCCGAGCAGCGTCGTACCGCTGGCGGTTACAATGTCATTGCCAATTTGGGCGGTTAAATCAGGATGTTCTGATTGACGTAGCACCTGCGATGAATCATCGGGAAGTACAATGTCAGTGCCGTCCCACTTAGTATGCACGATTGGCTTTACCCCCGCCCCCGAGCAATCGGGTGAGGTATCAACGTGCGAACAAAAACAAATTACTGGCACGTTGTATTTGGTCGTGTTGGCGGGGAGCGTGGCGTACACATAGCCATGCTCATCGAGGTGCGCGTCTAAAATCCCCATTTCAAAAAGTTCCGTGACCAACAATCGGCTCAAATCCTTTTGTTTTTCGGTTGAAGGCTGCGCGGTAGAATGAGGGTCGGATTGCGTATCAATTTGAACGTATCGCAGAAAGCGATCAAGCACAGTAGAGGGAGTTGATGACATGAGTTGGTGGGCTGAGTGAATAAAAAAACCGAATAGCAAGATGCTAAACGGTTTTCAATTTACCAAACCTTTAAATATTGACGTTCAATGAAAGGTTTTGAATGGAAATTAACTACGATTTTTTAAATCGATACAGGTAGGGCGCTTTGTTGGCCGCTCCTGTGTACAGCTTTTCGATTCGTTCTAAAATATCCAAACTCAGCATTTTTCGCTGAAAATTATTCCTACGAAGGGGCATCTCCAAAATAGTCTCGTACAGGCTTTGTAGTTCCATCATCGTGAATGTTTCGGGCAGAAGATTGGAGCCTACTAACTTAGAATCCAGCGTTATACGCAGGGTTTCCAGCGCTTTTTGAATGATTTCGCGGTGATCAAAGGCCAATTTGGGCAATTGCTTCATCTCAAACCACTCACAGTATTCAGACAAAAAATCTGGCGTGGGGTTCACTTTTGAAAAGTCTACCAAAGCATAATAACCAATGGAAACATAGCGCTGCAACACCCATGGCTCGTTCATCGATTCTGGGTGGTGCACTTCCATGATTTTTTGGATAAATTCCTTGGTGGAGCGGTCTGCCGAACCAAATACCCGAAATTGTTCCAAATAAATATCTCTCAGGCCCGTCCGCTCTTCCAAAATTCGCTGAGCAGCATCGTCAATTCCTTCGCTCTGCTCTACATAGCCGCCGGGCAACGCCCATAAATCTAAGTTTTTTAATTTCAGTAACAATACTTTGAGTTGTTGATTATGAAAACCAAAAATCACGCAATCGACTGAAAGTTGGGGGATAAAACGGTGTTTTAACGCTAAAAAATCTTCAAGTTCATTCATAATGGGGATATATACGGCATAAGGGTTTAGGCAAAAATACGTAAAAATTTGAGTAATAAAATAAAATCAGTTATTATTGTCCCATAATGAGATAATAACAAAATTATCTCTGTTAAAATTAAAACATTACCAAGTTAACCTATCAGTTTCAACTCGTTTTATTCATGAAAAAAGTAAACGTAAACACCCGAAAATCAGTCCGTTTCCTGCTTCTCAGTTGGGGATTGCTGATATGTGGCGCAGCAATGGTTTTTGGGCAGTCGCCCGAACGCCGCGTGTTGATTTTCAGCAAGACGGCAGCCTTCCGGCACGCTTCGATTGAGGCAGGAAAAGTC
Source organism: Runella salmonicolor (assembly GCF_024158025.1). Taxonomy (NCBI): domain Bacteria; kingdom Pseudomonadati; phylum Bacteroidota; class Cytophagia; order Cytophagales; family Spirosomataceae; genus Runella; species Runella salmonicolor. The sequence continues at coordinate 490,628 of NZ_JAMZEL010000002.1, forward strand.
GCTTTTCAAAAAATGGCCCAAGAAAAAGGGTTCACCGTTGATTTGACCGAAGATGCCACGCAATTCAACCCAGAAAACCTAAAACGTTATCGTGCGGTAGTATTTCTAAATACGACTGGCGACGTACTCAACTCCAACCAACAGGCTGATTTTGAACACTATATCCAAGCGGGTGGCGGGTATTTAGGCATTCACGCCGCAACCGATACCGAATACGACTGGCCGTGGTACGGACGCTTGGCGGGGGCCTATTTTTTAGACCATCCTTCTGTTCCAAGCAACGTTCAAAAAGGGAAATTTATCGTAGCCATGAAAAACCATTGGGCTACCAAGGGAATGCCTGATGAGTTTGAACGCACCGATGAATTTTATGCCTTTAAAAACATCAGTCCAAGCATTAATGTACTCCTAAAAATTGATGAAAAAACCTATCAGGGAGGCAAAAACGGAGACAATCACCCCATGAGCTGGTACCAAGAATTTGACGGAGGAAGAGCATTTTATACCGCTATGGGGCATACCGATGAGACCTTCTCGGAACCTCTTTTTCTCAATCACATCTGGGCTGGTTTGAACTACGTTATGGGAGGCGATGCGCCCAAACCTTTGGATTATACCAAAGCACGTCCCGACGAAAACCGTTTTACAAAAGTGGTTTTGGAAGAAAAACTGGACGAACCCATGGAACTTTCCGTGTTGGGCGACGGGCGCATTTTATTCATCCAACGTAAAGGAGAAATTCGACTTTATAACACCAAAACAAAGCAACTCAAAACCATTGCCAAGCTCGACGTAAACACTAAGTATACCAGCAAAGAAGGAAAAGTTTCGGAAGGCGAAGATGGCGTTTTGGGATTGAGTAAAGACCCTAATTTCGCCCAAAATCACTGGATTTACCTCTATTATTCCCCCGCGGGTGGTGAGCCCAAAAACATCTTAACCCGTTACGAATTACGCGGTGACGAGTTGGTTATGAGTTCAAAAAAAGTAATCTTGGAAGTTGCCACCCAACGCGAAGAATGTTGCCACACGGGCGGCTCCATCGCTTGGGATAAAGCGGGGAATCTCTACTTATCAACGGGCGACAATACCAACCCCCACGGATCCAACGGTTTCAGCCCCAGCGACGAGCGCCCGGGCCGCGAATCTTGGGACGCCCAAAAATCATCGGCCAATACCAATGATTTACGCGGAAAAATCATTCGCATCAAACCACAACCTGACGGTAGCTACACCATTCCCGAAGGAAATTTATTCCCCAAAGGGACACCACAAACCCGCCCCGAAATCTATACCATGGGCCACCGTAACCCATTCCGCATCTCAGTTGACCAGAAAACGGGTTTTGTGTATTGGGGCGAAGTAGGTCCTGACGCCAACAAACCCGCCGACGACCGAGGCCCTGCGGGGCACGACGAAGTGGGTCAGGCACGCAAAGCGGGTAACTTTGGATGGCCACACTTCGTGGGCGACAACAAAGCCTATAACAGATTTGATTTTGCGAATAATAAATCGGGCGAAAAATGGGACGCGACCAAGCCCATCAATACCTCTCCCAACAACACTGGCTTAAAAGAACTACCACCCGCCCAAAAAGCTTTTATTTGGTATCCTTACGGCGAATCTCCCGAGTTTCCGATGGTGGGAAGCGGCGGTCGCAATGCCATGGCGGGTCCCGTATTTTACAGCGAAGATTTCAAAAATGCCGCTCGTGCTTTCCCCAAGTATTATGATGGCAAAATCCTGACTTACGACTGGATGCGCGGCTGGATTATGGCCGTTACGATGGATAAAGACGGCAACTATGTTTCGATGGACCGCTTTATGCCAAGCTATAAATTCAGCAATCCGATGGACATGGAGTTTGATGCCAATGGCGATTTGTACATGCTCGAATACGGCTCGGGCTGGTTTACAGCCAACGATGACGCGCGTTTGATAAGGATTGAATACAACGGCGGAAACAGAAAACCCGTGGTACAGGTAGCCGCCGACAAAATGGGTGGCTCGGTTCCCTTCAAAGTAAACCTCTCATCAAAAGGAACAACCGATGCAGATGGTGATGCGCTGAAATATTCTTGGAAAATTACCTCCAAAGACGGTTTTAACAAAGTTGTAAACGAAGCAAATCCAACGTTGGCGCTGGCCAAAGCGGGAGTGTATAAAGCCACCTTAACCGTGACCGATGCAAAAGGCGCTTCTAATTCTCAATCGTTGGAATTGACCGCTGGCAACGAGCCGCCAGTATTGACCTTTGACTTACCCAAAAGCAACAAGACTTTCTTTTTCGCCAACAAATCGTTTGATTATGAGGTAAAAGTAAGCGACAAAGAAGACGGAAGCCTCGCCAACGGAAAAATCAAGCCCGAACAAGTAGCCGTAAGCATTGACTATTTGGCCGAAGGATATGACAAAATAGCCATTGCCCAAGGCCACCGCTCAGCGGATGCGAGTGCGGGTTTTGCCACTGGCAAAAAACTCATTGCCGCCAGCGACTGCCAGGCCTGTCATAGCATTGACAAAAAATCCATCGGGCCCATGTACAGCGCCATTGCCCAAAAATACAAAGGCGATGCCAGTGCCATCGAAAAACTCGCAAAAAAAGTCATCTCAGGCGGCAGCGGCGTATGGGGCGAAACGCCCATGGCCGGCCACCCACAACTTTCAGCCGCTGATGCAGGCGACATGGTAAAATATATTTTGAGCCTTTCTAACCAAAAAGCCAATACGAATTCATTGCCAGTGGCGGGTTCATACACGACCAAAGTACCAGCTGGGGATAAAGGACAAGGGGTATTTATTCTCCGGGCGTCTTACGAAGACCAAGGTAACAAAGGATTGCCCTCGCTTGCCTCAGAACAAACCTATACCCTTCGGAATGCTAAAATAAGTCCGCACGGTTTTGACAAATATGAGTCGGTCAACAAAATGTCGTTTGGTGGAAATGACCTCGTGATTCCCAGCAAATCTGGCGCTTACATCGGACTCAATCAGGCTGATTTAACAGGTATTCAGCGAGTAGAATTAGTCGTTGCTACTCCCAAAGCCCAGTTAAATGCACAAGGCGGTAACATTGAGCTTCGTTTAGGCTCACCTACGGGTAAACTCATCGGCGAATCTGGATTTATTGAAGCCACCGACAAAGGAGGTTTTGGAGGAAATGCCGCAAAAATCAACCTTACCCCCACCGAAGGCATTCATGATGTTTATCTGGTTTTCCAAAATCCAAAAGCGGAAGGCTCGCTCATGGTCGTGATGGGAATCGAATTCAAAACCGATACTCCCGCCTTGGGCAATGTGCCTGCGGTCGATGCTGCCCCCAAAAATGATATTAGTGCCTACGCTGGTAAATACAAAATGACAGGATTGCCTTTTGAATATATCGAGGTGAAGGTGAAAGATGGCAAGGTAATCATGGATGCTGGAGGCCAAGGCGGCGAAATCAGTTCCACGGGCACTCCCGATAAATTTGACGCCGATGGCAAAGCCACCGTTTATTTCGTCCGTGACGAAAGCGCTCATGTTTCCAAAATCAAGCTAGAAGCCATGGGAATGGTGTTTGAAGGAAAAAAGGAATAAAACGCATTAACGTCGGCAAGGTTTAAAACCAAGATAGCAAACGTCGGCAGGGTTTAAAACCCACAGTGGAACTGCTTGCCGTCGTTAAATTTTAAACATTTACAAAAATGACATTTCAAGACAATCACCTCAATCGTCGCCAATTCCTGAATCAATTGGGGATGGTTACTGCCGCAAGTTTTGTGGCCGAATCTGCCTTGGCTGCCGCCAAGCCTTGGTTTACCATTTCGTTGGCCGAGTTTTCGTTGGCAGGTTCGTTGTTCAGTGGCAAACTCAAAAACATGGATTTTCCCGCCAAGGCCAAAAACGAATTTGGCATCAGCGCCGTAGAATACGTTTCTATGTTTTGGCAAGACAAAGCCAAAGACCAAGCCTACCTCAGCGAACTCAAACAACGAACCGCTGATTTGGGGGTCACCAACGTGCTTATCATGGTCGATAACGAAGGAGATTTGGGCGCTAACGACGCAGCTAAGCGCCAGCAGGCCGTTGAAAATCACTACAAATGGATTGAAGCCGCCAAATTTTTGGGCTGTCATTCCATCAGGGTAAACATGACGGGCGACGGCACTCCCGAGGAATTAATGAAAGCGGGCGTTGAAGGGTACGGAAAATTGGTAGAATTCGGAGAAAAAGCGGGTATCGGAGTCATCATCGAAAATCACATCAACGTCTCGACCAACCCCGACTGGCTAGTTAGCCTTCTCAAACAAGTAAAAAACCCTTATGCAGGCTCACTGCCTGATTTTGGCAATTTTACCGAGCGCGAAAAACCCAAAGTCATGACGATGGAAGGGTTTATGAATGCCAAAATACTCAACGACTTTGATAAGTACGAAGGCGTTAAAAAGTTGATGCCTTTTGCCAAGGGCGTCAGCGCCAAAACGCACAAATTCGACGCAAATGGCAATTGTACGGACGTAGATTTCGAAAAAATGATGCCGATTGTTAAAGCCAATCTTCCTAATAGCTTCAAAGGCTACATTGGAATTGAGTACGAAGGCGGCGTGATGAAAATGATGGGCTCCAAAGAAAATTATTTAGACGAAGACGCAGGCATAAAGGCCACCAAGGCACTGTTGGAAAAAGCCTTATTAAGCTAACCATTCAAGTTCTTAACATCGGTAAGCATCTAGGCTTTACCAATGCATTTTCTTATTAACGTCGTCGAGGAGTCTGCCTCGACGACGTTCTTTTTTTATACGTATCTTTGCCAAGCCAATAACCGACCAATGCTGCAAGCTTTCTTACGTTTTATTACCGAGAACCAACTTTTTACGCCCACCGACCGATTGCTACTGACGGTGAGCGGGGGCATTGATTCGGTTGTTTTGACGCAACTTTGCCATGAGGCTGGTTTTTCATTCGGCATTGCGCATTGCAACTTCCAATTACGGGGCGAAGATTCGGAAGGCGACCAATTATTTGTACAACAACTGGCCCAAAAATACGGAGTTGACTGTCATGTTCAGCGGTTTGAGACCAAGGCATTTGCCAAAAAACGGGGTATTTCTACCCAAATGGCCGCCCGCGAATTGCGTTATCCTTGGTTTGAAGAAATCCGTCAGCAATTTCGCTATGACTATATTCTCACTGCTCACCACCAAGATGACCTCCTCGAAACCGTCCTGCTTAACCTGACGCGGGGTACGGGCTTGGCAGGTTTGCACGGGATTTTGCCCAAAAAAGACCGATTGGTTCGCCCGCTGCTTTTTGCCCTACGAAACAACATACAGGCTTTTCTAACGCAAAATCAATTGCCTTGGCGGGAAGACAGTTCCAACGCTTCCGTAGATTATGCCCGCAATCGGCTACGCCACCACGTCGTTCCTATTTTAAGGGAACTTAACCCAAATGTAGCGGCCTCCGTTGCCACGTTGGCCGAGCGCGTCAAAGCCACCGAAAACCTGCTGGCAGCGAGCCGAAAAACCATTGAGGCTGAAATCATTTGGGCCGAAGGTAGCACAATATGGATTGCTATTGCACCATTAGAACAGCAAGTTGCTCCCGTAGAGTTATTGGCTCAGTGGCTCACGGACTTTGGTTTTACGTACCAACAATCAAAACTCATTTGGCTCAACCGAAAAGGGCAAACGGGCAAAAGGTATTTTTCACCAACGCATACATTGGTTATGGACCGAGGTAAGTGGCTCGTCGCTCCTACCCAAACACCTAGCTCAGCGTCCTACGAATTGAATGAACCTAGCGGTGAAATTAACTATGGTGGAGGGCATTTAACGTGGACAACTGGTGAAACCACCTTTATAGAAAATAAAAATGAAGTCGCTTATATGGATGCAGATGCGCTAACATTTCCGCTCAAGCTGCGTCTTTGGCAGCCTGGCGATTGGTTCTGTCCTTTGGGCATGAAGGGAAAAAGGAAGAAAATCAGTGACTTTTTGGTCGATGCAAAGGTGCCCAGAAATCAAAAAAACCAAGTCTACGTACTCGAATCAGACGGCGAAATAGCTTGGCTGGTAGGCCTTCGATTGGATGAACGTTTTAAAATTAGCGAAACAACTGTGAGAATTTTAAAATTTTCACAAGACACATCTAACTGAAAAACAGATAGTTATTTCACACACTCAACTTCGCCTCAATAGTTTTTATCCCAAAAAAAACTTACTTTTATTTTTTGGCACAGTAATTGAAACCTGACAGATAGAATCCTATTTTCCTGCTACTGTAACACTTTTGCAATTATGAAAACCGTAGGTAAAATCGCGTTGGGATTTGTTCTGGCCCTGATGACACTCAACGCATTCGCCCAAAACGCCAGACTCCGTTCGGCCAATCGGGCTTTTGACGAATACAGCTATGCCGATGCTGTGCGGGGCTACGAAGAATTCCTTCGCGTTGACAAAAAGTCTGACCCTGTCGAACGCAAAGAGGCGCTAGAAAAATTGGCTTACAGCTACCGGCGCCTCCAAGACACCCGCAATGCGGAAAGAGTTTACGGACAATTGGTAGAAAGTTTTGCCGATGCCGACAGCCGCAACTATCTCTATTACGCCCAAGCGCTGGCAAGCAATGGCAAACACCGCGAATCGCAAAAAATGTACGGGAAGTACGCCGACCTACAATCGTCCGATTTACGCGGTCGAAAGTTTGCGGTTACGTACATGGACATGAATCGTTTTTACAAAGATTCGGCCATGTATCGCGTAGAGTATTTGCCAGTCAACTCCAAACAGGCCGATTTTAGCCCGATGTATTTCAAAGGTGGGTTGGTCTTTGTTTCCTCACGAGCCGAATCAGGAATCATCAAACGGGTTTTTAACTGGAACCAAACGCCGTTCCTTGATCTCTATTTCACCCCCGACACCTCGGCACTCAAAGGCGTACGCGACACCTACTTCAACTCCGCGGGAACCTTAGGCGGTGCTTCTGCCACCAATGGCAACACAGGCACACTCGCGGAGGCTACTCCCACCCCCGATTTGCCGATGCCCGTCACCAAAGCCGAGAAATTTAGCCGCACGCTCAATACTAAGTACCACGAAGGCCCCGCTACTTTCTTCAAAGATTACACCAAAGTGGTCTTTACCCGTAACAACTACAACGGTGGAAAAAGCAAGAAAAGCAACGACGGAATCAACAAATTGAAATTATACATTGCCGACCAAAAAGGCAAAGATTGGGGCGGTGTCAAAGAACTCCCCTTTAATAGCGACGATTATTCTACGGGCCACCCCGCACTTTCACCCGACGACACCAAACTTTATTTTGTCTCGGATATGCCCGGTGGATTTGGCGGCACGGACGTTTACGTGGTAGAATACAACAATGGACAATGGGGCACGCCTGTCAATTTAGGCAAAGAAATTAATACCGAAGGCAATGAAATGTTTCCGTTCATCGACGCAGGAGGCAATCTCTACTTTGCCTCCGACGGTCACGAAGGAATGGGCGGTCTGGATATTTTTTATGCCGAGCTTAAGGAAGGGATTGCCTACAAAGGCGTAAAAAATTTGGGTGCACCCATCAACTCCGAAAAAGATGACTTTGGACTAATCAGCGACAAAGAATTAGGTACTGGCTACTTCAGCTCCAACCGCAGCAAAGGCGTATCTGACGATAATATTTACCGCTTTACTCGCACCTGCCGACCGCTAGAAATCTTAGTTCTTGATGCCAAAACCAACACTCCCATCGAAGGCGCCGACGTTAGAATCGTAAAAAATGGTTCTAACCAAGACATTCAACAAACGGGAATCGATGGTGCCACAAAGATTTGCTTAGAAGCACAAACCGATTACGACTTTAAGGCCATCAAAGAAGGATACGCCACCAACAATGTTCGTTTCTCAACGATGACCCAGTCGGCCAATCCACAGATGAGCGTGTCGATTTACCTTAATAAGAGCGAGAACACGATTTTGCGCGGAACGGTAAAACGTGAGGTAAATCAAGCGCCACAAGAAGGCGTAAAAGTAACCTTAAAAGACCAGAAAACGGGTGCTGAACGCACCATAGTAACGGGCCCCGATGGTGGATATGAGTTTGAAGTTGACCCAAGCCGCAACTACGATTTGCGGGCCGAGGGCGACGAATTGGCGACCAACGAACAAACCATTAACAAGAATAAGAAAACGAAGAAAAAAATCGTGGAAAGCGACCTGAGCATGTACGGCACAGGCGACGTGTTTACCCTCGATAATATTTATTACGATTTGGATAAGTTTTTCATTCGTCCCGAAGCCGCTAAAGAATTGGATAAAGTAGTAAGCCTGATGAAGAAGTATCCTACGATGCAAATTGAGTTGCGGTCATTTACCGATAGCCGCGCCAGCGACGTGTATAATCTGCGCCTCTCAGAGCGCCGTGCCCGCGCCGCCTTTGATTATCTGGTCCGCAAAGGAATCACTCCATCACGTTTGGTAGCCCGTGGATATGGAGAGTCTGAATTGGTCAACGATTGTGTTGATGGGGCAAATTGTGAAGATGCAGAACACCGCCTCAATCGCCGAACAGAATTCAAGATTTTATCGGTCAAAGGTGGAGTTGGGGAAGCACTAACTGGAAAGTAAAAGTAATAGCAGTATAGTAAGGATAGGAAACAAACGGCGAGGCTATTGGGCTTCGCTGTTTTGTTTTTTGGGGCCCTAGACCTTTTAGATTTAGAACCGCAAAACAGAAAAATGAAGAATGTAAAACAGAAAAATGATAACCGCAAAACACAAAACTGCAGAATGTAAAACAGAATAATGAAGGGATGGGGTCGCAGTAGCAGTTTTACGGCTCTCAAAACGGGCAGACGCGAGGCCTGCCCCTACATTTACATTTGACTTTTATTATTTTGCAGTTTTACGGTTAACTGATACCGACCTACATTAACTTAGAAGTCTTAAACACAGATTAACGATTAATCCAACCTAACAACTCATGCAAATTTCATTAATCAGCGCCATGTCAGAAAACCGAGCCATTGGCTTGCAGGGGCGCTTACCTTGGCCACATTTACCCAACGACTGGGCCAATTTTTTTGCGGTCACAAAAGGTTGCCGAATGATTATGGGTCGAAAAAGCTACGATACTCCCGACCGTTTAGCGTCAGAAGTTGGCAATTTTGTCATTACGCGTCAAGAAGATTATGTTTTGGAAGAAGGTTTTACCCGGGCGGGAAGTCTACAAGAAGCCCTCGAAGCCTGCAAAAATGACAAAGAGGTGTTTGTCATTGGCGGGGCGGAAATCTACCGTCAGGCATTGCCATTGGCCGACATCATCCACTTAACCCTTGTACACGGTACATTTGAAGGAGACGCTTTTTTTCCTGAATTTTCCGAATCTGAATTTAAACTAAAAAGTCGGCAGGATTTCCCCACCGACGCGCAACATGCCTACGCTTATTCTTTTTTAGTGTACGATAAAACGAAGAATCCATAAAATCCAGATGGGGGATTTTCTTAGCCTTACAAAACATGTCAGGGCTCAATCAAATGGTTGTGCCACCGTCTACGGTGTAGATTCCGCCCGTACAATAGCCCGAGGCATCAGAAGCAAGATAAAGCACCAGAGAGGCTACTTCTTCGACCGTTCCCATGCGAGAAATCGGAATTCGTTTGGTAAAATGATTCAGCGTCTTTTCGTTTTCCCACAAGGCTTTACTGAATTTCGTTTTAATCAGTCCCGGACAGACCGCATTGACCCGTATGCCATCGTCACCCCACTCTTTGGCAAAAACTTTAGTCAACATATTCAAGGCTGACTTGCTGACACTGTATATCCCCAAACCTGGGTCGGGTGTTTCTCCCGCAATACTACTTATGTTGATAATACTGCCTCCCCCCCGTAGTTTCATGACGGGATGCACCCATTTACTGAGTTGAAAAGGCGCTTTTACGTTGATGTCCATGATTTTGTCGAAAGCCGCATCTGGACAGTCAACGGTGGGTCCGTAATAGGGATTGGAGGCTGCATTATTGACCAAAATATCAATTCCTCCGTAGATTTCAACGGCTTTGTCACACAGATGTTTGATGTGGGCTTCGTCGCCCATGTTTGCCTCAACGGCCGTGACATCGGCACCCGTTTGGCGAATTTCTTCAGCGAGCAGCTCCAAATCAGCGAGTTTACGACTACTGATGATGACTTTTGCGCCAAATTGGGCAAAATAACGCGCAATTTGCTCGCCAATGCCTTTGCTGGCCCCCGTGATAACGGCAACTTTGCCCGTCAAATCAAAAAGATTTTTTGCTGATTCGCTGTTCATAACTTTGGTTTAGGTAAGATGATGGTATAAAATCCGACTTTTAGTTTTTGGCTTTTTTCTGGATAAAATTTCGGAGGCCATCCGCCGCTTTTCGTTGTATTTTTTTCTCCAAAAATCGGCTCCAGCCCAATAATTTCCCCGTCAGTCCCAATGCCTGCGACGACCATTCATAAAAGCTAAAGCGGTCGTCGTGGCGCGAAATGAGGTCATTTTTGAACAAAAATTCGGCGTGTATTACGTTATGAACGGTACGACCCGTGGCAGAAAAGGTATACGTAGCTTCCCAGTCGCAACTGCCACTTCGGTAATCGGCCTGAACATTCCCAAACGTAATCGTTAAATCCGCGCTTCTGGTCAGGAGCATTTCCCACATCAGTCCTGCTTCAGCGCCCTTTAATTTAGGAAAAACAGGATCAGAAAAACGAACATCTGGATGATAACAGGCCTGCATGGTACGGAAATCTTTCTGCTGAAAAGCCGTATAAAAACGTTCAATGAGGGCTTGATTTGGGTGCATTGTATTAAAATAGGATTGTGCAAAAAAAGGATGTACTCGTATTTCAGGGTTTTAAGAAACCGCTATCGTTGGTTGTTGGGTTCAAGAACCCAACGACACATTACCAACGGCGCTACGCTATCAGCAGCCCTCCGTCCATCACAAGCGTGTGCCCAGTCATAAAAGAAGCCGCCGAAGAAGCCGCGTAAATAATGGCGTCGGCAATTTCTTCGGGCTTTCCGAATCGTTTCATGGGAATAGCATTTTGAAGCGCATCTAGGTAATTGGTGTCGTCGTTGGTCATGGCGTTTTCGAGCATGGGCGTCATCGTAAACGAGGGGCAAACGGCATTGATGCGAATCCCATATTTGGCGTATTCAAGGGCGGCGGTGCGGGTCATGCCCACCACGGCGTGTTTACTCGCCGAATAACCCACGTGCCCCGCAAAGCCCCCCAAGCCCGCCACCGAAGCAAGATTGACGATATTCCCGCTTTTTTTCGTCAAAAAATGGGGTAAAACAGCCTGCATACAATTAAACAGGCCGAAAACATTGATTTCCATTACTTTTTTAAAGTCTTCGACAGGATACCGTTCAGTCCGAGCGCGCGGCCCCAAAACACCTGCACTGTTGACGAGCACATGAATCCCCCCAAAACGCTGAATACAATCCGTAACCATGCGTTCTACATCTTCGGCATCCGTCACATCAATGCGGGCAAAAGCCGCATCTGCTCCCACTTTTTCAAGCTCTTCCATCAAAACATCGCCCGCTTTTTCAGACAGGTCGGCAATGAATAATTTCGCTCCTTCTTGTGCAAAACGAAAAGCCGCCGCCCGCCCGATTCCGGAGCAACCGCCGGTAATAATTACTACTTGGTCTTTAAACATCATGAGGGTTGAAAATGAATGAATGCGTATATTCAAAACTAAAAAAATGCAATTGAATCCATTTTTACTACGATTTAGTCTAATTTTTTGACTTTCTACACCATAAAAAATCGAAACCAGTAGATTAGAACTAATTTTACGGCACGCATTTTGGTTAATTTTCCGTTGTAAAACAAATATACCCGAAAGTTGATAGACTATTACCTCTAACTACCCCCTATGAAAATAACTGACCAAACGCCGCACTCCTCGCCCCCTTCCGAAAATGAGTACGAAGGCCTTCCGCCTTTCATAAAAACTTGGCCCCAAATGTACGGGATTGTGATTGGGACTTTAATCGTGCTCATCGTATTATTTTACGCAATGATGCACTATTTTGACTGATTTTTCTGCCGAATAAAATTCCAACATTTATAGTTCCTAACTCTTAACCGCACGGGCTTTCGGGCCATGTCATAACACCACTTTCTCAATGAGTTCTATTGACTGGATTGTACTGATTGGTACGCTTGGCTTTATCGTTTTATACGGAGTTTATCGCAGCCGAGGCACACAAAACATGGAAGATTACCTCATTGCCAATCAGTCGCTTCCGTGGTATCACGTCTGTTTTTCGGTGATGGCAACCCAAGCCAGCGCCATTACATTTTTGTCGGCGCCCGGGCAAGGGTTTTCGGACGGAATGCGCTTCGTTCAATTTTATTTCGGCCTACCGCTCGCCATGGTCGTTTTGAGTATCACTTTCATTCCTATTTTTCACCGCCTCAAGGTATTTACCGCCTACGAGTTTTTAGAAAAACGGTTTGATATGCGCGTACGGATGTTTACCGTAACGCTATTTTTGCTTTCCCGAGGCCTTTCTACTGGACTCTCCATTTATGCCCCTTCCATCATTTTAGCCACTATTTTGGGTTGGGACATCATGTGGACCAATATTTTTATGGGAACCGTGGTGTTAATATACACCGTGTCTGGCGGTACGAAGGCCATCTCCCATACGCACGTCCAACAGATGATGATTGTGACCGTGGCGATGTGCGTGGCGGGCTACATGGTGGTGCATCTACTACCCGCCGATGTAGGTTTTGTAGATGCCCTCAAAATAGCGGGTAAAGCAGGCCGACTCAACACCATTGATTTTCATTTTGACCCCAATAGCCGCTACAATATCTGGTCAGGGATTATCGGTGGTTTTTTCTTACAGCTTTCCTATTTCGGCACCGACCAATCGCAGGTAGGGCGTTATCTTACGGGTGAATCTATCGGCCAAAGCCGCTTGGGTCTGATGATGAATGGTTTGCTCAAAATCCCGATGCAATTCCTGATTTTGTTGGTGGGCGTGCTGGTTTTTGTGTATTACCAATACAATCCAGCCCCTTTGTTTTTCAACAAAGTAGAAACCGACAAACTCAAAACAAGCGTATATGCAACTGACTATCAGCAACTTGAACAGAAACACCAAAAGCTAACCTTTGAGCGACAACAAACCGTCAACGCCTTGGCAAAAGCCATGGATAGGGAAGATGAGGCAGAAGTAACCCGTCAAAAAACAATGCTGCAAACCAATGAAGGCATTGCAAAAGAGATACGTAATGAAACTGTTGCCCTTATCAAAAAGAACAATCCCACGGCCGACACCAGCGATGTAAATTACGTTTTTTTACGGTTTGTGCTCGACCGTTTGCCCATCGGGCTCATCGGCTTACTCATTGCGGTTATTTTTAGCGCCTCTATGGGTTCTATTGCGGCGGCTTACAGTTCATTGGCTTCTACGAGTATTGTGGACATTTACAAACGCCTGTACCGTAAAGATGCCTCCGAAAACCATTACCTTACTGCCTCGCGCGTGGCTACCATCGGTTGGGGCGTATTTTGTGTGGCAGTGGCGCAATACGCCAGCAAATTGGGCAGCATGATTGAAGCTGTAAACATCTTAGGGTCATTGTTTTACGGGGTTATTTTGGGAATATTTTTGGTAGCTTTCTATTTTAAAAATCTCGGTGGAAAAGCCACATTTTGGGGAGCTGTACTGGCCGAAATTGGCGTAGTGGTATGCTGGCTTTCTGACGTAATGGCGTTTTTATGGCTCAACGTCGTTGGCTGTATTCTGGTCATTTTGTTTGCCTGGCTTTGGCAATTTACGGTCGAAAAAGCCCCCGATAAAGCCTAAAAGGTTCACCACACCAGTGTCTTTGGTTGTGAGCAACCAAAGACACTGGTATCGGTTGCTCACAACCGATACTTTGTAAACCAAAAAAGCTGCACAGTCGTTGTGCAGCTTTTTTGTTAGTACCCATAGCAATGCCCTCCAAACGAAAAGCATCACCGACGATTGATTACTTATATTCAGTGTCTACATCGGCGAAGATACGGCCGCAGTGTTCACAAACGATGATTTTCTTCTTCTCACGAATATCAGCCTGACGTTGTGGAGGTACAACATTGAAACAACCTCCGCAAGCCCCGCGACGAACCGTTACTACACCAAGGCCGTTGCCTGAGTTGTTACGAATCTTCGTGTAGGATTTATACAAACGGTCTTCTACTTTGGTAGCCTGGAGATCGCGTTTTTCTAAAAGCTTTTTCTCGTCTTCGTGACTTTCAGAAGTGATAACATCCAGCTCTTGTTTTTTAGCTTTCAAGTCTTCGCGACGCTCTTTGAGTAAAGCATCAGTAGCGGCGATTTCTTCTTTTTTGGCCTTCACTTTGTAATCAGCCTCCCGAGATTTCTTTTCGGCAAGCTCAATTTCAAGGGATTGAAGCTCCATTTCTTTGGTGATGGCGTCGTATTCACGGTTGTTACGAACGTTCATCTGTTGCTCCTTATAGCGGGCAATCAGTTTTTCCGCGTCTTTCTTTGCGGCTTTGTAACGACTGATTTCATCTTCAAGAGCGCTGATTTCGCTGTTGAACTTCCCGATGCGGGTTTCAAATCCTGCAATGTCATCTTCTAAATCTCTTACTTCTTCGGGCAAGTCGCCACGGATTTTTTTGATGTCATCTAATTGAGAGTCAATTTCTTGCAATTTAAGGAGCAAGTCCAGTTTCTGCGCGACTGTCAGTTCCATTCAGTATTTACGATTTACAATTTTCGATTTTCAACCTTTTACTCAAGAGCGGTAAAAGACTGGATTTGTATTAGTTTCCGACAAAATTGTCGCAAAATTAACGAATTTTTTCGACAAATATCGCTGTAATAATTCTTTTGTGTAAACTTCACTTTCATAATGTCCGACATCACAAATGAGAATTCGTCCGTCGGCATCAAAAAACTCGTGGTACTTGTAATCGGCCGTGACAAAAACGTCGGCATTGGCTCCAATGGCGTCGTTGAGGAGAAAGCCACCTGCCCCCCCGCACACCGCCACTTTTTTGATAGAATCGCTCACCAAAGCGGTATGGCGAATCATCTGCAAGCCCATTGTGTCTTTCAAATGCGTTAAAAATTCATCTCCCGTCATGGCCTTCGGCAATTCGCCTACGGCACCCGCCCCCACTTCTTGGTTTAGATTTTGCAAAGCGGAAATATAATACGCTACTTCCTCATACGGATGAGCCTGTTTGAGCGCATTGAGTACTTTTCCCTGCAAATGAGCCGGAAAGATTACTTCAATCCGATTTTCGGTTACTTCTTCATCTTTCTGAGCGCTCCCGATGAAGGGATTTGCCATTTCATTAGGTCGGAATGTGCCCGTACCATTTACCCGAAAACTACAATGGTCATAATTTCCAATGGCCCCCACACCCGCTTCATACAGTGCGTCCAAGACTGCTTGGGTAACTTCTGTCGGGACAAAACTAACTAATTTTAGTAGTGTATCCGATTTGGGCGCTAAAACCCTGACCTTTTGAAGTTGAAGTCGCTCGGCAATCATTGAGTTTACTCCCCCCATTACATGATCTAGATTGGTATGGATGGCGTAAATGGCGATGTCATTTTTAATAGCTTTGATGATAGTCCGCTCAACGTAATTGCGCCCGTTTAATTTTTTGAGTCCTTTAAACACAATCGGATGGTGCGCCACAATCAGATTACAGCCTTTAGCAATAGCCTCCTCCACTACGGCCTCCGTCGAGTCAAGCGTGAGCAGTACGCCCGTCACCTCAGTTTGCGTATTTCCGACAATCAAACCTGCATTATCATACGACTCTTGGTAAGAAAGGGGGGCAAGTTGTTCTAAGTAATGGGTAATTTCTTTGACAATCGTCATTTTATTTAATTTTGTAACTCTTTAGAAATGAGAATTTTCGAACATAAAAGCACATTTTTTTATAAAAAAAGCGTGCTTTTATTTGGTGAATGTATTGCATTGAACGCTAAAAATACTACTTTTGCACCACTTTTAGCAGAAACCAAAACACAAAACGTTACAACAGTTTCTAATGTTTTTGGTCACCCATAAAAGTAGTTTAGTAAATAAAACATACAATGGTTCGGTAGTTCAGTTGGTTAGAATACCTGCCTGTCACGCAGGGGGTCGCGGGTTCGAGTCCCGTCCGGACCGCCAACAGTGTTTTAGTAACGTTCTTTCAAAGTAAAAATGGTTCGGTAGTTCAGCTGGTTAGAATACCTGCCTGTCACGCAGGGGGTCGCGGGTTCGAGTCCCGTCCGGACCGCTTGGAAGCTCAGAGAAATCTGAGCTTTTTTTGTTTTATGCCCTTTCTGGCGCTTCTAGGGCACTTTTTTGGACAATCATATTGCTTATTTTTGATACCGTTTTGATTAAAATTGTACGGGTATCAAAAACATCACCCATTAGAACCACAAATGGGTTTAATTTCCCCCACCTCCATTTTGAGATTGATTCAAAAACCGAAACTTTTGAACGTATTTTGTCGTATTTTTGGGTGTTTGTTTATCTCACCCCATTCACATGTTAAGAAAAATTTTGCTTCTCCCTTTGCTGCTGCACATTTCTCTGGCGGCTTTTACCCAATCAGGTAGTTTTATCAAAGGCAAACTCGTTGACTCGCTGACGACAGAGCCACTGGCTTTTGCCACGATTCGACTGGAGTCTAAGTCGCAGGGGAGTATGGTTAAGGGAGAAGTGGCCGACGACAAAGGGTCATTTCAGTTTGTGGGCTTAAAAGATGATAAGTACGTTATTAAGGTCGAATATGTAGGGTATAAAACCAAATACATTGAGGTAAGTTATGACAAAGCCAGCCAAAGGCTTGATTTAGGCTCGATTGCGCTCAGTCCATCGAGTCAACAACTGGACGTAGTGACGGTAACGGGCATCAAACCCAACGTGGTAGCGACCCTCGAAAAACAGGTTTTCAAAGCCGAACAGTTTGAAGTGGCACGCGGTGGTACGGCCACCGACGTCCTCAAAAACATCCCCTCGGTGATGGTCAATGCCGAAGGAGAAATTACGGTCAGAGGGTCAAAAGGCTTTTTGATTTTGGTCAATGGCAAACCTTCGCAGATTGATGCCGCCACGATTTTGTCGCAAATTCCTGCCAATACCATTGAAAAAATAGAAATGATAACGGCTCCCTCGGCCAAATACGACGCCGACGGCAAAGCAGGAATCATCAATATTGTTACGAAAACAGGCACCAACGACGGTTTGTCGCTGACCACCAACGTCCAATACGGCCTGCCGCGCCTGAAAGCCTACGAAAACGCGACTGAACCCCTTCGCTACGGGGCCGATGCCACGCTCAATTATCGCAAAGGAAAGTGGGACGTGACAGTTTCGGGAAATTACCTCAAAAACGACATTGCTGGGAGAAGAGAAGGAGATGTTTATACCATTATTAATAACGTATTGACCCAATTTCCAAGCGACGGCGAGCGGAGCCTAAAACGAGATAACTACGGCGCCCGGGCATCGGTCATTTATACCATTTCAAAATCGGATGAGCTTTCTGCGGGGGTGTATCTTGGTGCCCGCGACCAGTATCGCACGGCCGATATTTATTACCGAAACAACACCAAAACCAACCTGCTTACCAATCAAGTAGTGGGAAGAACGCAGTATTTTAACCCCAACTTGGTACTAAAATCGGGCCAGTTTAAGGTGGTAAACCTCGATTATACCCACAAATTCAAAAACGCCTCGACCTTGAGCGTTTCGGGTCTGTACGAAAATGCGCTGATTGATGGCTTTACCAAAAACAGCAATATCAACATCAATAATCTCAGAGACACCCTTCAATACACCCTCAACACAGGCTCTAATCCGCTCCGGGCCCTTCGCCTCAAAGCAGATTATGAAAAGCAAATAGGCATTGGAAAACTATCAATGGGCTACCAGTACCGTCAACAAAACCAAGAGGGTGTGTTTGTTTATTCGGATAAAAACGGCAATAATCAGCCGTTGGTGGTCAATCCTGCTTTTACGGCCAACGTTGCCATTTATAACCGCATTCATGGCCTGTATGCGCAGTACGCAGGCAAGTACAAAAAACTAGAATTTTCGTCGGGATTGCGGTATGAGAATGCCCTTCGTGAATTTACAGACGACCGTGGTGGCAAACCCAATGACTTGAAATTGTCAAATTTGTTCCCTTCGGCCAATTTGCTGTACGATATGGGAAAAGACCTGCGACTCAAAGCCGCCTACAGCCGCCGCGTGCAACGTTCGACCAATAATGAGCTGAATCCTTATCCCGAACGCGAACACAGCGAAACCCTCGAACAAGGCGACCCCAACATCCGCCCTGAATTTGTGGGAATTTATGAGTTGGGATTGACCAAAGATTTTAAGAAAGTGTCGTTGTACTGGAATGTGTATCGCCAGCAAATTACCGACATCGTTAACCGCGTCAACAGTGTTTATAACGATACCATTTTAAACAGAATTTACACCAACGCAGGCAAGGCGCGGTTGATGGGTTCGGAAATAGGGGTGACAATTTCGCCCGTTAAAAAGCTAAAAGTCTTTGTCGGCGGAAACGTTTATAACCTGAAAATCAAAGGAACATTGTTTGATAAGTCGGTGGTGGTCAATAGCCAAGGCTGGGTGTATTCCATAAATTCCAACCTTAATTATCAAATTACGCCAACTCTAAGTACGCAGTTCAATTTGTCGTATTTATCGGCGAGAAACACCGCGCAGGGCGAGGACTCGCGGTTTTATCAGCCTAATTTTTCGGTCAAGAAATCATTTATGAACAACAAAATGAGTGTTTCGCTGCTTTGGCAAAATACATCATTCGGGAAAATGAAAGTCAACGAACAACGAATTTCGACTTGGGGTAGCAATTTTTACACCACTACCAATTACGTCCAAGAAACCAATATTTTCTTGTTAAACCTCTCGTATAGTTTCAACAAAACCGATCGAAAAACCAAGTTGCCAGCGAGCGAATTTGGCGAGCGCGAGTTCTAAGCCCCAAAGGTTGTTTCGCCAAAAGCCATGATTTTGTTTCCCAGAAATGGCTATTTCTGGCTTTATTCATATCCACCACAAGCTCAGAGAAATCTGAGCTTTTTTTGTTTTATGTCCTTTCTGACGCCGATGGAGAAGCACTTTACACAAAAAATCATAATACTCCCACGGCTTTTTTGTATCGCACAGCGGCCACCAAAAAGTTATAAACGCTCGTGAGGTAATTGTTTTCGGCACTTTGCAGGCTGTATTCGGTATTTTTTAAATCTGAAAGCAAAATAGTGCCTTTTTCGTAGCGAAAACGATCGGTTTCTAAAATTTGTTGGGCCAAGGTCAAATTGGCTTTTGTATCCTCCAAGTTGATTTTTTCTTGGTTCAGGGTCTTGATAGCGCTCCGAGCCTCATGGTCAAAATCTGCCTTGAGTTTCTCCACGTTATTACGATTTACTTGGGCCCTAATTGCGTAATCACGTTTCAAAAAAGTCGTTTGTTTTCCGTCAAAAACGGGAACGTTGAGCTTCAGGCCAAGGTAATTGAACGGAAACCACGTACCAGCAGCAAAAGGGTTGAAAGTATCATTCAGCTGTAAGGCCGTATAATTTCCATAGGCCGATACCACTGGGGCTAGACGCGCTTTTTGTTTTTGTTCGGTCAACTCATTGATTTTCAAAGCAGCCTGCTCTTGCAAAATTTCGGGACGCTGATCAACTGGGCCGTCCAATGACAACGATTGATTTTGTTGAAACAAAGAGGTTAAGTTTTCGGTCAATTCAACTCTTCCCTCACTTTTTAAGCCGATTTGGTATTTTAAATTTTCGATGCTCAACGCCTCGTCTTGTCGAGATTTATTGAGGTTGGATTGGGCATTATTGTAATCCAATAGTAGGCGCTCGAAGTCATTTTTGAGCAATGTCCCTTTTTCAAACTTCGTTTTTCCCGCTTCCCAATATGCCTTTGTTCGCTCCACGGTTTTCTGGGCCAAAACCAGTTTCTCCCCCTGAAACAATGCCCCGAAGTAAGCCTCCGTCACGGCCAATTTTAAATCTGACTTTATTTTTTCAATCGTCACGGTTTGACTTTCAACCGTGGCTTGGTTGAGCTGACGGTCGTATTTTGTGGCCGCATCATAGACTTTTTGCTCGGCACTGAGCCCCACATTATTATTAAATGGTACCCCTAAAACCAATTTTACATCTTGCCCGTTGGCAAAAGGCGCATTTTTAAAAACCGAGGTTTGCAACTGCGTATTCCAGCGCATATCGGCCGATGCGTTGATTTGGGGAAGCCACTTGGCTTTCAATTTGTCGTTTTCTCCTTCGGCCAACTGAACTTGCAATTGTTGATTTTTGAGTTCCCAGCGGTTTTCCAACGCCATTTTAATGGCATCATCGAGCGTTAGTCGCTGCGCCGATGCCATTTGAAAACAGAATAAAATTATGTAGATGCAAACGAATGCCTTTTTCATGGCTAAATTTTTAAGTTCTAAATACCTGTGCAGGCTCCATTTTGATGATTTTACGCATGGCAAACAAACTCCCCAGAATGGCAATAAAAAGCGTAACTCCAATCAGGAAGAGCGTTAAATAAGGCGTAATTTTAATATTGAGGCTGGTTTTTGTCACATTTACAAAGCCCCTGAGCAGCACATAGGCCACCCCAAAACCCACCACCGAATAGAGTACCGCTTGCCATAGAATCAGTTGACGAATGATGCCGTTGGTACCCCCAATGGCTTTGAGCGTTCCGTAGTCTTTAAGGCGGTCGTTGACGGCCGAAAACATCGTCAAGCCCACGATGGCAAAACCCGTGACAATGGCAAAAATAACCAACAACCCAAACGAAGCGACAATGCCGCTATTGAGCGCAAAATATTTTAAACTTTCGTCGGTATATGCTTGTCCATCACGGGCTTTGACGCCCATGATTTCCTTGTTAATATTTTCAACAACTTGCTGATTGGTGTAGCCTTTTTCAATCTCCACCAAAAATGCCGACGCCTGGGTCGTGGGAATTTTGCACAGTTTACGTACACGTTCAACGGTCGTAAAACCATACGCTACGCCCAAGCCTTTTGCTCCTCGGGTATTTCCGCTCAAAAAAACGCGGTTGCCGTTGAATTCAAAATGGTCACCCATCTTGATTTTCTTGGAAGAAATCTGGTCGTATTCATCGGTAATTATGGCCCCTTCTTGCTGCAAATCCTCCAGACTCCCTTTGACAAAATTCCAAGGCCCACCGATGTGTCTCGGCGATTGTGTCCCAATGAGCGTGATGGGGGTTTTGGTTCCGTCTTTAAACTTAGCACTCCCCGCCCCTACCACCATTGTATTGACCCTCAACACCCCTGCCACCGTCATCAATTCCCGCGATATACGCATATCCAACAGGGGCAAATCACTGACTTGCTGGCTTTTGTCGCTTACTACCCAAACGTACTGCTTGTTGTTTTCGGCCAACGAAATCGTTCCTCCCAAAAGTGCAAAGCAGATACCGAGTTGTTGCCCAATCAAAAACACGGACAAGATGATACCAAACAAGATTCCAAACATCTTGGCCTTGTCGTACCACATAAATTTAAAGGCTTCTTTCAGCATTTTTTGTTAGTTCGTTAGGCATTTTCTGATTTCCAACGGAATTGCCCGCGCGGTTCTGATTTCCGACTTCCTATTTCCGTTTTCCGTTACTACAAAACAATAATACAATCTACGCGGCTACCAATCAGCGGCATTTTGCCTGATTCAAGGCGAATCGATACATCCCTCACGCGACGGTCCTCTTGCTCGGTTGATTGGTCCTTGAAAAGCGATTTTTGCTTTAGATAATCCGCCGCGTAAGTCACAGTACCCGTGGCCAAGGTATCGCCTGATGTTTGAGAGAGAATAAAGGCTTTTTGTCCTAACTGCACTCGTTCGGCGTAGAGTTCATCTACTTCGGTTTTGGCAAACAATGCACCATCTGGGGCAAAATCAGCGATTTTGGTATCATTATTCACATAATCACCCGTTTTTACCAAAACCTTCAGCACTTTTCCCCCCATCAAAGCCCCTACTCTCTTTTTTTCGACTACGGCTCTGAAGTAATTAATATCTGCTTTTATCTCTTCTACCTTAGCTTGTGCTTGGCGGATGTTGGCCTCGGCGGTCTGGATATCTTTGGTGAGTTTGTCAAATGTTGCTTTACTATCGTTCAAAGCTTGTTGGGTTTGGGCGTTCCCTTTATATAGTTCAAGATTGCGTTCATAATTATCCCGTGCATTGTTTTGAGTTATTTTCAGCGCTTCGAGCGTTGCCTGATTGGCTGCGATAGTGGCCTGTTGGGTACCAACTTTACTCTGAGCTTGGCGCAATTGGGCATTTTCCAAAACTACTTCAACATCTAGCAGCACTTGCCCTTTTTTTACCGCTTGATTATCGTCTATCATTACGCTCAACACCCGCCCACTGGTACCTGCGGTAAGGCTCATAATGCCATCTTCGGGCTCAATACGCGCCACTCCCAAAATCTGATTCTTGGTCGTGGGCTTAGGAATCGAGTCGGCCTTGGCGGTCGTTTCTTCTTTGTTTTTTTTGTCGCCACAGCTCGCCAAGGTCAATACCATCACAAGGATACAGCATCCATTTTTCATTAGTGCAATTTTATTCATCGCGTTTTAAGGCTTTTATTATCCTAATTTTGTCAAATCAATGGGAGTTACAAAACCGTTTTTCACTTCCACGGCACGGTCTGCGTATTGTTGTAAACGTGGGTCGTGCGTCACCACGGCCACGGCTTTACCCTGCCGGGCCAATGTTTGTAATTCTTTCATTACTACAACCATAGAATCTTTATCTAATGAAGCCGTGGGCTCATCACAGAGCACCAACTTAGGCTCAGTTACTAAGGCGCGGGCGATTGCAATCCGTTGCTGTTGCCCTCCTGATAGGGTCTTGGGTAAATTTTTTCTTCTGTCGGTCATACCAACGGTTTCGAGGGCTTTTTGCACGCGTCGTTTGCGTTCATCTGCACCAACGCCCAGCAGTTTTAGGGGCAATTCTATGTTATCTTGGGCGCTGAGGGGAGAAAGTAGATTGAAGCTCTGAAACACAAATCCAATTTTTTCCAGCCGTAACCGAGCCAATTGGCTTTGTTTCATCTCATTAATATGGTTACCATCCACCCACAAATCTCCATGAGTTGGGTATATTACACACCCCAACATAGAGAGAAGGGTGGTTTTCCCTGAGCCAGAGGGCCCTATAATGAGCGTCAGCTCACCTTCGTTCAACTGGAAATCCGTAGGCTGTAATGCAACAATCGTTTGGTCGCCCGTTTGGTATTCCTTACTTGCCCCTTTTAATTCTGCAATCATAAATAAGCATCATCGTAATTAGTACGAAATTGTACTATAATAATCAATTTACATTGAAATTGTTTTTAAGTACGACAAATAAGTCGAAAATTTTTATGATTAAATGAAAATTGTTTTATGAAGGGTAAACAATTTGTCGCTCAAGTTTATTCATTATCAAGCTACGGCCCACGTGGTCATTTAAGTTTTATTGCATAATTTGCCGCTCCATATTTATTTCTCTCAACCATCAAACTTCATTAGCAATCCAACATGAAAAAAAGCTTTATTTTAACTTTTACAGCACTGATTTTCGTTTTTGGCACTTATGCCCAAACCACCACCAAACGCCCCTTAAAACCCTCAGATGTATATCGTCTCCAAACGCTAAGTGACCCTCAAATCTCGCCCGACGGAAAGTGGGTGGCTTACACCCTGTCGTCGGTAGATTCAGTCAAAAACAAACGCAACGCTGACATTTGGATGAACTCATGGGATGGCAAAGAGTCGATTCAACTCACTTACAGCCCCGATGGAGAATCACAGCCTCGCTGGAGCCCAGACGGTAAATATTTGTCGTTTACCTCTTCCCGTAATGGGCTAACGAGCAGTCAGATTTGGCTGATGGACGTTCGCGGCGGCGAAGCACGGCAATTGACCGATTTGAAAAAAGGGAGTTTGTCGGACTATGCATGGTCACCAGATGGTAAAAAAATCGCCTTAGTGATTAGCAACGACCCAGACACTTCAAAATCCAAAACCGCTAAGCCCATCGTCATCGACCGTTTTAAATTCAAACAGGATGTAGAGGGCTACCTCACAAAAAAAACGACACATTTGTACCTGTACGACTTGGTTACTAAGAAAATAGACACCCTGACCAAAGGCATCTACAATGAATCGTCGCCTAGATGGTCGCCTGATGGTACGCAGATTGCCTTTGTGAGCAACCGCACCGCCGACCCCGACCGCAATGCCAATACCGATATTTGGATAATAGATGCCAAACCCAATGCCGTCATGAAGCAGGTCACTACTTGGACGGGCCGCGATTCAGGCCCTGAATGGAGCCCCGACGGAAAACAAATCGCTTATGTGCGCTCTACCTCCTCCGATAATTACTTCATGTATGATCAAACGATTTTGTGTGTGGTATCCAAGGACGGAGGCGAGCCAAAATTGTTGAGCAAAACGCTCGACCGTCCTGTCGGTTCTCCACTTTGGACCAAAGACGGTGCGTATGTGCACGCCTTAGTCACTGACGACCGCACTCGTTACGTGGCTCAATTTGCCGTAGCTGACGGAAAAATGACCAAAACATTGACAGGTAACCGAAGCGTTTCGGCGCTCGAACGGCACCCTTCAGGCGCTATACTCACGGTCATGAGCGACCCACAAACGCCTAGTGAACTATACGCTTTCGAAAGCGGCAACCTTCGCCGCTTGACCACCCATCAAGAGGCTTTTCTGGCGCCACTGGCTTTGGCCACCGTCGAAGGGTTTACCTCAAAAAGCAAAGATGGAGCTAGCGTTTCCAACCTTCTGTACCGCCCCGCCAACGCGGTAAAAGGCGTTAAGTTGCCCACGATTCTGTTTATTCACGGTGGCCCAGTAGCGCAGGATGAATTTAGTTTTGATTTGAGTCGCCAGATGTTGTCTGCGGCAGGGTATGCCGTTGTGGCCGTCAATTATCGCGGTTCAAACGGCCGCGGATTAGAGTATAGCAAAATTATTTCGGCCGATTGGGGCAACAAAGAAGTATTGGATATTTTGGGGGCAACGGATTATTTGGTCCAAAACGGCATTGCTGACCCCGAAAAATTGGGCATCGGCGGCTGGAGCTACGGCGGTATTTTAACGAATTACACGATTGCTTCGGATACGCGTTTTAAAGCGGCCTCCAGCGGGGCAGGTGTGGCGATGATTTCGTCGCTGTACGGCGTAGATCAGTACATTTTGCAGTACGAAAACGAACTAGGCTCCCCGTGGAAAAATTTCGATAAATACGTGGCCCTGTCCTATCCTTTCCTCAAAGCCGACCGCATCAAAACACCTACCCAATTTATGGTGGGCGAAAGTGACTTTAACGTTCCGTCGGTAGGCAGCGAACAGATGTATCAGGCCTTACGCTCACTTGGCACACCCACGGAATTGATTATTTATCCGGGCCAGTTCCACGGTATCACCAACCCAAGCTTCCAAAAAGACCGTTTTGAACGCTACATCAAATGGTTTAATGCTTATTTGAAGAAGTAAAGGTAGGAATTTAGAAGTAGGAGGTATGAAATAAGAGCTCAGAAATAGGAAAAGCTGAAGCAACGCCGTTGGTGTTATTCCACCAACGGCGGCTTTTTATACCTCTATTAATTCTTACCTTTGATTTTTTACTTCTTCAATAAAATTAATCAGAAAAATACTTCCTTCTAAGGCGTCATAAATTTCCAAGTCACGTTCCCAACGGTGTTGGGTTTGCCGTTTTCGGGATTGGAGATAGTTCCTTTCCATTCGCCGTTAGCTTGGCGCTCAGCGGTGAGAGTTCGCCAACTAAACTGACCTTTTTCATAATCGAAGGTTTCACCGTCGTCATCGTAGAGCTTGTATTGAGCAGGTTTTTGACCGTAATGACGAACTTCAAGGTCTACTTTTTGGTCGGGTTTAGGGGCGTGTAACATTACGGGCATCATCGGAATAATCCCCCCGTCTTTGACGAAAACGGGAATTTTATCCAACCCCGGCGTAACGGTAATCACCTCGCCCTCTCCCACCAACTTGCCCGTGTAAAAATCATACCATTTTCCTTTCGGCAACACCACTTTACGGGAGGTCTGGCCCGTAAACATTGGCGCTACCAACAGGTATTCTCCCGCCATGTACTGGTCTTTGATTTCTTTGTTGACGGCCACGGCGTAGGGATTTTCTTCCAAATTGGCATTCAGAAGTTCCTTTTTTAGCTCCGTCTTAAAATCGGGTTCAAGATTAACGGCCCGAAACGGCGGCGTACCTTCAAAATGATACTTGGCAAATTCGGTGTACCAATACGGCATCATGCGCATCCGTAGTTGCGAAATTTCTTTGATTTGCTCCGCCACTTCAGGAAATGTCCAAGGTTTAGTGCTGCTAGCCCACGCATTAATCATGGCCATCGGTGAAAAGCACACCGATTGAAACCGCCGCAACCATTCTTCACCCGTCTTGGAAGCCCGCACTTCTGGAGTCCACAGGGTTCCCGAAAAACCGCTGTTAATCAAGCCCGTAATAAAATCTTCGTGGCTGTAATTATCGTTGTAAATAACGTACGGCAACGATACTCCGCCTGCATTGGAAGCCCGCACCAACCCGTAGGTACGTCGGTTGTGTTTACGAAACATATCGGTGCTTTGTTTCATCACCAACACCCCGTATGTCTGGCGCATTTGCTCGGCACTGAGCCCCGAAGGAAACGTAGCCACATCGGGCCAAAGCCACGAATCAAAGCCATCCACTTCGTCGATTTTATACCCGCTAACGCCTATACTGACGTGGTCTTTGTCAAATTGCCCCCAATAAATGGACTGCGCTTTGGGTATCGTTAAATCGGGCACGGCTCCCACCCAAACCGAATGTGAGCCCGTAAAAGGCGCAATTTTGGGAAAAATTGAGGCCTCGGGTGATACGTAAGGATTGGTCCAAAGATTGATGCGAACGCCCTTGCTGAGCATCTCATTTACAAAAGCAGCAGGCTGAGGAAAACGGGTTTTGTCCCACTCAAAAGTGCAAGGATAGGATTTGCTCTGCCAGCCAGGTTCGAGACCGATAAAATCCAACGGATAGCCCTTTTCTTCAAATTCGGCCGCTTCTTTTTGCACATCTTTATCAGAATACAAACGATTGACGCGTTGCGTAAAACCTAGCCCCCAACGCGGCGGCAGGCAGCCCCCACCGTTGAATAAATTAAACCGCCGCACGGCTTCCATCGGCGATGGCCCACCAAAAACATACAGCTCCACGCCCCCCGCTGGTACGAGCATTTCGACCGCATCGGAATATGGTTGGGCTTGCCAGTTTTTGTCAGTATTACGGTCTTTCAGCAACGGCGGATTTTTGCTGTCGGTCCGGACGGCGGTGCCCGCGTACACATTGATATAACGCGCCGAATTCACAAACACCCCGTAACCTTTGGACGACACATAAAAAGGAACGGGCGCATGAGTACGGCCGTTGTCTTTGTTACCATAATGGTCCATGTGCAGCTGCAAGATTTTTCCCCGTTGATGAACGGTCTGAAAGTTGAGCCCGAAGCCAAAGAGTTGTTCTCCCCTATCCAGAGGAAAGCGTAGATAGGTTTTACCATCTCGGAGCTGCACCGAAATCTCGTTTTGGTTCAACGGAAATCCCGTCGTACCCATATTTTTCAAGGCATTGGTATTGGGCTGAGCGCCCGAAGCCGTCAGCAGATTATACGCTTCGGGCTTACCCACAGACACTTTCCAGACACCCGAAGCGATTTCTTTCCATTGCATTAATTGGGCAGAAACCCTGAAGTTTGCCGAAAGCAAGCCCAGCAACAACACTGTTTTATAAATAGATTTTTTCATTTTGATGGTACAAGGGTATAACGTTTTCCTTTTTCGGTCTGAAATTCAATGAGATAAGTTTCTTCCAACGGTACATCCACCAACTTTTCATCGGGGTTTTTGACAAACTTCAAAGTTTCGGTTTCGGGATTGAGCGGGTTAATTGCGACGGATTGAGTTGATAATGAGGGCATTTCAACCACTTTAACGGGTACCTTTGTACGCAACCGACACACACCGCCGAGGTTGGACAACACACTCGCTTGGGTTAGTTTTCCCCCCTCCCATTCAATAGTTACGTCGAAATTCCCACGGGCTTTGATTCCTTTCACAGAACCTTTGGGCCAAGCCTCAGGCAGGGCAGGCAGCAAGCTGATTTCGCCCGTATGGCTTTGCAGCAACATTTCGGTAATACCAGCAGTACCCCCAAAATTTCCGTCAATCTGAAAAGGAGGGTGCGCGTCAAATAAGTTGGGATAGGTTCCACCACCCGACTGTGTAGACAAGTTTGCGCCGTTTCGAGAGGTATTTTTTGGACCGACATACGACAGTCCGTCTCGTAGTATTTTATACGCGTGGTTGCCATCTTCGAGGCGCGCCCACCAGTTGATTTTCCACGCCATCGACCAGCCCGTACTAACATCGCCGCGCTGAATCAGCGTTTTTTTGGCCGCCGCCGCCAACTCTGGCGTTTGACGAGGGTTGATTTGATGACCCGGGTGTAGGCCAAATAAGTGTGAAATATGACGGTGCTTATCGGTGGGGTCGTCCCAATCTTTGTACCATTCTTGCAATTGTCCGAATTGACCAATTTGATAGGGATACAAACGCGCTTTGGTTTTCTCCAGTTGGGCCAAGAATGCAGCATCGGTTTCCAGAATTTTAGCCGCTTGAATGCAATCATTAAACAACTCCCGAATGATGGCCATGTCCATCGTAGAAGCCATCGTAATCTGGTATTCTTTACCGCTGATTTTGATGGTGTTTTCGGGCGAAGTGGACGGATTGGTAATCAAATGCCCTTGGCCATCTTCCACCAACCAATGTAACATAAACTGCGCGGCACTTTTCATGAGTGGATACCCGTGTTCACGCAGAAAAGCTTTATCGCCCGTAAACTGATAATGTTCCCACAGATGGGTGCTTAACCAGGCTCCCGCCATCAACCAACTCGACCAACTGCCCCGACTGCGCGAATCCCACTCATAGCCACCACCTGCGGAAGTTTTGGCCCAAATATCGGTACCATGGTGCGTAATCCAGCCTTCATTGATACCGTAATTGACCTTGGCCGTTTTGGCTCCATTGACGGCCAGATTACCGATAAAATGCAGCAAGGGCAAATGACATTCGGGTAAGTTGGCGTTTTCGGCGAGCCAATAATTCATTTCTACGTTGATATTGGTGGTATAATTACTGCCCCATGGCGGCTGAATGTGGTCGTTCCAAATCCCCTGCAAGTTGGCGGGAATCCCCGCTGCTCCCGAAGCGCCATTGCGTGAACTTGAAATCAATAAGTACCGACCAAACTGATAATATAGGGTTTGCAATTGCGTATCGGAAGGCCCATTTTGCTGACGAATCAGGCGCTCGTCGGTGGGCAATTTGAGGGCTTCCGCATCTTCTCCCAAATCCAGCGCCACCCGATTAAACAGCTTCTGATAATCAGCGATGTGCGCGGCTTTGAGTTGGGTATAGGTAGATGATAACGCCTTTCGTAGAATTGCGTTCGCCTCCACCGAAGGGTCTTTCCCAGCCAATCCTGGAGATTTATCAAATCCGTTAAAACTCGTTGCGCCAACTACATAAAACGTTACGGTATTGGCTCCCGAAATGGTCAATTTACCATTTTGACTTGCCACTTTTCCTCCCTCAGATTGGGCCGCCAAATGAATTTCAAAGTTCGTTCCTTCCCCCTTTGGGTCCTCATCGTACAGAATCTGTTGCGGCTCCGAGGCGCGGTGAGCTACGTGCTTTGGCGCTTTTCCTTTTAAAACAAGACGGTTTGGCAAACCACTTAAAATACTGAATTTCAACCTACTGCTCAATAGAGCACTGACATTGATGCGATTCTTTTTATTGGTACTAATCCGTACTACCATCACCGAAGCGGGGTGACTGATAAAGGTTTCGCGGGTGTAAGTTACTCCGTCAACGGTATATTTCACGGTAGAAACGGCCGTATTTAAATCTAATTCCCTGTAATAATTTAGGGCCATAGAATCGCGAAAACCAAAATCAAGGTGTAAGTCGCCCATTGGCAAATAGCGAGCGCAATACGGCCCTTGCATTTTCTTCCAAAGTGCATCTGCTTTGTCGTACTCACCTTCAGAAATGGCTTTGCGCACCTGCGGTAAAACCGTCGGGCCGTTGGGGTTATTGCCTTCAATGGGGTAGCCCGACCATAGCTTGTTATCGTTTAGCTGAAAGCGCTCATGGTTGACCCGCCCAAACACCATCGCCCCCGTTTTCCCGTTACCCAAGGGCAGGGCTTCCTCCCAAATTTGTGCGGGCTGAGCATACCAAAGTTTGAGTTGAGAGCTACGACCAGGGAGCTGCGCATAGCTGGTGGATAATCCAATCGGTGGCCCCAGTAGCAACCAAAGAGAAAAACAGGCCACAAAATGTACCAGAAATACGCGAGAGAATGAAAAGGTTGAATGGGTAAAAGAGGGATACTTTTGACACAGAAACTTCATACAAAAAGGGTCAGGAGTTTAGATTAATTCAAGTTCACAAAGACCATTCAAAGCGCACTATAGTAAAGTTGTCTTCTTATGTCACAAGCTCAATTTGGGCCTTACTTACTCTATTTAGAATCTAATCTTTGAGCTAATGCTCGACTGAAAGCATCTATTTCTTCAGCTGATTTTATGCTTTCTTTCGGCCATATTTTTGCTTTGTGTATGATTTTTAGCCAATTTGAGCCATATTTGTATAAAACCAATCCTCGTTGAAAAACTTGTCACCAAAACATATAAGGTATTTTTTGCCCCTAATCATCTTTGATTTTAGCAGTGATATGCCCGATTATCGTTTTATTTGAAAACTCAATCCACCCCCACCTAACCGTCCAATGAACATGTGATTTTTTAGAATGACGCTTCATGCTTTGAAACAGGCATGTTTTTTCTATTAAATACCTCTTTGATGCTCCTTCAAAAACGCGGCAAACCTCATCTGTAAAAGAATTGTTTGCCAATGGAGGAGACTTCATCGTAATATTTTTCTCAATTTTTAACTCTTACATGGAATTATTTATCATATTTCTGCTTACGATTATCAACGGCATCTTCTCAATGTCCGAAATCGCGGTAGTCTCTTCTCGCAAAGTAAAACTGGAAAATTCGGCCAAAAGAGGCAGCAAATCAGCCAAACTAGCCTTAGAACTTATCAATTCGCCCAATCAATTTCTTTCTACAGTTCAAATCGGCATCACCCTCATCGGGATTTTGTTGGGTATCTTTGGGGGAGAAAACCTGACCAACGATTGGCAAGACTATTTAAACCAATTTGAGGTTTTGAAACCCTACAGCCGCCCGTTGTCGGTGGGGGGTGTGCTGGTGATGATTACGTTTATTTCTTTGGTCATTGGCGAGCTAGTCCCCAAACGCATCGGTCTTACCAATCCCGAAGGCATCGCTAAGGCAGTGGCATTGCCGATGCAAATTCTTTCAAAAGTTACCTCGCCATTCGTGTGGCTTTTGACCCATACATCTGATCTTTTACTCAAAATTTTGCGGATAAAACCCTCCGCCGATAGCCGCGTGACGGAAGAAGAAATCAAAGCGTTTATTCAGGAAGGAACCGACGGCGGCGAAGTACAGGAAATTGAACAAGAAATCATGGAGCGGGTGTTTCATTTGGGCGACCGCAAAGTAGGCTCCCTCATGACGCACCGGATGCAGTTGGTTTGGCTCGATTTGACCGATAGCCCCGACGAAATACGCGAAAAAATCAAGGGCGAAATCCACTCCGTTTATCCAGTTTGTAGAAACACCGTCGACGAGGTGGTCGGGGTCGTGTTGATGAAAGATATTTTCCAGCAGGTCATGGAAAACCGCCCCCTTGATTTGGAGGCGTTGATTAAAGAACCCCAATACCTACCCGACAGCAGTTCGGCCTACATTGCGCTCGAACGCCTTCAAGAAAACCGTCAGCATTACAGTATGGTCATTGATGAATACGGAGCTTTACAAGGAATCGTAACACTGAATGACCTGATGGACGCCCTCGTAGGAGACGTGAGCGACACCAATTATGATGATGAAAGCAGCATCGTTCAGCGGGAAGATGGCACCTATATCACTGATGCTCAGATGCCCTTCTACGATTTTCTAAGCTATTTTGACCAGTTGGATTTATACAACGACAACATGCCTTTTAACACCATTGGAGGTCTGTTGCTCGAACATTTTGGACACGTACCCAAAACGGGGGAAATCATACTTTGGCATGGTTTTAAGTTCGAAATTTTTGACATGGACGGTGCCCGGATTGACAAAGTGTTGGTGACGCAGGAAGAAGGAGATTCAACGGAAGACGCATAAACTTAGGATTTATCAAAACTCCCACGCCAACAAATTTATTATAACTTTCTTAACACCAACGTCTTATCATTTACACCAGCGGAACTTTGAAGCATAATGGAAGGGGCCGAAACGCTTACATTTTCAGATTTAAGGGTTTTTCCTGTCACCACATCCGTCCATGTAGCTGAATAGTTTCCTTTGGGCAACTGTAAGTTTATCCGACAAGGTTGCGCCAAAAGCGGCTCTGCATATACCAAATATTGCTGGCGGTCTTTCATCGAATATACAAACGCACCTTCGGCGTGCCCTAAAAATGAAGCATCGGGCTTGAGCGTTGCCAAATCCATCCGTTCCAGTTGATTTTTTAGCATTTTGAACTGCCTTCTTAGCGTCGGACTTCCGCCGCCGGGGGCGTTGTTGGTCAAATCTTTTCCATCTTCCGAACCAACTGAAAACGAGTAGTCTAAATGGCCAAAAAGTCCGCCGCCGCTCATCATAAATCGCCATGCTTGTCGGCGATAAGTGTCGTCGTTTTTCCCCGCAAAGCCCGTTTCATTAAAACCGACAACTCTGTTGAGGCGATAATTCAGGCCGGCCGCCTCAGGGTGTGCGTAGTGAAACGTATAGATGGAAATGTTGGGATCTGACACAAAAACGGGCAATTTAAAATTGGCGATATTGTGCGAAATCAGGTGTTTTTTCGCCAAGCTTTTCTCTTGGTTTATAATCCATCCCGAAACGTTTTTGTGCCACTCGCGAGATTTGGCGGAGGCAACTTCGAGCGTATTTTTCCAGTTATTTCCGGGTTGTTTTAAATCATCAGCGCCCATATAATCATTCCAAACCAGCACCGTATCTTTGCCTTCGGCCCAAGGTTCGTTCTGAATTTCGAAGTAAAAATGGTCGTACTGATTCAATTCCTGCACCAATTTGCGGGTATAGGCTTCCTGAAACTTCAAGATTGCGCCATTATCCAGCGTGTTGACTTTATTGGGCGCGAGGTCGGTCGGTGTTTGATTGACGTTATTTCGGCCATTGAAAGGATGATACGCCCAACCCGCCCCGTAGTACGACGAAAAAAGGCAGATTTCCACAATCACCCCGCTCTGCTCAGCCTTTTTCATGAAGTCATGCAAACGCGCAAAAAACGCTTCGTCCCACACATTAAGGTCGTATTTATCATTTATTTTTTTCCATGGCAATAGTAGACGGTCGTCGGCGGGTGCCATGGTGTTTTTTTGAATACCAAACGCCCCTGGCTTTTCGTAGTACGCCCCCGTAAACAACCGAGTTGTGTTGAGGCCGTCGGCCTGCAGGGTTTTGAGGTAGGTATCGTAGTTAAAATCAAGGTTCATTACGGCGCCGTAGTGTTCGCCCGAGCCCACAATGACGGTTGGTTTGCCCTTATACGTAAAATAATGCGGGTTTTGCGGCAATAACGCCAAGGTTTGAGCCAATGCTGTAATGCAAGCACTAAACGCGCAGAGGAAAGCGAAGATAAATTTCATGATAGGTTTTGGGTAGGTAGGACTTGTTGGCAGGTCTACATTTTTCAAGAAAGCCATTTATCAAACCATTCAAATGCATCTTTTTGCATTGGTTGGTCAAACTTATGCTCACCGTCATAAAACTTCCCTTGGTATTTATCCCCCGCTCCCGCTTTGGCAAAGATTTCACGGAGTTGGTTGTCGGCTTTTTTCATTTCTGGCAACGTAAATAAGTCATCGTCGTTGTTGTTTTGCACCATCGTTGGCAAAGGCGCCCGTATCCCCAAAATCTCGGGAAAATCTAAATAATTGGGTAACAACGGCACATATAGCATCCACGTGTGCGTGTACGATTTGTACAAAATAAAATCATCCCAGGTCGACATAAAACCCACGCACACCGCGCATTTGATGCGCGCATCCAACCCACCCAAGTACGCCGTCCGCAATCCACCACCCGACAGTCCCGCGCAGCCGATGCGGTTCTTGTCTACATCGGAACGGTTGCTTAAAATATCCAAGGCAATTTGGTCTTCGGCCAAAACCACGCCTGGCCAAGTGGTACCACCGCAAAACAATGATTTCGACATAACGTGCTCATGCTCACCCGCCCAAGTATTGTAGGCTTGGATATTTTCGGTTTTCTCGGGGTCAGCGTCCGATTTACCTTCCGTTTTGAGTGGGCCCCACGAATACCCAGCGACTTCGTCGTACAATACCCGACGACTTTCAAACGCAAATGTATCGTGAACCAATACCACATAACCGCGTTTGGCAAGCTCATTAGCCCAGGCTTTACCACCATAATAATGCTCCTGATGCTCAACCAACAACGGGTGCATGTCGTCCGAAAGGCGTACTATTTTACGTTTACCAAAGTACTTATTGCCGCCGTGATCGTGAAGCGCCAGAATCGCAGGCAGGGGTTTGGTTGCTCCTTGGGGCTTCAAAAGATAGGCTTTGGTCGGGCGGCCATAGGGCAATTGCCACGACAGCTCTTCAATATCCAGTCCATCATACGCGTATTTTTTCTCGACGGTAACGGGGGGCGTTTTGCCCAAATCAGGTTTAAAAATCAACTCACTGGTTTTGGCAAGGGCTTCTTTTTGCCACGTTTTTACATTGTTCCATTTGGCGTTTCGGAACGATAACGCAGGGATATTTTTTACCAATGATGAGGCCCATTCGCCGTACGTGCCAATCAGGCTTTTTTGAGTTGCCATTGTTTCTGTGTTGGTTGAAAAAACATGATTCCCTACCGATACATCCATTGCATCGGGTAGTACCGCCAATGAAGCCGCCATACTTGCCGAAGTTTTAATGAATTTGCGGCGGGAAGCAGAAGATTTTCCGTTCATTTTTGAGGGTTTTTGTCGTCTGTTTTGATTACTTTATTTGCACGCTATCCAACAGTTCAAATTCGGTCCTAAACAGCGCTGGTCGTTCCTGCACAGTATCACCCAATTCCAGCACCACACCCGACTTTTTATCGTGTCCTTTCCACTCTGGAAGGCCCTTGGCGTTGGGGTTTCCTGTTTTGGCAAAATTCACCCAATAATCGGCCATGTTGTTTTCCAATTGGCGGTCCACTTCCTGCCAAGGCCGATTCCAGCGGTGCAATGTATGCAACGCATACGGTACTTCTGAGGTGTGAAATGCGCCATAATTCGGGAAATTGGGCTTATCGGGCGGCACATGCGTAAACTGATAAAGATAAGCTTTGCTTTTATTGAAGCCCGCCCACAAATGCGCCGCACGGGCCGCAAACGAAAGCAAGCCCAATTTTAACTGGGCAGCTTTGGCTTCCTCGTCGGTGGCGGCGGGAAACAGCTTCAAAAATTCGTCGGCCTTGTCACCGTATTTTTCCCGCAATTGTTGTTTGAATTTTTCAGCCGAAAGCGCCTGTCCGCCCGTTATACTGCCGTCGCCCGTGACCCAGCCTGCCATCAGCGGCACGTCGTTGTGTTTGCCTTCTTTAAAATGGTTGAAAATATCCGTAGGCAACACGTGGCCGTCGAGCGTAACGCCAAAACGAATGCCGCCTTGTGTCGCCGCCAAAATTTCTTCGGGTGTTTTTTTGCGTAATTCCGCCAAATTGGCCGCATTGGCCTTCTTCTGAAACGCTTCTCCCACTTTTTCGGCATCTGCTAGCGACGCTGGAATGCGGTTGGAAAGCATCCCACCGCTTTGGGCAATGGCGCGGTGAAAAAGGCGCTTGGCCAACGGCGACGCTACCAAACAATTAACGCTCATCGACCCTGCCGACTGCCCCGCAATGGTGACGTTGTTGGGGTCGCCGCCAAAAGCGGCAATGTTGTTTTGAATCCATTTGAGGGCCGCAATCTGGTCCAGTAAACCATAATTTCCTGAGGCGTTGTTTTGCTCTTTACTCAACTCAGGATGCGCCATAAAACCCAACGCGCCGACCCGATAATTAATACTCACAAAAACAACCCCTTTTTTTGCCATTTCTTCACCGTCATAAATGGCGCAAGCTGCCGAACCCGACGAAAAGCCCCCACCATAAATCCACACAAAAACGGGACGATTCTCGTAGGCCAACTTCGCGCCTGTCCAAACATTGAGGTACAGGCAATCTTCGCTCAGTGGCTCCGGTGGGGCAATAAACTCTTCGGTCCAGCAGTAAAAAGGCACTGGTTTGGACTGAATCGGACTGGCCGAGAAAGCCTCGCATTTGCGAATGCCTTGCCAGTTTTTGGCAGGCTGAGGAGCTTTCCAGCGCAAGTCGCCCACGGGTGGAGCGGCAAAAGGAATACCTTTATATATATGAATATCGCCACTTTTTAGGCCTGATATAGCACCATTTTCGGTCTTGACAATGTTGTATTGCGCCTGCGTTTTTAGCCCTACCGCAAGCAATCCTAACAGTAGAAGATTGGGAAGTATTTTCATAACCTATCAAATCACAAAAAAGAGAAAAACTACTCATAATACAGTTACTAAGCCACCTTCCCTACCATTTCCACCATCGCCACAAACACCCGTTAAAGAGTCCACCACTCATCTAATTGCATCCATTCTTCTAAAAAAACCGTTAATGTATGTTAAGAATCACGCTAACGTCAGTTTTTAGCTAATTTTGTGCGTTAATACTGCACAGAATCTAAAATGAACGACAGCCTGCTGACCCGTCGCCTGTGTGAACGACACTTTTCATTGATTATATGATTTTTTCAAAAATTAGCCATATCCATTGCAACCCCAAAGCCTTATTCTGCGTATATGGGATTAAACGACTTATCATTCTCATGAGCGTCTTCAGTTCCGTATTCACCTATGCCCAACGCCCTACCGCAGGCCCTACTTCCTCCCCGCAAGGAGAAGAAAAGGTTTTTTTGCTGGGTGCCGACAGCATGACCGTCATGAAAATGACGGATGGAAGTGAAGTGCGTAGGGTAGTCAATAAGGTGGTTTTTCGTCACAAAGGAGCGCTGATGTATTGTAACTTGGCCATTCATAACGTGGCCTCTAATGCCATTGAGGCTTACGGCAATGTTCGGATTGTGCAGGGTGATACCATTACCGTTACGGGAGATACGCTGTTTTACTACGGAAATAGCCGTTTGGCAAAGGTGATGGGAAAAGTAGTCAATCTTAAAGACCGCAAAAGAACCGTTACGTCAACCAAGATTGAATACGACATGGCAACGGGTGTTGCTTTTTATCCCAACAAGGGGAAAATCATTGATGCCGAAAACACCCTGACCAGCAACATTGGGTATTATGACACCCGTACCAAAGTTTCTACTTATTACACCAACGTTAAACTGGTCAACAAAAAGTACACGCTGACCACCGACACCCTCATTTATAACTCACTGACCAAAATCGCCGACTTTAAAAGCCCTACAAAAGTAGTCAGTAAAGAAGGAACGGTCATTGCCAAAAATGGCTCCTATAACACCGATACTGGCGAGTCGTTGTTTAGAACCCGCACCACCATTGACAATCCAGACTATACCCTCACGGGCGATTCACTCTCGTTTGACAACCTAAACAAAAAAGGATTTGCCAAAGGAAAAGTGGAAATTGTGTCTAAAAACGATGACACGATTCTCAACGGAGATTTCGGAATCTACAACGGAAAATTGGGCATATCAAAGGTTTGGGGACACGCCCTAACGCGGTCTGTCATTTCAAAAGACACTCTTTTTATGACAGCCGACACCCTTTACTCTATTGATATACAACCAGATACTACCACAGCAGCTATCTCAAAACCAAATTTATCCAGCAAGCAACTTGACAAAAATAAAGTTGACGCTGATTCTTTGGCTAAGGCAAAACCTGTAGTTGGTTTTTCGCTCAAAGGAAGAAAAAGTAGTGTTTTTTTAAAAGAGATAACCCCGTCCAATCAGGCCAATTTGGCAAAACGTATCGCGGTAAAAACGAAGGCAAGTGCCGATTCACTGCTTAGTATTTTGCCCCTGCCCGCCTCGGGGCGTGAGCTTTCTAAGCCCGCCAAAGACGCGCTCGTAAACCAAAAAGCAGATACATCAAATGCCCAAAAACCCCGAAAGTTAATTGGGTACAAAAACGTGTTATTGTACAAAAAAGACCTTCAAAGTCGCTGTGATTCACTGATTTACAACTCTTTAGACTCCAACATTACATTTCTAAAGAAGCCCATCATCTGGTCTTCTAAGTATCAGTTGGAAGCAGATTCAATCGTGGCGCAGATGGTCGAACAAAAGTTGAGGACCATGTACCTGAAAGCAAAATCATTTGTTATTTCTCAAGATACCCTTCTTAATTTTAATCAAGTAAAAGGGCGGCGGATTACGGCTTATTTTGACGACAGCACCCGATTGCAACGCGTATTTGTAGAAGGCAACGGCGAGAGTATCTATTTTGCGGCCAACGAAGAAAAAAAAGCCATGGGAATGAATCGAGTAGAATGTGCCAAGATGACGCTCAATTTTCGTCGTAACCAAGTACATAGAATTCAATTTGTGGGCCAACCCGATGGTCGTTTTATTCCTCCGCAGAGTATTAAAGGAGAAGACAAAGAACTTGAAGGTTTCAATTGGCGAATCAAAGAAAAACCGACAAAACTTGAAATTTTAGCCAAAGCTGGCTTTAAACCAATCGAAAAGAAAATTGTCAAACCGCCAGTGACGAAAGAATCAAAAGCCGTCAAAACAGTGACGAAAGAAGTTTTGAAAACAAGGGTAAAGTCCAATAAAAAGAAACTTTAGTCTAAGAAAAACCTTTTACGCTTTTTTTTCGTTTATATTGTATCCCGATTAATAAATTTTAACACTCTTTTAAGGTTCAATTTTTGATATTACAAAAAATAGCCTATATTTTTGCAGGAAACAGACAAGAAATATGATTTTTCAATCCATCCACAGCTATGAAAAAAACTATACTAAAATATATCTTTCTTACCATCTTCAGTGTTTTTGCCCTGACTGATGCCTCGGCGCAGTCAGAAGTAAATCGAAGCAAAAGCCGCCTGAACGTCGGGAAGAAATCAACATCCGTTACTTCACCCACTCTCACCAAGATACCTCGGTCATTGGATCGCAGTATCAACTTGCGCCCAAGCTCGGCCATCAACGCTTACTACCGTTCTATTTTACTTAGTCCGGGCACTGCTACAAATGCAAATACCGCCAATAAAAACCGTACCAACGGTGAATTGGCCACGGCCTCCGATACCCGCCCGAATTTGGAAGAAGTTGCCAAGTCTGAAGATTTATTTTTTGTGAGCGAAAAACTACGCGTATTGAATGCGTACCCTAATCCCGCAAATGATTACGCTGAGATTGATTATCAGATTTCAGGTAATGTCGGCAACGCAAAAATCTCATTGTATAACATCTTGGGAGCCAACGTGGCTGAATATGATTTGGATAGAAACGAACGTCAACTCCGCATTTCGACCCGCGAAATTCCGACTGGAGTTTACTTTTATCAGTTACTGTTAGAAGGCAAAAAAGTAGCAACCAAAAAATTGCTAATTAGACACTAATTTGCGATAGTCAATCACTTAAAACGTACTGAATACTTTTTACGCTTCTATTTCGTTATGAGATATGAAGCAATTTTTGTATTTTTGCGCCCGATATGCGTAACACCCGATTTGGATTTTTTCTGCTGATTTTCACCGCCGTAGTGCTGGGTTCGTGCAGCAAGTTTGCTAAACTGCAAAAGGAAGGAACACTTGAACAGAAGTATGAGGCGGCCCTTCAGTATTACAAGAAAGCTGATTATTATCGTGCAGGCTTGCTGTTTGAAGAAATCACTCCTTTGTTAAATGGCAAAGACGCTCGCCAAGCCGAGCTCGCTCAATTTTACAATGCCTACTGTAATTTCAAGCAGTCAAACTACAACATGGCACAGTTCCTGTTCAAGAACTTCTATGAAACATTTCAGCGAAGTGAATACGCTCAGGAATCTTTGTACATGCATGCTTATTCGCTGTACAAAGACTCTCCAAACTCAAACCTTGACCAAACCAATACCCTGACCGCCATCAGTGCCCTTCAGGATTTTATCAATACCTATCCCGAAAGTGCATTCCGTGAAGAGAGTACTCAGTTGATACTGGAACTTCGGGAAAAACTAGAACGTAAAGCCTACGACAAAGCTAAACTTTACTACAAAACCAGTGAAGCCAACATTGCCAATTACCGTTCAGCCGTAGTGGCCATCAACAATTACCAAAAAGATTTTCCCGATTCTAAATACAATGAGGAGCTGGCATTTTTACGCGTTGATGCGCAATATAATCTAGCAAAACTGAGCTTCGCCGAAAAGCAAAAAGAACGTTATCAAGACGTTTCCAAATATTATTTGGCATTTTTGGACAAGTACCCCAATAGTAAATACTTACGTCAGGCTGAACGGTATTACGAAAATACCGTAAAAGAATTGGGCGTAATTTTAGAAGCAGAGAAAGCCGAAAAAGCATTGAAGGAGAAAAAACCTTCAGACGCTGGTAAACTTTCGACTCCTTCTTCTACTCAAAACTAAAAGTTGAACATTAAATTATTCAAATACAATGGCAGCAAATCCATCAATCATAACCCGCGACACCGACAAATTGGCCGCGAAAACTGGTAACTTGTACGAATCGGTGGCGATTATTTCACGCCGTTCACGTCAAATTGCCTCCAAAACCAAAGAAGAGCTTAACAACAAGCTTGCTGAGTTTGCCTCAGGTATTGACAACCTCGAAGAAGTATTTGAAAACCGCGAGCAAATCGAGATTTCTAAATTCTACGAGCGTCAGCCTAAGCCAACGGGTATCGCCATTGAAGAATTTATGGAAGATAAACTTTTCTGGCGTTCAAGCGACGAAGAAGTTTAATCTTTTCCTCCCATAAAAAAAGCCGCACGATTAAACAACGTGCGGCTTTTTTGTGCCATTTATGTACATTTGGAAGTAAATATTCCTTAAATGCCTACCGTATTTTTTCTTTGTACACTATTGTAACTCATGCCTTCAACCCTTCTCCATAAAAAAATTCTCGTAGGCGTAACGGGAAGTATCGCCGCCTACAAGTCAGCATTGTTGGTGCGTTTGCTCATTAAAGCAGGGGCAGAAGTACAAGTAATCATGACTCAATCGGCGAAAGATTTTATAACACCGTTAACTTTTGCTACTTTATCAAAGCGCCCTGCCCTATCGTCCTACGTCGCCGACGAGAATGGGAGTTGGAACAACCACGTAGAGCTAGGATTATGGGCAGATGCCTTCATCATTGCCCCAGCCACTGCACATACGCTTGCTAAGTGCGCCAACGGACTCTGCGAAGATTTGTTGACTGCCGTTTATCTATCTGCCCGTTGCCCCGTATTTTTTGCGCCCGCCATGGATTTAGACATGTACCTGCATGGCTCTACGGTTGAAAATCTTCAGAAGCTGCAACGCTTCGGCAATTCCATCGTCGAAGCCGAACACGGAGAATTGGCGAGCGGATTGGTCGGAACTGGAAGGATGGCCGAGCCAGAACATATTCTTTCTCACCTTGAAAAGCATTTTGCAACCGTACCAGCCTTAAAAAACAAGAAAATTCTCATCACTGCTGGCCCCACGCAAGAAGCCATCGACCCAGTGCGGTACATCAGTAATCATTCAACGGGCAAAATGGGTTTTTCGATTGCGAAAGCATTTTGGATGGCAGGTGCTGATGTTACGGTAGTGAGCGGCCCAACCGCTCAACCCATACCAGACACAGAAATTACCGTTGTACCCGTTCGGTCGGCAAAGGAAATGTACGAAGCCACGCAAAAGCTATTTGCGGAGGCCGACGTTATAATTCTTTCGGCCGCCGTGGCCGATTATACCCCCGCTCACCCAGCCGATCGCAAAATCAAGAAAAAAGAAGCGCAATTTAACATTGAACTTACCAAAACGGTAGACATTGCGGCAACGCTCGGGCTGCAGAAACAGGCAGGTCAACTCATGGTTGGTTTTGCCCTTGAAACCGATAATGAGCTAGAAAATGCCTTGGGGAAATTGAAATCCAAAAACCTTGATTTGATTGTGTTGAACTCCTTGAATGACAAAGGCGCGGGTTTTGCACACGATACCAATAAAATTACCGTTATTGAAGCAAACGGAACGGTACACTCCTTTGAGTTAAAATCTAAAACCGACGTTGCCCAGGATATTTTACAACTTGTGGCAGGAAAATTGCACACATAGACACGACTGTTTCAGCATAATGGCAAAATCATGAAAGTTATAAAGAAAGGAATCCGATTACTTTTATTTTCCTTTAGCCTTGTTTTATCTACACAAGCGCAGGAGCTAAATTGCGTTGTTACGCTCAATTATAACCAACTTTTTACGCAGCAAAACACGGATAACGCCAGCCTGAATCAACTCAAAAACGTCATTACTGACTTTATGAATGCCCGCAGGTGGACAAATGATAATTTTAACCCAGAAGAGCGCATTAATTGCAAATTGAACATCAACCTTATCCGCTCCCCAGCGCAGGGGGTGTATGAAGGCACCACGCAGCTAATTGTGACGCGCCCCGTGTACGGCACCAATTACGAGACCATTTTACTGAATTTCATTGACCGAAATTTTAACTTTAATTACCTGCCCAACAATCCGATGTATTACAACGAAAATACCTATTCGGATGAGTTGACACAAACCCTCGCATTTTATGCCTATATTATTTTAGCCGTAGATTATGACTCATTCAGCAAACTAGGCGGCAATAATTACCTGCAACGCGCCCAACAGGTGGCTAATTTAGCGCTAGGGGTCAATCCCGGCGGCGCACCTGCGGGTTGGAATGCCACCGGCAACGACCGCCGAAATCGTTTTTGGTTGGTCGATAATCTCAACAATCAGCTGATGCTGCCCGTGCGAGAAGGGATTTACAATTATCACCGATTGGCACTCGATACGTTTACCGAAAATCCAATTGGCGCCCGTACCCAAGTCATGAATCTGTTGACTACCCTCCAGCAAACCAACCGAGTATTGCCTGGTTCG
Organism: Runella salmonicolor; assembly: GCF_024158025.1. NCBI lineage: Bacteria > Pseudomonadati > Bacteroidota > Cytophagia > Cytophagales > Spirosomataceae > Runella > Runella salmonicolor. Next base: position 534,033 of record NZ_JAMZEL010000002.1, read on the forward strand.
GTTTACATCAATTCTTTTTTTGACGCGAAAGGCGAAGAAATCAACAAGATTCTGTTGGAAGCAAGCAAAGAAGACCGCCAAAAGGCCTTTAATATGCTGTCTCAACTCGACCCTTCCAAAACTGAATTGTACCGAAAATTATTACGATAATTAAACTAGCATTGTGGGAAAAAGACTTATCCGAATCGTTCAGTCGGCACTTTCTGCCCGGACGGAAGAACTTCTGAACCGAGAAATAAACGTAGTCCTTAAGAGCAATCAAACATTTTTTGGCCGTTGTCAAAAAATCGAAAATAACCTTATCTTTCTGCAAGACCAACGAATGCATCGCCATACCTTTGCTTTTACGCAAATTGACACCGTCGTTTACGACCTTGAGGCGACATTTTAACAAGTTCCGAACACAAAGTCTGTACATTTTGTTGAATAGTTAACTAACTTCGCGGCGGTTCAACCGATTGCTTTATGCTTGCGCATCTACTAATCAAAAATTACGCATTAATCGACCATTTGGAGCTTACTCCTGACCCACAGCTTAATATCATCACGGGCGAAACGGGGGCGGGTAAATCGATCATGCTCGGCGCTATTGGCTTATTGTTGGGCAGCCGTGCCGATACAAAAGTGCTGTACAATCCTGCGGGAAAATGTATCATTGAAGGAACCTTCGACCTTTCAGGCTACTTCATTGAACACTTATTTGACGAAGAAGAGCTGGATTTTACGACTACCTGCCTCATTCGTCGCGAAATCAGCCCCACTGGCAAATCGAGGGCTTTTATCAATGATACCCCCGTCAATCTGGAATCCCTGCGACGGATTGCGGGCCAATTGATGGATATTCATTCACAGCACGATACCCTGCTGCTCGGTTCCAACGAATTTCAGCTACAGATTGTGGATACTTATGCCCAAAACGAAGAAATACTTCGGCACTATCACGCTGATTTTCAGGCGTATCGTAAAGCAAACCAAGTGTATAATCGCCTGATAGCAGAAGCAGCTCAAATGCGGAAAGAGTTTGATTATAACCAATTTTTGTACGACGAACTCGAAAAAGCGAAGCTACAAGCCGACGAACAGGAACAATTGGAGCAGGAATTGATGATTCTTGAAAATGCCACCGATGTGCGCGAACGGCTGCAACTAGCCACCGAATACCTTGACAATCCCGAACAATCGGTGATTGTGTTTTTAAAGAATGCAGTTTCCAGCCTGAATGCCATCAGTAAGTTTGCGCCTCAGTATGAGCAACTTCGCGAACGAGCCCAGAGTGTTTACATTGAATTAAAGGATTTGGCGGGCGAAATCAGCGACGAACAAGACAATGTTGAAATCGACGATACCCGCGCCGAAGAAATCCGTGAGCGGCTCAATTTGTTTTACCATTTACAACAAAAGCACCAAGTCAAAACCCTCAGAGAACTCCTTGCGATTCAGGAGGAGTTGGAAACAAAAGTGAGCCGGGTGTTAAACCTGGATGAAGACATCAACAAGGCCAAAGCCGCCGCCGACAAAGCGCAGGCAAAACTCCAAAAATCGGCTGAAAAGCTTTCCCATAGTCGAAAAGCCGTGATGGCATCCGTCGAAAAGCAGGTAAAGACCTACTTGTTGGAGTTAGGAATGCCCAATGCCGCGCTGAGCATCCAACACACAATCATCGAACCCAGCGAGTCGGGCATTGATGATGTAGACTTTTTGTTCAGTGCCAACAAGGGAATCAAACCACAACAACTGAAAAATGTGGCGTCGGGTGGGGAATTTTCGCGGTTGATGATGGTGATTAAGTACATTCTGGCCAGCAAACGTAAACTGCCCACCATTGTTTTTGACGAAATTGACACGGGAGTTTCGGGCGAAATTGCCATTAAAATGGGTCAAATGATGCGAGAGATTTCCAAGAGCCACCAAGTGATTTCCATTACGCACTTGCACCAAATAGCCACGCAAGGAACCGCTCATTATTTTGTATACAAAGATAATTCTTCCGAAAAAACGGTGAGCAAGATTCGCAAGCTAACGTTTGAAGAACGCGTGAACGAGATTGCCCAAATGATTGGGGGAAGCAAGCCAAGCGAAGCCATCCTCCAAAACGCCCGTGAAATGCTTCAGGCGCAATCGGGAGTCAAGCAAACAAATTTATTTTAGAAAACCAATCAATTGTTAATCAATAAATTACGTTCAAATCAGTCCTTAATTAGAAATGAAAAATATAATCATCGCCTTCGGTATCGTATTGTTTGCAAGTGCTTGTTCGGAAGACAAAGGCTCCGTAGAACAAACTGAAAAAGAAGTATTTGTCATCCACGATGAAGTAATGCCCAAAATGGGACAACTCATGGAATTAAAAACTGGGCTGAGCAAAGAAATTAGCGCGATTGACAGCTTGGTAAAAATCACCCCCAATGACAGCCTCCAAAAGCGCAAAGAAGAAGCGTTGGCGCTGAGTGTTGCCCTGACCGAAGCCGATCAAGGAATGATGAACTGGATGCACGATTACAACGGAGATTCTTTAAAAGCGCTCTCTGGCGAGGAAGCCATAAAGGCCATGAATGCCGAGAAAACCAAAATCAGCGCGGTACGCGACAAAATGCTCGAAAGCATGGCCAAAGCTGAGCAGTTTTTAAAGAAATAACCCATTAATTGTGAACGAGCACCCAAGCTATGAAAAACACCATTTTTGCACTTTTATTTTTAGTCATTTGGGGGTGTAATAAAAACTCCGACCGTTTGCCCATCTTGGGCGAGCGCGAAACCACCACCCGAATCGTGGACGGTAAGGAAGTCGTTGATACCCTCTACCATACCATTCCTGATTTTAAGTTTGTGAGTCAAAACGGCGACACTGTTACTGCCCAAAACTTCAAAGACAAAATTTACGTTGCGGATTTTTTCTTCACCACCTGCCCCACGATTTGCCCCGTGATGAAGAAACAAATGTTGAAAGTCTACGAAAAAATCAAGGGCCAGAACGACGTAGCCATCCTCTCCCACACGATTGACCCCGACCACGACACCCCTGCCGTGTTGAAAGAATACGCCACTGATTTGGGCGTAACGGGCAATCAATGGCTTTTTGTGACGGGTAATCGCGAAAAAATTTATGAAATTGGGGAGAAAAAGTACTTGGTCGTTGCGGGGGCTGATTCTACCGCGCCAGGGGGATACATCCACAGCGGTGCTTTTGTGTTGGTCGATAAAGAAAAACACGTCCGTGGGATGTATAACGGCACCGACGAGGAGGCTACCAAGCGGCTTATCGCTGACATCGAACGTTTGCAAGAAGAATACAAAAACAAAGAGTAAGGAGTGCGGAGTGCGTTTATAAATTAAGGTATATGCTACATTTTTTTAGGGTTAGTTTCTTTCGTTATTCGGCGCTTAGTTCTGGGTTTCTATTCCTCTTTTTCTTCTCCTGTCAAAGTGAAGAAAGCACAAAACATGCGCAGTACGTAGCAGAAGGCTATACTTTGTTTCAGACGCACTGCGCCAACTGTCACCAACGCGATGGCAAAGGACTAAGCAATTTATATCCCGCCATTGTGCCCGAATATCTCAAAGACAAAGCAAAAGTTATTTGTTGGATTAAAAACGGAGTAAATCAGTCGGTAACGGTCAATGGCAAAACCTTTAATCGACCCATGCCTGCTAATCCAGCCCTAAAAGAATTGGAGATTGCCGAAATCATGACGTATATGTACACCACATGGGGCAACGACGCCAAAATTACCACCACCGAAACCGTACAAAAAGCATTGGAGCAATGCGTATCTAACTGATACCCACTGCTCCAACTGATAACTCTCTGCTCTTCAGCAACTTTTAGTGATTAAAAACGCAATTAAATTTTAATTCCCCACACGTCGTTCATCGAACGGCCAAGCAAAGCATTGGCTTCTTTATCATTTTTGAACGATTCTTTCTTCGGATTCCATTGCAGCGGTCGATTGAGTTGGTAGGCAATGTTTCCGATGTTACAAACCGACGCCGTCCGGTGGCCAATTTCCACGTCACAGATGGGTTTGCTCCGTTTGCGCATCGCATCAAAGAAATCTTTATAGTGATTTTCGCTCTTATACACGTGTTTTTCGGTTTCTGCGATTACCCGCGTAGCCAATGAGGCAGGCGTAGTTTCTATTTTTTTACGTTGTACCCGAAGTTCACCTTCCGTTCCCGTAAAAAGAATCGCATTGTTCCAGTCCCATTTTTCGTGGGTCATCACGATGCCATTTTCATAGCGGTAGGTCAGAAAAGGATGCTCTTTACCGTCGGGGGCAATCACTTCTACGGGGCCGCTGTTGTCCATGTCTAGGGCCCATTGTACAATGTCAAACATGTGCGCGCCCCAATCGGTCACCATGCCACCGCCGAATTCTTTGTAATTCCGCCAATTGGGAAATACGTCTTTTGACGTCGGAGGAGCCAATTCTGAATTGAAAGGAACTGCCGCATTGGGCCCCAACCATGCACTCCAATCCAATCCTTCAGGAATGGTTTCGGCGGGCAAATCGTAGGGCTTGGGCGGCGGACCAACATTTACCTTGATGCTTTTAATTTCGCCGATGTAACCATTCCGAATCAATTCTGCAGCCTGACGAAACTCTGGCCACGAACGCTGCATACTCCCCGTCTGAAACACGCGGTTGTATTTGCGGGCGGCATTGACCATGGCCCGGCCTTCTTTGACCGTCAATGCCAGCGGCTTTTCGCAATAAATATCTTTTCCTGCTTCGGCTGCGCGTACGGCCATGGCCGCGTGCCAGTGGTCGGGGGTAGCAATCACGACCGCATCTACATCTTTTCGGGCCAGCAATTCACGGAAATCGTTATACACGGGAATCTCAGAATAGGTACCCGACTGCGGATTTTTTTCGTAAAATGTTTTAATTCGGTCAATCGTCAATTGGGCTTTAGCTTTGTAGACTTCGCTCATGGCCACAATCCGGGCTTCATTGGTGCTCAAAAACGAATTAGTTAGCCCACGACCCTGCTTTCCCGTACCGATAAAACCCAGCGATATAATATCACTTGGTGCAATATACTTCGTTCCGTCGGGACGAGTTCCTCCTAAAACGTGACGTGGGACAATCATTATTCCTGCCAAAGCAGTGGCAGCTTTGCCGACAAAGTCTCGGCGATTCATTGCATTTTTCTCTTGCATCTTTAAGGTGAATTTAGGATATAAAACAAAAGGTATTTACTCCAATTATTTTAGCGTTATCTTGGTTTTAGCTTGTTTTATGTCGGCTAACAACTGCGTAAGTTCCCTTACTTTTTCAGGGTTTTGTTCATACAAATTGTTTTTTTCCGAAACATCATCCGCTAGGTTATAAAGCTGTCCTGCGGCTTCTCCTACTTTGGGTTTTATTTCTTTCGGTTCAGTAAATCCGCCTGAACCAAGGCCTTCAATCAATTTCCAGTCGCCTTTGCGAATGGCAAAAAAACCACTCGATGAACTATGCACCACGGCCGGTTGTGTAGTCACTTGCTTTGCTTTTCCCGTCAATACGGGCAAAATGCTGTAACTGTCTTCGGTGGTAAATTTAGCGTCCTTTGTTCCAACGATTTCGGCGCAGGTAGCCATCAAATTTGCTAAAGTAGTAGTGGCATAGCTGACCGTGTTTGGTTTTACTTTATTGGGCCAACGAACGATGAACGGCACGCGGTGTCCACCTTCAAAAGCATCTCCTTTCATCCCTCTAAACGGCCCAGCGGCGACGTGGCCAAATTGCTCGATAAAATTGGGTCGCCAATACGGGCCATTATCGCTGGTAAAAATAACTAGGGTATTTTCGGCAAGGCCGGATGCTTCTAAGGTTCTCAGAATTTCGCCCACTGCCGCGTCCACCTGTTGCACAAAATCGCCGTATTCTCCCGCTTTTGATTTACCTACGTAGTTTTTGGTGGGAACCCAAGGCGTGTGCGGAGCCGCCAACGGAACATACAGGAAGAAGGGTTTTTCTTGGGTTTGTTTTTTCAAAAATGCATTGGCTTTGTTAACAAATTCAGGTAGCACTCCATGAAAATCAAACGAGGGTGACATTTTTCCTTCACGCCAAAAGGGGCCTGTATAGCCCGATTCCAATTTATTTCCTTTGGTATAGGCCGTGGGTTGTTCGGTCAATTGTTGGTTTTCCAAATAACAATACGGTGGCATATCCAAAGAAGCAGGCAGAATATAGGAATAATCAAATCCAACGCTCTGAGGACCTCCTGTTGTTTTTTTGGTAAAATCAATCTCCTCAGGATTCATCTCTGTTTTGATGCCGTAGTTCTCTGTTTTTAGCAATTCTTCCTTGCCTTGCAGCACTTCCCAGTCCAGTCCCAAATGCCATTTGCCCACCACACCCGTTTGATAGCCTCGGCTTTTGAGTAATGTAGCAACCGTGGGTCGATTTTCTTCAATCAGCGTCCTGCTGTACCCTCGCAATACGCCTACGGGCAAGCGGCTCCGCCAAGGATAGCGGCCTGTCATTAGTGCATAACGCGTTGGTGTACAGACCGATGAAGGAGAGTGAGCATCCGTAAACCGCATTCCTTGCTTGGCAAGTTTATCAATATTTGGCGTCGCAATTTTCCCTTGCGGATTATAGATTGAAACATCGCCATAGCCCATGTCATCGGCTAAAATATAGATGATGTTGGGCATTTTATTTTTCTGCACAGTCGGTTTAAAAGATAAAAAAACCGATGCGACACCTATAAAGAGGATGGTTAGGAGGGAGTAGGTTGTTTTTTTCATTTTTATCAGATAAGGCATGGAAGAATCAATTTCTTCCTGAATTAATATTCAGGGCTAGGTTTATTTTTTAGGAATAATTTCAATTAAAGGTTTAGCCGACGCCCATAAAGCAGGTATTTCAAAAACCACTTTAAAAATCTGCGCATAAGTTTCGGCCACCGCCTGCTCCTTTTGAAAAAGTGTAGTATCCATCTTTTCGCTGCTCATTATTTTTAAGGACGTTTCTACGTTTAATGTCATGCCCGACAACTTCCAAGGCTTCTCTAAAAAGGAGTCAGACGTGGTACCTTGGGCGTACACGTATAGCTCTAAACGCGTCGTTTGGGGGCCTGCCGAATATACCTTCATGGCAGTTTTAGTGACTTGCACGTTGGTTTTTCCATCTCCGGGCACCAACAGCCAGCCTATATCGCCATCATCTGCTTTCCAATGAAGCGCGCCCGTTTTGATTTGTCCCCACACCCGTCGAATACCCCATACCCCGCCCATCATCCAATCCTTATGAATCATGGCAGTGACTTGTTTGAGGCTATCTCCCGTGTACTTATTGGGCACTGTTCGACTGATAAATCGGGAAGATGTGAATGTTTTTAGGGCGGCTAAATCTGCTTTTGGAATTGCTAGTCCAAGGTTAAAAATGGGCGCTAAGTTGCTCATTTCACCGTATTTTGGGCCATTTGTAGCGGGAATTGGCGCTTGTTTTTCGTCATCAACGGCAATGGCAATCCAAATACCCAAAATGGAAAAATACTTGCGCATATCCATACCGTAGCCTCTAAAATGAGGGCCGGGCATATTTTTGAGATTGGGATTATAAAAAGTAGCGGCTTCGTGCCAAAACTCGGCTTCGAGGGTTTGTCCCATTTGCTTTATCTCGGGCGAAAAAGCCAATTCCCGCCAGAAAGCAAGGGCAATCAGTGTGACTCCGTAGTAGGTCGGCGAGTTATATTCGCTGAAAGTTTTATGCGTTTGATAAAGCTTGAAAATATCCCGCGCTTTTTGTAACCCTGCCGTTCTTAATTCGTCCATTTTAAATTCTGTACCAACATATTCCATCAGAAAAGCACTCATGATGGAAATATTGGTATAATCAGGAGCAACATTGCGTTTTAAGGCCCCACGAGCGGCATGAACCAAGCCAATTTCAATTTCTTTCTGAATTTCAGTCGGTAAAAGGTGGCGGTATTTTTGGCGGATAATAATCAAATCGCAACCAATAAACTCTCGCCAGTTTTGGTCAAACTTATCATCTTCGATAGAGGTTTTCCAGATTCCGTAGATTTTGGTGTTCTCGTCGCGGTATTGATTTTTTAAAATCCAAGTCAGAATCTCCGCCGCCTTTTCCTTATCGCCCATAAAATTGCGAAACAGAAGCGCCTCAGCCAGACGGGTTTTACTGCGCAGGCTGGTGCGATTGGTCAAAACATCAGCCACCTTTTTCCCAGTCGGGATTTCATTCACCAGAAAGTCTTCAAATAACTGTTTCTGATACGTTGACAGCGTTTCGTAGGTGTATTTTTTGGAAAAAACAGCCTCATTTGTTGCTTTTAGTTGCCCGAATACCAATACAACACTCACAAAATAAATGACCCCTATACTGATGAATTTATTGCTCATGCTACTGCTCATTATTTTGTTTATGTTATGTACGGGCAACCATTTTCAACATCTCAACGAGGAGGGGCGAAAGCAGTTTTCTACCAATTATTTTTCAAAATCGGTTTCCAACAGCTGCTTTTCGTTAAAAATACCGCTTCCTTCGGGCTTTCTTTCTCTCATTTTTTTTACATCATCAACCGAAATCCCCTTCCCTTCTTTTGCAAAGGCATTCTGCGTAAATCTTATAATATCCACGATGTCTTGATCGCTGATGGCCTTATTATTGACAAGTGCGGGCATTTCGTTGTTCAATTTGTACAATTTCCCGCCGACCTGAATCGGCCCGCTGACACCGTGCAGAATAATGGCCGCTAGGCGCTTCATGGAGCCGTCGATGTATTCAGAACCTTTGAGGGGCGGGGCTAAATCCTGAATTCCCTTGCCATCCGCCCCGTGACAGGTAGCACAAATGGTTCGGTACAGTTGCAGGCCTTTGGTTCGGTTGTCTACGGTATTTTTTTCCTTGACAAAAATGGGGTTCATTTCTTTTTTCTGCCGATTATTGAGGGCTACGGTCAAACTACTTTTCAGTAATGCATTAGGATTCGTGGCGTTGAGGTAATTTTCTTCCCTCCCTTCAAGGCTGCTGACAATGGCCTCCTGATAGATTTTCTGAGCCGCGTATTTTTTGTCAATTTCGGTGAGAATGGGCAAGAAAGCTGCCTCCGACAGTTTTAGCCAAGCATTCAACGACATAGACAAATAGAGGTCTATCACTTCATTGTTTTGCGCCAATAGCTGGTTACAGGTAGTTTTCATTTTAGCCACATTAGGCATTGAAGCAAAACGCTCCAAAAGACCTAAAGCATGGGCGATGGTTTCGGGCTGTTTTGATTGATTAACCACATCGCTCAAAGTGTTAAAAGAAAGCGCATTTAAGCCTTCCAATACATAGAGTGCATGAATGGCCGTTGCAAATTCATTGCTGTTTTTGGTTAAATTAATCAACTCTTTAACCACAGTAAGGTCTTTCTTTTGAATCAATAACTGTTGGGCGCGGTCGCGGAGCCAACCATTTGAATGACTGAGCAATGCCACCAATTCTTTAGTAGTCGCCTTTGTCAAGTCAGGAATTGAATGGGTTTTGACGGCTTTGCTCGTTATTTTCAAAATACGCCCTGCATTTTGTAAAGTATCCAATTTCTTAGCGGCCAGCTGCTCGGTCAGGTATTGCGAAATATACGCCTTGTGCTGAATAATACCCCGGTGCATATCAACCACATAGATGGCGCCGTCGGGTCCGTTAAACAAATTGACGGGACGGAAACCTTCATCGGTGGAAGTAAGAAACTCTTTCCCCTCAATGGCTTGGGTAGCGGTGGTTTGGGTATTTTTGAAGGTCAGGATGTTTCGTTTAATGAGGTTGACCTCGGGCACGCACACAAAGGCATTTTGGTTGTACGACGCAGGAAAAGCCCCTCCCCGATACACCAACGGCCCACAGGCCGCGGTCACGTCTTTAAGTAGTCCTTTTTCGTCCAAAACTCCTTTTTGATACCCCCGATTGACCGACGTTTGATGAATTGGGAATACCCTATTATTGGTGAGCCGTTGATTCTCAGCGACGGTAGGTTTAAAGTACCGGTTCCGAATTGCTTTGTTGGGCAAAACATAGTCACCCTGCAATTGCGTGCTGTTGTTGTTGTAATAAAGCCGTCCAAAATTGTCTTTGGTTATCCCCCACTGCCCCCGATACGACGTCGGTTCTTTAATCCATTTTCCATTTTTAAGCTGGTACCTAAAATTGTAATTGGCGTTATAAATCCAATTGTCAATGTTCATCATGAGTCCGTTGGAGGAGTGCTCCACGTTGCCGCCTTCGGCGTATACAGGGTCAACCAAGGTTTTTTTGCCAGGTTTATCGTTTTTAATTTCTACAAACCACAGTTTTGGGCCATCAACGTACAGAAGTCCGCCATACACGTGAGCCAGTCCACGAGGCAAAATGAGTTTATCCAAAAAGACTTTGGAATGGTCGGTCACGCCATCTTTATTCCAGTCTTCTAAAATGGTAATTCTACCGTTGGGTACTTCTTCGCCAATGCCTTCTAGATTAGGCATATAGCCAATCATTTCTACCACCCACATTCGGCCTTTGTTGTCAAAGTCCATGCTCACGGGCGCTTTTAAAAATGGTTCCGAGGAGATAACTTTGAGTTCAAATCCATCTTCCACTTTATAACCATCGAGCGAAATTTTGGGCACATCAGAGGGGAGAATTCTGAAGCTTACCATAAAGATGGAAAGCGTAAAGATTAAACAAAATGTAATCTTAAATTTAAGGGTGTTAATGGTGAATTTGGGGGTTTTCATTATTGCTAAACTGCTGGTTTTACTTTTTCAAATAAGGTCCTTTTTTATTCCAACCGATTTCTACTTTGGACAAGTACCACGTTTTCCCTTTGTCATTATTACCTTGAAAAAACAGATAATATCGTCCATCTTGGGCTTTAAAAATGTTGGGGTGCCCACTTTCACTTTCATTCCACGCGCCCGCCTCGCCGTTTTTGAGGAAAGGCTCTTCTGATAAACGTTTCCAATGAATGCCATCCGTGCTGCGGGCAATGCCGATTTGCTGAGGTTCGTTATTATAGGCTCCCGCATAAAACATGTACAAATACTTGCCTTTTTGAATACAAGATGCGGCTTCAATACATTTTTTCTCCCAGGCCAATTCAGGTTTCAGCATGGGCATGTTGGGTACTTCGGTCCAGCTGTTGCGGTCAAAATTGGCCGTAATGGGTGCTACGGCTACGCCTTGTTGCTGAATTTTGTAATCGGGGTCTCTGGTAGCGTAGTACAGAAAATAGTTGTTTTTGTAAGCAATCACTTCTGCATCAATCGCCCTTCCACAACTCCAATCACTTATTTTCGGTCTGAAAATGGGGTTGGTAACATCTCGTTCAAAATCAACGCCATTGGTAGATGAGGCGTGACAAATAGCATCCAATTTACCATTGCCATAGGTTTGATAAAAAAGATGCAAAACCCCGTCTTTTACCAATGCTCCGGGCGCACAAATGCCTTTTTCTTCCACGGTTCCTTTTTGGCCCTTGATGTTCCCTCTTTTATCCCAATGAATCAAGTCATTGCTGGTCGCAATACCAATGTACCATTCTTTGAATTGCTCCCCCGGCACCGAATAATACATCCAATACTTTCCCTGAAAAAAAATCACGTAAGGGTCTTTGGCATACGGTCTGGTAGGAATATCCAAATCTCCGTAATACATTTCGGGTTTTTGAGCAAACAACATTTCTCCCTTCACCATAAATAGAATGAAAAGCAAAATGTTTAGCCTTATTTTTCTATTTAATCGAATTTCTTTTCTCATAAAAATTAGTTCAAAAAAGTGAATATAATTTGCCCGCTGCTGTGTCCTCATAGCAACCTCTCGACAGGAACGTTTTTCGGCTTGGCGATGTGATAGGAATCAGGGGACGTCAGCCCAGCCCATAACCAAAGCTAAATTAAAAAACTAAGATAAACCTTTGTTCGTCAGCCCACCATAACATAAAACCCATTTAAGCGGCAGCCTTGGTTGGCAAGCGTGTTTAGTCAAACCATTCTTGGCCATTGTCCAAACGAACAAAGAAATCTGTAAATGAATTACCGATGTCGATGTGATATTGTTTGTCTAAGTCAATAAATGGGGAAAGAACAATTCTATAATTTTTATTGTCCATAAATTCGATTGCAATGAACTCGCTACTTGGATTATTACCAATTCCTAATGTCAATGGAAGGTTGTCAAATATTCCTGTGTCTTTATTTATGGATAATAGTTCATCAATGTCCCAAAGGTTAACAAGTTCAGGTCCTACAAATTCTTCATGCTCTGTATAATTGTCAAGGTAGAATTTGTAGTCGTCGGGAAGAGGAAACCCAATTCGATTTTCTATTTCTTCAACTTTAGTAGTCGCTCGTGTTGTCCGCTTAGGGAAATTATACTTTGTCAATATAGCTTCAAGTTCGGTCATTTAAAACGTCGTCGATATGAGGTTTGTCAATTCGGTCTGTCTATCAGTAAGGTTGCCACTAACAGCTTGGTTTACGCATAAGTTGCTGTGGAGACACAGCAACGGCGAAATAGTTTCCTCAATTCTTTGAAGGAAACATTCTCAACAATATAACTCCGTGATGCCGAATATTTGTTTTAAAAGCCTCTTTAAAACTGCCTAACTCCTTTTGTTGCCACACATCCCGCAGTCGGTAATTTTCTTTTAACCCCACTTTGGCAAAATCAAAGGTAAACGATTTCGATGTTTCATCCCCCCAACGGAAGTAAGATTCGGGCGTTTTGCCAAAATCACCAACGTTAAACAAACCCACCGCATACGAGCCGTCTTCCAACGGCTTGAGCCAGATTTGAATACCATCTTTGTTCCAAACAAGCCGAGCCGACTTGCCCAGTGGGTCTTGGTCAATTTCAATGACTTCGTCGTTGGTCAACAGATTCAGCGTGAAGGCATCGAGCTGCTCAATCGGACAACCTATCAGCAATGGGGTAGCCAAAAGGCTGAATAAACTCACGTGGCTGTATTGTTCGTCGGGTGTCAGGCGGGTGGGGTGCAGTTGTGTACCTGTGGTGACATTGCCCACAATCATCATGTCGGGGTCGTTCCAATGGCCCGGGCCGCCGTAGGGTGCCCATTTGTCCAATGTAAAAGCCGACACAAAGAGGCTGTTCCAACTGTCGCGAATATCAGGCCCCGTACGGTAGCTGTTGGTGAGCCGTACCCAATCTTTGACGTGGGTAAAGGGGGCAGAATTGGAAATACTGTACAAAATATCGCGCCCGGATTGCTTCAAAGCCACCGACATCCGTTCCGCTGATGGAACTTCGATTCGCCAATCGTATTTCAGGTAATCAATGCCCCATTCTGCAAATTGTTTGGCGTCGTTGGTTTCAAAACGGTATTTACCCACGTAGCGAAAAGCGCGCTTATTGGCGACGATAGAGTCAGTGATTTGGCCATTTTCGAAGTCAGACGAGCCCCCAATATAACCCGCATAACTCGTAATCATGGGTGTAGAATAGACGCCAACTTTTAGACCCAAACCATGAATATAATCCACCATTTCCGTAAATTTTGGAAACTTATCATTCGGCTGAATGGCGTTAAATTTCCCGCCGCGTTTGCCCTGCCAAGCATCGTCAATGTTGATGTAAGTCCAACCGTGTTGGTTCAGTCCCATTTTCACCATGGCATCGGCGGAGGCAATGACTTTTTGTTGGTCGATGTTTCTAGCCCACGAATTCCAGCCGTTCCAGCCAATTGGGGGCGTGAGGGCAATCGTATCACCAATCTTTATTTTTAGTTCTTTGGTAGCTTCACCGAGGGCATTTTTTGCTTTAAGTGTCACGAGGTAGGTGCCACGCTGTGCTACTTTTCCCGTAATAATTCCCGTTTTGTGATCCAACGAAAGGCCTTTCGGCAAGCCTTTGGCCGAGAAGCTCATGGGGCGGTCGCCTGTGGCGGCGATGGTGTACAGAAAAGGGTTGTTGGGCGTAGCGCCGAACACTTTGGCGGAGTTAATTTTGGGGAATTTTGACGTTGGTGGGGTCAAAATATAGCGTTCATCGGTATTTGGAATGTTTTTAGGGAGGTAGTTGTCCAACATCACCAATTGGGCATCAGCCCAATTTGAATAGACTTTGGTTCGGCCCTCGTCGTTGACTTTCACCAATAGGCCCAGCCGCTGTACACCTTCCAACTTAACTTTTACGGGTTTGGGGGCATCGCCAAGGCGCATTTCTCCGCTGTCAAACAAGATTTTGCGGTCGGCAATCACGTAAAAAGTATGCGGCAAATCTTTATTTCCTTTGTCGTCAACGCCTACCAAGGCTGAGAACTCGATGGCTTTACCCTCCAGAAAGAACGCCAAAATACTCGTGGCGTTTACGCCTACCCCATGCTTAAAATACCGACCTTTAATGAGCATAGAATCCCCCGCTGCTGTTGTTTTGGGCAACACCGCTGGTATGCCTTCCGAAAAAGATTTGATGGGTAAATCATCGAGCCAGATGGCCTGTGTTTTTTGGGCAAAAAGAGACACTTGTACTCCACAACATATAAGTATTAACCAAACTACTCTGTACATATTTTCAATTCATTTTATTTCACTACTCAACATTTCTCTAATTCCCAAGTTGGTGTATCGTACCCTGAATAGACCCCGTTAGAGTCTCACCTTTGGTATTTTTGATTTTATAATCGATGGTGATTACATCCACTTTTTCTAAGTTTTCGATGCTCAAAATCAGCCTTTTGTCCATAATTTTAGATTCTCTTACTTTCAATATTTTTTGATTATGACGTTCAGAGCCGTATTTTTTACTACGTAATAATTGCCAAGTTTTTACTTCAAAATTGGTCAAATCAGACGCAGAATTTTGGTCAATCTGGGTATCAAAATCAAGTACGATACTTTTTTCAAGGACTTTCATTTTGATAGGTACAGGAACGGTTTTACCCGTATAACGAATTCTGTACAGCCCTCCCCCACGCATCATCTGGTTGGTTCCCCACGCCGACATACCGCAAGCATACAGTTGACCATCGGTAGGATTAAACCGGCCACGCATCACCCCCGTCAGGAATTTGATGCCGGGCAAATCAATCACCGCGCCTTGTTCCTGCCCATTTACGGTTTCGTTTAAAACATATTGAATCTTGCCGTAGCCATACGAAAGGCTCAGAAGTCCACCATTCAATGCACCCCATTTGTTGCTTTCCACCCAAACCATTTCAGAGGGCGAGCGGTCGTATTTCATATCTACCCACACCAAAGGCTGTTCCATGGCGGCCCTTGATGAGTCTTTGGGTGGGTTATAGCCCCACATATTGCCATAAAACTTACCAGTGCCTTTCACCCAGTTTATTCGATTCATTGGGTTCCAATAGCCTTGTTGGTCGGTTACGATAAAACTGCCATCGGGGTTGATACAAACGCCATTTGCCGCTCTGAAGCCTGTGGCAATAATATCGGTTTTTGAGCCGTCGGCACTTACTTTCAATAAAGTCCCGTGTTGCGGAATAAGCGCCTCACGGGCGTGGCGGCCGCTTTTGGCATAATAAAAATTACCTTCTTTATCGGTTTGCAAACCCATCGCAAATTCATGGAAATGGTCAGTAACTTGGTGGTCATGATTGAAACTTTCGTAAAAATCAGTTTCCATATCGCCATTCAAATCTCTGAGCAATACGAGTTGGTCCCTACAGGTGACGTATATTTTCTCATCCACCACTTTTATTCCCAAAGGCTGAAAAAGCCCCGAGCCAATGCGCTGCCAAGTCAATGCGCCATCAGGATTGAGCAAGCCTTTAATCAACCAAACATCCCCGTCGGTGGCACATACCACTGCTGTATTGGCATCTTTAAAAAAGTCTATCCCGCTCAATTTCATTCGACAAGCCCAAGGATTCTCGAAAGGCGGGGTGAGTTGGTCAACGGCAAACGGGCCGTCCTCTTTTCCTCTGGTAGTAAAGGTTTTGAGCACTTCGGGATAATGCGCACGGCCAGTACCCAAGGTGTATTTCGTCAATGATTCTGGCTCTGGCAAATCCTTTTCAGAAAAACTAGAGGCTTTTTCGCTAATGGCCAAAGTGACTTTAACTGCTTCTTTGGCATTGACATTCATAAAAATCTGTCCATTTTCTTCTATCAGCGTTGCTCCTTTGCCCCGTAAACTCACCTTGGCGGAAGCAGCCGCCACTCGCATTTTCAACATTGAATTGGAGGGCGAGATATTGAGCGTTCTTGTAAAAACGGAGGGTTTGATAAACCCAAATTTCTCTAAAATGGCCGATTCGCCCACCGTGTATGAAATGATGATTTGGTCTTCGTAATGGTAAAGCCCTTTATAGTTTGCCCAAGATTTAGGCAATGGCCCAAAAGCCCTTCCGTCACGAGCCACAAAGCGAGGGTCGTCAAATTTCCCCGTTGTAGGGTTAGCCCAACCTGGGCTTACGGGAGTTTCAAAATGCAGCTTTCCGATGGTGCGGGGATAGGTTTCGTGCTTGTCGTTCAACAAGATAGCGTTCCAATCAATAAAACCTTCGCCCGTGTAGGCCCCCGCTACGCGCATGAGGTCATGGTCAAAAATCATCCATGCTTTTCCTTTGGAAACGCCCCCTGCACCTTTGTCTAGGCGAACTGCGATGCCTTTATAGGCAAAATTATTTTTTGAGTAATCTTCATCTTTGAACGGCGACGGGCCCGGCGAATGAAACCGTGGAATACCCGTTTTTTCGTCGGCCAATTCGTAGGTATTTATCAAAAAATTACCGTAGTCCATGTCGGCCCAGGGTTGATAAGGCTTTGATACAGGCCCTCGTGATTTTCCTTTTGGGAGCGAAGAAAGATATTCGGGCGTTACTTTCGGAAGGGTTACGGCTTTGTTTTTTGCAACAAATTCTTGTTGAATATAGTGAATGACGTCGTATTTTTCTTGGGGAGTTAGTGACACTTGCGGGGGCATAGAGCCATACCCTTTGGTCACAGTTTGATACATCGAGTAGGCATCGCCACCTGCTTTGAATGGCTCTGACCAAAACTTCAACGACATCGGAATTGAGCCTTCATTTTCTCCATTTCCATGACAATTGATGCAGGTAGCATTGTAGATGCGCTCGCCCCGCACAAAGGCTTTATCGTCAAAATCGCTAATAAAACCCGCATGGTCTAGGCCCTTTTCGGTAGCTGGCAGGTCTTTTGACGCAAGATTGTATGCGATATTATTACTCGTTTTGCAATTGATAAGTATCAATAAAAGTACAAGCAAAAGATAGAAATGGCGCATATTCATCATCATACAGGTTATAAAGTAGAGAGTGCAATTAACTAACCACAGCGAATGATTTTTAAGGTTTGAGATAGTCTATTGACTGGAGAAAAGCGTCTGCTTTCAAAATCGTTTCTGAAAGGAAAGGCTCTTTATTGAAAAAACCATGCCCTTGATTTTCAAATAAAAAAAGGTCGCAACGACTCCCTACTTCTTCTATTTTTTTCTTGAATTTCTGGGCCGTTTCAACCGGAATCAGGTTGTCGTTTGTTCCCAAAAAGAAAATGGTGGGCGGAAAACCTTTTTGGATGTTGTGCATTGGCGAAAACTCCACGTATCTTTCTCCAATTCGTTCAAAGCCATAGCCATCTTTTCCATTGTCAATCACGGGATTAAACAAGACTAAGGCATTGGGTTTTGCACTTATCGCCACATCGTCGGTTGGTTCATTGATAGATTCATTGGTAAAACAAGCCGCCGCCAAATGTCCCCCCGCCGAACCGCCCGAGCCAACGATTCGATTTGCGTCAATGCGGAGTTTTTGGGCATTTTTACGCAAATACCGAATGGCCGATTTCGCATCTTTTAAACTTTCAAAAGGAGTTGTGTTGTGTCGCGTCTTTACCCGATAATCTACCAAAACCGCAATAAAATCCTTGGCGACGTAGTGCAAAGCGTGAGGCTCAAATTGTTTGGTGGTGCCCCCATTCCAACCCCCTCCAAAGAAAAACACAATAGTTGGATAAGTTTTATCTATTTGAAAAGACGCTGGATAATAGAGCTTTAAGCCCAATTTTAAAGTATCAATCTGCTTATACGTTAAATCAAAAACAGCGCTCTTTGCTTGTGAAAAACAATTCACAGAAAAGAGACAAAGTGTTAAGAAACAAACGAACGATTTAATCACGTTTGTAAACATTCTTTTTGATTGGTTTAAAGTTTTGATGCTAACCCTTCATGTAAAAACCTTGAGGAGAAAACTACGAGAGTTTAATCGTGTGCTTGAAAGGCGTAAAGCCCGTCAAATAGACGGTCGGGGCGTCCATCGCGGGCAGTGCTCCTCTCAATTGGATTCCTTTGTGTTCGGCTTTGCCAGGACCAAAGTGGATGGTATCAGCATTGACCGTGTATGAGGCAGATTCAGCCGCCAATAGGTAAGCTGTTTCTTTTTTGGGATGTTTTGTAACCCCCGAAAACGTGCCCCCCGCCCTAAAAATCAACTCAAAAGACACAGGTACGCCTTCTGTTCCAGTCATCTCAATGTCTATTTGCAGGCCGTTATTCGCTTCGCTAACTTTTACGATTGTTTCGAGTTTTTGAATTTCACTCTGCGGACGGTTTGCCCTCGGCATTTTGTCCCAATCTCCATCAGGCACAATTTGCTCTTTGGCAATCGGTTGATAATAAGGGCCTTCTATGGCATTTTGCATCACCCACGTGGTTCCTTCCTGCGTAATTTTGGCCGACTGAAACTGTCCTTTCCCGAAGAAAGAAGCCGCTACCCGCATGGCTTGCAATACGGCGTTGCCTTTGTGAAACGTGAGCCAACTTGCGTTGTTGGACAAAATCGTGGCGTCCCAATTTTCCCGCCGAATCCGCACCAAACCCGAATACGGAAAGGCTTTGGCATAATTAGTCGGCAGGGGTTTGTCGGCGGGTAAGGCGCGCCAAAGTGTGGGGTCTTCCAGAAAATAATCCAGATAGCCCGCTAATTGATTCTTCGTACTGGTTTGTTCAATGAGCCGACACATGGCGGCCATTTCGCCGTTGTTGTCCAACAAAGCCATGTAGCGATAGCAGTAATAATACCGCGACATGTTGCCGATGGTGCCTTTGTCTTGTCGGTTGGAGGCCTCGGTTACCACCTCCCCGTTGGGGTGGACATAGTAAAGCGTCATCATCAAATTTTTGCGCACTGGCTCTAGCAACTCAGGCTTATTGAGGCCTTTGGCGATGATAATCAACGACCGATTGACAATGGGCGAATAACTGTTGGTGCTTTTTTCGTTGTATTGACCATCGGGGTCAATATCTATGTGCTCAGCCAACCATTGTTCGATGCGACCCACGTAGCGCGGGTCGGGAAAAAGTTCATTTAATTTGGTCAGGGCCGCCGAGACCACCCAACGGTGATTTGGGGTATGAATACCGCCCACGGTGAGTGCTTCGCCCGCTCTTTTCAAAAATGTTTTTATCAATTCGAGCGACGGTTCAGCGCCTTTGACCTTTGACAGTTTCAAGTATTTATAGGCAGGAATCATATTTTCCAGTATAAAACCCGTATCGGGCGTCGAATGGAAATTGGTTTCCAAGAGGTCAATCGTTCCGTCGGAGTGCTGCATTTTCAGCAGGCATTGTGTTGCCGCTTCTACCTCTTTTACCAATTCTTTGGATTGATAAAAAGCAGATTCGGGGCAAGACATTAACATACAAGCCGTGGCAATAAAAGCCGCCGTAGAATGTGGATTCGGAATCTCCATGTCATTCATGTAGCCACCTGCGTATTTATGATTGGCATCGGTGACTTTCAGCGCCTTGTAGTTGGGGAAATTTTGGTCGTAGATTTTAATCCAATCAAGCAACCACGCAGGTTTGGGAGCGGTATATTTGTGAAAATGTTGAAATCCCAACAATGGCACAGCACAGAGCGTACTGACTCCTGTGGTCACAAAAGTTCTTCTATTCATTCGAAAAGGGCGATTTAAGGGCTTAGTTTAAGGTATAAAATAGAGGAAAAACGGTGTGTTCTACTCTTATGTACTTCGGTTTTCCCATTGTCATTTTTAACAACTTTTATAGAATTTATTTGGCTCTTCTTCGAGCATAGCTTCGATTTTCTTTGCCGCCTTGGTGATAGAAAGTCCGCCCAAGTTGGTGCAACGCAAAGTATGGTGAATTTGATCGCCAACGGCTTTCATGGTTTCGATTACTTCATCTAAAGGAATAAGTTGCTCATAATCTGACAGAGCCATGTTGGCGCAAGAAACGGCGTTGGTAGCGGCCATTACGTTTCTACCCAAGCAAGGGGCTTCCACTCTGTTGCCGATGGGGTCGCAGATGATACCCAACGAGTTTTGTAAGGCCAAAGAGGCCGCTGCAATGGACTGCTTCAATGTACCGCCTTTCAAGCCCACTATGCCTGCCGCAGCCATGCCTCCGCCTGAGCCTGTTTCGGCCATACACCCGCCTACTTCCGCCGCAAAAGTGGCATGAGCCGCTATAAATACGCCAATCAAACCAGCAGAGAGCATGGCTTTTACGATTTCATCCTCGTGCAAATCCATGGCATGGGCTGTCCCAAACAAAGCGCCTGGCAAAGCCCCGCACGAGCCTGCGGTGGGTGCAGCCACAATGACCCCCATAGAACTTTTCACTTCCATCATGGCCGATACGTACATGATGATTCGGTTGTTGGCATCGCCACCGACCAATTGTTTCGCCGCCAGTTTTTGTTGGAATTGCAAAGACTGACTCCCCAGTATCCTGTCTTCATAATGCGTGCCTTTAAGCCCCAACTCTATTGCATTCCCCATGATGTGAATAATTTTACGCATCTTTTCAAACACATCTTCGGCAGAGATATTGCCCCGTGCAGCCTCATAATCAATGGCTAATTCCCACAATGATTTATTTTTGTCTTCGTTGTAGGCGAGCATTTCATGGCAAGTAATAAAAGGCACTTGAAGGTTGTGTCTGGACATTACGGGCAGTACCGGCTTCAAGCATTTTATGAACAGAACGCTATCCATTGCATTCAACTCATCACAAATAATCGTATCAAGGGGGGCTTGAGATTTGATTTCAACAAAACTAATTTCCCCTTGGTGAAATGCTATTGAATCATAAGCAATGGAGGCTTTCAAAAAAGAGATAATTTCATCTGATTCGGTACAATAGACAAGGGTTTCAAAATAATCGCCTGCCATAGCCACCCCAACACCATCAATTTCAATGACTTCAATCATGCCACCACCCGTAGAGATAGCCGTTAGGTTCCGAGTTTCTTTATCGTTTTTGAGTCTGATTTTATAGGTATTTGGGTGGTCTGCTTTGATATCACATATTTTAATCTCCACATTGATTCCCGCAGCAGCGAGGTATTTTTCAGATTCTGGCAACCGTTCATCGTAGGCTTCCCAACCTAGAAATCCGCCAAACAAGCCCATGTCTGAGCCTTGGCTTTTGTGCGTGGTTGCCAATGAGCCGTTGGGGTCAAATTCAATCAAGATGTTTTTGATGTTTTCGTCCATAAGGTCGCGGCAAAGCCGAGCTATCCGCAAAGATGCCGCACAATGCGAACTCGACGGGCCTCTCATCACAGGGCCAATTACATCATTGAAAATACTTGGATATGTGCTCATTTTATCTCGTTGTTATGATTCGGATATGATATTGACAAGACTTTTGGGGTAAGTTTTGAACAAGAAGATACACACATAAGAAATGTGTAAATTGGGTTTTCCTACTTTACATTTGTTGAAATGTTCTAAAGGAATAAGATGAGTTCTACTTTTGACATAATTATTTACGACATGATACCATTCATCTGGCTTTCGTTGGCTATACTAACCATTTGGTTCAGCACCGCGCTTTTTAAGGATTTTTCAAAACACAAAAACAACCTTGAAAATGTCAGTTGGATAAAAACGGGACTAATTGGGTTTGTGGTCAATTTTTTTGATGTTTTGGGTATTGGCGCTTTTGCACCGCAAACAGCTTTGTTGAAATTTACCAAACAAACAGAAGACCGTGTTTTGCCTGGTACACTCAACGTGGCCAATACAGTACCTGTGCTTATCCAAGCCCTTATTTTCATAACGGTTATTGAAGTTGAACCCACTACTCTAATATTGATGTTGCTCTCGGCAGCTGCGGGGGCAATATTGGGTGCGGGTGTAGTGTCAAGAATGTCTGAAAAGAGAATTCGCATTGTGATGGGCTTTGCTTTATTGATTACTGCTGGATTTATGTTTGCGGGAAAGATGCAATGGATTCAAGGAGGCGGCACGGCCATTGGCCTAAGCGGAATTAAACTGACCATTGCGGTGGCCGTTAATTTCCTTTTGGGCGCATTGATGACCGCGGGTATCGGTCTCTACGCCCCATGTATGGCGATGGTCTTTGCCTTGGGGTTATCGCCTCAAGTTGCCTTTCCAATCATGATGGGTTCTTGTGCTTTTTTGATGCCTCCTGCTTCTATCCAATTTATTAGGAAAGGTGCCTATAATCGAAAAGCGGCCGTGGCGATGGCAATTCCCGGTATTATAGCGGTGTTGATTGCCGCCTTGATTGTTAAATCTTTACCCTTAGATACGCTCCGTTGGTTGGTCATTTTGGTTATTGTTTATACTTCAGTGGTAATGCTTAGGTCAGCGTATGCAAGATAGCGCATTTACTTACACTACTCCGTCTCCACCGACCATCTTTACAGCTAACAAAATAGCCAGTCTGTGAGGAAACCGACCACGGTAAAGACTGGGTCGCCGGAGCGGGCACTAACTGATGTTCGTCACTCGGCACAGCCGAGCGACAACGGAGAATTTTAGTTACTTTTTAGTTTGTATAAATACAATTGGCTGGGGCTAGGCCAGGGTTTTTCTATGGCGCGGTCACGGTTGCGCTTAATGGTTTCCCATTTCAAAATATATCGGCTTCCCTTATTTTCATTATCTGAATCACCCATATCTTCTGAGATCTGAATCAGCAACCCTGGGAAAACACCTTCCAGTTTTTGAGCAACTTCAAGAGGCGGAGCTTTCAATACTTTCCCAATGTTTTCAAATTTACTGTTCAGCAAAATGGTGCCGTTTCCGTATTTAATGTGCCAATAATCAACTTCGTACTTCCCCTCTTGTCTTTTCCGAAAGCCTTTTAACAAAATTTCGCTGTTTATACTGCCATTTCCTGAGAAAAACCAGCGATAGTCCCAATTGGTGATTTGTTTGTATGTCCAACTTTTGTCCTGAATATGAGCTGAATACAACTGCGTATTTCCATTTTTGTCAAATTTATGATACACAAAAACAGGGTTGTTTTTTTCATCCAGAACCAATTTGGCTGCTAGATTAATAATACCTCCTTCCACAGGAATTGGGTCAACAATGAGTGATTTTTGGCCGAGTGTTGCTGGCAGTTGTATTGGTTTTCCAAAAGCATCGAACCAGTTTTTTAGGTCTGGGCTTTTCATGTACGAAAGGTCGTGGTTGGTCGAGCAGTCGGGTGTATCGCGCCAAACCCAGTACATGTGGTACCAACCGTCCCGCATCAAAGTGGGTTGGGTTTGGTAAGCATTCATCAAGCCCTGCCCGTCGGTCAAAGGTGTATCGAGCAAGCGTCTCCATTTTTTGGTGCTGGTATCGTATGCATTATAAATCTCGTTTCCGTTGCCACTCCCACCATCACGGTAATGGTAGAGAAGTTCACCTTCTTTTGTGCGCATAAAATGTGGATAGGTGGTACGTTTTTCTGCCGTTCCCACCATCTCAAAAATTTGTTCGAGTGTCGAAATGTCATTGGGCTTTCTACTTCTGAAATAGGTGAGTGGGTTTACATGTACATTACCCGACAGATGAATAAAGCCCTCTTTGTCGATACCGAGGGTTACAAAATTATGACTGTCCCACTCTAACACAGTGCTTGTACCTTGCGCTGTTTGGCGGGTAGTGGCTGGAAGAATGTGCAGTTGAAATTCAGGTTCATCCAGATTTCTTTGCCCCACTACCATATTTCGGTTCGCATTGTAATAGGCAATATACTGGCGGTTGCGGTGGGTGTACAAACAGAAACCAACAGGGTGGCCTGCCCACACGCTATCTATTTTGATGGTCTGAATGATAGTCACAGTTTTGCCAGATTCGTCGATGGTTTGTGCAAAACCCACCAAAGTAATTAAGAAGAGCGAACCGAAAAGTTGTAGTTTCATATTTGTTTTTTTGTAAATCAATCTAAAAACAAGCCTATCTTTTTGGGTGTCACCACCTCAAAGGTAGCATCAGGACAGGGATTTCTACTCCGTGGTCTGTGTCTCCAAAGACCTTCATTTCAGCTAACAAAAAAGCCAGTCTGTGAGGACAAAGACCACGGTAAAGTTTACACTTCTTTTCAGGAAATATCTGTTACAAATTATCCTTCCAAAACTTTTCCATCGAGCGTCTCATGTGCAACGTGGTATTTTCACGCTGATTGATGCTGTGGTCGCGCATGGGATAGCACAACATGCTGAAAAGCTTGTTGTGCTTGATTAATTCATTGACCAGTAATTCAAAGTTTTGATAATGCACATTGTCGTCGGCGGTGCCGTGTATAATCATCAAATTTCCTTTTAGTTTGCTGGCGTGCGTCACAGGAGAGCCTTCTCGGTAGCCTTCCACATTGTCGGAAGGTAAGCCCATGTATCTTTCCTGGTAAATGTTATCATACAGGGTTTGATGTGCCACAAAAGAAACCGCAATGCCCGTTTTATAGACATCGGAATGGCGAAACATACAATGAAGCGACATTTGCCCGCCGCCACTCCACCCCCAAATACCAATGCGTTTGGCATCTACAAATGGATACATTGTTATGATTTTTTTGGCCGCTTTGGCTTGGTCATCGGCGGCCAAAAGGCCAATTTGTCGGTAAATACACTTTCTAAAATCACGACCTCTTGGCACTTTGGTTCCTCGGTTGTCGACGCTCATCACTACATAGCCTTGATTGGCGAGATATTGGTGCCAAAAATTATCACCCGTTCCCCAATTGTCTTGCACAGTTGAACCAGCAGGCTCGCCATAAACATGAAAAATAACGGGGTATTTTTTCTTTGGATCGAAAGACTTAGGTTTAATAATCCAAGCGTCCAAAATCACATCACCAATATCCACCTTAAAAAATTCTTTGGGACGCAGCGCCAGTTCCTTCATTTTGGTTCTTAAGTCCGCATTGTCTTGCAATAGCTTGATTTCTGTGTGGGTATTAAGATTGATAAGCGAAATTCTTCGCGGTGTGGTCGCATTTTCAAACGTATGAATGGCATATTGGGCATCGTCAGAAATCTGATAGCTATGCTGACCCACCAAGTTTTTGGGAGAAACTCGTTCTGCTTCGCCTTTTCCGTCTATTCTGCTGCGATACAGGTAGCGTTGGGTAAAGTTTTCGGGTGAGGCGATGTAATAAACGTATCCTCCCTTGGGATCAATGCAGTTGATATTCACTACGTCAAAATTCCCCTTGGTGATTAGGCTTGATTGTTTGCCATCTCTCGACACTTTGTAGAGGTGTAGCCAACCATCTTTTTCGCTTGTCCACGTAAAGAATTGATTGTTTTCCAGCCAAACAATGTTGTCGTGTAAATCCAAATACGCCTCGTCTTTATCGGTCAGAATGGTATTCAAAGCCATCGTTTTGGTATTTCCAATCCAGACGGTATTGGTGTTTTGCAGACGGTTCAATTGCTGAATCATCACTTCGTCGGATGCTGGAATAAATTCCATGCGTGCCAAGTAGTTATTTGTTGGGTCGCCGGGTACATTAAACCACTTGGTTTCACCCCCTGAGGCTGAAATCACTCCTACTTTTACGGCAGAATTGGCCGTTCCTACTTTGGGATAAGGCAACGGAATGGGTTTTGAATAAATAGAGTCCACATTGTTAATCATGTAAAAAGTACCCACGTTTTTGGTGTCCGACTGCCAGTAGGCTATAGTCTTTCCGTCGGGACTCCACCTAAAACCGTCTCGGCAATCGAGTTCTTCTTCATAGACCCAGTCAAAAGTACCATTGATGATATTGCCGCCGCCGTCGGCTGTCAATTTTGTGATTTTACCCGAAGTGAGGTCTTCTACATAAATATTGAGTTTGCTTACGTAGGCAGCCCGTGTGCCATCGGGCGAGAATTTAGCAAACATCAGCGTAGCTTCTTCCAATCCTTTGCCAAGTTGGCTCAGTTTGTTGGTTTGGAGGTCTAAAACCCAGTAATCTCCCCTCGAATTTTGTCGCCAAACTTTGCGTGTATTGGTAAAAATCAAGAGTTTGGTGTTGTCTTCTGACCAAATATAATTGGCGATTGCCAAAGGGGTGGATGTACCCGTGGGAGTGAGTTGGGCTGCACTCACGAGGGTCTTTTTTGCCCCCGAATTTACCTCGTATCTCACTATTTCATTTCCGTTGGTGGATGCGTTATTTTCAATTGTTGAATAGCCCGCATTGTCTTTCATCCATCGGATGGCGCCAAATCCTTTGGCACTGTACAAGTTATTTTTGTAGATGTCTTCCAAGGTTAGCACTTTGGTATTTTTTTGACCAATTGTGCTGTTATTCAACAAAATAACTAAAAAAAAGAATAGCCAAAGAGATAAGTTCTTACTCATTTTAGTACTGTAAAAATGTTAAAAAGAAGGAAACAATCTCAAATTACAAAATTCACTCAACAACATATACTTCACCTTTCACGGTTTTGATTTCGATGATTCCATTGGGTAATTTTTGAAATGCTACCGTTTTACCATTTTGGGTAGCAACCCTTACATTCGGCAAGGCTTCTAATCGGCAGATTCCACCTGCTTTTGACTTGATTCTCAATTGGGTAAGTTGCTTATTTTTCCAAACATAATCCAACTCAAAAGCCCCTCTGGCGCATACGCCTTTGAACGCTCCTGAACTCCAATCGTCGGGCAAGGCGGGTAGTAATTTGATAAAACCATCGTGCGATTGCATCAACATTTCAGTGATGGCGGCCGTCACTCCAAATGTGCCATCCACCTGTGGGGCTCTTCCACACAAAGCAAACAGCGACGAGCAACTTTGTTCTCTGATGAAGCCTTTGTAAATCTTATTGGCCCTGTTGCCATCGCCCAGTCTTGCCCACAGCGCCATTTTCCATGCTCTGGACCAACCTGTGGAAGCATCACCACGCTCTTCCAATACTTTTTTATAGGCTTCTATCAGCGCGGGAGTTCTTTTTTCGTACAATACCTTCCCTGGATATAGGCCATACATGTGCGAAAAATGTCGGTGATTTTTTTCCAACGATTTCCAGTCGTCTGCCCATTCCTGCAACGAACCATCCTTGCCAATTTGGGGCGGCACTAATTTTTCTCTTGCGGCTTTCATCTGCTGAACAAAAGCGCCATTGTCGCCCAAAATGGCAGAAGCCTCTACGAAATAGCCGAACAAATCATCGAGAATTTGCATGTCTATCGAAGAGCCTGCGCATATCGTTGTGCCTTCCCTAAAACTCGCCGTTACTTCATCAAAATAAGGCTTGTTACCACCTCCATCGGGGAAGTTTTCGGGCGAGGTAGAAGGATTGGTTACCAGCCATTTGCCATTGGGATGGGGCTTTAAGAAGTCCATAAAAAACTGCACCGAACCTTTCATCAATGGATAAGTCTCTTTGAGAAAAGCCGCATCCATCGTGTATTGATAATGCTCCCAAAGGTGGGTGCAGAGCCAAGCACCGCCTACGGTAAATGTCCCCCAAGTAGGACCATCCATGGGGGCGGCTACACGCCATAAGTCTGTATTCTGATGAAAAACCCAGCCTTTTGCGCCATAATGCTCACGGGCCACTTGTGAACCTTGGTCGGTTAGTTCTTTGATGAAGCGAACCAATGGCTCCGCACATTCCGAAAGGTTACTACTTTCCACAGGCCAATAATTCATTTGTGTATTGATATTGGTCGTGTATTTTGAATCCCAAGAAGGGTTCATGTCGTCATTCCAAATGCCCTGTAAATTAGCGGGTTCGGTGCCAGGCCGAGAAGACGCAATCATCAAATACCGGCCAAAATTATAACTTAATGCCGACAGTGAGGGGTCAGGATTCGTTTGTATTTTCTGAATTCGTTCGGGTAAAGGAAGAAAGGAGTTTTCAGTGATTGGCAATTGGAGAGAAACTCGGTCAAAATATTGTTTATAATCGGCCAAAGCCGCCTCAAAAATGGCGGTATATGATTTGCCCTTTATCTTTGTAAAATAATCCTCTACCCTTTGGTGTGGGTTGGCACTCACGTCTTTGTAATTCACAAAATTGGTAGCTGCTGCAAAATACAAGGTAACAGCATTGGCATTTTCGATGATTAAATCCACCCCATCCGTTTTCATAGTTCCTCCTTCGGGAACTGCCTTTATACGGGCTTCATATTTTAGTTTGCCTGCCACACCCATATAATCAGCCGATTTTCCAGTCAAAATCAAGCCGTCGGAGCCATAGGGATCCATTCTGAAATAGTCGGTGGCGTAATTGGAATGGGCTTGGTTTCTTACACCTCTGAGATTTGCTTTGAAAGAAATACTACTTGATTTATCGGCCGTTAATCGAATCACAATTACTTGGTCGGGGGCGGAGGCAAACACCTCTCGTTGGTAGGTGATGCCGTTTGATTTGTACGAAACCGAGGTAATTCCACTTTCTAAGTTAAGCCATCGTTTGTACTCAGAAGTTGAATCTTGGTTTTTGAAAAACAAATGGAGATTGGCAAGACTTTGGTATTTCTGTTGCTCGACAGGATAACCCATCAAATTTCTCCCGAATAGATTATGAGCCGCCAAATATTTTTCTTCAAATACCAGTTTTTGGATTTCTGGTAATACTTTATAACCGCCTTTTACAACTGTAGAATAGGGGCTGCCCGACCAATAGGTTTCTTCGTTGAGTTGAATCCGTTCTTCTCCACTTCGCCCAAAAACCATCGCCCCCAACCTTCCATTACCCACAGGCAGGGCTTCGTCCCATTTTTTGGCTGGTGTATTGTACCAACTTACCGTAGATGGGTTAAATGCCTTTGCATTGATTTTAATGGCAAAATCATCGTGCTGCGCATTGGAATAAACCACTGACAACAAGGTAATTGATAAGAATAAAAGTGTGTTTAATTTCATGCAATTTTGCAGCTTAATTACTTTCAAGCTAAACAAAAAAAGGCCAATCTCCTGCTCCAATACTATAACTCCCTGATTTTAATGCTTCTAAAATGGACTTCATCGCCGTGGTCCTGCAAAAGAATATGCCCTGCTACTGCCTGCGCAAAATTCGGGTAGGTGTTGTATTTACTTTTGGCCACTAGATTGCGAAAAATCTGCGAATAGCGGTCGTATTCTACCATTTTGAGGTTATTGAGCCAATGCTCGACGTGCCCAGCCCTTACTACCAACCGCAATTTGTTCCATTTTCCGGGCGGATTCATCCGTTTTGCGGTACTGCCTTCCGACAAATTTTCGGCCGTGATAAGGTCATACAACGAAGCCGTGGTACGGTTGCCACCCACCCCTGCTTTGGCATCAGGATGCTCTTTGTCGTCGAGGATTTGAAACTCAGGCCCTAGGCCTGTGCCCGCTCTTTTTTTGCGGTCTTCTACCACAAAATATTTCAACCCACTGTTGGCCCCCGTCGTGAGTTTAAAATCCATTTCGAGTTCAAAGTTTGAAAATTCTTTGTCGGTAATAATATCGCCGCTTTTGACCAGCGTATCTTTTTTAGTGCCAAGCACTTTCAAAACTCCATCTTGAATAGCCCAACCCACCGCTGGAAACTTATCGTCGTTGGCCAATCGCCAACCCTCGGTGGTTTTGCCATCCCAAAGCAACCGCCAACCTTTTCTTTTTTCATTTTCCGACAGCTGGTTAAGCAAATAGCTGATTTCAGGTGCTTCTTCGCCTCCTTTAAAAATAACCTCTTTCAGATTATCCGTCGCAATTCTGATGTTTTTCCATTGAACCGTCAGCCCTACCTGCTCTTCTTTCTTGATTTGATGCACCTGCAATGCAATAAATCCGCGAGCGGTTTGAGGGTCGAGAAGATTGGTACATGGAATACCATTTATCCAGGTTTTAAGGCTATTGCCGATGGCTTCGATGTGGTATTTATTCCATTGGCCCAATTTAAAAGCCTTTTGACCTTTGGGATTTACTGACAAGGGATACAGCCAACCGTTGCGTCCTTCGTCGAAAATCCCTCCCGACCAAGCCCGGTCGCCAGGGTCGATTTCGACCTGATAGCCATGTACTTTTCCAGCCATAACGGCAGGGTCGCTGATGCTTCTGATCTGAATGCCAGAGTTCAGGCCTGCCTCTACTTTTACGTCAAGTTCCAACACAAAATCCCCATAAGTAGCTTCGGTGCACAAAAACGAATTGGGCGTATTGAGTTGAGAAACCCCGACAATCGTATTGTTGACGATTTTGTATTCGGCGTTTCCATTCCGTTTTACCCAACCTTTCAAATCTTTTCCGTTAAAAAGGTCTTTCCATTGGGCTTGGACAGAAGCGTTGACAGAAAGAAGGGCTATTAAACCAATTGAAAAAATAGATTTCATCGTAATTTTTGGGAAAAAGGTGGGTATGGTCAAAAGCGTTAAAAAAAGAGAAGAAAAACGGATTCTTCTTCTCTTTTCATTTCAGGTAAAGTGTTTTTTCTTTAAAATTTATGCTATTTCTTGCGTTTTTTTTCACGCTCGCTTCCAGCTTAATATCCTTCATTTTGCTTGAGTGCAGGAAACGACAAATCAATTTCACTTTGCGGAATCGGTCGTAAGTTGTGTTTGGCCGCAATCGACTGTCCTTTCACCCAAGGGTTATATTTTTTGACGCGTTCCACCAATTTACCAGTACGTTTCAAATCAAACCATCGGCTGTATTCTCCCATCAATTCTCTGGCTCTTTCGTCCAAAATCAAGTCAATTGAGATATTGGCGGCGGTGGCTCGGTAGGAGGCAGTCGCCAATGATTTTTGATTTTCAGGGGCGGCGGCACATTTGGGGTCGGTTCCCTTTTTGGTCCCCAAGGCACGGTCCAACACTTTGTTGTAATAGACCTCTGCACCGCCCAATTTACCATTTTTTGCTCCTTTGACAATCGCCTCTGCTGCAATCAGATAAGCCTCTGCTGCTCTGAACACACATTCATTAAACGTTCCAAAAGCATCACCGTAAGGAATGCCCGGCTGCCAAAATTTCCACATCAACGGCGGCTGAATGTTCAGGCCCGAATTGTCAATGGGGTACCCACCGCCGTATTCATCGGCATTTACGACCGCATAGTTTTTCTTGCCACCTAAGTCCACGCCTCTTTCGGCCAAGGTAGTGGCAGGTTTATTCCAAGGTCTGGCAAACATCACAGTATCGCCCACGTTGAAGTTTATTCTCAAAGAGGGGTTGCTCAATGGTAGCGGTCTGTAATCTTTTACCGCGGTAAGAGCATATCCAACACTTACAAAATTGTGTGCATAACGAGTATCATTGTCTGGATCAAAAAAACGGTAGCCTGCAGGTGTAACCTGATGTATGCCCAAACATCGGTTATAGTCACTTGTTCGACCTTTGGTACCGACAAACCCCTCGCCACTTGGCCCAAATTTAGAATGCAAGTCATTGCCACCGGCAGGGTCTTGTGTAAAAGCCGCATCTGTTTTATTGGTTAGTACTTCTGAGTTGTACTGAACCGCAAATATAATTTCGGGATTTTTATCATTTTGAGCCCCCGTGTATTGGGTCAGGGGGTTGTTTGAACGTTTAGGAAACAAATCACTATAGTTGGCCGCCAACGGATAGGCATCTATTACTTTATCGGCGTATTGAAGTGCCATGTCAAAGTCGGCTGTTGTTCCGCCTAAAGCGTTGTTGAAGTTCCAGCCTCTTGTCAAATACACTCGCGACAATAAAAACTGCGCTGCTCCTTTGGTAATACGGCCATAATTGGTGGCGGTAACGGGCAATTTTGCTTCACAATCCAACAAATCTGCGATAATTTGTTTATAAACATCTGCCGAGGGCGCTCTTGGAAAATCCTTGCTAGGTGAAGTGATTTCTGCCAGTGGCATAGGAATATCGCCCCATTGCTGCACGGCATAAAACAGACATAATGCCCGTAAAAACTTTGCTTCCGACACCCTGGCATCTTTCAATGCCGGTGCCATTGTGGTAATATCATTGGCGCGAGTGATGGCCGAATTGGTTCTGGCAATTTCGGCATACAGCAACTGCCAAAGGCGTTGAATATCCGCCAAGTTAGCGTTAAATTCAGCGTTATAGACGTCAAATAAACTCGGAACATTCTCTTTTCCAGTAACTGCCGAAGGATTCCAGCCGCTTTGCGCGGTAAAAATATCGGTTCCCTGCAACACCAAGATCCTGTTTTGGTGGATGTTTCTCAAAAGAGGATAACACGCCCGAACCAAATCTTCAAACCCCGCTTCGGTTTTAAAATAAACGTCGGTAGTGAGGGTGGTAACGGGCTTTTCAACCAAAAAGTCTTTTTCACAACCCGTAGCAAAAACGCCCATAAAAGCGATTGCCACCGATGTTAGTCGTAATTTATAGTGAAATTTCATTGTTTTTCTGATTAAAGGAAAGGTTAGAAACTGATGTTTACGCCAAAAGAATACGTCGCCGACGGCACGTCATCCTGAAAAATAGCGGAATTGAATTCGGGGTCAAAACCCGTAAAGTTGCTGAACACAAACGGATTCAACACTTGCAGATAGAGCCGTGCATTCGACATTTTTACCTTATTTAGCGCCCGGTTGCCCAAGGTGTAGCCCAAGGTAATATCAGAGATTCTTAAGAAGCTAGCATCTTGGTAAAAAATGGCATTGCGATAGGGATTCGCGGCAACGGTACCGAAAAAAGTATTGGAAGGATTATCGCTTCTCCAATAATCTAAGCCCGCCAATTTGTTGTATCTCGTACTGCCAATCTCGCCAAAGGTCCCTGCCAGGGTATTGTTTCTGTATTGTACCCCATTGCGGTAATAAGTAAAGAACGAGAAATCAACATTCTTGTACTTAAAGCGATTGGTGATACCCAAAATCCAATTGGGAAGCTGCGTACCGAGATACATCCTGTCATCAATAGCATCGGTTGAAGAAATCTGCCCGTCATTGTTTTGATCCACCACTCGCACAGAGCCGGGCACCTGCTTATATTTTGTAGCCAAGTCTTTGTCGGCGGTTTGCCAAATGCCGTCAAATTTAAAATCAAAATTGGCTCTTATGGGATAACCCACAAAAAGGTTGTTTCCTTTGTCAACCGTCTGACCATTACCGTATAATTCAAGCAATTTGTTTTGGTTTCTGGTAAAGGCAAAGGTAGTATTCCAATTAAAATTCTGTTTTGATATGTTCACCGTATTGAGCGTTAACTCCACACCTTTGTTCTCAATTTTACCCACGTTGGCTATTACTTGGGTGAAACCCGTTGTCGTGGGGAGTTTTTGGTTCAAAATCAAATCATCCGTTTTGCGGTTGTAGATTTCAAGCGATGCCGCAATTCGGTTTTTAAAGAATCCAAAATCAATCCCTAAGTTTAACTCTTTGCTTCGCTCCCATCGCAAATCTTTATTGGCCAAATTTAATGGAGCAAAGCCATAAGCCGCAGTACCGTCAAAATCATAGCCAGTGTTTAACAAACCAGCCTGTGTACTGTATGGATTGACGGTGGAGTTGCCTACCTGACCGTAACTAAGGCGCAGTTTTAGGTTTGAAAACACATTTAGATTATTGATAAATTGTTCATCGCCCAATCGCCACGCAAAAGCCACCGAAGGGAAAAACGCCCATTTGTTACCTTCCGCAAGTTGCGAAGCACCGTCCGAACGACCCGTGAGGGTCAATAAATATTTATCATTGTAGGAATAATTGATTCTTCCCATGTACGATAAAATAGAGCGCTCAACGAGCGAACTGTTAATGCCAGAAATGGTTGCTGCGGTATTCAAGGCATACCAATCTGAAGCGTACGGCAGGTCTCGTACCGCGATAGAATAGGCCTCATTTCTCTGATAAAAAGCACTTTGCAGCGCCGTAGCCGTAATTTTGTGCTTTCCTAAGTCTATGTTATAATTGAGAATATTGTCAATGGTATAATTCCCGATGGTACGGTTGTCGTACTGCGCTCTTGGTTTTGCCCCAATCTGCGATTTTGACCACTGACCTCTAAAATCACCCAAACGTTGTGAAGTGTAAGAAGCCGAAAGAGATGACCGAAACGTGAGTCTTTTAAGTATGGTTACTTCCCCGTATGCATTGGCCATGGCGTTCATGGTGGTGGTCTGTAATTTAGACGTTTTGGGGTCAATATCAAGCAATGGGTTTCCTACTTGCTTGTCGTTGATTCCCATCCAAAAAGCGTAGCCATCAATATTCAAATCGCCATTTTCTGACGGATTGGCAAGGTCTGAATAATAAACAGTGCCCGTAGGTCTGGCACGATAGGCATTTCTCAGCGATTCGCCCGAGCCTACATTTTGGTCGCTGTAGGTCAAATAGGAAGTAAACCCTACTTTAAAGCGTTCTCCCAATTTGCTATCCAGTCCAGCGTTTAGGTTATACCTTTTAAATCCTGTATATAGCACGTTGCCATCTTCGTTCAAAAAGCCACCCGAAAAGCGGTAGGTTGTTTTCTCACTCCCCCCCGAGACGCTGATGTTATGACTCATCTGAATGCCTGGAGCGGTAACCAAATCAACCCAATCCGTTGTTTTGCCAGCATTAATATTGGCGGTTTCGGCAGCGGTAAACGTTGCCCCTGTTGCCCCTTCCAACACTCTATCAGTAAAGGTCACTTTATAAAACTCCTCAGTATTCATCAACCGCGGCACGTGAGCGGGTGTTTTGATTCCTACGTAGCTATCATAACTCACCCTTGGCTTACCAGAAAGTCCTTTTTTGGTGGTAATGATAATCACTCCATTAGCACCCCGCGCCCCGTAAATAGCTGTCGAGGAAGCATCTTTCAAGACATCCATTGATTGGATATCGTTGGGATTCAGGTTGTTGATATCACCTCCCATTAGGCCGTCAATGACCACCAAAGGCTCGGTAGAGTTGTTGACCGTATTTTCTCCTCTGATAGTAATGCTATAACCTGCGCCCGGCTTATTGCTTGATTTAGTGACGGTTGCACCCGCCACTTGGCCTTGAATGGCTCTTGCCGCCACCACGGGATTGGCCCTAACAATGTCTTTTGTTTGTACCGACGCTACGGCTCCTGTTAGGTCTGTTTTTTTAATTTCACCATAACCTACCACCACAACTTCATTTAGGGCCATGTCGTCGGCTTTTAGCGATACATTCAGCGTGGTTCGGGTGCCTACCAAAATTTCCTGTTTTACGTACCCAATAAAACTAAAAATCAATACACTGTTATCGTCGGCTACCTCCAAGCGAAAGCTCCCGTTTTCATCAGTAGCGGTTCCGCGCTGGGTTCCTTTAATGACCACGTTTACCCCCGGCAGGCGCTCGCCTGACGCACTCGTTACCACTCCCGTTACCATTTTTTCAATGGTCTGATTGACGGGGAGGGAATTACTTAAAGTTGAAAGTTGAGCCACAAGGTTTGATGGGCGCTCCACAACCGATGCCCCCACGGGTGACAAGGTTTCTTGTAATACCGCTTTGGGATTCGCTTTTGCAGAAACAATGACGAAGGTATCTTTACTCACCTTTTTTAAACGTAAACCCAATGGGCGCAGCATCTGCGATAAATTCCGCTCCACATTGTTATTGCTGCTCAACTGCCCCGTAGGGATAGAAATACCGTCAACGATTTTTTCTTCAAAAAGAATGTCGATTCCGTGCTGTTTTTTAAATTGCATCAGGGCATCCCTTAACGAAACTTTTCCTGCCGGTTTTTGCGGTTCCAATCGCGGTGTTGCCTGTTGGTTAAAGGCCAATAGTTGGGCCGAAAGCCGTGGTGCGGTGAGTAGCCATAAGACTACTCCTACCAAATAAACGGGAATACGGATAGGTCGAATCATTATCAATAGGGGTTTAATTTTCAATAAGTTAAGGTATAGGTTTGGGTAGCACCCGAAGGAGATTCGTTACGGATAATTCTTACTTCTAGCATTTCGGCCAAGACCTGTAAAAAAGCATCGGCTGTTTCGGCTTTAAACGTCCCACCGATGGTTCGTTTGGCCAATGTTGAATCTGCAATCACAATTTGGCCCCCAAATCGTTCGGTCAGTTGGTAGGCTATTTCAGAAATTGAGGTATTTTCAAACATAAAACGGTGTTCTTTCCAACCCAAATGAGGCGCAAGCGACTGATCGCGGCGCAACGTGAGACGCCCCTTTGAAGAAATCGTAACCACATCGCCCGAGGTAATAATCAGGGGTTTCGTTTCCTTGGTTTTCAGGGAGCGCAACTGTACTTTGCCTTCGTTAAGTACCACCTTACTTCCCCTTGAACGGCTGTAAACCATAAATTCCGTTCCCAAAACCTGCACTTCCAGTTGATCGGGGGTGCGGACAATAAATTGGGCGTGATTGGGTAAATGCTTCACCGAAAATTCCGCTTCTCCCTTCAAAAAAACTTCCCTCGACGTTTCCCCAAATCCAAACCGTGGTACTTTAAGGGACGAATTAGCGTTTAGAGTCACACGACTGTCGTCGGGCAATTGAAGCGTCATAAGCTCACCGTTGGTGGTTTCGTACTGTTGAAAAAGAATCGCGTCCCGAAAAACATAGGTGCATATCCCCGTCAATAGCAATACGGAAGCGGCTATTCCTAAAAAGAAATTGAGGCGACGAGAAAACGGGCGCACCACCGCCATTTTAGGATTTTCAGCCTCGGCCTGATTTGACAATTGAAAAAAAGCCGCCTCGGCATCCACAATCAATTGCGGATTTTGTCGCTCCCACTCCTCCAACCACTGAAAATAGAGCTCCTGATGACTCGGCTCCATCAACCATTCTTCAATCAATGATTTCTGCAAAGGTGTCGCTCGGCCTTCAAATAAGGCCAAAATGGCAGGTTTAAATATATTCTGGCTCATGCTTGTGGGTAAATTACGACCATTGTGAGAGAAAAAAGAACATAACGCCTTTGTTCTGAGCCCATAAGTCGCTCATTATGAACAAGAAAAGCAACCCATAATTTCGTAGGGATTGCCGCAACAAAGAGAGGACTTTTGTAATGTGTCCTTCCACTGTTTTCGTAGAAAGGTGCAGTTCTTCGGCAATAGCCGCATTTTTCTTGCCTTCAAACCTACTCATCACAAATACCTTTTGACTTTGTGGAGAGGTAGAACGAAGAATTTCTTCGATTTTTATGTACAATTCATTGTATTGAAGGATTTGTTGAGGCGTAATGGGCTGGGTATCAGAGCTATCGTTTTCTAAATAATCACTGGATTTTTCAATACCTAACTCTGTCCGCAAATACGAGTAAGAAGCGTGTCGAACAGAAGTAAACAAATAGGCTCGGTAGGAAGACGTAACGGTCTGATGCAATTGTTTTTGCCAAAACTGACTGAACACCTCCATCACCAAGTCTTCGGCCACTTCTTTTGAATACACAAACCGAACGGCATGACTGCACAACGGCTGATAGTAGCGCTTAAAAAGCAGTTCGTAACCTTTGGTGGTATCTGCTTCAAAGGCACGTTTTATCCACAATTCAGAATCAACAATTCCAGCGGAATTGTCCTTTAGTTGAGGGGCAAAACGGTTACTCTCGTCCGGTTGATGATATTCCGGCTCATTTGAGTCCATTGAAGGCAAGGGCATAGGGGTAAGGGGATAACAAACGGGTGTTTATCTACTAAGAGTATAAAAACCTTGGTTTACCCTTGCCTATTTTGTGAATATTTTTAAAATAATTCTTTGTATAATGATAATAAGATAAAAAACAGGCTTTACAGCTAATTGGGCGTGATTCCAGCAGGGGCATTGAAGAAGCCCGTAGGTTTGCGGATACTGTATTGACTAAAATCCTGATTGGCGTCCAAGCCTAACCCGTTCATGCGCTCTCCCGATTGTTGATTTTCGATGGTCACCTTTTTATCGGTAAATACTTTCTGCGTTTGTGGATTCCAAGTCAACTCATCCGAAAACAAGCGTTCCTTTTTTTGGGTAACCACCTTGACGTTCCCTTTTACTTTGTATAGGCCAGTTCGGTATTCATAACGACCAGAATCGGATTCCAAGGTGGTGATGACATCACCCGCAGGGCCGTAAAAATCTACAAAAACTTTTTTGGGAAATACTTTATCTTCGGTAGGGAGTTTTATTTGCTTTGCGGTTCTGACCCGCACTTTCAAAAAACCAAGCTCGCTAAACAGTACTTCAATATTTTCGGCTTCTTCGAGCGGGCCGTTGTAAGCGATAAATTTTTTGGAATTTTTGTCTTCCTCGCAGGCACCGAGAAACACCATTGATAAAATAAAGAGAGAGCGCTTTATCAACCTTAGCGTGTAACGAAAAGTTGATTGCTGTAAAAAACAAATAGGAGATAAAAGTTTATCTCCCATTTGCATCCTTGCAGATGTTGTATTAACCCACCTTAACATCTTGAAGGCAAAATTAAGGTGTTCTAACGTCTTTTCCAAAAACAATTGATTTATAGAGGGATTTTTTTTCATTTTTTTTAGCAAAAAATCGTATGCTTGCATACAAATATGCTGAAAATAAACACCTTATTGTTTCTTTTTAACAATTTTTAAATCGCTATTAATCCACTTTGAATTTCTGGAACCACGTATCTTTTAGTGAAATTCCAAGAACTACCCGTCCGTATCGCTCTCGAAAGGTTTGGGAAGAAACGGTTCCTCGCTGCCCCGCCACAAAAGAGATATTGATTAGGTTCACGAAGTTCCGTCCTACGGGAAGGGACATTCCCATCGATACACTCATGTCATCCACGGGCTTGGTTCCGATGACCAACGGAGTTTGGTGGTAGATAAAACCTAAACGATAAAAGACCAAATCCCAATATTTGGTCGAGTTGAATTTGGGAACGTATTCCATGCCAAAATGGAAACTTTGTCCGTCGCGCATGTTTTCATTATTGCCCGATATTCCTTTGTATTGCGACCAGTTTTGGCGGTCGTAATCAAAGCTCAACAACAGCTTGAAGAATTTCTCATAACTCAACCCCACGCGCCAGTTGGCGGGAAGATTCACGTTAAGATTGGCCTGCGTTATGGTATCAGGATTGGTTATAGGCTGACCAGCGCTACTCAATACCTCTAGGGTAGTATTACGAATTGTATTTACCGAAGAAGCCAGATTGTACGTCGCGCCAAAATTCAGGTAGTGATCTTCTTTCAGTTTCTGGCGATAAGCAGCCCCTAATTTCAGGTTAACGTCACTCATATTCAGACGGTCATCCCGACTCACGATGTAGTCGCGGCTATCGCCGATGCGTAATTGAGAAGTGACACTGCGGTTAAAATTTCCGAAAAGGTACGTAAAATCGGCTCCAACACTCAGATTTTTACCAATTTGAAACCCATTTGTCAGGTTAATTTGGTTGAGCCCTCCTCTTCCAGAATATACATACTGGGCTTCATAAATGGAAGTGCCGATACGTCCGTACGAATTCTGTTGGTAATTCACAAAGCTGTAGGGCTTTAGGCTCAAACCAAGCGACCATTTGGGCGCAACGGGAAACGACAAGGCCAAATACCCGATATTTCCCC
The DNA here is from genome assembly GCF_024158025.1 of Runella salmonicolor. Lineage (NCBI taxonomy): Bacteria > Pseudomonadati > Bacteroidota > Cytophagia > Cytophagales > Spirosomataceae > Runella > Runella salmonicolor. The sequence continues at coordinate 573,619 of NZ_JAMZEL010000002.1, forward strand.
CGAAATCACGTTGATTTTGTTGCGAATCCTGAAGGCTTTTGTATTGACCGATTACCCCCACATCAAACATGGTGTATCGGTTCCGAACAAGCAAAGCTGGATTTAAAGAATTGATATATAGAGGATTAGAGGCACTAACCCCCACATCGCCCATGGCATTGCTTGGCGAATATCCTTTACTCAATAACTCTCCTATTCCGATGGCTGAATAAGGGGCGTTTCCTAACCCCTGAGCATGAACGTGTGTTTGTAAAAATAGGACTCCCAGTACCCAACTCCACTGAAGAAGCTTACGCGTTTTGTACATTGACATTGTATAATAAAATTCGATTCAGACCCATCAAAACCAGATTTGGCGCCGCAAAGATGCGATTTTTAAGCCGATTTTCAAAGAAAGGCGCGTCTCCCCCGCACAATAGTACGCGACATTCGCCGTATTCGTTGCGATACCGTTCCACAAAGCCTTCCACTTCTGCCAGCAGTCCATTGATGACTCCGCTTTCCATTGCTGTATGTGTACTTTTCCCGACCAAGGGCACAGACACCTTGTTTTGTGTCTCAACCACGTCAATCAAAGGCAATCTCTTAGTAAACGTGTGCATGGCCTGAAATCGCATACGAAAGCCTGGAGAAATTATTCCGCCGTGAAAAACAGCGTCTGCACTTACCCAATCGTAGGTGATGCAGGTCCCCATGTCAATGACCAAGCAGTTTTCATTAGGAAATAAAACGGTAGCACCCACGGCCGCCGCCAAACGATCAGCGCCAAGGGTTTGCGGGGTATTGTAATCTTTGCCAATCGGCACCGGAAGCGCGGGAGAAAGCTGTACAACCAAAACACCTTGTTGGCGCAGCAAATCAGCATATACTTGTGTATCTTGGCTAGTAGAAGACAAAATGGCGTGGGTCGGCAATTCATCCGACAATATTGCGGTTAGCTCCTCAAACGGAATTTTATATTGCGCTTTTACAAGTTGCTCATTTTCAAACCAAGCGATTTTGGCAAAGGTATTTCCGAGGTCAATGGCTACATTCATTGAAATAAACGAGTTGGTATTTGGGAGTTAAAATTTAATAATCTTTGTTATCTTAATAGCACATAACCTTTTACTTTCACGACGCAAAATTGTTGTTTTGCAGTAAAAAACCGACAGTCACCATGGAAATAGTATCAAAGTGGCTTAATTATACAATTTTAGACAATCCCATCCGAGACTTGCTTTGGTTTGGGGGAATCATTGGTTTAAGTATACTCATCAGACGCGGACTATCATTTACCATCAGTCGTACCATTTACCGATTTATCAAAAATGAATCGGGGGATATTCCGTTGGCCGAGTTTGTTCGCCTCACCCGCCGTCCCTTTGAATTGCTCATTACGCTAGGCATGATATACCTCGCATTCAGTCACTTGGTCGTCCCTAAACAATGGGATTGGATGACTTCCAAAAAATTCGGCGGGTTGATGCTCATTCAGAACTTATTTTTCACCCTGCTAGGTGCCGCAATTGGCTGGTTAGGCATTCGTATCATTAAATTTGCCGCGTTGATATTTAAACAAAAAGCCGCCACAACACCTACCCCCCTTGATGACCAACTCGTTCCGTTTTTCAAAGATATTGCCATCATTCTGTGGACCTTGACCAGTTTTTTTGTCATTCTTCACAAAGTTTACGAAGTCAACGTCTGGGCGCTCATTACCAGTCTAGGAATCGGGGGATTGGTCATTGCGTTGGCCGCCCGCGAAACCCTCGAAAACTTAATCGCTTCGGTCGCGATTATGCTTGAACGTCCCTTTGTGATTGGCGATTCTATCGTGTTGGACAAGATTTCGGGCGAGATTGAACAGATTGGGTTTCGTAGTACCCGCGTCCGTTCCGACGATGGGAGTTTGATTACGGTTCCCAACCGACTCATGACCACCCAAGCCCTCGAAAACGTTACCCAACGAAGCTACCGCCGCGCCAAATACTACGTTCGTCTGTCGTTCAACACCCCTCCCGAAACCATCGCACAAATCGTGAAGGACATTCGTCTCTATTTAGAAAGCAATTATCTGACTAATTCAAAAATGCCGATGGTTCGCCTTGAAACCCTCGCCGAAAATTCGTTAGATATTTTGGTAATTTACCACGTCCATAGCTCTATTTGGCGGGTATTTATGGAAACCAGAGAGGAAATTAACTTCAAAATCATTGAAATAGTGCACGAACACGGTGCTACCTTTGCGTATCCAAGTCGCAATCTGTTTATCAAAGAATCCGTCGAAAATTAACGCAAAAAGCCTGATATTAAGCCTGCTAAAACCAACATAATATGAAACAGTCAATCGTCTTACTTTTCATCTTCTTCAGCATTTATTCTTTTGGACAATCAATTACCATCAGTCCCAAAAATGTTGAAAAACATATCTCCTACCTTGCTTCCGACGAATTGAAAGGACGGGGAACGGGCACCAAAGACGAACAAAAAGCAGCGCAATACATTGCAACCTTCTTTAACGACCTAGGCTTACAACCCAAAGGGACCAATGGTTTTGAACAACCCTTCAAGGCCAACCTTGACACAGTACACGTACTAGACGCCCGCAATGTAGTAGGCTATCTGGACAACGGTGCTGAGCGCACCATTGTAATCGGGGCGCACTACGACCACTTGGGCGAAGGCTATCAGCGGGGTTCGCTCGACCAAGATGCCAAAGGAAAAATCCATAATGGAGCCGACGACAACGCCTCAGGCGTGGCAGGAGTGTTGGAATTGGCACGGTATTACGCTAAAAACGGCATTAAGGAAAGCCACAATTTTCTTTTTATTTGTTTTTCCGCCGAAGAATTGGGGCTTTTAGGTTCAAAATTCTACGCCAATAATCCTACCATCGACCTTACGAAGGTAAACTGTATGCTTAATTTTGACATGATTGGCCGTTTTGACCCCACCAAACCCATTACCGTTGGCGGATGGGGCACGAGCCCAACGTGGGGACAGGTGATTCCGCCAGTGATGCAGCGCGAAAAGATGGCGTTTAAAATTGACTCTTCGGGGGCAGGGGCTTCCGACCACACTTCGTTTTATACAAAAAAAATCCCCGTGCTTTTTTTCTTTACGGGCGTACATTCTGACTACCACCGCCCCAGCGACGACATCGCACTCATCAATTTTGCGGGCGAATCCCAAATTTTGAATGCCGTCACTGGAATCCTCAATGAATTGGATAAACTTCCCGGCCGCCTCGAATACCGCGAAACCGCGATGCCAATGGCTCGCAATGCCAGTTTTAAAGTAACGATGGGGTTGTTGTTGGATTACTCATTCAACGGTCCGGGCATCAAAGTAGACGGCGTTTCAAAAAATCGGCCTGGCGAAGCCGCCGGCATCAAAGGGGGCGACCTTATTTTACGACTAGGCAACTATACACTCAATACAATTTATGATTACATGGGGGCACTCGGAAAATACGAAAAGGGGCAAACTGTGGAAACGGAAGTGCAACGGGGAGCGGAGAAATTGATGTTGAAAGTAACGTTTTAACCATGAAACCACGCGTAAAAATTTGCTGCATTAGCAGTCTGATGGAAGCCAAACTGGCCATTGAAGCGGGGGCTTCCGCCTTGGGTTTAGTGGGAAATATGCCCAGCGGTCCCGGAATAATATCAGACGAGCTAATTGCGCAGATTGCCAAGGCAGTGCCGCCGCCTGTTTCTACTTTTTTGCTTACAAGCGAGACCAATCCAGAAGCCATCATCGCCCACCATCAGCGCGTTCATACGAGCACCATTCAGATTGTAGATGCGCTTTCTGAAGGCACCTATCACCAAATCCGTGAGGCACTGCCGGGCATTAAACTCGTGCAGGTTATCCACGTAATTGATGAAAAAACGGTGGAAGAAGCTGTTCAGGCAGCCGAATTTGTGGATGCCATTCTATTGGATAGCGGAAACCCAAACCTACAAATCAAGGAATTGGGGGGAACGGGGAGGGTCCACAATTGGGCCATCAGCCGCAAAATACGCGAAGCCATCCCTATTCCACTCTTTTTAGCGGGAGGCATCAAAGCCGAAAACGTAAAAGAGGCGATTGAAACAGTACAGCCGTTTGGCTTAGACCTTTGTAGCAGTGTACGTACCAATGGGCAACTAGACCCCGAAAAATTAGAGGCTTTTTTTGCCGCGATTGGTTAAACAATCCAATTCCCCAATTTGAAAGATGTGCTTTGGTCAGAAATGTATTCCAGTTTATACCCCTTGAATGGCATCAATCATCCATTTGTTATTACTATTAATTAGCGTAACAACCGCTGCTTTTTGGCCAAACATCCAAAAATTAAATATTGCTTTTGTGGGTGATTGGGAGACCGGTTTCAATAAAAATTTCTCTTCGAAATCCTGCGCCTGAAGAATTGGATCATAACCACCTTCGTTGTCTTTTTCCATTTTCTTAAAAAAATTCGTTAAGCGTTTTCGGAAAGAAGGGGTTAAATCAGGGTGGTTTACCACTTTTCGCCATCCCAAATTGACTCCTTTGGTCAGATACCACTTGTAGAAATCATTAGCAGCTTGAGCGGCAGTTGGGGTTTGAGCGTTCAGTGAATGTAGGCCAAACCCAATAAAAATCATTAAAAAGAGAGAGCGTTTCATTTTTTCAAAGTTAGGTTGAGGTTGTATACAAAAGTAACGATGGAAACATGATTTTTTAGCAAAAAACCGCAAAAATATGCCATATAAAATCACTTACCGCTATCTAAAGCCCCATAATAATTTCCAACCCCATAGTGGCAAATACTTTTTGAGTTGTCTTAGACAAAAAAAGCAGATAAAACGTTATATATAAAGTAGTAACATTAAACTCTGACAAGCTATGAAATCGCGCATAACACTTTTTGTAACCGTATTGGCGCTCAGTACAATCATGAGCAGCTGTTTTTATTCAGGTGGTGCTTATCGAGGCAGATACGACCGAGGTTATTACGGCTCTCGTTACTACGCTCCTCGCCCTTACGTGCGGGTTGTGCCGCCACCGGTAGTGGTTCGCCCTCGGGTATACGTCAATCCACCGCGTTATTCGCCACGCCCACGTTACGAGAGCCGTAATTATGGTCACCGCGGGCGCGGAAGGGGTCGTTGGTAGAACACCGTTTTTTTTCATACTTTCGCCATTTCCAACCGAATTCGTCCTTAAAATTCATACCCATGAAAAAAAGTATTTTGCTGCTGTTGTGTATCAGCTTTTTGCAGTTTGAAGCCTCTGCGGTGGAAGTCAACGTAGTTACAAACAAAAAAGCGACCGTTGAGGCCGCTTCTGAGCAATCGTCGTACCGAAAACGCAAGCGTAATCGGCAACGTAAAGGTTTTTTGGGGGGCATATTCCGCAAACGCAACGCTTGCGACTGCCCGAAACACTGATTTAAAAGTGAGGAGAGAGAAACGGACCAGACTCCTGAATTCTCGCTCCTCGCTCCTTATTTTACGCCATTTCCATTTCTTTTGAATTGCGTTTACGTTCGTTTTCGTCTAAGTATATTTTCCGAATACGAAGCGTCTGCGGCGTTACTTCCAAATATTCATCCTTTTGGATATATTCCATTGATTCTTCCAATGAGAAGTTGATTTTAGGCGCAATACGCACGTTGTCGTCCGTACCTGAAGCCCGCATGTTGGTCAACTTCTTGGTTTCCTGCAAGTTTACTACAATATCTCCTGGGCGGCTGTGTTCACCGATTACCATTCCCATGTATAATTCTTCACCTGGATCCACAAAGAATCTTCCGCGCTCTTGCAAACGGTCTAAGGCATAAGGAGTAGCTACTCCAGTTCCTTTAGAAATGATTGAACCGTTGATACGTCCTGGAATTGTGCCTTTGTGGGGTTCGTAGGCCTTAAAACGGTGCGAAAGTACGGCTTCCCCCTGCGTGGCAGTCAGAACGTTTGAACGCAACCCAATCAAACCGCGTGAAGGAATATTAAACTCCAAGTGTTGCAAATCGCCGCGTGGCTCCATCACGAGCAAGTCACCTTTGCGCTGGGTAACCAATTCAATCACTTTTCCTGCCGATTCTTCAGGAACATCTACCACGAGAATTTCGATTGGCTCTAGGCGTTCGCCTTTGTCGCCTTCTTTGAAAATCACCTGTGGCTGACCTACCTGCAATTCGTAACCTTCGCGACGCATGGTTTCAATCAACACCGACAAGTGCAGAATACCACGTCCGAACACCATAAATTTATCCTCGCTACCCATTGATTCAACGCGTAAGGCAAGGTTTTTTTCCATTTCTTTAAACAGACGCTCACGCAAGTGGCGAGAAGTCACAAATTTACCTTCTTTACCAAAAAACGGTGAGTTGTTGATGGTAAACAACATGTTCATCGTTGGCTCGTCTACCGAAATACGCGGTAGTGGTTCAGGGTTTTCAAATAGCGTGATGGTATCACCAATTTCGAAATCTTCCAAACCCGTTACGGCACAAATATCACCCGATGAAACCTCCGTTACTTTTTGTCTGCCTAAGCCTTCAAATACTTGCAATTCTTTGATACGGGCGCGTTTTACAGTGCCGTCTGACTTACAAAGGCCCAATTGAGCACCTTCTTTGAACGTACCACGGTGTACACGACCGATGGCAATACGTCCTACAAAAGAGCTGTAATCCAATGAGGTAATCTGCATTTGCGGATCGCCTTCGTTGTTGGGAGCTGGTGGAATATGTTCAACGATTACGTCCAATAAATACGAAATATCGGTGGTTGGTTTTTGCCAATCAGGCCCCATCCATCCTTGTTTCGACGAACCAAAAACGGTAGGGAAATCAAGTTGTACGTCGTTGGCTTCGAGGTTAAACATTAGGTCAAAAACCGCTTCGTGTACTTCGTCGGGGCGGCAGTTGGGCTTATCTACTTTATTGACCACCAACACTACTTTCAATCCCAATTGTAAGGCTTTACCTAACACGAAACGGGTTTGCGGCATAGGCCCTTCAAAAGCATCTACCAGAATGACGACACCGTCAGCCATTTTAAGTACGCGCTCTACCTCTCCTCCAAAGTCGGAGTGGCCTGGGGTATCAATAATGTTGATTTTTACGTCTTTGTAGCGTACAGATACGTTTTTAGAGACAATTGTAATTCCTCGTTCACGTTCGAGGTCATTGTTGTCCAAAATGAGATCGTCAAACTGCTGATTCTCTCTAAACAGTTTTGAATAGTGGATGAACTTGTCCACCAATGTGGTTTTACCGTGGTCAACGTGCGCAATGATGGCAATGTTGCGGATGCTTTGCATTTGAGTTGTTTGTTAACTGTTGATAGCTAATCGAATAGGTTGAAAGTGTTGTTACTAACGAAAAACTATTCACAATCAGCTTGTCTTCTAAAAGACCCGCAAAGGTACCACTATTTTATGACAAAACACAGATGAATCCAATACTATATGCCAATATTAATGAAATATGGCATTTTTTTATTAAATTAATGCAATTAATTTAATCTTGTTTTGGGTTAGAAAGCCCAAGAACCGTCAAAGGTACTTTTTTACTTTCGCCAACAATGCCTCAACCTTCACCTTTGGGTCGCCAGCTCCGAGGGTTTCAATGGGTACATAGCCCTGATAATCGGACGGTTTGATGAGATTAATGACCCGTTCCAGATCCGTATCTATTTCTTTTCCTTCCACAAATATCTTCTCTTTCAACTGCCAATTAACGGCGTATTTGATGGTTCGTTCGATTTCCTTATAAGGGTCGCCAATGCGATAACTACCCGTATCCAGAATCAGCCCAAACCACTCCGATTTAATCGTTTCAAAAAATGGAATTACTTGGTCGGCCGTCTGAACGAAATCAAAATGGTTCTGCAGGCCGATGATTACGCCATTTTGTTTGCCGTACTCAACACAGGCTTCAATGTCTTTCAACATCCAATCGGTTATTTGCTCGCGTGGAATTCCTTCGTTTTTTTGCGTTCCTGCAAAAATCCGCAGTACTGGGGCACCCAATTTGGCGGCCACTTCCACCCAATTTTTTACCAGTTGTACTTCTTTTTTACGTTTGTCTTTGTCGGCAATCGTAAAGTCATTTCTTACGCCGGTGCCGCTGATTTCCAAGCCTTTCCGAAAAGCTTGGCGTTTTACGTGATAAATAGTTTCGTTGGACGGAACAGTGGGATAACCATCAAAATAGTAACCTGTTATATCCAGCCCATCAAAGCCAATGCCCGCGCAGAAGTCAATCAGCTCGTCCAAACTCATCGTTTTATTCATCAACGGGGCATTGAAGGAGTAGGCATTCAGGCTGGTTTTGAGTCGCTTGCTTTTGGGTGCCAAATGCGAGGCCTCACCCGTGCTTGGAATAGACGCGATTGAAGCACCGGCCAGTGCTTTTAGGAATGTTCGGCGGCGTGACTGTGCGTTCATGGTTTTAAGATTAAATTCCTATTCGAACCTTTTAATTTTATTCTACTTTTGTCAAAACATTAATAGTCATCGAAAATACTCTATGAAAGCATTCCTACCCCTTCTAGTTCTCCTCTTTTGTGCGCATCAAAACCACGCTCAAACCCCCAATTTTGTCAAAGACAATTATGAGAAATGGGATCGCCAAATCACCATGCGCGACGGCATTAAGCTTTACACCGTCATTTATATTCCAAAAGACAAGAGCCAAAACTATCCAATTCTGATGGAACGCACCCCCTACTCTGCAGGGCCATACGGCGAGAGTAATTATACCGGAAACGGCCCCGGACCGAGCAAACTGTTATCGGAAGAAAAATACATCTTTGTCACCCAAGACGTACGCGGACGCTACATGAGTGAAGGGAAATTTGAAGAAATGACCCCGCACAAATTCACCAAAAAAACGCCAAAGGATACCGACGAAAGCACCGACACCTACGACACCGTAGAATGGTTACTGAAAAACATTCCGCAAAACAACGGTCGCGTGGGCATTACAGGCATCTCTTACCCAGGCTTTTATGCTTCGGCGGCTCTGCCCGACGCTCACCCCGCCATCAAAGCCGTTTCTCCGCAGGCCCCCGTTACGGACGAATTTGTGGGCGACGATGCCCGCCACAACGGCGCTTTTTTCTTGCTCGATAATTTTAACTTTTTGAGTTATTTTGACGCTCAACCCAACAAACCCGTTCCGACTTACAACGGTATTTTCAACAACCGCAGCAAAGACGCCTACGATTTCTTCTTGAAATTGGGACCGCTCAAAAATGCCAACGGTGAAAAATACTTCAACAACAAAGGCCGAATCTGGAACGAATACCTCCAACACGAAACCTACGACGACTACTGGAAATCGCGCAACATTCGCCCAGCCCTCAAAAATATCAAACCTGCTACACTGGTGGTGGGCGGTTGGTTTGATGCCGAAGATTTATTTGGCGCGTTGCGCACCTACGAAGCCATTGAAAAACAGACCTCTAACAACAAAAACCAACTGGTGATGGGCCCGTGGACGCACGGTGCTTGGTCGCGACCAGAATGGAATGAGTTTGGAACGCTGAATTTTGGCACCAACACGGCCAAGTTTTTTCAGGAAGAATTGGAACTTAAATTTTTCAATTTTTACCTTAAAAACAAGGGCCAATGGAACGCCGCCGAAGCCACTATGTTTAACACCGCAACCAATGAATGGAAAACCTTTGAAACTTGGCCCCCCAAAGACAGCGAGAAAAAAGAGTTACATTTTCAGGCCAACGGTAAATTATCATGGAATGAAACCACCGAAAAAGACGGTTTTGACGAATACGTAAGCGACCCCGCCAAACCAGTGCCATACACGGACGGTATTTTTGCCCGACGCAATAATCAATACATGATTGAAGATCAGCGCTTTGCATCGCGTCGTCCGGATGTTCTTACTTATGAAACAGAACCACTTACGGAAGATGTAACCTTGTCGGGGCCGATGACAGCCCATTTTTTTGCTTCTACCACGGGCACCGATGCCGATTTTATCGTCAAACTCATTGATGTATTGCCAGAAGATGCCCCAAATCCATCGCCCAATCCCAAAAACCTAACCATGGCGGGCTATCAGCGCTTAGTCCGAGCGGAAGTACTGCGCGGCAAATTCCGTAACAGCTTTGAAAAACCAGAACCGTTTGTGCCCAACCAAGTCACCGATGTGAAAGTGCGGATGCCCGATGTGCTGCATACTTTCAAAAAAGGGCACAAAATCATGGTTCAAATTCAGAGTTCATGGTTTCCGTTGGTTGACCGTAACCCCCAGAAATTCATGTCTATTCCCGAAGCCGACGAAAAAGACTTTCAGAAAGAAACGATTCGCATTTACCACAGCACGCAGCACGATTCACACTTACACGTCGGAACGCTGAAGTAGTTGACCTTCATGCCTAACACGGGACATTGTCTCGTGTTTTTTTTGGGTTAAAATGTACAAAAGAAAAATAACAGGTATAATTGTCGGTTTTTGTTCCTACAAATACACCAAAATGTGCAATTTTTGAGTAGATTGACCACAAAGTGACGATTTCAACGATATATTTAAAGACGCATTACGGGAAACTACTCCCCTATTCAGTGCCTATTTGAATCAACAACCTATTATGATAAACTGCTAAACCCGCTATGACCAACGTAAACAACGCTCTCATTAATCACCTAGAAACCAACGTTTTCCCAAGATATTTCAATGCCAGTCGCTGGTTTGCGGGGAAAGCTCGCTCACAGAAAGATTTCCGTGTTCAACATACGCTGACTTTTGGCGAATTTTTGATTTTGATTGTAGAAGTTGCGTACCATGACGGGCCTTCAGAGTTGTATCAATTGCCGTTCACCGAGGTTTCACTCGACATGGATATTCCCGAAAAAGGAGTCATCGAAAAAACCGAGACATCTCAATGGATAGACGCCATTTATGACGCTCAATTTAGGAAAGAGCTGTTTGCCAACATTTTCAACGCCACCACCCTTTCCTCCGCCTCCGACCCATCTTCGTTTCTTGCATCCATAAAAGGCAAAGGGCTATCAGATTCCGACACGCCAGAAAACATTGAAAGCCACGTTTTGCCCGTCGATTCAAGCAATTCTGCCATGTTGTTTGGCGGCAAATATTTTTTAAAACTCTACCGAAAACTCTTCGACCAAACCAACCCCGAAGTGGAAATGGTGAGTTTTTTGACCCAACATTCTGATTTTAAAAATATTCCAGCCTACGCAGGTAGCCTTACTTGGCAACGGACTGGGCAGCCCGACATCACCTTGGGAATGATGCAACAAGCCATCCGCGCCGACAAAGACAATTGGATGTTGACGGGCGATTTTCTTAATGATTTTATGTACGGTGTTCCAAATGGCATGTTTGGCGTCAAAGAATGGGTATTTGAACAAGTTACCCTGCTCGGAAAACGTACGGGCGAAATGCACTTGGGGCTGTTTGCGCCAGGAGCTGATGATGCCTTCGCGCCCGAAGGCTTTGATGATACCTACCGCGCATTTTTACTGCACCGCCTTACCGACTTGCTCGACCGCCGCTACGCGTTGCTGATTGACAATTATCAAAAACTCGACGAGCCTACGCAACGCTTGGCGTGGATTTTTATGGAAGCCCGTGAATTAATTGATGATTTTGCCAAAGAAATGCTCACCCGTCCGTTGGACTCGCTGCGTATTCGGATTCACGGTGATTACCATTTAGGACAGGTTCTCACCCAAGACGGCGACTTTATCATCATCGATTTTGAAGGAGAACCCGAAGCCACCATTGCCGAGCGTAAAATAAAGCATAGTCCATTTAAGGATGTTGCGGGTATGATACGCAGTTACCATTATGCGGTCAGTGCAAAGTTGTTTGAAAGCCACGAAACCAAAGACATTTCGTCCGAAAAACTCCAAATTGTTTCCGACCGTTGGTACAAACTCATGCGCGAAACCTATTTTGAAGCCTACTTGGAAGCATTTGGTTGGCCGCATCCGCTTTTTAACAGTCAGCATGAAATAAACTTTTTACTGCTGTTTTTTCTGTTGGAAAAAGCCGTTTATGAATTAGGATATGAAATCAGTTATCGCCCCTCGTGGGTTAAGATACCCCTCAGGGGAATTGTGGAAGTAATCAGGGAAATTGAAAAATTAAAGGAGCCGTCGGTTCGAATCAGCCGTCTAGCCAACCCTAGTTAAGTTCAAAATCCCCTTGAAATTACCCGAATCCACCATACAACAACCTTTTTTACTATTTTTGTCCCCATGATTAAACAAGCATTTTAATGATTAACATTCAATCCATCGTACAAGCCTCTATTGATACCAAAAACCGTGTCCTTGCCGACCAAACCCTCCTTGCTACCGTTGGCTCCGTTGCCGAAGCCATGACAACGGCCTTTAAAAATGGCAAAAAAGTGCTTTTTTGCGGCAATGGCGGCAGTGCGGCCGACGCCCAACACCTAGCCGCTGAGTTTAGCGGGCGTTTTTATTACGACCGTCCACCGTTGTATTCGGAAGCGCTCCACGTCAACTCTTCGTACGTAACGGCCGTCGGCAATGATTATAGCTATGATGTGATTTATTCAAGAATGATCGAAGCAATGGGGAAAGAAGGCGACGTTCTGGTCGGAATTTCAACCTCTGGCAATTCAACCAACGTCGTAAAAGCCCTTGAAGCCGCCAATAAACTCGGCATGATAACGGTAGCAATGACGGGCGAAAGCGGTGGAAAAATGAAAGAAGTGAGCACTTTTTTGGTTAATATTCCTTCAAAAGATACCCCACGTATTCAAGAATGTCATATCTTGCTCGGCCACATTATGTGTGAGATTGTAGAAGCCAATGTATTTCCAAAATAGTGTCGGGAGAATACAGAAAACCTTTATATCATGAGAATTGAGCAGATAAAGATTGAAAATTTTAAGGTATTCAAAAATACTATCATTAAGGATATCCCCAAAATGGCAGTCTTTGTTGGCGCAAACGGATCAGGAAAATCAACTTTTTTTGACGTTTTTGGCTTTTTAAGCGACGCACTCCAAAACAATGTTACAATTGCGTTAAATAAAAGAGGTGGTTTTCAGGAAGTAATTACAAGAGGATGTGATTTTCAGAAAGACTTTATTAAAATTGAGATAAAGTTTAGAAATCAACAAACTGAAACAGAACATTCGCCTTTGATAACTTATTCTATTGAAATCGGGTTTAAAAATGGCAAAGTATATATCAATAGAGAAACTTTAAAATACCGGCGTGGCCAAAAAACAGGAAAGCCTTGGCACTTTCTTGATTTTAAAGAGGGTATAGGCTATGCTATCGTTAACGAAAACGATTATGGCAAATCCGGGGCAGTGGAAAAGCGAATTGAACAAAAGGTAACAAGCTCTGATATATTGGCCATTAAGGGGCTGGGGCAGTTCGAACAATTTAAAACAATCAATTCTTTTCGATCTTTACTTGAAAAATCGTATGTTTCAAATTTTACCATTGAATATGGGCGCCGTATTTCTGACACTGGCATTTCAAACCATCTATCTGTTACTGGAGACAATTTAGCTCAAGTAACAAAATACATGTATGACTATCATAGAGACGTATTTGATAGCATTCTGCAAAAGTTACCTAATCGCATACCTGGTATTACCCAAGTTGAAGCAAAAGAGACGGAAGATGGAAGAATTATTTTAAGGTTTCAGGATGAAAATTTTGTAGATCCTTTCGTTGCACGCTATGTCTCTGATGGTACAATTAAGATGTTTGCTTACATGATACTGTTGCATGACCCCGAACCGCATCCATTATTATGCATCGAAGAACCAGAAAATTTCCTTCATCCAGACCTGTTGCTCCAATTATGTGAAGAAATAAGGGAATATTCAGATAGAGGTGGGCAAGTACTGGTATCGACTCATTCACCTGATTTCGTTAATGGATTATACATAAATGAGTTATTCTTTCTTGTCAAAGAAAAGGGGGTTACAATAATAAATGCAGCAAAAAATGATGAATCGGTATTAGTTTTAGCAAAAGAAAATCAGTTAGGATGGCTTTGGCGAAATCATTATATAAAAGGCGCTAATTTATGATAACACTTCATATTTTTACAGAGGAGCCATCTGCTAAGAATGTTTTTGAAGCGATTTTACCTAAAATACTCCCTGATAATGTTAAGTTCAGGATATATCCACACCAAGGTAAGCAAGACTTAGAAAAAGCTTTATCTAAAACAATTCCTCAAATCAGTAAACTTCCTGGTGCTAAAATTTTAATTACACGTGATCAGGACAATGCAGATTGTCTTGATTTAAAAAAGAAAATTGATAATATTATCAAAGAGAATTGTGAATGTGAATATTTTATAAGAATAGTCTGCAAGGAGCTTGAATCATGGTTTTTGGGAGATTTAAATGCAGTTAAGATGGCTTATCCAAGACTTAAACCAGAACACTATCAAACCAAGGCAAATTTTAAAAATGTTGATAAAATTACAAACCCTAATCAACTTCTCTTAAAAATAATCCCAGAATATAAAAATAGAAGTTCATTACCCAAATTGGAAGCTTCCGAAAGAATTGCCCCTTATTTGAACTTAGAAATAAACAATTCTACGAGTTTTATTCATACTCTGGAAGCCATCAAAAAATTAGCCCAAGTCAATCAATAAATCAAGTACTCGATTATCCAACTCTAATTTTATAAAATGTCTTTACTTCAAAACAAAGTAGCTATCGTAACGGGCGCATCCCGTGGAATCGGCAAAGCCATTGCCACTCGTTTTGCCCAAGAGGGTGCGCAGGTAGCATTTACGTACTTATCGAGCGTTGAAAAAGGTCAAGCGTTGGAGGAAGAACTCCAACAATTCGGCACCAAAATCAAAGGCTACCGCTCCGATGCATCTGATTTCAAATCGGCCGAAGACCTCATTACGCAGGTAGTAGCCGACTTCGGAACCGTTGACATTGTGGTAAATAACGCGGGTATCACGCGCGACGGTTTGTTGATGCGCATGACCGAAGAACAATGGGATGAAGTAATTCGCGTTAACTTAAAGTCAGTTTTTAATTTGACCAAAGCCGTAACCCGCGTCATGATGAAAGCGCGCAGCGGTTCTATCATTAATCTTACGTCGGTGGTTGGTTTGACAGGAAACGCTGGGCAGGCCAATTACGCCGCTTCAAAAGCTGGTATCATTGGATTTACAAAATCAGTAGCCAAAGAACTTGGTTCCCGAAATATTCGTTCTAACGCCATTGCCCCGGGTTTCATCGAAACCGAAATGACGGGTGAGCTGAACGAAAAAGCGATTGAGGAATGGAAACAAAATATTCCGCTCAAACGCGGCGGTCAACCCGAAGAAGTAGCCGACTGTGTCGTATTTTTGGCATCAGATTTGTCTAAATACATTACTGGACAAGTATTGCAAGTTGACGGCGGTATGGTCATGTAAGTTGGCGTCGTTAGTCAATCGTCGACCGTCAATGTAAAACACTGTAAATTAAGCTTTAATATAAATTATGGCCGATTATTGATGGCCTAAGACTTTTGACTGACGACCCCACCAGACAAACACCATACAAATGCTTTTAACCGAGATTATCTTTCAAACTTCCCCGTGGTACATTGGATTTTGCTTGTTGTTAGGCGCTGCCTACGCGTTTTTTCTTTACCAACCCAAGCCCGTATGGAGTAAACTTCTCAACACTGGATTGGCCATTTTGCGGGGAGCGCTTGTCAGTATCATTGCCTTTTTATTGTTGAATCCACTCCTGCGCAGCATCCAAACGCTCGTAGACAAGCCCAAAGTGGTGATTGCAATTGATAACTCCGAATCAATGGCAAACGACGGCCCCAAAACGCTATCGGCCTTGGCCACGCTGCGAGAAGCGTTGGCGGATGAGGGGCTAGAAGTGGCCGTTCAAACCCTCAACAGTGAAAATTATCAGGATGAACTTCCCAAACTGAAATTTGACCGAACGACCACCAATCTCTCGGATTTATTGAACAATGCCAAAACCAACTATGAAGGACGCAATCTGACCGACGTGGTATTGCTAACCGATGGCATTAGTAATCAGGGCCTTGCACCCACCTACGGCACCTATCCGTTTCGGATTCACAGCATTGGCGTGGGCGATACCCTCCCCAAGCGGGATGTAAGTATCAAAGCCGTTTCGGCCAATAAAATTGCGTATTTGGGCAATCAATTCCCGATTCAGGCCGACATCGTAGCCAGTGGGTTTCAGGGACAAACGGCGACCGTCTCCTTGCGTCAAAACGGCAGTACCATTAGCACCCAACGCATTGCATTTGGCCAAAAAGAAGATTTCAAACAGGTTACGTTTCAAACCTCTTCTACCCAAAAAGGGGTACAGCACTATACCCTTGATGTAGAGCCACTTAAGGGCGAATTTACCACCCGCAACAATCACCGCGATGTTTATATTGACATCATCGACGGCAAAGAAAAAGTATTGATGCTTGCTTTGGCCACTCACCCAGACATCAAAGCTATCCGTACAATTCTTGAAAAAAACTTAAACTACGAAGTCGATGTCAAAATTTTTGGGGTGAATCCTGCGGCTGAAACCTTTCCCGAAAAGAAATATGATTTGATTATCCTTCATCAATTGCCTGATTTATTTAATATTGGCGGCGACATTGTACAACGTTATCTGCAACGCGACAACACGCCCGTTTTCTTCATTTTAGGCTCGCAATCCAACACGTCGAAAGTGAGTCAACTCAATTCTGCCGTTACGGTTGTCTCCAACCCAGGGCAGATTGACAAAGTATCGGGCCGTTTTAACCCCAATTTTAAACTGCTGAACTTAGACGCCGACAAACTCAGTATTTTAGAGAAAATGCCACCTTTGACGGTCCCTTTTGGAGAATACCGCCTGATGCCCGGCAGTGAAACGATTCTGTTTCAGAACGTTGGCAATCTGCGCACCAACAAACCTTTGTTGATTCTGAACACTGGGGGCGCTCGTAAATCGGCCGTATTGGCGGGCGAAGGAATCTGGCAATGGCGCCTTGAAGAATACGCCCTTACCGACAAGCAGGAAGCCGTGGATGAGCTGCTGCAAAAAGTGATTCAATTGATTTCGGTCAAGGAAGACAAACGTAAGTTTAGGGTTTATCCGCTGGCTAATGAATACAACGTGGGCGATAAAGTGACTTTTGAGACGGAAGTCTACAACGATATTTACGAAAAAATCTACGGTCAAAGCATCCGCCTTGAAATCACGGACGAAAAAGGTAAAGTGCAGCCTTACACCTACACCAACGGGGAAGGAAATTCGCGTTTTGAGCTGAGCGGCCTTCGGCAAGGAGTGCATCAATTCAAGGCAACTACGAGTCTAAACAACAAAATTGAAAGCGTAACGGGCCAGTTTATCGTGCGAGATTTGGCGTTGGAATCATTAACCAACACCGCTGATTACGGAATGCTGCGCGCTCTGGCCCAACAGTCGGGTGGCCAATTTGTGAAAGCAAACCAGATTGAGCAATTGAAAGACTATTTACTCAAAAATAAAGCCGTTGACCGCCTCGACAGCACCGAAGATTTGTCGGAATTGATTCAAAATAAGTGGTTGTTTTTCTTGTTATTATTTTTGGCGACGTTGGAATGGGGAACACGGAAATATCAGGGAAGTTATTAAGTGATTTGTGCCACCCTGAAAGGGCCAATTCACCAACTTCGCACAGTTGTTTAGGTGCTTTCAGCACTACAAAAGCTCTTTTTTTTTATTTAGCATTCATCATTCAGCATTCGTCATTCGTCACTTGCCAAGCCCAAACTGACACCCTCCGTCCCAACTACCGGGCGTTGCGGTGGCTTTTGGCGGGTGAATCGGTGGCTTATTCGGCGTCTATTTATGGATTAAGTAAAGCGTGGTACAAAACACCCTTTACGAATTTTAGCGTCAAAGACGACTTTCATGAGTGGAAACAATTTGATAAAGTAGGGCACTTTTTTACGGCCTACCAGATTTGTCGTCACACAGCAGCGGTTTACAAAAACACGGGGATTACCAACCGCCAAGCGGCTTTGTACGGGGCGCTTTCGGGCTTTTTGTTCCTGACCCCCATTGAGCTTTTAGATGGTTTTCAATACCCCACTTACGGGTTTTCGCCTAGCGATATGGTGGCCAATGTTATGGGCCCGTCTTTGTATTTGGGACAGTATGCCATCTGGGGCGAAGAGCGCATTACCCCAAAATTTTCCTTCTCTCCCACTCCCCTCGCCAAGGTTCGTCCAGAACTTTTGGGGCGCAATTTTAGCGAACAATGGCTCAAGGATTACAATGGGCAAACCTATTGGTTTTCGGTCAATGTAGCCTCATTTGCCCCGCACTCAAAAATTCCTAAATGGCTCAGCGTATCGCTCGGATACGGGATTCACCACATGGTCGGAGCCGAAGTAGAAAAAAGCCAATCCTTGGGTTATGACCCGTATCGGCAGTATTATCTCTCGCTAGACATCGACTTTCGTCGTATTCCCACCCGCCGAAAGGGCCTCAAAACGCTTTTCTTCCTGCTCAACACCCTCAAAGTCCCCGCCCCTGCCTTAGAATTTAACCGAAAACAGGGCTGGAAAGGACACTGGTTGTATTTTTAATTTAAATGGAAATTCATTACCAAAGAATTGCCGAACAACCACCTGAAAGGGGATAAAATCAAAATAACGTTCTATTTCAAGAATCTACGAAAAACAATTTCTCAATCTCGCCTATATACAATGGTAAGATTGGCTTTTTTGTGAGTATTTGAAGAAAAAACATAACTTTACTTTTCTAAAAACCTTTGCAAAAATCATGGCTAAAACCAAGTTGATTCCCCGTACGCCATCGGCCTACGACCCTCCTTTGTTAATCAAAACCCTCTTTGCGCAAGCCGTTCGTTACAATCCTCAACGCGAAATCGTATACCGGGATTTGTTCCGGATGAATTATACCACCTTCGACAAACGCGTGCGCCAGCTTGCCAATGTCCTCACCAATGCAGGTGTGCAAGCAGGCGATACCGTAGCCGTGATGGACTGGGATAGCCATCGGTATTTGGAGTGTTTTTTCTGCATTCCCTGTCTAGGAGCTATCTTGCATACCATCAATGTACGTCTTTCGCCAGCGCAGATTCTGTACACCATGAACCACGCCGAAGACAAGGTGGTGATTGTGCATGAAGATTTTGTACCGATTCTGGAAGCCATCAAAGGACAACTCACCACCGTTGAAAAATACATCATCATCAGCGACAAGGTGTACACCAACCCTGAGGCCGAAATCATTACCACAACGTTTGCCTTAGAAGGCGAATACGAACGGTTGGTCAACGACGCCAACGACCAATTTGAATTTTCTGATTTTGAGGAAGACTCCATTGCCACAACTTTTTATACGACTGGTACCACGGGCAACCCCAAAGGCGTATACTTCTCGCACCGTCAATTGGTGATGCACACCTTCTGTTTGCTGGCCTATTTTCCAGGCTACCGCGCCCTTCCATTGGACAATCGCGACGTGTATATGCCCATCACGCCGTTGTTTCACGTCCACGGTTGGGGCTTCCCGCTGTTGGCTACTATGCTCAATTTCAAGCAGGTATACCCTGGTCGCTATGAGCCAGAAATGTTGCTAAAACTCTTGTTAAAAGAAAAAGTAACCTTCTCACATTGCGTACCAACCATCCTCAACATGCTGGTCAACAGCCCCGTAGCCAAGCAGGTGGATCTAAGTAAATGGAACGTGCTGATAGGTGGCTCGGCCTTGACGCGCGGCTTGGCCAAGGCTGCTTTAGAGCTTGGTATCAACGTAACCCAAGGCTATGGAATGTCAGAAACGGCGCCCATCATGTCGGTTGTTCACTTAAATGAAGAACTGGAAAAACTCCCTATCGAAGAGCAACTTGAGTTTAGAACCAAAGCGGGAAAAATTGCTCCGTTTGTAGAATTGAAACTCATGGACGAAGAGGGTAATTTTCTGCCCCACGACGGCGAAACCGTTGGCGAATTGGTGGCACGCGGCCCGTGGATGACGCAGGGATATTACAAAGAAAAGGAGGCTTCCGAAAAACTGTGGGCGGGCGGATGGCTCCACACTGGCGACGTGGCCACCATCGGCCCCGATTATTACGTCACCATTGCCGACCGCGTCAAGGATGTCATTAAGACAGGTGGCGAGTGGGTTTCATCGTTAGACATTGAGAATCTGCTTTCTCAGATAGAAGGCATTGCCGAATCGGCCGTGGTGGGCTTTCCTGACCCTAAATGGGGCGAACGCCCGCACGCCATTCTGGTCATCAAACCCGATTATCAGGAAAAACTAACGCCCGAAAGCATCAAATCAACTTTACAAGCCAAAGTGGACAGCGGCGAAATTAACCGTTGGTACGTGCCTGACCAAATCAAATTTGTTCCCGAAATCCCTAAAACATCCGTAGGGAAGATTGATAAAAAAAGGATTCGTTCGGAGATGAAGGAGATGATTTTGAGTAATTAGTGATTGGCGACTGGTGGTTGGTGGCTAGTAATATGAATTTAAATTCTATTGTTATGAAAGTAAAAAGCTATCGTGAGCTTCGTGTTTGGCAACAAAGCGTAGATTTTTGCGTAAAGGTGTATAAAATAACCTCTATTTTCCCAAAAGAAGAGTTATATGGCCTAACCTCGCAAATTCGACGCGCCTCAGTTTCAATTCCTTCCAATATTGCAGAAGGACAAGCGCGCAATACAACAGGCGAGTTTTCCCAATTTTTAGGTATTTCGAAAGGCTCTTTGGCCGAAGTCGATACACATTTAGAAATTGCAAAGCGATTGGGCTTTCTTTCAAGTGAAAGTTTTCAGTTATTCGAGAACGAAATCGATACCATTGGAAAAATGCTAAACGCTTTACAAAATGCCCTCCCTAAAAAACAATAAACCGCACGACAAATCGTCACCAGTCACTAACCACCAATCACCAGTCACCAATCACCAATCACCAGTCACCAATCACCAACCACCCACCACCAATACCCTTCTCGGTGCTGCTTTTTTGATGGCTACTTCAGCCGTTGGGCCAGGCTTTTTGACGCAGACAACCGTTTTTACGCAGCAATTACTGGCCAATTTTGGCTTTGTCATTTTGTTATCAATTCTTTTAGATTTGGGGGCTCAACTGAACATCTGGCGCATCATTGCCGTCACCGAAAAACGCGCCCAAGACATTGCCAATGATTTGTTTTTTGGGTTGGGCTACGTTCTTTCGGCCCTGATTGTCATCGGCGGATTTGCTTTCAACATTGGCAACGTGGCTGGGGCAGGGCTCGGTATCGAAGTCATGAGCGGCATAGACGTCAAAATCGGGGCCGCACTTAGCGCATTGGTTGCCATCGGGCTTTTCTTATTGCCCGAAGCGGGAAAAGCCATGGACAATTTTGCCAAATGGCTGGGACTCCTGATGCTTTTGTTGATTGCCTACGTGGTTATTTCGGCCAACCCTCCCGTTGGCGAAGCCCTCGTCCGAACGGTTTTGCCACAGCAATTTGACCCCATTGCCACCATTACCCTCGTAGGCGGCACGGTGGGAGGCTACATTACTTTTGCGGGCGGACATCGGCTTTTGGAAGCAGGAGTTAAAGGCGCGGATGCGCTTCCCTTGGTCAATCGCAGCGCTACGACGGGTATCTTAGTCACGTCATTTATTCGGTATTTTTTGTTTTTGGCCACGTTGGGCGTTGTCGCGGCGGGACTTACGTTAAACAAAGACAATCCTCCCGCTTCGGTATTTCAATTGGCTGCTGGTGAGACAGGCTACCGACTGTTTGGGGTTTTGATGTGGAGTGCGGCCATTA
Organism: Runella salmonicolor; assembly: GCF_024158025.1. Classification (NCBI taxonomy): domain Bacteria; kingdom Pseudomonadati; phylum Bacteroidota; class Cytophagia; order Cytophagales; family Spirosomataceae; genus Runella; species Runella salmonicolor. Next base: position 595,396 of record NZ_JAMZEL010000002.1, read on the forward strand.
CATCTGTCATCGGCTCGGCCTATACTTCGGTGTCGTTCTTGCGAACTTTCCATCCGAGCTTAGAAAAAAATCATCGCTATCTCACGATTGGTTTTATCTCCATTTCAACGATTTTGTTTTTGTGGATTGGCAAACCCGTACAGATTTTGGTGTTTGTGGGTACGTTGAATGGTTTTATCTTACCCATTGCCTTGGCGGTGATGCTTATTGCCGCGCGCAATAAACGATTGGTTGGCGCCTATCAACACCCTATTTGGCTACAAATGGCGGGTTGGCTCGTGGTATTGATGATGAGCGGGATGGCTTTTTATACCCTTATAAAGTAATATATATCAACACAACCCTCGGAAATCTTTCCTAAAACATGACCCGTATCGGCCTCTTATCTGACACTCATTCTTACCTAGATGAAACCATTTTTGACTACTTCAAAGACTGCGACGAAATTTGGCACGCTGGCGACGTAGGCACGGTTGAGATTTTGGAAAAACTGGAACAATTTAAGCCATTACGCGCGGTATATGGCAACATCGACGCCAAGGAGATTCAGTGGAAGGCCCCCGAGCATCAACGCTTTGAACTCGAAGGCTTCCGCATCTGGATGACCCACATCGGCGGCGCTCCGCCCAATTATAACCCGCAAGTCAGACCCGAATTAAAAAACACTACTCCCGATATTTTCATCTGCGGCCACTCACACATCCTGCGCGTACTGCGCGACCCTAAACTTCAAAATATGCTCTACCTCAACCCCGGGGCGGCAGGCAATGAAGGCTTTCATAAGATTCGAACCATGCTTCGATTCACGCTTGATGACGGAAAAATCCCTCATTTAGAGGCGATTGAGTTGGGAAAGCGGGGCAGGCTGTAAACAAGAAAAGGTCGCGTTTCCGCAACCTTTTACTCTACTTGTTCGCTAAATATCACTCCTTCTCCCCGTCCAAGCCATCCGTTATCATCTTCCGAATCATCTGGTGCGGGCGCAGGCCGTTGGTGCGTTTTGTGCCGTTTCCATTGCCGTAATTCATGCTCCGGTCGGCGGAAGAAGAGGCTTTTACGGCCAAATTATGGGTATTGAGCATTGAGTTGCGAAATTGGGTAAACTCCTCCTCGTTCATCATTTCGCGGGCTATTTCTCCTTTAGCGTAGCCATCGTTGAAAGACGCGATGCGGCTATCGGTCTGCGCCAAACGCGTTGATTCGATGAGTTCATCCAAATCATTGCGCATTTTTGTACGCTCAGCGCGCAAATCATCCAAGCTCTGAAACTGTTGAAGCTCATGCTCCAAAATATCTTTTTGGGTGGTTTGCTCGGCCAACTCTCTGTCGGCTTCCTCCAACTGTTTGTTCAGTTTACGACGACGACGGCTCAAACGCCACAGTCGTGGGTCGATTTGCAGCCACCGGTACCAAAAATTCTGCAACACAGGCAGCGCCATTCCGAGCGAAACCGCCCCCGCCAAAGCAAACAAAATACCACTCAACACAAACGACGCCAACGCCCAAGGGCTGTTGACAAGGCCCAGATTGAGTTCATCAGAACGCAAAAGCTGTTGTTCAATTTTTTGCAATAAAACCTGTTGTTCTTGTGGCGTAATCGTACTGTTGGGGTCGAGCGGCGTAGCGCCCAATTGAAGATTTTTGACCGATTTATTGATGGCTTCTTTCATTTTATCGGTACGGTAGGCCTCGTATCGAAACCATCCCAAAATCCCCAATGTGATAATGGCAAAACCCGCCAAGCCCACTTTAAACCAAGCATAACGCGTACGTGCTTTTTGGGTATGCTCATCCACATACGGCTTCTCAATCAGGCGGTCGTAGGCGGGTTTGAGCAAAATAGAAATCATGGCCAAACCAATGGCAAACGCCCATGCCTCGTTGTTGTTGCGAATGTTGAGGGCGTAGGCAACAATTTCGTGCGAAATAATAAGGTCACCAAACACAAACGCTGCCCCTGCAAAGAAGAAAAAGAAGCCTGCCAAGAGCGAATACTCCGATTGAGTTTGTTTACGCCGCGCCCGCAGGGCTTCGGTTTCGGCATCAACGGCATCCCGCTGCGCCGTCAGTTCTGTTACACGCTTGGTGGCTTTGATTACCCGTTGAACAAACTCTTGCAAACGGTCGTAAGCAGTTTTACGCTTTACGGCCGTTTCTTCAATCTCTTTATCAACCCGTTGGATTTCATTTCGACGGTCCTCAATCCGTTGGGCCAACCAATTATAATGTATCTGGCTTGATAAATAACTTTCGTATGGATTACGATTTTCCGAGCCTTCAATACCGCTGTGGTAGCCGTGTTGAAAATCGGGTTCGTCAGTATGGTCTTTTGTTGGTTCCTGCATGGCTTTCTTTTTTTAAAATCGTGCTACTTATTTTTTACCAAGTGCTTATGGCTGATTTTGAGCGGTTGATTGAATCGCCCTCATTTGTCGGTCTGTCAAACGGTCGCGCAGTTGGCGGGCCAGGTAAAATTCACTTTCAAACAGTTTGATGAGGGCATCACGTCGGGCGTTGACCCGCGCAAGTTCGGCCTCTACCCGATTCAATTGCGGCACAATCTGCCATTTTTGAATGCGTAATTCATCAATTTCTGCGTTCAAGCGGTTGGTTTCCTCATCCCAAGTCTCGGTTTTGCTCGTTATTTCTTTTTTCATGTTAGCACCCGTCAGCCAAATCCGTAAATCATTGCGAAGTACGGTGATATTGCTCAACAGCAATTTGCCCGCAAAAAGGAACAGAAAAAACACAAAGACAAACAACGCCACCGCCCGCCAAACGGTCTGATTTTGCAATGCCTGTACAAACACAAACATAGCTGCTGCAAAAGGCATACCAACCTCCTCTAGCAACCTGCGCCACGACACATTGCTGTCGGTATCGTGAAAAAGTGAAACCCGACCGAACAAGTTAAACATCCCTGCCAAAAACACCCCAACGGCTATCCACTGACTATTGGGATATAAAGGGCGCAAAGTATCATCAATCAAAAAGAAATTCCCCACGCACATCGCCATCGAAAACACCAAGCCTACGATGGTTCGCGGCAACTGATGCTCTCCTTCATTTTGGCGGGCTTCCAGCTCGGCGGCTTTATCTTTCAATTCGTTGATTCTGGTTTCTTTTTGCCCAATAAACAAATTTAATTCCTGAATTTTTTCACCATAACGCTCCACATCTAACTCTAAATCAGCGGTTTGATGCACGAAATAACTGCGAATAATGGCAACCTTCTCTTCGGGCTTTGACTCTGAAAGTCCAAAAATGACGCCTTCATCCCGTAGCAAAGTTTCATCTTCCAACCACGATGGCAACTCAATGGGAATTGTAGTTTGTGTGGGTTGAGGCGGTGTTAAATCCCAAGTATGGGTAGGTGCAGGAGTCTCTTCGGTCATGCCCCGCGTCTGCGGAGCAGTCGCTGGTAAGGCAGGCACAGAAACATCGGCCGTTACCTTTTTGGTTTCGACTTGGGGCGGGTCTAACTCCGCAAAAGACACCAATTCGGGGTCTTTTCTGAAGTTATCGGGGCTAAAATAGGCTTTGATTCGATCAAAGAGGCTCATAGTAGGTGCATTTGGGCTGTTAAAACGAACGTTTTATAAACTTGAAGTTCAACAAAATTATTGTACTTCTCCCCAAAAATGGGACGAAAGGTGCAATTTATGACGCAGAGTATCATTTTTAATCTTTCAATAAAAAAACTCCACACCAAAAATGTGGAGTTTTTTCTACAATCTTATAAAACTCAAAAAATTATGCTTTCGTCGCAATTTTCAATTCATCCAATTGTTTTTGGTCAATGGTCGACGGAGAATCAATCATGACATCACGGCCTGAATTGTTTTTGGGGAACGCAATGAAATCTCGAATGGAATCCACTCCCCCAAAAATAGAACACAGACGGTCAAATCCAAAGGCGATTCCGGCGTGTGGCGGCGCTCCAAATTCAAACGCTTCCATTAAAAATCCGAATTGAGCTTTAGCTTCTTCGGGGGTAAAGCCCAAAATCTCAAACATCTGCATCTGCAACGGCCGCTGGAAAATCCGTACGGAGCCTCCTCCTACTTCGGTTCCGTTGATGACCATATCATAGGCATTGGCCCGAACAGCGCCCAAATCTGTCGTTAACAAAGGAATATCTTCGGGCTTAGGACTGGTAAACGGATGGTGCATGGCAAACCAACGGTTTTCTTCTTCGCCATACTCCAACAACGGAAAGTCAACCACCCACAGCACTTTATAATCGTCGGGATTGCGCAAGCCTAAACGGCTACCCATTTCCAAACGGAGTTCATTGAGTTGCTTACGGGTTTTGTTGGCTTCTCCCGCCATAATGAGCATTAAATCACCCGGCTGCGCGCCGAATGCTTCCGCCCACTGCTTCAAATCTTCTTCACTGTAAAACTTATCAACCGACGATTTGATGGTTCCGTCGGCATTGTAACGAGCATAAATCAACCCTTTTGCGCCAATTTGGGGGCGTTTTACCCATTCTGTCAATTCGTCCATTTGCTTGCGCGTGTATTCTGCACAGCCTTTGGCACAAACCCCCACCACTAATTCGGCAGAGTCAAACAAACCGAAGTTTTTACCTGAAACGAAGTCATTATCGCCTTTCAACTCCACAAACTCCATCCCAAAACGAATGTCGGGTTTGTCGGAGCCGTATTTTTTCATGGCCGTAGCGTAGGTCATGCGCGGTACTTCAGGCAAATCCAGTCCTTTTACGGCTTTAAATAAATGACGAATCAGGCCTTCAAACATTTGTAAAATGTCTTCCTGCGTTACAAACGACATTTCACAGTCAATCTGCGTAAACTCAGGCTGACGGTCGGCGCGTAAATCTTCGTCGCGGAAACACTTTACAATCTGATAATAACGGTCAAATCCCGATACCATCAACAATTGTTTAAACGTCTGCGGCGATTGCGGCAAGGCATAAAACTCACCCGGATTCATGCGGCTAGGTACCACAAAGTCACGCGCTCCTTCTGGCGTTGATTTGATTAAAACGGGCGTTTCTACCTCAATAAAATTCTGGGCGTCCATAAAAAGACGCGTTTGTTGAGCTACTTTATGGCGCAATTCTAAGTTTTTACGCACTATGTCACGACGCAAGTCTAGGTAGCGGTATTTCAGGCGGAGTTCATCTCCCCCGTCGGTTTTATCTTCAATCTGAAAAGGCGGTAGCTTGGCCGAGTTCAGGACCGTCAGCCCCGTCAATTTGATTTCAATATCACCCGTTGCCATTTTATCATTTTTGGCAAAGCGCTCAGTAACCACCCCCGTAGCTTGAACCACAAACTCACGGCCTAGATTTCGGGCCTGAGCAATGATTTCTGGGGCGGTTTTACCTTCTTCAAGCATTAGCTGGGTGATACCGTAGCGGTCGCGCAGGTCAATCCAAATCATACCGCCTTTATCACGTGTACGTTGTACCCAACCGCTGAGGATTACTTCTTTACTGACATCTGAAATACGGAGTTCTCCGCAAGTGTGCGTTCTAAGCATACAAAAGTCTATTTCTTAATTTCTTTAAAAAGTGCCGCAAAAGTACGGAATAAATGGGAGTTCGTTATAAATAGTACAAAGCATACCTCAATTTTTTACAAGTATTTTCCAATTATAATCTTCTTGCCCTAACCGTTTTATCCACTTTTACACCCCAATTCCTCCTCACTCACCGTTATTTTTGAGTGAAGTGCACATCTCTTTCCTTCTTCTAAACTTGTTTGATAACATTTTCGTTATTTACTTTGAAAAAGAACGGTTTTATACAAACTGCTCCTTTTTTGGTCAACTGTAACTAATCATACAATCCCTTGAACCGCGTAATAGACAACCACGGACGTCCTATCAGCTACCTGCGGCTTGCCGTCACGGACCGTTGCAATCTTCGCTGCTTTTATTGCATGCCCGAAGAAGGCATCAAATACGTACCCAAACCACACTTGTTGACGTGGGAAGAAATGGAGCGTACCATTAGGATATTGGTCAATATGGGCGTCGACAAGGTGCGTCTTACGGGAGGCGAGCCGTTTGTACGGCGCGGAATCATGGATTTTTTGGAAGAATTGAATAAAATCGAAGGTCTTCGTCAAATAAACATCACAACCAACGGCGTATTGACGGCTCCGCTGATACCTGAATTTCAGCGATTGGGCATTAAATCGGTCAATCTCAGCTTAGATACCCTTGACCGTCAACGCTTTTTTGACATTACCCGTCGCGATGAATTTCAAAACGTATGGCAGACATTTGAAGCACTGCAGGAATACAACATCCCTACAAAATTGAATTCGGTCGTCATGTCGGGAAAAAATACGGAAGACATTATCCCCATGGCCGACCTGACGCGTACACACAATGTCAGCGTTCGTTTTATTGAAGAAATGCCTTTCAACGGCGACGGCGCCCACGAATACCAAGAGTTTTGGAACTACCGCAAGATTTTGGAAGAACTAAAAAAAACGTACCCAGGGATTTATAAATTGCCTGACCCACCCGCCTCGACTTCGTATAATTATCAGATTCCGGGCCACAAAGGCACCATTGGAATCATCGCGGCGTTTAGTCGGACTTTTTGCGGTACGTGTAATAGACTGAGAATCACGCCACAAGGTCAATTTAAGACCTGTCTATATGACGACGGAGTGTTCAATATCAAAGATTTGCTTCGACAAGGATTGGATGATGCTAGTGTAACACAACGTATATTTGAAGCACTTCAGCACCGGGCCAAAGATGGATTTGAAGCAGAAGCCCGACGCACGGTAGGTTTAGTATCCGAATCTATGTCAACAATCGGGGGGTAAAAGCCAACTATTCATCATCCACTTTTACGTGTTTCCAGTTTTCGCCAGAACGGATACGGTTGAGTTGCGTGTGCGTTATCCCAAACTGTTTGGCAATCATCTTCAATCTGCTCTTGTCACTTTTGAGCATTTTCTTAATCATTCTGACTTTGATTTCGGTCAGCTTGTAGTTGCGAGTACGGGCAGGAAGCTTACGATTTATAACGGCCGGATTCTCACGGTTATGCTCCACCATTTCTGTCTTGGTTACCCACTTCAGATTGTCGGCACGGTTGTTTTGTTTATCAAAATCAAGGTGAATGACGTATTTATGCAATTCACTTTCGCGTTTTAGAAACAATTCAGCCACCAATTTATGAACATATCTATTGATGGTTTTTCCACCTGTGATACGAATATTGAGCGAACGATACCCCTGAATCACCGAACCTTTAATAATAACCGCTTTTTTCTCCTCGTTTTGAAAACTTCTCAGGCGTCCATAGTTAGAGACATCATACCGAGGCGGGTTTTCTACTCCCTCAAACTCGACAGGCACCCACTTTTCGTTCCAATAACTAAGCACTTTCTTGTCGCTCATGGCCCCTATTTTATTGATTGAAGATTTAGTTTACAAAAATAAAAAAGTACATTTTACAGGATGTGAGTAGAACAAGTTTCAAAAACTTTTGTTTAGAAAAAAGGAGTAATTATTATAAAAATGAAAAAAACACTCATTATTGGCGCATCCACCAATCCAGCTCGTTATTCATTTCTAGCCGCCAATCGATTGGTGAATCATGGGCATCCGGTTGTGTTGCTTGGATTGAAAGCAGGACAGATAGCTGGCAATGAGATTTTAACCGGCAAACCCGACCTCAAAGACATTGATACCGTAACGCTCTACATTGGGCCGCAGCACCAAGCCGAATGGTATGATTATATTATTGCACTTCATCCAAAACGAGTGATTTTCAATCCCAGTACAGAAAACCCCGAATTTGAACAATTATTAACCCAAAACGGAATCGTTGCGGAAGAAGCCTGCACGTTGGTACTGCTTTCGATAAACAGTTACTAAAAATTATTAAAGAAGGGGCAATCCCCTTCTTTAATTGTGAACGAACATGGGTATACTTTCCGATTCTTCGGCCTCTACGATGCCTTCGGCATTGATATTTGTCAGGCGTAGGGTTTTCATTTCATTGATCAGCAAAGGGTCATATTGTACGCTCACCCGCACGTAATTTTCGGTAAAGCCTTGCATATACCCATTGACTACATCTTCTTCAAACAAAACCGTCCGCTCCAAGCCTAATTGACTTTCATAAAATGCCCGGCGTTTTTTATCAGAAAGGATGTGCAACATCTTTGAACGCTCCGCCCGCTGTGACTGGGGCACGACGGGCTTGATGTCGACCGCTAAGGTATTCGGGCGTTCTGAATACGTAAATACGTGCAAATACGAAATATCTAACTCGTTCAAAAATTGGTAGGTTTCCAGAAAATCATCGTTGGTTTCGCCCGGGTGCCCTACAATAACATCCACGCCGATACAACAATGCGGCATTAACTCCTTGATTTTGGTTACTCTATCAACGTATAATTCGCGGCGATAACGTCGGCGCATCAACCCCAATATTTTATTTGAGCCCGACTGCAACGGAATATGAAAATGCGGCACAAAGCGTTTTGATTGCGCCACAAAAGCAATAATTTCATCCGTCAACAAATTGGGTTCAATCGACGAAATCCGAAATCGCTCAATGCCTTCAACCTCATCCAAGGCTTTCACCAACCCCAAAAACGTCTCCACACGTTGACCGTTTTGTAGGCCAAAGTCACCAATATTTACGCCCGTCAGTACGATTTCTTTGACACCCCGCGCCGCAATTTCGCGGGCCGATTTAACCACATTTTCAATGGTATCAGACCGACTTTTCCCCCTTGCCAACGGAATAGTACAATAAGCGCAAGGATAATCGCAGCCATCTTGCACTTTGAGAAACGTTCGGGTGCGGTCATTGAGTGAGTATGCCACGTGATAATCTACCGCGTCTTCAATCGGCGAAGCAAAAACTTTGCCCTGCTGCTGCGAAGGTTCTTTGACAAATCCATCCAATAAATCAATGAGTCGAAATTTTTCAGCGGCCCCCAAAACAGCATCTACGCCGGGAATTTCCGAAATTTCCTGGGGTTTGAGTTGAGCGTAGCAACCGATGATAGCCACATAACCGTTTGGATTAATCGCTTGGGCTTCGCGTACAATCTTGCGGCATTTCTTATCGGCATTTTCGGTAACTGAACACGTATTTACGATAAATATATCGGGTTGGTCATTAAACGCCACTTTCTTATACCCCCGTTGCTCAAACATCCGTGAAATACCTGATGTTTCTGAATAATTAAGTTTACAGCCTAATGTATAAAATGCTACTTTTTTCATCCTGCAAAATTAGTGATAATCAGGCTGATTGAGAAAATGAGCGATTGAAGTTTTTAGTATTTTCAATAAATAGGCCTAATTTAGGCCATAAACAAAAAGAAGCTAGTTCATTTCTTCAAATTGCTTTCATTACTTTTGTCAGTCAAACAAAAAAAATATATGTTTGATGTGTATTCCCGAAACAGTTAAATTATTCCAAAATCTAATCATATAGCATGGCAAATATGCGATTTAAGGCCATCGAAACGGCCTACAACCGTTCTACAATCAGCGTACCCGCTCCCAGCGAAAAAGTAGCCGATTACTACGGTTCTTATACATTCAATGACGACGTAATGAAAACGTTGTTGACACCAGAAGCCTATCTTAAAGTATCCAACGCCATTAAATCGGGCTCCCGAATTGACCGCGAGATTGCCGACGAGGTAGCCGCCGCCATGAAAGCCTGGGCCACTTCCAAAGGGGCCACGCATTATACGCATTGGTTTCAGCCCCTTACGGGTGGTACGGCAGAAAAACACGACGCCTTTTTTGACGTTACTCCATCGGGTAAAGCCATCGAGAAGTTTAAAGGAAGCGCGCTTGTACAGCAAGAACCTGACGCATCCTCTTTTCCAAGCGGCGGCCTGCGTGCTACGTTTGAGGCACGGGGTTATACAGGCTGGGACCCCAGCTCGCCCGCATTTTTGATGGACAACGGGGCAGGCGGCAAAACGCTTTGTATCCCTTCCGTTTTTATTTCTTACACTGGCGAAGCGCTCGACTACAAAACCCCGATTTTGCGCGCCCTACACGTACTCGACAAAGCCGCCACTGCTGTAATGTATTATTTTGACCGCAATGTGGAAAAAGTAACGGCTACGTTGGGGGCTGAACAGGAGTATTTTCTGGTCGATAAAGCCCTTTTTTACGCTCGGCCTGACTTAGTGATGGCGGGTCGGACAGTATTTGGGCACTCTCCCGCCAAAGGGCAACAGTTGGAAGACCATTATTTCGGGTCGATTCCTCCGCGCGTCAATGCCTTTATGGTTGATTTTGAATATGAAGCTTGGAAACTGGGTATTCCCGTTCGGACGCGTCACAACGAAGTGGCGCCTGGTCAATTTGAATGCGCTCCTACTTTCGAAGAACTCAATCTCGCCATTGACCACAACGCGTTGTTGATGGATTTGATGAATAAAGTCGCCGAACGTCACAATTACAAGGTTCTTTTTCACGAAAAACCTTTTGCGGGCATCAACGGAAGCGGCAAGCACAACAACTGGTCCATGATGACCGATACGGGCGTCAACCTTTTGGCCCCAAGTACCAAACCCAAAGAAACATTGCGGTTCTTGACTTTTTTGATGAACGTCGTCAAAGCCGTACATGACCACGCAGATTTACTACGGGCGTCTATTGCTTCAGCGGGCAATGAGTACCGTTTGGGCGCCAATGAAGCGCCACCAGCCATTGTTTCTATTTTTCTTGGGGATGAACTCATTCGACTGTTGGAAACCCTCGAAAATCGCGGTGAAGTCCAGCTCGAAAAAGGAGACAACGTCTTTTATAAACTAGGGATTACGCGTACTCCGCCTTTGATGCGCGACAACACCGACCGGAATCGTACGTCACCGTTTGCATTTACAGGCAATAAATTTGAGTACCGCGCCGTGGGCGGAAGTGCCAACAGCGCCTCGCCAATGATTATCCTCAATACCATTGTGGCCAATCAGCTTCAGGAATTCAGAAAAGAACTCGAAGCAAGGCTTGAATTGGGCGAAAAGAAAGAATTGGCCATCGTTGATATTCTAAAAGACTACTACCGCGAGTCCAAGCGTATTTTGTTTCAGGGCAATGGCTATTCGGACGACTGGGTGCAGGAAGCAGCCAATCGCGGCCTCACCAACATTGCCTCTACACCGCTGGCACTGGGCAAATACATTGAACCTTCGGCCGTTCAGGTACTCGAAAAAATGGGCGTTTTGAATGAGCGTGAGGTTCATGCCCGTTACGAAATCGAACTCGAAAATTACATCAAGAAAGTACAGATTGAATCGCGGGTTATTGGCGATTTGGCGTTGAATCACGTAGTTTCGACGGCCGTCAAATACCAGCATCAGTTGGCTCAAACGGCCAAATCGTTGATGGAACTTGAATTGGTGGAAGAAGCACAACCCCTCAAAGAACTCATCAAAGAAATCTCGCAGCGGGTATATATTATTAAACAGGCGGTAGAAGCGATGACTGAAGCCCGTAAAAAAGCCAATAATACGGATGATATTCCCACCCGGGCCGAGTTATACGGTTCAGAAGTGAAAGATTACTTTGAAAAAATCCGCTATGAAGTGGACAAACTTGAGCTCCTGATTGACGATGAAGATTGGCCTTTGGTCAAATACCGTGAAATGTTGTTCGTAAAATAAACTCATTTCTTGACTTATTTCTAAAAAAAGCCGCTGATGAAGCGGTTTTTTTTAGAAGGGTTAATAAAATGATTAGCTATTTTTGCGCACGCTAATCGTTTTAGTTCAGCGCATTTTCAAGACAAATATGGTTTCCGAATTCGGCACTATTTTCTTATTCATCCTCACGGCTATCGTCCTCATCGTCTCCATGCTGATGTTGGCCAAGTTGCTGAGGCCTCATAAACCTAACGTAGAAAAACTCACCACTTATGAGTCGGGGGAAGACCCCATTGGCAACGCCAACGTTCAATTCAACGTGCGTTTCTACGTGGTGGCGCTGGTTTTCCTTTTGTTTGAAGTAGAGCTGGTTTTTCTCTTTCCTTGGGCCGTTGTGTTTGGTCAAGCTACGCTTATCCAACAAACCGATGGGTTGTGGGGATGGTTCTCACTAATCGAAATGCTGATTTTTGTTGGAATTCTCGTTCTTGGACTTGCCTATGCCTGGGCAAAAGGCTATCTGGATTGGGTACGGCCACAACCCAAAGTGCCAATTATAGAAACGAAAGTCCCCGCCAATCTCTACCAAAAAGTCAACGAAAAGTACGGACGGCCTCCTGTAAATGAAAAATAGACGTCAAGATGATTCAATCACCCCAACGTCTATTTCAATAAAGGCTTACGCTCAGAGAAGCGTAAGTTATTTTACGCCTACTAATTCTACTTCAAAAATCAATGCCTGACCCGCCAGTGGGTGGTTGGCATCTACCAGAATCTGCGCATCTGTTACTTCAACGACCGTTACTGGTACAGGTTGCGGGTTTCCATCTTGGTGCATATTCAATTGCATTCCTACCTCAAACGGAATATCGTCGGGCAGTTCAGATCGGTTAAATGGAAAAACCAACTCCGCCTGCGACGGACCATAGGCCTCTTCTACAGGAATATCAATCGTTTTTTTATCTCCAATGGCCATTCCTTGAATTCCGTTGTCGAAACCTGGAATCACCATTCCTGAGCCGAGTTCAAACTCCAATGGCTCACGTCCTTCCGACGAATCAAAAACAGTACCGTCGGTCAAGGTCCCTTTGTAATGTACCTTTACGGTATCTCCTGATTTTGCTACACTCATTTTGTTGTTGTTTTGAATGAATTGATTTTATTGACTGATCTAATTTAAGTTGCACTCGCTGAAATCAAATCCTAAAATCAACTTCAACCCAACCTAAAAAAGTTTTACTAATAAGCCCGCGCAAATAACACCCGCCGACTTGATGGACGCCCCGTCAGAATACACTTGCCTTCTTCTTCGGGAGCATTGTATGGTATACAACGAATCGTTGCTTTTGTTTCTTCTTTTATGCGCTCTTCGGTTTCGGGCGTGCCATCCCAGTGCGCCAAAATGAATCCTCCTTTTTCGTCCAAGACTTGTTTAAACTCGGCATAATCATCTACGTGGTGCGTATTGGCGGTTCTAAATGCCAGTGCTTTATCGTAAATATTTTGTTGAATTTCTTCCAACAAGGTCTCGATTCTGTCCACAATTCCTTCCAGTTGAACCGTCATTTTTTCTTTCGTATCGCGTCGGGCCACCTCTACTGTACCATTTTCAAGATCACGCGCGCCCATTGCCAATCGCACAGGCACGCCTCTTAACTCGTACTCGGCAAACTTCCAGCCAGGTTTATTGGCGTCAGAGTCATCAAATTTTACACTGATACCTTTTTTACGAAGGCCTGCTGAGATTTCTTTTACTTTTTCGGTAATCTGAGCAAGCTGTTCTTCACTACGATAAATAGGCACAATCACCACCTGAATTGGGGCCAATTTAGGCGGCAACACCAACCCAGAATCATCAGAATGTGCCATCACGAGTGCGCCCATGAGGCGCGTACTTACGCCCCAAGAAGTTCCCCAAACGTACTCAAGTGTACCTGCCTTGCTCTGAAATTTAACGTCAAATGCTTTGGCAAAGTTCTGACCTAGATAGTGTGAAGTTCCCGCCTGCAATGCTTTGCCATCCTGCATCATGGCCTCAATACAAAGGGTTTCTTCAGCCCCCGCAAAACGCTCATTGGCCGTTTTAAAGCCTTTAATAACGGGAATAGCGGCCCATTCTTCCGCAAAACGTGCATACACTTCGAGCATCTGCCGCGTTTCGGCCATGGCTTCGTCAGAAGTGGAGTGGGCTGTGTGGCCTTCCTGCCACAAAAATTCAGTGGTGCGTAGAAACAAACGGGTCCGCATTTCCCAACGCACAACGTTGGCCCATTGGTTTATCAACAAAGGCAAATCGCGGTACGATTGAATCCAGTTTTTATAGGTGCTCCAAATAACGGTTTCAGAAGTGGGACGAACAATCAATTCCTCTTCCAGTTTGGCATCGGGATCTACGATTACGCCGCTTCCATCGGGCGCGTTTTTGAGTCGATAGTGCGTAACTACCGCACACTCCTTGGCAAAGCCTTCCACGTGGCTCGCTTCTTTGCTCAAAAATGATTTGGGAATAAATAAAGGGAAATAAGCGTTCATGTGACCTGTTTCCTTAAACATATCATCCAATGCCCGCTGCATTTTCTCCCAAATTGAAAAGCCGTATGGTTTGATGACCATACATCCTCTCACGGCTGAATTTTCGGCCAAATCAGCCCTTTTCACTAATTCATTGTACCACTCAGAGTAATTTTCACTACGGCTAGGTATCGCGTTTGCCATTGCTTTTATTTAGGTAAATTTTTGTTTTAAATTTTTAAACTATTCTTTCTTCAATTGCGTCTACGTTTAGAGTAGGTACTTTCTCTAACACCTTAATTAATAACCCCTTAAATCCCATTAAAAATAATCATTAACATAAAAAAGGCGTAAAATCTACACTTAAACTATACTAGTCGTTCGCAATCAGCACTTTGCAGGATTTAGTGTAGCATCGACATTTATAATTATTTGATTATCAGGAGCTTTTATCGCAAATCTCCTCCTTGTTTTTTCGAAAAAACTCTTGCAAAGATACTTTTTTATCTTAAATTTGTGACGAAACTGAATCAATATCAGCCAAATTGGCGTTTATAGTAAATAACGACCCTGATTTTCTTTTTAAATCGTAGGAACAAAAACTTTTAAATAACCATGAAAACCTTTCGTTCACTCACCCTTTGGTCAGCAGTAGGCTTGGTTGGTTTATGGGGGTGTAACTCTAACCAGTACACCACCGCAAACGACGCCGAATACGACGACCTATATGGTAACTCATCCAGTGTAGCAGTAGCAGCAAAGTCGGGAAATCAGGATGAGGAAAAGAGAAGCCTTCGTAACTACAACCCTGACTACCGTACGGGCCAACTACAGCCCAATACCACCTCTGAAGACTATGACTACTACGACGAATCCTATTTAAGTTCGCGGGGTATTCAGCGTAATGTCGGCCCCAATGCTGGCTATAATTCAGGTTTTTCTGATGGCTATCAAACAGCCATGAACAATAATTGGGGAAGCTACTGGAACAACCCTTATCGTTACAACTCGTTTGGATGGAACAGCTTTGGCAGTTCGGCCATGATGTTAGGCCTTGGGTATGGTTATGGTTCTGCTTTTGGAAATCCTTATCGTTTTGGCAGTCCTTTCGGCTGGAATTCTGCCTTCGCTTATGGCTACGGTGACCCATTTTTTTCACCGTATTCTTATTATTCGCCTTATTCTGCTTGGGGTGGTTATTCAAGCTTTGGCTGGGGGAATCCGTGGGGCTTTAATTCGTTCTACTCTCCATACAGTTTTTATGGAAGCGGTTTCTATGGCAATAACTTCTATGGGAATAATAACCTTTGGTATAACGGCCCCAACAACAACATTCAGATTGTTGACGCACGCCGCCGTCCAGGCTCTGATTATTACAACCGCGTAGATCGTTCAGCCAATTCGTATAACCGTAACAATGACAACAGTCCTCGTTATACCAACGATGGCCGCCGTCAAAGTTATGACCCATCTTCACGGGCAAACAGTAGCTCAACCGCCACAAGCAGTGACACCTACTACTCACGTCCTCGTGGTGGTGCCGACCGTTCGTACAATGGCTATTCATCAAATTCGGGCAGCCGTACTGGCAGCACTTACAGCGCTCCTTCCACCCAAAGTTCGGGATACTCTTCGGGTACTCGCGGTGGAGCAACCCGCTCTTATGGTGAAAGTAGCACGTACAGCAACCAGCGTAGCAGCTCTTACAGCAACAACAATTCTTCCAACTCTAGCAGTTGGAACAACAATAGCAGCAACAGCAGTGGCAGAAGCAGCTATAGCAGCCCAAGTCCCAGCTACAGCAGCCCAAGTTCAAGCAGTAGTGGTTCGAGCTCAAGCAGCAGCGGCTCCTCACGCGGACCACGCTAAATGGTTAGAATAACGGAAAAGTAAACAAAGACTTTTCCAAGAAAGACTTACCGTTTAAAAAATAAATGACAAAATTCGCTTTCATAAAAAACCTCGCTATTTTTGAATGGCGAGGTTTTTTCTTGCTTATAAATGTACTTTTAACAATAAATAAGGCTCCACATATTATTTTAACAGGGAAATCGTTTTAACTCTGCCATGAGAACACGTCACATTTTAGTGGGAATTGTCGTCGGAATGACCACAACTCACGTTTTTTCCCAAAGCCGTCTTTATTCCAATGCGGCTTCTCAATTATCCCAGATTACCCAAAACGGAACCGCTCGTTTTCAGGGTGTTGGTGGCAATCATGCGGCACTTGGGGGTGATGCCAGCAACATTTTTGGAAACCCCGCAGGCATTGCTTTTTTCAATCGCTCAGAGATAAGCCTTAGCCCGACTTTTTACTCCATCAACAACAAGGCCGACTATATTGGCAACACCACGACCGACCAAAAGGTCAATCCGAACCTATCGCAATTTTCGTTGATTCTGGCTGGAAACCCCCAAAGTTATAACCGCGAATGGCGTCGTACATCCTTCGGGATCAGTTATTCTCGGCAGGTGAACGCGGGCACCCAGTTTTCTTACGGGGGAACCAACAACCGCAGTTCAATGATTGACGACATCGCAGAACTAGCCAACGGAGTTCCAGTTACAACCCTCGAAAATGACTACAACAATGGCCGCCCTTACTCAATTGAATCGGCTTTTTATAATCTTTATCAAATAGATGCCCTTTCGGCCAACGGCCCCTATCGCCGCCCCATTCCTTTATCACGTTCATCTTTTGAGCAAACTGGTAGTATCGAGCTTTCTGGTGGCTCATCGCAATGGACTTTTGCGTATGCGGGAAATTACGCCGACAAGCTTTACATTGGGGTATCGGGAGGGTTTTCGCGCCATACCTATATTCGCCAACAAAACTATGCCGAACGCTTCATCAACGGCGGGGCATTTCGTGGATTAGATTATCGTGAGGATATAAATATCAACGGAACGGGTGTATTTCTATCAGCGGGGGTTATTTACAAAGCCACCGAATTTTTACAGTTAGGGGCCTCACTGCACAGCCCCACGTGGAGTAATATGCAAATGACGTACGAAGAAGAAGTAGGGGTAGATGTCTTAAACAACCGAGTTCCAATTTATGACTCTAATGGTAACCCCGTTACGAATGGACAAGGGCAACAGGCTTTTGACCAACTGCCCACCAATCGGGTAACGATTGAGCCTTATGATTTTGAGTACAGTATGCGTACTCCTCTACGGGCCACGGGTGGCGCAACTTTTTTCTTTGGCAAAAAAGGCTTCCTCACCGCCAGTGCCGAATACGTTGGCTATAAAGGAATGGGTATCAGTACCCCCGACGACAACCAGTTTCGTAGCAACAATCGCCGTTTAATCCAATCTACCTTCAACAACGTCGTTAATCTGCGGGCTGGTGGCGAGGCCCGTCTCAATACCTTCAGGGTACGGGCGGGGGTAGGTTATATGCCAAATATTTACAGCCAAAACTACAACGTAGAGGGAAAACTCAACCGCGCCAAGCTTTCATTTTCGGGCGGGTTAGGGTATCGCAACGAGCGTTTTTACATTGATTTGGCGGGTACGTATCTAATCACAAAGGATGCTTTTGCCCCCTATCAACTCAACGACCCAAACAATTACTTTTCGGCACAGTTGAACGTCAGCAGCATCAATGTTGTGAGTACCATTGGCTTGTTCTTCTAGTTCGTACTCTCTTCAAATACAAAAATCCCCGTCAGGCTCCTGACGGGGATTTTTGTTGTATTGTTATCTTATTTCGTTAAAATACAAATCAAAAATAAGTAACAGATAATCAATCCCTTATCGCCCCCGTACGCCATGCTTCCACCATTGAACAGCGTAATTTTTTAGAACGAAAAACGCACTCGCTGAAGCACCTGCATAGGGCGTAGCTGATAGCTTGATTCAAGATACGAGAAGGCGCTAGTTGAAACCAACAAAAGTTGGGAGGTATTCCAGATATTATTCCAAGCCGTTTCAAAATCAATTTTTTGCTTTTGCCAAGTGAAGCGTATTATCAAATCGCTGAAAATTGTATGATTGCTTTTCGACACCAACCTATTGACAAAATACTCATTTTTGAAGCCAACGTGCAGATTTCTAGCAGGATATAGACTAAGGTTAAACTGGTGCTGCTGTTGGGAAGTGAGAGGATATGTACGTTTATTTACTTGATTCAAAAAGCCCATTTTTTTGTAACGATACTCCCAATCCGCCCATTTGGCTACTTTGCCATCTAGTCGAAAACCATAGGTCGTATTTTGGTTTCTGACGGTAGCGGCCACGCCATTTATAATCTGCGGCCGCTCTGTTTGCATGAATTGGCCTTCGAGGGTAAGTTGGGTGCTTAATTTGGTAAAATATTTGCTCACCTGCGCCATGAGCACATCATTGGTAGCTCGGTTGGACGATGCCAACGCGTAGCTTTCGATGGCACCGTTGACATTGAGTTGGGTGCTGTAAAGTAAATTATTGTTTATCAATCGCTTGGAGTAAGAGGCATGTCCAAAAATCGAGGCAACAGGATTGCGATAACTGGCGTTCAGCCTACCTACGTGCGAAACATTGGCAGACAATGGCGCGTTGCGGCGTTCGATGTTTCGATACGTACGGAGCAAATACCCGTAAAAAACATCGTCTATTTCGCCAAAAGTATTTTGTCGGTCTATCGTCGTCGAGAGGGTCCAAAAAGGCGTGGCGTCGTAGCTGGCATTGAAACGAGGCTCAAACGTAAATTGTTGCCGCCGTTGTTGCTGTTGTAGGGGCGTATCTCGTATCGAAAAATCGTAAAAATTCAGTGGCAAATTGAGCGTTATGCGCCACTTGCTTCTACGATACTGGGTTTGTAATTTAGCATAAGCGTGTATTTTTTTCCAGTCCAACTGATTTTCAAAAGTGCCACCGACAAGTTCTAATACCTCTTCCCCATCACCCCGCGCTATTTGGCTTTGCAAGCGCTGGTTTTCTACCTGAAAACCAACTTGTGGCGACACCGAAAAGCCCCTACCAAACCCCTTCGTGAGGCTAACCATGTTGTGCGTAAAAAAACTACGTAAAGTTACCTCTTGACTTAATCTATTGTAGGGTAAGTTGTTATTAATCAGCCCTAAAAACGGCCCAGGTGTAACGGATAGCGACTGCGGTGCGTTTTGCAAACTCATAAAAGACTGCAACGTAAGTACCTGCTTTTTGATTTTGAAAATATCCTTCAAATGATTGGAAAGGGCATAAAATGGGCTACTCACGCGCTGCGTCAGAGGATTACCATTGAGCAAAAGTAGCCCCGTTTCGCTGTCCCATTGCCGCTTAAACGAAAACTGATTTTTGAAATATTGACCTCGGTCGTTTTTTTGAAGTGCAAAACTCCCTTCTAATGTCCTGAAAACAAAACTATTACGTTTTTCTTCTAAGATATTAATGGTATCCGTAGGTGTATAATTTATAGTCTGAGTTCGGCCTGTTTGTAACTGGTGGTCGTTTAGGTAAGATAGGTTGACGCGAAACTCGTAGCCTTTCGGGAGTTTTTTTAAGAAATTAATCGTTCCCAAATGCGCTTTGTTGTCAAGCCAGCGCGTGTCAGAAAAAGTCGGTGCTGCCAGTGGCATTACACGCGCCCATACTATCTTGGCAGGCTCTTTTTCAAATGGATTGAGCACATCTTCTCTCGTCAGCGTTTTGATCTGACGGCCTATGTTCTGCCCAATATTGTTTGTTTGGTAAGAGGCTATCAACTGCTGGCCGCGTGTAAAAAGCATCGGAGTAACGTTGGCCTCCCACAAAAACGGGCTTACGCCAAGCCCCACACGGGCGGTACCGGTAGTGGTTATTTTGTTTTTGAGGCGGATGTTGAGCGCAGCGTTTTCCGAAAACACCAAACTATCAAGCATACGCACAGGCTGGTGGTTTTCCAAAATCTCTACGCGCGACACGGCATCAGCAGGTAGGTTTTCATTGGCCAAATTGTAACGCCCGTCGAGCAAGTCAAGCCCTTCAATGTAGTATTTGTTGATGGCTTTGCCTTGGTACAAAATCTTACCGTCGGGCTGTACTTCTACGCCCGGTAGCCGCCTAATGACATCACCAATGGCGCGGTCTGACTGGGTCTTGAAGGCATTGACCGAGTACGAGAGCGTATCGCCACTACGCGTAATGGGCTTCTCTTTTACTACAACTTCTTTGAGTTTGATTTCCTGCTCCGACAGTTCAAAATTTACTTCTTGGGTTTTATTAAACACGGTGCGTTGTTGCGTGGCATAGCCCAGCCGATACACTCTCAATACTAGCGTATCGGCCATCGTCTTGACTGGAATCGAATAAAAGCCCGATTTATCTGCAATTGCAAATGCCAAAATAGCCGACGAGCGCGGCGCATGAAGCGTAATATTTGTACTGGCAAGAGGTATTTGATTGGCTTGGGTAATTTTGCCAGTTATAACAACCTGCCCAAAAGCACTGTTCAATACCAATAGCCCCAAAACCCACCAATGCTTCATACTTAAGGTTTTAATTCGAGCGGGTTGTTATCCCAACTGCGGTCGACTCTGGCCTCGCTGGCGGGTTTGGTTACCCCATCTGGTGTCGTGACGGTAGCATTTTTAAAATTACGGCCAGTTCTACGTCTTATGTACTCGAATCTATCTTTTCTAAACTCAGTGCGTAGCGAAAATACCTTTGCTTGATCTATTGGCACAGGTGCTGAATTCATATAAACAGGCTTGTACGTTCTTTTTATTTTATCTTCTTGAAAGCTTTGCATTACAAATACATAATGGTTACGCACATCGTTGAGTTTTACAATCAATCCTGGCAAACCTTTGAACACGTAAGGGCCATCGGAAATGGGGATGTCGGTCGTAAACCAAGCTTCATAGTCTCGGCCAGCGTAATGGGTGGTTGCTTTGGTGCAAAAATAACCCACTATACTGTCTTGTTGCGCCAGAATTTTCCAATCTAATGTATTTATAGGATAGATAAATCGGTCGGTGCTGAGGGCTTCGTGAACCATAGTTTCTGTTTTGGTATATTCTTTACATACAAAATATCTAAAGTTAGTCTTAAATCTATACTCACTATCCATTTGAATATTTTGAGGCAGAACACCTTTATTCACCAAATCTTTAATGGAATCACTCTTGAAGCGACCTTCTGACCCAAATATTGAGGACTCTCCTTTGTTCAGATAAAGAAAGAAAGTCTCAGCGCCAACGCGCTTACTATTGGTTGAATCGGGCTGATAAACAAGACTATAACTCACCTTGTACGCTTTTGGCGGTACAGTTTGAAATACACAAAACAAAGAAAATAATACGATGATTGTTTTCATGAAAGTTTAGGTTTATTTGAGTGGTTAAAGGGCAAGATTCGTTATCCTAACCCTTTAACCATCTGCTTTTAATGGTGAAGGAAATTTTGCCTATAAAACTATATGGTTTTTAGCAACAGTGCCTTTCATAGCTCGGCCGCACATGAGGTGTAATGGTTAGCGCAAATTTGTAAAACCTAGCCTTAAAAATCTACCACTTTTAGTTGTATTTTGTAAAGAAACCAATAGATTTTCGTATTAAAGCCGTTTTATGATACTTCATTTTCAATCAGGTCTCCACAATTACTGTTTCTTTATCCTAAGGCTACGTGACTATGCCTTTTATCATAACATTGGCAGCCCTTACTTATACTTCTTGAAACAGAGGGTCTAATGAGTAAGTATTTACAAAAACACGTATTTATACGTAGTGACAAGTGTTTACATTTTAAGTCTAATGGGAAGATGCGCTCAACATGCAACAAAGCCACTTAGGTTGCAAACTTTCAATTTAAATTTTAGACCCATGTCAACCTTACAAAACTTAGCCAACTTTAACATTGGAAGGCTTCGCAAGGAGAAAAAGCTCTCGCGTGAAGATATGGCACATCATTTAGACATCAGCCTTGAAGCCTACCGTAAAATAGAAAATGGGACAACCCACCTAAGTCTCGACAGGCTGGAGCAAATCTGTGAAGTTTTAGAAACCGATATTTTTAAAATACTTGCGCCGCACCCAGAAAAATATAGCCTGAACGAAGTAAACGACCAAGGCATGGGCACCAACACAGATACATTAAATCACGGACAAGACAAAAATCTTGAAACTAGGACGGGCAACTAGAAGAAAATTTAAAACTACAAAGCCTGCTCAATCCCTTATCGCCCCCGTACGCCATGCTTCCACCATTGGATACCAAATGGGCTGGTATTCTACATAGCGTTGGAGCTCATAGTGGTCTTCCACAAATTGATTGGCCCTACGATTGAAAGTGAAGTTAATTTCAGAAAAATTGGCCCGCTGCGAATACACCCACACCTCGCGGTCTTTGCTACGCTGCACGCGGTCGGGCGGTCCCATCACAATAAAAATCATTCCTTTGTCCGTTTTCCAACCCTCTTTGTACGTAGTAAAAAGTCGATTGGCTTCTTCCACGCGGTTATAAAATACGCTTATGGTACGCTTAGCCAAATCGGTGTTGCCATTCATCAACGAAAGCCAATACCGATCCAGTGATTTTTTAGCGTCTTTTGTCCCTAGGAGTTCGTTTATTTCCTGATTCTGACTCATATACATCACAGGCCGAACCAACTCAGCAGGGCGGGTCATTTTAGGAAAACGTTTATTACTCACCACCAATCCGATACCCGTGGCGTCGGTGGTGTCTTCGGTCATATAATACAAGCCTTCCTCTTTAAAAGTAAGCGGCGTACTTGTATTAATCATGAAAGTTGTATCAACCCCCAATGTACGAGGTGCGTTGCGCGGCGTAGTATTCATCGGCGACGAGGCCGCTTCGAAATCATGTTTATAGCGCATGACGTACAGCGGCTTCACGGTCTTTTTGATGTCTTTGATGAGCAAGGTGTCGTTTACGTTGACATAATTTTGGAGCATCACAACTTGACCTGTTCGCTCAAACAAAGCAAAGCGGTCGCTGAGTTTGGGGGCGTTGAACCGAACCGCCAAATCATTAAGCACCTTTTTGGTCGTTCCAATCTCCGATATTTCGGCCAACATAACGGCCGTAGCGTGATTTACTGGCCTTTTTACGTCAAACCGAATCATAAATTTGGTGGCACTGAGCTGCACCACATTCTGCTCATTGAGAGGGATATTGCCGTAGCCCAGTCGCTCACGAGACGCAAAATCAGGATACAGCACGTAGTTGAGGGTAAATTTATCCGTAAAATCTTTCCAACGCACGGGGATATTATTGGGTTTGCTCAAATCAACCCGCATAAAAATAGCGACCGAGTTGGTATCCTTGCTCAAAAATTTACTTTTAATCCCTAAGATGGTCACGTCGTCTACCCCACTAGCGGCGGCCGTCGTTTGAGCATCTCCTTTGCGTTTTTTGGTTTTAGAAGTTTGCTGTGCCTCACTAAAAGTGCCGACAGCAATTAAAAAAAATAAAATCAGGCCAATGCGATTCATCCTGTTAGTGTGTTAAACCACTTGAATTGATAAAGAAGCGGTATAGGTTTACTTACCTAAAAACGTAAAAATCCACGTAATAGCGTACAATCCGTTTATTTTTTCATCGAACTGATTTTATCTAAATCAGTAGTTTGATAATGTCGGTACACTTTCAGAATAATAGCCAAAGCAACGGCCGATTCGGCGGCGGCAACGACCATTACAAACAAGGCAAAGAGTTGGCCTTCAAGCCGTAAAGGGTCATATTGCGAAAAAGCCACTAAATTGAGATTGACCGCATTTAAAATTAATTCAACGCCAATCAACACCGCAATGGCATTACGTTTGGTAATCATGACCGCAAGTCCAATGCTGAACAATGCCGCCGCAACGATAAGAAAATAGTGTATCGGAACAATTGGTTGCATGATGCAATGTTAAGAAAAATATTCAAAAAAGAGGCGCTATTTTTGCCTTATTAAAAAACCATCCATCAATGTCTGAAGTACCTGCCCGCCTTCCCCATTATCAACATTTGTACGAAACCTTACGCCAACAGCTCATTAAAGGCGTCTATGAAATCGGGAGTTTGTTGCCTTCTGAAAAAGAACTACAACAAACCTATAACCTTACCCAACCCACTATCCGTCAGGCGCTTTCGATGTTGGCCGAAGAAGGATTTATCAAGAAATACCAAGGAAAAGGAAGCATCGTTCAACCGCTTCCCGTGGGTTTGGGGATGCTTTCGATACAGGCGCATTATCCAAACCCGTTACGTGAAGAACTCAAAGAGGAAGACATCAGAACCGAAATTCTGAAAAAACCTCAGTTGATGCCTTTTCCTAGCGATTTTCTGTTTGCGCCCACCCATCCAAATGAGCCTTTTTATTATTTTGAACGCTTACGATTGGTCAACAAAGAAGTGATTTTTTTTGAAAGGTTGGCTTTTCCAGCGGCGGATGTTCCCGATTTTCATAAACAAAAATTAGAAAATCGCTCCCTTTTTGGCGTTTTTCGGAGTCGGTACAACATCATTGTTAAAGGCGGAGAAGAAAAAGTTTGGGCTACCGCTGCCCAAGCGCCTTTAACCGATATAATGCGCATGGCCGAGTATACCCCAGTGCTTCGTCTCGAAAAATGTATCGAGACCAATCGGCCTCATTTTACCATTTATTCCTCTTTGTATGCCTGTACAGACACATATTTGTTGAAAGGAAGATTTTGATAATCCCTTTGAATCCTGATATATTTGGGAAACAATCATTTAACTTTCCTCTTTGCCATGGGATTATTAACTACGCTAAAACAAAAGGTAATTGCTACCAAAGAACAATTATTTCCGCAAACAGAATTCGATGAAGCAACCCTTCCATGGATTGATCGGCCTGATGCAGACGTCGATGAATTTGTAAAAAAATACCAACCCAAATTTGACGTATCCTACAATCTGGCCGAAAAGCTGAAGTTTTGGCAAAAAAATGGGTACGTTATTTTAGAACAATCGATTCAGTCTGAATTATTGGATTTGTTTTGGTCAGACGTTGAAGAATTGGTGGAGCATCCCGAAAAATACAAAATGTGGGCGCGCATCGACCTTCCAAAGTTTGACCCTGTTCGCGAACGCCACATCAAAGATTTCCCGAAAGAAGATCTCCAGGGAAAATACGTGAAGTTAAATGACTTTCATAACCTATCGGTGGCGGGCAAAAAACTCATGACTCACCCCGCCATTGTTAATTTTTTGGATGCGATTTTCCAACAAAATACGGTGGTAATGCAAAGCCTAACGTTTATGTATGGCAGTCAGCAGCCTACCCACCAGGATTATCCGTGGGTAACGGCCAAAATACCCAGTCATTTGGCCGCCGCATGGATTCCGCTGGAAGACATCAAAATTGATTCTGGTCCGTTGTATTATTATATCGGCTCTCATAAAATGCCTAAGTTCAATTTTGGCAACGGAATTCTGTACAACAACCGCTCGACCAAAACAGCGCTCGAATTTGCGGATTATCTTGACACAAAATGTGCAGAATTAAAGCTTCCCAAAGATACGCTACTTATCAAACGCGGCGATGTCTTGATCTGGCACGCGGCCTTGGCCCACGGCGGTCGTCTGATTACGAACCCAGACCAAACCCGCAAATCATACGTATGCCACTATTCTACCGAAGAAGCTCTTCCTTTTCACCGTCATCGGTTTGGCCAAACGCCAGTCACCGAATACCATAATGGTGTTGCGATTTATCAAAACCCTGATTTCGGTGACCAAGAAAATATTTTGAATGCTGGCGAAAAATGGGATTCAAAAAAGTAAATTATTCATTGATATGTCGGACGCGAAAGCGCAACAACACCCATAAAACCAGATAAAGCATACTCAAAAGTAGGCCAAATTCTAGGCTGAGAACCAACGCAGTGCGGTCGGTGAGGCTTTGCCAGACCGCACTTAAAAGTTCTTTGGGGTTATGAATAATGTCCCAACTGTTCCAGCGGCGAATCCGGCCAAGATAAATACCAAAGCCCGCCATCGGCAAGCTGATGGCCAACAAGACGTTGCCAATGGTATTTGTGAAGGTTTTTTGCCAACAACGGTGCATCCAATACAAAGAAACAAGCCCGTTGAAAAGACTGACTTCGGCGTAATAAAAAAGCATGATGATATCATGCCAAGTTAAATCGCTGCCCATATTGACCGAAATGTGCAGTAAATCGGTAATCATGTAAGGAGCATTGGGGAAAAACAACAACCAGATGATGCTCCAAAACCCAACCCATTTGGGCAATTTTCCGAATCGTTTTACGGTTACATCCACCAAAAAAGCGACTAACAAAGGAATCCAACTTAAAAATAAATTCCAATCCATCGAGAAATCTACCGCTTCTTTGAATTGGATACGTATCATGTGATAGGTAAGCGCCACCATACTTAGCAGCAAAAGAAGCAAAAGTGGGTACAACCCTTCCATCGTAATAATAGGAGGATCTGATACGTAGAAGCGATACTTCCAAAACCTATTGAATAAACGTTTGAGCAAGATTTACGTTGATTTGTTTCCTAAAGAACGTCTAAATCACGGTCACCGTTTATGAATTTACTGAAAAGTTTTAGATTTTGGCATTAAATGGTTACTTATTTCTATTTTATCTATGCTTATTACAATTTATTCCAGTTAGGCAGTAATCGTATAAGAACGAAAAATTGCCTGAACGGTGCCTATTCCCCAACATTCTGCATATTATCTAGCCCCATTCGGCTAAAACCAGAGAAATCCTGTTTCTCATTCAGTTATTTTCCGTAATTTGGCACGGTAAAACAAAAAATTACAAACACTCACCGGAATATATAATATGAACATTCACGAGTACCAAGGAAAAGAAATACTCAAGAAATACGGTGTTCGCATTCAAGACGGTATCGTCGTTGATACCCCAGAGCGCGCTGTAGAAGCCTACCGTTCGATTGCCGAGCGTACGGGTTCAAAATTTGTCGTCGTAAAATCTCAAATCCACGCTGGTGGACGCGGTAAGGGTCAAATTCAAGGTTTGGAGCAACGCGGCGTGCAAGTGGCGAAATCGCCCGACCAAGTGCGCGAAATCGCAACAAACCTTTTGGGTAACGTTTTGGTCACTCACCAAACAGGGCCTGAAGGCAAAAAAGTAAACAAAATCTTTTTGGCCGAAGATGCCTACTATCCTGGTGCATCTGAGCCCAAAGAATACTACATTTCAATTCTGCTCGACCGTGCCAAAGGCTGTCCAGTCATTATGGCAAGTACCGAGGGCGGGATGGATATTGAGGAAGTAGCGGAGCATACTCCCGAGAAAATCATCAAAGAATGGGTCGATCCACGCGTAGGTTTGCAAGGATTCCAAGCCCGTAAAATTGCCTTTGCTTTCGGCCTTTCAGGCAATGCATTCAAAGAAATGGTGAAGTTTATCACTTCCCTTTATACTGCCTATTGGGAGTCTGATGCGTCTATGTTTGAAATCAACCCAGTGTTGAAAACATCAGATGATAAAATCATGGCCATCGACGCCAAGGTAAACTTGGACGACAACGCCCTGATTCGCCATCCTGAACTCGCCCTCATGCGCGATACCAACGAAGAAGATCCGTTGGAAGTAGAAGCTGGCGAAAGCAACCTCAACTACGTAAAACTTGACGGCAACGTGGGTTGTATGGTAAACGGTGCTGGTTTAGCCATGGGTACAATGGACTTAATTAAACTTTCAGGCGGTGAGCCTGCCAACTTCCTCGACGTAGGGGGTGGTGCCAATGCCAAAACGGTAGAAGCGGGTTTCCGTATCATCTTAAAAGACCCTAACGTGAAAGCGATTCTTATCAATATCTTCGGAGGTATTGTACGTTGCGACCGCGTAGCAACGGGGGTTGTGGAAGCCTACAAGGCCATTGGCAACATTCCAGTGCCCATCATTGTACGTCTACAAGGAACCAACGCCGAAGAAGGTGCGCGCATCATCAATGAGTCTGGCCTGAAAGTATATTCAGCCATTGAATTCAAAGAAGCGGCGGCCAAAGTAACCGAAGTACTGAAGTCTCTTGGATTATAAGCCAGAGATTTATCTATTATAAATACCTAAAAACAGGCAGTTTGCTTCGGCAGGCTGCCTGTTTTATTTACCGCAGAAGCAATACTTTTCCCCGCAATACGTGCCCGTTTGGTTCGGTAAGGATAACGTAGGCGTATTCGCCAACGGGCAATACACTCCCATTAAAAGTACCATCAAAAGGTTTGGGAGCTTCGCCAGTTTCATTAAAAACGGCCTGTCCCCAACGATTGAAAATGGTAATTTGGGCTTGGGGGTACTGCTCTAAGCCTTTCAATTCCCACGTATCGTTTTGACCATCCCCATTAGGCGTAAAGACATCAGGAACATACACGCCTGAAAATACAGTAATGGTAATGCTGTCTTCGGCCAAGCACCCCATCGGTCCCGTAGCTACAATGTGATAAGTCGTGGTTTGTTCGGGCCTAAACAACGCCTTGGGCGAAACAGGATTATCCACGCCCGCCGTGGGCGTCCATTGGTAGGTATAACCAATGCCCAATTCAGCGTCAAGCGATAAGGAACTTCCCTGAAAAATAATGCGGTCTTCTCCCAAATTGAGCGTTGGGGGGCGCGAAACAATGACTTTTTTCTGGGCTTCCCCGTTCAAACAATCCAAAGCTCCTTGTACAACATAAGTAACAACATGCTCACCAACGCCCGCCAATTTTGAATCAAAGGTTTCATTGACCACGCCCGTTCCCGAAAAAATTCCACCCGAGGGTATACCTTTAAGCGGAATCGGGCTGCCGAATGGCCCGCAAAAATCGGGGAGAGAGTCGATTCGCACCGTAATTTTATCCACTTTTTTTACTTCAACGGCTTTCGCTACCGCCTTACAACCATTTGTATCAGTGACACTTACGGAATAACTCCCCTCCACATTTACTTCAAACTTATTTTTGGAGGCTCCTTTAATCGGTTGCCCATTCATCATCCATTCAAACTTTTTCAAATCAGTTCCTGCGGCGGTTAGAGGCAGCGCCGCCCCTGGACAAAACTCATTTCCAGGACTTTCGATTGAAACTACGGGTTCGGGGTGCCGAATTACGGTGATAGGCAATGAAGTAGTCGAGCATGAATTGGGCGCGGTCACTTTTACGCTGTACACCCCTGCCTGTGCAATAATAATCGTGTCTTTGATGCCGCCAATGGGTTGCCCGTCTCGCATCCATTGGTAAACGTTGGTGCGGCCTCGGGTCGAAAAAAGCGTTACGTTTTCTCCCGCACAAAACCCACCTTTTGAAGCACTAATCTCGGCTTTGGGTGGTGTAGCAGGAATGACGGTCAAATTACCAGATACGGTAGCACATCCGTCAGAGTCCGTGACCCTTACGGAATAAACACCTGTTTCAATAACGTCATAGGAAGTTGAATTTGCCCGCTCAATCGGCCTGTTTTCGCTCAACCATTGATAACTTAACGAACTATTTCCGGTGGCGGTGACGGTCAGTTTTTCGTAACCATCCACGCAGGGCGTACCCACAAAACCACCCCGCATGACTGGACCTACAATCGGTTTTGGAATCAGCGTAATAGCCACGGGGTCAGAGATGACGGGATTTGTACACAACACATTGTTTTTAACGATACAAGTGTAAACTCCTGCCTGATTGTTTCTGATGACCAAAATGGTATCTGTTGCGTTTGGAATATCTGTGTTATTCAACCTCCACTGCACCACCGTTCCTTTTTCGTGGTTCTTTAGATTAAGCTGGACTAAACTATCCTGACAAACGGTCGTTAGGGCCGCTACCGCAGGTCTTCCTGCTTTTGATACGCTTACTATTGGCTTGTTGATTGACAAATTACAGTCATTTCTTTGGGCCCTTCCTTGCAGCGCCAAACACCAAAGAAAAAAAATAATGTAACGCTTCGGCATAGCTTAAAAATAACAATGTATCAATGACTTAACTCCATTTCCAAAAGAAGGTTTTTGCAGATTGTACTATTTTTAAAACGCAATTTTTTGAGGAATGGTGAATTTTTCAAAAATTGAGACGGTTGTCTTTATAACTAACGTTTCAATGATAATGACAAAACCTCGCCTTATTTTAGATCAAGATGACGTATTGGCCGATACCCACGGCAAACTCGCTGATATTATCGTGCGTGACTTCGGAACGGGCCTTGCCCGCGAAGAATTCGACAAAATGTCTTTACACAAAATTCTATCTTCCGACCATCATCAACGCTTGTATGGCCTCATTCATGAGCCAGGCTTTTTCAGTGATATTCCTTTGGTGCCCAATGCCCAGGAAACGGTTTTCGCACTAAGTAAAAAATATGAAATTTTTGTGGCAACGGCGGCGATGGAGTTCCCCAATTCGTTTCGAGAAAAATACGATTGGTTAAAGAAACACTTCGATTTTATCCCTTGGTCAAATATTATTTTCTGCGGCGACAAAAGTGTGCTCAGTGGAGATTATTTGGTTGACGACCTTCCCCGTAACCTAAAGACGTTCAAGGGGAAAGGGTTATTGTTTAATGCACCTCATAATTTAGAAGATACCGAATTTGACCGAGTCATGGGCTGGGAAGAAATCGCTTCTCGATTGCTCTAAAACGAAAAAGGGACGAAATATTTCGCCCCTTTTTCGTTGTTATTATATAAGACACAAAACTGTATTATTGCATCATTTCGGCCTTTTGTTTAGGCACTTCAACTCCTACTTTTGACTCTTTCATCTTAATGATTTTGGTCCAGCTCAAGAGTTTAATTACTGGATAAGTTGGGTCAAACTCAAACCATTTTGCTCCGAAATTTACGCGGTTGGGGAGTTTGTGGTGGTTGTTCTGAAACAACTCTCCCATCATCAAAATATCAAAAATAAGGGAGTTTTTAGACTCATCTTTGTTGTCAAAATTCTGGTAGCCGTATTTGTGTCCGCTCCAGTTGACAATTGCACCGTGTACAGGTCCCATCAAATAATGGATGGGCAACAACAGGAAAAACGCCCAGTGCATATCCAAATACATGAACGCGAAGATGTAAAAAGCCGAGTACAAAAGCCCCCAGCCAAGACGCGACATCCACGAATCACCCAGTTTTTCGAGTTTTTCCCAATAAGGATAATCACGCTCAAAGCGAGCCTCAACTTTCATTTTACGGCTCAAAACCGCATTATAAATATCTTTTGTTTTCCACATCATCGTAAATACGTTCTCGGTATGGTGCGGCGAGTGCGGATCTTTGTCGGTGTCACTGAATGCATGGTGCATACGGTGCAAAATGGCATAAGCACGCGGGCTTAAATAGGATGAACCCTGCGAAATGTAGGTTAAGGCATAGAAAAACTTCTCCCAGAATTTGTTCATAGTGAACATCTTATGGGCAGAATAACGATGCAAGAAAAATGTTTGACAAAACAAGGAAAGATACCAGTGTCCAAAAAAAGCGGCCAATACTGCGTACATGAAAATTAACGGGTTATTTTAATGTGAAAACTTGTACAAATCTAAGAAATACTTTCGGCAAAACCAACAGAAAAAAGCGAATTTTCGCCGTTATTGGTTTACCGTAAGCGCGTATTGTACCAAGTTGGCTCCCATGCGCAATGCCTGCTGTCTCAGTTCCTCGGGGTCGTTATAAACACTTTGGTCTTCCCAACCATTTCCTAAGTCGCACTCGTAACTATAAAAACATACCAAACGGCCCTCCCAAAAAAGCCCAAATCCTTGTGGAGATTTAGCATCATGCTCGTGTACTTTGGGCAGGCCGTTGGGAAAATTGAATTTTTGATGATAAACCGGATGTGTATAAGGGACTTCCACAAACTCTAATTCGGGAAAGACTTTTTTCATCTCACGCCGAATAAATTTATCAAGGCCATAGTTATCGTCTAAATGTAAAAAGCCCCCCGAAATCATGTAACGACGCAAATTTCGCGCTTCCGAATCCGAAAACAGGACGTTGCCGTGGCCCGTTAAATGGACAAATGGATAGGAAAATAAATCGGGGCTTCCCGGCTCCACAATGTCTTCGTCGGGGAAGACATTCATGCGTAGGTTTTGATTACAGAATTTAATTAAATTGGGCAATGATGTTTTGTTGGCGTACCAGTCACCGCCGCCGCCGTATTTAAGTTTTGCAATCTTATACGCGTATTGCGCATGAGCGGAGGGCAAGAAACAGAAAACCGTCAGCAGAGTGGATACAAAAAAAAGGCGAATAAGTGTCATAGTTGCCTTGTCTGAAATGGATAATTTATGGTTTTACGAACTTAACGTAAACGAACGGTTTACGCAAACATATATACCGATTTTATCCATCTCTAGCAAAATCAATACCAAGTTCGGCGCTCGCGCAGTTTGCTAAAAAGCGAAACCACGTTCCGATTGCGTTTGAGGGCTCGCCCTTTACGGCGCGAAACGGGCAGCTGAACCCCATTTTTGAGTAAAACAAAATCGGAAGTCATCGATACTATGCAATTTCGATTGACCAAATAAGACTTATGAATTCTAATAAACTCGGTATCTTCCAGTACTTTATCAAAATGTTTTAATGTCTTAGCCTCCAAGTAGGTCTTTCCGTCTTTGGCAAAAAAACGGGTATAATTTACCTCTGATTGGAGGTACATAATGCTTTGAATGTCAATGGTTCTCACCAATCCACCGATGTGAATACAAAGGCGGTGAATGGGGTTTTCTTCAAGTTGAGGTAGCGAAAAGAGTTGTGGCTGCGACATGGCTAAAGTTGATTTAGAGATTTTCAATGCCCCAAAGGTGGGGTTTGAAGCAGCCCTAATTCAAATAAGAAACAGTGAATCGTACCAATAGCCAAGTGAACCGTAGAGAACTTACAAGCGAAGCGTTAGGGTTGGGATATAATATTCACCAAATGCAACGTTTGGCAAGCCACCAAAGCGGCCGTTTCGGTGCGTAAACGCGTATTACCGAGCGTTACCATCTCAAATCCGTGCTGTTGGGTTAACTGTATTTCGGCCTCCGTAAAATCTCCTTCGGGGCCAATCACAACGGTATAATGCTGTTCAGGACTGGCTTTCTTTAATAAATGCGCGGGGATTTTATCTTCGGGTAAATGTGCAATGAACTTTTGGGTAATATTGACCGTAGGGATATATTTCCCAAAATCACCAACTTCCTTTATTTCGGGCAAAAAGGCCTGCAAAGATTGTTTCATGGCCGAAACGGCGATTTTGTGCAGGCGTTCCAACTTCATGTTGCGTCGTTCAGAATGTTTGGTATAAAAAAACGAAACGGTATCAATCCCGATTTCGGTCGCTTTTTCCACAAACCACTCAATTCGGTCCATGTTTTTGGTCGGGGCCAACGCAATTTCAATCCGAAAGGGGCGCGGGACCTGTACCGTTTGTTGAACCACTTTTAAATCACAACGTTTGGGTGTACTACTTTGGACAACCGCATCAAACCAGCTCCCCTGCCCGTCTGTAACGCGCACCGCTTCCCCTTCACGCAGACGCAGTACTTTGGCGGCATGAAAAGCTTCGTCGTCAATTAAAGCGGAGAGTTCGGAGAAATTAGGCTGGTAAAAGAGGTGCATTAACTTTCAAATTTAACTTTAGGATTTTTTAAACATTTCATTGCTTGAGTCAGGCCGCTGAGTGTGAGCGGAAACATTCGATTGTCGGCCCATTCTCGAATGATACTTATGCTGTGGGTATATTTCCAGTAATCAGCCACCGTAACGGGATTAAGCCACACAAAATGAGGATATTGCTCTTTAAAACGATTGAGCCAAACCAGCCCCGACTCTTCATTATAATGCTCTACGCTGCCTCTTGGATGCGTAATTTCGTACGAAGCCATGGAGGCGTCGCCCACAAAAATCACTTTGTATTCTTTGTTGTATTTATGCAATACCTCCAACGTAGGTACGCGTGAACTTCGGCGGGTATTGTCGCGCCAAAGGGTTTCGTAAACGCAGTTATGAAAATAGAAATACTCAATGTGTTTGAACTGGTACTTAGCCGCCGAAAACAATTGGGAGCATTGCTCGATGTGCTCATCCATCGAACCGCCTACGTCCAACAACAGTAATACTTTCACGTTGTTTTTGCGCGACGGATGCATGTGAATATCGAGAATGCCAGCGTTGCGACTGGTGCCTTCGATGGTGGCATTCATATCGAGTTCTTCGTCCACGCCTTCGCGGGTCAGGATACGCAGTCGGCGCAGGGCCATTTTCATGTTGCGGGTGTTGAGTTCGAGGTCTTCGTCGTAATTTTTATACTCCCGATTTTCCCAAACTTTGGTGGCCGTACGGTTGCCCGCCGAAGGCCCTTTTACCCGAAAACCCTCTGGGTTATAGCCATTGTTGCCAAAAGGTGAAGTCCCGCCCGTACCAATCCAAGTATTGCCTCCGTCGTGACGTTCATTTTGTTCTTGTAGCAACTGCTGAAACCGCTCAAAAAGCTTTTCCAAGCCACCCATTCGTTCAATCATCTCTTTTTCTTCGTCGGTCAACTCGCGCGACAACGCATCTTTAAACCATTCGGGCGGCAAATGGGTCTCCATTATCTTTGCTTCGACGGTTTGGGCATTTTTGAAATACTCGGCAAAAAGGCGATCAAACAGATCGTAGTGCATCTCATTTTTGATAAGCGCCGTGCGACTAAAATAATAAAACTCCTCCGCACTCATGTCAATCACCTGTCGTTTGAGCCCTTCCAACAGGTTCAAGTACTCCCCGATAGAAACGGGCAGGGCGTGTTTTTTTAGCAGTAAAAAGAAGTCTAAGAACATATTCGCAACCATTAAATCAGAAACCCATCCTATCAAATTCGACTCATTAATACGGTTTAAAACCTTTTGCCCGTAGTGCTGCGTACAAATCATTGTCCTGTTCATTTTTGAGCAAAGCACCCAAAAACGGTGGCACTTCGGGCAGTGATTCGAGGTCTTTGAGGTCATCGGCAGAGACCTTTGCCCACAAAAGCAATTTTATCCAATCTAGTAGTTCGCTCGTAGAAGGCTTCTTTTTCAGGGCTTTCACGTCGCGCACGGCAAAAAATGCTTTCATGGCGCGTTCAAGCAACTCTTTGTCCAGTTCGGGATAGTGCACATGTACAATTTGCTGCATGGTATCACGGTCGGGAAAACGAATAAAGTGGAAAAAGCACCGCCGCAAAAACGCATCTGGCAATTCTTTTTCGTTGTTTGAAGTAATGATGACAATCGGGCGCTGTTTGGCCGCGATGGTGCGGTCGAGTTCATAACAGTAAAACTCCATGCGGTCGAGTTCCTGCAACAGGTCATTGGGAAATTCAATATCGGCTTTGTCAATTTCATCAATCAGCAATACCACTTGTTCTTCCGACTCAAACGCCTCCCATAATTTCCCTTTTTTGATGTAGTTTTCGACGCTGTACACGCGCTTATCGCCCAATTGTGAATCCCGCAAACGCGATACAGCGTCATACTCATAAAGCCCCTGATGCGCATTGGTGGTTGATTTTATATGCCACGTTATGAGCCGTTTACCTAGTGCTTTGGCCACTTCATAGGCCAGCATGGTCTTGCCCGTACCCGGTTCACCTTTCAGCAAAAGTGGCTTTTGTAAGCTAACTGCGGCATTGACCGCGACCGACAATTCTCGCGTTGCTACGTATTTATCGGTTCCTTCAAATGGGAGATTCATTAGTTTAAAAATTTGGGTTTTCGATTGACGATTTTCGACTGCATTAACCATCTAAATATCAACCAATTACTTTCTTTCGATTTCTAACTTAGGTTTGCTGTTTCAATCTTTACAAGATACTGCTCCACAAAATAGTTGAAACTTGGATTTTGTGGATATGCGTTTTTCAGAATCTTTGTTTTACAGAATTCTCGGGACAGTTTCTGATAGATTTTAGCATCTTTCCGAGTAGGATTTATAATGTCTTTTTTGCTTTTAGTCAACAATTGATTGAGTTTATGGATGCAATTATTGGATGATGCTTGCGTCTTTTTTTCAGTTGAATAAAGTGGCAACAGCCAACACTCAATTTCATTGACCGATACTGCGAAAAGAATTCTACGTTGATGCGATTCATAAAATTTCTCTCCAAAGCCATTTTGAAACAGTCCCACAAATTTGGCAATTACTCGTTCAATAAATTCTTCTGTCGACTCACCATGAATCGGAGGTACATCATAATTTTTCTCGTGGGAGCAGTCAGTATCAATCTGAATAATAAGGTAATCAATTTGAATAAACGCGTCTTTGAAAAACGAGGATTTACAATACTCAAAGACATTGTACCAACCACCAAACCCCTGCAAAGCATCAGTAGCATCCCGCAAAGGTGTTAGCGGACGAACATCAAGATCAGGGTCATTGAAGTAGCCCACCAAAATATTTTCCAAAACCACATGGTCAGTGACGCCTTCCGCAATCAGTCCAAAAGTAGGCATACATTAAAAGTTTTTAGGAAGCCCGCCAATGTATCCTCTCAAAAACTGCTCCGACAGCCGCACGGGTTCCTGCCCTTCGGGGGTAGGTTTATGGGTAATGCGTAAGGCTTTGGTATGCCCAAGTTTGTTGCGCGAGATAACAAAAAGGCGCTGTTCGTCATCTTTCAAATCAAGCCCATCCAACACCGCAGGGTTGTGGGTAGTCATGATTACCTGTTTATCATGTTCTTTGGCAAGTTGCGTTAATTGCTGCACCAATCGGCTCGCCAGTTTGGGATTCATGGCGTTGTCGATGTTGTCAATGGCAAAGAATTTAGGGGTGTAATCGCTGATGAACAATGAGAAATAAAACAGCAGATACAAAAAACCTTCGTTGGAACTGCGTTGGTCAAAATACGCCAATCCTTCTTCCAAAAAGCGGTCTTTGATACGAATCCGCCGTTCGGTAAAGCGCAAATCGTTGGGAATTTCAAAGCCTTCAAACCAATCTATCAATTCTAAATTTTCCCGAATTTTTTGAAATTGTTCGGGTTTTTCTTCATTTAAATTTGATAACAATTTAAATAGTCCTTCTCCTTTTACTCCCAATGGATCAATTTGCTTTTCGTCTTCAAAAAGGCGTAAAAAATAATTTTCAGGTGCATATATTAAAAAGTTTTGAAATTTTTCAATCTCCCCATTAAATACATTATTGGTTAAATTTATTTGATTTACCAGTAATTCAAGTGAAGCGGCTATTTTGTCGTAATTGATTACTTCTGAATGTTTAGCTAGTGCCTGCTTTATATTTTTTACTTTCTCTATGTTTTCAATTCCTTTATTCAAATCAAAACCATTTAATACAACCCGCCATTTAGAATATTGAAAATTATCATGTTTCAATATTAAATCTGTGGAAAAATTATCAATCACAGCACGCATTGCAATATCCTTTACCAACTCGTCCTTCTCAAACCCACTCCGCATCGCCTTCGGCTCGGTTACCCTAATTCCCCGAGAGCTCAAAAACTCATTATCCAATTTATTCTCAGCAGCTGCTGAGCCCATCGCAATAGCTTCTAAAATATTGCTTTTCCCGCTGCCGTTTTCACCAATAAAGACATTCACCCGCCCCAACTCCAACGTGAGCGACTGAATAGATTTGAAATTTTCAATTGTTATCTGTTGAACCATGTCTTTGCTTTCGCTTCTTTTTCCTGCCGCAAATTACACTTTTTTTATTGTCTCATTGCTTCGTTTAGCCGGCTTAAAAACAACGGAATTAGGAGTATAAAAAACGGGAGTGAGACTTATTATAATAAGTTAAAGTAAAACGTTACAAAATGTACCTCAATACCGAAGTTCAGAAAAATAACACGTACGACGCCATCGTCATTGGTTCTGGCATCAGCGGTGGCTGGGCCGCCAAAGAATTGACCGAGAAAGGATTACGCACGCTGATGCTCGAACGCGGTCGCGACGTAAAACACGTTGTCGATTATCCCACCACGATGTCGGCACCGTGGGAGATGGCCCACCGTGGACGCCTGCCGCTCGAACTCGCTGACCGCGTGCCGATTCAGCGCAAAACGGGCCCGGCCGCCAACGAGTACGGCAATCATTTTTTTGTCAAAGACGACGAACATCCCTATACCCAAATCAAGCCTTTCGACTGGACACGCGGCTATCAGGTAGGCGGCAAATCGCTGATGTGGGCGCGGTGGGTACAGCGCTGGAACGAGGATAATTTTGAAGAAAATGCCCGCGAAGGTATCGGGGTTGATTGGCCCATTCGTTACAAAGACCTCGCACCGTGGTACAGTTACGTTGAGCGTTTTATTGGGGTTTCGGGCAATAAAGACGGCATTAAATCCTTACCCGACGGCGAGTTTTTGCCGCCCTTTGAGCTAAATTGCCTTGAAAAACATTTCCAAAAGACCGTCGCCAATAAATACAACGACCGGCATTTTATCATCAGTCGCACCGCCAATTTAAGCAAGCCTTCGACAATTCATACGGCCTTGGGTCGCTCGGCTTGTCAGTCCCGCAACTGGTGCAGCCGAGGTTGTCCTTATGGGGCCTATTTCAGCACCCAATCCTCTACCCTTCCGGCCGCTGTCAGAACAGGTAAGCTGACATTACGCCCGTTTTCCATTGTTCATTCGATTATTTACGACGAAAAAAAGGGAAAGGCCACGGGAGTACGCGTCATTGACACCAATACCTTGGAAATGACGGAGTTTTATGCCCGCATTATTTTTGTCAATGCCGCTACCATCAATAGTACCGCCATTTTGATGAATTCCACTTCGGGGCGTTTTCCCAACGGATTGGGCAACGACAGCGGCGCACTGGGCCGTTATTTGATGGACCATAACTACCGAATTCGGGTAAGTGGCATATACGAAGGAGATGAGTTTAATGATAGCTATTATTTTGGTCGGCGTCCAGCAGGCTCGTACGTCCCACGTTTCAGAAATCTCGGCAACGACCGACAAAAAGACTTCGTACGCGGCTACGCTTATGCCTGCGGAGCTGGGCGACAGGGTTGGGAACGCGGCAACGGAACCGACAGTTTTGGGGCGGATTTTAAAGAGAGCATGACCAAACCCGGCCCATGGACATTTAGCATGACGGGCATGGGAGAAATGCTCCCGCACGTGGACAACAAAATCGAACTTGACCCTGACAAAAAGGATAAATGGGGAATGCCAACGCTGAAAATTGATTGCCAATGGCACGAAAATGAAGATAAAATGGTGTTGGATGCGCTCAATCAAGCGCAAGAAATGATGCACCATGCGGGCATTAAGGTTACGGCGGCGTTTGATAACCACCAAGCCCCGGGCCTTGCCATCCACGAAATGGGCACCGCCCGCATGGGCCGTGACCCAAAAATATCGGTTCTTAATGGCTTCAATCAAGTACACGCCTGCAAGAATGTGTTTGTCACTGATGGGGCAAGCATGGCTTCATCGGCCTGCCAAAATCCATCGCTGACTTACATGGCTCTCACGGCACGGGCCGCTGACTATGCCGTCAAAGAAATGAAAAAAATGAATCTATAAACTTTTTATTTCCTTCGTGGTTTTTATGAAAAACAACGTATGAAACCCACCGTAGAACAACTGCACGACGCTAACTCTTATGAATTGATTGACTCTTTCCACGTGGATGAAATGGGAAAATTTCTGATGCAGGAATTAGGAATAAAACAACCTGATAATCAACCCACAAAGCCCAAATTAAACGCCAAATCGCTGCTTTTTTTCGCAGTGTTTGCTGGCATTGGGGGCGTTGTGGGCTGGTCAATCGGAAAATTCATTCCAAAATCAGAAGGTGGATTAAATACCTTTGCCACCCAATTCGGTCTCGCGTTCCTATGTTTTTTTATTGTTTTACTCCCCATCCACGAAGCCATTCACGGGTTATTCTTTAAGCTGATTGGTGCTCAAAAAGTAGGTTTTGGGTGGTCAATGAAAAGCCTGATTGTGTACGCCTACGCTCAAAAATTTGTCATGACCCTCCGCGAAAATGCATTGGTGGCCGCCATGCCTTTTGTGGTCATTACAATTTCGCTCACTGTTTTATGGTTTATTTTTCCGCAATGGCAGTTTTTTTGGGGAAGCGCCCTATTCCTGCATACTTTCGCTTGCATGGGCGATTTTATTCTGATTCGTTATTTTTACAAAAACCGTACCTCACGGATGTACACTTACGACGATATAGAGGAGAAGAATTACTCGTACTTTTTTCGTGAAAAATCAAGATAACCGTCTGACGGTCATCATAGTCCTAAACCAAACCGTCTGACGGTTAGTACACCTCAAACATAACCGTCTGACGGCTATCTCAATAGACTTTTATGGCCTCGCCCAGTTTGAATTCTACCGAAACCTGTTGGGGTAATGCTTCAAAACGGTAGCCCAAAGC
Organism: Runella salmonicolor; assembly: GCF_024158025.1. NCBI lineage: Bacteria > Pseudomonadati > Bacteroidota > Cytophagia > Cytophagales > Spirosomataceae > Runella > Runella salmonicolor. Next base: position 635,795 of record NZ_JAMZEL010000002.1, read on the forward strand.
TGAAAAATGTTCAAGAAACCGGGGCAGTACATAACTCATGTTACGCCATGCTTTGAGGCTGTCGTGCATGACCACGATAGAACCCGCCTGCGTATGTTTCAGCGTTTTTTCGAGGCAATGCTCAGGAGAAAGGTATTTTTCGAAGTCGCCCGTTAGTACTTCCCACATCACAATGTGGTAATCATTGAGGAGCGGCTTGGCCTGACTCAATTTAATGCGGCCATAGGGCGGTCGAAACAGGTTTGTTTTTACGGGCAAAATCTCTTGACATTGGGCCACGTTTTGCCAATAGGTTGAGTCGTCGGTTTTCCAACCGTTGAGGTGATTGTGCGTATGATTGCCAATGCTATGTCCATTGACAACCAATTGCGAAAAAATATCGGGATATTTCAACACATTATCGCCAATACAAAAAAAGGTAGCTTTGGCATCAAAGTGGTCCAATTGTTCCAATACCCACTCTGTCACATCAGGAATGGGGCCGTCATCGAAGGTAAGGTAAATGATATTTTCGTCGGTCGAAATATTCCACACGAAAGGTGTGTAGAAAGCCTTGAGCAGGCGGGGTGATTTGTGAACAAACAATGGAATCATTCGCTGTAAATAGTGAGTTTTGTCCGTCAACTGTACTTTTTAACGCAATCTCCTCCCCTTCCACTCATACTCTTTCTGTTGGGCCGCCAGTCCAAAAAACAACACATAAAAAGGATAAAAAAGTTGCACTAAAGGAATATGCCAAACCAAGATACGTTTCTTCAAGAAACTGATAATCAAACCCAAAAATAGAAATTCAGGAAGAAATTTAAGAATTAAAATTGTATTCATTCCAAAATTCCTCATTTCTTCTCCCAATGCTTTGGCCACTAATACAATCGTCAAAGCATTGACAATAAACACAAAAACGGCCACAATCATCGTGGCGGGCCTGCGATTTACGGCCCATTTTCCCGCCCAGCGAATCCGTTGCCGATAAAACGCCCGCCAATTTTCCTGCGGTTGAGTACGAACAATGGCCGCTTCATTTTTCAAAAAATACGTACTTCCTGGATACCGTTGATGGATTTTTTGGAGTAAAAACTCATCATCTCCCGACGCTATCTGGTCTACTCCTTCGTATCCGCCTACATCGTCAAATGCCGCCCGTTGGTACGCAAGATTAGCGCCGTTACACATCGTGGGGTGCCCCGCTTCTAGCAAACAGCCACCCGTACCTATCAAGCTGGCAAATTCAATGGTCTGGAAAATATCAAAACTATTTTTTTCATCCAAAAACGTTACAGGGCCACTGATAAACTTGGCGTTGGTTTGGAGATAAGTCTGAACAATCGTCTCCAACCACTTAGCTCCCACCCGACAGTCGCCGTCGGTAGTGACAATCAATTGGCCAGAGGCTACTTTCAATGCCGCAGTTATCGCCCGTTTTTTGGGTGACTTGACCGCAACATCATTTAAAGAAATAAGCTTTAAATCCAAAAAATGGTCTTCTACAAACGCCCGAACAATCGCTTCAGTGGCGTCGGTGGAAGCATCATTCACAACGATTACTTCAATATGCCGCTTATCCAACGTCTGTTGCTGCAAGTCATTCAACAATACGCCAATGTTCCGTTCTTCGTTGCGAACAGGAATAATCACCGACAATTTAAAATCGTTTGGGACGGAAATTGTTTCAGAATGTCGTTGAGGAATACGTATCCACTGTACACAGAGCCACAGGCAAGCCCCCGCATACAGAAAAAAAATAAAAAAGACGCCATACATCATGCGGCGAAATTACAAAAAACTGGTCATTCCAAGTCTTAACTTCTTAATCACTCCCGCCACCACTTCATCTTCAACATCCAAAATGCCCCCACCAACACTGGTAGCAAAATATTGATGCACCACAGGGTCAGGGTTACGGCCACTACGCGGGCGGGCGCAATGTCGTAAAAGCTAAAAAAGTACAATGAGGAAGCTTCACGAATGCCCAAATCGCCCAAAAAATTGAGGGCAGGAATGAGGGTTTTGGCAAAAAATACCAGAAAAATACAGGCAAAGGCCGTCAAAATGGGCAATGAAACGTCAAAAATCGAAAGCAACAGGCCAAACTGAAGCGTAAATACACCGTAACGCAGTACCGCCCAACGAAAAGCCCGACGAATTTCAACCAAATCGTATTGAGCAATCACGTCTACGTAGGGTTCAATCCACCGAAACCATTTAAAACGCTCCAAGTAACGCTCCGCACTTTTACGCGTGATAATCAACCAAATACCAAAAACCAAGGTAGCCGTTAATGTCCCTAGCAGCGTTAGCTGAGGCCAGCTCTGCAGCGTAGGATGCTGGCCAATGAAAAATCCCCAGCCAAGTGTACCAAAAAATAAAGATGCATAAAATTGCAAACCGTTGGAAAGCAGCGCCGCGCCTACCCCCGTCAGGCGCTGATGACTTTGAAGCGACAACACCCGGCCTGCGGCATCACCTACGTTGTTGGGCATAATAAACCCTAGCGCCAATCCTGACAGAACCCCTTTCAGCGATTGCAGAAAACTGATGTTCTCAATCTTTTGGGCCAACAATTGCCACTTTCTGCTTTCGCAGGCCCAATTGAGCGGGGTTAACAAAATCACTAATGCCAATTCTGCAAAGTGATTGGTGGTGAGCCGTTCCCGCAGCAATTGAAGGACATCGTGTAAGCTTTGGCCTTTTTCCTGAATTGTTACGTACAGGTAAGAAAGCATGGCGACCAATAGCAGCCATTTGAAAACCCATCCGATTTTTTTGAGAGAATACCGCCGAGAAAACCACGAAGGGGTGTTACTTTGCATCATGCAACAAAACCTATCAAATCAGCCAACTGAAAAAATCATTTTAGGCGTCGACCCCGGCACCCGCATTGCGGGCTACGCAATCATCCGTATCATCGAACATCGCATTGAATTGTTACAATACGGCGTGTTAAAACTTGACAAATATAACAGCCACGAACTGAAACTGAAGAAAATCTTTGAACGCATCACGCAGTTAATCGAAGAGTTTTTGCCCGATGAAATGGCCATTGAAGACCCTTTTTACGGAAAAAACCCCCAATCCATGCTTAAACTCGGTCGCGCGCAGGGCGTGGCGATGGCCGCCGCCCTCAATCGCAGCATTCCGATTGTGGAATATTCGCCCAAAACCGTAAAAATGTCGGTCACGGGTAGCGGAAGTGCCTCCAAAGAGCAGGTCGCTTATATGTTGGAAAGCATTCTCAAACAAAAATTGGAAGCCCAATACCTAGATGCTACCGACGCCGTGGCCATTGCCATCTGTCACCACTACCACGCCAACGCGCTTCCCTCGGCAGCCTCCAAAAAGAAAGGAGCAAAAAAAGGGGGCTGGTCGGCATTTGTCAGCGAAAATCCCAACCGAATCAAATAATAGAATCAGGAAATGAAGTAAAAAACCTCATTTCCTTTTAATAAATAGTGGTAAAACCCCGCTAAGTTGTCTTCCTGTAAGTTTGTAAAGAAAGGTCTCTTGACTATTTTTGCAAATAAGTCTATAAACTCGAACCCTTAGAAAATCTCGTCATTGTTGAACTTTACCGCCAAAATAACGCTCGTCTATGCCCTTTTTATCGCTTTTTGCAGCGCCCAAGCGCAGGAAGTACGTATTCAGGTGTTACAACAAGGCAAAACGTTTAAAGACTCTTCTTTTTATGATATAGTCCCCGTAGGCAATCGCTTCTGGATTGGGGGCAAGTATGGCACATTAAAGTCTAGTGATTCTCTCGGAAATCTAACGGATGTTTCCTACCCAAACCTTCACGTTGATATTTATAAAATTGATCGTTTTGATGCTCAAAATTTGATTGCCTGTGCCGACCAAGGCGTTATTTATAAGCACAATCTTTTGGCCAAGACCTGGGAGGTTATCAAGGTAAAAGGGTACGAAAAAGCCTGTTTTTACAACATGGCTGTGGTAAATGACTCCACGGCGTTTGTGTGTGGGGGCAATACCGCCATTGCCCATTCTCAAAAAACCATCCCCTTGGGTTTTATTCTAAAGTCTACCGACCGTGGTCGCACGTGGCGAAAAGTGTATAGCAATGCATTCAAAATGGTTTGGTGCGTCAAGTATAACCCTCATAATCAGCAGGTTTATGCGCTCATGTACACCCCCAACCGCACCCACCTGTACGCACTCGAAAATGACCGCTGGCAACGAAAACAAAAAGTAGGGAACAGTATATTTCACGAAATACAGTTTGAAAACGCCACTGATTTTGTAGCCACGGGAGGCTGGATTGGCAAGAAGGGACGCATTTATCGTAACGCTCAAAAAAAGATAATTAACGATGCGGGCTTGATTTGGGGACGGGTTTCTAACCACAAATACGACCTCTATACCGCCTGCGACGGTCAAATCGTGTTGGACAATAAAACGGGGAATTATAAGCGATTTGGCGTAAAGCTCAACGACCAATTTAGTATATATGAAGCCATTTTCACCTCTGACCACACAGCTTTGGCCATCGGAAGTGCGCAAACGCTTCTACACATCACCGTAGTTAATTCTGATTTGACGGCTAGTCACGCCCAGTGATTGATTGACTGAGATTTTCCTGCATGATGTATTTTTGCAATGCCTGCGCCACCAGCGCCGTTGTGTAAGCATCTGATGTAAAATAGAGCACATTGCGCACCACTGTCCCACCTGAGAAGTAAACCCCTCCTTTCCAAAACACCTTATTGTCAACACATTGACGTTGGCTACGTAAAAAATTTACGGCCCGATTCAATGAAGAATGGGGGACGTTTAGCCCTATTTTTTTAAAATTCAGCAAGGCCAACAACGCATAAGTCGTCGACTGTAACTCGTCACCATGATTTACCCGACGGCGACTCCGATAACTTCCTGCCTGCCGTTGCGACTCCATCAAATGCTGAAGCATCAAGCGCGCAGTGGGCAGCAAGGCGGTATCTCCCGCCGCCAAAGCCCGCGAAACGGCATAATGAAAATGATACCGATTTGGATAATAATGCCCCGCCCGGCTCCAGCGTTTTCTAACGGCCTGATGATAAATAAAACGATGAGCTCCGCTTGTGCCTTTGCTCAAAGTCAACTCACCTTTTTGGGCCAAATAAGTCAGCACATTAGCATTTACGACGGCATCAACGTCATTGGTTCCGTAGGGGATATAAGGGCGATACGGCTTGGGATAACAAATACTTTGTTTCAAATAAAATATCTGATTGTGGCCGAAGGTTTTGACAATGCTCCATTTTTTAAAAGCGGCCTCATGCCCCAGCCAAGTCATGTACGCTCCCGAATGTGCACAACCGTTAAATAAATAATTATACCAATGCCGATTTTCTCGGAGCGTGTCAAGATAGGTATCAAATAATTGAAACGGGGCCAATCGGTCATCTGAACTCTTCCTAAAATTTGACGACGAATCACTAACAACTCGCAGGCCTGTTTCTTTTCCAAAAATTTGACGATGATACCACTCCGCCAAATTGCCCGATGCAGTATCGTCGGCATCATTTTCGACATTGGCGGCATTGTTTATGTAGCGCGACCTAAGTTTGTAATGCGTAGGCCGACGCACCCACGGCACAGCGCTAGGTTGGCGGCCTTTCTGCAAATCCCGATTAGGCGGCAGCAGTTTCCAAAAATTGTACCGTTGCTCCGTGGCATAGCTTTGAATCTCAGGAAACGAAGCACGCAACATCGGCAGGACTTGCGTCAAAGAAGTATCGGTTAAGTACATCTCCGACAATAAGTTATAAATACCCGACGTTGTAAAGCTATTGGAATCACGGTATTTTTGTCGCGTACCGAGCATGACAAAACGCTTATGCATTTGCATGTAAGCAGGCCATTCTCCAGCGTACGTTTTTCCCTCAATGGTTTCCTTACACTGTGAATCCGCTAAAAATTGAAGCGCACCTTTCAAATCATTTTGAAGCGTATCAAATGAAATTTTCGACTGAGCCATTGTTTGTAATGACGCAAAAAGTAGCCAAAACAAGCAAACCCATCTCCTAACCCATTGCGTAAGGAGAAAAGAGCTTAGGTTCAGGCGCTCCAATTTGTGTAACTGTTCAAAACACCCTTTGATAATATTTATTGAAAATCTCATCAGAACGGACAATAGACCCAATTTTATGTTCGTTATTAGACCGGTAAATTAAACGGATTAATCCTTAGGTATAATCAAAAATTGGGGGTTATTTAAGTTTGGCAAAGTTATTGATACAGAACAAATCAATAGAATTTTAGTTGTATTTTAGGCAATAATCGTATTTTTGCCCGATTCTTTACCAAGAAAGAGTATCACTTGTAGCACAATAACGAGCAACGAATATCAAATAACGATTAACTATTTAATCTAAATGGTCAAATTCAGTATGAAAGCGGCGATTTGGGTACTGGCAGCCACGGTGCTGTTTAGTGCTTGTAAGTCAAAACACCCTTCCAGCCTTAATCCAGGCAAAAAAAGTACGGCTACAAACTCCGACTTTGCCTCTAAGAATGGAAAGAAAAGTAAAAAGAAGAAAGGTGCGGCAGATTCGCAGGAATCAGACGGTTTTGTGGTATTACCTTACAAGTCACAAGTTGTAGGACCCAACCTTGTTTTTATTGAAGGCGGTCGTTTTACGATGGGGGCGTTGGAAGAAGATGTGATGAGTACGCACGACAACCGCGAGCGTACTGTGAGTGTGCAGTCATTTTACATGGACGAAACAGAAATTGCCAATTTGCACTATTTGGAGTATTTGCACTATACCCAACGCGACTCGTCGGCAGAAGTATATGCAAAAGCGTTGCCTGATACCACAGTGTGGTACGATCCATTGTCTTTCAATGATTCATACGTAACCTATTATTTCCGTCACCCAGGCTTCCGTATGTACCCTGTTGTAGGTATTTCGTGGGTTCAAGCCAACGATTATTCTACATGGCGGACCAATTTTGTAAACAGCAACTTGGCTAAACAAGCCAACGGCAAAGGCAAGAAAGGCTCTCCTATGAAGCGTAGCAAGAAAAAAGGACAAGCTGCGGCCGAGTCAGAGGCTTTGATGGCCAGTTCGCCTTCGGCACGCCCTGCGGTAGAAAGCGGTTATGTATTACCTGATTATCGCCTACCAACAGAAGCCGAATGGGAATATGCCTCCAAAGCCATGATTGGTACGCAGTATGCCGACGAAAACCAATCCAATCAGCGGATTTATCCTTGGGATGGTTCATCGATGCGTAATCCTCGCGGCAAAAACAAAGGTCAAATGTTGGCCAACTTCAAACGGGCGCGCGGTGACTACGCGGGTATTGCTGGTAAATCAAACGATGGTGCCATCATTACCGAAGAAATTTACAAGTATCCGCCAAATGATTTCGGTTTGTACAACATGGCTGGAAACGTAAACGAGTGGGTATATGACGTATATCGTCCACTTTCGTACATGGACTTCAAAGATTTGAACCCACTACGTCGGGATGGTTTTTTGGATGACGAAAAACGCTACGATGCCAAAAACAGCAACTCAGTCGTAAATGATAAGTTGCGGGTTTATAAAGGCGGTTCTTGGAATGACGTAGCCTATTGGCTTTCACCAGGTACGCGTCGTTTCTTGTCGCAAGATTCATCTACCGCAACCATCGGATTCCGTTGTGCAATGATTTCAACGGGAAGAAACAAATAAACATTCCGTTTTTTGAAATAGAAAGAGGGGCGATTGCAGATGCAGTCGCCCCTCTTTTATTGGGTTATTTCCTCCTAATACGCCGCCGCTATCGTTATGACCGAGACTTCCTTTGCCCCGTTTTGCCGTAATTCAATGATGGCCGACTCCAACGTTGACCCCGTTGTTACAATATCATCTACCAAGGCTATGCGTCGGTTCTGGATCTTTTCGGGCTGCGTGACTTCAAAAATACCCGATACATTCTCAAATCGTTCGATGCGGGTTTTATGCGTTTGAGTCTCCGTGAATCTGCCCCGTTTCAGAATTTCATCCGACCACGGAATTCCTAAACTTTCTGAAAGGCCCGCCGCAAATTGGTCGCTTTGGTTATAGCCTCGCTGGGTTAATTTTCGGGGATGCAGCGGGATAGGAATCACCCAATCAAAAGAGTGATTCACCCCCGCCTGCAAAAGTTCATAGCCGTAGATTTGCCCCAGCACCTTTCCTACTTCGGGTCGTTTGCCGTACTTGAGTTGATGAAGCATACGCTGTACTCCACCTCCTTTTTCAAACTTTAAAAAGGAATAAACATTTTCGACGGGTACTTTTCCAGCAAATTTTTCCCCTAGGGCGGGATTTTTCATTAAATGCGACTGCGTGCGGGGTAGATTTGCCCGACATTTAGTACAGATACACTCCTCGTTACCCACCAATTGCGCCTTGCAAGAGCTACACAGATTTGGATAAAACAAATCAAGTACGTCGCGCCAGAAAAGGGCAAATTGCAGTTTTGGAGGCATTTTTGGGGTTATTTTTTGTCAATTATACTTTTTAACGACTGAATAAAATCGGATTCAACGGACTATCGGGGACACTGCCCACGGGTGCCGACGCCAGCCACGTTTCCCAATCGGCGATTTGATAGCTGTTTCGGGGTTGCATCACGCGTTGGTCTTTGTCCATGTATATCATCGTCATTACTTTACGGGCAGTTTTTGAGACATTGGGGCCCGCTCGGTGAAACAACCAACCCGCATGGTAACTCACTTCTCCCAACTCAAACGGACCTTCGTTGAGATTAAATTGTGTCAGACTTTGAGACATCAAAGCCTCGCTTTCGTCACTAATTTCAAGGTCACGCCCAATCTCAACGGCTTGGCTTTTTTCGGCAAAAGCCAACGGGCCCATTTCCATCGGTGTAGCCTGCAACGGAATCCAGACGGTTACGGTCTTGGGCGAAGCCAACGGCCAATAAAACTGGTCGGCGTGCCACGGCGTAATGCCTCCCGTTGGCTCTTTGTAGAGGGCTTGATCATGGTATAAACGAACCCCGTCCACCTCCATCAAGTCGGCGGCAATTTGGGCGAGGCGCTTCGAAAACACAAATTCCTTGGCCGTTTCGTCTTCCCGCCAAAGGTTCATAATTTGCAAAAAGGCGCGTTCATACGTGGTGCGCTCTTCCATCGGTTTGGTCAATTTATTAAGTTTAAAGACCAAATCAGTAATGATGTCACCGTAATACGAAAGTACTTCGGGACTCAACACATTTTTGAGTTTGACGTAGCCAAATTCACGGTAAAATGCAATGGCTTCGGGCGAAACCGAATAAGGAGTATTTAGTTCTTCCTTCAACACCGTGGTATCAATTGTTGCGAGCATAAGTATAGATGATTAGCTTAACTGTTGATACAAAATAACAGAATTTTCAAAATGAGAAAATACGATTTTTTGATTATAATATATGGCATATTAACTTATAATAGATTATATAATAACAAACAAAGCAAATATTTGATATTTTTCAAATTACAGTCCTAACAACTTGAAGCCATGAAACCACAACTTGAAAAATTAAGCATCGAAGGTTCTTTGTCTTACTTGGCCCGTGGTTTCAACATGGCGTTTTTCGACGCACCATGGCATTATCATCCAGAATATGAACTTACTTACATTGTAAAAAGCCACGGACAGCGGTTTGTGGGTGACCATATTGGGCCATTTTACGAAGGTGATTTGGTCTTGTTGGGGTCAAACCTCCCCCATTTTTGGCGAAATGATGACGCCTTTTATCAATCCAATCCCGCGCTGTGGGCCGAATCGGTAGTGATACAGTTTCCGCAAAGTCTGGTTTATGATTTCATCGAAAAAGTGCCCGAATTCACTTCAATTCAGGAATTAATGAAACGGTCGGCGCGGGGTATTAGGTTTAGTAATGAAACTACCCAGAAAATAGAAAAAGACATTCTCCAATTGCCGTATTTGCCCGAAGGTGTCCGCTTTATTTCATTTTTAGGCATTCTTTTAGCTTTGGCTAAGGATAAATCTGCCGAGGCATTGGCCAGTACCGCCTACCAAATCGCACCCGACGACGCCGATACCGAGCGGATGAAACGCATCATTGAGTTTACATTGAGACATTTTCAGGAAGAAATTCGGCTGGAAATCGTGGCCGAAACGGCGCACATGACCGTTCCTGCATTTTGTCGTTATTTTAAAAAAAGGACGCAGAAAACGTATGTTGAATTTCTAAATAGTTTTCGCATCAGTCAAGCCCGAAAGCTTCTCAGTAATTCTGATCTTAGTGTAGCGCAGGTTGGGTTGGAATGCGGCTTTCGCAATTTATCTAACTTTCATCAAATTTTTAAACGTCACACGGGCCTCTCTCCGCTCCAGTATAAAACTGAACAAAAAAAACGAATCCGCTAACAGGCAAATCAGCGTCAATTGCATTCTATTCGGTGAAAATAAGAACGCGATTGGCGCTGATTTGTATTATTAAGGCAATTTCAAAACCACTCTACCTTAGACTAGCAGCAACCCGAATTGGGTGTGCAACAAGCAGAAACTTGCTCCAAGTCAGACAACTTGATTTTAGGCTTTTCAATGCTTTTTTTCATGATAACAGCCGAACTCGGACATAAACTACTGAACTGCTGTGATTGAGCAATTTCAGTGGGAACAGCCGCACGTTCTACGCGCTCATAGCCTTGTTTTTCAAAATAACCATCCGCTGTGGTGGTGATAAGATACAATTCTTTCACTCCTTTCAGCCTTACTTGTTTGCTTAAATCATTCACCAAACGGCCCGCAATTTTATAGTTGCGAAAGTCTTCCTGTACCGCAACTGAGCGCAGCAATCCGACAGTACCGTTGACTTCCACACCAGCTGAGCCTACCAATTTTTCGTTGACAAAAGCCAATAAAAAATCGGGCAATTTCGCATTTAGGTCTTCAGTAGGTAATTCAACTGATTTCAGAAGCGCGACAACCGACTCATAATCAGCGGGCTGTGCCAGTCGAATTTCGATTTCAACTGCGTCTGACGGTTTAGAACCGTCGGACGCAGTTGGTTTTTCGGCATAAACTGTAATACTGTAAATTCCAGTGCCACTTGTTCGGAAAGATGCGATTTCTTCGGCCGACAAAAAGGTACTCAGAATTGAATCTGGCAAAAAAATCTCGCGGTCTTTTTGCAACGTGATGTTTGTAAAACCCGCTTGCTCAATCAGGCCAAGATAAGACTCCTTCTGTATGGCCCCCGAGACACAGCCCGCGTACATTTCGGCGGCCTGCTGCAAGCCCGAAGGCAGTTGACCTACCAATACAATATCCGAAATACTAAAATGTCCATTGGGTTTTAAAACCCGGTAAATTTCGTTGAACACATTGGCTTTATTGGGCACCAAATTCAGTACGCAATTGCTCACAATCACATCCGCAACTGCATCATTAACAGGCATTTGCTCAATATCTCCTTGACGAAATTCCACGTTATTGAATCCCAATTTTTCGGCATTGGCACGGGCCTTGGCGAGCATGGCTTCCGTAAAATCAATGCCGATGACTTTTCCTTCGGGACCCGTTTCGGCACGCGCTACAAAGGCGTCATTTCCAGCTCCGCTGCCTAAGTCAATAACAGTATCGCCAGGTTTGATTTGCGCAAATTTTGTGGGCAAACCGCAGCCTAATCCCAAGTCGGCATCGGCTACGTACCCACCCAGCTTAGAATAATCTTCGGCCATGATTCCGATAAAATCTTCGTCAGTACCGCAGGTAGGGCCGCAACCGCAGCAAGAAGCAGCATTTTGGTCTTTGGATTGGTTGGCGACTTCCGTGTATTTTTCACGGACAATTTCTTTGAGTGACTGTTCTGTGTTCATAAGTATTTGATTTTCTATTGTAATATTACGATATATAAGGGTAAAAAAATTTTAACAACAACCTACTTTCGAAAAAAGGGCAAATACGCCACCAAATGCTTCTTCGGCCTCTTCCCACACTTGTTCGTTGATACAGTAACAAACCCGCGGCGGGTCAATGCTTCCCTGAATGATACCAATGCGTTTGAGCTCTTTCAAATGCTGCGATACAGTGGCTTGTGAAAGGGGAAGCTCATCTACTAAGTCTCCACATACGCAGGCCTTTCTTTGGGCTAACAGCCGCAAAATAGCAACCCGCGCGGGATGCGCAAAGGCTTTGGCTAAATCGGCCATCCGATTGTCTGCATCACTGAATACTTCACTTTTGGAAAGTCCCATAATAGTTGTCACACGTTTTGTATCGCAATATTACGATGATATATTTTATAAAACAAATATTAAGCTCATTTTTCACTCACCTTCAAGGAGTTAAGCCAAGAATTGGAAACAAATAAAAATTGGATAACTTGGCATTAATTGGAGATTTATATCAACAAAATTGGTTTTTGCCAAATTTTTTACTTTACTTGGCATAGTCTTTGTTTTAAACAAAGCCAACCCGTTCCTCAGAACTTATGATAAAAAAATTAATTTTGTTACTGGTACTCTCCAGTTTTGGCCAAACTATTGTTGCCCAAACGGCCAAAAAGGACACCACGCAAAAAGCTTCGATGTCGGCTGAGTTGCTTAGTTTTGCCAAAAAGCACTTGTCATTGCGCTACCGCTCAGGAGGTACTTCCAAAAAAGGGTTTGATTGCTCAGGGTTTGTCCGCTACTGTTTTTCTCAATTCGGTTTTACTTTGCCGCATTCTAGCGCCGCCCAGATTTCTCACGGCACCGAGGTTGACATTGAGCAAGCCAAAGCAGGAGATTTAATTTTTTTCAAAGGCCATAATTCAAGCAGCCAACGCGTAGGACACGTCGGCATGATTGTGGAAGTGGGCACCAACTACGTCAAATTCATTCATTCGGCCTGGAAAGGCGGCGTACGCTACGACTTTCTGAATGCCGATTATTATCGCAAACGTTACGTGGGTATCCGTCGCATCATCAACGAATCCAATTAAATCAAGAAGCAAGAAATCAGGCCAGAGCTCCGGACCTATTTATAAGAATAGCCACGTAGTAATCTAACTTTCAACTTCTTAATAATCAACGTTAAAACCAACTACTAGGCGGGAAATACCTTCACTAATCGCTCCACGGCTCGCTCCAGCGTTTCTTCTTTTTTGGCAAAACAAAAGCGCACAACGCCGTTGTCGGTCGCTTCTTGATAAAAAGCCGATACTGGAATACAAGCCACTTTGTGCTCTTTGGTCAACCAAATGGAAAAATCTTTGTCTGATTTTTCCGACAGATGATTAAAATAATAAAGCTGAAAATAACTGCCGTAGCTTGGCAAGGGTTTAAAACGGGTTTGTTCCATGAGTTTGGCGAAATAATTGCGCTTGCCCTCATAAAAACCCGCAATGCTTCGGTATTCTGCCGAATCTTTTAGGTGCTCCGCCAATCCTACCTGAGCGGGCGTAAAACACGAAAAACAATTGAATTGGTGAATTTTACGAAATTCGACGGTAAAAGCGGGCGGCGCTACACAATAACCCATTTTCCAACCCGTGCAATGGTACGCTTTCCCAAACGAAAAACACACAAATGCGCGTTGGCGTAAATCTTCGTGGCGCAACATACTCCGATGCGGCTCGCCGTCATAAATCAAGTGCTCGTAGACTTCATCCGACATAATCAGCAAATCGTATTCCTGAACAATCTGTCGTAATTGCGCTATATCATCGTCGCGCAGAATGCTCCCCGTAGGATTATGGGGCGTATTGAGCGCAATCATACGCGTGCGGGGCGTGATGCGCGCCCGCACTTCGTCCCAATTGATACGGTAAGTCGGAAAATCAAGGGAAATTCGAACGGCAACGGCTCCGTTTACTTCAATATTTGGGATATAACTATCGTAAGCGGGTTCAAACACAATGACCTCATCGCCAGGGCGTAATACGGCCGTAAAGGCGGTATAAATCGCATAAGTACCGCCAGGGGTAATGGTGATTTCGGTGTCGGGATTAACCGAAACTCCGTGCAAATCATGGATTTTGGCGGCGATACTTTCCCGCAGCGGCATCCAGCCCGCCATGGGCGAATACTGGTTGAACCCTTTCTGCATGGCCTCGCTTGTGAGGCGCACGAGTGCTTCGGGCATGTCAAAATCAGGAAAACCCTGCGAAAGATTGATGGCTTTATGCTCAGTGGCCAACGCCGACATGACCGTAAAAATCGTCGTACCGACGTTGGGAAGTTTTGACTCCATTTTTAGACCTTCTATGTAGTGTTAGGTAATTTCGTGTAAAAATATTGTATTCATGTTTAAAAATCGCCCATTTTTGCATTTCTATTACTTTATTTGTTAATCGTATTGCCTTTATTAGCAACCTTTTCATTTTTCGCTTATCTATTCATTCAACGATGGAATCATTATTTACGGCTGAAGCACTCATCAGTTTATTAACCCTGACGTTTTTAGAAATCGTTTTAGGCATCGACAACATTATCTTTATTTCTATTGCGGCCAACAAACTTTCCCGCAAAGACCAACCCAAAGCCCGCAATATAGGTTTGCTTCTGGCCATGATTTTTCGGGTGAGTTTACTTTTTGGAATTTCGTTTATTATTTCACTTTCTGAACCTTTCACCCACGTAGATGCTGGATGGTTCAAGGCAGCTTTTTCGGGGCAAAGTATTATTTTGGTCATTGGAGGGCTCTTCCTGCTTTATAAAAGTACGTCAGAGATTCACCACAAACTAGAAGGAGCCGATGAGGAAGTACAAAAACCGAAAGGAAGTGCTAGCAGTAAACTTGCCAATGTAGTGTTGCAAATCGCCCTCATCAACGTTGTGTTTTCGATTGACTCCATTTTGACGGCTATCGGACTCACCAACAATATTCCCGTTATGATTGTGGCCGTGGTCTTATCGGTCATTATCATGATGCTTTTCTCAGGTCCCGTCGGCGATTTTGTCAACCGTCACCCATCCGTTCAAATGCTCGGGCTGGCTTTTTTGATTGCCATCGGATTTATGCTCATTGCCGAGGGCGCTCACTTGGCCGAAGTGTCCATTTTTGACTCAGAAGTGGGTTCTGTCCCTAAAGGCTACCTTTATTTTGCCATTGCATTCTCGCTTTTGGTCGAAGTGCTCAACATCAATATGCGTAAAAGCGCCCAGCCCGTCAAATTGCACGATTACAAGTCGCAAGCCGAGCGCGAAGGTATATTGGGTAAACAGGAGGAATAATTCAATCCACTTTCCTGCAATTCAATCAAAAAAGGCTAATCCGATGATTAGCCTTTTTTGGTTTTTTGTTCCTCCCACCCGATTACGGTTTTCTCAAAAATTAATCCGGTAAAAGAACACGGGTAAAAAGCCCAGTTGGTACTCCTGCTTTACGTACGGAGCCTGCGGTACATAGCTCAGACTCAGCAGATTCTGAATCCCGAGCACGTTGACCAAATCAACGGCGATGGTATGCGTAAGGCGGTTACGATTTATTTTATATTCCGTCTTGATGTCGAAGCGATTGTAAGGACTGAATTGCAGCGAATTGCGGGTCGCATCGGCATAAATCACTTCCTGACTTTGGCGCGAAGCCGTAATGTCTGCCGGACCGTACCAACGCCCACCCGTGGCGGTATATTTGGCACCGATGTTCAACGATTTACGTTTTTTGAAGGTAAATTCTTTAGAAAACAACGCATTGAAGGCGTATTTTCCGTTGAAATCTGTATTGCGCCAGATGCCATCTGACCCTTGGTATTTGGCGTCAAAAATGGAAGCCGTAACCAGAAAATAATAGTTGTTGCTGAAAAACTTCTCCAGCGTCAACTCTGCGCCGTAGTTGCGCCCTTTGCCTGCGTTTTGAAGAGGATTCGGAAAAAACCGTGAGAATCCCGCGCCACTGTTTAGGATTGAAAATGACGATTTTTGAATTTCTACGGGCACATCATACAAACGCTGATAATAGACTTCAGCCAACAACCGCAGGTTTTCGGCCAACATTTTACTGTATCCTGCCACAAAATGCCAGCTTTTCATCAAACCCACGTTTTTGGCGGGAAAAGCATTGGCCGTACCCGTATTTGCGGGATTATAAAAATACAAATAGGTGGGTAAGCCTTGACTGTGAAGGCCCGTTGCAAACGTAATCTTCTGACGATTAGGCAACTCCCACGAGAGTCCCGCCCGTGGTTCAATCGGAGAATAACTGTTTTTATTGATAGAACTGTAAAAACTGCTCAATCCAACGTTCAGCGCCACATTCTGGGTCAGGTAATGTTTGAACTGAATGTAAGGTTGCAACTGAATAAAACCTTCAGCATCGGCGTTCCAACGTCGGCGCCAGGGGGTCAGCTGATTGGTGGTTTCATTCAAATTTCTAACATCATCAAAGGCCGTAAAACGTATCATATCGGCATTAACACCCACTTTCAACGTGCTCTTTGCCCCCCATTTCTTGTTCAGGGCCGTGGCCAATGAATACTTAGTATCCGAAAATTTATAGTCCAGAATCGGTCGCAGCGAATCAATGACGTATTTTTGGTTCTGCACGAGCGGGTTGCCAGCGGCATCTTTTCGGAGGAACAAAAAATCGTGGTTGGCATCCTGAATATTGTTGGAAACCGCCAGCGTTGCCTTAAAAAACGTGCTTTTATTCAGCGGTTGGTTATACGTAATTCCACCCAGCGCCATCTTGGATGTAAAATACTGGTCGCGGTCGTTTTGTCCAAAAATATTGCGGTCGCTTACTTCTTGCTCGCTCACCAAAATATCAATGGTACTCGTGCCGCCAATCCCCCACAAGGCCACATTCCCGCCGTTTTTGAGCGGAAAATTGAATCGGGCAAAACCGTCAGCGTACGACGGCACCGCCTGCGTACCGATGTCGATGCCTGCTTTGTTGAACAGCCAAAGGTTGGCGTAGCGCCCCGTGACCAAATACGAAGCTTTTGAATTTTTGGAAAGCGGCCCTTCGGCGGTGGCTTCGGTTCCCAAAAAACCAAACTGAGCACCAAATTCGTGTTTTTCATTGTTTCCGTTTCGTAATTTTAGGTCAAAAACCCCCGCAGTGGTGTTGCCAAATTCGGCAGGGAACGCGCCCGTAAAAAAGTCTGAATTGGCCAAGTACTTATTGTTGATAATACTCACCGGCCCACCCGAAGTACCCGAAATGGCAAAGTGGTTGGGATTGGGAATGCTGACACCTTCGAGTCGCCACAGCACGCCAGAAGGTGAATTTCCACGAATCACAATGTCATTGCGCGAATCATCAGCTCCCTGAACCCCCGCAAAATTGGACGCCATCCGCGCGGGTTCTCCCCTGCTGCCTGCGTAGCGCTCGGTTTCCTCCACCGAAAACTGCCGCGCACTGACCATTGCCATTTCGTTGGCCGCTTCGCCACTTCGTTTGACTCTCACCACCACGGTATTGAGTTCAGTAATCGCCTCCTCCATTTCCAGATTAAGCACCGTTTCGCGGCCCGCTTCCACCACGATATTGTTAAGCAAAATTTCTTTGTAGCCAACCAGCGTGAAGCGCAACGTTTGCCGCCCAACGGCCACATTGGCCACCCGAAAAGTGCCATCTAAATCGGTAACAGTTCCCACAGGTTGCGCGGCGTTGTTCATCAAAAGCGCCGTTACACCTACCAACGGAAACTTTGATTCTTTGTCTACAATTTTTCCACGAATGGTTTGGGTAGGCTGGGCAAAACCAACAAGTGAAATGATTGAGCAGGTAAAGAGTAAAAGAAGATTTTTCATAAACAATGGTTTAGAGGTATCGCAAGTAGATTTTTTAAACCACGCGAAGCCGCAAAAGAAGCAAAGAATTTCTAAACGGCTCCGCATGGCTGAATATTTATTTGTTCAACATGTTTTAATTATTAGAAGACTGGATGTATTGACTTGACTGCTAAGGAGCTGAAGTTCAACATCCCGAAAGCTAACAAAGGAAGAATGCGTTTCCATGATTCATTTTTAAGACTGACCATAGTTTAGCACCAAATACAATAATATCCCAGCCCCTGCTGCTACTACACTTAGTAACACACACCCCAACGTTTTCATACCTTTTTTAGGAGAACCTGAGGGCTTAGATTCAGGTATTTTTTTAGGCTTTTTCTGGGCAGTGAGTATCGCTAATATGACCAATGCTCCTCCCACAATAACTATCGGTATGTTCCCAGAAACCAATCCACCAATCGTTAGAACAGTACCAGCAATCGCTGATAGCACCGAGATAACTCTGGCTTGTTTTTGTTTTTTTGGATTTTTCACAACCAAGGAATCAGAGGCATGAACAACCGCTTTGGGTATCGGAATAGGCCTGGATGTGCTACTCGCCGATTGCGTCTTGGTTGTCGTCAGCCCAAGTAAGCACAGCAGCAAAAAGGATAAATATTTCATCATTTTAGGTAGTTTAGAAATGCTTAGGGTTGATTTTTATGATTTACTTCTGAAAAACCTTGCCGTCCAAATCATACAATAAAAATGATAGACAATGCTGATAGCCATCCAGACCGGCTTATCCATGAGATTTGTAAACAAAATCAAAACGGGCACGGTAAGCAGAATTCGGGTAATTTCGGACATCAACAACCAACGTTTTGATTCCAAAATTCCGCTCCAGTTGATGATTAAATGCCACAGCAAGCCGCTTCCGATCATCTTTTGGAGGGTTGTCCAATCAGACGCAGGATTAATGATGAGCATCATCAAAACAATGCCAAATATTGCACTCAGAATCAGGTACACTTTGGCATGAGGGAAGGCCACCGTACTAATGCGGTGTTGGTTTTGTAACGTAATCTCCTGTAAAGGCGGCTTGGGAGGCAAATTGGCAGGCCTCCATCCCAAAGGCATAAACCAAATCTTGATTTTATCCCACCAATTGGAGGCTGCTACGGCGTCTTTCCAAAGAATACTGTAATAATGAAAATTGATTACAATCGGATTCCAAGTTTGCGCTTGCCCATACATACCATAAATCACCTTGTCGGTTTCTTCCTCAAAAGACCCAAACAAGCGGTCCCAAATGATGAGAAATTCCCCGTAGTTTTTGTCCAGATATTTAAAATTGACGCCGTGATGCACACGATGATGCGAAGGTGTGGTGAAGATAAACTCTACCCAACGCCACAGCTTGGGAATCAGTTCGGTATGATGCAGGAAAGAGATAAAAAGATGGATTCCCGTCATCATATAAATATCAAAGGGTCGAAATCCGATGATGGTGAGGGGCCAAAAGAAAAAGAAAGAAAACAGTCGTTGGGTCACACTCGCCCGCAGTGCCACAAAAAAATTCATTTCCTGCGCACTGTGGTGCGGCGAGTGGGCCGCCCAGAGGATATTGATTTCGTGCCCCCAGCGGTGCACCCAGTAAAAAATAAAATCAATGCCCAACAGCAAAAGTAGAAAATTGGGTACGTTCATCGGGATATTGTCAATCAACCGAAAGTTTTCCCACAAGTAACCGTACAAAACGTACACGCCCGCCGCCACCAATACATTGACGGTCTGGTTGCCCAATGCGGTCCCGAAGTTGGAAATCGCCTCGGCGAAAGTGATAAGTGTTTTTTTGTAGTAGAAACATAAACCAACCTCCACTACGATAAAAAATAACGCAAGGGGGGTGAGCAGCGTATAAATATTCTGCGTAGAAACGGGTAAATCTTCCATTGCTTTGAAGGGTTGAAATGATGAAACATCAATAGAAATATAGACCGAGGCAAAGACTAACTGCGCCTAAAACAATGCCTAGCCAAGACCGTTTTTGACCAAGTCGAAGCAGTTCTTTTTCGGCAAAATCGCGGTATTTTGAGGTTAACAATTGGGTTCGTTTCCTTATTCCTCCCATGCCTAATCCAATTGAAAATAAGCCTCCAGCCATGGCCGCAGGAAATAAAAACGGAATGTTGGTCAGTAAGCCGATGATGATTAAAAGCAAACTGAAAGCTCCCAATCCGAATGAAATTCCAGCAAAATTATTCTCAGATTTTGTCGTAACATCAAGGGTATATAGCCCCAGTGAAAATCGAAAAAGTCGTTGTAAAGACATACAAGTAAGGTTGAGGGTGAATGGATTAGAATAGCGACTGCACTTTGTTAAGACAAAGATGTTGGTTGAATGAATACACTTTCCTAACCAATTTCTCAACGGCGGGTATCGGTTTATCTTCGGCAGAAAATAACTAGTTTTCGAGCCCCATCGCACGCAAAAAATCAGGTTTCACCCGACGCGCTACGTCTACTTCACTGCCATCCTGCATGAATACGATGCCCCCGTCGCCCCTTACGTATTTAGTAACGAAGTTGAGATTAATGATGTGCGACTTGTGAACTTTGAAGAAATTATCATACTCGCCCAGTTGTTGTTCAAACTCCGCCAAAGAGCGCGACGCGACCATTTTTTGATGATTGAAAAAATGGACATTGGCATAACTGCCCATCGCCTCTATACGTACAATGTCTGCCACTGGAAAAAGCAAAACGCCTTCGAGAGTGGCGATAGGTATCTTTTTTATTTTTTCTCGCTCATCGCGCATTAGTTTGAGGAGTTTTTGGAGGTCATTATTGGCAACGGGCTGCTGTTCCAGTTCCTTTTCCAGCAATACCGCCTGTTCGGCCATTAAGCGTTCATTTTCAGTCAACCGTTGCATTGCCAACTCCCGGGCTTCTAGGTTTTCACGGCGGAGCGTATTGATACGATCCATCAACGCAAAAGTGAGCAGCGCCGTTTGGAATATTACGCCAATGTGGTAGCCATAATAAGTATAAAAATGCTCGAAGGTAAGGACATTGAAGAGAGTACAAACAATGAGCAATATTTCAAAAATGTAAATGCCCCAACCTAATAAATAAAATCGGGCAGGGCCGAATCCATGCCTGTAAAGCCACATTCCCGTTGCTAGATAAGACCCAAAAATGATCAAAATCATGAAGTTAAAAACCACTTCGGCCTGTTGAATACCGATTAGCTTGGTCAAAACAGCCGTGGTAGCCAAAACCCCAAGCCCCTGAAAAACACGATGTAGTCTAGGCAACACTTCCCGAAGATTCAGGAATTCAACCGAAAATCCGATACTCGTCAAAAGCGTACATAACCGTATCAGGCTAGAATTGACGCCATTGTTCATAAAGGGCATATCGCGCCAAAGAAAATCAAACAGATACCCTTCCAAAGAAAGCAACGTCAAAGCAGAAAAAACAACGTGCAGGGTGAAGAGAAAATAGGTTCGTTCCTTCAAAAAAAGGTACATAAAAAAACTGAACAGCGCCGACAAGGCTAAAATACCTAATACGAAGAAATTGATTGATGTTTCTCGATACACTCTTTTCATCAGTGGCCTGATGGTTCCGACTTCAATTTGTGAAATCAATCCATTCATGTCTTTGAGGCCTATGTAGAGTTTTTGGGGCTTACGGCCTAGATTCAAGACGATACTGTTCAGCGCAAAATAACGGTTTTCAAAAGGTCGTAAAGCACCCGTTTCCAAAAAAAAGGTGGTATCTTCGCTCACCGCATACACATCTACGTAATCAATATCCTGCGCCAACATAATGGCGTAGAGATTTTCATCGGTACGGTTTTTCAAATCAAACTTGAACCAGATTCGAAAAGGAGAAAAACCCATATTGATGATTTTATCGGGCACCTTCGCATACCGACTGTCGGGGATTTTCTCAATATCAAGATGAGAAAGTTTGTTGGTACTATCAACAAAGTACCTTGCATGACCACCAATTTCTATCAATTGATGAATGTCAGTGTAGACCACCCCAGCAGATTGTGCTTTACAACAATGGTTGCAGACGAACCAAATAATGGCGAGGAAATAGCGTTTGTTTTTCAAGCGAGGAGTAAGGTAAGAAAGTGAGCATCAGACTACTATATTTATCAGAGCTAAAATCAGCCCCAAGGAATTGCTATTCATTAACAATTTGTAAGCTTCTTCACAACTCTGTACCGAAAATAACTGCCTGCTCAATTTAACACAACCTCCATTTTACCTACGGCCCACTTCGGTTTATTAACGGCGGTTTTTCATTCATAGATTAAGCATTCTAACGTGTAAATTCATTTGGATTTTCATTGATTCGTCAATGCTTGGATAAGTATCAATAATCCCATTGCACCAACAGTACCCGCCAAGGTTCTTAAATAGCGGCGCCCTTCACGTTTTCGCTCGTCGCGTGTCATGTCTTTGTAAAGTTTCATATTTTGGTCAATGCCTCGGCCAAAAAAGTAAAACCCGCCCGCAAGCACCCCGATTGCGAGCAAAAAAACCAGTACCGCCGCCACTCCGTAACCCGAACAGGCGATATTACAAGATAATACCGCTCCAAGCATCGCCAAGCCTACCCCCAATAAAAACAATAGGAAGTAACCCACACGATGACCCGCGTTACCATCAGCCGCACTAGCAGAACGACGTGCCATTTTTTGGAACATTTTCTCCCGAAAAGACAGTTTGGTCTCACCTGAAGTACGGCTATTTACGGTTTCAGAGGTAGACGAGAGACTACTGTACAATGCAGTGGTTCCTTCAGGATGGGCCGTCATGCGCCCCAAGATGCCACCAGCTATGGTATAAGTAAAGAGATTAAGGCAAAAAAGGTAAAAAAAGGTTTGTTTCTGAAAGATAAACCGCGCTCGCGAACTAATATCAACCAAACGTAGTGCCGCATAACGGCGAATGATGACTTTAAGTAGAATTAATCCCACTATCATCCCCATAAAAACCGCAGACGATACTCCTTTTAGTAGGGCGCTACCCACCATGATACCAATAAGGATATTGGTAATTTCAATTACGATAATCAGAGGGATTGCTTGATGCGGGTGGCGCGAGGCCCAAAACGAAAGCAGATTGGTCAATTTCATTCTGAAAGTGAGGTTATGGGAGATGCTAATTTACCAAAAGTACAAAACTACCCTCCATTTCCCCAAACCGTTGAATCATAAACACCATCGTTTTAGGATAAAAACACGGTGAATTTGACAAGGACATCGTTTCTCTATGCTGTGCGGTTGGTAAGCGTTTAGAAAACCAATATCCTTGCCCTAATCCAACATATTTTTTTTAACTGTTAGGTCCAACTTATAGTCCTTCAAACGTCCAACCAAGATACACAATTCGTCCAATAGAAGCCGCTCCGTATACTTGTACGGCATTGGCGTTCAACAAATTAGTACCTCCAATTTTTAAATTGCTTTTTAGTTTTGGCAAACGATAATTTACCTGCGCATCTACCGTTCCGAAGGCATCAATGTAACCTTCATCGATGGGCATAAAATACGTGTAACCGCTTATGTGGCGATAGTTGACGGCGTAAGTTACATTTTTGAATGGCTCTCCATTAAGTCCTACATTTACTTTATGCGCTGGGGTATTAAAGCCCAAAATCAAACCAGGCACATCGTTTTCATTGATATGCGACCATGTATAATTGGCATTCAGATTGAGTTTTTTATTCCAAAAATACTCAACACTTCCTATTAGCCCCTGCGTGCGCACTTGGCGGTCGGCATTGGCCCAGGTTTGAATCAAGCGGCCTCGGGTACGGTCGGTGGTAGGTTTGGCAAAATCGCCGCTGGCGCTTGGCAGCGGTGCGCCCGTGGGCACCAAGCCGTCTTCACGACCATAAAACCGAAGTGTACCGATAAAGTCATTGTACCACGACCGATAATAACTCAAATCAACGTATAACCCTTTAATAAGCTGCGCTTTGTAGCCAATTTCCCACGTATTGACCTGCTCAGGAGTAATTTTTTTGATGGTAACAGGTTTTAAGAAATCAGGATTGGCCTGTCCATTTGGCAATGCCGAAACGGCGTTTAAGCCTTGGTAGCCATTTTCCACATTTCCCGCCACCAACAGCGTCCCAAAATCAAGGTAGATAAATTGATCCAACTGCGCGGGCTGACGGTAAGCTTGCGCGTAGTTTACCCGAAAATTATGTTGGCGATTTTCCCCCAACGAAACCACTGCTGAGATACGGGGAGAAAACCGACTGCCAAAATTGCGAAAACGGTCAAAACGGCCTGCCGCCGCCAGTTTTAAGCGGTTTTGCCATACGGCATACCGAAGTTGCCCATACGCCCCTCCATCCCAATTGACAATGCGCTCGCGACGTTGAATATCGTTGGTATTGGCAGAAATGGGCGAATTAGGACCATCAGAAAACAGCGTTCCTGCCGATTGCAGCAAATGCGTTCGGTACGAGGCCCCCGCTATGACATTGAGCTTGTTTATAGTCCATTCGCGTTGGGCGCTTATATCCCAAAAACGGGCCGTATTGGCAAAAGCCGCCCCCCGTACTGTTTTGGTCCCGTTTACGTCAATCAAGCCTACACCATTGACAATCTGCTCCCGAAGCTGACTAAAATGAGGACTTCCTACTGGCAATTGTACCCCCGCCGCTAACTGCGACGCCAATGCCTGCGCGGCTTCGATGCTCTGTCCACCAGCGATGGCCTGCGGCAATGTATAAGCCGATGGAATACCGCCGTTTGGATTGGCAGCAAATACGTTTGGAACCACCGCCCCCGCCGAAAGACCGTTGGTACGAGCTGCCGTAAATACCTGATTCCAAAGCGCATAGTAGTTAGACGCAAAGGTAGGGTAGCGGCTTCCGTTGGCTTGGGTTCCTGAGGCCATGGGAGCGTTGAGAAGACCTCCCGCGAGGGAGTTTAAATCGTAGGCTTTGCCGCCGTAATCAAAAACGGTATACGCCCTTATGAACCATTTATCGGATTTTAACTCTATCCGATGTACATCATACTTCATTCCGCGCTGAGCGTATCGACTTGTACTCTGAAAAATGCCGTTGCTGACCGCCAATTTATATTCATACACCGCCCGAACTTTGGCGTTGATTTGCCAATGGAGCGAGGGATTAATCCGATAGTTTCCCGCTTTGTAGTTGCCATTATTGAATAATTTAAACGGGTTTCCTGACGATTCAGGCCAATTGGCCATTGCTGCTTCGGAGTAGCCTTGGGTATAAATGCGGTAGGCGGCATTGTTGTTGAGCGCAGTCAAAGCAGGATTACTGACCGTGGTCCCTACATCACCGTACCGATTCACGGCATTCCATCCGGCGGGGTTTCCAGTCGCATTATTGACTGGGTCTGAGCCGGCTAAGCCCCCCGAAGTAACGCGCTTGATGGCGGCATCATTGGATGATAAAAATTCGTCGGCCTCAAAATAATTGGCGTTGAATTTTAGGGCCACTTTATTCCCTAACACTTTAGCGTAGCGAATTTGTCCGTCAATCATCGAACGGTTCCCACCGCGCAAGGAGGCCGAAAGTCCTTGATATTTAAAAGGGTCTTTGGAATGCATCAGCAACACACCGTTGAAGGCATTGGAGCCATAAAGCGCCGAATTGGCTCCAAACACAATATCTACACTTTCTAGGTCTAGCTCCCCAATTCCTACCCAGTTTCCGTAATACAACGACGCCGTGGGAGAGGTCACATCAACGTAATCGGCCAGCTGAATCACGCGTTCGGCCTTGGAACTGTTAAAGCCCCGCGTACTGAAGCTGGTAATCAACCAACTTGATTGACTCACATCCACACCTTTGAGCCGCGATAAGGATGAAATAAACTCAGAAGAAGGTTGTTTTTGCAGCTGCGTGCCTAAAATACGCTCAACCGTGACGGGCGTTTCCATGATGGGTTCGGCCGTACGAGAAGCCGAAACAATGACTTCATTAAGGTACAATGTGTCTAATTCTAGCGATTTTTTGGGTGAAGAAATTTGTGAAAATGAAAATTCAGTAATTGTTAAAATAAGTAAAATGGGACTAAAATAACGATTTATCATCTCCTTTTGAATGGGTTTGTTTGGCTGCAAACTTAGATATAAAGAATTACTTTCAATAAACATCCCGATTGCCTAAGCAATATTTAACCAAAAAGTATATAATTTTACATATACCATTAAACCTCTTAAACCCTCCCAATAAGAGCACTTTCATCCTATTTTACCTGAAAGCATATCCGCTATTAAAATAATTATATACTCTTACGATATTTTATAGCTAAAGTATTGCATATCTGATTATTTATATAAACTTTTGCAAAACCTTTTGGTATATTTATATATCACTTTACCCTATTTGAAAAAATTTATTATCATGAAAAACCTAACGAACTCGCTTCCGTTAAGCACAATTTCTGTGCATTTTCGAAGAATAAAAACGTCATTTTACACTAATAGACCTTTCACAATATGCTGAAAGGGATATTTTTTATCCCCTACTTTTTTCTTCTGAATACCTCTTTCTTAATTGCCCAACCCAAAAAGTGGGCAGCTAACTGGTATTTTGGGTACAATGCTGGAATCAGCTTTATTGATGGCACTCCCAAGCCATTGTCAGGGGGAGTAATAAGCACGTGGGAAGGTTGCGCAAGTATCAGCGACAACAATGGAAATTTGTTGTTTTATACCGATGGAAGTACAATACGGAACAAAAAACACCTGGTCATGCCGGGAGCCGTAGATTTAGGGGGGCATAGTTCTACGACCCAATCGGCAACTATCGTCCCGCTGCCCGAAGAGGACAATATTTACTACGTTTTTTCGATTGATTTTTCGGGAGGCGAGAAAGTATTGCAATACTCTATTGTAGATATGCGATTAAATGAGGGATTAGGAGGCCTCGTTTCTAAAAATAATGTCCTCTTAACCAACTCATCGGAAAGTTTGACAGTTATTAAACATTGTAATTCTATAGATTATTGGATTTTAGCAAATGAACTGGGCACCAATTCATTCAAAGCTTTTAAATTGACAAATGAAGGCCTGAATCGTAAATTCGTTGAAAGTAAAATTGGTGCCCGAAAAGGCCCAGCGGGCCATCTGAAAGCTTCTCCAAACGGTCAAAAAATCGCAGTTGCACTGTTTAGTGATTCGTTTGAACTCTTTGATTTTAACCCAAATACGGGCGTCTTATCAAATCCAATGCTGATACGTCATCCTGAATTTCACCCTACGTATGGGTTGGAGTTTTCGGCCGACAACCGCTATCTCTACCTGGCGGGAACCCTTCTGGATGGAAAACAAATCTATCAGTTTGACCTCACGGCTGGTTCTGCTTCGGCTGTACTACAATCAAAAACATTAATCGGAAAAATCACCGAATCCTACTTTGGTGCATTACAACTAGGGCCAGACAATAAAATTTATGTAGCCATCAATGGACACAATCATCTGGCTGTTATTAACAATCCAACCCTCAAAGGCACAGAGTGCGGATTTGTCAGGGACGGGGTAAGTTTAGGGGGTAAGAAAAGCGGCATCGGCCTTCCTAATTTTATTTCTGCGCCTTTCAATGTTCAACCAAGGGTTTTTATTTCCCGAAGTGTAGGAAACACTTGCAAGGATATAACTTTGAAGGCCGACATTGCTCCCAACGTCGGCAATTGGCATTATCAGTGGTACTTGAATGGAAAACCCATCAATAAAGCTACCCAAACCAGCATCGCTCCAGCCCAATCTGGTAGTTATCAGGTCATTGTAAATGAAATAAGCGGTTGCCACAACGACACCATCAACTCCGAGGAAATTGATGTTGAATTTTTAAATGCAAATCCTGAATTTACCATCGCCAATTGCAACAACGTATTGCTGAAAGCCAACGCTAATGCACCATTTCAATGGGTAGGCAATGATATTCCAAGGGAACAAGAATCGCAAGATACATTGACCGTTGCAGGCTATGGTGTTCAAAAGTATAGACTGAAAATGTTTTATTCAGATAACACTTCTTGTTTTGTTCAGAAAGAGCTTAGTGTCGTATTTCCGCCTACCCAGGCCTACAAACTTGAAAAAAAATCGCTTGTCTCCTGCGATACCGTTACACTTAATGCCCCCCTTAGCCCAAATTGGGATACGTACCGGTGGAAACTACTCGACCATTCAACCGTCAGTACCAACAAAGTAACCGTACGCCAAAGCGGACAATACATTGTTTTCGTAGAAAACAAGCAAACGAAATGTGTGGCCAAAGACACCGTCAATGTGGTTATTCACCAATCACCCAGTCTAAAAAACAATGAAAGTTTTTGCCTATCGGCTTCTACATTAGAACTCCATGCAGGAGCAAACGGTGAAAGCCTGATGTATGATTGGGCTCCAAATCCCTCCAAAAATGCATCATTGGTCGTTGATAAAGCGGGTAGCTACCACGTTAGGGTCACCACTCCCCAAGGCTGCAGCTCGTCGCGCGCTATCGAAGTTGTCGAGATGCAAAAAGTAACGTTGGGCAGCAACATCACCCTCTGCGAAGGCGACCCCGTCGAATTATCACCAACCATAACCCATGCCCCAAACCCCGTCTCCTACCGTTGGTCCTCGGGGGAAAATGCCCGAACGATTAAGCCCACTAAGTCAGGCACATACACCTTAACTACAAGACAATCGGTATGCGAAACCGTTGATTCTATCAAGGTTATTATCCATCCATTACCCAAAATAAAAGCAAATGAAACCGTATGTTTAGACAAAGAAATTGAAGCGGGTGGACTCGACAAAGATTTAACCTATCATTGGCAACACTCAGCAGAAACTACGCCTGTGATTACGATTTCAGCGTTGGGGGTTTACAACGTTAAAATAACCAATTCGCTCGGCTGCACCGCTACCCGAACCATCAGCGTCAACACCTATTGTCCTCCGCATGTGTATGCACCCGATGCCTTCACTCCCAACGGCGACGGCATCAATGATTTTTTCACCCTGTTTGTTGCCAGCGGTCAACCCGTTTGTTTGGACATCTATAACCGATGGGGCCAACTTATCAAAAGAAATGAAAACGAAAGCCCAGGCTGGGATGGGCAAGTAGATGGAACGCTTTCGCCAGAAGGCACCTACCCTTATGTATTTCGGTACAAGATTCGCAACGACAATCTGATTCATGAATACCGAGGGGTGGTCATTCTTCAACGATAAATAAAGCCAATATGTAGCGCATAAAAACCCCTCTCTCTCATTTTGATAACTTTCTCCACGTTGTGTTTTTAGTTTCTTTACTTTTGTAACGAAACAAACACAAAACAGTTTGGCTATTGAGTGACGACAGCTCGTCTGTTTTCGTTCCATAGATATGCAGGGAATCAACATGAAAAACTCAAAACCTCGCCCTAAAAACCTAATAAGTTCGTCGGTCATAACTGTTATTGTTATTTCGCTTGCCGTATGTATTCTGTTGATTGTTAGGAGTATTTACGCACCTTCTTCACCCACTGATTCTGCTACCGAAATTTCAAGGGTAGAATCAGCCAACAATGATGCCGTCCTAATAGACACCAATGCTTCCATCAAAGCGCCCAATATCACCGCCGAGCGCGCCGCTGAGAGAGCTTTTTATAAGAAAAAATTTGCCAAAATGGCCGAAAATTTCACTTTTGCCAAAGATGACTTTCAGGACAAAGGCTGGTATACACACAAAAATTTTGGCAAAAAAGCCGCCGGACGCAAAACCCTGAAAGCCCACGTACGCGAAGACGGATTTATCTACTTAGAGTCGCAATTTTACGGGAACGATTGGATTTTTCACAACCATATTAAAGTAAAAGTGGGGAGTCTGTATTTAAGCAGTCCAAAAATTGAATCCTACAACAAGAACAATAAGCAGCAATACGCAGGCGATACCTTTTGGGAAAATGTATACTACCGCGAAACGGGCGACAACGGCATTATTCAAGCCATTGCCGACTCCACTTCCAAACCCGTAAAAGTGCGTTTTGAAGGCCGAAAATTCAACCGCGACATCGTTCTGACCGCCGAAGAAAAGCAGTCTATTAAAGATAGTTACGAACTTTCGGTGGTGCTAAAAAAAATAAATCCGTAGCCCCGCCCTCCTTCTCATCTTCTCAATCCTACTGTTTGGGGCAATTGTATTTTAAGGTATATTTTCAGAATAGACCTTAAAATAAGTAGAACGTCAGAAAATCAGGCGTTTAGTTGGTCATTTTAGGTTTTTCTTCAAACTTCGTCCCACGAATTTTACGTAAAGAAAAAACAAAATGACAACAGCCATGTATCAAAAACCGTCAAGTGCTTTTATCGGTGCCTCTTGGGTGGCATTGGGCGCAGGAATGTTAGGGTATCTTATCGGACTTTGGAGAGCCGAGATGCTACTTAACGAAAAAGGGTATTATTTTACGATTCTTATGTACGGATTATTCTCCGCCGTGTCGGTGCAAAAATGCGTCCGCGACCGTTTGGAGGGCGTTCCCGTCACCGATATTTACTACGGTATCAGTTGGTTTTCCACCATTTTGGCCATTACGCTTTTGGCCGTCGGGCTTTGGAATGCCACCATGCTGCCCAGCGAAAAGGGCTTCTATGCCTTCGCTTTTTTGCTGAGTATGTTTGGCGCCATCGCCGTCCAGAAAAACACCCGCGACAGTCAGGATTTTAAAAAACAAGGTTAGAAAATGGAGCACTGTGCGAAGTTTTTTTAGCCTCGCACAGTCTTACCGATGAACCTTTTCATGGACGATTGCGGTAATAAAACAACAAACTCCATCACTGCACCCATGAGAATCGGACATCTTACATTGTTGGTCAACGACTACGACGAAGCCATCTTCTTTTATACCCAAAAATTAGGGTTTACCCTAATTGAAGACATTCAGCTCACCCCCGAAAAACGCTGGGTAATCGTTGCCCCTTCTGATGCCCAAGGCGCTGGTTTACTCTTGGCCAAAGCCGCTACGGCCGAACAAAAACAACACATTGGAAACCAAACCGGTGGGCGGGTGTTTCTCTTTTTATACACCGATGACTTTTGGCAAACCTACGAAAATATGAAGGCACAAGGGGTAGTGTTTTTGGAAGAACCACGCTCGGAGCCATACGGATGGGTGGTGGTATTTCAGGATTTGTACGGCAATAAATGGGACCTCTTGGAATGTAAAAGCAATGCTTAATAAGCCTATTTATCAAAGTTGCTCTTCATGACATTCTGAGAATAAAGCGAATAACTTCAACCAGAAACATTATTTTTGGCGGAAATTTTAGAATTAAAATGACCGCCACGATTTTTCAAAATACCCCGATTGATACCAACGCCGCTTATTTGCTCACCGACAGCCGTCAGTTGGTTTTCCCGCAACAAACGATTTTTTTTGCCATCAACGGCGCCCGCCACGACGGTCATCAATTCGTAGCCGAACTGTACAAAAAAGGCGTTCGCCAATTTGTGATTGAACAAAAAAGCCTTGATAACAAGCTCCTAGCCACCATTGAGTCTTTTGAAAACGCCCGAATTTGGAGCGTCGAAAGCAGTTTAAAAGCGTTGCAAGACGTGGCAAAACGCCACCGCGCTCAATTCGACATCCCCGTCATCGGTATCACGGGCAGCAACGGTAAAACCATCGTCAAAGAGTGGCTCGGGCAACTCCTCAGTGCCGATTATCGAACCGTAAAAAGTCCCAAAAGTTATAACTCACAAATCGGTGTGCCGCTCTCGGTATGGCAAATGAACGATACCCATACCTTGGGGATTTTTGAAGCGGGGATTTCGCAGATTCACGAAATGAAAGCGCTTCAGGAAATCATTCAACCCAGCATCGGCATTTTCACCAACATCGGCTCCGCTCACGACGAAGGCTTTAGAAGTCGGAAACAAAAAGTAACCGAAAAGCTGCGTCTTTTTACCCAATGTCAACAACTCATTTATCGCGCCGATTACACCGACATTGACGAAGAAATTAACCTTATTTTAAAGTCAGTCAATCCAAAATGCGAGTTAATCAGCTGGGGTTCAGGCAAAAACTGCTTGATTCAGGCTGAGTGGCACCAAGATACCGAACAAACTTACGTAGTGCTTAAATCGGCCGTTGAAACCTACGACAACCAACTTTTTGCCGTTCCTTTTACCGACGAAGCATCGGTCGAAAACGCCATACATTGCCTGATTCTACTGCTTACGCTGTGCATTCCATCGGCTGAAATCAGGCAACGAATAGGGCGTTTGCGGCCTATTTCCATGCGCCTTGAGCTGAAGGAAGGGATTAACAATTGCTATTTAATTGATGATACCTACAACAACGACCTTGTAGGGTTGACGATTGCGCTCAATTTTTTGAGCCAACAAGAACAGCGTACCCAAAAAGTGGCGATTTTGTCTGATTTGCTGCAAACAGGCCAAAAAGAGGACGAACTGTACACGCAAATCAACACTTTACTGCACGAAAAGGGCGTTCAAAAACTCATTGCTATCGGTGAAGCCTTTGAACGAAATGCTCAATTCATTGAAGTGGAAGCCCAATATTTTACGACTACCAATGACTTTCTTGCCAAATTATCTACCCACTCCTTCCGAGATTCGCTGGTACTTATTAAAGGAGCCCGGCCCTTTCAGTTTGAGCGAATTGTGCATCGTTTACAGCAAAAAGTACATGGTACCGTGTTGGAAATCAACTTGGATGCCCTCACGCACAACCTTAACTTTTACCGAAACCGCGTAGGTAACGATACGCGCATTATGGTCATGGTCAAGGCGTTTGCGTACGGTAGCGGCAGCGCCGAGGTAGCGCAATTATTGCAGTTTCACCGGGTTGACTATTTGGCCGTGGCCTACACCGATGAAGGGGTTCAGCTACGCCAAAATGGCATTGAATTGCCCATTATGGTCATGAATCCATCGCCATCTACTTTTGAAAAACTCATTGAATATCAACTCGAACCTGAGATTTACAGCCACAAAATCCTGGACGAATGGCTCAGTTTTCAGCATTCAGACCCAACCACGGAAGAGGAGATTAAAGAAGAAACGCAGGAGGTGCTGATTCATATTAAGCTTGATACGGGTATGCACCGGTTGGGTTTTACGGAAGTTGATTTGCCGTTGCTCATTCATAAATTACAACAATCTCCGACCTTAAAAGTGGCTTCAGTTTTCAGCCATTTGGCGGGAGCAGATGAAGCCATTCATAATGAATTTACCCGTTTACAATACGAGCGTTTTGTTTCGGGGGCCGCGCTGCTTGAACAGGCGTTGGGGTATCGACCGCTTCGCCATATTCTCAATTCGGCGGGCATCGTGCGGTTTCCCGATTATAAACTGGATATGGTGCGGTTGGGAATCGGCCTCTATGGCGTAGAAGTAAATCGGCTAGAACAACGAGCCTTGCAGCAAATCGGCACGTTCAAAACGGTGGTTTCTCAAGTAAAACACCTCCCCGCTGGCGAGACAATCGGCTATAGCCGCAACGGAATATTAGAGAAAGCCTCCTCCATCGCGACCATTGCCATTGGCTACGCCGACGGCTTTGACCGCCGTTTTAGCAAGGGAGTCGGCAAAGTACTTATCAACGGTGCTTTGTGCCCGGTAGTGGGCAATGTGTGCATGGACATGACCATGGTAGACGCAACGGGCGTTACGGTTCAGGAAGGTGACGAAGTCATTATTTTTGGAAATGACCTGCCAATCGTACAATTGGCAGATCAAATCGGGACCATTTCTTACGAACTTTTGACGGGCATCAGTGAGCGAGTCAAACGCGTTTTTTACAAAGAATAACCCAAGATTTATTGTTTGGTAGGGACTTTGGCTTTTGCGTCTTCAAACGTCTTTTTCTTGGTTTCCAAATCCGTCTGAGAAGTTGCTACGTCTTTTACGTTCACTTCTAGGTCTTTACGCAAATTAGCAAGTTCTTTTTCGGTTTTTTCAATGTCTTTTCTAAGACTTTCACCTTTGCGTGTTAGTTTGCTAAAGTTCTTTTCCGATTCTTTCATGGCTTCTTCGGCTACCCGGGCGTCGTCGTAGAGGATGGCGTCTTCCGCAAATTTTTTCAGAAATGTTTCAGCTTCGGCGTATCCTTTGGTGCCCTGCGTCACGTACGAGCCATTGCCCAAATCGAGGTAAATAAACACCTGAGAAAGCCCCTTTTTTGAGCTCACCTGACTCGCCAAATTGATGGGCGAGGATGAAATACTAGGTATACTCGCACTCGGTGCCCGGTACACTCCACCCCGTGAGCTGCTTACCTTACCGTACTGTTTGAGGTAATCTTCCCAATATTTACCAAGATACTTTTCTTCGATTTTTGTCGTTACATATAAGCCTTCAAAACTTGATTTATCAATTTCACGCTTATCAGGCAAAACGGTCTGTGCTTCGCAAGTATACCCCCAAAAAACGCTTAAAGCAGCAATCAACAGAATCTTTTTCATTTTTTTACCAGTTAAAATTACCAATCTTACAATGTTATCATTTGACATTACGAACACAATTTAGTCCGCAATGTTACAAATAACAATGACATTTCACCGAATTGTAAAGGTCTATTTTATTAATCGTTAGAAATTTTAGCCTACCGTCTTTATTTTTACACCACTAATGCCAGTCAGTTCACCTAACCTTATGAAAAGTGAAACAAAAAACACAAATTAGATTCGTAAACAAAGACAAAAACCAATTCTTCCCTACGTTAAAGAAAAGAGTCGATGCCTATTTTCAAGACCGCCAACTCTCAAAAAACGCCAACAGCACGCTGATTATAAAAACCGCAGTTCTGACGGCAATGTATCTACTTCCTTTTATCGTTTTGTTGTGGTTGCAACCTCCCCTCGGCATCAGCCTTGCGCTGTGGTTTATGATGGGACTGGGATTAGCGGGGCTGGGAATGAGCGT
This sequence comes from Runella salmonicolor, assembly GCF_024158025.1. Lineage (NCBI taxonomy): Bacteria > Pseudomonadati > Bacteroidota > Cytophagia > Cytophagales > Spirosomataceae > Runella > Runella salmonicolor. Next base: position 670,368 of record NZ_JAMZEL010000002.1, read on the forward strand.
AATGCACGATGCCAACCACGGCGCGTATTCAGAAAACCCCAAAACAAACTACTGGATTGGTAATATTTACCTCAATATGCTGGGTGGCTCCACCTTCAATTGGAACCTGCAACACAATGTGCTACACCACATGTACACCAACGTGGTGCACGTCGACGAGGACATCAATGATAAGTTGGTGCTAAAGTTTTCGCCCCACACGCCCGTCAAATCCTTTCATCAACTTCAGTGGATTTACGCCTTTTTTTTCTACGGCATTTTGACGCTGTATTGGGTATTGGCCAAAGACTACATTCAGTTTATTGGCTTCACCAGAAGCGGCGTAAATAAGGGAACCAAAGCAGAAAATGCCATGACGCTGCTCAGAATCACACTGGTAAAAGTTATCTATTTTGCCATTATTATCGGCGTACCCACGTTGGTCTTTCATTTGCCGTTGGGCGAAGTAATCCTTGGATTTTTGGTGATGCACTTTGTAGGCGGCGTGATTCTGACCACCGTGTTTCAACTTGCCCACGCGGTAGAAGGAACGAGTCATCCGCTTCCTAACGAAAAAGGCATCATCGAAAACGATTGGGCCATTCACCAGTTGAATACGACCGTCAATTTCTCGCGCCATAACAAATGGCTTTCGTGGTACGTAGGCGGGTTGAATTTTCAGGTAGAGCACCATCTTTTCCCAAAAATTGCACACGTTCACTACCCAGAATTGGCTCCGATTGTTAAAGAAACCGCCGAAGAGTTTGGGATTCCCTATTTAGAAAATCCGTCGTTTGGGGTGGCTTTGCGCTCACACATTGCCAATCTGCACCAACTCGGACGCCTTCCCGACCTCAACGAAGCCATCGGGTAGCGTCTTGGCCGGGGCTAAAGCAAATCGTTTTTGAACGCGTATGCCACTAGCCCCGCCGTATTTTTAGTGCCCGTTTTTTCCAACAACCGCAACCGGTGGCCCTCCACCGTGCGGGGGCTCACAAACAGCTTTTCGCTGATTTCTAGCGTTGAAAGGCCCTCGCAGAGCAGTTGTAATACTTCCATTTCTCGCGGAGAGATTTGCACTTTGCTGTTAAACAGCGGCGCTGGAGGCGTAGCCCGCGTGATTACTTTGCGGTGCAGGGCTTTGGATACAAAATCACTGTAATAAAAACCATCAGACATGACGCGGCGAATGGCGTTTTCGACTTCTCCCGGCTCGGAGTCTTTCAGCAGATAGCCGTTGACGCCCTTTTCAAGCAGGTGAATGATGAAACGGTCTTCTTCGTGCATGGAAACGATAATCACCTTGACGTGCGGAAACTGCGACTGAATGTGCTCGGTCGTTTCGACCCCATCCATCACGGGCATCTGAAGGTCCAGCAGGGCAATGTCGGGCGTGACGCGGGCCAGCAAATCCAACAATTCTTTGCCGTTGGCAGCCTCCCCAATTAACTCAAAATCACCGATTTGATTCAACATAGCCGTCATCCCTTTTCTGAAAAGGTTATGATCATCTGCTATTACGAGTTTAATCTTTTCCATCCGATTTTTACACTTTGTATTTGTCTACTCCCGTCGTCTTATTGTGCTTTTTCTACGTCTCGTTTTTTTGCTTTCTCAAACAGCACCAGCTGCCTGAGTTCTACCACCGCACGACAACCTTTTTGGTGACCCGTTTCGTAATTAATCTTTCCGTTGATAACCCGCAATCGCCCTTCAATGCTGTCTAGCCCCAACCCCGGCGAAGGGCGCGTATGGGCCTCTTCCAAATTAAACCCGTGGCCGTTGTCTTCCACAACCAAGCCAAAAGTTTCGGGCGGCAACGACAGCTGAACGTGAACGTTGGTTCCGCCTGAATGTTTGAGCGCATTGTTGATAAGTTCTTGCGCCACCCGGTACAGCATCAGTTCCACCTTCGGCTCCAGACGTATATTTTCGTCTCCCGAGTAGCCAAACGTAATCCGAACTGTATGGCTGCCGATGCTTTTGGCCGCAAATTCCTGCAACGCTGCCGGCAGCCCAAAGCGCTCCAGCGTAGTAGGCACGAGTTCGCGACTGATGCGCCGCACGTGGCTGATGGTTTCGTCGAGGGCTTCTCGTACCTGCTTGGCAAGCCGCTCGGCTTGGTCTTTGGAGCCTAGCTGGCCATATAAAGCATTGAATGTCAATTTTGTAACCGACAACAACGCCCCAATGTCATCGTGCAAATCCTGAGCAATGCGCCGGCGCTCGGCTTCGGTCGAGGCCATAGAAACCTCCAGAAGCTTACGTTGAAATTCGGCTTCCATGTCTTTGACGCGCATCTGTTGTTCAATCTGCTTGCGTTGATAATACATCACAAACAGCACAATGAACATTGCCATAATCAGCATGATGCCCGTCCCGATAATGATGACATAGGGAGATTCCATATCCGGGCTAGATGACTGTAATATGAGCCGCTCAAAAATACGTAGAAAAACTCGGGACGCTTTATTTTTTTAGTTAACGGCACAAAAAAACCGAGCGAATGACTCGGTATGGTGTGAGATTAAACGTCGGCGAGGTTACATTATAATTAACAAAACCTCGCCGACGATGAATACTCGTTTCAGCTAAAATTATCAAACGGTTTTCTCTGGCTTCATGTACCAGATAGAAAAACAAAGAAAAACGCTGAAAACTATTGACAGGACTGCATCAATCATCCAATATTGTTGCCTCAATTCAATAGTACTGTTAAAGGTAGTTTCAATAAAAATATAAGAAAATATGGTACCTGCATAATAAAGTAAAGCACCTGCACTAAACCAAAACAAAGGGTATCTTGTCAAATTAGGAACGTGGAGGCTTTTCAAAAGTTGATAAAAGTAAAAAAGAATAAAAACGATTGCAATAAAGCCTGATACATTGTAGGAAAATTGATTAAAGTCTTTTGTTTTGGAATTAAGTAGTGTATTGTAATCCAAAAATGCGGTACATATTACAATAAGAATACCCCCAATTGCTAAATATTTGAAATAGTGATTTTTTACAGCAATCTTGTAAATGATTGCAATAAGAATAAACTCCAACAAATTATGCCAGTTATAGATGTAAATATTATACACTCCTAACTGATTCATTATAAGGGTCACCGCATTTCTTAATAGTGTTAAAAAACCATAGATACCTATTAGTTTGTAAATGTCAGTATTAAAATAGCCCCTCCTAATTATTGCAATAATTGTCGGTATAACAATACTTAAATCAGCAAAATATGCAAGAAATAAAGTAATCATAAAATTTTATGGATTACAAAATCCGGGACAAGGCAATCCCCCTCCGGCACCGCCATCTCCTGGGGTTCCATCCTTCTCACCCGAAGCACTTTTGATAGCTTTAAACTGAAAATCTCTTCCGTTGCCTTTTTCGTCAATCTTTACGGGCACCAGAAACAGGCGGCGCATCATGGCTGTGCCTGCGGGGTCAATTTCTCCGTTGGTTTCGGGCGCTACGCCGTAGTAAATACGCAAGCCGTCGCAACCAGTGTCGAGGAGTTGTTGCAATATCTCACGGCTAAAGTATTCTGCCTGTCGGTTTTCATCTGGATTTTTGGGCTCGTCGGCTAGGGGCTGATGGGCTTTTTTAAATTCGCCACGGTACTTGTCGATTTCTGCTTTTGAAAAAAAGCGCCCTGCAATTTTTGGCATGTTGGTAAAAGGGATTAAAAAAGTGAAACAATGCCGCAAGCTAAGGAAGGGGTTATAGATATGCAAACCGTTGGATAATTGAAGAAACTAAATTTGCGTTTTGTGAAAAACAGGTATTTCTACGCTAAAATATTTCGGCCTCAGGCACGACATTTGTAACGGGTTTGGTTGAATCAGCATCTCAATGATGCAAGATTTTTTCTCATAGGTTAGGTTAGGAAAAAAAGCCGGAGGCAGTTGCCTCCGGCTTTTTTAGTTTTTTAGAAAAATAACCACTCGAACTTTTGTGATTCAATAATAAACATATTCTTTTGCACGTAAAGTTATTAGCAAACTAACCAAAATTAGCCCAAAAATGAGATTTAAAGCATTTTTATCCTTATTAGTATATACCTATTTGTCATTTTTTTCTAAAACGTCATACGCCCAGTTGTTTAATCCCATCCAAACCAGAATGGATGTAGGTGTGGCTTGGAAAGATAAGTCATTAAATATCGGTTTTCTTTACAATCAATACCTCAAACTGGATAGAAAAGGCATTTTCCAAGTAGGTTGGGGAGTGAGAGGTTCTCATCTGAGAACCAATACGTTAGACTACACAACTGCCCCATCAGAACTAACCCGTGGAAAGTCGGGATTGGCCATCAATGCGCCCTTAGTCATGCAGAATATTGATACGCTTCAACTCAAAACAGCCATCACTTCCTTTAATTTCAATCTAGGTTTTCAGCTATCGTTATTCAACCGATTGGACCTTGGTGCCAACGCCGATATTTTAGGTTTTGCCTTAGGAACACGCCGTTCTGGCTTTTATTTGGGCTCCTCGGGTTTCAACAAAGTTGATTCTTTGAACCTGCACCGAACCTACCAAGAAGCTGGCCCCTCTGGCTTCGCACTCCAACTCCCCCAAGACCATGTAAAAGGCACGCTAAACAGTGAATTATTTGCCCGTTTGCGTATTACAGAACGAGTTGCGGTCAAGGTAAGTTATCTACTAGCAGTGAGTGAATATAAAACAAACAATATTCTCGTAGACGACAATAGACGTTTTCGATTACGCTCCCAAATGCTCTACGTCGGGCTTAGCTTTCCAATCAACCAGTAGCCACAAAAACACAAGATATTTTCCTGATTTTTAGCATATTACATTCTTTTTACTTCGGTTCAAGGGGAATATATTTCCTCCAACATAAAGTCAAAAAGGGCGGATTTTTATCAATAAGTTTTGATAAAAATCCGCCTTTTTTAGATTATACAAATGCAAATCAATACGCTTTCAGGCTCAAGTCAAGGCTTTTGATTTGATGGGTAAGTGCTCCGCATGAAATGTAATCTACGCCCGTTTCGGCAACGGCGCGAATTGTATCTTCCCGGATACCGCCCGAGGCTTCAGTGGGGTACTTCCCGCCTACTCGCTCTACGGCAGTGCGGAGGTTTTCGAGGCTAAAATTATCGAGCATAATGCGCTGAATTCGTCCTACTCGCAGGGCTTCTTCCAGTTCGGTGAGGCTTCGTACTTCAATTTCGATTTGCAGTTTTCGTCCCGTACGAGCCAGATAATCATTGGCTTGCGTAATGGCTGCTTCAATCCCCCCCGCATAATCCACATGATTGTCTTTGATTAAAATCATGTCATAAAGCGCGTACCGGTGATTGACCGCTCCGCCGATTTTCACGGCCATTTTCTCAAAAATCCGAAAATTAGGGGTGGTTTTACGGGTATCAAGGAGCTTGGTTGGCAATCCATCCAACATATTTACCAACGAACGCGTATAAGTAGCAATACCACTCATGCGTTGCATCGTATTGAGTACCAAGCGCTCCGCCTTTAAAATAGCCTGTGCATCGCCGCTAACGGTCAAAACAATATCACCTTTTTGAATGGCCTGCCCATCGTGCATCAAAAGCTCCACCTGCAACAACGGGTCAACTTCTTCAAAAATGATTTTGGCCACCTCGACTCCCGCCACAATGCCGTCTTCTTTGACCAACAGTCGGGCGCGGCGCTCAGCGTCGCGGGGGATGGTAGAAAGGGAAGTGTGGTCGCCGTCGCCCACATCCTCTGAAATTGCTAAACGAATGTAATCACGAATATCCATGCCGCAAGATAAGTTTTTGTTTAGTATACCCCAAACCCACGCGGTCATCTGATGAATGTCTAAGCACCGTAGCGAGCCGCTATCGGTCTCCCTTCGAGTAAAAAGGGGTAAAATATTCCCCTATGAGTTGAGAAATAAATTCCACAAAAATCTACTAAAAAAAAGGGGGTTATATTTTTTTGGCAAGAATCACCATTCCCCGAAGCTCTGATTTCAAACGACTGAACTCAATGTCGTCGAGACGGGAAGGCGCAAGCAGCGAAAAGCCTGCTTTTTTATAACTTTCAATGGCTTTTTGCGAAGAGTCCATCGCCATCAACCAAACTTGTTTAAAGTGGGATTGACGGGCTTTTTCAAATACCCAATGCATGGTTTTCTGGCCCAACCCCAAACCCGTATACGATTTCAGGAAATAGATTTTTTCGAGATAAAGGCACTGCTGCGGGTTTTGGTCAAGCGGCGCTTTATTCTTGACGAGTTTGAGCAGACCGGTATCTTCACCGTTTACCCGAATACAATAATAAGAAACGTCAGGATTGGCTAAGTCAAGGGCGAGTTGTGTTTCATTAAAACATTTATGCAAGTACCAATCTATGCCCTCAGTGTTGTACCACAAATGCGCATAATGCGGCAAATACGTCTGATAACCAAGGTGTTTTATTCGTAAAATATCCGTTAACGGCTGTACTTCAAAATTAAAATCACTCATTCCTTATTCCGATATTTTCCGACGCATGGCTTTTACTTCCGCGTCGCGCTGTTTGGTCTGTAATCTTTTTTCTTTGGAGGCTGCGGTGGGTTTTGAGGCTTTGCGCGGCTTGGGCTTTTCAAAACTCTTGCGAATCAGGGCGTCAAACTTCTTGACTACTTTTTCTTTATTGCCCAACTGCGAACGTTCGGTTTGGTGATACAGCACCAATACACCTTCATTGGTCAATTTGTTGGCGAGTTTTTCCAATAAAACGGCTTTTTCCTCTTCCGACAAAAGCAATGAATTGGCGACGTCGAAGCGCAACTCAACTTTTGTCTCGACTTTATTTACATTCTGCCCGCCTTTTCCACCGCTGCGTGCGGTTTGAAACAGGAGTTCGGGGTGAAGAATTTCAGGATTCATTTGATTCGAATTTTATTACATATTTTGAAGCGTTACACCCTTTCAATGAGGAGCTTCATTTATAATCGTTATTTTTTGGGGGTTTTCGTCAAAAGTACGTAATTTTGTACAAAATCATGTACAAATATGCAAGTTGTTACGTATTCTTCTTTCCGCAAAAACCTCAAATCCGCCCTTGACCAAGTAACAGAAGACGGTGAATTGGTGATTATTAACCGGAGTGAGAACAAAAATGTCGTTTTACTCTCTCTTAACGAATATAATTCCATTCTGGAGACACTGCATTTACTCAGTACCGAAAATAACCGCGACAGACTACTGAAAGCAGTTGAGAGAAGCAAAAAAAATCTGTATGAATCCCACGATTTAATTGGAGATTAAGTAATGAATCTATCATGGGACAGCGATGCCTGGGAGGATTACCTCTATTGGCAACGCACTGATAAAAATGTTCTCAAACGTATCAATGAACTTATAAAAGAGTGTCTTCGGACACCATTTGAAGGAAAAGGAAAGCCTGAATCATTGAAAGCAAACCTAAGTGGATATTGGTCTCGACGAATAACCGAGGAACATCGTCTAGTTTACCAAGTGCTCAATGACCGAATCCATATTCTTCAATGCAGATTTCATTATTGACTCACCCCAAAAAGCACTCTAACAACGCCCCTTCAAGGCGTTTGATGCTATGGGTTTGGCGGTCGAGCGGCACCCAAACGCTCATAGCTTTGACCAATAACCGATTATCACTGACCCGATAAATCTCATAATGCCGGTCCCAAGTGGCGGCGGTGTATTGGCCTACCCACGTTTTGATGAGGAGCGTATCTCCCAGTACGGCCTGTCGCAAATAATCTATTTCATGACGTCTTACCATCCAAACTACCTCATCCTGAAGGGATTTTGAGGCTACACTCTGCCAATGGCTCATGGCTGCTTCTTGCACGTATTGCAGATAAACAGCGTTATTGACGTGATTAAGTTCGTCAATATCTGCGGCTGAAACAACCATCGTTAGTGCGAAAGCAGCGTTAGGCGACATCGGGGAATCGTAAGTTCGAAAGTTTAGTTCTTCAATTTTTCTCTTAGCTGCAACATCTCATCACGATAACGGGCCGCCTCCAAAAAGTTGAGTTCTTTGGCCGCAATTTCCATCTTACGCTGGGTCTCGGCAATCAGTTTTTCAATTTCGGGCTTGCCCAAATATTGAATAACGGGGTCGGCCGCAATCCGAATCTCGTCTGGCTCCACATAAAACCGTTTTCCAGGCCCTCTGGAATCTGCCACCGAAGTCTGCTCCATGATGGCTTCGCGGCTTTTGAAAATAGTTTTGGGCGTAATGCCATTTTCTTCATTATAAGCCAACTGAATGGCTCGACGACGGTTGGTTTCGTCAATCGCTTTTTGCATTGAGCCCGTCATTCGGTCGGCATACATCAGCACTTTACCGTTTTCGTTACGCGCCGCGCGGCCAATGGTCTGAATCAACGAACGAATATCACGGAGAAAACCTTCTTTGTCGGCATCCATAATGGCCACCAAAGATACTTCAGGCAGGTCTAGCCCCTCACGCAGAAGGTTAACGCCGACCAACACATCAAACGCCCCCAGGCGCAAATCGCGCAGGATTTCAACCCGTTCGAGGGTTTTTACCTCGGAGTGAATATAGCGCCCCTTCACTCCCACGCGTTCCAAATATTTGCTCAATTCTTCCGCCATCCGTTTGGTGAGCGTTGTCACCAATACACGTTCGTTTCGTTTGACTCGCTTATCAATTTCTTCCAACAAATCATCAATTTGGTTGATGCTCGGCCGCACTTCAATCTCGGGGTCAAGCAGACCCGTTGGTCGAATAATCTGCTCTACCACTACGCCGTCCGTTCGGCGCAATTCGTAGTCAGCGGGGGTAGCACTCACAAACACCGACTGTCCAGCCAATTCTTCAAATTCCTGAAAAGTAAGCGGACGGTTGTCCAACGCGCTTGGCAATCGAAATCCGAAGTCTACCAAAGATTCTTTACGCGAGCGGTCGCCTCCCCACATGGCCCTGATTTGGGGCATGGTCACGTGGCTTTCGTCCACCACAAGCAGAAAATCCTCCGGGAAATAATCAATCAGACAAAACGGGCGTTCGCCAGGCTTACGGCGGTCAAAGTAGCGCGAGTAGTTTTCGATACCAGAGCAATACCCAAGTTCGCGCATCATCTCCATATCAAACTCCGTACGCTCCCTGATGCGCTGGGCCTCCATGTGTCGGCCTTCCAACTCAAAATAGCGCACTTGAGCCACCAAATCATCCTGAATTTCGTGAATGGCGTTCAACAGCACCTCTCGCCCTGTCACAAATAAATTGGCGGGGAAAATAGCTACCATTTTTTCGGACGAGATTTTCTTGCCGTTGGTGGGATTTATACGTTGAATTTCCTCAATTTCATCGCCAAAGAATATAACACGATACGCAAAATCAGCGTAGCTGGGATAAATATCGACGGTATCTCCTTTGACCCTAAAATTCCCTCTAGCAAACTCCGCCTCGGTGCGACTGTAAAGAATTTCAACCAATCGAAACAAAAACTGGTTTCGACTCATGATTTCGCCCACCCCAACGCGCAATATACTTTTTCGGTATTCTTCGGGATTGCCCGCGCCATAAATACACGACACCGACGCCACCACGAGCACATCACGCCGCCCCGACATCAAAGACGAAACCGTTGAAAGACGCAACTTATCAATCTCCTGATTGATAGCCATGTCTTTCTCAATGTAGGTGTTGGTGGTTGAAATGTACGCTTCTGGCTGGTAGTAGTCGTAGTAACTGATAAAGTATTCGACGGCATTATCGGGAAAAAACTGTTTGAACTCTCCGTACAGCTGAGCAGCAAGGGTCTTATTGTGGCTCAACACCAAGGTCGGTCGGTCCAGTTGCGCTACCACATTGGCCACGGTAAAGGTTTTTCCCGAACCAGTCACCCCCAGAAGGGTTTGGGCCCGCTCTCCTTCGCGTATTCCTTCTACTAATTTGGCAATGGCCTGCGGTTGGTCTCCAGTGGGTTGATAATCAGAAATGAGTCTAAATGACATAAGAAGGCTGTTAAGTCCATAATTGGTAACAAACTAACTTATTTTAAAAGTTCGCTCTAATTACTTCATCCCCATAAAAAAACATGGCCTCACTTCAAAGAAGTGAGGCTAATGCCAAATTACCCTACTCTATTATATACGCAGTGAAGTGAACAAGGATAATGCCAAACTATATAAATAACAAAAAAATATATCCTATAATTTGCTTTACAAGTACACAATAGCAACAGAATCGCACACAAACCGCTCTTTATTAATCAATTACAGCAAAAAACACACTATCAATACCATAAACCTCAAAAATACACATGCTTTTTACTTCATCAATTACCTAAGGATAAGGCCTTCAATACAAGGCCCGCGCTTATTTCACGGTATTTTTTTCGGGTCTGTACCACTTTTTGGGCGTATATTTAGTTTATAGGTTAGTACTCTTTTCAACTCATGTAAAAAAGGCACAAGATGTCAAAAACTGTTTTAATTACGGGAGGCACCGGAATGATTGGAAGCCGCCTTACCACACTTTTATTGGAAAAGGGCTATGAAGTCTCTTACCTTAGTCGAAAAAAAGAACCAGTCCCCCATGTGAAGGTGTATAAATGGGACGTTGCCAAAGGAATCATCGAAGAAGAGGCCTTGGCCAAAGCTGACTATTTGATTCACTTGGCGGGAGCAGGAATTGCCGACCAACGTTGGACGCGCGCGCGGCAACAAGAAATCATCACGAGTCGTACCCAAAGCATTGAGCTCATTGCCCGTCACTTACAAGGACGTCCCTATAAGTTAAAAGCCTTTGTATCTTCTTCGGCAACGGGTTTTTACGGGGCAAATACTGGCGACATTCGTTTAACGGAAGAAACCCGCTCTGGCACAGATTTTTTATCTCACGTAACTCGGTCCTGGGAAAACGCCTCAGAGCTCATCCATAATGTAGGGGTCAGAACCACTAAATTGCGGGTGGGTGTGGTGTTGAGTACAGAAGGAGGCGCATTGCCTAAAATCGCCGCCCCCATTCGCTGGGGAGTTGGCTCTCCGCTTGGTAGCGGCAAGCAATGGGTTTCATGGATTCACATTGAGGATTTATGTAAAATGTACATTGAAGCCCTAGAGAATGAAAAATGGAGTGGTATTTACAATGCAGTCGCCCCTGCACCTGTGACGAATGAAGACTTAACAAGTCAAATAGCTAATGTGTTGAAACGCCCCCTATGGCTTCCAAATGTTCCTTCTTTCGCTTTAAAAATTTTGTTTGGCCAAATGGCAGATGTAGTACTCGGAAGCAATTATGTAGTTAACGATAGGATTACAAAAACAACCGATTTTACCTACTCATTTGAATCCGTATCAGCGGCCCTCCAAGACTTGCTTAAATCCTAAAAAGGCAAAGAACCATAGTACAGTTTTGAAATGTTTTTTTAACTTTGACAATTAAATTTTACCCTATTTCAAGTAAAATTGCAGTTTTACATCCAATGATTGAGCATTTACTGACTAAATATTCTACCCGCTTCGTATCACGACATTTGATATTAGCCATTGATATAGCAGTCGTTATTGTCGCTTTTTTTATTGCCTGTACCCTCCGATTCAACCTCGAAATCTCGGCCGTAAACTGGTCGCTCTATAAATACTATTTGTTGGTTCTGCTGGCCAACAGAATCATTTTTTTCTTCTATTTTCGGTCGTATACGGGCATTGTTCGCCACACCAGCATTGCCGATACCTCCCTGATTTTTAAGGCCATTACAACGAGTAGTCTGCTGACCATGATTATCTCGGTGGCTTTGTCTCGCACTACCGACAACAACCTTTTTTACATTCCAATTTCCATCCTTAGCATTGAGTATTTCATCTCTTTGTTTTTGATGATTGCGAGTCGTTTATTGGTGAAAAATATTTACAAAACGCTGATTGTCAACGCTCCTGGAGAAAAAGTAAACGTTCTGATTTATGGTGCGGGAGAACTGGGAATTTTAATCAAAAACACCCTGCTCCGCAACCGCCACAAAAAATACAACATCCTTGGATTCATTGATGATAATCCGTCATTAAGTTTTAAATCACTTGAAGGAGTCGTGGTTTATTCCGAATCAGACGCCGTCCATCAGTTCATCGAAGGCCATAATCCAGAAGATATTGAAGTAATTTTGGCCATCAACGACATTAAACCACAGCGTAAAAACCAAATCATTGAGCGTTTTTTAAAGCAGGACATCATCGTCAAAGTAGCCCCCTCTATTTATGACAAACTGGGTGACTATCAACTAAAAACGGAAGAAATCCGTAATATCCGTATCGAAGATTTGCTCGAACGCGACCCCATTCAAATTGATAACCAAAACATAAGCCGCCAACTGGCTGGCAGAGTGGCGTTGGTGACGGGCGCGGCGGGTTCTATCGGTAGTGAAATCATTCGTCAACTGATTCGTTTTCAGCCCAAAACTCTCATTTTACTCGACCAATCCGAATCGGGGCTTTATGATTTGGATAATGAATTAAAGCAACAATTCAGAAAATATTTAGGCGACGGAACAAGGGTTATTTTACAAGTAGCCGATGCAACGGATGAAATCCGGATGCGGCATATTTTCAGTCAGTACCATCCTCATTTTGTTTTTCACGCGGCCGCTTACAAGCACGTTCCGCTGATGGAAGACCACCCCTACGAGGCGATTAAAGTAAACGTTTTCGGGACAAAAATTCTGGCAGATTTGGCCGTCGAAACGGGTGTCAATAAATTTGTTATGATTTCGACCGACAAGGCGGTCAACCCCACCAATGTGATGGGCGCAACCAAGCGTTTGGCCGAATTGTACGTTCAAAGTCTCAACAATCGTTTCCCCAATAGTACCCGTTTTATCACCACCCGTTTTGGAAATGTACTCGGTTCCAATGGTTCGGTGGTCCCGCTGTTTCAGAAACAAATTCAGGCAGGCGGGCCGATTACCGTCACCCACCCTGACGTTATCCGCTATTTTATGACCATCCCCGAAGCCTGTCAATTGGTGTTGGAAGCTGGAAGCATGGGCAAAGGCGGCGAAATTTTCGTATTTGACATGGGCGAACCCGTTAGAATTGCCGATTTAGCCCAAAAAATGATTAAACTCTCTGGTTTACGTCTGGAGAAAGACATCCAAATCACGTATACTGGCCTACGGCCTGGAGAGAAACTTTACGAAGAGCTACTGAGCGACAAAGAGCGCACCGTTGCCACCTACCACCCCAAAATTCAGATTGCAAAGGTATATTCTTCCCCTTTTACCGAAATTACGGCCTCGCTTCAAGACCTACGAAAAGCGCTCAGAGAAGGCGACAAAGCCCTGATGGTTACGCACTTAAAAACGATTGTGCCAGAATTCATCAGCAACAACTCGATGTACGAAGAATTGGATGGATTAGAACTCAGTTAATCAACAACCAATGAAAGTCTTTTCCGTAAATGAAATACGTGCATGGGATGCATTTACCATTGCTCACGAGCCCATTCATTCCATTGATTTAATGGAGCGCGCCTCCGTTGCGTTTGTAAAATGGTTTTGTGCCCACTTTGATGATCAACGCCCAGTCAATATCATCTGCGGAATGGGCAATAATGGAGGAGACGGCTTGGCCATCGCCCGAATATTGATTCAAAAATGTTACCCTGTTAAGGTCTACGTTGTAAAACATACCGAAAAGGGTACACCCGATTTTGCCCAAAATCTGCAACGACTGCATCCACAAACCTCCATTCAATGGATTGAACAAGAGGCAGAAATTCCAATATTTTCCCCCAACTCTTTTGTCATTGATGCGCTGCTAGGTTCGGGCCTGTCCCGACCCGCCACGGGGCTCATCGCCAAAGTCATTCAGCAAGTCAATGATTCGGAAGCAATGACTATTTCGGTCGACATCGCCAGTGGTCTTTTTGCCGATGCTCCCAATGATTCCTCAGAAGCCATCATCAAGCCTGCCTACACAATTGCTTTTCAGTGCCCAAAATTGGCTTTTTTTCAGCCTCAATGCGCCGAGTACGTTGGTGAATGGCATCTTGTTTCGATTGGCCTTTCGGAAAGTTACGAGGCCCAAACGCCAACCCCTTATTTTTATACCACGGCAGCTACCCTATCGCCCCTTATTAAAACCCGTAAAAAGTATTCGCACAAAGGTTCTTTTGGACACGCTTTGTTGATTGGCGGCAGTTACGGCAAAATGGGCTCAATAGTGCTGTCAGCCAAGGCCTGTCTCCGCTCAGGGGCTGGACTCCTGACGGTACAGGCGCCGCGTTGTGGCTACGACATTCTTCAAACAAGCCTCCCCGAAGCCATGGTGCTTCCCGACTGGCATTGGATGGTCAATACAACCGTTCCCGACATTGAACCTTATTCCGCCATCGGAATTGGCCCAGGGTTGGGGCAAGACCCACAAACCCTCCTGATGTTACAGGGGCTTTTAAGTTCGCTTTCTTCACCCATTGTTTTGGACGCTGATGCCCTCAATCTTCTCAGCAAACATCCTGATTTACTGCATTTTGTACCCAAAAATTCCATTTTAACCCCACATCCTAAGGAGTTTCAAAGGTTGCTGAATAATCAATGGAAAGATGATTTTGAAAAACTAGCCTTGTTGCGCGCATTTGCCCAAAAACATCAGCTCATCGTCTGTCTGAAAGGCGCTCACACCGCGATAGCATTGCCCGATGGAAGCATTCATTTTAATTCAACAGGTAATCCGGGCATGGCAACGGGTGGCAGTGGGGATGTTTTGACGGGAATTATTACGGGCTTACTCGCTCAAGGAATGCCTCCCACCGATGCGGCTATTTTCGGCGTATTTCAGCACGGTAATGCTGGCGACCGCGCCGCCCAAAAATGCACGCAACCCGCGCTTATTGCGTCTGATATTATTAATGAGATGGGATGGTAACGAAGAAAATGAGATTTACCCCCTGCTAAAAGTTCAATCTAGTAAATCGGGCCGACGAGTACGGGTGCGTTCGAGAGATTGCTGAAAACGCCAATCTGAAATTTTGGCCTCATGGCCCGAAAGCAGAATGTCGGGGACTTTCCAACCCTCAAATTCGGCAGGGCGGGTATATACTGGTGGGGCCAGTAAATTATCCTGAAATGAATCCGTTAAGGCCGAAGTTTCGTCATTTAATACCCCCGGAATAAGCCTAATGATGGAATCAGCAACGACGCAAGCGGCAAGCTCTCCGCCCGACAGTACATAATCTCCAATGCTGATTTCTTTGGTAATGAAGTGTTCACGAAGGCGCTCATCAACGCCTTTGTAATGCCCACACAAAATGATAAGATTCTCGGTCATCGACAGCCGATTGGCCATTTTTTGCTCATAACGTTCCCCGTCGGGAGTCATATAAATTACTTCGTCGTACGTGCGCTCTGCCTGTAATTGACGGATACATTTAGCAATCGGTTCAATCATCAACACCATGCCTGCCCCCCCACCAAAGGCATAATCATCCACCTGACGCTGTTTGTTGGTGGAATAATCGCGCAGGTCGTGTACGTGTACCTGTGCGTGGTTGGCGTCTTGGGCGCGTTTTAGGATAGAATGAGCAAAAAAGCTATCCAACAAACGCGGCAAACAAGTGATGATATCAATGCGCATAATTATTCTTGTTCGTCTTCCTGTCCGTCTTCGGGCGTGGTGGTTTCTTCGGTGTATACTTCCAACAATCCTTCGGGCAACACCACATGCAGGATTTTTTGTTCACGATCCACTTTCAAAACAATGTCATCATTGACGGGGATCAGTACTTCATGTCCGTTATAACTCATCGCAATCAAATCTTGCGTTGACATCGTATAAACCGTCGTAACGGTGCCAAGCGCGCCCAATTTTTCATCCACCACTTTAAATCCAATGATTTCGTGGTAATAGAATTGGCTTCCGTCCAACTCATCCAAGTTTTCTTCGGGCAGAAACAACGCGCAGTTAATCAGCGGCGTAGCGGCTTCGATGGAGTTAATATCCTCAAATTTCACAATGGCCTTACTGCCCTTCTGAACGTTGATATTTTTGATAAAATAAGGAACAAGCTGCCCTTTTATTTCTACAAACACCGAATCCAGTTCCTCATAATCTTCTGGAAAATCAACATCCAGAAAAATGACGACCTCACCGCGCGTGCCGTGGGTACGGGTGATGTGTCCTAATTGAAAACAATCGTTGTACTGCATAATTTCGTATTAAAAAAAATGGTATGAACCTATCAAAAGAGGCTCATACCATTTATGAAAGCTTTCACAATTATTCAGCAGCTTCTTCGGCAGGGGCAGCAGCTTCTTCAGCGGCAGGTTCTGCAGCAGGAGCTTCTTCCACTACGTTTTTCTTAGCAATAGCAGCAGCGCGAGCTTCATTTACTTTACGTTCAGCTTCCAATTGAGCTGATTTTGTAACTGCTTGTTTTTTGTCTAAGCCATCTTTTTTGGCTTCAACTCTTCCAAGCTTCTCTTGTTTCCAAGCTTCGAAACGTTCGTCAGCTACTTCCTGGGTAATGGCGCCTTTGATTACACCTACTTGCAAGTGTTTACGCATCAATACACCTTCGTGGCTCAGAATAGAACGGGTTGTGTCAGTAGGCTGAGCACCGTTAAGGAGCCATTTTACCGCTTTGTCCACGTTCAAAACAATCTTAGTTGGATTCGAGATTGGATTGTATGTACCCAATTTCTCAATAAAGCGACCATCACGTGGTGCTTTAGCATCAGCTACAACGATATCATACATAGCTGCTTTTTTGCGTCCACGACGCGCTAAACGAATTCTTACCATGGTATTTGCATTGGTTTACTTATGAAGGATCACGTCCTTCGGATGAAACGTGGCGCAAAAGTACGGTTTTTTTATAAAAAATAAAATAGGCACTTCCCATAAAATCAGAAAAATCAGCACACACCTGTCTCAATATCACAGGCTTCGCCAGCAGCAACGGGGGCTTGAATCGGCGCTTTTAGGGCGATTTCGGGCAAGGCTTCCAAAAACAGTTCGGTAGGCTGCGCCCCCGAAACGGCATATTTATCGTTAATGATGTAATACGGCACTCCACTTACCCCCATCAATCGATTTTGATACAATTGCTTATCGAGTTCTTCGGCCCCAACGTTGCCTACCAATACCTCACGCACTTTTTCGGCATCCAAGCCAATACTCGTGGCAAGTTGTACGACGGTTTCGGTTTGGGTCAAATCCACGGTATCTTCAAAGTAAGCCTTAAAAAGTGTCTCGACCATTTCCAATTGTTTGCCTTGTTGTTGGGCGTAGCCAATCAAACGGTGCAACGTATGGGTATTGGGAGATACCGTTTGGTTTTCTAAATCAAAACGCAAGCCTTCAGCCGCTGCCACGCCCGAAACCTGTTGAATAATTTGATTGTAACGGTCTTCGCTACCAAACTTAGCAACCAAACGCTCTTTGGTATTTTCGCCTTCGGCAGGGGTATCGGGCGAAAGTTGAAAGGGTAAATAACGAAGTTCAAAAGTATAGTCGTCTTTTAGTTGCTCAATGGCTTTTTCGAGGCGACGCTTTCCAATATAGCACCAAGGACATACTACATCAGATACAATGTCTATTTTAAGATGCGGTTTCATTAGGCAATTTTTGTGTTTATTTAATTACCTTCAAAACCCTCTCACGTTGATTATCGTTCATTTTTAAGAAATAGACGCCATTGGCCAAGGGCGGAAAAGTCATTTTGGACGTGGCCTCATTTGCCAGAACCGACTGTTGATACACCACCCGTCCCGCTGCATCTAGCAGTTGAACCGACACGTTTTTTCCCGCATAAAGCGCGCCCCAATAAATGTTTACTTCCGAGGAAGCACCCAACGGATTGGGATAAATATGAGCATCAACGGGCTTTATCCAATCCGCAATAGCCGTGACAGGGTATCTTTCCTTGGCCACCCGAACTGCGCTTTCAAAAGTAGGTATGCCGTATCCAAATTGGGGTGTCGGAGCACCGAAACGATCTCCCGCCCGGCGAATACAGTCTATCACTTGCATGGCCGTTAGATACGGTTGCGATTGCCAAAAAGCCGTTACTAACCCCGCAATCAGCGGTGCAGAATACGAAGTACCGTTGCCCGTGGTAACGGTTCCGTTCTGGTTTGAGAGCGTCGTGGCTTGTCCACGGGCGCTGACATCGGGCTTAACGCGGCCATCGGCCGATGGCCCCAACGAACTGAAAGCCGCCAATCCTTTTAAGCTGTTAACGGCCCCAATCGCCAACACAGAATCACCGTCGGAGGGAGCGCCTATGTATTTCCAAGGGCTGCTGCCCTCATTGCCAGCCGATGCCACTACCACCATGCCAACGCCAGCGGCCCAATCGGCGGCTCTCGTTACGAGCGCATTACGACCATTCATATCGGCATAGGTGTAATTGTCGGCGGGGTTATCAAATTCGGTATAACCCAACGACGTATTAATCACATCCACGCCCAGGCTATCGGCGTATTCGGCCGCAAAAAGCCAATTAGCTTCTTCAAGATGCGATTCTGAGCCCGCATCTTCTGAGCGTAGCAACACATACGACGCACTGTAAGCAGGCCCAATCAATGACCCGGGCAAATAGCTCGCCATGATACTAAATACATTGTTACCGTGCGAATCATCCTCGTATACACTCGTTTCTTTGGCAACAAAGTCGTAAGTAGCCACTACCCTTTTGTCATCAAAAATTGGCTTCAGGGCAGGGTTTGTATTTGAATTTCTAAAGCCACCATCCAGAATTGCCACCAACATTCCAGCACCACTGTACCCTTGGTCGTGCATGTTGTGGGCGCCCAACATTTCTATTTGATTTTGGGAAGAACCATAATCAAGGCTTTCTTGTCCAAATTTTTGAAGGGTGGTTGCGGTTTGATTTTCAGCCGACAGCCGGGCATTTTTCAGCGCTCTCCCAAACTCCAAGCCACTCACAAAAGGCAAGGCACGAATGGCCGTAAGCTGCGCGGCAGTGGCCTCGACCAGTACGGCATTCAACCAACGCGAGGTATACCAAATTTTGGCACCTGTTTGCCGAATTTGAGCTAAGTAAGAAGCACTTACGGGCAAATCGCGGGTGCTAACGGGTATATTCTGACGTTGACGCCGTTCAATGGAGCGTTGACTCAAAAACGCTTCAGGTTTGGTAACCGTAAACGTTGTGCCTGCTTTGTCTTTCAATAATACAAGGTACTTGGCCTGCTGCGCCTGCGCCCCCGACATCAGCAGGTAAGCCGCCATTAATAACCCATAAAAAAGGGCCCTTGGTGGCGCAAACTCACCCAATCCACCCTTTCTGCGATGTAAACTGAAATTCATAGCTGTTCCTGATTACCATTTGGATGAAAAATCTTTATATCAATACGTACAAAACCGTTCTTTTGTTTTATTCTTTGCCTGCGGTTTTAAACCGAAAATATTGCCGGGTGCCAAAGTCGATTTTTGCTTTTCCCACACAGGCCGACGAAGACGAGCAAAATTGCAATTGGATTCGTTCACGATATACCAATCCAACCTCGGCCGCGTATACTTCCACGCGTTTGTCCTGATTTACCAGCGTCGAATCATTTTGCTGGATAACCGTAGCCGTCCGGTCAAACGTTGTTGTTCCTGATGTGTAAGGTTTATTGACGTTTTTCAGTTCGTAATTATCTTCCCCTACATTATTATAAAGATTGCCGTTCCACACGTTCATTTCCGCGGGGGGAAACAACATCTTTACGTAGTCTTTGCCGTTTTCGTTGCGCACGGCATGGTCAGTCAACAACCGCAACGTAATCGTAGAATCAGCTTGCCAGCGTTGCCCCTCGGCACCGCGACGAAAACGGGCGATTCGATAAGCGGGCTTCCCTGTTGGGTCGGTATAACGTTCGGCCACGACTTCTTTCAATTGGTACTGCCGAACGGCCACGCTGCCGTCGAGTGTATACGCTTCTTCTCTGACGTCGTATTCCACAAAACGGCCCACTTCAGTTGGAAAAAACGCCGAACCCGCAGGCTGATTCAGGCAGTCATCACATTTCTGCTGCGTACATCCTCCCAGAACCATAAATAACATAAAATAGCGACCTGCGTATTTCAGTAGCACATTATTGGACTTATAAAATGTAAAATATGACAAAAAATACATAAAATGGGTTATTATTGCCTTACTAAAAGCCTAAAATTAGAATTAAATTAGAATTGAAAAAAATCGGAACAAATATAACCTCTTTATGCTTTTTAGTTCAACAGCATACTGGATAATCGATAAATGTTAAAATCAATTATTGCGAATGCCTATTTTTTTCACTACCCACTCGTACCATGAATTCACAATACATTAAGCAAATAGTTGAGCAATTGGTTTTGGCAACTGGCCAACCCGTGGTGGCTCAAAAAGCCAAAGTAGACTTAGTGGAACAGTCCAATACCTATACCGCCAAAGACATTGACCGTTTTATTGAAGCACTAAGCAACTCGGCGCGTTTAAGTGATTTAACCATCATCGTCAACAGTTGCCCCGTTGACCAATTTGACGAATTAATCAACAGCTCGGCGTATCCAGTTCTCTATTTTGAACAACTAAACATAGGACTCACCCCAATCATTGGCGGGAGCGATTTCCAAGGCCAAAAAATAGCCTGGTCGCCAGTGATTACCTACGAGCCTTCCGAACAAATAAGCTGTAAAGACCCGCTCCTGTTTAGGAATCACCCCGACCCCAGCAAAAACGGACAAGTAGTCTACATTACAACCTTTCCGATGCAGCCCTTGGTCAGTGACGACAGCTCACTGCGACAAGCAGAAAAGGAAGATTTATCACCACTCCAGCGCCTCACGCGCCTGCTTCGAAACGAACGAAAAGACATTGGCTATATTTATTTCTACGCAGTTGTAGTGGGGCTTATCAGCCTGATTCTGCCGTTGGGCGTGCAGGCCATTTTTAGTTTGGTTTCTAGTGGCTCTATCTTTAGTTCGGTATATGTACTGATGGGTTTGGTGGTTTTGGGATTAATAGGCAGCGGTATAATGCAAATCATTCAGGTAACGCTGGTAGAAACCCTCCAAATGCGCATCTTTGCCAAAGCGGCTTTTGAATTTACCTACCGTGTTCCTCGCCTCAATTCCGAAGGGCTCTCACAGGATAACCCGACGGAATTAATGAACCGTTTTTTCGACGTACTGACGGTTCAGAAGGCCCTGCCCAAATTTTTGATTGACCTCACGGGTGCAGTTCTTCAAATTGTTTTCGGACTGTTGTTGCTGTCATTTTATCACCCTTTCTTTATCGCTTTCAGCTTCTTTGTTATTTTTGTCTTCTTTACCATTGTTCGCCTCAATGGCCGTAAAGGACTGGAAACCAGCATCAAAGAATCCAAATATAAATACCGCGTAGTGGCTTGGCTGGAAGGAATGGCTGGGACACTGTTCTCGTTCAAAACAGCAGGCGCCACCAATCTACCCATTCAACGAATGGACGGGTTGGTAACCAACTACCTCACTTACCGGACCAAACACTTCAAAATCCTTCAAGGGTTTTATTATTACGCACTGATTTTCAAAGTATTGGTCATAGGAGGTTTGTTGGTGTTAGGAACCTACCTGTTGGTTAACCGTCAAATTTCACTTGGACAGTTTGTAGCCTCTGAAATCGTGATAGTGTTATTGACGGGAGCGGTCGAAAAGCTCTTTTTAAGCATTGACGTGGTCTTTGATTTGTTGACAGCGGTGGATAAACTCGGCTACGTAAGCGACCTCCCTCTCGAAAAAGACGGCGGCCTTACCTTCAAAACTCCCAAGGAAGAAATGGCACTGAAAGCCCACAATTTGAGTTACACCTACGCTGGTGCGGCCAAAGCAGCGCTAAAAAATATCAATCTGGATGTCAAAGCCGGGGAGCGAATTTGCATCACTGGACAAAATGGTTCTGGCAAGCATACTCTGCTCAAAGTACTTTCTGGAATCCTAAGCAGCTACGAAGGCAGTGTGATGTACAATGGCATCTCCTTGCGTGATTTGGATATGAATCTGCTCCGAACCCACGTAAGTATGAACTTTCCTAATCAGGAAATTTTTGACGGAACCATCCTCGAAAACCTCACCATGGGTCGGGGAGGAATCACGCTTGAACAATTGCAGGAAGTGCTCGACAAATTGAATTTGACCGATGAAATTTCATCCCTTCCAGAAGGACTCAGTACTCCCATTATTTCGGGGGGGCGGCGCTTTTCCCTTAGTTTTGTCACCAAAATTGCCTTGGCGCGTTGTTTGCTAACTCAACCAAAACTAATGCTTTATACCGACGCTCTCCGGGAAATTGAGCGCAATGAACGCCTACGTATCATTGATTTACTGACCGATTCCTCCAATAATTGGACATTGTTGGTATTGTCAAACGAGCCTGAGTTTATGGGTGCTTGCGACCGGGTCATCGTCATGAACGAAGGAGAAATTATTGCCGAAGGCCCTTACAAGAGTGTACTCAAACACCTCTCTTTACCGGAAAAATAAGTGGTTTGATTTATAAACAGAACACGATGCTGAACTTATCAAAGCAACGGGTGAATATACCCGCCATAGAAAAAGAAGTAAATTCGCTTAATACCCTGCATTCGCCCAAAACGGCCCGAATCGTTTACCGATGGATTTTGGGCATTGTCATTGCCTTGCTGTTGGTAATGTTTTTGCCGTGGCAACAAAACATCAACGGAAAAGGCTACGTAACGGCCCTCACACCTCAGGACCGACCTCAAAATGTACAAAATGCGGTAGCTGGACAAATAGCCCGCTGGAATGTTCGGGAGGGCGATTACGTCAAGAAAGGAGACACTATTTTGGTCATCACAGAAGTAAAAGATGACTATTTTGACCCGCAGGTTCTGGTACGTACCAAAGAACAAATTCAGGCAAAAACCGACGGCATTGCCGCGTATAAAGCCAAAATAGAAGCCACTGACAATCAAATTGCTGCCCTGCGTCAAGGATTGCAGTTTAGCTTAGAAAAGGCCCGCAATAAAGTCATCCAATCTCAAATGAAGGTTCGCAGCGACAGCGCCGACATGGTGGCCGTTAATCGCAATTTTCAAATTGCCAAAGAGCGCCTCGACCGGGCAGAGGTAATGTACAAGGAAGGTACCATTTCGTTGGTTGACCTCGAAACCCGACGCCTCAAGCTACAAGAAGACCAAGCCAAAGTGGTGGCGCAAACCCAAAAACTTAGTATTTCCCGCAATGAGTTAATCAACGCCCGTATTGAGTTGAGCTCGGTAGAAGCCGATTACCGCAAAGACATTGCTAAGGCATTTTCTGACCGCAGTACGGCTCTTTCGAGCGTGGCTGAGGGAGAGTCGGAGCTTTCAAAACTTCAAAATAAATACGAAAATATCCGCATCCGGCGCGACCAATACGTGGTTCGTTCACCCCAAGACGGCTACGTCATCAAGACCCTCAAAGCGGGAATCGGCGAAACCATCAAAGAAGGCGAGTCGATTGTAACCCTGCAACCTCGGCAACCCGAATTGGCGGTGGAACTGTACGTCAAAGCCATGGATTTATCATTGATTGCCCCCGGCCGCCACGTACGCCTAGAGTTTGACGGTTGGCCCGCGTTGCAATTTTCGGGTTGGCCTGGCACATCAGTCGGCACTTTTGGTGGGTCTGTGGCGGTTGTTGACCGGGTAAACAGCAAAAACGGCCAATACCGTTTATTAATCAAAACCAATCAGCGAGGAAACGAAAACGAAAAATGGCCCGAACAACTCCGTATCGGTTCGGGTGTAAACGGTTTTGTCATGCTTCAAGATGTGCCTATTTGGTGGGAAATCTGGCGTCAGCTTAACGGCTTCCCGCCTGATTATCTGGCCGATATATTACCCGAAGAGGGCGAAAAAGAAGCGAAAAAATAGTTAGTTCTTAAGTGAACAAACAAACAGAGGTTTATGAAAAAAACAATCATTCTGCTAATCGTAATGAATACCGCTGTGTGGGCGCAAACCGACACGGCCAAGGTATTTTCGTACCGCGATTTTTACGATTTAGTCCTAAAAAACCACCCTGTGTTGCGCCAAGCTAACTCCCTCTCGGGGCAGGCCAAGGCCGAGTTGTTGATGGCAAAAGGAGGGTTTGACCCTAAATTGGACATTAATTTTGACCGTAAATATTTTGAAAACAAAGCCTATTTCAACTTTTGGGACAACCAGCTAAAAGTGCCCCTCTACTGGGGCGGCATGGATGTCAAGGCGGGTTTTGAACGAAACGTGGGGGATGTGCTCGGAACCGACATCCGTACCCCGCTCGACGGGGTCAGTTACGTGGGGATAAACGTACCCATCTTGCAACGGTTTGTCATTGACGAACGCCGCGCAACGCTCCAAAATGCGCGTATTTTTCAGAATATCGCCGAAGCGGAGCGTGTCAAAATGATTAACAAATTAATCCTTACCGCGGCAAAGGAATATTGGGAATGGTATTTTACTTATCGTAACCAGTTACTAATCAAAGAGTTTTATGAGCTGGCAGCTCAACGCTACCAGCTCGTAAGCAAACGTGTGATGCAAGGCGACCTGCCAGCCATTGATACCGCTGATGCCCAAGTAACTCTACTCGACCGACGTGTGATGTTTGAACAAGCCACGGTTGAACTTCAAAATGCCCGTCTCAAGCTTTCAAACCACCTTTGGGACACAAACGGCTCCCCCCTAGAATTGCCCGAAACAGCCGTACCGCAGTTAAGCGCAGGCCAAGTGATTGATGCCACAAACCTCGCCAATCTACTCGAAACCGCCCGCCTTCGCCACCCTGAAATTCAAAAACTAGATTTAAAGGCACAGCAACTCAACGTTGACGAACGCCTCGGCCGCGAAATGCTCAAACCCCGCTTTGACATCGGCTTATCTTCTCTCAATTACGCCCACCGTTTTATTACAGGTTCCAAAATTCCCGATGCGGGGGCCTTCCCTTCTTTCTATAAAATAAATGTCGATTTTTCATTGCCTTTGCTATTTCGGAAAGAGCGAGGAAAACTTGAAATTATCCGCGTAAAACAGTTCCAGAACACGCTGGAAATCCAGCAGTTGCGTCGAGAAATCAACAACGAAGTTCAGGCTGCTTACAATGACGTAAAGAATTTGGAAGGGCAAATTATCCAGCAACAAATTGCGGTGCAACGCCAAGCGCAAGTGCTGCGGGCCGAAGAACAACGCTTCAGCATTGGCGAAAGCCAGTTGTTTTTGGTGAACCAACGCGAATCCAAGCTTAACGAACTGAAAGTCAAACTTGAATCTATGAAAGCAAAGTACGAAAAAGCCAAAGCCACGCTGTTGTTTGCCGCAGGGACATTTGAATAAGAAATAAGAGAAAAGTGTAAGGGTAAAAGGGGTTTTTATTTTTAATATTTGGACTTCTATCCATTTTTCGGTTATCCGTCCCTTAAAAAGGGTACCCAATTCCGATGTTAAATACGGGATAGTTGGGGCTGGAACGACGAAACGAAAACTTGGGAAGCAGGTAGCGCTCATCGATAGTGGTGGTTTGCCCAAGGGCATTGGTCACCACAAACCGCCGACTGGGGTCATAGACCTTGATACCCATGTCGAGACGAAAGATAAAATACGAAAGGTCGTACCGCAGCCCAATGCCCGTTCCGACGGCAAACTCTTTGTAAAAACGATTGAATTGAAACACCCCGTTCAGGGTATTTTGGTTGGGGCTTGTGCCCTTATCGAGCCGCATACGCCACACATTTCCCGCATCCAAAAACAGCGCATAGTTTACATCGCCCACAAACCGAAATAAGTGACCCCGCAGTTCTACATTTGCCTCCATGAGTACGTCCCCGAGTTGTTCAAAGCGGTACTCATAGCCACTGTACTGCGTCACGCCGGGCTGAAGCGTGGTCGTTTCTCCATTCCGAAAAATAGGGCTACCCGTTTGTAAGTCAACATTTGGATAGGCCGAACCCAGCCCCAAGCGCCGGGGAGGCCACGCGCGCAGGCTGTTGCTCCCACCGCCCGTCAGCGATTTTTCGTAAGGAGCCACCCGACGGTCATTATAGTTGAAAATCAGCCCTGTATTGACGCGGTACACCAACGTACTTTTGGGGCCTAGTGGCTTATACCTTCGGTATTCTACGTTGGTTTTCAAGAACTTGTACAATTCAAATCCATCCAATCCCAACGATACTTTTTGCGGCTCTAAGAGACTTAAAGCAGTACCTCCCGACTCGGCAAACAACCTCAAATAATGCGCTCGGCGGTTTTGCCCAATGATGTTATTGTTAAAAACATACGATAAATTGATACTCGAAATCACGGCCGACTGAAAACTAAATTTGAGCGGGTTGCCGCCGTATTGGTACAGTGAATCAAGTAGTTCTCCAAATTTTTGACTTTGCTTACTCTGCAAAATACTCAAATCCACTGCCGTCAGGCTCAGGTATTCAAATTCGCTTTTTTTCCAGTTATACCGCAAACTCGCCTGAAAACCGCTCCGGATAAAATCAGGATCAGACCCAAGAAAATCGCGGTTTGTATAATTATATCCCAGACTGACGATGGTACGCGGAGTTTTGCGGTTAAAGCCTGCGGCTATTTTGCCAGGGAATAAAAATCGGGGAAAAATCAGCGCCGTATTGACCCCCATTTCTAGCGTACGTACCAAATTGGCATTTTTTAAGCCAAAATTGGCATCCAATGCTCCCCGCAACGACACTTCAAAGTTTTCGAGCCGTCCAAAAATGTTACGTACGCGAAACGTTCCGTTCAAAAACGGCCCCGGCAAATTCTGCACTACATTCACCCCCCCTTCCCCAGTTACCTGGTATTTATCGTGCGGAATCACCCGAATCAGCGTTTTTATATTGCCGTTGGTGGTATCTGTGTCAATATTTATAAACAGAAACTGATCCAAAACACTCAATTGGCGCGAGGTTTCATCCCAATCGTTTTGTCGGTAAATATTGCCCGGCCGAATCAGTATCTTTTCGTTGAGTACCCGGGGAGAATAGTAATGTTTGGGCGTAAACGAATACTGAATACCCCGATAAACCGCTGTGTCGCGCCTCACAAAAGGCGGCTCTCCGGGTAGGCTCTCCACCCTAAACCCCACGGGATTGAAAGTGTAGCGCGTATGTTTGTCGTGATTACGAGGATAATTTATCTGCAATCCCTTCACGTCTACGATGTGAAAAAGCGAGTCGGTGGCGGGATTATGGCCCGTCGTATCCACCAAAAAACCACCATTGCGTTTGCCAGTGGCACTTTGTACGGGCCGCAGGTAGTTACGGTCAAATCCAAAATAACCGTTGTTCCGCATCAATTGCTCCACCCGAGTGATTTCACTTACCACGTCGCTATACCTAAAATTATTACCAGATTTAAGGTAAGAGGCCGTTTTGGTAGCCGACAATAAACTGTCAATTTCAGCATCTTTGTGCGTCAAAATATCTACATCTCTCAACACATGAGGCACTCCTTCGAAAATGTTGTAAGTAGTACGAATCCGACCGAAAAGGGTGTCGGTTATAAACTCAACGTTGGCATCACGGTAGCCTTCATTGACCAAATATCCTTTAATTTTAACGGTATTGTTGCGGGCATTTTTTTCGGAAAAATAAACAGGGGCCTCCCCAAAGGTGCGCATTGCCCAGTTCCCCTCTTCAATCCGAAGGCGGTATTTATTCACTACGCGATTGTATTTTCGACGCAGCGATGACAGTTTGCGGGAGTCGTCGGCGTAGCGGGTAAACTGCCGTTCATAGTAGCGACTCAGGGTATCAAATTTAATACGTTGCGTATCGCGGTCGTATCGTTTGTCCAACGCCTGATAAATCCAAAGGGAGACTGTCGCACCCGGAATTCCGAGAAATCTTTTGTTGGGACGTTGCGGCAAAAGTGGCTCCAAGGCTTCTGTTTTCACCACCGAGTTGCCTTTAAAAAGTTGATTACCCAAGAGATATTCGTCTTTTTTAGGGGTACTTTTGTTGGAGCAAGCCGCCAAAAAGAAACATAAACCGACCAAAAAAACTCCGTTAAATACAGGGAACGAACCAACAACTCGCCTCGGTTTGTGATACTGAATCGTATCTTTGCAGCTTGAAAATTCGGCCATACGTCCCGCAGAAGGGTAAAATCTTTTCAGAACTGTAAAAATGGCTTTATGACGCATTCAGAATCCCTTTTGAAAATTGATATATCACGCAAATGTTATCCAAAAATCTCACAAAATACCTTCACTCACTGCAATTAAAGAAATTCCGACTGGAACACAACGCTTTTTTGGTAGAAGGCGCCAAAAGTGTATTGGAACTCTTAACCGCTGATTTTCAGACCGAATTGGTTGTGGCTACGGAGCAATTTTACAAAGAAAATACGCAAAAATTAGAGAAACAACCTTTTCGCCTCGAAATCGCCACCGCCGACGAACTCGCCCGGGCGGGTACGCTGCAAACCAACGATGCGGCCTTGGCCGTTGTAAAAACGAAAGACAATGATTTTTTGTATGCCGAAAAAGGAGAATACGTATTGGTCCTCGACGACATCCGGGACCCCGGCAACCTGGGCACCATCATCCGCATTGCCGATTGGTACGGCATCACCAAAATTATCTGTTCACAAACCACCACCGACTGGTACAATCCCAAAGTCATTGCCGCAAGCAAAGGTTCATTCACTCGTGTGCGAGGGTATTATGCGGAGTTAACTGCGTATTTGGAGAAGGTAGGGAATATGGAACACGGAATAGGGATTTACGGTACATTTTTGGAAGGGAAAAACATCCACCAAACCTCGTTCGGCAATACAGGCTACATCGTGATGGGCAATGAGTCTAATGGCATCGGGCCGACGGTCGAACAATTCGTTACCCACAAAATTACGATTCCGCGCTTTGGCGGCGCAGAATCGTTGAATGTCGGCATTGCCGCAGCGGTAGTGCTGGATAATTTACGAAGAGTTTAAGCCATTGTTTAGGGGCAAAAGCTACATCCTGATATTGGCTCAAAATTTACCATTTTAAAGCCGCAAATAAATATACCTTTTGATAACAATTTCGCTTTAACTTAACCTCATCTTTAGAGTAGTATTCCTTCGTTCTCAAATTTTTAACACTTAAAAATAAATATACCCAAAAGTTATTTTTCAGGAAGTGTAATCTTAGCGTATATTGCGTAACAATTACGTTTTGTTACTATTATACCCCTACAATGAAGCTTATTGAAAAAATAGTCAGGGTTCTTCTCGGGATCATTCTGGGTCTTTGCTTGCTGGTTATATCCCCGCTATTTATACCTTATTTTTTAATTAAAGGATACCACTTCGCAAAAAAAACATACCTTACCTACAAGCTTTCTCAACAACAAAAGAAGGAAAACCTCGAAACACGTAAGTTGTAATTCCTTCTTAGCCGTGCACCGATATTTTTCATTTAAAAAGCACTTTCAATTATTTAAGAAAGGGGAAAATAAGCTCCCCTATTGAGCGTCTCGCCTTGAAGAGTCAGTATATTTCAATGTTGAAATCCTTCAACATATTGAACAAATATTGCCCGCCAACCGCATGAAATACATCCTTTTTTTCAGCCTTTTTATTCAGATTTCGATGGCTCAAACCTCCCACGAAATTCGGCTCATTATCCGTTCTGACGATATTGGCTTTTGCCACACGGCCAACGAAGCCTGCATGAAAGTGTACACCGACGGTATCAGCCGTTCGGTAGAAATTCTGGCTACGGCACCGTGGTTTATGGAAGCCGTCAAAATGCTCAAAACCCAACCCAACTACGACGTAGGCGTACACCTTTGCCTCACCAGTGAATGGGAAAACCTCAAATGGCGGCCCCTCACCCATGCCCCTAGCAACCGAGGCGAGTATAAAGTTTAACGTGGAAAACCAAAAGTTACAATTGACAGTGATGGACAATTGAAAAGGGATTTCAGACCCTTCCGTTTCAGGACAAGGAATGCGCAATATTGACGAGCGCGTCAAATCCCTGAAAGGGAGTTGGAAAGTAACATCAACCAATGGAAAAGGAACAGTGAATCAAATTATTTTGAGTTGATAAAATCCGCTCAATCATAATACACGATAAACACTATATGAAACACCGGCAAAATCAGCTTCGCCTACACCGATTGCCATGGTGTGATTGAGATAATCGTATTTTTCGGTGGCGGTTTCAAAGAAAGAGACAGTACGAAAATAGTATTCATCCCACCGCACGGTTTCTCCCGCCATCAAGCGTCCTTCCAAGGTGGGTGTATGATGTAAAACACCCCGATAGGCCACGTAAATCAGGGAATCATCGTCGGTTTTAACCGTCACTCGAACATCCAATAACCCCGTTCCATCGGGACGGACAAGAAAAGAGTCACTTCCACCAGCAAGCACTTCTCCTACTATTCTGGGGCCTTTCACGGTTCCGCCCGTGATGTGGTAAATACGACGATGCCCGTTGGGGGTATCGCCGATGATTTGCATCGTAAGTTCGCATCGCATTTCCATCAAAAATTCGGTAGAAAGAGCACGAACAGGCGTAATTGGAGCGGTTTCCATGCGAAAAAGTTGGTTTAGAAGTTACAGTTTTTTTTAGTTTGCCTTGCTGTGGTGCGCCGATGCCAGTTTCCAGCCAGTTTTATCTTTGGCGTACGTATAGGTAATGGTCTCCGTGCCATAATCTATCAGCGCTTTGGTATCTATATTTTGGTATTTGTGCGTCATTTTGCCCGTTACCACCATTATTTCATCACCATACGGACGAAAAACCAAGTCAGTCATCTCGCGTTGCAGCACTTTTTTAGGAGCAAATATTTCCTTTAAAGGCTTTAATCCTGTTACACCGCCTTTGGAAGTAACGTATTGAAAATCGGCCGTACATTCATCATTAAAAAATTTAACGGGATTCTCAATAAACCGTAGTCTGGATTCTTCAAAATAAGTTTTGAATTTGGCAAGATTGTCCGCGTTTTTGTTGGGTTGGTCATATTCCACCTGCGTATGATGCCCCGCTACGTTTTTCCATTGGTCTTTCTGCTTCTGAAACGTGTAGGTAAAAGCATCTTTGTAGGTATTGACGCCGTATTTGATGGTGATAATACCGTTTACTATACCCAAATTCCCCGACTCATAAAATTTAAGATCCGAATAGTTTAGCTCTGTTACTTTCAAGCTGGCTAAGGCCAAATTCATCTCTTTTTTACCCACAATTTTTCCACCGCGATAACCCAAAAAACGGTAATCATTGGAGTAATAATTTTGCGAATACTCGTTGGGGCTTTTCTTGTATTCGTCCATCAGTTTGGCAAAAGATTGCTCCAAACTTTGAGCAAAAACGGTAAGGTTAATTAACAGGAGAACGGCAGTAATCAAAAGTGGTTTCATCGGAGGTAGAAAAGTTTAGTGAATGACTAATGCAAAGGTCAGAGGTAGGGATGGAAAAAAAATTCAGGGTAAACCATGGTTTCGCCTCATGGTAAACCATGATTTTTCGGGTACGCCTTTGAAATCCGACAAAAACAAAAGAAATTTAAACAACTCTAAGTCGGTCTGAACCATGCCCCGAACCTGCTTTCTCTCTACCCTGCTTTTTTTTGTTTCCGTTATCGTGTGTGTGAGTCAACAATTCTACATTGACAGTCTCAAAAAAGTGCTGACTTTCACCAACCGAGAAGACCAAAAAATACTTTTAATGAGTCTTTTAGCAGAGAAATTTGCTCAAAAGAAGCAGGCAGACTCCTGTTTTTTATTTGCGGAACAAGCGTTGAAATTGGCTAAGAAATACCGATCAAAGACGGGAGAAGCAGAAGCCCTGTATGTATTGGGGCAAGGGTATAAAATTCAGAACAATCATTACCTCTCCGTCGCCAATTACCAAAAGGCGCAAAAGATTTGTGAACAGCTTGGGTATTTCGGAAAAGAACCTTACACTCAATCCAACTTACAGCTAAAAATTCTCCAAGGGCTGGCCGGCCTATACGACGGATTTCAAGTTGACAGTAGTCTTTATTATTGAATGAAATTATTGCCATTAACCTCCTGGTTTAAAACGCATCGTCTTGAAGCAAAAATCACGCTGGATATCGGAAACAGTTACCTCAATGCGGGCGACTATGCCAAAGCGCTGGATTACTATTTCAAATCATTGGAACTTAAAAACAAATACCAACTCAAAGACCTCCTTGACGAAGACTGCCACCGGGCCATTGGCTATTTGTACGTTACACTGGGAGACTTTCAAAAAGCAAAACCCTACCTTTTTCAAGCAAAAAAATTCAAAGAAGCCATTCATCGAGGCACCTATTATGAACTGGCCCATTTGAGCAATGCCTACGAAGGGCTCAGTCAACTGGATTCGGCACTGTATTATGCCAAAGCCGCTATACACGAAGCCCTTCATTATCAAATAACCCATGAATTGGGTTATATCTTTGTTACCTACGCTAAAGCGTTGGAGCGATTGAACAATTACCCTCAGGCTTTAAACTGGTATCGATACGGAATTGCTACCTGTCTGAAACAAAACAACAGAAAAACGTTGAGCTTTGCCTATTCTGAAATTGCCAAGCTCTACCATCAATTGGGCAACGTTGATTCTGCAGGACACTTCGCCCGGCAGGCTATTTATTACGCCCGCGAGTCCGGTTACTTGAAAGGACTTGGGGAAGCTGGGGGAACACTGGCTAAAGTCTATAAGATGCACCATCAATTGGACAGTGCGTTGAAGTACCAGGAACTCATGATTACTACCAAGGATAGTCTGTTCAAACAAGACAAAGCCCAACGCATTGAGATACTGGAAGTGGAACAGCGTCGGCAGGAAAGAGCCAAAGAAGAAGCTGAAGAGAAGGCGCAGCAACAAAGAAAACTGATAAGTATTTCGGCCATCATTGCGCTGTTCGTGATTTTATCGTTCATTTTTTACCGCAACCGAATGCTGACCCAACAAAACGCTGCGCTCCAAACCGCCCTGCTCGAAGGCCAAACTACCGAGCGAAAACGCGTAGCCGCCGACCTCCACGACGCCCTCGGCAGTACGCTTTCGTCGCTTCGCTGGAGTATGGGTGCCATTGACAAAAACAAACTCAATGCGCAGGAACAGGAGGTCTATCAGCACGTCCAAAACAGCCTGGAACAGGCGTATGACCAAGTGCGATTGCTTTCTCACAATCTGCTGCCCGAAGAACTGGGAAAGCAGGGACTTTGGAAAACGCTTGAAGGACTCGTGCGTAAACTCAACCGAAATACGCCCGTCACATTTACCCTTCAAATCCCTGAAAATCAACCCCGATTAAACGCTAAAACGGAATTTGAACTGTACAGTATCTGTCTTGAACTCATCACTAATATTCTCAAACACGCCCAAGCCACCGAAGCAAACGTAAAGGTGGAAGTGAAAAATGAAAATTTACAATTGACCGTAACGGACAATGGCAAAGGAATTTCGGAGAATACCACAGCGGGCAAAGGACTCCGAAACATCGCCGAACGGGTGGAATCTTTAAAAGGCAAATGGGAGAAAATATCCGACGAACTGCCCGGTACAAAAAACGTCATTATCCTACCGTTGGAAAAGTCAACTAAACCAACCCATGCTTAACTGCGTATTTGACCAATCCTGCCACGTTTTTGGCATTGAGTTTTATCATCAGGCTCCGCCGGTGCGTTTCAACCGTAGGCACACTGATACAAAGTTGGTTGGCAATTTCGGCGGTTGAATATTCGTCCGCAATAAGTTTTAAAATTTCCACTTCCCTTCCCGTCAGGTGTTGAATGGTGGCAGGAGCAGTATTGTTAAGGTCGTCGGTAGGAGCATGGGCCAATTCATCAATCACATCTTCACTGTAATAGCGTTTTCCCATTATCAGGTGTTTAATGGCTTTTTCCAAATCACTCTTGTTGGTTTTTTTCAATACGTACCCATGAACTCCCGCTTTGACTGCCTCGCGAATATGCCCCGCATCTTCGGCCATGGTGAGCAGCAATACTTTCAACTCGGGAAACAACTGACGTGCTTGTAGGGTCAAATCAATGCCGGTCAAATACGGCATGTGCAAATCCGCTACCAGAATATCCACCTCATTGGTTTGTAAAAAAGGCATCACTTGACGGCTATCGGTAAACGTAGCCACCACTTCGACTTTTTCAATGGATGAAAACAAAAAACGCAGTCCATCCAAAATAATTTGATGGTCATCAACCAAAATGAGTTTAATGGATTGTTTGTTCATTTAGTGGCCCAAAGGGTGTCTCTCTTTTTATAAATTTACAGTATTATGAGGCCCATTGCTATTTTCCAAAGGAATAATACCCAATGGGTACAGCACTGTATTGCAAAGGTCAGCAACTTCCTGCAAAGAATCCCTCATGGTTTCCCATGATATTGCCTTATGGGAAACCATGGTTTTACAAAAACGCGGTCGCAGTTTGCAAACGTGAAGGCTTATATTTCCGACCAATTCTTCTTTTCAGAGTAATCCGTTTTGTTTTACCAAAATCAATCCTGTTTTCCTCATTTACTTCGTAAACCCATGAAATACTTCCTCTTTTTCAGCCTTTTTATTCAGATTTCGATGGCTCAAACCTCCCACGAAATTCGGCTCATTATCCGTTCTGACGATATTGGCTTTTGCCACACGGCCAACGAAGCCTGCATGAAAGTGTACACCGACGGTATCAGCCGTTCGGTAGAAATTCTGGCTACGGCTCCGTGGTTTATGGAAGCCGTCAAAATGCTCAAAACCCAACCCAGCTACGACGTAGGCGTACACCTTTGCCTCACCAGTGAATGGGAAAACCTCAAATGGCGGCCCCTCACCCATGCCCCAAGCCTCACCGACGCCGACGGTTATTTCCCCCAGTTTATTTGGGAAAACAAAACCCTGAAAAACAGCGCTTACCTACTCCAAAAACCCATCAACATCAATGAAGTAGAGCGTGAATTTCGGGCGCAAATTGAGCTGGTCAAAAAATACCTCCCGTGGGTCAGTCACCTCTCCGCCCACATGGGTTGCACAAACGCCACCGCCGAGGTGAAAGCACTCACCGAACGGCTTTCGGCCGAGTATAAATTACCGATTCAGATGCCACAGGGTACGCTACCCATCAAAGGATTCGGCGGAGCGGCCAAATCGCCGGAGCAAAAAGAGCAAGATTTAGTGGCCATTTTGAAAGCACTTACACCAGGCACTCATTTTTTGGTTGAGCATCCAGGCTACGACAACGGCGACATGAAAGGCGTGGGCCATACGGGCTACGAAAACGTAGCATACGACCGCGAGGGCGTTACGCGGGCGTTCACCAGCACTGCCGTCAAAAAGGTAATTGCGGAGCGCAACATCAAACTCATAAGTATCAAAGAAGCATTGGAATAAGCATATTTAGTTCTGCCTCAAACAAAACTCATTTGTCTGGGGCAGAACTAAATACAAGCTTATTTTAAATTTGAATTATACCCGGTTGACCGCTGGCACTGCGTTTTTACCATATCTTCCGTTGATCCAATTCCGAGCGGGTACTTCCACGAAGCGGTACGTGAGGTACGAAACCAGCAACGTAAAGGCAATAAATATCACGCATATTATCCAGCCCGTTAGCATATCCATTTGGGGCGGCGGCCCAGCAGGTGCGTTTGGGCTTGGCGGGTTCAAATACGTCATTACGCTGCCAATCGTGTACATCAAAGGCTGATGCACCAGATAAATTGAAAACGACCAATCTCCGATTCGTTGCATGGGTTTTGTCCCAAAAAATGCATCCATGTTTTGACTACCGTAAGCCGCCGAAAGTAAAATGAGTGGAAAAAAGGCCACCGAAAACACATCCGGCACGGCAAAATGCATACATACCCCCAATCCCAATGTCAGCGAAATTAAGGTATAACCATTGGCCATCAACCGCTTAGCAGCTCCCTCAGTATAAAATTGATAAACCATCATCCCTAATACAAACCCAAACAAACACCGCAAAAATCCATATTGATAGGATACATTGATGCTTAAATCAGCGGGATTGACGGCCACGAATGGAATAGAAGCGGGAACGGTGACAATTGGTACTATCAAAAATGTAATGGCCAAATACCCCACAAAGCAGGCAACCACCACTAAAATCCTCCCCACGGAGTTGAGGCCCCTAAAAGGCTTGACCAAAAACGGAAACAGCATATACATCCACCATTCGGTGCTGATAGACCATGAGGCATTGTTCCAAGTAAACCATTCGTTGACGTTCATGCTGTGCAACAGTAGTAAATGGCTAGGTATTGCCGCCCAATTGTTGCTGACGGCATCCATGGGATTGGTATCAATCCCCCCCGCTGCAAAAAAAATCAGCTTAAGCCCGATGCAATACAAAAGCGTAAAAAAATGCAGAGGGTATACTCGTGCAAAACGAGCAATGGTAAACCACTTAAAATCAACTTTTTGAACCGACTCATTGAACCATTTTCCATAAACATGATACATGACAAATCCGCTCAGTACAAAAAAGAAGTCCACCATCAGATACAGGCGGGTAAATAACAGCGAATCTTCAAATTTCACGAGCAGATTCCCTCCGTTACCAAGCATTAAATCAACGTGAAACATGACCGTTAGCAATGCGGCAATACCGCGCAAGGGTGTAAGATTGGAGAGGTAGGGCGTAGTGGTTTTCATTGAGTAAAATCTGGTTTTTTTGATAACAATTCAACGTTTTATGAGCGGGAGAATTAATTTTTTTCTAAAAAAAGCACTTGCAAACCACCCCCGAAGAGCCTGCCACCAACCCAACATCTGATAGTTCCAAACAAGATGTAACTCCACCAATAGCAACAGAAAAAGTGATACTAACATCAATAATCACAAACCATGATTCGGCCATCGATGCCGAAAATTAGTTAATATCACAAGGGAGTTAATGGTAAAAAAACGACATCTTTTTATGCCTCAGATGATTTTTTAAAAGATGCCGTTCCCTAAAAAAATAGAATAAACTTTGCGGTCAATCCAGACAAATAATCTTGTTAGACACCACGGGAATCGCCAGAATTGCCTGTTCTTTCTGAATATGTTTGACCACATACGACCCATCATTGCCGACCATTTCAATGATATATTTTCCGCACTCCAATTGCGTTAAATCAAAATCGTAACGGTGCTGATAGATATGTTTGGGCAACTTATCGGCATAAATAAGACTTCCCTTTTCATCTTTTAAACGAATGAAAAATTTACCCTCCGTTTTTTTACTCACCAATACCCTGATTTTCATGGCATTAGACACAGGGAACAAGGCCGCCATAAATGTTGCTGTTTCAACATTAGACTGGACTAGGAGATTCTCTCCAACTACTCTGCCCGACAAGAGCAGCAAAAGCAAAAGCGAGGTTTTCATGTTTTTTTTGTTTTAGCATTCTGTTGAAAAATTGTTTTTGTCTCTAACAGTGGCTAAAATTACCTCTCAATTTGCTCCCTTTTAAAGGCCATGTACAACCGGGCGGCGCGAGTGTATATGTGGCCTAATTGCCAATAAATGAGGATATACAAAAGATAAAATCCATTTGTGATTGTCACTCGCTTATCATTGGATAGCTACGCTAAACGAGGACCCGTCATTATGAACAACCGTTAACACGGCGCTTTGCATTGCAGTCTCATTCGAAACATACCCTTTGAAATTGAACAACTTTTTCGGATAGATTGGCTTAAACTTCTTTATCGTTTGCTTAAAGAAAAGCGGCTGCCCTAACCTTACTCTGCCCGTAACCGTCAGGATATATTCTTTAATATTCATCTCACTGTCAATACACTTAAATGTAATTTTGGAGGTGTTGGTCCACGGCCCCCCAGTCCCAGTATGAGTGACCTGAAAATCTATCCGTTCATTCAGCACCATTAACGTTTTAACCAACGGAGATACATTAGCTTCGGTACTGACCACTACCCCAAATGAATCTGGCAAATGCACAATGTCAGGCACAGGGTCAAAAATGGTAAACGGTCCTTCAAAATCCCACCAACACCAGTCAATGGCTTGGGTTTTAAACGAGTCTAACATGGCGCTCATAAATCTTTCTATGCTACCATCGTCGGGAATGGTCGGAATATGGCGGTGTAAACCCCACTCTCCGCACCAAATCGGCAAATCGCCGTTGCGTATCGACCAGCCTTTGGCGTCTTGGATTCGTCGCTCAATAAACTCTACCGTGGCCATACCAAAATGAGTACCATTGCCCTCGTCTTGGTCGTAGTTATCATATTTAAATCTACCTTCATTGAAACCACTGGGGCTGGTTGGGCAGTTGACGGAGGCCACAAAAGTAGGCATAGGGTGTTGGAAAGGGAAAGAGAGTCCTGTCGTCTGAAAGCACGGCTCACTCACCAAACCCTGATTTGTAAAAGCTTTCGGCTCATACGAGTGAAACGTATATAGTATATTGGGTAAGCCCAAGGGCTCAAATCCCGTCAGGCCTTTATCGTCATATCCAATGTCATTCCATTCATTTCCACCCACCACTATCCAGCGATTAGCGTGCTGCGGGATGGTCCGAATGGCGTTGATAATGGTAAGATAATGTTGATGTAAAGTTGTGTTGTCAATGGTGTCATTTGGTTCATTGAAGATTTCAAAAAGCACCTCATCAGAGGCCCCGAGTACCGCAGGGCGTTGGGCAATTTGTTGCCACATCGACAAAACCCGTACTACATTAATGGTAGGGGCATGGTGATAACAGATGACCAGCTTCAGGTTATGCTGTTGACAAGCCGCAATCATATTTTCCAATACAATCCAGTAGCGGTGATTGGGGTCAATAAGATGGTTATTGAGTTCTGCCCAGCAATGAAACGTAATGGGCAAGCGGACGGTGTCAAAGCCCAATTTTTTAATAAGGGCCACATGAGCGGTTGCTTCAGCAATCCGGGATGCTGAAATTTGGTCACGCCCAGGCACACCCGCATCCATATAGTCGGTGCCGTTATGATTGATAACGGGGTTGTCAAATGTACCGCGCCATTGCCAGCAATAGCGCGAATAATTGATTCCTTTGCCAAGTTTCATTGGAGTAAGTTTAGGGTTATTAACAAAATCAGTCCGCCCCTGCAAGGGCCATCAACACAAAAAGTAACCAACTATGGAACCGTTCTCGGCGATTGGGCAAGAGAGGTTGTTTCTTAATAATCAGCGTTTTGACAATCCTAATGTTGCTAATTTTCTGCCCTGACTTAGGCATAACTGTATAACTGGGGCACTTGATTGTATAACTGGGTTAAAAACCAATCACTTCCAAGAATTCTTTCTTTTTGCGCTTCGACACGTCCAGCTCGGTGCCGTCGGTGAGCAATACACTGCCGCCTTCGCCCCGTAAATACTCCCGAATGTGCGCCAAATTGATCAGTGTGGAGTGGTGAATCCTAAAAAATTGCAGATTTTCCAACAAAGCCTCATAATCGCCCAAATTGCGCGACGAGACAATTTTCTGTTTGTTGTCGAGGTAAATCGTGGTGTAGTTACCCTCAGACACCAAGTACAGAATCTCTTTAATGGGCAAAAAAGAAATACCCCGTAGAGAAGGAACAGGAATCTTGTCAAATTGGGCATTGAGTTTTGAAAAGGCCGAGCGTTCCGTTTTTTGTTTGCTTTTTATTTTCTGTACCAAACGCTCAACAGTCTCCATTAACTCCTTGACTCCAAAAGGTTTCAGCAAAAAATCCACCGCACTTTGTCGAACCGCCTGAATGGCGTATTCGCTGTGAGCCGTAGTAATGACGACCTCAAAGGAGCGGTCAGGAAAAGCCGACAAGAAGTCAAAACCATCCATTTCGGGCATTTCGACGTCCAAAAAAATCACATCAGGGGCCAGCTTTTCTATGTGCTTGGCCGCTTCTGGGGCCGAATCAAAGGTATGAATCACTTTTATCTCATCAGACGCCCTCTGAATTTTGAGTTGAAGTGCTTCAAGGCTGACAATTTCATCATCAATCAAGACTGCCGTTATCATGTTGTTTCAAAGTTTGAAGGGTAAGTAAGGGTAAACGCAATTCTACGATGGTGCCAGTATCATTCTCAAACTGAATATCTTTGATTTTCAACGATGTTTTGTCGGGGTAGAGGTCATTCAGCTTTCGAATACGCTCTTCCGTAAGCGCCGTTCCCAACGACTGAGTCTGGTATTTTTTGAAAGCGTTAACTTTGGACGATGCCTTGCGGCCAATGCCGTTATCAATGATGTTACTAATAAGTTGCTCATCCCCCATTTTCAGATGGATGTACAATTCCGCTGATTCTCCCTTTTTGTGGCGCAGTCCGTGCAGAATGGCATTTTCGACCAAGGGCTGAAACAGCGTAGATGGAATAAGGTATTGCCGCTGATTGAGCCGAGGGTCGAGGGAAATTTCATAGTTAAATTTACCATTACTCCGCTCCTGCTCCAATTGAATATACAACTCTAATGCTTCCAATTCCTGCGCGATAGGGATGAACTCTTGCCTTGAATTTTCTAAAATCATCCTAATCAGTCGTGAAAATTTTTGCAAAAAATCACTGGCTTGACTCGTTTTATTGAGCATGATGTAGGAGTCAATCGTATTCATGCAGTTAAATATAAAGTGGGGATTCATCTGCGACCGCAACGCCATGATTTCGGCTTCGGCTTTCACGCGTTTGATTTCTTCTTTGTACTTCACCTCTGCCCGTATTTGACTGATTCTAAGGCGATAGAACACATACCCCACCCCCATAAGTGTAAATACCAGCAAAGCCCTGAACCAAGGGGAACGCCAAAAAGGGGCGTGAATCACCACATTCAACGTGCGCATCTCCGAGCTTATTTTCCCAGCCTCATCGGTAGCCCTGACTGCAAACCGATACTTGCCCTCACGCAGGTCGGCATACCGTACCGTTGTTGGATTGGGGGTTGTAATCCATTCCCCATCCACTCCTTCCAACTGATAGCGCAGTTTTACTTTTTGCGGAAATCCATATTCGATTCCCGACAAATCAAGGGCAAATGAATTTTGGTCTGGTTGTAACTCTATTTCGGGTGTTTCACCAATGTAGGTATGGGTAACCAGCGGTTTTTCGTGGGCGTACAGTCCCGTAATTTGCACCTTCGGCCTCACATTGTAGGTATCATTGGCCTGTGGGTCAATGACCGTCACACCGTTGTTGCCGCCAAACACGGCCCGCCCGTCAGGCAACAGAAAGTTGCCGTACCAGTCGTACTCTTTAGAATTGGCCCCTTCGCGAGAGGTAAAGTTCAAATACTCATTTTTGATACGGTCAAAGTGGGCAATTCCCCGATTGGTAACCAACCAATGATTCCCGTTGGGCTCAGGAACTAGATTGGTGACGGCATTGTCGGGCAGGCCGTCTTTTTCGGTCAACAATTGATAACCTAAGGTGCGTTTATTGACCAGTGCTAACCCTCGATTGGTGCAAAACCACAAACTGTCAGACGGCATAGCCGCCGCAAACCAATGAACCCTAAAGGGAAAATCTAAACGTCGATGAACAACCTTCCAAGTATCTGACTGTCTGGACAATACTACTATCCCCGACCACCAATTGACCGACAAAAACACTTGCTTCGTAGATGCATCATAGTACATCGGATGGCAACCGACAAATTTCTCATTGGCAATAGCAGCGACAGAATTGATGGAAAATGCCCCTTTTGTTTCAACAATTTCCCACAAACCATTGCCTGAAAACAGATAATGCCCGGGCAACGTTTCTACCATGAAGCCTGCGCCCCCAATCATAGCCTTATGATCATTGAAAGGCAATTGAAGTGATTTTTTGCCAGCTGGGTCAAAAACTTCTACTCCGTTCCCATTTAAAAACCAAATCCGTTCTTTTGTATCGGCCAGCAACGTAAATTTTCCTTTGTAGTAATTTATAAACCGTCCTTGCGCGTCCAATTCAACGGCCCCGCCGCTTTGCAGGTTGAGGTACGAATGGTCGCGCCAACGCACTAGACTCGCCACATGATTGTCGGGCAAACCCAAGGTCGTAATTTGGTCGGCTGTAAGCCAGTGCGCCGACTGAATACGGTTGAGGTTTGTATAATCCACACCAAACCCCGCCTGCGCCACAAAAAGATTACCTTCATTATCCAGATAGATGCTTTCGGCCATGTTAGCCGCCAAGCCGTCGGGTTTGGAAGCCGAATGCTGAAGTCGTTGTACAAACTTTTTTTGAGCTAGGTCAAACACATACAAACCGACATTCGACCCAAACAGCAAACGATTTTTGTAACGTACTCCTCGCGTCAGGTACGACACGGGCTGCCGTTCATAGGTTTTGAAATTTTCAGTTGTACCACTTTGGATATTTAGGCGGGTCAGTGCGTTGTAATCACCCGTTTGCCAAAGAATTGAGTCATTCTCGACAATGATGTATTCCCCAACATTGGTTTTGGCAGGCTGTTTTGTGCCGTCAAAAAAATATTCAACTTTGGTAACTTTCGTATTTTTTAAAGAGACTTTTGTAATCCCAACGTTGTTTTTACCGCCACTATAAAAGGTCTTCAACTCCTCGAATGGGGGGGTATACGAGCGGGGAAGCGTGATACTGACTTCATTGGTAACAAACGTAAACTTTTCGGAGTCAGGCTCATACACATACAACCCTGTGTTTTTAATTCCCGACAGGCCCATCCAAACCCTCCCCAGATGGTCGATATGGTAAGGAAAAGCCATTGTTGTGCCCTTACCAAAAGGCAATTCAATAAATTTAAACTGGTCGGTTTGGCGGTGATAGAAATTCAGTCCTTCGTTTGAGCCTACCCATAAATTACCCTTGGAATCCTCAACGATATTATTAATATCAACTCCCCTCAGATTTGAATTGGAGGGCTTATATACTCTGCACTTCGTACCGTCAAATCGATTGAGGCCGTTGTGCGTACCAAGCCATAAAAACCCGCGCGAATCGCGGTGCATAAAAAAAACATTGTTGTTGGAAAGTCCTTCTTCACGCGTCAGGTGATGAAACGACAATTGGAGGGGGGCTTGTCCAAAAACACCCATATTACCAACCAAAAGGAAAAGTAAATACTTGGGCATGGAAGTAGAGGTTTATCCCAAAATAAACCAAAAAACCGCACTTTAAGCAATCAATTTAGTAAACGGTATGCGCTAACGGAGATTTTAATTGTCCACGTCTTTGACGACGGGCCGATTGTCGTTCATGCGTTTCTCGTACCTGATGTTGAACTTACTCAGATTTGGCCGATAAGCTCTTTTACGCGCCAATTCATACTGATAAATCGTTTGTCCTAACTGGTACAGAAACGGATGTCCCATGCTTTCGTACTCATATTTATTGTCGTTCAAAATTCCATCACTATTCACGTACACCGTGGCCGAAAGCATGTATTCCACCTTGTTTTTAAAATCTGCCACGTACGAGGCGTCCGTCAGAAAGCCATACGCCCAGCCCACTTTGTTAAACACCCGCACACCCTCCGGCAATTGGTGATGGGTGCTATCCTGAAAGAAGAATTTGACGTAACTATCGTAGTATTGAGTTCCGTCATATTTGGGATAATTGGTCTCGCCCGGAAACTGA
Source organism: Runella salmonicolor (assembly GCF_024158025.1). NCBI lineage: Bacteria > Pseudomonadati > Bacteroidota > Cytophagia > Cytophagales > Spirosomataceae > Runella > Runella salmonicolor. Next base: position 713,827 of record NZ_JAMZEL010000002.1, read on the forward strand.
GAAAGGTATTGATACAGAAACTTGTAATCCTCTTGGGTCAAATCAAAACGCTGTTTGGCAGGCACCGAAAGCGGAAACATCACCGATTGTAGCATTTGTTGAAAAGCCTCAAGCGGTAATTTATTTCTCATTGTGAAATCAATCGGCTCGTTGATGAGACTATCTTTTGCGTTCATGTAACCCTCCCCTACTTTTGCGATTCGGCTAAAATCAAACGGGTCGGGATTATACGTCGCAGGTTGGGCGTACAAAAGCGAGCCATCTTCGCGGATAAACCTCACAGGATTGGTATGACGATTTTCTTCGGGAGTCATGCGCACAAAGCGGTGTGTGATGCGCGTATCTGGGTACCCTTTGGCGTGCAATGCGCGGTTGATGGCCTGCTGTCCCACAAACTCATACATCCGATTGTAGGCGTCGTTATCGCTGACTAAAAAGGCTTTTTTGATAAAATGGCCAATCGACGGAAACCCGTTAGGCGATGTTTCATCTTTCCACTCCTTGGTTTGCCCGCTAAACGCCGAATCAAACTGCATCGACGTAAACTTATCCAATCCATTGACTTCCAATTTGTTAATCTTTTCCAACGACAACAACGCCAATGGCAATTTGACGATGGAAGCAGGATTGAAGTAAAACGTACTGTCGAGGTTAAAATAGAAATTTTTAAAAGATGGTTTGTTGTTTTTGTCGCGGTCAATCTGCGTATAGATAATCTGAAGGCGGTATTTTTCGGGATGCCTGACCACCTCTTGAAAAACAGCATGTGGGTTTTCGGTCATCAGTTGCGCCATCAAAACGTGGGTTTTGGGCTGCGAATGAGCAACTGAAATTGACAAAAAAATGAATAATGATACGATGCTGTTAAGAGAGAATTTGCGCATAACTATCAAGAAAAATTATTCCTGCAATTTTGGAATTAAATTCCAAAATTGCAGGAATAATTTCACACCGACGAGCAGTTAGTTACGGCTAAAAGACACACGCCACGACACAAAAAACTACCGCGCTACTTCAATCTTATACTTTTTGCCTTTCATTTTCTCTTCCTTGATTTTCTCCAACAGCGCTTTGTATTTCGTACGTTTTACGGCGGCGAAGGAGATATAATCTTTCACTTCAATTAGCCCCAAATCTCCTTTTTCGAGTTCGCCTTTTTGGGAGAAAAAGCCCACAATATCCACTTTGTTTAGCTTGTTTTTCTTGCCGCCGCTGACATAAATCGTCACAAATTCGGGGGGATTGGGCAACGGGTAAGTGTCTAAAAGCTGAATTTCAATCATATTGTTTTCCACGTATTGTGGGCGCACTTCATCCTTTTGGAAAATCAAGTAAGAATTGCCCGTGGCGTGCATTCGGGCCGTTCGGCCATTGCGGTGAATGAACTCGTGCTCATGGATGGGCAAATGATAATGGATGACGTGCTTCATTTCGGGAATATCCAGCCCACGCGCCGCCAAATCGGTGGTTACTAAATAATTAACGCTACCGTTTCTGAATTGAATCAAGGCGCGTTCGCGGGCATCTTGATCCATACCACCGTGATAAAAAGCCGCCTGAACGCCCCGTTCCTTCAACAATTCGCAGGTTCGCTCCACGGCATCGCGGTGATTGCAGAAAATCAACGCCGACTCGGAATGTAGCGAACAAATCAGCCGAAACAACGTATCGGCTTTGTCTTTATCTTCCGAAATCACGGCCTTCATCACCAAAGCTTGCGGGCCTTCTTCTTCGGGGGTAAAATTGACAATGTTGGGCGTAACCAATCCCACAAAGCCAGGGATTTTGATACCCGCCGTGGCCGATACCAGCACCCGTTTGGTGAGATTGCGTAATCCATCCATGATAAAAGCCATTTGCTCCTGAAACCCCATTTCCAGAGACTTATCAAACTCATCCAAAATCAGCGTCTGAATATCGTCCAGTGAAAACGAGTTGCGGGTCAGGTGGTCGGCAATGCGGCCAGGGGTACCAATCAAGACCGCTGGAGGCTCACTGAAATTCTGTATTTCGGTCGCCATCGCGTGCCCTCCATAACACACATTTACTTTAAAACCCGTGGCCATTTTTTTCCAGACCTGCTCAATTTGCATCGCCAACTCACGCGAGGGAGTAAGAATCAAACACTGTACCGTCTGTTTTTCGGGTTGTAATAATTGTACCAGTGGCAATAGAAAAGCTAAGGTTTTGCCAGAGCCAGTTGGAGATATCAATAACGTGTTATTATTGGTCAAAATGGCTTTTTGAGCCGCCTGTTGCATCGGATTTAATGCTTCAACACCTACATTAGAAAGTATCGTTGAAATGGATTGATTGTTGTTCATGCCGCAAAGGTACGGCCTTCTGACGGGATTTGAGAATATGAATCGGGCTTGTCGAGGATTCTCTTCTCATTCAACTTACAAATCCACGATGATTTCGGGCCGTTGGGCATTCTCTTTTAAGAGGAGATTAGGTGTAACGTTGGCAAATTGCTTGAAGTCTTTGGCTAAATGGTCGTAGTCGCTATACCCAAAATGAACCGCTACGCTTAGCCAATCCAAATGAGGATGCATTACTTTGTACTGAAAAGCCTGATAAAAACGGCTGATGCGGCTATACAGCTTAGGACCAATCCCCATACGCTCATTGAATTTACGTTCAAACTGTCGCGGGCTCAAGCAGGCTTGACTTGCCAACCAATCCAACGAAAACTGTGTGGGGTTTCTCTGCAGCAGCAGCCCAATTTTGTCAATCGGAGAACTTTCCTTTTTGACGTTTCTAATTTTGCCAATCAGAAACTCTTCCGCTCGCTCAATCATTTCGTCGTAGCTATCGGCGTCGGCAATTTGGTCGCTGACCTTCAGCAATTCGGGGTGAATCAGGGCCGAAGCATCATGGTAAGTTGCGGTCAATTCGTAATTCGGAATGCCCAACAAACGATACATGGCCCCTGGCTGAAAGATAACCATCAGCATCAAAAAATCAGGGCCATAGTAATTTTGAAAATTGAGCCGGCTTACCTGTTGCCCAAAAACAGCACTTCGGGCTACTTTATAACTGTTGCCCGCCGTTAAATCATGTGAATAAATTCCACCGCGCCCAAAAAACGCCAAGGCTTGCTCAATTCTTGTCGGATAAGGTTTAATATGATAACCTATGGTCGAATTGAGATTGACCAATAGATAATTTTGGACAAAAGGCCGCAGTGCGATGCTGGGCAGTATCTCCCTGAATATCATAAACTTAGTCGATATAAGACAAAATTAATCACATTCCAGCGAATACCCCACAATCGTTCTCAGATTTGTAGCAGTAGGGCCGCCAACTCGACGGGCATGGAGAAAAAGGGCGAATGACTCGACTTCAATCTATACACACGCTCACACTTGACCCGGGTTGGTAGCAGTGTTTTATCCAAATCTTTACTTTCAGTACACAGAATGTAATATTTTGGAATGTCCCCATACACCGCATCCGTTAGCCTAACGGGCGTACCCAACGGGGCAAAAGATTGCCTGGATAGGTTTTGATGGGCAAACTGACGGTCTTCATCGGTGCAATCATGGTAAAAAAGAATATCAGCAAGCTCAGGCTTGAAAGTACTTGTTTTGCGATTTGGAGCCACAATTAACGCTTTTCCGACGGTTATACGGCTCGTATCTTTGGGAAGCGTTGCTTCAATCAGCTGGGCCAATGAGCTTACTGAATCACCGTTTTTGGGTAAAAAAGCATCCAAAAATACCAGTTTACTTACTTTTTGTAACCCCAATTGTTCGGCAGCTTGCGCAATCACCACTCCTCCCATCGAATGACCCACCAAAACCACCTTTCCTCCCGCTTGATTGGCTACATCTATCACTTTAGACACGTAGCGGTCGAGCGTAATATCGTCGGGAGGCGTGGTATCGGTGCCATGACCCGGTAGGTCAATGGCGACCACTTTGTGCCCTTGGGTGGTCAGTAACGGAACTACTTTGTTCCAGCACCAAGCGCCGTGCCATGCGCCATGTACCAACAAATACGTTTGAGAAGGCTGTTTTTGCGCGAAACAAAAAGGGTTTAGACAGGCAAGTACCAATAAAAACAAAAGCTTTTTCATCGTTTCGGAGGGGGATGTTTTAGGCAAAAGTACCCTCCCGACTCAAAAAGCGACAAGTAAAAAAACGACATCTTTTACCAATATCCCCTCACATCATCTGGCCAATGAACAAAAAAAAAGCAAGCCTTCCGACTTGCCTTTTTTGATTTATACTGCTTTAAAGATGCCGTCCATTTTTTGACTGATGACTTCCAGTCGCTTTCGGTCGCCGCCGGGCACTTCTGCCGAAGCCCAGCCTGAATAACCAATTTTGGCGAGGGCTTGGTTGACCACGGGCCAATTGCAATCTCCTTCCAACAACTCCACGTTAAAACCTTTCCAGAGGCCTTCGTCCTGTTGTTTTTTACGGCTAAACTCCTTGATGTCAATCTTCATGATGCGTTTGCCGAGTGCTTCAATCCAATGCTCAGGCCAGCCGTAACGAAGGATATTGCCCACGTCAAAGTACCAGCCTACTAGCGGGTGATTGATTTCGTCTACGTAACGCGCCGCTTCAAGGGGACTAATCAGGAAGTTGTTCCAAACGTTTTCGAGCGCAATTTTGATGCCCGTTTTTTCGGCAATCGGAATCAATTTACGAATCTCAGCCTGCGAACGCTCGTAGGCATCTTTGTAGCTTGTACCTTCATTGACCACACCAGGCACCAACAGTACCGTAGTACCGCCGTACATTTTGCAATCATAAAGGGATTTTTCCATTGCCTTCGAGCACACCTCCCGCACTTTAGGGTCGGCACTCGACAACGGCGATTTCCAGTGCGCAGAGTTGACTACTCCTGGCAGTTCTAGACCAGTTTTGTCGCGAGCTTCCAATATTTCTTTGGGGTCAATATCGTTGGGGGAATCCAGCTCAACACCGTCAAAACCAAGGTCTTTCAGGAGTTTAAATTTGTCGAGCACGGAAAGCTTTTCGGTCACCATTCCGTATTTCAGGCTCTTCTTAATCAGCGGTGGTGCCACGGGAGAAGCCTGCACAAACGTATCTACGCCTATTACCGCCGCCGAGGCTGCAACGGCAGTATTTTTGATAAATGTTCTTCTTTGCATGAGAGAGGTTTTGGTTTATCCGAAAATAAAATATCCGTTAATTGTTAGCAGTAATCCTTCATCCAATAAGGATAAGTTTTTACAGATAACAACTAACGGACAGTCATTTTAAATTTATATGAAAGGCGTAAAGCCAGGACGAGCCACTTCAATTTTTGGAACGGCTGTGTCGAAGCTAACCGAATCAGGGCCGAGTTTTTCGGTTGATTTCATCGCATCTTCCCACGTAATTTTCTTGCCAGTATACGCTGCCATGCGGCCCATGATGGCAATCATGGTACTGTTGGCCATCCACTCACCGTTGTTAATGGGCTTGCTATTACGGATAGACGCAAACAATTCGTTGTGCTCGGTTTGGTACATATCATTTTGCACGCCCGAATATTCCCACGGATTCTGTCCCTCAATTTTGTGCATCGGGCGCGAGCAATTGGCCATCGCCCGGCCTTTGGTTCCGAAGGTCTCCACTAAATAGCTACGCTCCGTATTTTCTTGCTGACGCGAGAAGTGGAAACCTTTGGCCCCGTTGGGATAATCGTAAGTGATGGCAAAGTGGTCAAAAATATGACCAAACAGCGGGTCAACTCGCACCTGACGACCACCCGTTCCGACGGCGCTCACGGGCAAAACATCACCCATGGCCCACGACATCATGTCGATGCTGTGCACGGCCTGCTCTACGATATGGTCACCTGCTAACCATGTATAATACATCCAGTTACGCAACTGAAACTCCATGTCTGACCAACCCGTTTGGCGCGGAAAATTCCAGGCACCACCTGTATAATAGGTATTGTAAATGCTCATTACTTCGCCAATCGAACCATCGTTAATTTTGCCGAATACGGCACGTTTTGGCTCGTGGAAACGCCAGCAGAAGCCCGACACAAGCGAGAGGTTTTTCTCTTTGGCGACCTTTGCCAACTCAATAACTTTACGAATACCGGGCGCGTCAACGGCTACTGGTTTTTCGCAAAAAATATGTTTGCCGGCGTTGATGGCCGCTTCAAGGTGCAACGGACGGAAGAACGGAGGAGTTGCCAATAAAACCACGTCAACGCCCGAATCAATCACTTTTTGGTAAGCATCAAACCCCACGAATTTACGCTCGTTGTCCACCTTTACTTTATCTCCGTGTACTTTGCGCAATCCTTCCAAACACGTATCAAAACGCTCGGGGAATATATCGCCGAGGGCGTGTAAAACTACGTTGGAGTCTGCTTTGAGGGCTTGCATCGCTGCGCCAGAGCCACGGCCGCCGCAACCGATAAGACCCACTTTGAGGGTGTCACTGTTGATGCCCGCAAAAGCACGATTTGGAACAATAATGGATGGAAATGCGGTGCTTGCAAGGGCCGCTCCTGCTAATTTTAACACATCGCGACGTGAGGTGTTCATATAAGTGTGTGTTTAAATGGTTTAGAAAATAGTAAATATACAAAACAATGATTTACCGACGATATCCGCCTTACGTATTATTTCAAGGTTTGTACGCTGATTCAAAAATGCTACATTTTTTTTAATAAATAGTAATTAAATAGTAAATTATTTTAAATAATGACGTCAAATCCTCCATTTTGTTGAGAATTGGATTTTTTGGCCTTCATTGAAAAATGTCAATGAATCTCTAAATATCAATCGTTGAAACCAAGAACGGGCTATTGCAAAACTGAAATCACTTCTTATTTTTGGTCAAAAAACCCGACACTCTTGTACGTAAAGCGCTATCTCAATTTTGTCATGTCATTGATTGGTACAGCTACTGCTTTTTATGTGGGTTTCAAAAACAACCAAGCCCACGGCCGCAACTGAGAAGGCGTATCATTTGGGAGGCAATTACCAATTCAAGTCGGGCGTTTGGGGCTACGCTCAGGGTACTGGGTGAAGATAATTTGCCCGAAAAAATACAACCTGAATTTGGGATTTTGTTGTAATATTTAAAGCTAACTCCCTACGTCTCCACCACGCCAAAGGTGCGTTCGGGCGATTGACCGTCCTGTAGAAAAAAAGCGTTGGGCGTTAAATTGGTAAATTCTTTAAAGTCTCGCACCAAATGCTGGTAGTCGTAATACCCTAAGTCGATGGCAACACTCAACCAATCCTTGGAAGGTTGGGCGTTTTTAAGTTTCATGGCATTCTCAAAACGGGCAATTCGGGCATACAACTTGGGACTAACTCCCTCACTTTGAACAAATTGACGATAAAACTGCCGCTGACACAAGCAGGCTTGATCGGCAAGCCAATCCAAAGAAGCAGTCGAAGGGTTTTGTAGAATATAACGGCTCACTTTATCAATCGGCCGTTCATTCTTTTTTACTTTTTTGATTAAATTCAATAAGAAACATTCTACTATTTCAATCATTTCGGTGTAATGAACCGCGTAACTCAACCGCTCATTGACTAAGCGTATTTCGGTAGAAAACACCTGCTCTGCATCTAAAAACGTGTTGGTCAATTCATTGGCAGGAATGCCCGTAAGACGAAACAAGGCTCCAGGCTGAAATTGTACTTGAAATACCATAAAATCCCGCCCTACGTGGCGATTTGTAACGATAGAATGTTGCCCATACAAGCGCGACCGGGTACTCTGCACCAATTTGCCATCAAAGCCATACTCCACTTTTTCGGGGTCTTTCGGAAAAAAAGACAAGCAATTTTCGGCACGAGGCCAATACGATTTTACGGGTAAAACCGCCATCGAGCGCGGAAATTCACAGCCTACAATCTGAAACTGTCTCACGTATTCACACAAGGCAGGGCTTGGAAGTCGGTAATCGTAGATGGCCACCATCATCTGAGCAATTTGGGTTTATTTTATCGTTAATCCCGGGCCTAAAATAGTCATTCCGTGTGCTTTATGAATCTCTTCTGCTTGCTCTTTCGTCGGTGGGGCTTTCAACTCATTCATTGTGAGAAAAAACTCCTCCATTTTACCCGCAGGTTGAACGTAATAAATGATTTTGCTTTTTTCAGAGAGTTGTATCCACGTATGAGGAACCTTGCGCGGGGCAAAAACGGTATCTCCTGCTTTCGCCGTAAACTGCTTATCGCCTACCTGAAACAAAAAATCTCCTTCGATAATAGAAAAAATCTCGTCTTGTTCGTGATGTACGTGCAAAGAAGGACCCACTTTATCGTTGCCAATATACTCAAAAACAGCTAATTGTCCATTTGTATCTTTACCCGAAATTTTAAGGTCGTTTGGGTTAATACCTTTGTAAGGTGTATGAACACCAAAGCGGGCGTCACCTGCTTTGACCACAAACGGAGGTGTGTTCGTTCTGACCGTTTTCTGGGCTAAAAGAGAAGGAGTTGTTACGCCAGCCACGGCAACGGCCAAGAAGTTTCTGCGTTTCATATTTGTTTGATTTTAGGTTGTTTATGATGCAAAACTCCCCAATCAAACGCAGAAATTGGTGGGAAAAAATGGACATTTTCCCACAAACACTCACTATTCTTTATCCCATTCATCCGTATTTTTAATCCCCAACTTCTTGGGGCTGAATACAGGATCCAAACCTGCTTTTCGCTGTTGTTCATAATCTTTAAAGGCTTTGAAAGCAGGTTTTCTGAGCAACAAAATGGCAATAATATTGAGCCACGCCATCATTCCTACGCCAATATCACCCAAGGTCCAGGCCAGTGCGGCGGTTTTGATAGAACCATAAAAAGTGGCGGCCATAATCATCACTCGGAGCCCGTTTACCAACCATTTATTATCCCCTTTGGAAGACAAATAGCTTAAATTGGTTTCGGCAATATAGTAATACGCCATGATGGTCGTAAAAGCAAAAAACAACAGCGAAATCGCCACAAATCCCCCACCCAACGCTGGAAAATGGGTATTGACCGCTGCCTGCGTATATTCTGAGCCAATGGCTAAGCCCGGTACATTTTCTACTAAAAAACCACCCGCAGGATTTACAACGTTGTATTTGCCAGTGAACAAAATCATGAGCGCCGTGGCGGTACACACAAAAATCGTATCCACATAAACCGAAAACGCCTGCACCAACCCCTGCTTGGCAGGATGGCTAATTTCAGCCGCTGCTGCCGCATGAGGTGCCGTACCCTGCCCTGCTTCGTTGGAATAAATTCCTCTTTTTACCCCCCACGCTACAGCCATGCCAAAAATACCCGCCAAGGCGGGCTCCATGTCAAAAGCAGAGCGCAAAATCAGGCTGAACATCGCGGGTACTTTGGTGATATTGAGGCCAATGATGATTAAAGCCATCAAAATATAACCTCCCGCCATAAACGGCACCACGATTTCGGCCACTTGTCCGATGCGCTTCACACCGCCAAAAATGATGAGTCCCAGCAAAATGGTTATGATACCACCCGTTATTTCTACTGGAACATCAAAAGCGATTTTGGCACTCAACGCAATGCTGTTGCTCTGCACACCCGGCAAAAATAAAGCCGTACTCAGAATCGTGGCCACCGCAAAAAGGGTAGCATACCATTGAATCCCTAATCCTTTTTCGATGTAAAATGCCGGCCCTCCACGGTATTGTCCGTCTTTGACCTGCTTGTAAATTTGTCCGAGCGTGGCCTCGATAAAAGCCGAGGATGCGCCTAAGAATGCAATGGCCCACATCCAAAAAACAGCCCCTGGCCCTCCCATGGCGATGGCCGTAGCCACCCCAGCGATGTTTCCGGTGCCAATCCTACCCGAAATCGCAATGGCAAACGCCTGAAACGACGAAACACCTTTGGCTGATGCTTTGCCTCCAAACAACAAAGTCACCATTTCTTTTACGTAACGTACCTGTAAAAAACGGGTGGCAATCGAGAAGTAAATGCCCGCCCCGAGGCAAAGTAAAATCAGGGCATTGCTCCAAATAATGTCATTGACAGCGGTAATAATTTTTTCCATGAAATTCCTGTGAGATTAGTTGTTAGGTTTAGTTTGTACAGAAGAAAAATTTAAGGTATGGAGTGAATCTTGTATTCAAAGAAAAGGATATTAAATGAAAAGCGTGGTAATCTGTCCAAAAAAAGATTGATTACAGTAGAAAAGTTGTATTTCACCTATTTTATGTACTACACATTCTGAGAATCCCGTTTTTGATTATGCCGGTATTTACCCCAACGTTTGTACGCTTCGTTTTTCTCTTTTTTGTGGTCTTTTCGACGCAATCAGCAACCGCCCAAGTCACTTTTTATGTGGCTCCCAACGGCAGCGATGCCAACAACGGTATGCTTCAAAAACCGTTCAAAACGCTCACCAAAGCACTATTGGCGGCCCAACGGGCAAAAGGACAGAAAGCTATTATTCAATTGAGAAAAGGCACTTACTATTTAGATAAAACACTGGTAATTAACGCCGTCGATGCCTTATTTGAATCACTGGAGATAACAGGTTATAAAAATGAGCCCGTTTTTATTGATGGTGGGCAACCCTTACAACTTGCTTGGAAACCTTCCCAAAACGGCATTTATCAGGCGGTTGTAGCGCCAAATATTGCATTTGAACAACTTTTTATCGACGGTCAGCAGCAGCAGTTGGCCCGTTATCCTAACTACGATGCCAATGCTCGGGTTTTTCACGGGACCGCTGCCGATGCAATTTCACCCGAACGCGTCAAAACTTGGAAAAATCCGACTGGTGGGTATGTTCACGCCCTGCACTCGGGCGAATGGGGCGGGTTTCACTATATTATTACGGGAAAAGACGAAAAAGGAGAATTGAAACTGGAGGGAGGTTGGCAAAACAACCGCCCCGCTCCAATGCACAAACAGTACCGTTTCGTCGAAAATATCAGGGAAGAACTGGATGCGCCCGGAGAATGGTTTTTTGATAAAACAAGCCGTATTCTTTATTTCTACCCTCCCCAAAACGTCAATCTTGGCACCGCTTTGGTGGAAGTGTCCACACTCAAAAATCTCCTCGAACTGAGGGGTATGGCCAACAAGCCCGTCCGTAATGTGCAGCTCAAAAACCTGCACTTTGTGCATACTGAGCGCAGTTTTATGGAAACCAAAGAGCCGCTGGTGCGCAGCGATTGGACTTTTTATCGGGGCGGAGCTGTACTTTTTGACGGCACCGAAAACTGTAAAATCACAGATTGTACATTCTCTGGGCTGGGCGGGAATGCCATTGTGGTAAGCAATTACAACAAATACACCGCCATCAGCGGCTGCCACATTCACCACATCGGTGCGAGCGCGGTGGCCTTTGTGGGTGACCCAAAAGCGGCACGTTCGCCGTCGTTTAGGTACGAGCTTTCGATTCCGTACGAAAAATTAGACAAAACGCCCGGCCCACAAACCAACAATTTTCCGCAGGAATGTACGGTCACGGATAACCTGATTCATGACATGGGTCAACTAGAAAAACAGGCCACAGGGGTCCAAATTGAACTTTCATCCACCATTACAGTCAGCCATAATAGCATTTACAACACCCCACGCGCGGGTATCAACATCGGCGACGGAGCTTGGGGCGGGCATATTTTGGAGTATAACGACGTATTTAACACGGTCTTGGAAACGGGCGACCACGGCGCTTTTAATTCTTGGGGGCGTGACCGATTCTGGTACGCCAATCGCAGGTACATGGACAGCCTCGTGGCGGTGCACCCCGAACTGATTTTGTTAGATGCTCAAAAACAGACCATTATCCGTCACAATCGTTTTCGGTGCGACCACGGCTGGGACATTGATTTGGACGACGGTTCCTCAAATTATCACATTTACAATAACGTTTGTCTCAACGGTGGGCTCAAACTTCGGGAGGGTTTTTACCGCAAAGTAGAAAACAATATCATGGTCAACAACTCCTTTCATCCGCATGTGTGGTTTAAAAACAGCGGCGATGAGTTCAGGTATAACATTGTCATGAAAAAATACTTTCCCATTCAGGTGAAGGATTGGGGCATGAACATTGACCAAAATTTATTCCCAGATTCGGCATCGCTGGCATTGGCCCGTAAAAACAACACGGATGCCAAAAGTACCGCAGGCAACCCCGAATTTATCAACGCTTCAGTGGGAGATTATCGGGTAAGCGCCTCCTCTCCTGCCCTGCTCATCGGCTTTAAGAATTTTTCTATGGCTGACTTTGGGGTACAAAAACCTGAGTTAAAGAAAATTTCTTTACAACCAGTTATTCCAGCGCTTATCAATGCGCAATCGCTTGACGACAAGACCTCAACCATCTCATTTTTAGGAGGTACACTCAAAAACATTGAAGGATTAGGCGACCGATCGGCCTACGGATTGCCCGACGAAACGGGCATTCTCGTAACCTCAACTGGACCAAAAAGTCTTTTGACCCAGTCTGGTTTATTAGAAAAAGACGTAATACGAACCGCAGATGGTAAAGCCGTTAAGAACATCCGTGCGTTTTTGGATATTTACCAAGAAGTCAATTGGCACGGCAAAATAAACATCGAAATTATTCGAAATCAGCAACCTATGAAGTTGGTATTGCTTCTAAAATAAAAACTGCCATCGACAAGTGAGGATGGCAGTTTCGATCAATACAAACTAAATCTATTTGGGTCACTCACGGAAAACATCTTCCGTTTGGTGTTATCTGTGAAAACGTTCTGCCATTTTTTAGGAGCCTCCTTCGACCACTTCCCGACAACCTTTTATTGTCTAGTTAAATGAATGAACCACTTTCTCAGAGACATAGACCAGAGGAATATATGTATGTTTAGATTAAGAATATCAAACTATTTACGGCGAAATAAAATTAGTACAATGCCCAATTTTTTGTTTCAGAATGGAATTAAATTTGGATTAAAATTCAAGAAGTTAAAATTGGCAACCTAGTTTTTCGGTTAGCGCGCGGTACTTAACCCAAAAAAATCATTCTTTAATTCGACGATTCATTGGATGATTTTTTGGTAACTTACGTTTTCCCAAAAATGTACAACTTCCAATGACGTCAATAGCTGATTCGAATTCTACCGAAAAACAAAGCCTTCATCCCCGAAATCCCCACCGTTTCCGATACGATTTTCCCGCACTCATTAAAAGTTGCCCCGCATTGGCTCCTTTTGTTGTGCGCAACAAATACCAAGATGAGTCGGTTGATTTTGCCAATCCCGAGGCGGTCAAAATGCTCAACAAGGCCATTCTTATTCATTTTTATGGTATTCAACACTGGGACATCCCCGCCAATTATCTTCGGCCTCCTATTCCCGGGCGGGCCGATTATATTCATTATTTGGCCGATTTGTTGGGTTCGGTCAATGATAACGTTATCCCAATCGGCAAGAAAATTACGGGGCTTGACGTCGGCATAGGAGCCAATTGTGTCTATCCCATTATTGGGCACCAAAGTTACGGTTGGCGTTTTGTGGGGTCGGATATTGACCCCAAAGCGATTCAGAATGCCAAACGAATTGTGACGGCCAATCCTGTGCTTACACCCTTCGTTGAATGTCGTCTGCAAACAAATCCCACCGCCATTTTTAAGGGCATTATGCAAGCCAACGAAAAATTTGATTTTACAATGTGCAACCCTCCTTTTCATGCTTCATTGGCAGAAGCCACCGCAGGGACACAGCGCAAATGGCAAAACTTGGGACGGACAAGTGCCTCCCAAAAAGAAACCCTGAATTTTGGCGGACAAAACGCGGAATTATGGTGTGAAGGAGGCGAAAAAGCATTTGTTACCAAAATGATTGAGCAAAGTGCCCAAATCGGCAACCAGTGTTTTTGGTTTACTTCATTGGTTTCTAAAAAAACGACATTGCCCTTTTTATACAAAGCCCTAAAAAAGGCAAAAGCCTTTGAGATACAGACGATTGAAATGGCTCAAGGGCAAAAAGTCAGCCGAATGGTAGCGTGGACTTTCCTCGGAACTCACCAACAAAAAATGTGGCGGCAGGAAAGATGGCGGTAAAACAAAAGCAGCTATTTTTATAACCCTACAAATTCAGCACTTAGCTTCAATCGCCGTTCGGGGTTAAGATTACTTTCCTGAATCAACATATGGGGCGTGACTCCCGCAAAACGTTTAAAATCTTTGACTAAATGCTGGTAATCGTTTTGGTGGTAAAAAATCGTTGAATTTAACAGCGCTTAAAAAAACAACACAAACTAATCACCATTCAAAATCGACGGCTTTATTTTCAGAAACATCCAAGCTACAATGACCTGTAAGGCCAGACCCGCAGGCGCTCTGTAGATCAAATCGTCTGTCCCCAATTTCTTAATTAATGACAGCGCATAAGCGCTGTTTAGTGGGACTTGAAAATCAGGCACAAAGTAGAGCAACGTAATTACAAAAAGGTAAAACACAAATAACAAATAGCTTGTCACCAAGTATCTTGGAATTTCTTTCGGTCTGCGCCAAAACATGGCAATCAACAGAAAAATAGGGCAGAAAGCCGCAAAAACGAACATAATGCCAAACAATAAGTTGGGAGGGGTTTGCCGATAAGCCAGCCAATCCTTTGCCCCCACAGTTTCCCATAGAGGATACGCCAAGCTACCTTCGATGCTCGTTGTACCCATATTGTAGAAGTTCAACACAACGACAAGGAGGAATATCCATTTGGCTACGGGTTTAGCTTCTTGAAGATACGTATGGAGGAATGATATAAGAATAACTACTTGCAGGGCAGAAGGGATAATTTGAAAATAAAGCGTTTGGGACAGCAGGTATTGGTTTTGCGCCGAATCATAGCCCGTGATAGCCCATTGAGTATAGATAGGCATCATCACCCATAAGGTAGTTACCACGGAAATCATGCCTAACACAACACTGACATAAATGGCCCATTTGGGAAAGATAGTAGGCGCCAGCCAAATCATTGAAATCGCCGATAACAGCATTAAAACGGCGGGTACGTACCCAACCCAAATCATCAAGCTGTGGTAGGTTTTTGTATAAAGCATAAAGTTTTCATGCACATTCGCAAACTGAGGATTCACAATGAATTGTAACATCATCGCGATGCCAAAGTGGCGTAGGGTAAGAATGCTATAAATGAGCAAAGCCCATTTTGTGGCAGTGGTATTGTAGTTGACAGGCATGGGAAAGTTGCTTTTCTTCGAATTTGAAAATGGCACTTTTAACTAAAGCTATGTTTCACTTCTGAACACCGTTGCCATGCCACTATTCCCAACACTATCCAGGGAATGCCCCAAAAGCCAATGATGGCAGCAGGCCTTTGGCCAGTGATGATTAGTAGAGGAAACATACATAAGAACGGAAAACAGCCAACTACCAAAGGAACATAACGTTTCCAATCAGTCCACACTTTTTCTTTAATGCTCGCCACACCTATCAATATCATTCCCAACCCAGTTAAGAACGCACCCAATGGAGCAAATGGTAACGGCATCCATTGCCCCAAAATATAGGAAACAGCCCCAGCAATTGACACATAAAAGAAATTGCGCCGTTTGCCTATACCCGTCGGCTCGCCTGTTTGCCAAAGAGAAACTATCCCTATAAGCATAGAAGCAGTACCTATAACGCCAACCCAAGATTGTAAGTTTTGCGGAATCAGGTCATCCAATAAAAATAGAAAAGGCAAGATGAGCTTACCTTTTCCGCCTTCATCAACAGCTCCTAAAAACCAGAAAGGAAAGCTAAAAGCCAAGTAGGTTATACCGGTGATAATAAAACAAATAGCAGCTCGGCGAAGAAGGGGAATGTGTGTTTCAGGAATCATGAAAAATTAGAGTTTATGGTTTTCTGCAAATCTATCTAAACACTTGAGATGAGACTTAGTAAAAAAACGACATTCTATCAATAAATCACGGCCTTCTCAAAATCAAACCCACTCGGAACTGCACCCGTAAATTGCTTAAAATCACGCAGTAAGTGATTGTGATCAAAGTATCCACAGTCGTACGCAATGTGCATCCAACTCAACTGAGGAGCCTTTTGCTTCAGTTTCATGGCCTGATTGAAGCGCAAAATACGGCTATAAAATTTGGGCGATACACCCGTCCGCTCCAGAAATTTCCGTTCAAATTGACGTCTGCTCAAACAAGCATCTTGCGCCAATTGATCCAAAGAAAAATGGTAAAAATTGGATTGCTCCAACACCGCATCAATGGCATGTTTTTCTACCTTGTAATCCACAATTTTTCGAAGTAAAAACCCTTCTGTGATGTTCACCATTTCTCCAAACGTGGCCGCGTTTTCAATCCTTTCTCTTATTTCCTTGATTTCGTTTCCCAATACCAGATTGATTTCTTCATAACTACCCGCAAATAATGTCATCGGAATACCAAACAATCGAAAAAATCCCGACGGTTGCAGCAGAACTTTAAACATTATATAATTACTGGGAATCAGTAAATTATGACGAAAAGTACTCTGCCCTATAATAATATTATCGGGAATTTTGTGGGTTGAGTTATCCAAATAGTTTACGGATAATTTGTCTTTTGGGTAAAAATAAAGAGCCGTTTCAGGGATGGGAGCAATCGGCAGACTTACTAAAGGCATGGTGTGCCGAACGTGCAAGTACCAATAGGCTTTAACAAAAGGCCGCAGGGCTGGATGTGGCGGTAAAATTTGAAGCATAACAAGGCAGGGTCTATTTTATTAAAATAAACCCAAAGTCCCTGATATTCAAAGAAAAACAAGAAGAAGTTATTAAACGGCAATGAAAACTACACTGCCGTAAAACTCATACCTGCGGCTTCATCGGCCAATTGACGGGCATTTTCTTTGCCTAAATATTTATCAATTAAATAATGTGCTACGTACAAAACAGGCGTTGTCAACAACGCAATGCAACCTTTGTAAATGTAATTGATGCTACCCACCTGTAAAATCTGCGTTACCGACCAGTTGCCGAAAAGGTAAAAGGCAATAAAAATCACGACGAAGCTATCTACCAATTGCGAAAACAGCGTTGAGCCCGTAGCTCTCAACCAAATGTATTTGCTGCCCGTACGCCGGCGCAACCACGAAAAAACGGTTACATCCAACACTTGCCCGATCAAAAAAGCGACAATCGAGCCAAGCATAATACCGAGCCCTTGCCGAAAAATCGCATTGAAAGCCCCGTCGATGTTCATGGCGTTGCCGTGGCTGTCCTTACTGTTGACCTCCAACCAAAACTGGGCGGGAGGCAATGATGTAGTAGCATAAATGACGATGTACATGTAAGCGATAAAAATGGCCGTCAGGTACGAAATACGACGAACGCCTTTTTTCCCAAAATACTCGTTGATAATGTCGGAAGTAATAAACACAATCGGCCAGTTGACCACCCCCGCCGACATGTTAAAATCCAGCTTAGTACCAAACAAAGGCAACTGAGCAGGTGAGGTGCCAAGTAGGGCTTCAACGGAAAATATTTTGACGCCGATAATCTCCGCAATCAGCGCATTGGTCAAAAAAAGACCACACAAAGCGAGGAACAGAAACTGCTTTTTCTGTTCAAAAGGTGTAGAGTTGGGCATGGGTAGGCGGGATGCTATATGGGTTTTATTCGTTGATATAATTCAGTTGTTTCCAAACTTCTTCCATCGTATTAACCGGTAATTGACAAGTTTTGTTAAAGCAAACGTACACCGTTGTCTGCTCCTGTTTGGCAATCCGCTCCTGCAAAAGAGGTAAATCAGAAGCCGTTTTGGTACCGACCAGTATTTTGTTTGGCACAAAACGCTCTTCTAATTGTTGACGAAAACGTTCCATTTCTTCCCCGACGATGGCAATCTCGGCCGTAGGTTGCGCCCTTAATGCGTACAATGCCGCCCAATTGGTGCCCCATTGCACGTCGGTCAGGAGGGCATTCCGCATTTTTGCCAACATCCAATCCGCTAACTTTACGTAGTCGGCGTAGTCAAACAATGTTCCTAAAGCAAACAGATTATGGGCCATGAGCGAATTGGAGGCGGGCATCACGTTGTCAAAAACCTCTTTTTTCCGCGCAATCAATTCTTCGGCATTGCCATCAGTAAAATAAAAAAGTTCATCTTCGGGATCGTACAGATTTTCGACCGCGTAGGCCATTAAATGCAACGCTTCGTCGAGCCATTCTTCTTCAAAAGTGGCTTGATACAGACCCAAATAGCCATCAATGACCGCCGCATAATCTTCCAAAAAACCGACAATACTCGCTTTGCCATTTTTGTAGCTATGCCACAGTTGATGGTTCGGCGCGGTCATTATTTCTTTCAAAAAGTGCGCATTTTTTAAGGCTAATTCTTTAAATTTTTCTTCGCCAAATGCCCGATAAGCATCGGTCAACCCTTTCAGCATCAAGCCATTCCACGAAGCAAGAATTTTATCATCCAACCCAGGGCGGATTCTGCTTTCCCGCGCTTTGAAGAGTTTTTGAAGGGCGTTTTGGTACGCTACCCCTTCGGCTTCTTTCTGTGGAAAAGGAGTGACTAGATGCAAATGATTGTAGCCATGTTCCCAGTTTCCCGAAGCTCTGATGTTATACAATTTAGAAAACCATCCAAAATCTTCTCCTAAGATTTCTTTCAGTTCGGCCTGCGTCCAGATGTAAAATTTCCCCTCAATTCCTTCGCTGTCGGCATCAAGCGCTGAATAAAAACCACCCTCCATACTAGTCATTTCGCGGGCCAGCCAATCAATGGTTTCGTACACGCGACTTTTGTACAAGTCACTCTTGGTCAGGGTATATGCTTCCGAAAAAATGCTCACCAACTGGCCATTATCGTAAAGCATTTTTTCAAAGTGCGGAATGAACCACTCATCATCCACCGAATACCGCGCCCAACCACCGCCTATGTGGTCATAAATCCCCCCCAACGCAATGCGGTTGAGCGACAATTCAATATGCCTTAGCGCTTCGGGATTGTGGGAAACGGCATAGTATCGCAACAAAAATTTATAAATAGAAGGCATGGGGAATTTGGGTGCCCGGTCCATGCCACCTTTTTCGGTATCAAAATGGCCCTTTATTTTCTCAAACATCTCGTCCAAGTCGTTCCGCATTTGGACGGAGGAAAAAGGTTGCTCCGAAGCGAGCCCTTCTCCTATCTGAGTGTCTACGTGGAGGTTATATTTTTCAGATTCTTTGACCAGCATATTGTCTGTGAACCCAGCCGCCGATTTTACCAAATCTTCGTGATGATTCACAAACGCATTTTTAACACTGCCCAACAATTGCACCCAATTTTGGGCGGGCAAATACGTAACCCCGTAAAAGGGCTTGGCGTCGGGCAGCAAAAAAACGTTAAGCGGCCAACCACCCCGCGCACCCATGGCATGAATGGCGTCCATGTAAATGGCATCAACATCGGGGCGCTCTTCGCGGTCTACTTTAATACACACAAAATCGGCGTTCATCACACCCGCAACCTGCTCTTTTTCAAAGCTTTCACGCTCCATTACATGGCACCAATGGCAAGCCGAATACCCAATACTTACGATAATGGGCTTATTTTCGTTACGGGCCTTGGTCAGTGCTTCTTCTCCCCACGGATACCAATCTACAGGATTGTGGGCGTGTTGAAGCAAATACGGCGAGGTTTCGTTTATGAGACGATTTGGCATGGCTGATTTATAAAATAGATGAATAAAAAATTAAATAATTTGCTCTAAACGACAATTCTGGTCGATTTCTGGGTAGATGAACTGGCGTTTAGAATGTTATCGGAGAAGAGTATACCAGAATCATAGTTCCATAACACGGCGTTTAATCTCTTTTTCGGGCAACGTTTCCATTTCGCTTTTGTCGTAAATCCCAAAAGGAATATAATACCATCAATAATTTTTACACAAGTTAAAATCCTTACGCCACCACTTTTCCCTTGATTTTTGCTTGTAATCGCCATTCGGACCTTGTAGCAATCTTTTCCTATGGCGCGTCCCTAGGCAGGGTTTCTTTGAATACTTTCCAAAAAATCAGCAAAATCACTGCCTAACGAGCGGTATTTTTTACGCAAACGTTTTAATTCACGCTCAAAATCACTTGTGACAATTATTTCAAAGTTCATTTAGAAGGTCGTAAGCGCTGCGCAGTTTGGTCACTCCTTTTTGATGATTCTTAATTTCTTCCACACTGCGTTCCAGCCCTGAAAGAAACTCTTCCTGAGAAATAGTCGGCTCTGTTTCTGTAGCCGTAAAGGCTACATTAAGGCGCTTCGCCAATTCAATCAGCAACTGATAATCGGCTTCATTGGCAGGATGAAAAGTGATAATACCCATGATTCTGCTTTATTTTTCCAAATTTAGCTTTTTTATCGTAAAGCTGTTTGATACATTAACTTCAAAAATCACAACAGTTTTTCCATGATAAAATCTTCCATCAGAAAGCCGTCGCCGATGTCAATGTTTTCATTTCCCACAATGTTAAAACCCATTTTTTCGTAAAAACCAACGGCTTTGTTGTAACGATTTACGTTAAGCAACAGGGCTTTATTCTCGTTTTGGGCGGCAATTTTTCCAACGCGCTCAATGAGCAACGCCCCCACTCCTTTTCCCTGACTAGCGGGCAATAGGTAAATCTTATGAATCTTTGTTTTAGGTAACCCATTATAATTCAACTCATAAGAAACATATCCGAGGTATTCGTTGTCTTCTTGGGCCAAAATAAATACGTGCCCTTTCTCCTCAATCTGGCTCGTCAGCGACGGAATGCTGTACATCCAGTCGAGCATATAAGCGATTTGTATTTCGGAAAGAATAGCCCCAAAAGTAGCAGGCCAAGTTTCGTAAGCAATGCGCTTGATTTCGGGCAAATGCGCTTGGGAAGCGGTAATCAGTTTAATCATTCTTGGTGGTTGGGCTTTTTTCTAAAACAGTTTTTGGTTTTCAAAGTTCCCCAAAAAGATGAGAGACTTTTCTACCTTGCAAACAACGCGAAAATTGAAAAATATCCACGCTAATTTTCTTATTCGTTCGTTATTTTTGCAGAATCCGCCCTTGAGGTACGCAGTAAATAGTTTTCCTTGACCGGTTATCCCTAACGCTATGCGCTTTCGTCTATTTTTCCAGTCCCTACCCAAACAACATTTAACACTTCATGCTTGTGGTCTTTTTATTGCTTTAATGATGACTTCATGTGCGGTTTTCAGAACTTCGGAAGCACCTTCGAGAAGTAACAATACACGGCCTGCCGCAAAAGCCCCCGCGTCCAAACGTCCGTTGGCGGCCAAGCCCAAAGGCGCTTATGCCAATTACGTTCGCGATGTAGTAAACACGGCCCGTACCTTCACCGGAACGCCCTACCGCAGCGGCGGCAACGACCGTCGCGGCATAGACTGCTCAGGGTTGGTTGCTAGTGTTTATAGCGAAGTAGGACTTAAAGTACCCCGTATCTCGTGGCAACAGGCCGAATTTGGCACCGAAGTCGAAGAAGTACACGACATCAAAGCAGGCGACTGGATTTTTTACGTCCCAGATGCGGGTAAAGCGGGCTACGTATCGCACGTGGGCATTGTGACGGAAGTAAGGGGCAAAAACGAAATCCTGTTCATCCACGCCTCGTCTTCCAAGGGCGTTCGGGAAGATAATCTCTATTCCAAATACTTCAAAAACCGCTTTGTGAAGGCAATACGACCTTTTTAATCGGTTTATTTTGCATCGGCGGCCAATCGAAAACCAATCGTGTTGTTGGTAAAAGTCTCGACGTTGGGCGTACTGCCAAAAATAGGACCGCCTCTGAATGTAATTCTACAATAAATACTGCCATACAAATACGATCCACCACGATGCACATGTACCGCTCCCTGAGTGGGCGTACTCGGCCCTTTGGGATTGGTCGCAGGCTCTTTTGAATACGGCCCATACCAGTCGCTGCACCATTCCCACACGTTTCCGCTCATATCATAAAGCCCCAGTTCATTTGCTTGTTTTTGCCCTCCGGGACGAATTGAGCGACCACTATTAGCATCGTACCAGCCCACCTCCGCCAGGGAATTGTTCCCCGCAAAAATAAAGCCTTGACTTTTGTTACCTCCTCGGGCGGCAAATTCCCATTCTGCTTCGGTGGGCAAACGATACGCTTGGCCCGTTTCTTGACTTAACCAATTACAATACGCCACGGCGTCGTTCCATGTGACACCTACCACAGGATTCTCCTCTTTTTGGTTGGCAGGGGCGGTTCGGCCCGTTACGGCACAAAAATCACGGTATTGCTTCACGGTTACTTCGTATTTGCTGAGGTAAAAACTGCCCAGCGTCACGGAATGAACGGGGACTTCATCGTCTCTCTTTTGAGTATCCAAAATATTATCATTGGCCCGGCGTCCCATATCAAAACTCCCTCCGTCGATTAAAACCATATCAAAAAGGGTATTGAATGAAGGCTCCTCCCACTTACAACTGGTCAGCGTGAACAACAGAAGGTAAAAACTGATTTTTTTCATGGCGTATATGTGCAATTATGATGCTTAGAATTGATACTGTAAAGCCAAGCCCCACTGTTGAGAGGCCGAATTTAACTTCAAAGCGGCTCGTTTTTCTTTGGGCTTTTTAAACAACAACACACTTTCAACAATCACCGCCCCCACCGCCACGCCAAGGCAGACATTCATCAATCCGTTTTTGCTCCGGGCGGCCTTGACATCATCGTACGCCACTCGCCATTGACGGTACTCAGCCGAGCGACTGAGCGCCGTAAAATTATCCAGCTTAGCTTGGTATTGATTGTTCAGAACAAACGCGTAAGCAAGGGCTCCTACTCCCACCCCCGCCGTAATAATCTTGGGCACCACCGAGGGCTTCGACGGGCTTTTTGGCAATTTAGCGTCTTCTTTTTTAACTACCTCCTGCTTAGCAGTAGGCTCAATTGGCTTATTTTCTGCGGTTTTCTTAGTTTCAGCTACTGGTTCTTTAGATGCGGTTTTGGGCTCCTGCTTCGCTACTTTTGCGGCCTCTGCTTTTTTTTCAGTGTCGGCTTTCAGCTCTTTTTCGGTCGTGTTGATAAGATTTGCCAATACTGCTTTGGTTTGGATATCGGCGTAAGGCAGAGCTTCTTCATAACTTTTCTTTGCCTCAATGAATTGATTTTTAGCAAATTGTTGATTGCCTCGTTGCTGAAGATGCTCGGTGATTAGTCGCCGCGTAATGGGGTCACCGCTGTTTATTTCCAGAATTTTTTTCAGATACGCCAGCCCTTCCAAGTCGTTGCCGCGCGCCAATGCATTTTTGGCATCGGTCAAAAATGCCGCCGCCAAACGGCTAAATTTGATTTGCTCTTTTACGTACGCATCGCTCCCAAAAGAAGGCACGTTGAGACAGGCCTCGTATTTCTTCTGGGCCGCTTCGTAGTCTCCTCTTTTAAACAAATCATCGCCCTCTTTTCTGTTTAATTCAGCGATTCTAACGTTTTCTGACTCTTTTTCTACCTTCGGTGGTGTTTTTTTGGGGGGCGTTTGGGTGCTTGCTTTTTTCAGCGCATCATTTACCTTTTTGAGTTGGCTTTTGCAGTAGGCATCATTGTCCCGAATCCGGAGGGCGCGCTCGTAATTATCCTTTGCGCATTGATAATCCTGTTTTACAAAACAGGCATCTCCTCGCTTTTTATAGTCATCAAAGGTGACTTTTTGGGCAAAAGACGCTCCTGAAAGCAGTAAAAGCGTCAGAAACAGAAGGAGTGATTTCATGGGCATTCGGAGGAGCTAAATGAGAGTTTTCCACAACGAAGGGAGTTACTGCCGCTCATTGTTACGCCAATTTAACGCTTATTCTCCTCACCCACAACGGTGATTTACTTAACGGTAAACACCTACGTGCCTAACAAGGCTACTCTATCAACTGCCCCAATTGTTTACCAGCAATATACCCCGTTGTCCAAGCCGCCTGAAAATTATACCCACCCGTAATACCGTCAATGTCCAATATTTCTCCCGCAAAAAACAGCCCCCGCACCTTGCGGCTTTCGAGCGTTTTGGGGTTTACGTCCGACAACGCCACTCCGCCGCAGGTGACAAATTCTTCTTTGAAAGTAGTTTTGCCGCGCACATCCAGTTGAAAATTGGTTAAATGTTCCACCAATCGGTTCATATTCTTGGCGGGCAAATCCGCCCACCGCATAGTATCGGGGATATTGGCCAGTTCAACCAACTGCTTCCAAAGCCGTTGGGGCAATCCAAAAGGCGCTTGCGTAGACACAAACTTGGCCCGCCAACCCGAATCTCGCTGAAAATCTGTTAGTTGCTGCAAAATTTCGTTCGGCTTTTTATTGGTAAAATTGACCAACGACACAAAATGATAGTTTTTGTCCGACAACTCACGCGCCCCCCACGCCGACAGCCGTAGCACGGCGGGGCCGCTCACGCCCCAGTGCGTAAAAAGCAACGGCCCCGTCTCTGCCAATTTGCTACCCGCCAATTTCACGCCCACACCTCCGACCGAAACACCCATCAGGTCTTTGAAAGGAATAGAAGGAACATTAAAGGTAAACAACGAAGGCACAGGAGTCACAATTTCAACCCCCAACTCACTTAGCCAATCATAGCCACTCAACTGCGGGTGCCCACCCGACGTAACCAGCACGCGGTCGGCGTGGAGTACCTCGCCCGATAGTAGCACCACCTCAATGCCCGTCGGAACAGGCTTCAGCTGAGTCACTCCCGCCCCCGTCCTAATTTTTACCCCCGCATGATGGGCCGCTTTCATCAAACAGTCCACAATCGTGTCGGAGGTATTGGTGGCGGGAAACATCCGTCCGTCTGGCTCGGTTTTGAGCGGCACACCGCGCTCTTCAAACCACTTGATAGTATGTTGGTTGTTGAAGGTTTCAAACAAAGAACGCAGAAATTTAGCCCCGCGCGGGTAGCCTTTTAATAACTCAGGCAAGGTCGCTACGGCATTGGTCACGTTGCAGCGGCCGCCCCCCGAGATGCGTACCTTATTGAGTAATGTTCTGTTTTTTTCCAGAAGAATAACGTTGGCGTCTTTGAAAGTTTCTGCCGCCGTAATGGCGCCCATAAAACCCGCCGCTCCGCCGCCAATGACAATGAGTTGAAGTTGTTGCACGTTCAAAAATTTGGTATTTAGCTGCAAATGTCCAAAAATCTTTGCGCATCCAGATGCTAAACGCGAGGTTTTATCCCGTTCTTTGCAATAATTATCAAAAACGCTGACATCGGAATGCACCGCAAAGGATTACGCTTGGGGAATACCCTTTTCTTACTATTCTTTTTTATTGTTATCGGTCTTGTACTGCACTATCGCGGTCGGACCAAGCCGCTCGTGGCCTTTTGGAATGATGTAAAGAGCGTATTTGTTTACGACAAAAATCCACCAGAACGCGGCAAGAACCCGTATAAGGTCCCCGAATCGAGCGATGTGGCCGTCGATGACCGCACCGCCGACGATGTAGCTTCCGACGACCGTACGTTGTTGGAAAAAGAGGGGATTGACAAATCTTCAAACACTACCAACGAGGAAGAAACCGAAGAGGAAAGTACCTCTTCAAACACCACGGCCGACTACGCGAAGGTGAAGGATTTCAACTTACCTGCCATCGGCTCCAATGACCAAATCATTCGCCATCATAAGATTACGCTGCGTTATCGGGAGCAATACGAACAGGCCGACTGGGTCGCTTATAAATTGACCAACGACGAAGCAAGCGCCTACCTCTCCCGCGACGGCAACAAATTCGTTCCAGACCCGCTTGTTTCTACGGGTTCGGCCATCACGACAGATTATACCCGTACGGGTTATGATCGCGGCCACTTGGCCCCTGCTGGTGATTTCAACATCAACCCTTCTGACAAGCAGGAAACCTTTTATATGAGCAATATCAGCCCACAAGTGCCTGACTTTAACCGTGGTATATGGAACGATTTGGAACAAAAGTTTCGTCAATGGGCCCAGCGCGACGGCGAATTATACATCGTAACGGGTCCCGTACTTAAACCAGGTCTGCCCACCATTGGAAATAGAAATGAGATTGCCGTGCCCGAAATGTACTATAAAATTGCCCTGTGCCTCACCGACGACCAACCTCGGATGATTGGTTTTATACTCAAAAATGAGTTTTCGAGCGAAAACCTCAAAACGTTTGTAGTCAGTGTGGATGAAATTGAACGCATGACGGGGATTGACTTTTTTCCACGCCTACCCGACACGCTGGAGAAGAAATTGGAAAGTGCCAATACCACCAAAGGATGGTTCTCGGCCCGCAACTAATCCTCTAATCATTGATTCGTAGCACCACCAAACCGCTGTGTTTTTTGATTTTAGCGAGGTAATCGGCCAATGGCTCGGCCGATAAAGTTACTTTTTTTAAGTCAGAAGAAGCGTGCAGCAGATACGCCCGCGCTCCTTTTCGTACCACAAAACCTTCATGGTTAAAATCCAATCCCGCAATGGTAGAGGTTATACCAATAATATCCCCATCCCGTAATTTTGGCTCTATTGCCGCGACCTTGTTTTTAGGAATATAAAACCACGGGATTTGGGACAATTGCTTTTCGGCATTTTGAATTTCAGCCACCGTTTTTTCATCATTCAAGGCGGGATAAAACCCTCGATGGGTGGTCATAAACTGAATTGTGGGCTGTATTTTCTGCCCATCCAATGACTCCGTAACGTCCACAAGCCATCCTTGGGCCACGGCCTGATGTTTCCATTCCAGAAAATAATGCAGCCGTGAGCCATATCCCGTAATTTTTCCCTTTCGATAGCGTAATTTTTGGAGGAAACTTTGGTACTCATCATACCTACCCGACGCCTTTTGGGTCAGCGTCAGGGCCAGCACTGATTCCACAAAAGTGTAACAATCAAAGGTTTGCAAATCACACACGAGGGCTTCAGGTGTTTTTTCAAGGGTATGCGCCACATAGGGTTTTCCCAAGAAACTTTCTGCGATGTACAAAGCGGTTTGGGCCTGGGTCGATTTTGGAGGAATGCGCATTTTTTCGGCAAACACCGCTTCAGTTTGGGCATAAAGCGACTTTGCAAAAAGGCTAATAAGTAAAAAAATAAATGCAGGGGTCTTTGTCATAATCGGGTTCTGTCAAGCAAATAACTTAAAAGTAAGCGGCATCTCGAACTAGTTTGAATAGCCAAGAGGGTATGCCTGACTAAAATAAAAAAAGTACAAAATTCACTCGTTCTAACAAACATCAATTTAAGATTTGAAAAAATATCCTGAACCTTACACCCTTGAAAATAGTTTAAAATAGTGAAAGAATCGGCAACCATAAAGCGATTTTTAACGTATAGTGACTTGACTTTATTAGGTATTTTTGTTATGTTTAAGTAAAATTTTTGTTAAGTCTGATGAAATCTATCTCAACCGTAATTCTGGCTTTTTTGCTCCTTTCCGAAGTGGCATGGGGTCAGCAGCGTCGTGCTAAAACAAACCTTGAAGACGAGGAGGAAGAATATTCTACCATAACAACCTACGGAGTTACGACCAACACCAACTCTGGCCTGTTGGGTGGATTGGTGGTTCGACATTCAACCCGAATGGACAAAGACCTGTTTGGAAGAGCCCAGTACCGTTATTTAGCCCTTGAATTGGTCAACGTGCGGCACCCAAAAGAACTCGCCCAATCAAGCAACACGGGCGCACGATTTACGCCCGGCAAACAAAATTATCTCTTTGCGTTGCGTCCGCAATATGGCCGTGAAATTATCCTTTCCAACCGCAACAATGAGGAAGGGATTTCAATCAACGGGATATTGGCCGTCGGCGCTTCTTTGGGGATATTGAAACCGTATTTTATACAGTACCAAGTACGCCCCGGTGTGGTTCGTACCGAAGCTTATGACCCAGTTAAACACACCGATTTGGGCAATATTTTGGGCGCAGGAAACATTATGCAAGGTATCGGACAATCGAAAATCGTGCCAGGCGTCAATGCCAAAATCGCGTTCAGTTTTGAGTTGAGTGCCTTTCGGAGCAACCTCACTGGTTTGGAGATTGGCTTCCTGACCGAGTTGTTCAGCAAAGCCCCCGTGATTATACCTTTTGCCGAAAATCGTAGTTTGTTCACTTCGGGTTACGTAACTTTGTTTTTCGGTAATAAGAAATAGCCGTCGCTAACGGTTTGTTATTTGTAATCGCAGAAAGATTTTTTTACAAATAACTGTTAGCTGGCAACAATTAACTTCAGAAATGATAGAACTTCCCGTTATAACTTCAGAGCGCAAAAAACGCCCAGATTGGTTAAGAGTAAAATTGCCCGTCGGGCCTGAATACAAAAAAGTCAGGACCATCGTAGATACCAACAAACTCCACACGATTTGTGAAAGCGGTAACTGCCCAAACATGGGCGAATGCTGGGGAGAAGGAACCGCAACGTTTATGATATTGGGCAATGTCTGCACCCGTAGTTGCAGTTTCTGCGCCGTAGCCACTGGCCGTCCCAACGAATACGACGTCGATGAGCCGCGCCGCGTGGCCGAAGCCATCAAAACCATGGGGGTTAAACACGCCGTCATTACATCCGTAAACCGAGACGAGCTCAAAGACCGTGGGGCCGAGATTTGGCACCAAACGGTGGTTTTGACCAAAGAATTGAGCCCCTCCACCACGATTGAAACCTTGATTCCTGATACAAAAAGCAACTGGGCCGCCCTCGAACGAATGATTTCTGCGGGCCAGGAAGTGGTTTCTCACAACGTAGAAACCGTGGCCAGACTTTACCGCGCCGTACGGCCGCAAGCCAAATACGAACGCAGTTTGGAGCAAATACGTCGGACCAAAGACTTTGGCAAACGTACTAAATCCGGCATTATGCTCGGCTTGGGCGAAACCCAAGACGAAATGTTTCAGGCCATGGACGATTTGGTGGCACACGGACTTGATATTTTGACCTTGGGCCAATACCTACAACCCACCAAAATGCACCACGAGGTGATTGAGTGGATTCATCCTGAAACCTTTGCCATGTACCGCGAAGAAGGACTGAAGCGCGGCCTCAAGTACGTCGAATCAGGCCCATTGGTCCGGTCTAGCTACCACTCAGAGCGCCACGTAAATGTGCCGATTTAATATCATTTAAACTGCTCATAAGGTTTCTGATAACGCCCATCCGTATACTGGCCTTAGAAGGTCATTACGAATAAGTTTTCCATGGAGAAATACGACTTCATCATTGCAGGCGGCGGATTGGCAGGACTGAGTTTGGCTTATTACATGAACCAAACCGTATTGCGCGAAAAATCCATTCTTATTATTGACCAAG
This sequence comes from Runella salmonicolor, assembly GCF_024158025.1. Classification (NCBI taxonomy): domain Bacteria; kingdom Pseudomonadati; phylum Bacteroidota; class Cytophagia; order Cytophagales; family Spirosomataceae; genus Runella; species Runella salmonicolor. The sequence goes on from NZ_JAMZEL010000002.1 coordinate 743,015, forward strand.
ACACCAAGACCAAAAATGATCGGACTTGGTGTTTTTGGGAAAAAGGTAATCAAAGTCCATTTGATAAAATAGTGCACCGCAAATGGCAAAAGGTGTTTTTTCACGGCACTAATTTCTCTTCATCGCTCGACTTAGGCGATTACTCCTACAAATGGCTGCGGGGAATTGACTTCTATGACTTTGTCAAAGTAGACTTGGCTGGCAATCCAAACATTAAGTTCGTTAATGAGCGCATCGAACGCCTTAAAGACACACCCGACGGTGGCTTTATCATTACCGACAAAGACCAATATTTGGGCGAGTACGTTTTTGACAGTATCAAACCCCTGCGACTGGATTTGGACGATTGCCATAACATGCTTCAACACTTCAAAGGTTGGGAAATCATCACCGACAAGCCCGTGTTTGACCCCGAATGCCCAACGATGATGGACTATCGGGTAGAACAAAAAGGCATCGGGGTACGATTTATGTATGTATTGCCAGAAAGCCCCACGCGGGCCATGATTGAATACACGGTTTTTTCGGACAGCCTCCTCTCTCCCACCGAATACGATTTTGAGCTTCACCAATACATTCGGGATTTTCTCAAAATTGAAAATTTCAGCATTGAACACGAAGAATTCGGCGTGATTCCCATGACTGACGAGCCAACGCCTCAACACATTGGTCAACACGTGGTTCTCATCGGGACGGCAGGCGGGTACGTGAAGGCGTCAACTGGGTATGCTTTCCAACGTACCCAACGCTTTACGCAGGAGTTGGTGCGTAATCTAGTTACGGTGGGCAAGCCGCTGCACGAACCCAAGAAGTTTCGACAGCGATTTAAAGAACTGCTCGACAGCACTTTGCTGAATGTATTGCTCAAAAACCGTGCTTCAGGAAAAGATGTATTCACGGCTCTTTACAAAAAAAATCCCACGCCCCGCCTCTTCGCTTTTTTGGACGAAGACACCACCCTCTTAGAAGACCTCAAAATTATGTCAACCGTACCGCTGTGGGCTTTTACTAAAGGGGTTTTTGATGCTTTACGAAAAAGATTCTAGCTGGCATCAGCCGCCACATCAACCCACAAATACCCATTGGAATGCAGTTTCAGGGCCGTTGCAGGCAGGCTTTCGCTGATGGGCTCTTCCAATACCCGTTTAATAATATCTTTTTTTCGAGGGCCATTTGCCAAAACAATGGCGGTTTTGGCTTCCAAAAAATGCTTTAAACCTACCGTTATGCCTTGGGTAAGCGGTGTTTCTGACTGGAAGTATTTTTGCCCCACAGAAGCCGTTACCTCTTCCAACTCCGACACGTGTGCATAGGAATCAAAAGAACTTCCCGGTTCGTTCAAACCCAAATGCCCGTTCAAACCAATGCCGACCATGATGATGTCCAGCCCTCCTTTGCTCGCAATAAAGTCATTGACACGTTGACATTCTGCTTCTAAATCAGGCGCTAATCCATCAAAAAACGAAACTCGGTCGGGGCTGATTCCCAAAGGTTTAATCAGCGGTGCATCAATGTAAGAGCGGCAGCTTCCGGCATTATCGGGGGCAATGCCTACCCACTCATCCAACGCAACAAACGTAACTTGGTCAAAATCACCAGGCTGTGCATTGGCTACAATTTTTTGAAAGGTCAATAAGGGAGTCTCACCCGAAGCAACACAGATAGTGGCAGTAGGGTTTTGACGGACATAGTCCAAGATAAATTGAGACGCGTGGGTAGAAAGTGCTTCGTAGGTAGGAAAAACGTGATAATTCATCAGAAAATTGGTTGTTTGCTTTTTCAATAATTAGAAGAAAATCTGCACTTTCTACTCATTTTTGCCTAAAAATCTGTACGTTAATGTGCGTTCGGGTGCGTTTATATGCGTTTCGGATTCTCAAACCCTAACGAAGCATTCTTGGCCAACCATAAATAATCAGGTTGCAATTCGCAACTTCAATTCTTCGAGCAATTCTTGCACGTGCTTCTCAGAAAACAACTTTATTTTTCCTTTCTCGTGAGAATAACGGGTCAAATCAAACAACATAATCACTTCATTTTGAGGACGTTCTCCGTGGCGTTTATATTTTTGAGTTTTGTACATTTGCGCCCTTGGAGAGTTGAGAAGAATAGACACCTGAAACTCCACACCCGCATACACCACGCACAAATCAATGCCGTCAAAATAATCTTTGTGCAACGAATAACGTACGTGTTCAAATCGGTCTGAAGTCAGACAGAGCACATAAAAGTGAAAATCCCGCACCAATGATGGATAACTCCGCAACATTCGGGCTTTTACCGAATCAGCCGCAAACGTTTTTTCAACACCCCTGATGTACACCTGAATACAGTTACCATCGACAGGGGGAAAATGTTGTTTTAGGTAGTAATTCCACAACTCCGTTTCATCAGGCAGACGTGATTTAAAAAAAACGAATTTATAAAAAGACAGGGCAAAGGGCGGTAGTCGGGCTTTTTCTACCGCAGGGTCTTTGGGTAGGTTTTCGCCAGAATAGTGCAAATTGGCTACTTGGTCCTCAAGTTCTTTTGTTGTCCACTTTTTTTGTTTAATAAGAAGCACTTCTTCACCTTCAAATATCACATCAATAGTGCTTTTATCATCAAATATTTCAGAATTTTCGTACTTTTTATATGCCATTTATTATAGGGTTATTTTAACCCAAAGACCAAACGTAGGATTTTTACTCGTTTAATAATCAACCAATATAAGCCCACACTTAACACCAATGACACCGTGCTAATCACCCAAAAACCGCCCCAAACGCCTAAATTAAGTTTGAGTAAGTAATAGCCCACGGCGACGATAACGGTCTGGTGCAAAATATAAAATGGATAAACTCCTTCATTGAGTTTTGGCAGAATAGGATGCGGGCGGTTGAGGTAGTGATGCCCGTATGCAATGGAAGCCAAGACCGAAAACCACGTCAGGCAAAACGAATTTATATCCCAAAGCAAATCACACCACCAAACATCGTCCCACGCTGGACGATAAAACCGAATCGCGATGTATAAGCTGTACATAATAACGGTGGTAATCAGCGTAGCCCAAGCATAAATACGGCGTTGATTAAGCATCATTTGCCAAAATACGGGACGGCTTACCAGTATATACCCTCCCCAAAACAACAGGAGATTGAAGGCAAAATAGGCCCAATCGTCGATGAGCGCGTGGGTCTCATCGGGATAAAAATGTTGTAAAATCACTTGGCTAATACAAATCACCAAAGCATACCAAAGTGCTCCGCCTTTGCGGGCCACCAAGCGTTCTGTCCAATCCATGAACCTTAAACCTCGGCCTGCTTTCAGCCAGCGAAATACGGGAATGCTAACCAGCGAAAACAAAAATAGATACGCCACAAACCACAAGTGATGCCAACTAAAACTGCCTTTTGGGTAAGGGATAAAATCAAAAACCGTTCGATAAAAATCACCGTAACCGTTGAATTGAACACCATTAAAGAGGCGTTCGTAATAAATCTGGGGGGGCACGATGACAAACATCCCGAACACCAGCGGCACAAATAACCGCGTAATACGCTCACGGGCATAGCCGTTATAACTTCGTTTTTTGAGCGCAAAGTACGTTCCTGCCCCTGAAATGAAAAACAGAAGCGGCATACGCCAATAATGCAGCCAAATCATAATCCACCGCATGGCTTCACTTTTTTCGGTGCTTTTGATGTGCCAATCCCAAGGCACATAAATCATTCCGACGTGATAATAGAGCAAAATAACGATGCAAATCACCCGCAACCAGTCGAGGTCATAGCGACGAGTGGCGGAGATAGATGACGCTGGAGAGGAGGCTGTATGTGCGTTGTTCATGGTTGTTGTTTTATTTGATGCAAAACAACAACCTTGCTGGGAATTAAGCCCTATTTGCCGACAAACTCGAAGTTCGTGCTTATCGGCAAGCACAAAATAGCTATCTTTAGGCTTTATTACTCAACGCCTATTATGAAATTAAAAGTACAAAAAACCACCCTTGCCACCATTAAGCCGTTTCGTTCTTTATTTCTTCAAGAAAACAATTTTCAAATCAGATACAACGCCTGTCACGAACGGGGATGGACTGATTCGTACCGACTTACGCTCGGGCAGCACACCGTTGGCTACGGCTCTCTCAAAGGCCAAGAGATTCCAGATAGAGACACTATTTTTGAGTTTTACCTCATCCCCGCCTATCGTAAATACGCCGCCGCATTTTTGGAAGAATTGATAAAAGTTTCGAAGGCTCTTTACCTAGAATATCAGAGCAATGATGCCCTACTTAGCTCAATGGCATACGAGTTTGCGCGGGATATTAATGCACAAGCCATCCTTTTTGAAGACCATTTTGTGACCGACATCCAACCTCCAGAAGTGCAGTTTCGCCTTCGCAGGGATGACGACCCGCACGTAGAATGTTCGGGAACATACGTGTTGGAGTCTCAACAAAAAGTGGTAGCTACGGGTGGAATCATGCTCCACTATAATGTTCCTTTTGCCGATGTATTTATGGAAGTCTCAGAAAATCAGCGAGAAAAAGGGCTGGGAAGCTATCTGATTCAAGAATTGAAAAGAGAGTGTTATCAACAGGGAAGAGTTCCAGCGGCTCGTTGCGCCCTTGCCAACAAGGCGTCAAAAGCGGCGCTGCTTAAAGCGGGTTTTAAAGTAGCGGGATTTATGCTTTTAGGAACCGTCAAAAATTAATTATTTGCCCGAAACTGCGCGGGTGTTTTGCCCGTAATGCGCTTAAAAGCCGTATGAAACGCCGACGTAGAATTGTACCCGACGCGCTCGGCAATCTCGTCGATTTTGAGGTGAGAAAGTGCTTTGTCGGCCAATAGCATTTTGGCCTCCTCAACACGGTAAGTAGCCATCAAATCAAAAAAGGATTGATTAAGCCGGTCGTTGAGCACCTGCGAGAGATGATGCTGCGAAACCGAGAGGCGTTGGGCCAGTTTAGGAAGGGTGATGTCATTTTCGAGGTAGGGTTTTTCTTCCCTTAAGTAGGCTTGCAGTTTTTGCAGAATTGTTTCCCCATAATCATCAGAAAGAGAGGACTTTTCGTACTTTTTTTTGATTTCAGCGCCCGCAGATTCTACCTTGAACAGCACCGAATGATTGATCAATAAATAACTCGTCAGGTAAATGTAAAAAGTGGTTAAACTCCCCAGAATATAATCCCCTAAATCTTGTTTAAAGTTGAGTTTTACCACCACAAAAACAATCGGGAACAAGAAAATAAGCAGGTTAAAGTTCCGTAGTTGGGTCAAAGGCACGACTCGGTGAAGGGTAAAAAAAGGAATGTCGTTTTTTTTAAAAGCCCCGTAAATTTCTTTTAACGACAGTGTCATATAAACGGCCATACTCACCAATGTCAAATCATTGACGTGGTCGCGCAAATAAAGGGGATCTTCGGGAAGCCAAAATGTAAACGTGCGGAAAGGCAACTCGGGGTGCCACGCGCTGATGTAAGAATTATATTTATAATCAAACGACTGAAACTGCCAAAACACCGAATAAACGCACCAAAACACAAAGGGAATCAAGTGCCAATGCCAGCCTTTGGGCAAGTGGCCGTGCAGGCGGGTATACCCGAAAAAGTAAGGCAAAAGCGCCAATAGGAAGTTGGTTGGCTCGGCAAAATTATCCGCCCAGAGAAATTGAAATTGATAATTGGAATAGCACAAAAATACTTCAAGAATCGCCGCCGAAAAAGCCAACATTGTCCAGCCCATCATTCTGTTTGAGACGGTCTTGGCGCGGGTTCCGGTCAGAAAAAGCCCTCCCAGCAAGACGCCCTGTACAACGCCTAATAAAATCACAATGGCAAAAAAATCAATGCGAATAGGCACAGGCATAGGTGCAGAGGAATTAAGAAAAGAAACAGAAAAACAGAAAAATGTAAAATATTAAACCGAAAAAGTGATACACACAGAGTGTGACTTTATCATTTTACATTTACCATTTTTCGGTTTTTCTGTTAAGTAGTTCATCAACGCTATCTCCAGCGTTTATACTGGTTTATCAAGCCATTGGTACTGCTATCGTGGGCATCAATGGGCCAGTCATTTTGGAGTTCTGGATAAATTTGGTTGGCAAGTTGTTTGCCCAATTCTACCCCCCATTGGTCAAAACTAAAGATATTCCAGATGACACCCTGCACAAATATCTTATGCTCATACATCGCAATTAGGCTTCCCAATACGCGCGGTGTAATTTTCTTGGCCAAGATTGAATTGGTCGGACGGTTTCCTTCAAAGACTTTGAAGGGAGCCAGAAACGCAATTTCGTCTTCCGATTTTCCTGCATTACGGAGTTCTTCAGCGGCTTCTTCGTAGGTCTTGCCGTTCATCAGAGCTTCGGTTTGGGCAAAGAAGTTGGAAAGCAACATTTTGTGGTGCTCACCGATGGGATTGTGGCTCAACGCGGGTGCAATAAAATCAGCAGGAATCAGCTTGGTTCCTTGGTGAATCAATTGATAGAAAGCATGTTGGCCGTTGGTGCCTGGTTCTCCCCAAATGATGGGCCCCGTCTGATAGTTCACTTTCTCGCCGCCCCGCGTCACATTTTTACCGTTTGACTCCATATCTCCCTGTTGGAAGTAGGCCGCAAAACGATGTAGATATTGGTCGTAAGGCAAAATCGCTTGGGTATCAGCATCAAAGAAATTGTTGTACCAAATCCCTAACAAAGCCAACACAACTGGGATATTTTTTTCAAAACGGGCCGACCGAAAATGATTGTCCATATCGTGAGCCCCCGCCAGAAGCTGTTCGAAATTTTGGAAACCGATATAACAAGCAATCGACAACCCAATGGCCGACCACAACGAATAACGTCCGCCTACCCAATCCCAAAAACCAAACATATTTTCGGGGTCAATGCCGAATTTCTCTACTTCTGCACGGTTGGTCGAAATAGCCACGAAGTGTTTAGCTACGTGAGCACTTTCCTTGGCCGTTTCCAAAAACCAGCGGCGTGCTGTGTGCGCATTGGCCATGGTTTCCTGCGTGGTAAACGTCTTGGAAGCAATCATAAACAGCGTTGTTTCGGGATTCAAGTCCGACAGTGTTTCGGCAATGTGCGTACCGTCAACGTTAGAAACATAATGCACATTCAATCCTTTTTTGCCGTATGATTTCAGTGCTTCGGTCACCATGACGGGGCCTAAATCAGAGCCACCGATGCCGATATTGACTAAATCAGTGATTTTTTTACCCGAAAAACCTTTCCATTCGCCACCGCGTACTTTTTCCGAAAACCCTTTCATTTTCTCCAACACTTCGTTCACATCAGGCATTACGTCTTTGCCATCCACGAGTACGGGGGTATTGGAACGATTTCGGAGGGCCACGTGCAGCACGGAGCGCTTTTCGGTCGCGTTGATTTTATCGCCCGTAAACATCTTCTCAATGGCCTCGCTCAATTGGCATTCCCGCGCCAAATCGCACAAATAGGCCAACGTCCGCCCATTGATTCGGTTCTTAGAATAGTCAATTACGATGTCGCCCAAACGAATAGAGAACTTTTTAAAGCGGTTGGGGTCTTCGGCAAAAAGTTCTTTTAAATGCTTCTTGCTGATGCTCTTGTGGTGAGTTTTGAGCTTGCGATAAGCAGCCGTTTGGTCAAAAGGAATGGCTTGTAACATCTGATTGGTGATTTTTTATGAATATGCAAAAGTAGGATTTTCGACGGCTTCCCGCACATTTTGGTCATATAAAGTGTGTTTTGGAGTAAAATCCGTTGATTTCCCAAGTTGTCGAGGCCAATTTCTCAGGAGAGGTTGCCTGTGGGGGCGGTTTCTAAAATAGTTCTCCTGTAAGGGCAGTTTTTTAAAAGAGTTCCTCTGTGCAGGCGGTTTCTCAAAACCGCCTTTTTTATAGTAAGAAACGATTTTAAATATAAATTTTCCTTTTATATATTTAAAAAAAATAAACTACTATGAAGCCACTTTTGATATTCCTCTTTATTCTATTCGCTATTAAGATTCAAGCCCAAAACGTGTTCATTAGGGGCAAAATAACGAATCCAGTTTCGCAAACGGTTGAAATTATGATTTTCCCTTATGCACAAAAAAACATTTTTGAGACGCTTCTTCTTAATGAAAAAAATGAATTTGAATTCAAAACGACATTAACAGACATTGCTTATGTAACGCTGACGTTTGATAAAAACCGCCCCATTAGCCAAGGAGGTCGATTACAATGGTATATTTTGGAGCCCAATGACACCATTTCAATGACGTTTGATGCCAAATATTTTTGGAAAACCATGCGTTATACGGGCAATGCCGCTCCCAAGTTTGAGTACTACAAAGAAGATTTGATAACCACAAATCTGCAAAAAGACTGGGAAACTACTGCTAAAACAAAACTTACAAAATCAAAGACTGGCTTTTACCAATATCTGGTTGAAATAGAAAGATTAAAACTCAAACTCTTAGAAAAGTACAAATCAAAAGTAACAACTCAATTTTATACCATTTGTAAGGCCGATATAAAATCAGATATTTCCAAAAAAACAGTGCGAGCGGTATATCAGGAAGCCCAAAAACGGAAAGTTGACGTTACCCCTCAACTTATACCAGTCGCGTTTCGGGCCGCTTTGACCAGCATGGCATCGCCACAAGATAGTATAACAGCTAAGTCGATGGGATATCCATTTACAGTAATGTATCTTTTTATGCTTAATCACCCTATCCAAGGCGTTGAATTTGGAGACCATAACGCTTATTTTAAAGCCACAAAATCGAAGTTTCATGCCGCTTTTGCCGAAACATTGAGCAGCGAACTCTTAGAGGAAGAGATTGCATTCAAAGGCAGCAAAGAAGAGGTCTTAAAACAGGTTATTGAATTTGAAAAGGAGTACCCCAACAGTCGTTTTTTAGCCCGAATCAAAAATCGTCTTATTGAAAAAGAAGCATTTCTTCCAGGAAAACCTGCGTTTGCATTTACACTCCCCGATACCGCAGCGAAAAATGTGCAATTGGCTGATTTTAAGGGGAAAATCGTATATCTTGATTTTTGGGCCAGTTGGTGTGGGCCTTGCCTCGCTGAGATGAAACCTTCTTTAAAAATCAAGGAACATTTTAAAGGTCACAACGAAATCGTATTCCTGTATATTTCAACGGATAAAAACGAAGCGGACTGGAAAAAAGCCATTGCAAAGCATCAAATAACGGGCTTACACGTCAGAGGTAATCAGAATGTATTGAATAACTTTGGAGTCAGTGGCATTCCTTCAACTTTCATTATTGACCGCAACGGGAATTTTCAGGCCATTCACCCCCCTAAACCCAGCGAAAACAACGGCAAAGACTTAATAAAAGTCCTAGAATCAGCATTGGCGAAGTAACAAAGCTGCCTTTTTGCAGTTACATTTACATGTAATTAAAGTCGGGAAAGGTTCATCCTTGTCCACTTTACTAAATTTTGTAAGAACCATGCTCACTTCGTTCCTCACTGCCGAATGGCGCAAATTGGCAATGGTCAATTATACCGTCTCCCCCGATTTGCTGCAACCTTTCGTCCCCAAACATACCGAACTAGATTTGTTTGAAAACCAATGTTTTGTGAGTTTGATTGGCTTCTTGTTCGATAAAGTGAGCCTTTTGGGCGTTCCGATACCCTTTCATACCACCTTTGAGGAAGTCAATTTACGGTTTTACGTCAAACACCGCACGAAAGATGGTCAATGGAAACGGGGGGTTACGTTTGTGAAGGAAATTGTCCCAAAATACGCCGTCAGTTGGGTAGCCAACGTCGTATATAATGAGCCTTATCTCACTCTGCCCATGCGTCACGAATGGAAAACCACCAATGAACAACTAAGGGTAAGTTACGAATGGAAACAAAAACAGTGGAACCGTCTGGAACTTCTCGCCGACGCTACGTCCATTCCGCTTGCGGAAGGAAGTTTGGAAGAATTTATCACCGAGCATTATTGGGGATACACAAAATATGACAACTTCACCACGTACGAGTACGGCGTTGAGCATCCGCGTTGGGAAGTCTATCCCGTCAAGACCCATATTGTAGATGTGAACTTTGAGGCAGTGTACGGACCCAACTTTGGGTTTTTGTCTCATCAATCTCCCCATTCTGCGCTGTTGGCCGAAGGCTCAGCCATTGTAGTTAAGTCAGCCCAAAAACTGTAACTATTTGACTTCTATTTACTAGTCAGCTTTAGGGCATTTTTTGCAGTGCTTACCCTTCTTTTTGTAGGCTTTGCAGCATTTTTTCAGGTCGCAGGCAAACGCACAGCCTATGAATGAGTTCTTCGTAAAAAACTTTTCTTCGGTTTCAACAAGTGAGCAAGCAGATACTTCTGAGAGGTTCATTGTGGTTTTGATGTTTCTAATACTAACGCAAAAGTAGTTTATTTAGATTAAATACAAACAAGAAAATTATCATTTTTTTTCTCACCTACATTAGTTCTGGTTCAAAATTAGCGGGAAAGATGCCTTTTAAAATGACAAAAATCATCAAAAAATGGGCTTAAAGCTGTTTTTTATGCGCATCTCTACCGTTCTTTGTAAAACGCAAAATCACCTATAAAACTCATGAGAATCAACTATTTATTCATCGCATTTTTGCTTATATCTGTTCAAACTTTCGCGCAGTCGGGGGAAGAGAAACACCTCAAAAACGTAAAACAACTCACTTTTGGCGGCGACAACGCCGAGGCTTATTTTAGCTTCAACGACCAATTCGTCAGCTTTCAATCCAACAACCCCAAGTGGGGATTGCAGTGCGACCAGATTTTTTATTTGGACGTCAACAAAGGCTTAACTAATCCCGACGAGCGCCCGACATTCATCAGCACGGGCAAAGGACGCACCACTTGCTCGTATTTCATGCCGGGCGACAAACACATTCTTTTTGCCAGTACGCACGTCGGTAACGATTCTTGCCCGCCTCCCGCCAAAGCCTACCTCAACAAGTATTTGTGGGCCATTTATGACACTTATGACATTTTCGTATCCGACCTTAAAGGCAAGATTGTAAAGCAATTGACCACCGAAAAAGGCTACGATGCAGAAGCCACGATTTCACCCAAGGGCGACAAAATCGTGTTTACATCCACCCGCGACGGCGACCTTGACCTCTACATCATGGACATTGATGGCAAAAATGTAAAACGCATCACCCATCAATTGGGCTACGATGGCGGGGCTTTTTTCTCACCCGATGGCAAAAAGCTGGTATTTCGCGCCTCGCGCCCAAAAACCGAAGAAGAAGTAGCCGAATATAAAAAATTGCTTTCGTTGGGCTTGGTTGCCCCCACTGACATGGAAATTTATACCTGCAACGTTGACGGCACTGATTTACGCCAAATCACTACGTTGGGCAAGGCCAACTGGGCACCGTATTTTACACCCAAGGGCGACAAAATTATATTTTCGTCAAATCACCACTCACAGCGCGGGTATGATTTTCAATTATACATCATTAATCTTGACGGAACAGGGTTGGAACGAGTGACAAACAACAGCATTTTTAACGCTTTTCCGATGTTTTCACACGACGGTAAAAAGCTCATTTTCAGCTCTAACCGCAATAACGCACCCGGTTCTCGCGACACAAATTTGTACATTGCCGATTGGGTTGACTAGGCATAATTACCCGTCTGACGGTTGGATAAAACAGTAACAAAACCGTCTGACGGTTATATAAAATAGTAACAAAACCGTCTGACGGTTGGATAAAACAGTAACAAAACCGTCTGACGGGTATATAAAACAGTAGCAAAACCGTCTGACGGGTAGCAAAACATACACTTTTTATACCGATGAAAACTTCAAAAGCAGTACTCAAGAATGTATGGCCTTACCAAAACGATGCCATGAAACTGCCAGTGGAAAATCTGGAAACCGCGATTCCCTATTACGAAACTCTCATGGGATTCAAGGTTGTGTCACGTCAAAATCAGCCTTTTAAGAGTGCTACGCTGGTAAGAGATACCATCCAAATCGGCCTTGCCGAAAATGGAGGCGACCCCACGCAGGACGGTTGTTTCTTTGAAGTAGACGACGTCGAAGCTATTTTTGAAGAGCTGAAGGCCAACGGTTATGAAAAAGAAGAGGCTGATTTTCAAGTTCAGAAATACGGGGTCAGCTACAAAGTTTTTTTTGTTGTTGCACCCGACGGGTTATGTTACTGTTTCGGCCAAAAAATCGACCTATAATTAACAAAATGGTCTAAGCCATAAATTTTTCTAGGGGCTTGATTTACTTCAAACAAAGCGCTTTCAAATCTTCCACATCACCCAAAAAAACGTTGTAATCGACTGGGCCACGAATACCATCAGTATAGCCGCTTTTGGAATGTTGCCAAAAGTGAATGACGGCATCGTCGTAACGATTGAGGGTCCAGCCCGAATAATCAGCAATCCAGAGTGGATAGCCCACAAAATTTTCTTTGATGTATCGGCGATAAAAATCGGCGTTGGTGTAGATGATTGGCCGCACTCCATAATAATTTTCGGCCAAAGTAAGCCAAGTTTTTAGATTCGCAATGACCTGTTCGCGAGATAACGCATTGGTTCCCAACTCAAAATCCAGCACTGGAGGCAAGTCTCCTTTTTTGAGTTTGACCGAGCGTTTGAAATTCTCAAACTGCGATTCGGGCGTTCGCCAAGGGATATAAAAATGGTAAGCTCCACGATACAGTCCTACGCCGTCTGCCTGCTTCCAGTTATTTTTAAAGTCTTTGTCGGTCAACGAAGCACCTTCCGTGGCTTTGATAAAAACAAACTGCAGACGCAATTCTTCAAAACGCATCTGTCGTAGTTCTGGCCAATTGATGCGTCCGTTGTGTTTAGAAACGTCAATTCCGTGGATGGAATATTTAAACGGCAACCGAATTCCAATTTTTGAAACGTGCCGCCATTCGTTGGTATTCAGACGATTAACGTACCAAATACCTCCTCCTACAAGCAACACAAGTGCCACAATAGCCACCCAACCGATGGGAGGCAATGCACGTTTTTTAGGAGAAGATGGGGTGGAAACTCGACGCGCCATACACAGGCAAATTTTAGAAGAAATAATCAGTCTTTAACTGGAATAGCCGCTACCTCTGCATCTGGATTGTTGAGTTTTGACTCGTCCAAGGTTGACAAAGGAACTTCATTAAAAACCCGATTTCGGGTGGGAAGTTGGGTCAGGAAAACCATCACAAGTGCGCCCGCAACTCCAAAATGCAGCAGCTCTCCCGTAATAAAATAAGCGACCAATGAAAAAAAAGTTGCCCCTTCAAAAAAGGCATATTTAAAAATCAGGGCACTCTGATATTTGCGAAGCTTATCCGACAATAAATCATTAATTCTTAACGCTTTAATCGTTTTTTTTGCCAATAATATTCCCACCAGTGGAAGTATAACCGCCGCACAAGGCACCAAATAACCAAATAATTGCCCGAGTGTCACTTCATTGGGCATTGACTTCGATTGGGTACTGCGTAAAAAGAAAAAAACGGTTCCTGTCCCTACCTGCGCCACCAACATAACACCATACACAAGCAATAAAAGTTTAAAGTATTGCTTACTCGTCAGGATTTTTTGATCCATAAAAAAACAATTTTGGGCCGCAAAATAATGATTTTTACGCAAAAACAGGTTTTCAATTTTTTAAATGGGGCTAGCCCTCGGGCTTCCAACGCCATAAATAACGGCAGGCCATGGTTCGATACGGGCGCCAGTTTTCAGCAATTGCATGAAGTTGCTTATGCAATACACGGCCCGTTTCGGTCAAATTATACGCCCGCACCATCTTCTGCCGAATCACTAAATCATCGACGGGGAATACATCGGGGCGGTCCATTACAAACATCAACAACATTTCCACTGTCCAACGCCCAACACCCTTAATCGGCGTGAGATAAGCCACGATTTCATCGTCGTTTAGGAGGTTAAGATGTTGGTAATCAATACCTTTTTCAGTAGCAAAAATTGCGACATTTTGCAGATAGTTGATTTTTTGAAACGAAAGGCCCGCGCTGCGCAGCTCTTCGTTTGATTTTTGCAGCAGCAATGCGGGATGCGGATACAAATCCTCAAACAACGCCCTGAAACGGGCAAAGATAGAGTCTGCGGCCTTGACCGAAATTTGTTGTGAAACAATGCTTTCCAGCAACGCTAGGTAAACATCGTTGTTCCAATCCGTTTTTTTGAACGTAGGTGTAGATTCAATAATGGTGGCCAATGTGGCATCTTTTGATGCGAGGTAAGATTCAGGAAGCATTGAAAAGGCTGTTTTTTTTGCGAAAGTTACAAAAAAACGGGCAGCCTTTCGGCCGCCCATTGTACAGGTAATAAAAAAACAAACAGGGAATGACTATAAACCGCACGCCCCCACCAATGCACGTTTGGCATATACCTTCGCCAAATGTTTACGATAGGCCTGCGAAGCAAAATGGTCTTCATTGACGTGCATATCTCCTTCGGCAGCGGCTGATGCCGCCACTTCGATGTTTTCGAGCGTCGCTGGTTTTCCAACCAACGCCGAGGCAACATCTTCGTCCAAAAAGGACGCATCAGAAACCCCCGTAAAGGCAACGTTGGCCGCAGAAATGACACCTCCTTCTACCTTTACCGACGCAGCACAACCCACAATGGCAAACCGCGAGGCTGGTTGCATAAATTTACGATAGGCTGAAGCGCTTCCCGCCGCAGGCTTCGGCAGATGAATTTCCGTCACAATCTCGCCCGTATCAAGTGCGGTGCTAAAAAATCCAGTAAAAAACTCAGCGGCGGAAATAATGCGCTCACCGTCAGCGCCCTGCACTTTGATTTGGGCCTCTAAAGCCAGCAAAACAGCGGGCCAATCTGCCGAAGGGTCGGCATGAGCAATGCTGCCTCCGAGCGTCCCCATGTTACGAACTTGCGTATCTCCAATCAATTCTCCTGCTTCAATCATGGCCGTCAAGGCCTTGAGGTGCGGGTTGGTGATAATGTCGGCGTGGGTACTTGCGGCCCCGATGACGATGGCATTTCCTTTATCTTCAATAAATCGTAGCTCCGCAATACGGGCAATGTCAATGAGCAAAGCGGGGCTATTGAGGCG
Source organism: Runella salmonicolor (assembly GCF_024158025.1). Taxonomy (NCBI): domain Bacteria; kingdom Pseudomonadati; phylum Bacteroidota; class Cytophagia; order Cytophagales; family Spirosomataceae; genus Runella; species Runella salmonicolor. The sequence goes on from NZ_JAMZEL010000002.1 coordinate 758,070, forward strand.
CAATTTCATGGCAGGAATCAGGCTGTGGCCGCCTGCCAATAACTTAGCGTCAGGGTTTTCAGCAAGGAGGCGAATAGCCTCCCCTACTGAACTGGCGCGTGTATAGTCAACAGATGATGGAATCATTTTTAAAAGAGTGAATTAGTGAAACAAAAAATTAGGCCGGTTGCATTGCTTTCCAAACACGCTCGGGGGTCATGGGCATCCGTACATCTTTGACTTTATGGCCAGCCGACCACAACGCGTCAATCACGGCATTCACTACGGCGGGTGTAGACCCGATGCAGCCCGCTTCGCCCGCACCTTTCACTCCCAACGGGTTATGCGGACAAGGCGTCACCTGACGGTCCAACTCAAACATCGGAAGGTCGTCGGCACGTGGCATGGTATAATCCATGTAGCTACCGTTGGTAATTTGCCCATTTTCGTCAAATTCTACACCTTCAAACAAAGCCTGACCAATTCCCTGCGCCAATCCACCGTGAATTTGTCCATCCACAATCATAGGATTAATTACGTTACCTACGTCATCGACGGCAATAAAGCGTTTCACTCTGGTAAAGCCCGTTTCTTTGTCGATTTCAACCACCGCAATGTGGCATCCAAACGGATACGTAAAGTTGGTGGGGTCGTAGAAACTACTAAAATCCAAGCCCGGTTCTAAATTGGCAGGATACACGTGCGGAACGTATGCCGTCAGGGCAATATCGCCGAAACTCAACGACTTATCGGTTCCTTTTACGGTAAACTTCCCATCCTTAAACTCAATATCATCGGCCGAACATTCCAATTTATGGGCGGCGATTTTGGCACCTTTCTCAATGATTTTATCCAAGCTTTTTACAATGGCGCTTCCTCCTACGGCCAATGAGCGCGAGCCGTAGGTTCCCATTCCGAAAGCCACCGTATCGGAGTCTCCGTGGATAATATCAACGTCTTCCATCGGAATACCCAGGCGGTCGGCCACTACTTGCGCAAACGTCGTTTCGTGACCTTGTCCGTGAGAATGCGCCCCCGTAAACACGCTGATTTTCCCCGTTGGTTGAACCCTTACTTGCCCCACTTCGTACAAACCAGCACGAGCGCCCAGTGAACCAACCACCGCCGACGGCGCAATGCCGCAGGCCTCGATGTAGGTAGAGAAGCCTACCCCCAGAATTTTATTGGTCTTGGCCGCCTCCGCTTGTTCTTTTCTAAAATTCTCATAACCAAGCATTTCTAGGCCTTTTTCCAACACACTGTGGTAATTGCCACTGTCGTATTGCAACGCAACATTGGTCTGATAGCCCGGTTGAGTTACCCCGTCAAAGGCGGGAATAAAGTTTTTGAGGCGCAGTTCGGCGGGGTCTACTCCCATTTCCAACGCCGCCAAATCGACCAAACGCTCCAGTAAAAAAGTAGCTTCTGGACGCCCCGCTCCCCGATATGCATCTACGGCCGTGGTATGGGTAAAAACGCAGGTCATGTCCAAGTGAATCTTGGGCGTGGTGTACAAGCCTTGCAGCAGCGTTCCGTGCAAATACGTAGGAACCGCCGTCCCAAAGGTCGAAAGATAAGCTCCGAGGTTGGCAAACGTCTTAATGCGTAGTCCCACAATATTTCCTTGGGCATCAAACCCCATTTCGGCGTGTGTTACGTGGTCGCGTCCGTGGGCGTCGGTCTGAAATGCTTCCGAGCGTGTTTCGGTCCATTTTACGGGGCGACCAATTTTTTTGGAGGCCAACGTCACCAAGGCTTCTTCGGTATAATGGTATATTTTACTGCCAAAACCACCGCCAACGTCAGGCCCCACCACGCGCACCTTGTGCTCAGGCAAGCCCAGCACAAACGCGCACATCAGCAGACGAATCAAATGGGGGTTTTGGGTGGAGGTATAAAGGGTATATTTGTCGTAAACGTTGTCGTATTGACCTATATAGCTGCGCGGCTCCATGGCGTTGGGCGAAAGGCGCTGGTTGACAAAGTCCAACGATGTAATGTGGTGGGCGCTCTCCATTGCTTCATCGACTTCCGCTTTTGGATTTCCGATTTCCCAGTCAAAACAAATATTATTCGGAACATCGTCATGCACCAACGGTGCCCCAGGCAGTACTGCTTTGGAAGCATCGGTAACGGCTGGCAAAACTTCGTAATCAATGATGATGGCTTCGGCCGCATCCTGCGCTAATTCGCGGGTTTCGGCCACCACCATTGCTACGGCATCGCCCACGTGGCGCACTTTATCTTTTACCAACAACGGATGCGGCGGCTCCTTCATGATGTCGCCGTTTTTGAAATTTACCTGCCACCCACAAGGCACACCATAGTGGCCTACTTCCTCGCCCGTCATGATGGTCACTACACCTTGCATGGCCTCGGCGGCTGAATAATCAATGCTTCTGATGCGGGCGTGGGCGTAAGGACTTCGCAGAATGTACGCGTAAGTCATACCCGGCAGCACGATGTCGTCGGTATAACGACCTTTTCCCGTAATAAAACGCTTGTCTTCAACGCGTTTTACGGATTTACCAATGAATTTATTGCTCATTTTCTTTTTTCTGGAGAGTGATGGAAATGTTTTAAATCGGATTCAGTTACCTACTTTAAACCGCAACCGCCGATTTTTGCGCCGCGTACTGTATGGCCCGTACGATGTTATGATAACCCGTGCAACGACAGATATTCCCTTCCAGCCCTTCGCGGATTTCTTGCTCTGAGGGGTCGGGGTTGTGGCTGAGTAAGTCGGCCGCGCACATAATCATTCCAGGGGTGCAGAAGCCGCACTGCAACCCATGCTCTTCCTTGAATCCTTCTTGCAACGGATGAAGTTCGCCCTCGGGCGCGAGCCCTTCAATCGTGGTGATGCTACTGCCATCGGCTTGGGCCGCCAAAAGCGAGCATGATTTGATGGCTTTGCCATCCAAATGAATGGTGCAAGCGCCGCAGCTACTTGTATCACAGCCTACGTGTGTCCCCGTCAAGCCGAGGGTATCACGCAGGTAGTGCACCAGCAACAAACGCCCCTCTACTTCGTGGGTGTGCGTTTTTCCGTTTACGGTTAATGTGATTTTTGGCATAATGTAGGTAAGGTAAAAGTTAGGTGCTTACGCACAGATTCAATTGGTTTTTAGGGTATTATCAAATAAGTATTTAAAATCATGAACGAAACAAAGTCAAAAACACAGGAGAAAAAAACCGTTTATACTTCTGCTTTTGCCGCCAATTCATCCTCGAAATTCTGAAAGAATTGCTTCGTAAGGGTATTGGCTACGCCACTCATCACGCGGTTGCCAGTACGGGCCAACAGCCCCGACATGTGTGCTTTGCCCGCAAAAGAAAGCTCGGTCTCATGTTCTGAAACCGCTTTCAGGTGCATTTTAATGTGGGCTGATACGTTACCAATTTTACTATTTTGATGAACATTCAGGGTAAAGCTTTCGGCGGCCACGGGGTGAAGCACTTCCGCCTTCCCCTCAAATTTCCCTGAAACAGGGCCAATTTTCACTTCGGCAATGGCTTTGTACACATTTTCACTTTCTAATTCTAACCGCGATATACCAGGCGTCACTTTTGCTAGCGTATCGGGATTCATGAGCATCTCCCAGATTTTCTGCGTTGAAGCAGGAAGAATATAACTACCGTTTAGTTCCATTTAATATAAGATTTAAATTTAGGGTAATGTCGTTTAACCTGCTCAATAAATTTATAAAATTTATTGATAAAATAATATTCAAATGTAAAAAACACCCCTTGTATGACCTTAAACAATCATCTTAAAAAATAGAACTATCCTATCAACTAAAGACTAAAGACAGCGTGAGATGGGTTTAACGAAGCGTTGAGCAAGAATCAGAAGACAATAAACTGGCGGCGGTAGTTAGCGGGAGTTGTTCCAACCGCTTTTTTGAACACTTTCAGAAAATAGTTAAGGTTGTTGTACCCACACGCAAAACAAATATCGGCAATACTGTACTGCGTATTTCGCAGCAGCTTGATTGCCAGCTGTATACGCTGCTGATTGATGTATTCTACGGGCGTGATACCATATTGCTGTTTGAAACAACGGAAAAAATTAGGCTCGCTCATGCAGGCCTTGTCGGCCAACTCCCGGACGGTTAGATTTTTGTGAATATTGTCTTGAACATATTTGACGGCAAAAGCCAAACGATTTGTATTGGCCAATTGCGGCAAGTGGTTGGTCAATACATTACGGGCTTTGGTCTGCATCAAACGCACGATAAGCTCTTGCAGCACCAGATTAGCAAAAAAATCCTTTGCTTCGTTGTTTTCTGTAAAGATGTAAATCAAACGATGAATGAGCAGATGAATGGAATTCTCATTGGTGAAGTAAAAATTCTCGTTCGTAAATTGCCATCCTTGTTGATTGTCCACCAAGGGAGCCTTTTCGTTAAGGGTTTCAACTATTTGTTTTATCTTGGAAGGAGAAATGGCCAGCGCTAAACACTGGGTTGGATTATCAAAATGGGCTTCGGGAAAATCAATGCGCATGGTTTGGTCGGCGGGCACAATGACGGATTCGCCCGGCAGAAAATCAAACGAGGGTGAATTATCGAGGTGCATCACTTTTTTGCCCCGAATCATACTTGCCAATACGGGATTACTGAAAGTCAGCTCCACATTTTTGGCAATTTGGTGCGTTTCATAAATGTTCAACTCGGCATTTTCGAGGGTATAGGCGGTGCGATTTTCAACAACAAGCTCTAACTTGCGCGACTGAAGATGATGGGATAAATTAAAAGTGTTCATAAAGAAAACATCCTATTTAAAACGCTTTTCGACTGCGCCGCCTGATTAATAGTACAAATCCTTACAATTTTATAATTATTTCCACAAATAAACAACACCAACCTTTTTACAACAAATTCGTATGTCCTTAAATCTATCGGTTTATACTTTTCGCCAGTGTTCATTTCCTGCTTTCTGTTCAGGGCTGAGCGCTGTGGCCTGTATTTTATTTTCGTTTACCAGTCTTGCTCAACAAAAAGATTCGCTAAAAACTTTGTCGCTCGCGCCCGTCACCGTCACCACTACGCGCTTGGAGACCAACGAAAAACGCCTGCCCGCTGCCCTCACGGTTTTGGATGGTAGCCGAATTCAGATTGGACAACCCCAACTTTCATTGTTTGAATCATTGGGTGGTGTGGCTGGACTTTTTGCCCAAAATCCCGACAATTTCAACCAAGATTTACGGATTTCTATTCGTGGATTCGGTGCCCGGGCGGCTTTTGGGATTCGTGGCATTCGATTGGTGGTAGATGGAATTCCTGAATCAACCCCCGACGGGCAAGCCGACGTCGACAACTTGGACATGGGTGCTATGCGTCGGTTGGAAGTAATGCGTGGGCCTTCATCGGGATTGTTTGGAAACGCGGCAGGGGGAATCATCAGCCTACAAACCGATAACGCCGCCGATATGCCATTGGTAGAAGGACAAGCCACCGTGGGTTCCTACGGCTTTAAGAGTTTTCGGGTAAAAACGGGTGGGCAAAAAGGCAAGTTCCAGTACGTTTTTATCGGAACACACAACCAATCAGATGGTTATCGCGGCAACAGTCGCATGGTGAGTAGTATTTTTAACTTGAAACTCCGTTATGATTTCGATTCGCTGACCCGCCTTTCGATATTGGCCAATTACGGCACCAGCCCCGAAGCCGACGATCCGGGCGGGCTTACTTTGGCGCAGGTAAACGAAAATCGTCGTCAAGCGCACCCCAATAACCTTCGTTTTCTGGCGTCAGAATCCGTAAATCAGGGGCGTATCGGCATTATTTTCGAAAAGCGGATGGGCAAGAGTTTGATTTTTGCGCGTGTTTTTGGCACAAAACGTGACTTTGCCAACTACCTTGCGTTTCAGGCTGCAGGCGCTGGGACCATCAATCGTACGTTTGCGGGAGCAAGCTGGCAGTACCAATACACCCAACAATTTGGGGAGCTGAACTATCGTTTCCGACTAGGCACGGATTTTGAAACGCAGGCCGATACCCGCCGCCGGTTTGATAACCTAACGGGCACACGCGGAAAACTTACGTTTGACCAGGTCGAATCTTTCAAAAACATTGCCGCCTACATTACCCAAGAACTTTCTTTTCGCAAAGCAACCCTCCTCACTGGCTTACGCTCGGATGCCATTCGGATGAAAGCCGAAGATGCCTTCTTGAGCGACGGCGACCAATCGGGTAAACGGCAATACAGCCGCCTCAATCCTACCCTAGGGGTTTCTTACGAACTGTCTTCGAAGGTGAATGTATACACCAATTTGGGCACGAGTTTTGAGACACCCACGCTCAGCGAACTCTCCAACAATCCATCGGGAACGGGCGGTCTAAACCCTGAATTAACGCCCCAACGCGCCACCAATTACGAAATCGGCGCCAAAACCTTTCTGAGCCCTCGCGTGCGGGTAGATGTGGCCTTGTTCAACATCAATGTAAAAGATGAATTGGTGCCGTATCAAATCACTGGGCAGCCGGGACGCGTTTTTTATCGCAATGCGGGAAGCTCGCGCCGTCAGGGAATTGAGCTTAGTTTTAACACGGTTTTGGCCAAAGGACTGTCTTTGTTTTCTAACTATACCTACTCTGATTTCAAGTACAAAACTTATAAAACCACGGCGGGTGAATTTGACGGCAATATCCTACCTGGCATTCCAAAACACGCCGCTCAAGCCGAATTAAGGTACTTCCGACCGTCGGGTTTGTTTGCCATTGCGCAAGTACGCCATGCTTCTGACCTCTACGCCGACGACGCCAACGCCGTAACTGCCAATGGATATACCAACCTAAATTTAAGAATTGGGGGGACTTTTCGCGCTGGGCGTTTAGGAATTGAGCCTTTTGTAGGGGTAAACAACCTACTGAATACCATTTATTTTCAAAACGTTCAAATCAATGCCGCCAACGGACGTTATTTTGAACCCGCTCAGGGGCGCTTCTGGTTTGGGGGGGCAAAAGTAAATATTCAAAAAAAATCGTAACAAAATTGTTAAACTTTTACGACAATAAACTGTCTAACCTTCGGAATTAAGATTCCAATTTTCGACGCTTTTTTGGGCGAGTTTGTCGCATCAGAGGCTAAAAAAATTACGATTAATGTACATTTGTTGGATTCAACTATTTTGCTACCTTGCAAAAGTTTTAAACAAAATAGGTAAAATCCTGTTCTCTCTGTAATGCATAACAATTGGGAACTTTTTAGAGGGGAAGCTTTGTTATTTAATTGTTATGACAAATTAAGTTATAACACAATTTCGAAACAGAAACTTACGTTAAGTAAAATATTTTTAAAATGGCTGTATGGGTTGGACAGGCCTCGACTTTTAGTTGAGGCCTGTTTTTTTTGCAAACATTCAACCCTACTTGCCACTTAAATTATTCAAAATCAAATACTTGCACCACTACACTAGAGTGACGACAATACTCTTATTTACTATTTTTTTTTAACTGCTTGATTTTAAAATCTTTTTCGAAAGTATACTTCTCGGTATATTTTCCTTCGTTGACATCCTCCATAAAAAGCGTCAGCGTATCATTTTTTAGGCTGGCTTCTACCTGATAGTTTCCCTCAGCGTTGTCGTAATACACCTCTTTGGCATTCAGAATTTTATGATTTTTGTCATACAAACACAGCCAAACGGTGTTTTCATTGTCGTATTCCCGGGCTATAAGCAGCATTCGCGCATTGGTCGCCGTAACGATTTCGTCCACAAGATGATACTTGTACTCTTCGGTAAAGTTTTCATCAATGGCTTCCACGAAATAAGTAGCGATTTCTTTCTGGGTCAATGTTGGTAATTTATGCAACCGACCGTTTTCAACCAAATCCCTGAAGGTCAAAGCGAAAGGCTTCATCCTCGGTTCTACCTCCGCTGTCTTTTCTACGGCCGAAGTTTGTGTTATCTTCATGGACGTAGCATTTTTTTTGTTGGTTTGTTCAGCCTCGGTTTTACACCCCAACGTGATAAAAAGCAGAAAAATCAACGGCAAATAAACGTAGGTCATTTTTAAATTCATGGCTGTACTAAATGGGATAATAAAATAAGTAGGTTAATCACCTCAGTTCTAACTGATTTTTCCAGCTTCCAGCAGCGTTGATTGAATCGCTCTTTCACCTTTGATGTCAGGCTGCGGCTCCGCCAGTTTTGAAATAGTCAGGCGTTTTGTCGACTTATCAAACCGCCAAACAGCAAATTCAATCTCCTTTTGGGCGTTTTCTAGCATGATTACATTAGATGCTTCCTGAGGCTCCGAAATACAATCGCCTGAATAACATACCGAAAATTTTTGGTATGCTGGTAGTCCTTCAATTCGACCATCTGCGGTAAACGTGACCACTATTTCTTTTTGGGTAGCGGCATCAACGATGGCATACTTTCCAGCCACGGTTGCCTTATTTAAGCCATATTCAAATCCCTTAAAAATGGAGGTTTTCCGAAAAGACGCAGGTTGACTTTGGCCCGTAAACTCCTGTTCTAAAGCCACAAACGAAGTATCTGACGACAAAATCAACACTAAATCCCGCAGTTTACCCTGATGTTGATACGCATTTTTCACAAAGCAGGTATCCTGTTTGATTTCGTATTTTAACGGATACTCTTCCACGCCATTTCGAACCAAAACACTGTCGGGACGGTCGAATACCAATTCGGTACAATAAAAGGGAATCGCGCTTAAAAGCGTATCGGAAGCATGTGCGAGGTACGATTCGTTCAAAAATGTACCTTTCAACGCAATTTGACTGTCGTTTTTAACCCAACAGGCTTTCAGTCCAATGGCAATCGCCAACGAAATTAAGGTGTACTTTATCTTTTTCATAGCTGTTAAATTGTAATCAGGAGCAAAGATATACTTCTCTGAGGCATAGAGACTTATAATCTTAGTTATCGGTAATACAACGATACCGACTGCCTTTTTGACACATCAAAAGTCAGAAAAAAGTAAAAGGAACTCAATTTATCGTAGCTCAGGCGTAGAAAAAACAGGCTGAATGGAAGCAGAAAAGCCCTAAACCGTTTGGGATATCAAGCCCTCTTAGGCTTTTTTAAGCTTTAGAGTCTCTAACAAGCCATTTCCAAAAATCAATAGTAAAATAATCGGCATCAGGATGGCTCCTGTTTTAAAGCCCGCTCCCGTCATGGCATAAGAGCCCGAAGAAAATTTCATTATCGTATTGATTAACAACCCAATCGAGCCAACCGTAAGGATTCCTAAAACAATAAGGGCCGTTTGTTTACCCGCTTTGGGCATAAAAGCAACAATGAGTGTGCTAATCAAAGCGGAGATTCCAACCGTTGCCAAGGCCCGGGGGAACGTTCGGATCATATCGTATTTAAAAACCAAAACCCCTAATTTCCCCAGTAGGTTGGGATGGGCCAAAAGCCACGCGTCAACGACCACTAAAACAATTAAAATAAGGTAAAAAGAAAGATTCCGGTTCATAAAAAACAACAATTTGTAAATAACGAATAACTTGCGCAAGCGCCCATTTAGGTGCGGCAAATATACTTCAAATTATGCAAGAACACCACCTGCAAGTCAAACGAACCGCCCGGTATTTCACGTTGGGGACGCTCAATGCGCACACAAAACAAGTTTGGTTTGTTCTTCACGGCTATGGCCAATTAGCCCAATTCTTTATCAAAAAATTTGATGTTCTAAACGATAGCCAAACCGTCATCGTTGCACCAGAAGCACTCTCTCGTTTTTATTTACAAGGTGTCAGTGGGCGCGTTGGCGCTACTTGGATGACGAAAGAAGAGCGCGCTTACGAAATCGACGATTACATTTTTTACCTCAATCAATTGTACTATACCTTGCTCGAAGAACGAAATCTTGATGACATTCAAATCAATATGCTAGGATTTTCGCAGGGGAATGCCACCCTGCTACGCTGGCTTAACAATGGCCATGTTCGGTACGACAGGGTGATAATTTGGGCGGGTTTCTTTGGCAACGGCGTGGCCGATGTAATCGACCCCGCTAAATTATCTAACGTTCCGACGACGTTGGTTTACGGCACGCAAGATGAATATTTGGTTCAGGTTGATTTAGCCAAGTACGAAGCCGGCATAAAGGCGAGCATCCCTCATTTGCAGATAGTTACATTTGACGGAAAACATACCATTGACGGAGAAGTGTTGAAGCAACTGAAGCGTTGAAACAATAGAACGCTGATTTTCAGGATAATCCCCTCCAATCAGCGTCCTGTATTTTAGGATTAAGAAAACAGACGGGTAATGCTTTCCTCGGCGTATCCACCGCTGGAAGTCATTCCTTTTCCGCCAATGCCCGTAATGATACGAATATGGTCATCAATGTCGTGTTCGTAAATTTCGTCGGAGGTTTGGCTATAAAACCCTGCCCAACTCATTTGCATTTTTTCAACGGGGAAACTGACAATGCGCTTGGCCTCGTCAATAATCAACTGATTGATGTAATCGTTGATATGATAGCCCAAATCATCCACGTTTTGCGCCCCTGCGTATTCGTGTGAGTCGCCCACCACCACCGAGCCATCCAACGCCTGCTTGAACAGCACGTGAATCCCCCACTTTTTAAGTTCCTCATAATGGGTGGGGGTTGTAAGGTTGGCGTACGAAGGGAGTTGCTGAAAAGACTCATAACGCCGAATGGTCAATCCCGTCAGAATATTCCCCTTCATGTCCAACTCTGGAAAAGCAATGGTCTGAAGCATCTGCAATTTACTGACTATCAATCCACTCTGGGCAAACAGTTCGGGATAAAGCATCCGAAACTCGTGTCCGTTACAGATGAGCACTTTGCTGGCTTCAAACGTCTTTTGATTCGTAAGCCGCACGGTGGCTTTTCCGTTTGAGGATTGGCACTCCACCACGGTGGCATTGTTGATGTACGTAACTCCCTCTTGTTCCGAACAATACGCCAAAAACTGTTTCATCAATTTCGGGGAGTCAACCGTTAATTCACCTGGAAAAAACACCGCGCCTACGGGATATTCCTTTTGTAAGTAAGGATACTTCTCTAGGCAACTCTCCCGGCTCAACAGCTCGCAAGGGTAGTTGATTTTCTGATAATAATCATACAATTCATTGGCCAACTGCCACTCATCGGCATCAGAAGCGATGTAGACTGAGCCGTTTTTGCGAACGGTTAAATCGGTTTTAGTTTGAAGTTCTTGGTACAATTCCAAGCTACGTCGGCCGTAATGAAACCATCTTCCAGCCAACCCAGAGGGAACCGCTTGTCCAAAATTTCGGACGGTTGCACCCACCGGAAAATTATCCTTTTCTAAGAGTAATACTGATTTATTTTGTCGGGCGGCATGGTATGCATGGAAAGTCCCCATGATTCCACCCCCAACCACAATTAGGTCAAAATGAGTACGCATCCGCTTTTTTGCCGCTTGGGCGGCCCTCTTTAATTCCTTCTATTAGATTAATAATTTCGTCAATCGAGCCAATCAGCGCATCGTGTGGATGGCCTATGAGCTGTTCGACGGTGTGCGTACCGTTCGTTACACCTAAGTTCAACAAAACGCCTGCGGCATGACCCGATTGCAAATCAGAAGGCGTATCACCGGCATTAATCACCTGTTTAGGGTCGGAGACTCCTAAAAGGCGCATGGCTTTTTGAATCATCAACGGTGCAGGGCGGCCATGCTCCACTTCATCACTGGCAATGGATGCTTGAATAATGGTGGATTCATTGCCAAGGCGGTTTTCGTCCAAGCCTTCGAGCCAGCCCAAACGGCCCAAAATAATATCGGTCACGACCCGGTAAAAACCCGTCGTCAAGGCAATCTTAATGTTATTTTGTTTAAGGTAACTAAACAGCTTCAGGCAGCCGTCGGTCGGAAAAACGGGCTGAGTCTGATAATGTGCTTCCAGTACTTCTTTAAATATAGCGTACGACTTATCAACTTGGGTTTCTACATCTGGATGAGACTCACCGAGCTGGGCTCTCCAAAACAACTGAAATACATACCGCTTTGATAATCCCTGTGCTGCCAAAATTGCTTCGTCAGAAGCTTCGAGTCCCGACATACGCGCTGCTTTTGCAAAGCAGGCCTCCACCTCATGCTGGTCGGCTACGGTCGTTCCAGCCATGTCCAAAACGACTAATTCGATTGATTGACTCATTTTAGTTAAGACTAATTAAAAGTTTAAACACAAAGGTCTAAAAAAATATTTATACTAAACAAAACTTTTATTCAATTCATTTGTTTCAGCGCTTACACTTATTTTCAATCCACTGTTTATCAGATTATTACTTACAAAACAACGATTCTTTACATTAACTTAACACCAGCTTAATTTTTAAGTAATACTACACTGATACATTTGCTAGATATACCAGCCAATATATCCGAATACATCTTTCATTCATTCTTCTCAAACACTCTATTGTATGTTACAAAAACTACCACAACTCGCGTTAAAAGTATTTGCATTGTTATTGATGCTTACTTTTGGCGCCATGGCACAAAATGCGGTCACAGGTACAGTGACTGCCGACGACAACAGCCCGCTACCGGGCGTAAGTATTATTGTGAAAGGAACAAACCGGGGGGTAAATACCAACGGTGAGGGTAAATTTCAAATCAATGTTTCGCCCGAGAATGTTTTGGTTTTCTCATTTGTGGGTTATGTTGCTCAGGAAATAACCGTCGGAAATCGCTCCGTAATTGACTTGAAAATGAGTCAAGACTTCAAACAACTCCAAGAAGTAGTCGTAACCGCCCTCGGTATCAAAAAGGACATTCGTCGTACGGGTGTTTCGATTCAGGGAATTGATGCCAGCCAGACCGTAAAAGCCCGCGAACCCAACGCTGTGCAAGGCTTAGTGGGCAAAGTGGCAGGTTTGACCGTAGCCCCCAGTGCTGAGATGCTCCGCCGCCCGCAGGTGATTTTACGCGGTAACAGCGACGTACTGTACGTGGTGGACGGTGTACCTATCAACTCCGACACTTGGAACATCAGTCCCGACGATATAGAGAGCTATTCGGTGCTCAAAGGTGCATCGGCTTCGGCACTTTATGGTTTCCGGGGCAAAAACGGTGCTATTTTGATTACAACCAAGCGCGGCTCAAAAGACAAGCGCGGCTTTGCGGTGGACTTCAACTCCTCGACCATGTTTGACCAGTCGTTTTTGACCATTCCCAAAGTGCAGGACGAGTATGGCCCGGGCGACCACGGCGTATATGAGTTTGTGGACGGTCGTGGTGGCGGTAAAAACGACGGCGATTACGACGTGTGGGGCCCCAAATTTGAGGGGCAGCTCATTGCTCAATACGACAGCCCCATTGACCCAGTTACGGGTAAGCGAATTCCTACGCCTTGGTTGGCACGCGGCAAAAACAACCTCACTCGCTATTTAGAAACAGGCGTACTTTCGACCAACAACGTGGCGGTTTCGACCTCAGGCGAAAAATACAACGCGCGCTTTTCGTTGTCAAATACTTATCAAAAAGGGATTGTGCCCAACACCAAGCTCAACAGCACTACCTTCAACACTTCATTTGATTATCAGTTTAGCAAGAAACTCAAATTTGAGTCAAACTTGCAGTACAACTACCAAAGTTCGCCCAACTTCCCCGACGTAAACTATGGCCCTAACTCCATGATTTACAACATTATCATGTGGGCGGGTGCCGACTGGTCAATGGACGACATGCGCAACTATTGGCAGCCTGGCAAGGAAGGTGTACAGCAGATTTATGCCGAGTACCAGCGCTACAACAACCCCTACTTTATGGCGTACGAGTGGCTACGCAGCCACAACAAGACCGACATTATCGGTCAGGTAGCTATGAGGTATCAAATTGCGGATGGTGTAGAGGCGATGCTTCGCACCCAAGTTTCTTCTTGGAACACCCTTCGTACCGAGAAATTTCCGTTTTCGATGGGAACCTATGGCCGCGACGAGCGCCGTGGAGACTACCGCGAAGACCAGCGCAATTTGTTTGACAACAACACCGAATTATTGGTAAAAATCGACAAGAAAATTGGCAATAACTTCTCAATCAATGGTTTTGTGGGTGGCAACGTGCGTACGTTCAATTTTAACTACAATTTTACGACCACCGATTACTTAAACGTGCCAGGAGTATACAGCTTTGCCAACTCAGCCAACCCCGTGCGTATCCAAAACTTCCGCTCCAACATGGGCGTAAATTCGGCTTATTATTCGGCTGACTTTTCGTACAAAAACTTCCTGACAATCGCGACCACGGGTCGGGTGGACCAACTTTCAACCCTGCCCAAAGGTAATAATACTTTCTTCTACCCTTCCGTAGCGGCAAGTTTTGTAATCTCTGACTTGGTCGAGAACCTCGGCCCAGTATCGTTTTTGAAGTTGCGGAGTTCTTATGCCAACGTCAAAGACGGTCTCACACAGTCATCGTTTTCGGGTGCTAACTTAGGCTATGGCGAAACCTACGCGTCAGCTTACGATGGCCCGAGTTATCAAAACTCAGCCGTTTACAACACGCCTTTGGCTTACAATGGTCAGCCGGCCGCGTATTATACCAACACGCTCAACAACCCCAACCTTGCGCCCAACTCTACCTCACAGTGGGAAGCAGGTGCCGACGTGCGTTTCTTGAACAACCGTCTTTCGTTTGATGCCGCCTATTTTGTATCAAACGACGGCCCACGGATTTTCAGCCTTCCACTTTCGAATACCACAGGTTACTCTTCGGCGTTGGTAAACGGGATCAAGACCCAGAAAAAAGGCGTTGAAATTTCGGTTACGGGTACACCCATCAAAAATCTGCGCGGCTTTACTTGGGAAGTGCTGGCCAACTGGTCTACTTTCAAGGAGCGTCTGACCGAAGTATATGGCAACTTAGACCGCTTGCCTTCAAGCTACTTCGTTGGTGGCAACACGGGCAACCGTTTTATCCAAATCGGCGACCGAATTGATGCCATTTATAACAACACGTTCTATACCTCACCCGACGGACAACTTATCAACGACGCGAGCGGACGCCCCATCATTAACCCCATCGGGCAGTTGTTGGGTTACTCCAATCCTGACTGGGTGTGGAGCGTAAACAACCGCCTCAACTACAAAAACTGGAATTTTAGCTTCCAATTTGACGGCCGTGTGGGTGGTGTTATTTCCAACTACGTGCAGCGTCAGACCTTCCGTGGGGGGCGTCACATTGCCACCATCGAGGGAACCATGGGCGAGGCGCGTTTCCAAGATTACAAAGGTGTTCGGTCGTACGTAGGCGAGGGGGTTACTATCTCCAACGCTGTACCAATTAAAGTAGATGCCGACGGCAACATTACCAACTACGCCGAAATGCAGTTTGCCCCCAACACCACCAAGCAGTTTTTGCAAGACTACATCAGCCGTCGGTATAGCCCCAACGGTGGCAATATGATGAGCCGCTCGTTTGGTAAGCTCCGCGAAATCGTGATTGGTTACAATTTACCCTCAGGCTTGTTGCAAAAAACGTTCTTTAAGCAAGCAAGCATCTCAATCGTAGGTCGTAACTTGCTCTATTTTGCCGAGAAAAAAGACGTTGATTTGGACCAGTTTGCTGGTTTGCAAGGCAGCACCGACATTCAGTCGCCCACACTCCGTCGCTACGGGTTCAATTTGAATTTGACGTTCTAAAATCAGTTTTGAGCCATTGGTTGATTAAAGTTCAAACGCTTTAGAATCAATCACTCAAAACATTAAAACTTACTGAAATCATGAAAAAAATTCTCAAATATTCCCTCATTTTTTCATTCGCCATTGTTTTTGGAGGCTGCCAAGACTTTGAGGTAATCGAAAAAGACCCCAACCGCGCCGTAAATGCGCCCGCTTCGTTGGTGTTCAACGGGGTGCTGAACGATATCTACAACAACGTAAACGGCGGCAGCGCTTGGGGCGACAAAGCCCGTTGGAACCAGTTTTACTGCTCTAACTACAACTACTACTCCACCAACGAATACACTTGGACTACGACTGACTTTTCATTTTTCACGTTGAAAAACGTGGTTAAAATGGAAGAAGAAGCAAAACGCGCCGGCTTGCCCGACCAAAACCCTTACAGCGCCTTGGGCAAATTTTTCCGCGCTTATTTTTACGAAGACATGACCAAGCGCGTGGGCGATGTACCTCTCAACGATGCCCTCAAAGGTTTGGAAATGACCACGCCCAAGTACGATTCGCAGAAGGCTGTGTATGTACAAATCCTGAAGTGGCTCGACACTGCAAACGACGACCTCACGGCCCTCATTGCCAAAGGCGACCGCAACTTGGCGGGCGACATTTATCTCGGCAACGACCTGCGCAAGTGGCAAAAAGTGGTGAATGCCTACAAATTACGCGTGTTGGCAAGTTTGAGCAAACAAGACACCGACGGTGAATTGCAGGTAAAACAACGCTTTGCCGAAATGATGGGCAACGCTACCAAGTTTCCGTTGATGACAAGCATGACCGACAACTTGCAGTACACGTTTAACAATATCAACAAATACCCCCGCAATCCGTCGAACTTTGGCTTCAACGCTACCCGCGAAAACATGGCCAAAACCTACGTGGACTTGCTCGTAGCACGCCGCGACCCGCGCATTTTTGCCGTGGCCGAACCCGCCGAAGCCAAACTCAAAGCAGGCTTGAAAGCCACCGATTACGAGGCTTACGTGGGTGCGTCGTCGGGTGAAGACTTGTCGGACATGAGTACCAAAGCCCTCAACGGTGAATATTCGTTCCAGAAACGCTCACGCTACTACGCCAACGACACGGGCGAGGCCCTGTTTATCATTGGATACCCCGAAATGTGCTTCAACATTGCTGAGGGCATCAATCGTGGCTGGGCAACGGGCGACGCTGCCGAGTGGTACAAGCGCGGCATTGCAGCCTCGATGAGCCATTACGGCATCACCGAAGCGCCTGTTTTGGCGGCTTATCTCGACGGTGCTTTGGTAAAATACGCGGGCAACAACGCTACGGGCTTAAACCAAATCTTGACGCAGAAATACCTCGCATTCTTCCAAAATTCTGGTTTAGAGGCATTTTATAACCAACGTCGCACAGGCATACCTACTTTCTTGGTAGGCGTAGGCACAGGCAACAGCAGTCGCATTCCGAAGCGTTGGCAGTATCCAAACAGCGAGCGCACCACCAACGCCACCAACTACACATCGGCCATCGGAGCGCAGTTTGCGGGCAAAGACGACATAAACGACATGATGTGGATTTTGAAATAATATTTTTTCATCATAGGTTAAAAATGAACACTAAAGCGGGGGAGTTTTCCTCCGCTTTATTACTTTTAAACCCTCATCTTCAATCTATCATTCTATGCGCTTTCTTCCGCTTTTTATTGTACTTTTTCCAATCCTGAGTTGGTCACAACTCCGTACAATCAAAACCCTTCAAGTACCGAGCCGAGCTGAATATTGCAAAATTGACACCACAGGGGGCTACTCAGTACTGCCCAGTGGGCGGCGGGTTACACCCGTAGGCACTACCCTCCGCATCACCAACGACCCTTTTGGACTGGCCGTCAGTCCTGATGGACGGCGGGTCGTGGCACTACACAGTGGCGCGGTTTCGCTCATTGATGCCGAACACCCACGCCACGCCCTTCGCATTCCCGATTATGCCAAAACGTTTGCCGACCCATTCAAAGGGGCCACATTTTTGGGCGCTGCCTTTGCGCCCGATTCCAGAATTGTGTATTTGAGCGGCGGAGACAAGGGGAATGTCGTCATTTTTGACACCGAAAAAAAGGAGAAAATTGACGATATTTCACTCAACCAACCCGTTAACGGTCAGCAATTTGAAGAAAGTTTTACATCTGACTTAGTAATAAATTCCGCTAAAAATGAGCTATTGGTACTTGACCGGGCGCATTTCAGAATGGTGCGGATTGATTTGGCCACCAAAAAAATTACGGCTTCCATTCCCGTAGGACGGCAGCCGTTTGGACTTTCGTTAAGTCCCGACAAAAAATACGCATTTGTGGCCAACGTCGGCTTATATGAATATCCACTGGTGCCGGGCGTAACGCCCAAAAACAAAGACACCATGATGCTGAAGTTTCCGCCTTACGGTACCTTCACCAAAGAATCCATTGAGGGCGTAGAAGTGGAAGAGCGAAAAATCCCGGGCTTGGGTAGCCCACTCGTACCCGAAGCCATGAGCGTTTGGATGGTAGACTTAGCCACCAACAAAGTCACGGGGAAATTTAAAACTGGACATCAAATCGGGGAAATGATTGAGGAAGCCGAAATCGTAGGCGGGGCAAGCCCCAACTCCGTTGCGGTCGGAAAACGCTTTGCCTACGTTTCTAACGCCACCAATGATAATATTTCGATTATTGACTGCCAAACGCGCAAAATCGCGGGACATATCGCGCTGAAAGTACACCCCAGCATTGACAAATACCGAGGATTGATGCCCTTCGGGATGGCGCTTACCCAAGATGAAAAAACGCTGTACGTGGCTCTTTTGGGCTTCAATGCCGTAGCCGTGGTTGATTTGACCACCCGTCGCGTAAAGGGATTGATTCCCACGGGTTGGGGACCAAGCAAAGTGAAACTGTCGCCCGATGAGAAAAATCTTTATGTGGTCTCTGCCCGGGGATTGGGCGCGGGCCAAAACGGCGGTAGCGGCTTTGTAAAACCAGACCGAGGAACCTACATCGGCGACATTCAACTCGGAACATTCCAAAAAGTTACGCTCCCAGCACCCACCGAATTGAAAAAATGGACACAACAAGCCATCGACAATACCTTTGAGACCGTATCAATCACCGACGATGGCAAAAATCCCCTCCCTCCCCTGCCCGGCTCACGGACAAGCCCCATCAAATACATTGTGTACATTACCAAAGAAAACCGCACTTACGATGAAGTCTTGGGGCAGCTTTCCAAAGGTGACCCAACGCTCGCTCGCTACGGTACAAATGTGACGGTAACGACAAAGACGGACACTTTGCGTCAGGTAGATGTGATGCCCAATCACCTGCGCATTGCCCAACAATTTGCGTATTCTGATAATTTTTACTGCGACTCTGATGCATCCATTCACGGCCACCATTGGATGATGGGCGTCATCCCCAACGAATGGGTCGAAGCCAATTCCAATCACTCTTCGAGCTTCAATGCATTCTCTAAAGCACCCGGACGGCGCTTCCCAAAAGCAACGGGCGGGATTGACCCCGAAGACTACAACGAAACTGGCGGACTATGGGAAGCCTTAGAGCGCAAAAAAATCTCATTTTATAATTTTGGGGAAGGAAATGAGTTTGCCGCCGTTGCGGAAGAATGGAACCATTTTGAATACGGCGCACGACAGCCCGTCGTGTTTCCTTTGCAAAAAGCTGTTTTTGAACATACCTCACGCAACTACGCTGGGTTTGACATGAACATCCCTGATTGGCTTCGAATGGACCAGTTTGAGAAAGAATTTACCGAAAAATGGCTGAGTCCGCAAAAGGGCAAAAAAGTAGATTTGCCCCGACTGATTGCCCTCCAACTTCCCAATGACCACGGCGCGGGCGTCCGTCCAGAAGCAGGATTCCCGTACCCCCATTCTTTTATGGCCGATAATGACATTTCATTGGGCCGAATCTTACAATTCCTTTCGCATACGCCGTATTGGAAAAATATGCTCGTTGTTATCACCGAAGACGACCCGCAGGGAGGCGTTGATCACATCGACGCGCACCGCTCGGTATTGATGCTGGCGGGCCCCTACGTAAAGCGTGGGCACGTATCGCATACCCACGCCAATTTTGGGTCCATTTTGAAAGTAGTTTATAATACACTGGGCGTGCCCTACGTCAACCAATACGACGCTACGGCCTCCTTACTTCAGGATTTTTTTACGGACAAGCCCGATTTTACGCCGTATCAAATGCTGATTCCTGACAAACGCATTTATGATGTAGACAAAGCGATGGAGATTTACAAAAAAACGTACGACTGGAAAACCGCCAAGCCTGGCCCTAAAATGGATGACCCCAATGAGCAGCGCAGGGAGCATTATCGGCAGCAGAATAACTAAGGACACAGTGGGTGAAATAGCACCCACTGCCTCTCCAAGCTTACCGATTTTTGTCAATATAAATACGGGTTTCGTTCAAAAACCAACGAGCATCTTCCAATACTTGCGCAGCTTCTTCAAAGGTTATATGAGCACCTGCGTCGTAGTCACCTGTTTGACGCTTTTGGTAAGCTCTGTTTAATACCTTTCCAAAATCAGTTGAAAAAATGTTTGTTTTGATATAAAGTGAATAAAATTTGTTAGCAACTCCAGTATGCGTTTTAGAAAATTCATCTTTGGCAAAAAGCAATGCTTGTACTGCTGCAAAAATGGCATAATACGAACGATTAACGACACCTTTGTAGCGGTCACCAGTCATCAAATACTCAGCATCTTTCAAAAAATCATCGGCTTGATCTATAAACTTATAAACTTCCTGATTCATAAATCGACCCCCTCATTTCGGATAAAGTGGAGCAAAGGCGTGCGCCCGATTTTGTATTGCTCAAAACTCATTGGAACAAACGATAGCATAAGATTATTTTCCATAGCCCAACTGTACGTTTTATCAGTCAAAAAATCAATTTCTTTAAATGGTTCAACCGATGTTTTATTCAGTACTACTAAAATATCAACATCAGAGTCTGCATTTGACTGATTCTTGGCGTGAGAACCAAACAATACTAACTTTACCAATGTATCACCGTATAATTGTGACAACTGGCTTTTTAAGGAATCCAGCAAGGTTCTGTTAATCATACTCTTTAATTCTCATTAGTAACATCTTGTAAAGTTAAAAAACAAATAAATAATTTCGTAAATAAACACTAACATGCCTTCATCCATCACCGAAATTCGTCAATTATTTGAGTCACAGGGCGATGAACAATACTATGGCGAAGACGTAAGTCAACTCGAACACGCCGCACAGGGGGCTGATTTGGCCCGCAAAGGCGGCTTTGACAAAGAAGTACAGGCCGCGGCTTTTTTGCACGACATCGGCCATTTGATGCCCGCCGAAAAAGAAGAAGAACTCATGGAAATGTACGGCCGCAAAGACCATGAAGAAGTGGCCGCCGATTGGCTGCGCGACCAGGGCTTTCCCGAAAAAGTATGCATTCTTGTCGCCAATCACGTCAATGCCAAGCGTTATTTGACCTACAAAAACCCCAAATACTTCGCGGGGTTGTCCGACGCGAGCCGCAAGACGTTGGAGTTTCAGGGTGGCCCCATGCAAGCCGAAGAAGCCAACGCCTTTGAACAAAACCCTTATTTTGAGCTTATTATCCAAATGCGCCGCTGGGATGAGGCCGCCAAAGTGACCGGATTGCCCAAACCTGACTTGGAAACATACTTAAAATTGTGCGAAGAGGTGTTGGGGTGAGGGTTAACTAATACTTAACTACGAAGAAAAAGGCATTCGTATAGAAAGATTTCACACAGTGTTTGAAAGCCAAAAATCGTTGATATATTTCGAAACATTTCTACTCAAACAAACAGCATTACCATGACTATCGCAGAAGCCATGAAGCTTGAAGGGAAAATCGAGGGCAAAATCGAAGGCAAGATTGAAGGCAAAGAAGAAGCGACCATCTTGTTTGTGCAGAAATTGGTAAAAATCGGCATGGATGCTGCTACCATTGCCCAAACCTTTGAACTGCCTCAAACCAAAGTCGAAGAAATCATTGCTAAAATGTAGCTGCTACTCCAATTCGCTTTGGACAATTTCCTGTAAGGTTTTGCGGTTCACGGTGCTGATTTCGGATTTGTCATAAATAGTGACCAAATAGAGCGTTTCTCCCTCTTCGGTTTTTTCGATGTAATAGGTGATGACCCGAAACCCACCGCTCTTTCCTCCGCCTTTGCTTTCGCTGGCCATACGGACTTTATAAAATCCACCGCCCAAATCAACCCCCTGTTTGGGGTTATTTGATAGGCTTTCGGCAAATTCGACCAACTCACTTGACAAGGTTTTGTATTTTTTAGCAAGCCTCTTAAACCTGCTGTCAAAATAAGCCAATGACTTAATTTTAGAGGCCATTTTCAAGTTCTTTAATCAGTTCGCTCACTGGACGTGCCTGTATTTTCCCCTCGCGCAGGAGTTTTACCTGCTTGACGGCTTTTTTGAACTCGGGCAGGTTGATTTCGACCAACTCCTCCTCTTCGGCATTGATGAGTTGCTTTAGCTCGTTCTGCAAGCGTTTGGGCAATGCCTTGTATTGTTTGTAAAGAATCTGTGCCGTACTCATGGTTTGGGTGGTTTGTCGCTTTTTTTGAAGTAAAAATAAAAAGTTTTTACGGAAAAATGATTTTTTCACTAAACCCCTACCCCCACACTTTGGCAATTACTCCGTTGATTTTGGCCTGCATTTTTTCGCGCAGCCGCTTGGCTCCGTTGACCACGGCCATATCCGCCTCCAACTCCGCCACAATCTGCGCCTGCTCTGCAAGCGAGGGAAGCGAGATTTAAACATTTTTCAAAATTTCATTATTGATATTTATTTGCGCTGCTTTTGGTAGACAATATCATTCAAAAAAAATGATATTGTCTACCAAAAAATACGGGTTCTTTTCAAGGACTATCGAAAATTCACCTCTTTGAATTTTACAAACTTCTCCAAGATTATAAGTCTCCCATTCCTCTTTTACTTCAAAGGCGGCGTTATATCGGAAAGCAAATACTGTTCAAAATTTAAGTGCCTGCCCAGCACTCGCAAACCCTGCAACATAATTCTCAAAAACTACAAACCAAAAAAGGCACGACCTTGAGTCGCACCTTTTCAGTATTTCATTGTTGTTTGATACTTATTTCTCCAAGAGCATTGCCCCAAAAGAATACCCACCACCAAAAACGGTAATGACGATTCGTTCTCCTTTTTTAAAGCGTTCCCAATTTTCGGAAAGACCGATAGCGCAACCCGCGCAACCCGTGTTTCCTAAGTATTGAATATTAGAGATAAGTTTGTCTTCTGAAAGCCCCAACGTATTCATGACGTTC
This sequence comes from Runella salmonicolor, assembly GCF_024158025.1. Taxonomy (NCBI): domain Bacteria; kingdom Pseudomonadati; phylum Bacteroidota; class Cytophagia; order Cytophagales; family Spirosomataceae; genus Runella; species Runella salmonicolor. Next base: position 781,035 of record NZ_JAMZEL010000002.1, read on the forward strand.
ATGCTGATACGTAAATTGGCTTGGTGCGGCAATACATAATCTACATCCTGCACCGTCAGTCCGCACCGCTCCAACACCTGCAAACTTGCCTTAGGCATGTACGTACAGGCATTGATGAACACATCCCGCCCGAAAGGCATAATCACCCCTCGCTCGTTGGGACGAAGCACCACGGCTTCGGTGGCTTTTCCGCTGGTAGCCGCGCCGCCAGTGAGCAAGGCGCGTATTTCCAAATCTTCTTCGCTGCTACGCTCTTTGGTAATCAACAACGCCGCCGCACCATCACCCCACAAGTGCCCCGAGACGGTGTCGGTTTCGTTGTAATAACCCGTGTTGTGTTCCGACGTAATGACCAGCGCTTTGGTGGCTTTGTTCATGGCAAAGTACCCTTCCACTACTTCAATCGCATTGAGCAACGACGAGCAGGCCGACGAAATCGTGACGACGGGGATATCAGGAATTTCCAGAAAATGCTGGGCCGCGTGAGCCAACGTTACAATTGTATCGTATGAAGTATAAGTAGCGCCTACAATTAAATCTATTTCACTCGCAGGAATTTCAATTTTATCAAGTAATGCCTTCACCGCTTCTACTCCCATGGTGTGAGAGTTTTCGGCAGAGGCAGCTTTACGACGGAGTTGAATTCCGGTACGCTGTACAATCCATTCGTCCGAGAGGCCGTTCAGCTTGGTAAAATGTTCGTTGTCAACAACTTGCTCGGGCAGGTAGTGACCAACTTGGTGAAGAAACATACTGTGGTTGGTTTAAACCGAAACTTTTAAAGCCGAAAGTTAAACATTTCCTAGAAATCATATCACACTATATTGAAATCTTACAACAAAGTCATTATAATTTACCATTTCACTCAACACCTTTTTCCCAACTGCCCTCAAAAAATAGCCTTATTTTCTACCAATAAATAAAATCTATTAACAGAATGACGCTTCGTTCCGGAATGTACCGTATTTTTGCCCGATACTGAAAACCGAGGTCAATGCTTCCAACCAAGCTATTACTTGTTGTTCCCTGTTACAACGAAGAAGAAATTTTACTGAAAACCCACCGTACTCTTCAAGAATATTATACGCATCTGGAAGCAGAACGGCTCATTGCGCCAGAAAGTAAGATATGTTTTGTAAACGACGGCAGTCGCGACCGCACGTGGCAACTCATCGAAACCATTTGCCAGAATGACCCAAAAAGTATCGGCATAAAGCTTTCCCGTAATTTTGGTCACCAAAGCGCTATTTTGGCTGGTTTGACACACTATACCAACGATTACGATTGTTTTATTACCATCGACGCTGATTTGCAGGACGACATCGCCGCCATCGGCAAAATGCTCGAACAACACCGCGATGGGGCGATGGTGGTCTACGGCGTCCGCGATGACCGCAGCAATGACAGTTGGTTTAAACGCACCACTGCCGAGTCATTTTATACCATGATGCGCTGGATGGGCGTGCCCGTCGTGTTTAATCACGCCGATTTTCGGTTGATGGACCGCCGTATATTGGAAGAGTTTGCGCATTTCAAAGAAGTAAACCTGTTTTTGAGGGGCATTATTCCGCTGATTGGCTTTCGTTCGGAGAAAGTTTTTTACAAACGATTGGAACGAGAAGCGGGAGAGACCAAATATCCACTAAAAAAGATGTTACTTTTTGCCTGGAACGGGGTCACTTCTTTTAGTACGTTTCCTATGCGGCTGGTGCTTTATTTCGGTCTTTTCAACTTTTTTATCGCTATGGCAGTCAGTGTATACATCGGTATTTCGTACTTGTACGGAAGTACCGTGGCGGGCTGGACCTCAATAGTATTGCCCATGACCTTTTTTAGCGGTGCCAACATGATTGCCATTGGATTGATTGGTGAATACGTTGGCAAGATTTATGAAGAAGTCAAAGGAAGGCCCCGGTACATTATTGAAAAGGTGGTGGAAGTGCCAGAAGTGAGTAGTGAGAAGTGAGAAGAACAAATTGCTTTGGAGGTTTTTTGTGGCCCTTTGGGTTTATTTACTAATGATATTATCAAATTTAACCAATGCTGAAAACATTACAAAAGCCTTTATTTCAGAATCTTTTTAACATCGGATTACTGACTTTGGTGTTAATTCCGTTGTTGGCATTGGCTTGCTACAATCATCCCTCGCCCGTTGATGATTACTGTTATATTGACACCGTTTTCAAATACGGTTATTTTGAGGCCATGAATTTTTACTATACTGGCTGGACAGGGCGCTATTTTGGGATTCTGATGAATCACTCCAACCCGCTCATTCTCAAATGGCCGGGTGGATTCAAACTCCTCTCTTTCCTTTTAATTTTGGGACTAACGAGCAGCCTTTTCGCCTTAGCGAAAGAGGTATTTCCCAAGTGGAGCCGACTTGGGGCGTTTGGTTTGGTGGGTGGATTGTTGTTCTTATTTATTCTTAAAATTGCCAGCATTGCCGAAGCCTTTTATTGGATGGCCGCCTTCGTAACGTATACCGTTCCCAATGCCCTTACCATTTATTGGCTCGTGGTAATGCTACGCTGGTATCAATTGCCAAAAGGTAACCTTAAAAATTTCACCTCCGTTTTAGCAGGCTTTTTGGTGTTTGCGGTTATCGGATGCAGCGAAACCAATCTGACCATCATGGTGCTATTGGTGGCCGGCTGGTGGGGCTATCAATTGGTTATCAACCGTACTTGGGATTGGTTTGCGGTCTTTTTGGTGGCAGTAGCCGCTATTTCGTGCTATATTTTCTTTACCTCACCCGGCAACCTCCTCCGCATGAGCGGCAACCCAGAGGGTAGAAACATCCCCTTTTCTGCCCTGCAATCCATCAAATTATTGGCCCGACTGAGTATAGAGTGGATGACCCGAACACCTTTATTGGTATTTACAATTTTATGGATTGCAGTACTGCCAAAAATATTTGTCAATCAGCAAACGATGCGCTATTTTTCGGTACCGCTATGGGTGGCGGTGTTGGCTTATTTTGGCATTTTATTCGTCCAGATTTTCCCGTCTTACTATGGTATCGGTATTGAACCAGCCCCCCGCGTTATCAACTCTATTTATCTTTATTTTCTGATTGGCTGGTTTTATTGCCTTGCCGTGTTGGTTCGATATTTTTATCAACAGGATTTTGGGGGGGCAAAAAATTGGTATTTACCCCCTTCCATCAAATTGGTACTTGCCATACTTATTGTAGTAAGTGCGCTCTTTAGCCAAAACTTCCGCATGGTGTACGGTGATTGGCTACGCGGAAGGGCCGCCGCTTATGATTCAGAGTTGAAACAACGCTACGAATACATCGAAAACACACCCGGCGACCGTGTGTATGTGGAGCCACTCAAAGCCCGGCCCCAGTCGTTGTTTTTGGACGATGCCAACCCCGACCCCAAACACTGGTGGGCTAAGTGCATGGGTGGCTATTTTGGTAAAAAAGAAGTTGTACTTAAAACAAATCCTTGATGCGTCGGATTATTTTTTGGCTTATTGCTTCTTTCCCGATTGGTCTATTTCTTTTGATTATAGCCCGGTATTCACTCAATGTGCCATGGTTTGATGACTTTGACCCATTCCCAGATTTTTTACGCGAATGGCAACGAACCACTGATTTTGCTTCCTATATTAAATTACTTTTCAAGCCCAACAACGAGCACCGAATGGTATTCGGAAAACTGGCGGCTTTGGGGTATTTTTGGTTGTTTGGAACGCTTAATTTTACGTTTTTGCATTGGGCAGGCACGTTTTTTACGCTCGGTACCTTCGCCATTTTTATCAGAGCCATTCGGCAAGACAATATTCCTTGGGCTTATTTATTGCCCTTCCCGTTCTTGTTATTTCAGTTGCAATACCACATGACTTCGCTGTGGGCCATTACGGGTCTACAACACCAGCCTGTTGTCTTTTTTGTTTGTTTAACGTCCTATCTCTTGGCTCAAAAACGCTTTGCGTGGGCCCTACTCACGGGACTTTGTGCCAATTTTGCGATGAGCAACGGCATCTTTGTCTGGCCAGCGGGATTTGTTATTTTGTTTTTACAGGGAAATTATCGGTGGTTGGGCAGTTGGCTATTGGCGGGAATTGTGGCGGTCTTTTTGTACTTCTACGGAATGCAAACCCTTAACAATGAGTCTAGTTTTGGGTATTTTCTCCAACATCCACACGAAACTTTCTTCGGCTTTTTTACATTTGTTGGCGGGCTTTTCGACTTCTTTCCCGACCGCAGCACGTTCGAGCGCTCCGTTCTGCCCACTATTTTTGGCATGGTTATGACCAGTTGGCTCGGTATCGTGGTGGTACGGTTGTGGCGGTTATATAAAAAACACGCTCTAGCCCCCAATACGCTACTGCTTTTTTTGATTGGAGTATCCACGTATTTGCTCGCCAATGCCACCATCATTGCCTTTTTACGGCCCCGTTTCGGGTATTTTGTGATGCTGGTTAGCAATTACAAAATTTATCCTGCGCTGTTTATGATGGTCAGCTATGGGTTTTATTTGGGACTTTTCCCGCTCAAAAGAAAATGGCTAAATGCCGCGCTTGGGTTCAGTATTTTGGTCTGGGGACTGAGTTTTTTACATTATTGGCCTACCGTCAGCGAGCGCCGCAAGACTTTGCTTGCTTTTGCCTATAATCAACAACACAATGGATTTGGACTGGGCCTTACCCCCAATTCATCCGCTGCCCTTTACGTCGACACGTTGATGAAGTACCACGTCAACAATATGACGTACCACTATCCAACCGATTTGGCTCCCGCTTTAAAGGCAATCCAAGCCGATACAAGCCTGAAAATCAAGCCTGTCATTACAAAGCAAGAGGAGGGATTGTCTATATTTACCGACGATTTTTCTTACGATTCGGGTTTTGACGTTGCTTTGTACGCCTTTTTGCGTTCCGACAGCCGCAACTATTTATTTAAATTAGAACCCAATCTTTACAAAGGGAGAAATTGGTTTCGTCGGTACGATGGAGGTAGTTTGGTATTGATTCCCAATGAGGCCATTGCGGCAGGCAAATATTCGTTAGGTTTTGTTTATGTAAAGCAAGGCCAAGCCAAAGCCATGATTTATCAGCCCATTGAATGGCCCTAAACAATCGCTTTGATTACTGTTGAACACACATTGTTAAAAACATTTCGTTTTGGAAAAACCTCAAATTTCAATAATTGCCCCGTTATACAACGAAACCGAATCCTTTCCACATTTGGTAACTCGCCTCAGCAAATTGATGGACAGTCTTTCGCTTTCTATCGAGGTTGTATTGGTGGATGACGGCAGCCGCGACAACACCGCGACGCTCATGCGCCAACTTGCGCTGCTTGATAGACGCTACCACTGCGTTTTTTTGTCGCGCAATCACGGGCACCAACTGGCCCTTACGGCGGGATTGGCCGCCGCGAGAGGGACCGAAGCGGTGTTTGTCATTGATGGCGACCTTCAAGACCCACCCGAATTACTACCCGATTTTTACAAACTGTACCAAGAAGGCTACGATGTGGTGTATGCCGTTCGGCGCAAACGGAAAGAGAATTTCGTAAAACGCACGGGATATTATTTGTTTTATCGCCTGTTGAAATCCATTTCATACGTAGAAATTCCGCTCGACAGCGGGGATTTTTCGCTCATTAGCCGGCGCGTGGTGGACGTGATGAATCAAATGCCCGAAGAGAGCCGTTTTTTACGGGGAATGCGCACTTGGGTAGGGTTCAAACAAACGGGATTTGAGTACGAGCGCAGCGAGCGAATCGCGGGCGAATCAAAATATTCGTTTAAGCAACTTTTCAACTTGGCCTACAACGGCATTTTTAATTTCAGCGAATTCCCCATCAAATTCATGACGCGAGCGGGCGGCACGGCCATTGGAATTGCCTTGGTATATTTCATCATTGTTATCGTCAAAAAATTGCTTTTTGGGGGAGTTATTCAGGGTTTTACGGCATTGTTGTTCGTCATTATTCTGTTCAGCGGCGTTCAACTCATTTCATTGGGTATCATCGGCGAGTATGTGTTGCGCATTTTTTTCCAATCCAAAGGCCGCCCGCTGTATATCATCAAAGAAAAGATTGTGGAAGGAAAAGTGGAACAACCGCAAAACCAAACAACCGCAAAACCGCAAAACTGAAAAAGGGGTGTTTGTGCCAATTTTACATTTAAGAAGGTGTATAATTATCCTTTTACTTTCTTCGGTTTAATATTTTACATTTTTCGGTTTTAAAAAGTCATGCTGTTTAATTCTGTCCAGTTTCTGCTATTTTTCATTGTTATTACCCTTGCTTATTTCAGTCTGCGCTGGAATCTGCGATGGTTTTTGCTGTTGTTGGCGAGTTGTTATTTTTATCTGGTGTTCAAACCGATTTATATCCTTATTCTGTTTGCCACCATTGTCATCGACTACTTTGCGGGGATTTGGATTGCCTCGGCGGCGGGCCCACGCCGAAAATGGCTTTTGGTACTGAGTATTGTGACCAACGTGGGGATTCTAGCCGTTTTTAAATACTTTGATTTTTTTGCCGAAACTTTCAATTCTTTCAGTTGGAAAATGGGAATTGCGTGGAGTATGCCCATTTTAAAACACCTAAATCCCGATTTAATTCTGCCCATTGGTTTGTCGTTTCATACGTTTCAGGCCATGAGTTATACGATTGAAGTATATCGCGGCAATCAAAAAGCGGAAAAACACTTCGGAATCTATGCTCTGTATGTCATGTTTTATCCTCAATTGGTGGCAGGGCCGATTGAGCGACCGCAAAATGTGCTGCATCAATTCCACGAAAACCATCCCTACGATTGGGAAAATGTAAAAGCGGGACTGACCCGAATGGCGTTTGGTTTCTTTAAAAAAGTCGTCATTGCCGACCGACTCGCCCTGATGCAAGGCCCCGTTTACCTCGACCCTGCCCATCACAACGGACTGACGCTTTTGGTAGCAACGTTTTTCTATACGTTCCGAATTTATTGCGACTTCTCGGGATATTCCGACATCGCTTTGGGGGCTTCGCAAGTGATGGGGTTTAAGCTCATGGAAAATTTCAAAACGCCTTACATCTCCAAATCCATCTCAGAGTTTTGGGGACGCTGGCACATTTCCCTTTCTACTTGGTTTCGGGATTATCTCTACATTCCGTTGGGCGGGAATCGGGTCAGCGAAGGACGCGCTTATTTCAACCGATTCACGGTTTTTCTCGTCAGCGGGCTATGGCACGGAGCTAGTTGGAACTTCATCATTTGGGGGGGATTGCACGGATTTTATCTCGTGTTTGCCTCCCTTAGGGACAAATACCTGAAACGTTGGAACGTCACATTGCCCACTGGTGCTTGGTATGGTTATCTACAAACGCTCATCACCTTTGTCTTGGTGATGCTTACGTGGGTATTTTTTGCGGTAGGCGACAACCCCAAAATGACCATTGGTGAAGAAGTAAGGAGTTCTTTCTTGATTCTGAAGAAGATTGCCACGCTGTCGATTCACTCCCCTATCCAATCGGCACTCAACTCCGTCGAAATGATTTTTTGTGTTGTACTGATTGGTATTTTACTGATTAAAGAGCACTTTGTATTGCATATTCCAACCCGCCGAGATGTCACATTTTGGAGTGTATTCATCACGTTGTCCATCCTGTGTTATTTCTTCGGCGTTTTTGAATCCAATCAGTTTATCTATTTTCAGTTTTAATGATTGAAGCACTATCATTTATGACGTGCAAAGACGCTAAGGGTATTCTCTGCTCCTTAGCGTCTTTGCGTGATTAAAAAAAACAGGCAGATTACAGTTGTGTGGCTAGTATCGCAATGCCTTCCGAAAAACTGCGCGGCTCATATCCCAAAACGCTGCGCGCTTTATCTAGCACAAAACCCGTACGGGCGGGGCGTTTGGCAGGTTGCGAAAAGGTAGAAGAATCGGCTTGAGCAATCAATGATTTGTCTAAGCCAAAATAATCGGCCGTTAGGATAGCCATTTCGTAGGGAGTGAGAAAATCTTTTCCCGAAATGTTGAAAATGCCTTTTGCTTCTTGGTCGGCAATCAAAAAACAACCCATGGCCAAATCTTCCGCCAACGTTGGCGTGCGCCATTGGTCAGTGACTACTTTGATATTTTTCTTCTCTTCCAATGATTTTTTTACCCACAAAATAATGTTGGAACGCGACATGTCGTAGGCAATTCCGTATACCAAAACGGTTCTGGCAATGGCCCAACGAATACCCGAATGTTGCACAATCTTTTCGGCAGCATACTTACTCCAACCATAAAAACTCAGCGGATTGGCCTCCCCTTCTTCTGTGTAGGGGCCCGCAGCACCGTCAAAAATAAAGTCGGTAGAAACGTGGCAGAGAAAAATGTCGTGGGTACGGCACGCATCCACAATGTACTGAACCGCATGTACGTTTTGCGCCCAACAATTGTCTTTTTCCGATTCGCACTGATCCACGTTGGTCATGGCCGCTCCGTGAATTACGACATCAGGCTTGGTCTTTCCGATGATGTCTTCCACTTCGTCCCGCTTGGTAATATCCATGGAATAATACTCATACCCTTCCGTAAATGGCAAACGGTTGGCGCCCCGAGCGGTGGCAATACATTGAATGTGAGGCTGTTTTAAAAGAAGTTCGACCAGTTTCTGGCCCAGCAGTCCGTTAGAACCTGTAATAAGAATTTTTTTCATAAACGTAAAAGTAGTAACCGCACGGATACAAGCGCACATAGTTAGTAAAAAATTACTGTGCGGTCTGCGTACCTGAGCGGTTACGTTAACAATTAATTATCTAAAATTACGGAGTGTATACGTGAAGGTCAGCATGTAGTACCGCTGCAATACCCGGGTTTGCAGGTCTTCAATGTAGGTTTCGGTAACGGTTCGACTGATGCTGTTGTTTTGACCCAAGACATCAAAGGTGCTCAATTTCAATTCTCCCGCCTGCTTTTTCAGGAATTTATAGCCGACGGCCGCGTTCCAAAGGGTAAAATTGAGGTTAAAATCCTGCCCCAAACCCGTATAAAACGTATGATTAAGGTTGGTATTGACAAAAAATCCTGCTTTGGTCAGCCAGTTTAACTTAAAATTGCTGTTTTGATAATAATACGTACCATCCAAAGAAGGCTGTAACGAATTGCTAACGGTGTTGTAATTTCCATTGACCGACACCGTAAAATCAAGCTGCTCGCTGATGTTGCTACTCAGCACCAGACCTCCGTTGATGGAGTGTGTATTGGATGTATTTTGGATGTTGTTAATCAATCCAATGGTGCGGGTATATCCCGTTCCGATGTTAAAGTTCAGGTTGCTTTTGAGCGAAGTCACGGGCAATCCGTACGTGATAAACGAACGAACGTTCCAGTTTCCATTGACGTTGACTGGCTGCGTAAACTGTGAGCCACGGTTGAGCGGGAATCCTCCCACCACCGTATCACGCGCCGCAATGTACGTTGCCGTACTGATGTTGTTCTGCGTAAATGAGCCATTCAAATTAATAAAGAAGCTGCGGGCCGTTTTGGGATTGGTGACCCCATAACGAAGCGACGTATTGTGGTTGTATTCCTGCTTTAAGTTGGGATTACCCGTTCTTAAAAATAGCGGATTTGAGTTATCCACTACGTTTTGTAATTGACTGATAGATGGCGCATTGGTGCCCGTACGGTAATTGAACCGAAAGCTCTTTCCATCTGCGCCTCGGTAGTTAATCATTGCCGAAGGCAAGATGTTATTAAACGATCGGTTGATTGAAAATTCCAGCGGATAATTCTGTTTGCCGCTCAATTGCGCATTTTGGTAGTTTACTTCTGCCGTAACCATCGTTTTTTTGATGCGCAACCGGTAACTTCCTCCAATTCGATTGGTGATGTAGGTATTGTCAAATTCGTTCGACAACCGCAAATCGGGCGTACTGTATTCGCTCGTGCTTTGGTTATAATTATAGGTTTTGCGGTCTGAATAGTTTTTGGTGAAGGAAGGTGTATAATTAAGCTGCAACTGTCCGCCCCGACCGACGTTTTCGGTCAATGAAATGTTGCTCGAAATCGTGTAGCCATCTGATTTGGTATCGGTGCGCTGGTCGGTTATCTGCAATGAATCGGAGGTTTTGCGGGTATAATAATTTACTACCGAATTCAAAAGCGATTCGCCACTCCGGTCATTGGCCGATGTCGTTAGTCCTACCGTCAGCGTACGCCCTATTTTACCAAAGCGGTGCCGCCACAAAATACTATTTCCGAAATTATATCCATTGTTTTTTGATTCTTTCTCGGTTTGGGTTTGACTGATACGCAGCGCGTTGATGCTGTTGGCTCCTAACAGACTGCTGTAAGCGGTATTGCCCTGAAAGCTGATTCGGGGCGTGATGATGAGCGAGTTTTTGGAATTGATGGTGTATTCCAAGCGGGCGTTTAAACGATGGTTTTTGTTATTGTTAGACGAAAAATAATCTTCGTTGTACAACTGCCCGGGCCCTTCTGTCGAGAAGAAAGTTCTTGCCAATTGACTCAGGTTATTATTGCTCGCATCGTTGAAGAAATAACTACCCGACACTTTCCACTTTTTACCCCAATTGTCGGAGTAGTTCAGTCCAATGGCATTTGTTTTATTGATACCTCCTTGCTGCCCCGACAGGAAATTGCCAGCTGAATTTCCACCGCCAAAGTTACCTCCGCCGCCATTGTTTCCGCCACCACCTCGATTGCCACCGCCGCCACGATTGCCTCCACCTGGTGCACCGCCACCACCTGAACCTCCCAAAACACCTAATAAATCTTCACTCGCAAAATTCTGCTGATTGACGTTATTAGACATTCCAATGACAGAAATACGGGTATCTTTCTTAAAATAATTGGTACTTCCTCCCACCATGTAGCGGTCGTCGGTGCCGTAGCCAGCGTATATTTTCCCAAACTGCCCATTGTTACGATCTGAACGAGTGACGACGTTGATGGTTTTTACGGTTTGACCATCATCAAAACCCGTGAATTGCGACTGGTCGCTGAGGCGGTCAAACACTTGAATCTTATCAACCACTTCGGCGGGTAAATTTTTCAGGGCCAGCGTGGCATCATCGCCAAAAAACTCGCGCCCGTCGACCGTCACCTTCTGAACATTTTCTCCCTGTGCTTTTACCTGTCCGTTTTCGATGGTAATGTTGGGCATTTTTTCAATCAAATCCTGCGCAGTGGCGTCGCGGTTTGTTTTGAAAGCACTGGCGTTATAGACCGTCGTATCTCCTTTTTGGGCCACCCGTTCGGCTACTCCTTTGACCACCACATCTTTCAGAAGCTGGGCATCAGGTTTTAATGAAATAATTCCCAAATCGGGAGCAGTACGCCGCAGATTCAAGCGTTGGTCGTAGGCAGTATAACCCACAAAACTGATGAATAAGCGGTAGGTTGCCAGCGGCACCGATTTTATGGTAAATGCCCCAGCCGTATCGGCCACGACGCCAAACCGAAGGGTAGAATCAGCGGCATTTATGAGCAGAATATTGGCCCCGATCAAGGGGGATTTGTCTCCTTGGTCAGCCACACGGCCCTTCACTTCTACTTGCTGAGCAAGCAGTTGGCCAGTGACTAAAAAAAACAACGAAACGATAGTAAAGCGAATGTATTGCATGGTGTGCTGTGTTGGGTTTGCCCGTTAGACAGATAAAATAGCAGAAAGTTTAGCGATGCTTTTGGCAAAAGCGATGAAAAGACAAAGAATACCGACGATTTGGGCCGTATTTACCGATAAAGTTCAATTTTATATTCAACATTAGGTCCCAATATTTTATGGATAATTCCTTATATTGAGGCACTATTTAACCCCTTTTTATCCATGAACCGTCGCCATTTTTTTCAACAAGCCACTCTCGGAAGTGCGGCTTTAGCTTCTCCCGAAAGCCCGCTTTTAACCTCCCCAAAAGACCTTAATCCGTTTAAGCTCGGCCTTTCGACCTACTCGTATTGGCATTTCAAAACCCCCAAAGTTGCCATCGAAACGGTCATTGACGAAGCCGCCCGGATGGAGATTGAAGGTGTGGATATTTTGCACCGCCAAATGGACAACGAAGACAACGCCTATCTTCAAAAACTCAAACGACACGCGTTTGTCAACGGGGTAGATTTGATTTGTCTTTCCATCCATCAAAGTTTTGTGTCGCCCGATGCGGCCGAGCGCCAGAAAAACATCGACCACACCCTGCACTGCATCGAGCTGGCCTACAAAATGGGGATTCCGAGCATTCGGCTCAACTCGGGACGCTGGAATACAATAAAATCATTTGACGAACTCATGGCCAAACGCGGCGTGGAGCCTATCTTGCCCGGCTATACTGAAGACGACGGCTTCAAATGGTGTATCGACAGCATCGAAAAATGCCTCGCTAAAGCCGCTGAATGTGGCGTAATGCTTGCCTTGGAAAATCACTGGGGCCTTACTTCCACGCCCGAAGGCCTCCTTCGCATCCGCAAAGCCATTGATTCGCCGTGGTTGGGCGTACTATTGGATACTGGAAATTTTCTGGAAGACCCTTACACCAAACTCGAAAAAGTAGCGCCCGTGGCCAACTTTGTACAAGCCAAGACCTACTACGGCGGTGGCGAATGGTATTCTCTGGATTTGGATTACAAACGCATCATCAACATCCTACGCCAAGCCAACTACAAAGGGTACATTGCGCTAGAATTTGAAGGAAAAGAAGCCCCCGAAACGGGCGTTCGTAAAAGCGTGGCGATGTTGCGTGAGGCCATGAAAGCTTAACTCCAATCCCACACCACTACGTTCCATACGTCGGTGTAGTCTTCGTAGGTATAAATCGTGCGGAATCCTACGCGTTCATGCGCCCGCTGTGAACGCGTGTTCCGCAAGGCTACTTCCGTAACGCAGAGTTCAAAATCAGGAGAAAAATGCTCTTTGTGGGCGGTATATAAACCATCAAAAATCCCTTGCCCACGGTGCGATTCGGCAATACAAATCTGACCCATAACGTAAAAACGATAATCGCCAATGCGCTTGCCCTGCCATTCCAGCTCGGCCACAATGTCAAACATCGGCACCAATTCTGGCACCAACTGCCCCATCGTGCGCGGCATGACCAAGGCATAACCCACTAAAGTGTCACCGTCTTTGGCAATGATTTGGGGAAGTGCATCATTCATTTGCTTCAGCACCTCAAATGAATGCTCAACGGTCGTAAACCCTTGGTCCTGCTGGTAAGTAGCGGGGGTGTTTTTATATAAATTTTGGCGCTGAAGGGCCATTATTTGGCGGAGGTCTTCGTCCGATTGTGCAGTCGTATAAGTGATGGGCATCCGGTAATTTATAACCCCGAAATGGGCTGTAGTTCGCTCACAAAAGTAATAATAGGCTTTCAACAAGCCAAATAAAGGCTTTATCTTTGCTTGGCACGATTCAAACAAACAATCAACAAATGAGAAAATCATTATACTATCTCTTCTTAACCCTTTTCACTTCCACGACACTTTATGCCCAATATCCAATCCTACCTGAGCGCGAACGCGCCCGCGTGATTGATGAGATTTTGGAAGACCGACTTACCAACCTCCTACCCAAACTCATGCGGCGCGAAGGGATAGATATGTGGGTTATCATCTCGCGCGAATACAACGAAGACCCCGTCATGAAAACCATGCTGCCGAGCACGTGGCTGTCGGCTCGCCGCCGTACCATCATGGTATTTTTTGATGCGGGGGGAGATAAACCACTGGAAAAACTGGCCATTGCTCGCTACGACGTAGGCAACCTGCTCAAAGGCGAATGGGACATCAACGTGCAGCCTAATCAATGGTTGGCATTAGGCAAAGTGATTGAAGAGCGCAATCCCAAAAAAATCGCCCTCAATTATTCCAAAGATTACGGACACGCCGACGGTTTAACTTATACCGAACAGAAGGAATTGATGGCGAATTTATCAGAAAAACAAAAAGCTAAAATCGTATCTGCCGACCGTTTGGCGGTGGCTTGGCTCGAAACTCGCTCCGAAAAAGAAGCCGCCCTTTACCCCTTGATTTGCCGTATTTCACACGAAATTATTCAGGAAGCTTTTTCCGAAAAAGTCATTCATCCGGGCATTACTACCACCGACGATGTGGTGTGGTGGATGCGTCAAAAAGTAACTGATTTGGGGCTTGAAACGTGGTTTCATCCTACGGTCGACATTCAGCGCCACGACCCCGCCAATTTTGACCATTTGCGTACATTTTCCAAGCGCCCTGATAAGCAGGTCATTATGCCCGGCGATTTGATTCACTGTGATTTTGGCATTACGTATTTGCGACTCAATACCGATCAACAACAACACGCTTACATTCTACGGCCGGGTGAATCGGAAGTACCAGAATTTATCAAAAAGGCATTTGCGCAGGGAAATCGCCTGCAAGACCTTTTGACCGAACGTTTTAAGGCAGGCGTAACGGGCAATCAAATGCTGCTGGGGGCGCTCGAACAAGCAAAAAAAGAAGGAATTACGGCAAGTATCTATTCTCACCCCATCGGCGTGCACGGCCACGCGGCTGGGCCTACGATTGGCATGTGGGACCAGCAGAAAGGCGTTCCTGGCCCGGGCGATTATCCTTTGTTTCCCAATACGGGTTACTCCATTGAACTCAACGCTGCCGTGGAAATTGCCGAATGGAAGAAAATCATCCGAATCATGCTCGAAGAAGACGGCTACTACACCGCCGATGGTTTCCGGTATTTGGACGGACGCCAGACCGAAGTCTTTACCATCCCAAGAAAACTGACGAATGTGAAGTAATAAAAACCCCGACAATTCTGTAGACCGTATTGTCCTGAATTGTCGGGGTTTTCATACGCCTTTCGGTGATGAATGCTTAAAAGTACTGCTACGACGGGCGCTCTTTCTGCCTTTTGGCAATTGACAACAACAATGCTGGAAGCAGAATCAAGTTTGTACACATGGCCACCAGTAAAGTGATTGACACCATCACACCCATGGCCGCCGTACCCCCAAAACTCGAAGCGGCAAAAATAGAAAAGCCGCAGAATAGAATGATTGCCGTATAAATCATGCTCAATCCTGTTCCGAAAATAGCCTGCGTTACTGCTTCAGAAGCCGTGCGTCCGCGTTGGTAGAGTTCCTGACGATAACGCGTTAAGAAATAAACCGTACCGTCGGAAGCAATACCAAAAGTAATACTGAAAACCAGAATCGTAGTCGGCTTAAAATGGATATTAAAATACCCCATAATCCCCGCCGTTAAGGCCAAAGGAATAAGACACGGAAGTTTGGACAACAAAATAATGGGAATCGAACGGAAAAGTACCATCCCAACAATGGCAATCAAAACGATGGCAATCAACAGACTTTCGTACAAATTGCCCAACAAATAATCGTTGCTTTTCAAAAACACAAGACTGTGCCCCGTCAGGCTGACTTTATACTGCGACGGGTTAAAGATAGAGTCAACTTTGGGCCGTATTTGATTGATTAGGTCTTTGATTCGCTCCGAGCCTACGTCCGCCATTTGAAAACTCACCCGCGTAATACTGCGGTCTTCGTTCATAAATGAGTTTAATTGTTTTACGCCGCGGTTGTCTCCTTGTACATAATCAGTCAATTTTGATAACTCTAATGCCCCCGGCAACACGTAATATTTGGCTTCGCCTCCCCGATACGCCTGATACAAAAACCGCGAAGCCTCAACCACCGAAACAGGCTTAGAAAACTCTTTAAAATCAGCCATTTCGTTTTGTAATGCCTTGATTTTGTACAACACCTGTGCCTGATTGCCAAACACTCCGTTGGGCTGTTTGGTATCAATCATTACTTCAAAAGGCAAAACTCCGTTGAAGTTAGACTCAAAAAAACGAAGGTCCACGTAAACGGG
Organism: Runella salmonicolor; assembly: GCF_024158025.1. Lineage (NCBI taxonomy): Bacteria > Pseudomonadati > Bacteroidota > Cytophagia > Cytophagales > Spirosomataceae > Runella > Runella salmonicolor. Next base: position 796,860 of record NZ_JAMZEL010000002.1, read on the forward strand.
GTCATTTTGCGGAAGGTCATCCACGATGTACCCCACGGCTTTAATTTTGGTCATCCCATACGCCGAGACCAGAATCACCACCACCATGGCGCCATAAATAGCCCGACGGTGATTGTGTACTAGATAATCAACTTTGGTCAGGAAGCCTTTGGCCCATTTTCCTTCCAAATGCTTCAAATGCCGCGCTTTGGGTAGATTCATATAATGCAACGTGATCGGCAAAAGCACCAAACAAAGTACATATGTAACCATCACACAAATGGAAGCCACGATGCCAAACTCAACCAGCAACGCACTGTTGGTAAAATAAAACACCCCAAAACCAATGGCGGTCGTAATGTTGGCCAGAAAAATAGAAAGTCCAATCTGGCAAATCATCTCCTTAATCGCTTCGTCTTTGTTGCCGTGCGTTTTGAGTTCCAGCTGGTATTTATTCAACAGAAAAACACAGTTGGGCACTCCAATTACAATCAAGAGCGGCGGGATAAGGCCCGTCAATGCCGTAATTTTATACCCAAACAACTGAAGCAAACCAACGGAGAAAATCACCCCCATCAATACCACGCCAATCGACAAGAGCGTAAGCCGAAGCGACCTAAAAAACAGCCAAAGGATAAATGCCGTCACCAATACCGCTAAGGCCATAAAAAGCTTGAGCTCACCCGATATTTTTTTCATGATGACCGTCCGAATAAACGGCATTCCTGAATAATGAAGGTCAGTTTTGTTTTTTATCGAAAACTCATCGGCCATGGCTTTGATTTCTTCCACAATCGTAATCCGCCGCGAAGAGTTTAGGTCTTTGTCATTAAAAGTAATAACAATAAGCGTCGAATTGGTTTTGGAATTGATGGCCAATCCTTCGTAAAAAGGAAGTTTTTTGACCTGATTTTTCAGGCTGTCCATCTCCGCTTGAGTAGACGGCAGTTGCGTAAAGAGCGGTTTAAATTCAAATTTACTCAGGCTGTCATTTCGTTCCACTTTGTATAAATGACCAAGCGAAAGCACATTCTTGATACCTTTCATAGCCTTGATACGCTCTGCAAGCCCGTACCAGTTCCGAAACTTAGTGAGTTCAAACAAGTTGGGGTCCTGCCAGCCTATCACCATGATAGCGCCATCTTCCCCAAACACCTTCCTAAACTCCTGATATTCTTTTTCGATGGGGTCATTAGGGGGTAAAATACGGGCCATTTGATAAGAAAGTTCGATTTTACTTCCTTCATAACCCATATATGCTACTGTTACAAAGATCAATACAATCCACGCAAACCGAAAACGAATGATGCCTGCCGCAATTTTATTCCACATAGGTAGGATAACTTTTTTAGAGGTGCAAAGATAGCCCAGACGACGAAGAATAGACAAAAATATCCATGATATATCATATCAATCAACATAAAACAAAAACAAAAACCTCATTTTCAACCTCTTACAAATCAATTACTACAAATTATAAAATCTACGTCCAACGCCGCAGTAGCAAAAATTATCTTTTGTATCCAAAACCTCTATTGCCCATTGGCAATAATCCTACAGAGAAGTGAATATTATCAAAAGAATTTAACCGAATAATAATAAACTGAATCGACCTTACAAACGGATACTAGTTTTGCCTATTTTAGTTATACTATTTCCCTAACAACCCTTCTTTCTATGAAAAACACCCTTTTTCGCACATTGATTTTCCTTTTGGTCAATGTCCTGCTTTTTTGGTTCCATTTTTGGGTATTCAGAGGCCCTTACCCTTTTGCGGGCTGGGCCACAGGCTTGCTTCATATCATCCTTTTAATCCTTTTCCCTTACTCAAACTATTTTAAAAAATGAAAAACAAACTAATCTATCCATTCTTGTTTATCGTGGTTCTGGCGGGTTGTACCCGTGTACAGCCCAATTATGAAGGGGTACTTATGAAAAATTACGGACGCGAAGGTCGTGGCGATTTCACGGTCGTGACCGGCTCACAGGGGCTACTCGGCCCTGGAACAGAACTCTATCAAGTTCCTATGTTTGAACAAAAAGCAGACCCCGCAGAAGTGGTCATTACCGCCAAAGATGCGGGCGTTTTCACCGTCGACCCTTCTCTTACCTATCAGGCGATACGAACCAAAGGCGCCGATATTATCTTCAACTACAAACACGTAGGAATTGATGATGAAAATACTATTATGGACAACATTGAAGGGGCCGTTCTGAATGCGCTGGTGGTCAATGCCTATCGCGAAGAAGCCCGCAATTTTAGCACCGATAGCTTAATGAACAACCTGAATCATTTTGAACAGTCGGTTGAAATACGCTTAAAAAAAGATTTTGAGGGGAAATTTTTTACCCTTACTTCCCTGACCAGCGGCCTCAAACCCCCCACCTCGATGGCCGAAGCCATCGAACGCCGAAACAACGCAAAACAACAAGCCGAACAGGTAAAAAACGAATTGGAAGTAGCGCGCATGAACTTGGAAAAAGCCAAAATTGAGGCCGAAGCCAACCGCGTAAAAGCAAGCGGTCTGGAACCAAGGGTATTGCAAGAACAATGGATTGAGGCCATTCGGAATACCCAAAATAAAGTAATCATCACGGATGGCCGCACCCCTATTATCCTAGGCCAGCAATAAATCGACGCAGAATATGAACAGTTTCGTTAAAAAGTTACTAAAAAGAAATTGAATGCAACAAACCAAAATACCTTTTTAAATGCCGTTTTGAGAGAACAAAGGCTCTTTTTATCACTTTTTTCAGTTTGAAGTACAACCCTGCAACCTTACTTCAAAAGTATTTACTAAAGATAATCAATAAGATAGCACGTTTATTGTCATACGAGCGTTAGGTATAATATAGTACTAATTATATAAATGCACCTATGGCTTCAAACAACAGAAACGGCTCCTCTTCGATGAAAGGCAATAAGCGAGACGTGAATGAAATCAAACAAGATCCGTCTTGGTTTATCACTTGTCTGGTCAAAGACCCCGTTAAAAGTTTTACCATCACATTTGACCCTAAGTCACTATCTCTAAAACGGGAAAAGTACGGGGATCGGTTAATTGTGCCGCAAGGTCTGGAGCAATAATCGTTATTAATTGAAGCAATCTTTGGTTTGTATCAGCAATTGTGTGTAATGTGTTAAAATCCTACGCCAGTTTTAGAATGTAACACACCAAGGTTTGAGTCGCATGTAAGTGAAGGGCACACAAAACATTAAGACATTTGTTTAGCTTAATGATTTTGTATGGGCTGATAGAAAGCGGAAAACTGTTTTTCTGTTAAAGTCACTGTCAATTAAAATATTTCAACAATAAAAAGGCCAAGCAAATTGCTTGGCCTTTTTATTGTTGAAATATCCAAAGCGTGGTGGCATGGTATGCGTCGCCGCACCGACCCTCTGCTTGTAAGGCAGAAAATAAAAAAGCCAAGCTTGCGGCTTGACTTTTCTGTGTGGGAGTTGAGGGATTCGAACGGCAGCGGCCGACCGTCCCCGACCCTCTCCTTGTAAGGCAGAAAATAAAAAAGCCAAGCTTGCGGCTTGACTTTGGATCAAAACCAAAAGTTGTGGAGTAACTTAGATTAAGCATATATCTGAGTTAGCCGATACAGGAAGAATTCTACGTTTCTTACCCCTCTGAACTGACTTCTGAACGCTTTGATTTTGGCGTTGAAGGATTC